>NZ_JBLWFK010000004.1:0-634826 GCF_048323675.1 Haliea sp. E17
GGTGACTGGGCAATTGGCGGCAACCGGCTGGCCGCTGCCGACGTCCATGCGCTGCAACGCGGCGAAGCTGCCTGATTAATTACCCAAGGAGATCTATCATGCCCCTCGTAACTATCGATGTAATTAAAAACGTATTCACCCCAGACCAGAAGGAAGCCCTGATCGAGAAGGTCACGGAAGCCATGGTCGCGGTTGAAGGTGAAAACATGCGCCCCGTAACCTGGGTTCGTATCCAGGAATTCGAAGGCGGTGACTGGGCAATTGGCGGCAACCGGCTGGCCGCTGCCGACGTCCATGCGCTGCAACGCGGCGAAGCTGCCTGATTACCCAGGATTGTGTCGCAGGGATACCAGTACCAGCCCCAACAGGGGGGCGGTACTGGAGACCTGTCCGTCAATTTCCGGAGACTCCATCAACAAGGCCCTGAATAGCCGGCCAAGGCTGGTTCCCGTTATCGATCTACCGCTGTCGCGACCTGTTCGCGGCGCGCTTCAGCCTGTACCTCATCCATCACCCGCAGCAGGTTACCGCCCCAGAGCTTCGCTATGGCCGACTCGCTGTAGCCGCGTTCCAGCAGTTCGCGGGTGACTGCCGCGGTCTCCGAGGCATCGTTCCAACCGCTTACCCCGCCACCCCCATCAAAGTCAGAGGAAATCCCGACGTGATCCTCACCCAGCATTTTTACCAGGTAGTCGATGTGGTCGACAAAGTCCGCCACATCCACCGGCGGGGCGACCGGGTCGACCTCCTCATGAATGACCGGTTGCGCTTTGGCCCGCAGGGCGCGATAGCGATCCAGGTAGTCCGTGCGCTGCTCTGGCGTGAGGTCTTTCAACGCACTCCATTCGCGTAGTTCAAGGTCTTCCTCTGCGGCCAGCCGGGCGAGAACCTCCCTGGCTTTGGCCTCCCAGGCCGCGTTCTTGGCAGTGTTGAGATAGGAGCGGAAGGCCGTCGCCTGCACCACACCACCATTTTCCTTCACCGCCAGCAGTTCCTCGTCCGAGAGATTCCTGCTGACGTCGTTGAGGGCGCGCGCCGAGGAGTGCGAGGCAATCACTGGCGCCTTCGACAGCGCAATCGCCTGCAGATTCGCCTGTTTGGAGGGGTGGGAGATATCGATCATCATGCCCAGGCGGTTCATCTCCACGATCAGTTCCCGCCCCAGCGGCGACAGTCCGCCATGTAGCCACTGCCCGTCCGCTTCACCGGTGTTGGAGTCCGCAAACTGGCTGTGCCCGTTGTGCGACAGCGACATGTAGCGGGCGCCGCGCGCGTAGAACTCCCGCACCATGCTCACATCGGTACCCAGTGGATAGGCGTTTTCAACCCCGATCATGGCGACTTTGCGACCGCTGGCACTGATCTCCCGGGCCTCTGCCGCACTAGTGGCCAGGCCGATCCGCTCCGGCGCCAGTTCCTGGGTCAGGCGCTCGATGGCGGCGAACTTGGCCTGCGCGTTGTCCAGCGCCGCGGCATAGCCTTCCTCGGACAGTTCCCCCTGGGCGGTATAGACGATCAACCACACCACATCGAGCCCGCCCGCCTCCATTTTCGGCAGGTCGACCTGGGTGGTGAGCGACTGGGTATAGTTGCTCTGCTCGGTAAAATGATTGACGTCGATGTCAATGTGGGTATCGACGGTCAGCAGCCGCTCATGCAGGCTGGCGACCGCATCCCCGGCCTGTGCCGATACCGCATTGGCAAGGACCAAGGCAAGCAGAGGGGCCGCCAGGCGGCCCGGAGAGTAGTATCGTGCTTTCATGCGATTCCTGTAACGGTCGTTAAAAATCGAGGGTCAGTGTTGCCTGGAAGGTGCGCGGGCTGAGCGGCCGGAAATACGGCGAGCCCGCGTAGACAAAGGACAGAACCTCCTCGTCGGTCAGGTTGTCGACATTGAAGCGCAGGCTCGCCATATCCAGACCCAGCAGGGAACCGCTGACGTCGACGTAGGCGGAATACACCGTGTAGTCTTCCATCTGGTATTGCTCGGCATAGTCCGCGTAGCGCTCACCGGTGTATTTCACTGACAGGTTGGCTACCAGCCACTCGGTTGGCTCCCAGGTCACGCCACCGGTGAACAGCCACTCCGGACTGTCCGCGATCTGGCTGCCGGCGGGATTGTTGTCGAAACCGTCTTCCAGCTCGGCCTGGTTGTAGCTGAGGTTGGCATTCATGTAGAGCTTGTTGTTGAAGATCTCCGGCTGGAAGACGCCGGAAAGCTCGACACCCCAGGCTGTGGTTTCACCGGCATTGACATAAAACGTCTCCGGTTGCTGGGTGGCGGGGTTCAGCACATTGCCAGGCAGAAGCCGGTTATCAAAGGCGGTGTAGTACAGGGAAACGGCGCCATTGAAGGTTGGACGGTTGGTCCGGATACCAATTTCGTAGTTCTCGGCCTCTTCGCCGTCGGGCGCCTGTGTCGTGAAACTGGTGGCCGTCGAGAAAATGTCGTCCGCGCCCTTGGGCAGGGCGTATTGCTGCGACCATGAGGTAAACAGCTGATCGTGGTCGCTGAGGTTGTACACCGCGCCGATCATGGGCAGGAAGCCCTTCGAGTAATCCGCCTCTATTTGCTGCGGACCGTAGCCGGGCTGGCTATCGATCTCGTAGTCCGCATAGTCGCGGTAACCGTCCAGGCTGTAATCCACGTTCAGGCTCTTGAAACCCACTTGCAGGTTCAGGCGGTCATCCATCAGGAGAATACTGTCCTTCAGGTAGAACTGGGTGGTTTCCCGGACACTGGTGTAGTCGCGGCGGTAGTAGACGGTTTCGTCCCGGATCACCTTGCCGTCGGCACTGCCTTCGGTCTTGTTCAGGCGCTGCTGGGTGCGGTTATAGGTCTCGTCTTCATACCAGCCACCGAGGGACAGCACATGGTTGCCCACGCTCCACTCGAGCCCCGCCACAATGCCCTTGCGGTCGCCCCCGACCCCGGACAAGCCGTACTGCACGCCACGCGGATGCACAACGTCCAGCCCGGCGGCCGCCTGTTCCGTGTAGATACCCAGTGAGTTCGGGTAGCTGTCCGGCGAGACGCCGTAGCCATCCTTGTCCTCGTAGTAGGCCGTGCTCTTCAGGTAGAGACTGTCCATCAGGTCCGTATGGAAGGACAGCGAGTACAGCTTGTCATCCCGGACGTTGATCCGGTCCTCGTAGTAGGAGGTACAGTTTCCGCCGGTATAGATCGGCGTAAAGTCGGCCTCGTCGATAGCGCCATCGCCGTTGAAGTCATAAACAGCCGGCTGTGGATTGGCGCAGCCTTCGGGAATCGCCGGCAAATAGCCGTACTCGTAATTGTCCGCGAAGGTGGAAGCAGAACCCGAGGGCGAGTCATAGTCGAAGAATTCGTTGCTCACGTAGGTGGCCTGGATGAAGGTATCGCTGTCGAATTCGTAACGCGCCTTGCCCTCCCAGTGTTCGCGGTCGATGGTGCCCGGACCGCGCCACAGGTCGCTGTCGGTTTTGGAACGCGCCAGGTAGGCGCTGAAGCCACCGAGATCCCCCGTATCCAGTCGCAGGAAACTGCGTTCCAGGTTGTGGTCTCCCATGGTATAGGCGACCTTGGCGCCGAACTCCTCCGCCGGCTGTGTGGTGTTGTAGGACACCATCGGCCCCAGCGAGGCGTAGCTCGGCAGCGAGACATCCCCGGCACCGGGTGATGCGATAACCGACGCGAGGTTCTCGTTGTCCACATAGCGGAAAATCGGGCTGCCGCCAAAGGCGTCGGAGCGCCCCATCGGCACCCCATCCAGCACGAATCCGATCTGGTTGAGCTGGAAGGCGCGGACCTGGACCGAGTTGCCGAATTCATAAAGACCCAGTGCGCCATCGGTCTGCACGTTGAAGCCCGGCAGGCTCTCGAGCATTTTCAGGCCCGAGATGCCGGCTGGCGCCGACAACAGTTCTTCGCGGGTTACACCCACAGTATTGGCTGCCTGCCCCTCGCCGATCGCCAGGTCGGTCTGGGATATGCGACGGCCCGAGACAAGGACTTCCTCGAGGGTGGCCGCCTCGCCGGTTTGGTCCTGCGCCACCAGGGGCAGGGCATTGATGGTTGTGGCAATAGCTACGGCCATTGCCAGTTTCTTGCTGGAGGGAGTTATCACACCTGAATCCTCGGTCAATCCACTGGAATGCCGCGAATGCACTGAAAACTGGTTATTTTATGTTCGTTTTGAAGGGCTTACGCAACGTCGCCAAGAGCAGAGCAATATATAT
This sequence comes from Haliea sp. E17, assembly GCF_048323675.1. Lineage (NCBI taxonomy): Bacteria > Pseudomonadati > Pseudomonadota > Gammaproteobacteria > Cellvibrionales > Halieaceae > Haliea > Haliea sp. E17. The sequence goes on from NZ_JBLWFK010000004.1 coordinate 4,219, forward strand.
GCCAGCCTGCGAGCATCGCCGGCGGTATAACGCACCAGCGTTTTGTGACGCTGGTATTACAGCGTTGGTCACTGGTTTGAACCGGCCGCACAGTGGTGTATACCCCGGTGCGACAGTGTCAATTTTGGTGCATTCGCGAGGCAGGTGATGGCCATAGTGCACCGAATCCGTGTAGGCGGTGCATCGCCGAATGTCGCCGCTTCCAGCGAAAAATCGCTAATCCCGCCCTGGGGAGTCTGGCGATCGCGACTCCCTACCTCGCCCGGGCACAAGCCACACTTAGGTTATCTGGCCAGCAAGGGCCAATGTGGACAATTTTTAACCTCCGAGGTCCAGTATTCCCATGCACGGAGTGTTAAAAACTCTTCGTGAGCTGTCATATCTTTCGCGGCGAAATCCAACTAAATTAAGCGCCGATAAGTAATGGCAGGCAAAAAGCCCCTACTGGAAGAGACAAAAGGTCACCAGGACATGAATTCAATAAGCGAAATGACGATAACCGATCCCGCCATCGCCCGGGATCCATACGAATACTACGAGCACCTGCGCAGTGAAGACCCCGTTCACTACGACGAAAAGCTCGGCGCGTGGCTGGTAACCCGCTATAACGATATCGTCGCAGTCGCCCGTGACACCGAGCTGTTCTCCGACGAAATGCGGGTCTCGGACGCCATTCGCTCACCCTACCAGGACGAAGCCAACGACTATATCCGGAGCAAGGGCTACTACCTGCTGGATCCCTCAGACAGCTTCAAGGTGGATGGAGAGTTGCATAAACGGCGCCGCAAGCTGGTCGCCCATGCCTTTACCGCCCACGCGGTAGCTGCGATGGCTGACCGCGTGGCGGAATTGTGCCGCCAGCAGCTCGACACCTTCAGCGAGGGTGGCGAAGTAGACCTGCTCAGGCAATACGCGACGCCGGTACCACTGAATGTCATCTGTGACGCCCTGGGCCTGCCGCTTGACCGGACCGAAGACGTCAGCCGCGCAGCCTATTCCATGGTCGCGCGCGCCGGCACCGGCGCGACCCGCGAGGAAGCGTTCCAGCACGCCGACAACATCATGAAGCTGCAGGAGTTTGCCCGTGAGGCCATTGAAGTGCGGCGCAAGGAACCCCGCAGCGACCTCATTTCCCAGGTTGTACATTCCGGTGCTGACCAGCCTGCAGAGGAACAGCTGACCGAGCAGGAACTGATTTCCATCGTGTCGGTGTCCATTGCCGGTGGCGTCGATACCACGCGTAATTCCATTGCCTATGCACTCTACACCCTGGCAACCCGGCCGGAACTGCTAAAGCGACTGCAGGAGTCCGAGAACCAGGACAAGGATATCGCCGCCCTGTGTGAAGAAACCATGCGTTTCTACTCGGCAGTTCCCGCCCTGCCTCGCGTAACCACGCGGGATACCGAACTCGGCGGCAAGGCGATTCCCAAAAACTCCCTGGTCTTCCTGTGCTGGGCATCGGGCAACCGCGACCCCGAGCGCTTCGAAGATCCCGATGTATTCAACATCGACCGGCCTGCATCGGCCCAGCATCTCGGTTTCGGCACCGGGGTCCATATCTGCCTCGGCGCCATGCTCGCCCGCAACGAGATGAAGGCGGCCATCAAGCAGTTCGTCAATGCCGTGGAGTCCGTTGAACTGGCGGTTGCCGAAGACGACCTGGATTACAGCGAGAGCATCGTGATCCTGCGCGGCCTGAAAAGCCTGCCGGTGCGCCTGAAAATGAAAGCGCACTGAAGCCCTCCTAAGGCACCTGGAAAAAGGGCCGCCGGTTTACCGGTGGCCCTTTTTTGTGCGGGATGTAAGGGAAGTCAGGGACTGGCCAAGCGGCGAATATCTACCTGACCCCGCCCACGGCGGGCCCTGCTAACGGCTGCCTGCGCGGCCGGTCACTCCCACTCGATGGTCGCCGGCGGCTTGGAACTCACGTCATAGGTCACCCGCGAAACACCGGAAATCTCGTTGATAATCCGGTTGGAAACCTTTTCCAGCAACTCGTAGGGGAGATGCGCCCAGCGGGCGGTCATGAAGTCGACCGTTTCCACCGCGCGCAGTGCGATCACGTACTCGTAGCGACGGCCATCGCCGACCACGCCCACGGATTTGACCGGCAGGAAGACGGCGAAGGCCTGGCTGGTTTTCTCATACCAGCCGGCCGCGCGCAGTTCACTGATAAAAATGTCGTCGGCCAGGCGCAGCAGGTCGGCGAACTCCTTTTTGACCTCGCCGAGGATGCGCACACCGAGGCCGGGACCCGGGAAGGGGTGGCGGAACACCATGTCGTAGGGCAGGCCCAGTTCCAGGCCGATCTGGCGCACCTCGTCCTTGAACAGCTCGCGCAGGGGCTCCACCAGCTCAAAGCTCATGTCCTCCGGCAGGCCGCCGACGTTGTGGTGGGACTTGATCACGTGGGCCTTGCCGGTCTTGGCGCCGGCGGATTCGATAACGTCCGGGTAGATGGTGCCCTGGGCCAGCCACTTCACATCCTGGAGCTTTGCCGCCTCGTCGTCGAACACCTCGATGAAGGTATTGCCGATGATCTTGCGTTTCTGCTCGGGGTCGTTGACGCCGGTGAGCTTGCCGAGGAACAGGTCCTCGGCGTCGGCGCGGATGACTTTCACCCCCATGTTGCGGGCGAACATGTCCATCACCTGGTCGCCCTCGCGCAGGCGCAGCAGGCCGTTGTCCACGAACACACAGGTGAGCTGGTCGCCGATGGCCTTGTGCAGGAGAGCTGCCACCACCGAGGAGTCGACACCGCCGGAAAGGCCCAGAAGCACCTTGTCGCTGCCCACCGTCTCACGCACGCGAGCAATCGCGTCCTCGACGATATTGGCCGGAGTCCACAGCGCCTGGCAGCCACAGAGCTCGAGCACGAAGTGTTCGAAGATGCGCTTGCCCTGCAGGGTATGGGTGACTTCCGGGTGGAACTGGATGCCAAAGAAGGGCTTGTCCCGGTGGGCCATACCGGCGATGGGACAGGAATCAGTCTCGGCGATCAGCTCGAAGCTCTCCGGGAGCTCGACCACCTTGTCACCGTGGCTCATCCACACGTCCAGCAGGCCGGTGCCATCGGTGTCCAGGTGATCGCGGATGTCGTGGAGCAGGCCCGTGTTACTGACCTGGCGAATCTGCGCGTAGCCGAATTCGCTGACATCGGAGCCCTGCACCCGGCCGCCGAACTGCTCGGCCATGGTCTGCATGCCGTAGCAGATGCCCAGCACCGGCACCCCCAGCTCGAACACCAGTTCGGGGGCGCGCGGCGAATTCTCTGCTGCGACCGACTCGGGGCCGCCGGAGAGAATAACCCCCTGCGGCGCGTAGTCGCGGATTTCCTCGTCGCTCATGTCCCAGGCGCGAATCTCGCTGTAGACGCCGACCTCGCGTACCCGGCGGGCAATCAGCTGGGTGTACTGCGAACCGAAATCGAGGATGAGAATTTTCTGGGCGTGGATATTTGTGCTCATGGGTGGTCCTGTGGAGCAAAAAAGGGGTCAGAGCCCTTTTTCCTGTGTCTAGTTCGCTGCTTACACTGTGTCCGCAAAAAAGGGCTCTGACCCCTTTTTCCTTTTCGTTCAGCTGACCGGGTAGTTCGGCGCTTCCTTGGTAATCGCGACGTCGTGCACGTGGCTCTCGGACATACCCGCTGCAGTCACCCGCACGAACTCGGGCCGGGTGCGCATGGTCTCTATATCCGGGCTGCCGGTGTAGCCCATGGCTGCGCGCACGCCGCCCATCAACTGGTGGACGATGGCGGACAGCGGGCCCTTGTAAGGCACCCGTCCCTCGATACCCTCGGGTACCAGCTTTTCAGTACCGCGGCTGGCGTCCTGGAAGTAGCGATCCGAGGAGCCCATGTTCTGGGCCATGGCGCCGAGGCTGCCCATGCCGCGATAGGCCTTGTAGGTCCGCCCCTGGTACAGCTCCACCTCGCCGGGGGCCTCTTCGGTGCCGGCAAACATGCTGCCCATCATCACCGCGTGGGCGCCGGCGACCAGCGCCTTGGCGATATCGCCGGAGAAGCGGATACCGCCATCGGCAATCAGCGGCACACCGCTACCCTCGAGCGCCTTGGCGACATTGGCGACGGCGGAGATCTGCGGCACCCCGATGCCGGTGACGATACGCGTGGTGCAGATGGAACCGGGACCGATACCGACCTTGACCGCATCGGCGCCGGCTTCAAGCAGTGCAGTGGCCGCAGGTGCCGTGGCGATATTGCCGCCGATGACCTGCATGTCCGGGAAGGCCTGCTTGATGCGCTTGACCCGGGCAATCACGTTGCGGGAGTGGCCGTGGGCGGTATCGACCACCAGCACATCCACCCCGGCCTCGACCAGCGCAGCCACGCGGTCATCGGTATCCGGGCTGGTGCCCACGGAGGCGCCGACCCGCAACTGGCCGTGACTGTCCTTGCAGGCGTTGGGAAAGCTCTCCGCCTTGTCGAAGTCCTTCACGGTAATCATGCCGCGCAGGTCGAAATTGTCGTTCACCACCAGGATCTTCTCGATCCGGTGCTGGTGCAGCAGGCGCTGTACCTCCAGCGCGCTGGCGCCTTCCTTGACCGTTACCAGCTGGTCGCGCGGGGTCATGATGTCGGACACCAGCTTGCTGTGATCGGTCTCGAAGCGCAGGTCGCGACGGGTGACGATACCAACGAGATCACTGCCGTTGAGTACCGGCACGCCGGAAATCCCGTGGGAGGCAGTCAGCTCCAGCAGTTCGGCGATGGTGGCGGATTGCTGGATGGTGATCGGGTTCTTGACCACCCCGCTCTCGTACTTCTTGACCTTGCGGACCTGGTCGGCCTGTTCGTAGATGGTCATGCTCTTGTGAATGATGCCGATACCGCCTTCCTGGGCCATGGCAATGGCCAGGCGGGCCTCCGTGACGGTGTCCATGGCAGCGGACAGCAGCGGGATATTCAGCTCGATTTCACGGGTGAGGCGGGTCTTCAGCGAGACGTCGGTAGCCACCACCTCGGAGTATCCGGGCAACAGGAGGACATCGTCGAAGGTGAGGGCTTCCTCGGCTATACGCAACATGTGGCGATCTCCGGCTGGCAGGTTCAGGGTAAACGTGCAATTATAATTCTTTGGTCCACCCGCAGTAAATATAAGTTCCTGTGCACGATTCCCTCTCTCCAGGCCCCGATACCGCCACCCTCAGCGTCACCGAGCTCAATCGCAAGGTTCGCCTGCTCCTCGAGGGGCATTTCGACTTCGTCTGGGTGGAGGGGGAGATCAGCAATTTCGCCGCCCCCTCCTCCGGGCACTGGTACTTCTCCCTCAAGGACAGTGCCGCCCAGGTGCGCTGCGCCATGTTCCGCAACCGCAACCAGCGGGTGCGGTTCCGGCCGGCGAACGGCGACCATATCCGCCTGCGCTGCCGGGTCTCGCTCTACGAGGGCCGCGGCGAGTTCCAGCTCATCGCCGAGTACATGGAACAGGCCGGAGCCGGAGCCCTGCAGGCCGCCTTCGAGGCCCTGAAAACCCGGCTGCTGCAGGAGGGGCTGTTCGATCCGGCGCGCAAACAACCCCTGCCGGCCAGCGTTTCCCGGCTCGGCGTGATCACCTCGCCTACCGGCGCCGCCATTCACGACATCCTCACCGTGCTGAAACGGCGCAGCCCCGCCATCGAAGTCTATATCCTGCCGGTGGCGGTCCAGGGCGAGGGCGCGGCCGCCCAGATCGTCGCGGCCATCGAGCGCGCCAATCGCCTTGCCGCCAGCGGAGCAGTTCCCCTGGATGCGCTGATCGTCGGCCGCGGGGGCGGATCGCTGGAGGACCTGTGGGCCTTCAATGAGGAAATCGTCGCCCGGGCCATCGCCGCCAGCGCCCTGCCGATAGTCAGCGCGGTCGGCCACGAGGTGGATTTCAGTATTGCCGACATGGCCGCCGACCAGCGCGCGGCGACCCCCTCGGCGGCGGCCGAGATGCTGAGCCCGGACCAGCGCGAGCAACTCGCCCTGCTGGCGAAAATGGAGGCCGACCTGCGCCGCGCCGTGCAGCGCAAGCTGGCGGAGGCGCGCACCCGCCTCGACCACCTGCGCAGCCGCCTCAAACATCCCGGCGCCCGACTGCGCGAGCAGTCCCAGCGCCTCGACGAACTCGAGCAGCGTCTGATCCGCGCCCAGGGCAACCTGCTGGCCCGCAAGCGGGGCGAACTGGCCCTGCTGGAATCGCGCCTGCTGGCAAAATCGCCGGCACCGCGTATCCAGCAATGGCAACGCGACATGCAGCGCCTGCAGCAACGGATGGAAAGCGCAGTCCAGGTGCGCCTGCAGGGCGCGCGCCGGCAACTGGCCCACCTGGCCCAGATGCTGGACTCCCTCAGCCCCCTGAGCACCCTTTCAAGAGGCTACGCCATAGTGACAGACCAGTCCGGCAAGGTGTTGGCGGACGCGGCGCAGGTGGAGCCAGGCGATACAGTAGAGGCGCGACTTGCCCGCGGCAGCCTGCGGCTCAATGTGCTGGAGACGCGGCCGGCGGCGGAAGGGGAAGACAGGGAGTAAACGGCGACCGCGCGGCCGCCGCCGAAATCAGTACTTGGCGGGCAGCCGCGTGTTGATAATGATGTGCCGGCCCTCGAAGCGGATATACTCACCGATCGTCAGGTCCTTGAGGATACGCGCGACCATCTCGCGGGAGGCGCCGACGCGATCGGCGATGTCCTGCTGGGTGAGTTTTTCCGGGATGTACAGGGTGCCGTCACCGCGTTCCTCGGAGAGGTCCATCAGCACGTTGGCCACCCGGCCGTAGACATCCTGCAGCGCCAGGCTCTTCACGTCCGCGGTGAGCTTGCGCACCCGCTGGGCGAGGTTGCGCACCAGCTGCCGGGCGATATTGGGATGCTCGTCCAGCACGCGGTTGAAGTCTTCTTTGTAGATGATACAGAAACTGGACTTTTCCACGGTGCGCACGGAGGCGGAGCGGGTGGAGTCATCCAGTAGCGCCAGTTCGCCGAAGTAATCGCCGGCGCCCTGGGTGTTCATGATGAACTCCTTGCCGTTCTTGTCGGAGCAGTAGACCTTGACCTTGCCGCTCTCGATAATGAACAGGGAATCCGCTGGATCGTTTTCGTGGATCACCACGGTATTCTTTGGAAATGCACGACTGGTACTGCTGGCCGCCAGCGCTTCCAGCTCCTCTTGGTTGAGGCCCTGGAAGAGTTCTACTTGCTGCAACATCAACGCACCCGATCCTTTTTCTGATCCCTTTGGAACTCTGCCAGCAATAGTAACCCAAAGTTTCGCGGTTTCGCACCTTTGTGCGGGAAAATATGCCGGCGCCAGTTTTTTCATCGGCCCTATCGACCCTGTCGGGCAGCGCGAGTTCCCCGGGATCACAAGTGGCAACCTCCCTGGTGAACGCTCGCGCGCTGCCGTTTCCGCCACCCCTGCGGCGATCGCCTTGGCCTGCCGACAGCGGGAGTCCCCGCACAGGTGCCACGCGAGTGCATACCACTCCCAGCACGGTGCCGCTATACTCCCCGGATGCCCGCCGACGAAGGACAATCCGCGCCCGTGAGTTCCACTCCCTCAGCCAACATGGCCCTCTGGAGCGACCTGTTGCTGCGCGCCGTGGCCGAGTTGCGCGATGCCTACCTGCGCCACCAGGATGAACTGCAGGCGCTGGTGCAGGAGGATTTCGCCCAGCTCTTCGACAGCGCCCAGCGGCTGGACCAGATGTTGGCGGAGGAACCCCTCGACCGGCACGGACTGCGCAATGTGCTCTCCGCCCTGCTCGGTTACGGCGAGATGCTGCGCGAGGACATCGGCACCACGCAGCCGGAACTGGACGCCGCCCTCGCTCGCCTGCTGCGCGCCGCGCAGGCGGCCAACGAAGGGGAGAGCGAGGGCGAGGCGACCGACCAGGACAGTTCGCGACAGATCGCCAGTGAACCCGGCTTTATCCTCGCGGTAGACGACCTGCAGGAAAACCGGGAACTGGTAGCCCGCTACCTCTCGCGCTCGGGGCACATGGTGGTGACCGCCTCGGGGGGCGGCGAAGCCCTGCACACTCTCGAGCAGGCCGACGTGGACGTGGTGCTGCTGGACCTGATGATGCCGGACATGGACGGCCGCGAAGTGCTGCGCCGCATCAAGGAGCACCCGGACTGGCGCGCGACGCCGGTCATCGTCATTTCCGGCCGCCAGGACATGGAGGGTATCATCGAGTGTATCGAGGCGGGCGCCGACGACTACCTGTTCAAGCCCTTCAACCCGGTACTGCTGCAGGCCCGCATCAAGGCGGGGATCGAGCGCAAGCGCTGGCACGACCGCGAGGAACTCTACCGGCAACAACTGGAGCGCAACGAGAAATTCATCCGCGCGACCTTTGGCCGCTACCTCTCCGACGAAATCGTCACCGACATCCTGGAGCGCCCCGAGGGCCTCGAACTCGGCGGTGACCTGCGCCGGGTAACCATCATGATGGCGGATATCCGCGGCTTTACCACCATCGTCGAAAACCTCGCGCCCGACCAGGTGGTGACCCTGATCAACCGCTATCTCGCCGCCATGACCGACATCATCATGGCCCACCAGGGCACCATCGACGAGTTTATCGGCGACGCCATCCTCGCGGTTTTCGGCGCACCCCAGCATCGCGATGACGACGCCGACCGCGCGGCGCGCTGCGCACTGGCCATGCAGGCGGCCATGGCGGAGATCAACCGGCAGAATCGTGCCGATGGGCTTCCGGTGATCAGCACGGGCATCGCCCTCAATACCGGCGATGTCATTGCCGGCAATATCGGCTCCGAACGCCGCAGCAAGTACGGTTTCGTCGGCCACCCCATGAACGTGACCTCGCGCATCGAGGACGCCACCGCCGGCGGCGATATCCTCATCGCCGACAGCACTTTGGAAGCACTCGGCGATACCTACCACACCGAGGCAGTCGCGGAACCCCTGCGGGTCAAGGGGATCAACGAGGAACTGGTGGTACACCGCCTGCTGGGAGAAGAAACATGAGCAACGCGATCCTGCTGGTCGAGGACAACGAGCTCAACCGGGACATGCTGGTCCGGCGCCTCACCCGAGCCGGTATCGAGGTGATTACCGCGGGCAACGGCGAAGAGGCCCTCGAGCAGATGGTCGCGGAAAAGCCCGCCGTGGTACTGATGGACATGAACCTGCCAGTCATGGATGGCTGGACTGCCTGCCGCCGGGCCCGGGAGGACGAGCGTATCGCCCATATCCCGATTATCGCGCTCACCGCGCACGCCTCGGAGCCCGACCGCCAGGCCGCCCTGCAGGCCGGTTGCTGCGAATACGCCACCAAGCCAATCGACTTTCCCGGCCTACTGGCCAAGATAGCCAACCTGCGGGGAGATCTCTGAGAGCCTGGCTCTCCACCCGCGCCATGAGTTTACGCCGCCGCCTAACCCTCTCGCTGGTCACCATCCTGGTGCTGTTCGCGATCAACGTCGGCACCCACTTCTGGGGCAGCGTGGCGCGGAACGAGAGTATGGATTCCTACCGCAAGTCGGTGACCGCGGCGCAGCTGTCCACGGACATCGAACAGCTGCTCAACGACCAGCGGCAGACCATCCTCGTACTGTCGACGATTCGCGACAACACCGGTGACCAGCTGGACCCGGAGGAATACGCCCAGGCCAAGGGGCAGATCGAAGCCGCCCGCGCACTGATCGCCAAACTGGGCAACCTCAGCCGCAACGTCACCCGCCTGCACTACGAACGGCTGCAGGACGCCAGCACCACCTTGCTGGACCAGTGGGAAACCTTTTACGACAATTACAACGACCCGGAATTCAAGGCTGATGTCGACGACCCGCTGCCCTACCTGGAAGCGGCGCAGAAACTGAAGGAACTGGAACAGCACCAGGCCTTTATCGCGGTGCAGCGGGCCAACATCATCGACCGCACCATCGCCCTCACCGACCGCATCACCCTGCTCGGCTTCATCGCCTCTATCGTGCTCACCGCGATCCTCGGCTTCATTCTCGTACGCTACACCAACCAGTCACTGAAACGCCTGAAAAAAGGCGCCCAGCGACTGGGCAGCGGCGACCTCAGCTACCGCATCGACATCCTCGATGACACCGGTGAGCTCGGCGACCTGGCCAAGGCCTTCAACGAGATGTCGGACAAACTGCGCAATGCGATGTTCGAGGTCAGCCAGGCGCGGGATGCGGCGGACGAGGCCAGCGCGGCGAAGAGTATCTTCCTGGCCAACGTCTCCCACGAATTGCGCACACCGCTGAACGCGATCATCGGCTACTCGGAAATGCTCCACGACGAGTTGTCCGATCCCCACGAGATCGACCGCGAGCAGTTCCAGCAGGACCTGGAAAAGATCATCCGTTCCGGACGCCAGTTACTGGTGCTGATCAACGACATTCTCGACCTGTCGAAAATCGAGACCGGGAAGATGTCCCTGCACTGCGAGCACTTCTCCCCCGCCGAACTGCTGGAGGAGGCCTGTGACGTCATTGCGCCGCAGTTGCGCGAACGCAATAACACACTGGAAAAAAGCGACTTTTCCCAGCTGCCCGCACTCTACAACGACGCCAGCAAGTTCCGCCAGATTTTCACCAACCTGCTGAGCAACGCCTGCAAGTTCACCGAGGGTGGCACCATCTCGGTACAGGCGAAACCCCTGAAAAACCGCCCTGACTGGGTCGAGGTGGCGATCAGCGATACCGGGATCGGCATGAACCGGGAACAGCAGAGCCGCGTCTTCGACGCCTTTGTCCAGGCCGACGCCTCCACCAGCGCCAATTACGGCGGCACCGGGCTGGGCCTGGCGATCTGCCGGGATTTCTGCGAGTTGATGGGCGGGACTATCCGGGTACACAGCGTACCCGACGAGGGCTCCACCTTTACGGTGACACTCCCTTCTGACCCAGGGTCAGCTCACGCAGCCGTTTGATGGTTTCCTCGCGCTTGGCGAGGTCCGCGCGCAGCGCCTGGTTCTCCGTCTGCAATTCATCCACCCGCCGGGCATCGCCGAGGAAGTTTTGCAGCGCCTGGCGCATGAGCAGCACCTGGGGATGGGGATTCAATCCGCGCCAGTCCTGCTTGTCGAGGGATTGCAACGCGGTCCTGGCGCGCGCCAGGTTGCGCTCGGGATTGACCGCCAGCGCATCGATATAGGCCTGTGCAACCGCACTTTCCCATCGCGCGACCGGGGTATCTTCCAGGCGCTGGTAGCGCTGGAAGTACTGCCGCCCCTCGACGATATTGCCGGCGGCGAGCGCCGCCATGCCCTTTTCCAGGAAGGTGTAGTCAGCCGTACTGGACGGCAGCTGGGAGCAGTTGCAATCCGGACCCTGGTCCAGGTTGAGCTGGATGTCCGGCGTTGCCGCAGGCTCGGCACTCGCCGGGGACTCCGCCTGGGGCGCCTGGGCGCAGGCCTGCAGCAACAGCACGCAGGCCGCCAGACGACACCAATCAGGGATTCTCAGGGGCAAGGTCCGCTCCTCGCATTCAGGTCTAAAGGGATTCTAGCGCAATCGCCCCAAGGGCGGCATAGCGCCATACCCTGTTTAACAAAGCTTTACTCTGGACGCATATGCGGGAACAGCAGCACGTCGCGAATGGATGCTGAATCTGTGAGCAACATCACAAGTCGGTCGATACCGATGCCTTCGCCAACCGTCGGGGGCATGCCGTATTCCAGCGCGCGGATGTAATCCCCGTCGTAGTGCATGGCCTCTTCGTCGCCGGCATCCTTCTCCGCGACCTGGGCGCGGAAGCGCTCGGCCTGGTCCTCGGCGTCGTTGAGCTCGGAAAAGCCGTTGGCGATTTCGCGGCCACCGATAAAAAACTCGAAGCGTTCGGTGACGAAGGGGTCCGCATCGCTGCGCCGGGCCAGCGGCGACACCTCGGTCGGGTATTCCGTGATGAAGGTCGGCTGGTCCAGGCGGTGCTCGACGGTCTTCTCGAAAATCTCGATCTGCACCTTGCCCAGGCCCCAGCTGTCTTTCAGTTCGATTCCCAGTCCTTTGGCGATAGCGCGGGCAGCGGACTCGTCCGCGAGCTGGCCGGCGCTGATCTCCGGGTTGTATTGGAGGATGGCATCGAAGACCGACAGCCGCGCAAAGGGCTGCGAGAAGTCGTACTCGCTGCCCTGGTAATTCACTGTGGTGCCGCCCAGCACGGTGCTGGTGAGTTCCCGCAGCATGTCCTCGGTGAGGTCCATGGCATCGTGGAAACCGGCATAGGCCCAGTAGAATTCCAGCATGGTGAACTCGGGGTTGTGCCGGGTGGAGAGTCCTTCGTTGCGGAAGTTGCGGTTGATTTCGTAGACCCGCTCGAAACCGCCCACCACCAGCCGCTTGAGGTACAGTTCCGGCGCGATGCGCAGGTACATGTCGAGGTCCAGCGCGTTGTGGTGGGTGACGAAGGGCTTGGCCGCGGCGCCGCCGGGAATTACCTGCATCATGGGCGTTTCCACTTCCATGAAGGCACGCCGGTTCATGTAGTCACGAATGAAGGTGATGATGGCCGAGCGGGTACGGAACACGTCGCGGGACTCGGGGTTCACGATCAGGTCAACGTAGCGCTGGCGGTAGCGCATCTCCTGGTCGGCCAGGCCGTGGTACTTGTCGGGCAGCGGACGCAGTGCCTTGGTCAGCAGGCGCGCCTCGCGCATGTTGATGTAGAGGTCACCCTTGCCGGACTTGTGGATCGGGCCGCTGGCGGCGACGATGTCGCCGAGGTCCCAGCTCTTGATATCGGCGAGGGTCTCTTCGTCCAGGGCCTTGCGATCGACGTAGAGCTGGATGCTGTCCGAGCCGTCCTGGATCAGCAGGAAGGCGCCGCGATTGCGCACCAGGCGACCGGCAACGGCGTACTGCTTGTCCGCAGCTTCCAGGGCCTCCTTGTCCTCCTTGCCGTAACGCGCCTGCAGCTCGCCGGCTTCCGCGCTGCGGCGGAAGTCGTTGGGGAAGGCATTGCCGCGGTCGCGGATCGCCGCCAGCTTGCCGCGGCGCTCAGCAATCAGTTTGTTCTCGTCCCGGGCTTCGCCCGCTTCATGTTCGCTCATGGTCTCTCCTGGTTCGCCCCCGCGCGCGGGCTCCCGGTCTGTGGGGAGCTGCCGCGGGAACGATGCGCGCTCGGGGCGCGCTCCCTCCTGGCATGGTGTCGGCCCGCGCAAAGGGCCGCCGGCCGGCGGCACCTGCGGTTCAGGGCCGGTGATTACAAACCGCTTTTCAGCGAAGCTTCAATAAACAAGTCCAGGTCGCCATCCAGCACCGCCTGGCAGTTGCTGGTCTGGACACTGGTGCGCAGGTCCTTGATGCGCTGGTCATCCAGCACGTAGGAGCGGATCTGGCTACCCCAGCCGATGTCGGACTTGCTGTCCTCCATGGCCTGCTTTTCCGCGTTACGCTTGAGTATTTCCTGCTCGTAGAGCCGCGCCCGCAGCATCTTCCAGGCCTTGTCGCGGTTCTGGTGCTGGGAGCGCTCGCTCTGGCAGGCCACCACGATACCGGTTTCGATGTGGGTAAGGCGCACCGCCGAATCGGTCTTGTTGATGTGCTGGCCGCCGGCGCCGGAAGCCCGGTAGGTGTCTTCACGCACCTGGGACTTGTCGACCTCGATCTCGATGTTGTCGTCGATCTCCGGGGATACGAAGACCGAGCTGAAGGAGGTATGCCGGCGGTTGCCGGAGTCGAAGGGCGACTTGCGCACCAGGCGGTGCACGCCGGTTTCGGTGCGCAGCCAGCCGAAGGCGTACTCGCCCTGGAAGTGGATGGTCGCGCTCTTGATGCCGGCCACGTCGCCCGCGGAGGCTTCCTCCAGGGTGGTCTTGAAGCCGTGGGCCTCGCCCCAGCGCAGGTACATGCGCAGCAGCATCTCGGCCCAGTCCTGGGCCTCGGTACCACCGGAGCCGGCCTGGATGTCGAGGTAGGCGTTGTTGGGGTCGTTTTCGCCGCTGAACATGCGGCGGAACTCGAGTTGCTCCAGCTGTGCTACCAGCGACTGGATATCAGCGGCGATCTCCTCGACGGAGCCTTCATCGTCCTCGGCGGCGGCCATTTCCAGCAGGTCCGAGGCATCGGCGGCGCCGCTGTCGAGCTGCTCGATGGTGTGGACGACGCTCTCCAGCGAGGCGCGTTCACGGCCCAGTTCCTGGGCGCGTTCGGGGTTGTCCCAGACGCTGGGTTCGGCGAGTTCGAGCTCTACTTCGGCCAGTCGATCCTTGCGATTGGCGAAGTCAAAGATACCCCCTGAGCACGTCAGTACGCGCTTCGATGTCCTTCAGGGTCTGTACAAGGGGGTTGATCTCCAGCATGTCCGGGGGCTCGTGTGTAAATTCTGGGGCGCGCATTTTACCTTAGCGGGGGCTTTGGCTCTAGCCTCGATATTGGGCTTCCTGAACAGGTGGTTACATGCCACTTTACGCGAACATCACAACTCAGGCCTCGGCCCCGGAGCACGGCGCGCGACAGGATTTGCCCCGCCGGAACACGCCAAAAAGCGCACATCCCTGTGCAGGCTCGGTCGGCGACGTCCTGTCGCCTCACGGTTCCTGCGGGGCAAATCCTGTCGCACGCCCCCTACTTCATCGCGAGATTCAGGCTGGCAATCGCTCTGGGTGATCTACAGATACGAACACCAGTCGCTCCAGCTGCCAGGGTACAGGATCGCATCCTCCCTCCCCAACTGGACCAGGGAGAACAGGTTGACGCAGGCGGTGACCCCGGAGCCGCAATAGACGACAAGGTGTTCCGCCGTCAGGGTGTCGCCCCAGTGGGCGCGCAGGGCGGCTTCGTCCAGCAATTTTCCGGCGGGGTCGGTCACGCCCTGCCAGGGGTGGTTGACGGCGCCGGGGATATGTCCGGCGACCGGATCGATGGGCTCGATCTCTCCGCGGTAGCGCGCATTCTCCCGGGAGTCCACCAGTTGCGCGCCGGCGGCCAGCCGGCCGGGCAGGTCGGCGAAGTCGGCGCGCAGGCGGAAATCGGTGGGTGCAGGACTCTCAACCGGGCTGGCGGCGGGCGCCTCGCCCTGCTCGACGGCCCTGCCCGCGGCCTGCCAGGCTGCGAAGCCGCCGTTGAGCAGGCGCGGCTGGCGGTAGCCGAGGCTGCGCATCATCCACCACAGGCGGGCGGCGTAGGCGAAGCGGGAATCGTCGTAGGCGACCACCGGGGTGTCCGGGCCAATGCCCAGCTGTGCCAGGGTTGTGGCGAAAACCGCGGGGTCGGGCAGCGGGTGACGTCCGCCGTGGGTGCCGAGCGGGCCGGACAGGTCGCGGTTGAGGTGCAGGTAGCGGGCGCCGGGGATGTGCCCGGCCAGGTAGGCCCGCTGGCCGGCTTCGGGGTCGCCGAGATCGAATCGGCAATCGACTATGACGGCATCGTTATCCGACGCCAGTTCCTCTACCTCGATCACTGCATTAGCTGTCATGCTCCGCCCTCGTTCCCGGATAGGGGGATGCTAGTCGACCCGCGGAATTTTCACTAGACTTTCTCCTGCAGGGCTGGCCCCTGCCGGGGAAGGGTATCGACACAGCAGCGGCAAACCGCGGAGGGTTCCGGCATGGTCTCAAGCTCCCGCTCGAACAATCGCCTGGTCATCATCGCCCGGCCCAACCAGTCCCAGAGCTGGCGCGCCAACCTCTATGTCCTGCTGGCCCTCAGCGTACCCTGCCTGGGCGCCGGCATCGGCTTTACCCTGCTCGGGGCCTGGCCGATCCTGCCGCTGGCAGGCCTGGAAATGCTCGCCCTGGGCTCCGCCCTCTACTTCGTCCAGTGGAAGCTGCAGTACCGCCAGGTAATCACCTTCAGTGCGGACAAGGTGCAGATCGAGAAGGGCTACTATTACCCCCGCCGCAGCTGGCTGTTCCCGCGCAAATCGACCGGCCTCGCGGTCGAGTCGGAGCGCCACCCCTGGGATGGCCCGTCACTGGCGTTGCACGATGCCGAACAGCAGGTGCGGATCGGCGAGTTCCTCAGCCGGGAGGACGCGATGGCGCTGCTGGAGCTGTTGCGGGGAGAATTGCGAATCAACAGTCACGCACCCAGTCAATCCAGGAGCTTTTGACCTCCCCCAACTACCAATTAGTGCAATGCGGATCGAAGCTCCATAGTTATGGATTGGGTAGCGTGCAGGAGCCTTGCCCGCTGAAACCGTGAGGCGACAGGACGTCGCCGACCGAGCCTGCACATCGATGTGCGCTTTTTGGCGTGTTTCAGCGGGCAAGGCTCCTGCACGCTCAGACGCGAAAAGAACTATTTCAGCAAACAACGTGGCATTGGCACGTATTTCCCCGTATGCGCCGACCCCGGCAGTCCAGGGTCGACGCATACTCGAGTCCTGTGCGTAATTCACACTCCCTTGGCGACCCAAGTACCTACTGCTGTATAATTGAGGGCCTTCCCTCCCCCCAATCAGCAACATGACAGACTCTCAACGACAGAAAGTGGGTTTCATCAGCCTCGGCTGTCCCAAGGCCCTGGTGGATTCCGAGCGCATCCTCACCCAGCTCAAGATGGACGGCTACGAGATCGTGCCCAGCTACGAGGACGCGGAAGTCGTGGTGGTGAACACCTGCGGCTTCATCGACAGCGCCAAGCAGGAATCCCTGGACGCCATCGGCGAGGCGATGAGCGAGAACGGCCGGGTGATCGTCACCGGCTGCATGGGCAAGGGCGATGACGCCGCCTCCATTCGCGAGTTGCACCCCAAGGTGCTCTCGGTGACCGGCCCCGCGGCCTACGAGGAAGTGGTCGGCGCGGTTCACCAGTTCGTGCCGCCGAGGGCCACCCACGACCCCTTTGTCGACCTGGTGCCGCCCCAGGGTATCAAGCTGACCCCGCGCCACTACGCCTACCTGAAGATTTCCGAGGGCTGCAACCATCGCTGCAAGTTCTGCATCATCCCGGCCATGCGCGGTGACCTGGTCAGCCGCCCGATCGGTGAGGTGATGGACGAGGCGGAGCGCCTGGTGAAGGCCGGGGTGCGCGAGCTGCTGGTCATCTCCCAGGACACCAGCGCCTATGGCGTGGACCTGAAGTACCGCACCGGGTTCTGGCAGGGGCGGCCGCTGAAAACCCGCATGTACGAGCTGTGCGATGCGCTCGGCGAGTTCGGCATCTGGGTGCGCCTGCACTACGTCTACCCCTACCCCCATGTCGACGACATCATTCCGCTGATGGCGGAAGGCAAGATCCTGCCCTACCTGGACATCCCCTTCCAGCACGGCAGCCCCGAGGTTCTCAAGCGCATGAAGCGCCCCGCCGCGGCCGAGAAGTCCCTGGACCGCATCCGCGCGTGGCGGGATATCTGCCCGGACCTGACCCTGCGCAGCACCTTTATCGTCGGCTTCCCCGGCGAGACCGATGCCGAGTTCGAGATACTGCTCGATTTCATCCGCGAGGCCCGCCTCGACCGGGTCGGCTGCTTCCAGTATTCGCCGGTAAAAGGCGCCGCCGCCAACGACCTGCCGGACCACGTACCCGAAGAGCTCAAGCAGGAGCGCTGGGAACGCTTCATGGCCCTGCAACAGCAGATCAGCGCGGAGAAGCTGCAGGAGAAAATCGGCAAAACCATCGAGGTACTGATTGACTCGGTGGACGAGGAAGGCGCCATCGGTCGCTCCACGGCCGACGCCCCGGAAATCGACGGCAAGGTCTACCTCGACGGCGCCACCGACCTGCAGCCCGGCGATTTCGTCGAGGGCGAAGTGACCGGCGCCGACGAGTACGATCTCTGGGTCGGCTGAGCCGGCGGTGAACCTCCTGCTGTTCGAAGCCGGTGAACGGGACGGCGCCGGCCTGCTGCGCATCCGCGGGCCGCGCCTGGCCCACATCCGCGAGGTTCACGGCAAACAGGCGGGCGACCGCATCCGGGTCGGCGAAATCGGCGGTCTCATCGGCGAAGCCGACATTCTCGCCTGCGATGAGCGCGAGGCCGTGCTGGCGCCGCAATTGCAGTTCCCGCCGCCGGAAAAGCTGCCGGTGATACTCGTGCTGGCCCTGCCGCGGCCGAAAATGCTGCGCCGCGTCCTGCGCAGCGCGGCCGAAATGGGCGTGGCCGAACTGCACCTGGTCAACACCTGGCGGGTGGAAAAGAGCTACTGGCAGACGCCGGTACTGGCCCCGGCCACCCTGCGCGAGTACCTGCTACAGGGGCTGGAGCAGTCCCGCGACACTATGCTGCCTTCGGTTCACCTGCAGCGCCGCTTCAAGCCCTTTGTGGAAGACCAGCTCCCGGCGCTGCTGCAGGGGCGCCGCGGCATCGTCGCCCACCCCGGCAATCACCCGCCCTGCCCGCGCGGTATCGAGGGCGAGGCCCTGCTGGCCATCGGGCCGGAGGGCGGATTCATTCCCTACGAAATAGACCTGCTCGGGAAGGCCGGCTGCGAGGCCGTCAGCCTGGGCCCGCGCATCCTGCGCGTGGAAAACGCCGTTACCGCACTGCTGGCCCGGCTTTTCTGATCCCCCGCCCTTGCCGGGCAGTCAATCAGGGCTCAGGACAGTACGCCCCGGGGACAACTCACCCCGGTGCCGCCGAGGCCACAGTAGCCGCCGGGATTCTTGGCCAGGTATTGCTGGTGGTATTCCTCGGCATAGTAGAACGGCGGCGCGGGGACAATCTCGGTGGTAATCTCGCCAAATCCGGCTTCGGACAGGGCCAGCTGGAAGGCCTCCCTGGACGCTGCGGCCTGGGTTGCCTGCTCATCGCCAAAGGTATAGATACCCGAGCGGTACTGGGTCCCGAGGTCATTGCCCTGGCGCATGCCCTGGGTGGGGTCGTGCCCCTCCCAGAACACATTGAGCAACTCGGCATAGCTGATTTGCGCGGGGTCGAATACTACCTGCACGACTTCGTTGTGCCCGGTCATCCCGCTGCACACCTCCTGGTAGCTGGGGTTCGGGGTAAACCCCCCGGCGTAACCGGCGGCCGTAGTGAACACGCCCGGGAGCTGCCAGAATTTGCGTTCCACCCCCCAGAAACAGCCCATACCGAACATCGCGGTCTGCAACGACGCCGGAAACGGCCCGCGTAGGGGATTGCCGTTGACGAAATGGGTTGCCGGCACGGGCATTGCCTGCTCCCGTCCCGGCAGGGCATCCTGCTCACTGGGCATGAGGTGTTTTTTGCGGATATCGAACAGCGACATGGTGTTTTCTCCAGATGACAGGGGCCGAACGTTGCATTCGCACGCGGCTCGGATACAGTAGACAGCTCAGGGGCCGGGAATTCAAGAGTGCCCCGGCGCGCGGACCGAGCAGAATTTGGCCGCGGCGTTGAACGAACAGCGTCACAACGCTGTCACAGAGGAAAGCTAGGCTTTCCTCACTGGCGCCGGACAGTTGCGCCGCAAATGGAACAAGAAGGATATGACACTGAGAACAGAACAATTCAATGCAAGCGAACTGTGCAGCCGCAAACTCTGGCAATTGATCAGCAGCGAGGAGCGGGCGGCAATTTCCGCACAGGAACTGGAACAGGCCATCGACGAACTGGCCAACCGTCGCCACTATCTGGCGGAACTGGCGCAAATCGGTAAACTGGACGCTTTACGGAAACACTGAAGGCCGCCCCACCGCGGCGCCACGCAATGCCCAAGACCCCAGCGCGCCGATCCTCAAGTACAGAAATCACCCGCTTCCTGCAGAAAAGCAGGGCTATCACCCGTTTCCAGGCCGGCAAAGCGCGCCTGCTCTTCAGCCTCGACGCCACTGCCAGCCGCCAGCCCACCTGGGATCACGCCAGCCACCTGCAGCAGGAGATGTTTCGCGCGGTACAGGACAACAACGCCCTGAGCGTCCAGCTGTGCTACTACCGGGGTTTCGGCGAATTTCACGCCAGCCGCTGGACCGGCGATGCACAGGAAATCACCCGCGCCATGGCCCGGGTGCACTGCGAGGGGGGGCACACCCAGATCGAGCGACTACTGCGCCACGCCCTTGCCGAGCACGGCCAGGAGAAAATCCGCGCCCTGGTGTTTATTGGCGACGCCCTCGAGGAAAATCCCGACACACTGTGCCAGCTCGCCGGCCAGTGCGGCCTGCTGCAACTGCCCTTGTTCGTCTTCCAGGAGGGCCGGCAGCCGGCGGTGGAGCAATGCTTCCGCGCCCTGGCCAGGCTCAGCGGCGGCGCCTGGGCCAGCTTCGACCAGAGCAGCGCCGCCACCCTGGCCGCACTGCTGCGGGCCGTCGCCAGTTACGCCACCGGTGGCGTCGCCGCACTGGAGAAACAGGGCAACGAGAGTGCTAAACTGCTGCTGCAACAAATCAAGCACTGACTGAAGCACAGACTGACTTAAGCACAGGGAGCACCGTGCCCCGATTGATTCTTCTGGTGGCGATTGCCGCCGCACTGTACATCCTGATCCGCCGCGCGCAGGCCGCGCCTCCCCACAAGCGGCGTGGCGAGTACCTCAAGCTCGCACTCGGCATTACCGTGGGTGTGGTCGTGGTGCTCGCGCTGACGGGTAAAATGCACTGGATCGGCCTCGCCATTACCGGCCTGCTGGTGGCACTGCGCCAGCTGGCACCGGTCCTGATCCGCCTGTTTCCCATGCTCTCCCAGCGATTGGGGCAATCCGGCCCGCGCCCGGGGCAGACCTCCACCGTAGCGACCGAGCTGTTGCGCATGCAACTGGACCACGACAGCGGCGCGCTCAGCGGCGAAGTCCTGCAGGGGCATTTCCAGGGCTGGCGGCTGCAGGACATGAACCGCGAGCAACTCGATGAACTGCTCGACTGGTGCCGGGGCCAGGATGAGGATTCCGAGAACCTGCTCCTGAGCTACCTCGAACAGCGTTTCCCCGGCGCCGGCACCGGTGGGAACCGGAGCAACACCGACCCCTCATCCGGCGACATGAGCCGGGACGAAGCACTGGCCATCCTCGGCCTGGGCAAGGACGCGAGCGACGAGGACATCGTCAGCGCCCACCGGAAATTGATGCAGAAACTGCACCCGGACCGCGGCGGCAACGACTACCTTGCCGCCAAAATCAACCAGGCGAAGGACTTCCTGCTGGGTTGAACTGGCCCGAAATGGCCCCATTCACACTGTAACCCTATTTCGCCGCAGCGCGGCCCACGAGGAACTGTACGCACCATGAGCGATGTATATGTCATCCGCAATCAACACGGCCACTACTGGGGCAAGGCAAAGGAATGGGTGAGCGGCCAGGAGGCCAAAGCGGTACACCGCGCAAAGCACGAAGACGATGCCATCAACACCCTGTTCGAACTCTCCTCCAAGGACGTCGAGTTGCGCGGCAAGGTGGTCGCCGCCGAGCTGTCGGAAAGAGGCGAGCCGATTATCGAGTCCAGCCAGGTGCCCCTGCCCGGACTGGACGCTCCTGCGGAACCGGAGAGCGAGTCCGGGGTCGAAACCGCCGATCAATCCAACTGAGGCTCAAGCCCGATGCGCATCCTGTTATTCCTTGCCACCAACCTCGCGGTACTGGTACTCGCGGGCCTGGTGTTCAACCTGCTCGGCCTGGAGGGCATCCTCGCCGCCAACGGCGTGGACCTCAATCTCTCCTCCCTGCTGGTGTTCTGCGCCCTGTTTGGCTTCGGCGGCGCCTTTGTCTCGCTGTTCCTGTCGAAATGGATAGCCAAGCGCGGCACCGGCGCCTACGTAATCGAACAACCGCGCAACCGTACTGAACAGTGGCTGCTGCAGACCGTGGAGTCACTCTCTCGGGAGGCGGGCATCGGCATGCCGGAGGTGGCCATTTTCCCCTCCCAGGCCTCCAACGCCTTCGCCACGGGCTGGAATCGCAATGCCGCGCTGGTCGCCATCAGCGCGGGTATGCTCGAACGCTTCAGCGAAGATGAAATCCGCGCTGTCCTTGGCCACGAGATCGGCCACGTGGCGAATGGCGACATGGTGACCCTCACCCTGATCCAGGGCGTGGTGAACACCTTTGTCATGTTCCTCGCCCGCATCATCGGCCACACCGTGGACCGCGTGGTGTTCAAGACCGAGCGCGGTTACGGCATCGGCTATTACGTCGTCACCATCGTCGCCGAGCTGGTCCTCGGCTTCCTAGCCAGCATGCTGGTCTGCTGGTTCAGCCGGCGCAGGGAGTTTCGCGCCGACGAGGCCGGTGCTCGCCTCACCCGCCCCCAGCATATGATCGCCGCCCTCGACCGGCTGCGCCAGGAGCAGGCACTGCCCCAGGATCTGCCCGGCGAGCTGACTGCCTTTGGTATCAGCGAGCAGCTCAAGCAGGGGCTGTCCGCGCTGCTGCGCACCCACCCGCCGCTGGATGTCCGCATCCGCGCCCTGCAGCAGCTGGCCTGAGTAACGCGCAATGGGTGAGCGTTCACTACAACGCCGACTTCGTTGCTCCCTGCTGCTGGTTCTGCTGGGAGCACTTTTGCTGCCGCCGGCGGCAGGGGCGGTGGACTACCTGAGTTTCGCCACCGAGGACGAGGCCAACTCCACCGAGATCTTCAGCCGCGCCAGCCCTTCAGTGGTGTATGTCACCAACACGGCTCTGCGCCGGGTTCCGTTTACCCTCAACGTGCAGGAAATCCCCCGGGGCGCCGGCAGCGGTTTTATCTGGGATGACAGCGGCCTGGTGGTCACCAACTACCACGTGATCGCCGGCGCCGACCGGCTGATCGTTACCCTGGCGGACCGCAGCGACCACGATGCCCAGGTCATCGGTGTGGCGCCGGAAAAGGATCTCGCCGTCCTGAAGCTGCAGGACCCGCCGGAAGACCTGCAGCGCCTGCCGCTGGGGGATTCCTCGGAGCTGTCGGTCGGGCGCAAGGTGCTGGCCATCGGCAATCCCTTTGGCCTCGACACCACGCTGACCACCGGGGTCGTCAGCGCACTGGGACGGGAAATTCGCGCCCCCGGCGGGCGCACCATTCGCGGGGTCATCCAGACCGACGCCGCCATCAACCCCGGCAATTCGGGCGGCCCGCTACTCAATTCCCTCGGCCAGCTGGTCGGGGTCAACACAGCCATCTACAGTCCCTCCGGCGCCAGCGCCGGCATCGGCTTCGCCATCCCGGTGAACACGGTACAGGACGTGGTGCCCCAGCTGATTGCCTACGGCAAGGTGCTGCACCCGATCATCGGCGTGGAACTGGCGAGCGACAACTGGATCAAGCGCAACCGCATCGACGGCGTGCCCATCGTTCACGTCTATCCCGGCCTGCCCGCCGCGAATGCCGGCATGCAGGGCGCGCGCCAGGTATCGGCGCGCAAAATCGAACTCGGCGACGTCATTACCCACGTCGCCGGAGAGCGGGTTCACGATAGCGACGACTACTACTCCGCCCTGGAGCAGTTCAACCCGGGCGATACGGTGACCATAAAAACCCTGCGCGGGGATGAGGAAATCAGCTTCAAGGTGCGCCTGGTAGAATCGCAATAAGCGCCACGGTCGACGCTGGACGCGGCCCTCAGAACGAAGCCCCGGCGGACCCCACCGCAACCTCCTCGGCATCGAGTTTCTGCACGAAATCCGCGTAATGCCAGGGAGTCAGCAGGGCTTCCAGCTCTTCCGCGGGCACCGGCTTGCTGAACAGGTAGCCCTGGATGACATGTGCGCCGTTGCGGGTCAGGAAGAGGAACTGTTCGCGATCCTCCACCCCTTCCGCAACCGGCTTGAGTCCCAGGCTGCGCGCCAGGGCAATGATCCCCTTGACCAGGCTGGCGCCCTGGGGGCTGGCGACCGCATCGACAATAAAATTGCGGTCGATCTTCAGTTCGTCGAGGGGGAACTGGCTGAGGTAGCTCAGCGATGAATAGCCGGTACCAAAATCATCGATTGCGAGGCCGATCCCCATATCGCGCAACTCCCTGAGCGCCGCGATGGAGGTTGTCACGTCACTCATCAGCACGCCCTCGGTCACCTCCAGTTGCAGGGCTCCGGGGTTGATACCGGTTTCCTCCAGCACCTCCCGGATCATCTGCTGGAAATCCGGGGTGAACTGCAGGGCGGACACATTGACGGAAACCCGCGGCAACTTGATACCGCGGTCGGCGAAGGCCTTTACCTGGTGGCAGGCCCTGCGCACGACCATCTCGCCGATGTCGGTAATCAGCCCCATCTCCTCCGCCACCGGTATGAACATCTCCGGGGAAATCACCCCCAGGGTCTCGTCGGACCAGCGCACCAGCGCCTCCACACCGACCACCGAGCCGCTGTTGGTATCCACCTGCGGCTGGTAGTGCAGTTCCATGGCACCGCGCTCCACCGCCTTGCGCAACTCGTTTTCGAGGGTCAGGCGCTCGATACCGGTGTTCTCCATGGACTTGTCGTAGACCATGTAGTGATTGCGCCCGCGCCGCTTCGCCCGGTACATCGCGGTATCCGCGCAGCGCAGCAGGCCCTCGACGTCCTCGGCGTGCAGGGGCGCAACGGCGACGCCAACGCTACAGGTCACCACCAGTTCGTGGTTGTTGATCAGCAGCGGCCGCGAGAGCTCTTCCATCAGGCGCTCCGCCACCAACTTGGCCGACTCCAGGTCATCCACCTGGTTGAGCACGACGGTGAACTCGTCGCCGCCAATCCTCGAGACATCGATCTGCGCAGCCGGATCGACGTTATGGGCAACGATATCGCTGCTGCGGACGCAGCCGGTGAGCCGTTCGCCCACTTCGCGCAACAGCAGGTCGCCGGCGCTGTGCCCCAGCGAATCATTGATCCGCTTGAAATTGTCGAGGTCGAGGAACAACACCGCCAGCGACTGGTTGTTGCGCTGCATCAGCTTGAGCAACAGACCCAGCTGCTCGGTGAACAGGCGCCGGTTGGGCAGCGCGGTGAGGCCGTCGTAATAGGCGAGGTGATGCAGCCGGTTGCGGGCCCGGGTCACCTGCTGGACCGCGCGATTGAGTTCTTCATTGCGCTTGGACAACTGCGCATTGCGCTCCTCGACCTTCATGCTGAGCAGGTGATGGTCCGCGTCCATACGCTGCTTATAAGCACTCACACCGGTAATCACCCCGTTGAATATCTTGGCGATTTCCTGCACCTCGTCGCCGCCGCTGACCTTGACCGGTTCCTGCAGGCCACCGGACGCGATCCCGTCGGCAACCTCGGCCAGCAACGCTATCGGCGCGGTGATACGCCGGGTCAGCCACAGGCTCAGGCCCAGGGCTACGACAGCCACGCCCAGGCAGGCGAGGAACACCGCCAGCAGGCCCGGGAGGATTTCCAGTAACAGGGCGTGCTGGTTTACCGCGATCTGGATATAGCCGGTAACAAAACTGCTGTGATCGACGGCGCCGGACCGCGGCAGGAAGTCGCCGGCCTGCACCCCCCGGCTGACCGGGTTAACCGGCGAGGTCACCGGCAGTATGATCTGGATAAACCGGTCGCGACCGGCGATTGCGGAAAGCAGGCCGCTGCCGGTTTCCATCCCGTTGCGGTCCACGTTGACGATGCTGCGCTCGGTATCCGCGCTCTGTCCGCGCAGGCTGGAAAATGGCAGCAGACCGCCCGCCGCGGATTGCGGACGTACCAGCAGGCGATTGCGCTGGCTGTCGAAGAGCACGGAATAGCTGACAGCGGCCGCCGCATTCAGCCTGTCGAGCGTCGCGGCCAGCCCCTCGCGATCCTCGAACTGCAGGTACATGGGCAGTTCGCGGCTCTGCCGGACCTGGAAGACGAGTTGGTCGATCAGGCTGTCCCGGGCGACCCGGTAATCCCGAATGCCGGCCATGCCGCTGAGCAGCATGCTCATGCCGACAACCAGAACCACCACCAGTGTGTTTATCTTTCCTGCAATTGTCATAGCTGGCGTCCGGCCTTTCTGCGTTCACGCTCCGTCAACTGGAATTCAATCACAGAATACCGTGCGCAGGTCACGAAATCTCCACAATTGTCTGGTTTTCACTAGTGAAGACTCGGCTTGCTGTGCTTGAATTTCAGCAAGCAGAATTACAAACAGGCAGGGCACGCCAGGATGTCCGAATTTCAGATGACACACGTTGCACTGGTCGGTGCACGAATGGATGCGTTCACGGCGCTGGGTTACCACAGCCGCAGTGAACTGGCGTTGCGCCGTGCCCTGCCCAGGTACCCCGGCAAGCTTGCCGGCCTGAGTAAACCGGATCAACGCAAGTTATTGGCGAAAGACCTGCCTGTGTGGGTGCACAACGCGATCACCGACCCGGATTTCCCCGGGCGCGACCAACTGGTCATGCCGCTGCGGAGGTTTGAAGGTGAGTTGCGCGACAGTCGCGATAATGAAGTGATTGCAGCGGTGCTCAACGCCGGTTTTCGCAACCGCCCACTGGACCCGTTGAACCTGCCGGACAATATGCCACTGCGCCAGCGCTGCAGCATGTTGATGCATGTGGGACCCTGGCAGGAAGCCTATCGGCAACTGGAAGCGAAGCTGGTGGAAACCCTGCAGCAACGCCTGGATGAACTGGATCACTGGCTGGCGACTGCAGAGCCCGAGATAGACCCTGCTATCGCCGTCTGAATAGCGCCAGGAAAATACGCAACGGACTCAGTCCGCCGGACGGCGCTCGGCGCACTGGCCGCCGCTGACCATGCGCACGGTGCGCTGGCAGGTGTCCAGCCAGGGCAGCACCGTATCGGTTCTCAGGGCCCGCACAAAGCCACCCTCGCTGCGACAGGCAATGCTGGTCTTGTTGGGAGTCCAGTCACCCTCTTTCGGGCGCGGCTTGCGCTTGCTGTAGTACCAGATTCCCCGACGATCCTGCATCACGTAATTCGCTTCCGCGGGCAGGTAGATTTTTTTGCCCTCGATCACCGCGAATACTTCGATATCCCCACCGGGGTTTTCCCCGACAACCGCAGTTGGCGTAATCGTTAACATGACTGACTCCCCATATCCATTTTTCTGATCTTGTCGGCAGCAGCGGGTAATCCCTTATCCCTTCTTATCGCGCCCACTTCTCCGTCCCCTGGCCACTAATATCTGGCACTGGATTAGTTATATGCCGAGAAAGCCAATGCAGCAATGCCAAAAACGCCAAAATTTTGGTCGTTTTCACAAATATGGCAAATTTTGGTCAAATTTTTTCATTGAGGTCAGCACGCAAACTGGAATTTGGTTCACAGTTTGCCAATTTTTTGCATCCATTTTAAAAGGTTGGACAAAACCCGCGACAGAACTGTGCTGGGCTGCACACAAAACGGCCAACCGCGCGCCCCGACTGCGGGTGTTCGCGGGTTACCCGGGACTGGAAAGGAGGGCGTTTGGGGCCCCGGTTACCACACCGGGGCAGCCTAATTGCGGACGAGGTGAATGTGTGGCGGGGTATCCGGGTCAATTTCCAGCGGAACCAGCTCATCCGGCTTGCCCTGGGCGAGCAGTTCCGCGGCGTCCTCGACGGAAGTCATCAACATATGCAGCGAGATGGCGGCCCGGGACTGCGGGGTCGCAACGAGGTCATCCAGTGACAGGAGGTCTTTTTCGGCAATGAAGCCCAGCACTAACGCATTGGTCAGGTAGTCGCGAATAATCTGGCAACTGACCTGGTCCTGCAGGAACAGTTGGTAGGCCTCGTCGCCGAATACCCGGGTCAGGGTTTCAATATCGCCCGGCGACAGGGGATTGGCGGGAACCGGCGCAACCGACCCGAAAGCCGCTTCAATACGCTGTACGATGGTGTCGAGTTGCACGTGCACTCCCCGGTAGTGATTCAGTTCGCAGTCAGGCCGTAGCCCGTTCCGCAGTCCGGCAGGCAAAGGCCTGCAACGCCGGCAGGTCCGGCACCCCGTACAGCTCCCCGTCCAACTCAAAGGTCGCGAGGGCAAACTCGCTGCCATTGTCGGTCTCGACACAATCCGCAAAATCGATCCGGCGGACGCCGAGCCCTTCCCCGCGCAGTGCAACAGCCCAGTAGTCGGGTGACCGTTCGCGCAATCCGAGAAAGACTGCAACCAGGCCGGTCTGGCTCTTGGGATCGCGCCACTCCGCAGCGCCGGCTGACGCGAGATCCAGCACCGGCACCGACTGGCCGCGCCACTCGACCAGCGCCGGAACCCGGTTGTCCGCTGCCGGCACCGTCACCAGTTCTGCCAGGCAATTCTGTGGCACTGCCCAGCGCATGCCAGTGGCGACCGGCAACAAGACACACATCCGTTCAGTGGCCGGCATGTCTATTCCTGTTGCTCCAGTTCCAGTCGGTGCCCCGTGAGGTCATTGATCTGGCCGATCAGCATACGGAAATTGAAGGGCTTGCCCATGTAGCCATTGCAGCCTGCTTCCTCCGCCAGGGTGCGGTGCTTGATCCCCGTACGCGAGGTAATCATGATCACCGGCAAGTCACTGAAGCGCGGCGACTTGCGAATTTCGCGCAGGGCCTGAATACCGTCTTTCACCGGCATTTCAACGTCCATCAGGACGATGTCCGGCAGCCGCTCAGTAGTATTCAGCCAGTCGATGGCGACGGCGCCGTTTTCGGCGGTTGCTGTCTCCAGCCCCACGGTTTCCAGCTGGCTGGTGGCGACCATGCGCTGGGTACGTGAGTCATCCACCACCAGCGCCAGCAATTTCTCCTCGCGTGGCTGGTCGATGGCGATCACCGTGCCCTGCCCTTCGGCGACACTGCCGACCAGCACATTGAGGTCGAGTGCCACTACCGCTTCACCGTCGGCGGTGGTGGCGGCGCCGGCGACACCGGGAACGGCGGCGAACTGGGCGCCGAGGGTACGGATCACCAGTTCCAGCGCTTCTTCTACATCATCGACGGCAATCGCCATGCGCCGCTCCTCGCCGCCGGCAATCAGCACCGGGATGGTTCCCCGCCAGGCAGCCCGTTCCGGCAGGTTGCCGCACTTGCAGAGGGTGCCGAGGTAGGCGGGCTCACATTCCATGGCGGAAAGTCTCAGTGACACTCCCTGTTCCACGGCGTCAAAGAAGGCATCCACGGGCACCTCGTCGACTGCGATCAGGCCACCCAGGGGAATCGCGAAGTAGCTCTCCCCGGCCTTGACCAGCAACGCGCCATTAACCGCAACGTTGGTGGGTACCTTCAGGTGGAATGAGGTGCCCTTGCCAACTTCCGAGCTAATACGGATTTCACCGCCCATTTTCTGCAATTCGCTGGCGACGATATCCATGCCCACGCCACGGCCGGAAATCTGGCTGACCTCCGAGGCGGTGGAAAAGCCCTTGTGGAAAATCAGGTTCAGCGCCTCTTCGTCGGAAAGTGCATCGAGGTCACCTTCGACGCCCTTGCGACGCGCAGTTTCGCGGATTCGGGCCGGATCCATACCGCGCCCGTCGTCGGAGATCACGATGATCGAATCACCCCCGGATTTGCGCAGGTCCAGGGTAATCTGGCCAACGCTGGTCTTGCCGGCGGCCTGGCGTGTCGCCGCATCCTCTAGACCGTGGTCAAGGGCATTGCGCACCATGTGCTCGAGGATGGTCTGGCAGCGGGCGTAATCATCGCGGTCGAGGGTGCCCACTTCGTTGAGCACGCGGAAAGCCACTTCCTTGCCGAGGTCCGCGCTGACGGTGCGGACCAGGCGCCGCAGTCCCGGGGTCAGGCGCGACACTGGCACCACCCGCGCGGCGCGAATCGACGAACCGATCGACGAAATCACCGTGGCCTGCTGCTTGAGCAGCGCTTCAGACTGGCTGTTGTGCTTGCTGACCAGTTCGATCAGGTCGGCCAGGTCCTCAACCCCCTCGCGCAGGATATTCGCCGCCTCCTGGATTTCCGAATAGCGGTCCATTTCCAGGGCGTCGAGGTTCTCCGCCGACTGGCTGCCGCTGGAGGAAACATTGAACATCGCCCCGCTGGCAATATCGGCGATATGCGCGCGTACCGAGGTCAGGCGGGCCTGCAGCTCGGCGGTGGATCGCTTCGTCCGGCTGGCGCTCTGTGTGGTACGCACGCCGAGCTGTTGCGCCTGGTTGGTCAGGTTGAGCAGCAGGTCGAGCTTTTCCGAGGTAATTCGCACCGACTGCTGGGCGGCCAGCGCCCGCGCGCCCTCGTCGGCGAGCCGTTTGTCCTCTTCCCTGCGCCGCGCCTCCTCGGCACTTGGCGTCGGCAGCACGAACGCGGGCTCCGCCGGGAACCGATCCATGGGCTCTGCGGAGACCTCGGGGTCGCTTGCAGCGTTGGCGCTTTCCAGTTCTGGCGCGCTGTCCCCGGTGTGCGACCCTGGCGGAGCACCGGGCAGTTCATGCTCCACGTCTCGACGCTGTTCCTGCACAAAATCGATGCCGCGAATCGCGGCGTCGAGCCAGGCACCGACAATCCGGAAATACTCAGCGGAGGCCCCCTCCTCCGGACCCGGCAACTCCTCCAGCAGGGTCTCAAAGTTGTGGATCAGGGTGCCGTAAAAATGCAGGCCGACGCCCTTGGCGATACCCTTGACTGTGTGCAGAACGCGACCGACTTCCCGCTGGTGTTCCGCATTGGCCGGGTCGGACTCCCAGGCACTGATCGCATTCTCGAGTTTCTCCAGTTCGGTGGAGCCTTCCTCGATGAATGCGTCGAGAAATTCGGTAAAAATTTCACCGCCGCTGGGACTGCTGCAGGAAAAGCTGATGTCTGCGGGAATGCACCACGACCAATCCTCAGCCGACGCCGGCTCCCGGTTTTCAGCCACGGCGGGTTCAATCTCGTCGATCGAGAAAGCGTCCCCAGCGCCGATCCCCGGCAGCTCCTCGAACACGGGGGCGAAGGGGTCGGGATTGCCAAGCCCGTCGAAAATCGCATCGATTTCCTCGCTCCCCAGCTCCCACTCGGGTTCTCCGCTGGCATCCGCGAAGGCTCCCTCCAGCAAACTGTCGTTATCCAGCAGATCTTCCTCGAAGACCCGCGATTCGACCAGCCGCAGGCCACCCGGCACGGGCCGTGCCGCTTCCGCTGCCTGCCCCCCGTCTGTGACCAGGGCGTCCGTGAGCCCGTGCAGCGACTCCGCCATTTCCACTTCATCCTGCGCGCCCTCGGTCGGCAGGTCTTCGTGGAAAATTCGGTTGCACAGCCCACCGGACTGCTGGTCGCTCAAACGCAGGTAAATCGCCTCGACCTGTTGGGCATCGAGGTCCAACAATGCTTCCGGCATGACCGAGCAGACCTCTGCCACAGTGGCATAGCCCTCGCTACGGGCGGCAGCCATTTCCCCGGGGGTCCCGGCGATCGAAACCTCGGCCAGTACGGAATCGGCGGGACGTCCCATGGCCACCAACCGGGCAGACAGGGCGGTTTCCAGTTCGGTCATCAGTCCCGCCACCCGCGGCATCACCACGCTGTGCAGCGACGGTTCTTCCACCAGCTCGCGAAAATCCTCGTGGTAATCCCCGGGATCGGCCGCGCTGACCGGGGAATCGACCGTCGAAAAATCGATTTCCTCGATCTCCGGTGCGTGCTGCCCGGCTTCGCTGGCGCCCAGGAAATCCTCAAAACGGCCAACGCTGGCAACCGGCTCCGGCAGCTCAAACAACCCTGCCGGCAGGTCGGGTTCCCCAATAGCGGAGGCTTCTGCGGTGGCTTCCATCTCCGCGGCCAGCGCGGCGAGGTCGAGACCATCGAAATCAGCGGAATCCGTCGGGCTGTCATCCGCGGCAAGTGGCAATTCAGTCTCGGCCTCTGTGGACTGCAGAGGCTGCTCCGGCGCGAGGTCCGCCGCAGCGGCCTCGAAGCCATCCGCAGTCAGCTCAAGTCCCAGGTCTTCATCCAGTTCATCCGCTGCGACCGGCACGGCAGGTTCGTACGCTTCATCTTCCTGCGTTTCGGTGAGCTCGAGTTCAATCGGTTCGTCCCGGGTAAACTCCAGCGGCTCGAGTCCACTGTTCAACACCGACGTTTCGTCCAGCTCCAGGCCTTCGCCAGTTTCCCCGGCTACACTCTCAGCGAATGCTTCCCCGGCAATAAATCCGCTGTTGCCTTCCGGGACAGCTGTTGCTACCGCCAGCGGAATCTCTACTGCACTCGCGGTCAACGTGAATTCTATTGGCTCGTCCGCGGCCGCAACCGTGGGCGCAAGCTCAGCGGGTCCGCCCTGTACCTGCCCACCCAACGGCTCGGCCGGCGCTGCATCGGAGCCCGCCTGGCGCTTGACCCGCTTGACCACCAGGTACTGCTCGCCAATATCGTCTTCTTCCTCCAGCCCGAGAATGTCGCTACCTTCCTCTACATCCAGCAGGCCCTCTTCCATCTCCTCGAAACCGCGGGAAAACTCTACCGCCATGAGGGCTTCAACTTCGGCATCACTGAAGGCATCGAGGTCGCCATTGCCACCGCTGGCGCTGCTGCCCTCCTCGCCGAGTACGATCTCCTCGCCGACATAGGAAGACAGGTCGTCGGCATCGGCGCGGCCGCGAATCATGGGTCGCGCAGCGACTGCAGCCTCCTGTGCACTCAGGGAAAAGTCTGCCGCACCGGCACCGGCGACAATGAACACCCTTTCCTCGGGTTCATCCCGGTTCAGTTCCAGCAACCATTGCATGGTCGCTTCATGGGACTGTTCCTCAACGCCGGGAGTGGCGTAGCCGGAATCGCTGACGGCGCCGCTTTCCTGATCGTCGCTGGATGACTCTTTATTGGTCTGCACAATAGTTCTCCATGCGGAATGCTATTCAGCGCCCCAGTTCATCGGAAATTGCGCCGCCGGCGGAACCCTGGGAGCTCTCGTCAACCTGCGGCATACCGTCCGCGAGATCCCCGCCGGCACCCTCCGCCATGCGGAAGCAACGGTCTGTGAGTTCACGCACCCGGGTCACATCGAAGGCCGTCGCATCCTTGTAGGAGGCGATCAGGGCCGGCAGCGCGTCCACCACGTCCTGCAGCAGGTGCACCAGGGTATTGCCCGGATCGAGATCGCCATCGAGCACCCGGTCGAGCATATCCTGCGCCGCCCAGCCCAGCTCGCCGAGAATGTTCGCGCCCACTGCGCGCCCGTTGCCCTTGAAGGTGTGGAAGTGGCGACGGATCTCCCGCAGGGAAGCGCTGTCGCCGGTATTGGCAGCCCATTCCGGGGCGAGGCGGGTAATCTCCGCGACGATCTCTTCGGATTCCTCGAAGAACACCTCGCGAAACTCCACGGGTACTTCGGCATCCTCGACATAATTGCGCGGCTCGGACCAGTTGCCCTGGGCCACCTCCGCGCCGCTGGAGAGGCCTTTCGCCCGGTCCTCCAGCTCGGTCACCCGCTGCTCGGCAATCGCCAGCATGTGGGTGGTATCTTCCAGCGGATCGCTGATCGAGCGCTGCAGGTGCAGTTCCAGCTGGGCGAAGGCCTCGGCGAAGCAGCGGAAGGCGTCATCCTCGCGCACTTCGCCGGCCTTGCTGGCAGCGGCCAGCCAGCTGTGCAGCCGTTCGATGATCTGGCTCTCGCGCTCCATGCCAGCAAAACTCAGGGCGCCGGCGATTTCCGTCAGCAGGCCAAGCGACAGATCGATGGCCTTGCGGTCGGCAATGGTTTCCTGCTCGTTGAGGAAGTCCTTGGCCAGGTCGAACAGCAGGTCCAGGTCCGGATCACCGGCGTCTGCGTCGCGAACCGCCTTACGCAGCGCCTCGTAACCCTGGTCGGTCTTGTTGAGGTAGCGGTTGAGCGCAACCGTCAGGCGCAGCGTCGACTCCAGGTCATTGGGCTTGCGCGCCAGTGCACTGGCCAGCGACTTGCGGCGCAGGATCTGGTGCATGTAGTTCTCAACCAGCGCCATGTGGTTGAAGGTCGCGGTAACCACGCTCTCCCTCAACTCGAATTCACGGCTGGAAAAGGAGCTGGAAAGCCCGTGCTCGAGCTTGTGCTCGATATCCAGTTTCACATCGACAATGCCGCGAATAATGTCGTTGATCGCCTGGCCCTGCTGGTCCGGCGAATCCTTGTAGCCACCGGTGTAAACACGCTCGAGGCGGCCCTGGACCGTGTGCAGGGAATCCGCATGGGCGAACTGGCCCGCGGCTTCGAGTCGGCAGGTCGCGGCTTCAATGGCATCCAGCGACTTGCGGTTGACTTCCGCGCCGCCGCTGCGGGCGATTTCCTTGAGGTCCTGGGAGTTCAGTACTTCGACGGCGCTGTTCAGCTGTTCCAGTGCGGCGCTCAGCGCGGTCACCAGTGCATCCGTATGGATGAGGCCCCGGTTGGCTTCTTCCAGCGTGTTGTCGCTGATCGAGAAGGCCTCGCGAATCCGCGCGATATGCAGGGGCCGGGCCTTGCACGACGCGATATAGAACAGCATCTGCTGCTGCAGGGCGTCGTAGTCGACACCCGGGTCAACCACCGCCCCGTTTTCGCGGGCGTACTTGATCATGAAGGCGCCGGTCTTGAAGATCTGGGCGATACATTCGTCCGGCACGATAAGGCCACCGGCTACTCCCTCGCAGATACCGATCAGCGTCATCCAGTAGCGTTCGGGCAGTGTACCGGCCGACAGGTTCTGCATCCGCCGGGCCACGCGGGCCACGGTTTTCATGCTCTCGCCGACCTTCTTGCGGCGCAGGGCCAGTTTTACCATCTCGAGATACAGGGCCAGCATCACGTTGGCCTTGGTGCGCACCTCGTCATCCGGGGCAGGTGAAGCACCCTTGCTGATACCGGCTCCCTCGGGGATTTCCATGTTGAAAAAATAGGCGCGGGGACGGGGGCGCTCTCCCACCCAGCGGCGCAGGTCGTTGACATGCTGCTCCAGGCCCTGGCCGGTATCCGCACGGGCGTTCTGGGCATGGGCGAAATAGGCCGGCAGGACTTTCAGCGCCTGCATCAGGCCGCCCATGGTCAGTTTGCGGCGCTCGCCTTCCACCATGTCCTTGTACAGGCAATTCAGGCTGCGTTCCATTTCCAGGGTCAGCATTTCGCCCTTGCGCATGCCCAGGGCACGCAGGGTGGAAGTGATCTGGTGAACCGCCCACATACACTGGAGCAGTGGCCGCTTCTGTGTCGGGTCGTTACTGTATTCCACCAGCGACGCCTCGGCGTTTTCGGCCTGCTTGT
The DNA here is from genome assembly GCF_048323675.1 of Haliea sp. E17. Taxonomy (NCBI): domain Bacteria; kingdom Pseudomonadati; phylum Pseudomonadota; class Gammaproteobacteria; order Cellvibrionales; family Halieaceae; genus Haliea; species Haliea sp. E17. The sequence goes on from NZ_JBLWFK010000004.1 coordinate 39,060, forward strand.
TCATCAGGCCGACCACCCACTTGAGCGCTACGATGTCGGTTTTGCTCGCCACTGCATTTCCTCCGGTTTCAGATCACGCGGGAACGGTTGCACCGCCGTCTCCCTTCCAGGTTTTATTATGAAATTGCCCGCTTCTGTTCCTTGCCCACCGACTCGGAGATACCTCCCTCCCGGTATGCCTGGGTCGCCGCACGGAAAGATTCCAGGTCTTCCACATCCCCCGCCGGTTCACCGCTGCCATACGCCGCGTCCGCGTCAGTACGGAACTGCCCCATGCCACGCGCGGCCTCACGGATTGCTGCCTGCAGGGCGGTGACGCCACGCTGGGCGGATTCGTTGAGTTCGCTTATTTCGATATTGCGGTCGCGAATCTCCGCCATGGAACTGCTCATATGCAGCGCGTTGGCGGCGGAGCGGCCAGCCGCTTCATCGACGCCGGAAATGATCTGGCCGATCGCCGTGGACCCGGAGTTGATTTCCTCCAGCGATGAATCTAGGCGTTCGATATAGCCGAGAATCGTCACCACGGTACCTACCGTGGTCTCCATGCTGGAGAGGTTGTCCGCTGACATGTTCTGCAACATGCGCACCTCGGTAATAATCTTGCGTCCCTCTTCTTCCGCTTCGCGCAGCAGGTCGGCGATAGATTCCGCGATACCGAGGAAGGGCCGGCCGTATTCCCCGGCCTTTTCCGCCTCGATGCGCGTGTTGATCGCGACAACGGAAATCTTGGTGTTGAGGGTCTGGATATATTCCGCCGCTGCGGTGACCGACTGAATCAGTTCACTCTGGCGCTTGGCGGACTTCGAGGTTTCCTGTACCGACTCCCGCACCGCGGCAGAGGCCCGCGACATGTCCTTGGTCAACTCGTAACCCTGCGCCACTTTTCGGCAGTTGCGGTCGGAGGTTTCCGCCGCCTGCGCCGTCGCCGACTTGATACCTTCGCTGGTACGGACCATTTCGGTGGCGGTATCCGTGGACTCCACCACTGAGCGGGTCAGTTCGAGCCCTTTCTGCACCTGTGCCCGGGCACTGTTGCGGATCTCGCCGATGGAAGCAACCGCGGTTTCAAACGGCGTACGGGTTTCGCGCACCAGTTCACACTGGCGGCGCACGGCGGTGTTCAGGCTGCGGGCAATTTCGCCGGTAACCGGGTTTTCCTCGGAGGCAGTGACCGTTAGGTCACCGCGGGAAATACGCTCCAGCACCCCGTTGAGTTCCGCCATGCCGCCTGTTGCCAGGGAGGCACGGCGCTGGTAACCGAGGAACATCATCGCCAGCATGCACAGGGCCAGCAGGGCCGGAACCACGAACAGGATCAACAGGTTTCCGGTACCGTAGAGGCGGCCCGCCGCGGCGCTGTTGACGGCGCTCTGCAGGCCGGCGATCGCCGTGTTCAGGGCGATGCTGTTCTCATCGATACTGGCGCGCGCAGTGGCCGCCTGGCGCAGGTCGGCGGCGGCGGCGGCAATCCGGTCAACCGAATTGGCGATGGGCGAGAACAGGCGGTAGGCCTTGCTGAGCGATTCGATCGCGGCAGGATTGGCCACTTTCTGGATCCCGGTCAGCTCGTCGCCCCGGGTCAGGCCCTGGACGATACGGATAAAATCGGTGGTGTCGGAGCGGAATTCATCGGCGGCGACTTCGTTGCTGGCACTGCCGGCCAGGATGCGATCGATATTGCCGGCCATCCGCTCGAGCAGCCAGGGCGTCTTTTGCGCGGCAACCAGTGTTTCCGCAGAGGCGGAGCTCTTCTGCAGCATGGCAACCACGGTATTCAGCTCCTGCTGCATCGGCCGCACATTCGCCGCCAGATCACTGCGGATCCCCTGCAGGAAGACGGCGCGAGGCGCCGCGTCGGAAAGCGTCTGGACAGCGCGTTTTACCGGCTGCCAGTTCAGGTCAACCATGCTCAGCGCTTCGTTCAGTTCGGGAGAGTCGACGCTGGACAGGCGCTGCTCGAAAGCCGCCCCCTTGGCCTTCAATTCGGCAAAGGCCTGCTCCTCGCCGCTGGCGGTTCCGCGCGCGGCAATCGCGACCTCCCTGGCCAGTCCCGCCAGTTCGTCGGTGAGCGCGTTGTATTGGCCTTCCCTGCCCCCTTCCCGGTCGATCACGAGAAAGCCGTAGCCGATGACGGCGAAGCAGGCCAGTGCGCCGAGCGCAAACAACAGGTGTCGCAGCTTGGTAGCGTGCGCTTTTACCGGGCTAGTCATGTTTAACCACCTCATGTGTGATCGTTTCACTTTCCGCGGCATTGGCGAAGTCGCTGTCCGCCAGTAACCGCTCAATGTCGAGAATTGCCAGATTGCGCTCGCCGTCCACGAATCCACCCAGCGTGTAGGCGGCGAAGTCGGGGTCGACTGCCAGGGCCATATCGCGCGCCCCGACGGGGAATTTCAGGTCCCGCTCCAGGCCGCTAAGGGTCACGGCGAGGTAAAAACCGCGCTGCTTCAGCAGCATGCAATATTCCCGGGGGCGGCCCGCATAGGGCTTCTTGCGGAAAAAGACGTCCCCGCTGATCACCGGTATCGGTCCACCGAGGTGGGAACCGACGCCCTGGACCCAGGGTTTGGTGCCTGGAATCCGGGTAACTTTCGGGGTTTCGATGATTTCTTCCAGTTCGCCTTCGGCGACCAGCAGCGGAACCCCGGCAATACTCAGGCAGGTACCCACCCAGAGCTCGACTTGGAGGTCGCGCGCAGGCGCGGCCACAGCCCCGGCGTTGTAACGCCGCTCCAGTTCATCGAATGACTGCAGCAGGCGGGCGCTCATCTGCAGCCCCTCAGGCGACCTTGCGCTGTCGGGTGTGGTTGAAAATGAGCTGTCGCAGCACACTCTCCGGCGGAATCTTGGTCACGTGGGCGGTAGCGCCCCGGGCCTGGCCCTTGGCGATATCGAAAATTCCATCCGAGGACGACAGCATGACCACCGGCGTATCGCGGGTGTCCTCCGCGTTGCGGATCAGCGTACAGGTCTGGTAGCCGTCCAGCTCCGGCATGGTGATATCGAGGAATATCAGGTCCGGCTTGAACCGCCTCAGCAGGCCCAGGGCCTTGTACCCGTCCTCGGCACACTCCACTTCACAGCCCATCCCGCGAAGGGTGTGGGACATCATCATCCGGATAGTCTTGGCATCATCAACGATGGCAATTTTGACGCCGCTTATATCCATTTCCTGCTCTTGCTCACTCATGCTCGCCCTCAGTTCATGTCAGTATTCTGAGTCGGAATACCCCACGGTATCCTCGGACAGTATTTCGGGCGGCCCGAAGAGCAGCAACAAAAAACTGGAGTTTTCCCCAGAAAGCACACCCTTTTGTGACAGACACCTCATTGCGCCCCACCCAAACGGGTTGCAGGCGGCGAAACAGGCGCTTACTCGCTGGGGAACATGTAGTTTTTGAAAGGCTCGAGATGGCCCGGCTGGAAGTCCTGCAACTCGTAAATGTTGAATTTGTGCATCAGGGCGAGGCAGCGCTGGAAGGCCTTGTCAGCATCGTAGGAGGCCGGCGGGATGCCGTACTCATCGGTGACCTGGGCAAATATCAGGGAGGCGATTTCCCGCCGCACCTGGTCTTCCCGGTACATGGCATTGTTGACCGGCGAGGAGACCACCGGCGAGCCATAGATCAGGAAGGCTTCCCAGCGCCGGGCATCCTGAGCCTGGTCGAGCTGGGCGACCAGGAAGCGGACCATGTTGCGCAGGTCGCGCAGCGGGGGCAGCACATCCTTCTGCAGCCACTTGCGCACTTCGGCCTCGCGCCACTCGGGGTTGATGGCAATGATACCCAGCACCCGCCCCTCCATCAGCGATGGCGCGACCCCTGCCAGGTCCCAGAGCATGTTCAGCCGCGAGGAAAAACCCAGGCTGGTCGGGGCCGCGTCTTCCGCCAAAGCGGCAAATTCAGCCGCATGTTTTGCCACACTTCGCTCCGGGTTGTCGCCAGCCATGCTGTCCTCGTCAGTTGTCCTGCTGATACTGCTTCAGCCGTTTCTGGTAGGTGGGCGTGGAGACCCCCATGATCATGGCGCGCTCCGCGACGCTGAGCCCCTCACACTCCTGCAGGACCAGCGCCAACAGCGTATCCTCGGCCAGTTGTTGCGGCGACTGTGCCAGCGGCGGCGTATCCATGATCCACTGGCGCACCAGCTTCCGGGTATCCTGCCACAACATGCTGCCATCGCGCTCCGCCTGCCGTTCGCGCACCCGCGGCAACCAGCGGCCGATATTGCGCGGCCGGGTGTGCAGGAACTCGGCCACAGCGCGCGCGTCATCGCCGAAGCGGGAGCAACTGGCCTCGACGATCTCGTCGTCGAGCCACAATCCCAGGGGACGCAGCACGCCGGTGGCCAGCGACGTGGAGAGCGCCTCGCCCAGGGCCAGGCGCAGTTCGTCCTGGGAAGAGGGCACGTACTGGGGCTGCACCTTGCGCTTTTCCTGCAGCAGCTCGAGGAACGAGGGCTCGCGGCTGGCCGCGGCGCGGCCGTCCGGTGAAATACCGAGGTAGAGGCCGAGGTCCACCGGGGTCAGCCACTCCTTGTCGGTGCGGGTGAGCGCGTTGCAGATCAACTGGCGCATTTCGCTGATATTGCCCGGCCAGTCGTGCTCGCGCAGGGCGCGCTCCGCATCCGGCGTGAACCCGAGCATCCGCCGGTCGGTAGCGGCACTCTCCTGCTCCAGTATCTTGTGCGCCCAGCGCAATACGGCCCGGCGCCGCTCGCGCAGCGGCGGCACCAGGATGGGAAAGCCGGCAAACACACCGGCCAGGCGCTCGTCCAGGTCGCCGCGTTTCAGCAGTACCGCCGGCTCCGCAGGCAACAGGGCGATAAAGCGGTTGGGAGCGATATATTTGCTGCCACCCTGGTCGTCGCTGACCGTGCGGGTCGCCAGGATGCGGCCCAGCCGGGCCTGCAGGTCGACATGCAGCATCTGCAGGGACTTGAACACCAGCGTGCGTCCCTGGCCCTGCTGCAACTCCGCGATGATGCGCGCCCAGGCCTCCGACCGGTTGCGAAAGCTGCTGCAGTCAACCGGGATAAACTGGTTCGCCTCACCACCGGCTTCGTTGTGCACAATTCGCGCGACATACAGCTTCCCGGTACCCTGCTCGCCGATGACGGCCACCGGAATATCGACCCGCGAGAGAAACACCGCCTGGTCGATGGCGCCCTCCATGTTGTCCAGCACGTAGCCCTCAATACCCTTTTCCATTTCCCGCACGGGTATCGGGTGGTCGTCGGTTGCGGCTATCCGCAGGCTCGCGTGCAGGCGCGGACCGAGGAATTGTTGCGCCCCGGAACCGGGGCGGAAACCGGGCTCGGTGAGATGTTCATCCACCAGCAGGATCTGCCCCCAGACACGCTCGGCCTCGAGCAGGGGAAAAACGGCGAAGCCGGAATCCGCATAGGCCTGGCCCGGGTCCAGCGCCAGCTTCTCCAGCCGCCGCTGCGCGGCCTGCACGTCCCGGGGCGTTTTCCCGGGGCCGCTGACCCGCAGTTGCCCGGCGGCCCTGACTGCCGCCGCCAACACCTCGGGCGCGCCATCCGCCTGTAGCCGCAGGATCGCCACCGCCCGCAATCCGGGCTGGCTCAGGGTGTGCCGCAATACCGCCTCGGTGTATTCCGGGTCGCGCCTGAACGGCAGGTTGACCAGCGACTGCAGATAGCTGTGGGCGGTAGCGTCGATCACGCTGTCGCGAAAGGCGCCCGAGGCATTCAGGGAACGCGCCGCGAGGGCCTGGGGGTCCCAGGGGCTGGAGAAGCGGATGCGCTCCTCGCCGCCGGCCTGGGCCTGCAACAGGGCGGTATTGGCCGCCACCAGTGCCTCGAGGGCCGACTGCCCCTCCAGCCGCTGCGACAGGCCCACACAGGCCCGCGCGTACTGAGCGCCGCCGCCGCGCCCGCCCAGCCGCTGGTGCAGGTGGGACAGCAGGGCGCGACTGATATCCAGCGCCGCCTCCGGTTCGATGGCCCGCAGCACCACGGTGATTGTCGCCCCCTCCGGCAGGCCCAGCAGGTCCTCCTCGCGGAGTATCTGCTGCATACCACTGCGCAGGTCCATCATCAGTCGCTCGGTCTCGGCGGCGCCCCAGGAGGGACTGAACTCCAGCAGGTGGACACCGAGGACCGCGATGATGTCCTGCTCGCGGATATTCGACTCCAGGTCGGGTTCCAGCGGCAGGGCCAGTTCGCGCAGGAACAGCAGCACGGCGCGCCGCCCCTGCCAGTCCTGGGGTACCAGCATGCCGCCGACCACGCAGTCGCGTTCGCCGTCCCGGCCAATAATGGTGGGTGGAATCGGGGTGGCCACTTCCGCCGCCAGGGCCTGGCTAATGACCGCGGTGCCGTCGGCGGGTATGCCCAGGGCGTCGCGCCAGTCACGCTCCAGCAGGCCTTCGCTGGCGGACAGGGGCAGGCTGCCGAAGCTGTCCACCACGGTCCCGCTGGCCCGATCGATGACGAGCAGGCAGGTGTCGATATCCCGGTAGTGTTGATCAAGGCTGTGCACGGCTGAAGTATAGGGACAAGCAGTGTCTCGCTGTAAAGCAAAGACTGGAGATTCCGGCAGTGCACCGTTTGCAGGTCGGTGCTATTCTCGGCACAGGAACCTGACCAATGCACAGCATGTCGAAAAAGACCCTTTACTGGTGCCTGTTCGCAATTCTCCTGCTCGCGGTAGCGGTGATCCAGTTCATCCCCGCCGCAGGCGACCAGCCGCCCGGGGAGTCGCCTCCGCCGCCACAGTCTCCGCCCACCGACCTCCCCTCCCCGGCGCGTGGATAGCACACTCCTCACCCAGCTGATCGCCATTGGCTTCGCACTGCTGTACGTGGCGGCGATTTTCTGCGCCATCGAGGCCATACTGCAGGCCCGCACGCCACAGGGCGCGGTGGCCTGGACCATGTCACTGATTACCCTGCCGGCGGTCAGTGTGCCGCTGTACCTGGTATTCGGGCGCAGCCGCTTCGACGGCTACCAGGACAAGCGCGAGGAAGTCGAGCTGGAGTCACGCAATTTACTCCAGCGTGTCAGCGGCAGCGTCAGTGATCACCTGGTACCCCCGGGCGATGCTCCGCCGCTGTTCGCGAGCCTCGCCAACCTCGCGCGGATGCCCGCCACTACCGGCAATGCGGTGGAATTACTGGTGGACGGGCAGCGCACCTTCGACAGCATCCTCGCCGGCCTGGCACAGGCCCGCAAGTACATCCTGTTCCAGTTCTACATCATTCGCGACGACGGGCTCGGCCGGGATCTCGGCCGTATCCTGGCCGACAAGGCCCGCGAAGGCCTCAAGGTCTACCTGCTCTACGATGAGATTGGCAGCCGCGCGTTCTCCAAATCCCGCCTGTTGCGGCAACTACAGATGAGCGGTGTCCACGTCGCACCGTTCAATACCACCCAGGGCCACCGCAACCGCTTCCAGCTCAACTTCCGCAATCACCGCAAGGTCGTTGTGGTCGACGGCCAGACGGCCTGGGTGGGTGGCCACAATGTCGGTGACGAGTATCTGGGCAAGGACCCGCGCATCGGCCACTGGCGCGACACCCACCTGAAACTGAGCGGTCCCGGCGTTCTCGGCACCGAGCTGGCTTTCGCCACCGACTGGTTATGGGCAACCCGCAATCACCTGGAAATCGACTGGGATTTCAACGTCCAGGCGCAGGGCAATTGCGAAGTACTGGTTTTTCCCTCCGATCCGGCGAGCGAGTACGAGGAAGCGGCGCTGATGTTCCTGCAGATACTGGTGGCCGCGAAACGCCGTATCTGGATAACCACCCCCTATTTCGTACCCGACCGCGGCATCGTCGCCGCCCTGCAACTGGCGGCCCTCAACGGTGTGGACGTGCGAGTGCTGCTGCCGGATGAACCCGACGGCCCCATCGTGGGGCTGGCAAACTGGTCCTTCACCCGGGAGCTGCTGCCCGCCGGGGTAAAGATCTATCGCTACCGGGGGGGATTCCTGCACCAGAAGGTCGTGCTGATGGACGACCAGCTCGCCGCAGTGGGCACCGCCAATTTTGACAACCGCTCATTTCGGCTGAATTTTGAAATCACCCTGCTGGTCCACGACAAGCATCTGGTCGGGGAAGTGGAAGAGATGCTGGAGGCGGATTTCAAGCACGCCCGGGAAGTGGGTCCGGCGGACTTCAGTCACCGCTCGATCTGGTTCACCCTCGGCATGGCCGCCGCCCGCCTGCTCGCGCCGGTACTCTAGACCGGCGTCGCGCGCCTAGGTAATGCCCATCAAAAAGATCAGCAACAGCGCCGGTGGCACGACGAAACGCACCAGGGTACGCCACAGGGCAAAGCCCCCGGGACCGAGGGTTTTCAGCTCATCGCGACTGTCATCGCGATGCATTACCCAGCCGGCGAACAACGCGATCAACAGCCCGCCCAGCGGCAACAGCACCAGGTTGGAAAAGTCCTCCAGCAGGGCGTTGAAGTTGCGTCCGCCAACAGACAGTTCGCCGATGACGTTGTAGGACATCAGGCTGAGCACGCTGAGCAGCGCGATCGAGGACACCACGACCAGCGAGCTGTTGCGGCGGGCCATGCCGAATCGTTCCTCCACCCAGGCGTTGACGGTTTCTACCAGGCCCACCATCGAGGTAATCCCGGCGACGGACAGGATCACGAAGAAGACGACCGCGAACAGGTGCCCGCCCGGCATCTGGGCAAAGGCGACCGGCAGGGTCTGGAAGATCAGGCCGGGACCCGCGGCGGGATCGAGACCGAATTTGAACACTGCGGGAAATATCACCAGCCCCGCCAGCAAGGCGACGAAGGTGTCGGCAAGGACCACGATCAGCGCGGAACGGGCGATGGAGATGTCCTGGGGCAGGTAGGAACCGTAGGTCATCATCCCGCCCATGGCGACGCTGATGGAAAAGAAGGCCTGGCCAATGGCGGCGAGCACACTCTCCCAGCCGAGCTTGCTGAAATCGGGTGTGAACAACCAGCGTACCGCGTCGCCGAAACCGCCGGCGAAGTAATTGTAGACAGCAAGGCCCAGGAGCAGCAGCAACATGACCGGCATCATCACGCTCACTGCCCGCTCGATCCCCTTTTGCACGCCCGCGTGAATGATCACCCCGGTAATCGCCAACCCTACCAGGGTCCAGAACAGCATACCGGGGTTGTCCTGCAGGACGGCGCCGAAGGTGGCCTCGGCGGTGACGACATCCATCCCGGCGAAACCGGTCACCAGAGCCTTGAACAGGTACCAGAGGACCCAGCCGACCACCACGGCATAGACGATTTCAATGGTATAGGCAGCCAGCAAGCCCATCCCGCCGATGACCTTCCAGTTGCGGGAGCGCTGGGTGCGCGCGGCGACATTGGCGACCGCGGTGGGCGGGCTGGCCTGGCCGCGGCGCCCGATCATCAGCTCGGCCATCAGTACCGGCAGGCCGATGGCGAAGGCGCAGGCCAGGTAGACGAGAACGAAGGCGGCGCCGCCGTTCTCTCCGGTGATGTAGGGAAAACGCCAGATGTTGCCCAGCCCGACGGCGAAGCCGACCGAGGCCATGATGAATGCGAATCGCGAGGACCAGTGCTCCCCAACCGCTGCTACCATGCGCCGCTCTCCCCCTGAGTGTTGGCAGGCCCTGTATGATTATTGCGGGCTTTGCACGCAGTCTACAGGGGCTGTGTGGCCTGTTCCAGCCACGCGCGGTCCGCGCCCTGCAGCAGCGGGCCAATGGTGTCCCGCACCCGGGCGTGATAGCGGTTGAGCCAGGCGACTTCGTCGCCGCTCAGGAGGGACTCTGCCAGCAGGCGCCGGTCGAAGGGCACCAGGGTCAGCACCTCGAATCCGTAGACCGGGGTCTCCCCCACGGTGTCGCATTCGCGCACCACCACCAGGTTCTCGCAGCGGATGCCGAATTCGCCGTCGCGGTAGTAACCGGGCTCGTTGCTGACGATCATGCCGGGCGCCAGCGCGGTCGGGTTCCAGGCCCGGGCAATGCGCTGCGGCCCCTCGTGCACGCTGAGAAACGCGCCGACGCCGTGCCCGGTACCGTGGGCAAAGTCGTAACCGTGCTGCCACAGGAACTGCCTGGCCAGCGCATCGAGGTGGGTACCTGAAGTACCCGCGGGAAAGCGCGCCTGGTCGAGGGCGATATGCCCCTTCAGCACCAGCGTGAACAGCCGGCGCACTTCCTCTGCGGGATTGCCGATGGCCACCGTGCGGGTGATGTCCGTGGTGCCGTCGGTGTACTGGCCGCCGCTATCCACCAGGTACACCGAATCCATCACCAGGCGTCCCGGCGACTCCGCGTTGCGGTGGTTGTAGTGGCACATCGCGGCGTTGCCCCCGGCCGCCGAGATGGTGTCGAAGGAAGGGCCGTGGTAGTGGTCGTTGGCGGCGCGCAGCGCACCCAGCTGCGCCGCGAGGGTGTCCTCGTCGTGCAGGCGTCCGGCGGCGACCTCCGCGTCCAGCCAGGCGAGAAAGCGTACCTCTGCAACCGCATCCCGGCGGTGGGCCTCGCGCGCACCCTGCACTTCAACAGCGTTTTTACAGGCCTTGGGCAGCAGCACCGGGTCGGTGCGCGGCACCAGGTGTGCGCCGGCCCGCTGCAATTCCAGTTGGGTCCAGGCATTGGCGCTGTCTGGGTCCGCGAGCACGCGCTTGCCGGCGAGCCCGGCAAACCGCGACAGCGCTTGCGATTCGGGCAGCACCTGCACGCCCTCTCCCACGTGGGCACTGAAACCCTGCGGAATCCGCGCCGGGTCGACAAACAGGTCGACTGCGCCGCTGGCGTAGAGCAGGGCGAAGGACTGCAATACCGGCAGGCAGGGTATATCCGTGCCGCGCACATTGAGCAGCCAGCTGACCGAGTCGGGGGCGAAAATCAGTGCCGCATCGGCGCCGGCGTTCACCAGGCTGCGGGCGATTTCCCCGCGTTTCTGCTCGCTGGAGGCACCGGTAAAGCGCGTATCGAGCAGCAGGGCGGGGGCAACCTGCGCGGCGGGCCGCTCGTGCCAGCAGCGGTCGACCAGGTTGTCCGTATCGGCCACCAGTTGCTGGTCCGCCGCCTCCAGGGTCTGCGTCGCGGCGCGGAACCAGGCCAGCGTATGCAGGCGCGGGTCACAGGCAACCCGTGCCCCCGGGGAAAGTTCGCCGGACAGCCACTGCACGTGGGGCTGGTTGACCAGGTCGAGGATCCCGAACAGCGCGCCGTCCACTTCCCGGCGCACCTGCACGGTGTAGCGCCCGTCGACGAAGATGGCCGCCGAATCGGCCAGCACAATGACCACCCCCGCGGAACCGGTAAAACCGGAGACCCAGTGCATGCGCTCATTGTGCGCGGGCAGGTACTCGCCGAGATACTCGTCGGCGCGCGGTACGATCAGGGCAGCATAGTCGCGCTCGCGCATCAGGGTGCGCAGGGCGGCGAGACGGTCGGCAATCGGGGACATGGCAGTTCCGGTGAGGGTTGGGCAAAAAAGCGCATTTTAGCGGAAATGCGCCCCGCCGGCTCGCCCCTGTGGGGTTAGCGGGCCGGCGATCAGTCGGTCGCCGGCAGGGCCCCGTTGAATTGCAGGCGGAAGCCATCACCTTCCGGCGCCGCCATCAACTGCAGTGCCTGGCGCAACTGGGGATCGTCGATGCCGGGGCCCTGCAGGGTGATATCCACGCCGTACTCGCCGGCCCGCCAGCGCAGCGCACCCTCGGCCTGGACATCGCCGGACAGTGTCAGCACGGCCCCGGTTATCGTGGCGTTGTCCAGGGTCTGGAGGTCCGCCGCATAACTGCCCAGCGGACGCATACCCTGGGGGGATTGCCAGCCGGCACCCTGCCAGACCAGCCTGCCGGTCGCCGTCTGCGGCATCCCGTCGCGCAGGACCAGCGCCTCGATTTGCAGCGCAATTTCGCCCTCCAGCCGCACCGGCAGGAACCTGCCAAGGACGGCGGCATCAAAACGCCCCTCTGCGTCGTCGATATGGAGGTTGCCTGCCAGGGTGCGTCGCAGCTCGCCGCTGAACTGTTGACCACCCCAGGCGGAGTCAATGACGACGGCAGGCGAGAGCAGCAACAGCGACAGGGGTTTCATGTGCCACTGCAGGTGTCCCAGGTGCAGGTAGCCCGCATCGGTGGCGATCATCGCCCGGCTCGCCGCGCCCCGCCAGAGGGTGCCCGTGAGGCCCTGCAGCACGACCTGGTCCGGGGGCAGGAATAGTGAGAACAGCCTTGCCGGCGCACTGGCCAGCAACACGACCAACAACAGCAGGCCCGCCAGCCCGGCGGGTATCAGGCGGGCGCGCATCAGCCCGGGGGTCCCAGTCTTACCGTGGCATTGACCTGGCCGTCACCACCGCCCTGGGTGATGGAGACCTCCTGCACCACGATATTTTCCCGGTATTCCAGCTGGTACAGCCAGCCGGCGAGGGCGTCGAAACTGACGTCCTCGAGTCGCACCTGGACTTCGCCGCGACTGTTGGGCTGCAGGCGGGCCACCGCGAGCCCCTGTTCGGCGGTGGAGCTGTTGACCAGGCTGGTCAGGTTGCGCGGGGCGTCGCTGCGGGCGCCGCTCTCGCGCAGGGCGAGAATCTGCGACACCATGACATCCACCCGCTGCAGGGAGTCCGCAACCGCGGAGTTGCGCTGGGCCATTTCCTCCCGCGCGGTCCCCAGGGGTCGCACCGCCAGCAGGTACACGAGGTATAAACCCAGCGCCAGGCCGAGTACCAGCAGGCTGAGCTGCTCGCGCTGGGTCAGGCCGGAGAACCACTGTTTCATGACCGCCCCCCCACGCGCAGGCGGGCCCGCACCTGTTCGCCCTGGGTACTGCTGTTCTCCAGGGAGGCTTCGAGGCCCGCGGCGACAAAGCCCGCGCGGATGCGTTCGACTTCGGCGTAATCGGCGGCGAGAATATTCAGGCGCATCTCCGCTCCGCGGTCGTTGTAATTGAGGCTGACCAGTGAACTGCCCGGATTGTCGCCGACCACCGCGCCCACCTGCGCCAGCAGGCTGGTAAAGCCACTGCCGCTGGCCGTGCCACCCAGTTCATCCAGTTGCCGCCGCAGTTGCCGCTCCGGTTCCGGCACCATGCCGCGGGGAATCACCCGCCGGTAACTCTGCTCGATGTCCGCGCGCAGGGCCAGGTTCTCGGACTCCATCTGCCGCAGGTCCGCCCAGCCGGCGACAAGGTGCACCGCCAGGGCGCCGACAAACAGCGCCGCGACCGCGCGCCACTGGCGCCACCAGCGGTCGAGGGGCAGGCGCTGGGAAAATTCACCCTGGCGCAGGTTGAGCAAGGGCGCGGGCTGCTCCGACACCAGCAGCGAGGTATCAAAGCCACCGCGGCGCCACTGTGGTTTGAGCCCCGCCGGTGCGGGCAGCAGGGCGAGGTCGGCGTCCTGTTGCTGGCCGTAGACGATGACCTGTTCCGGCACTTCGACGCTCTGCAGCAGCGATTCGAGCAGCAGCGCGAGCAGGTCGCGCTCCACGCAGAAACCCTCGCAGAAGCCATAGCGGACGATTGCGCGCTCTCCTTCCAGCACCACGCACCACTCGCCCTCCTGCCAGGGCAGCAACAGTGGTTCGGGCAGCCACAGGTTGATCGGTGGCAATACCGCCAGCGCCTCATTGAATGCCTGCATCCGTTCGCGGGTACACACCGCCACGGCCACATCGCTGGCGTCGAGCGCCACGCGGGCAAAATGCAGGCCGTCGATATCCTCGGCGAGTTCTTCCTCGAGCATGAAGGGCAGGGATTTACCGAGGTGCCGGCGCTCTTCCGGCGCGATATTGACGCGCAGCAGGCGCAGCTCCTCACCGGGTACGGCAAATACCGCCGCCTGGCGACGCTGGCCGATCGCGGCCACCAGGGCGGCGCGTTCTTCGTCCGTCTCCAGCCAGTGCGGACCGTCCGCGGCGCCCGGCGGGTTCCACGCCAGGCGATCGCCGACAAGACGGATAATGGCTACCTCTCGCAAGGATCTTCCCTCTTCAATTCCGGTGGGGTCACGCGTTGGTCGATGGTCCGGCTGAGTATGCTGACCTGCCGGTTCTGGCGTTGCAGCACACTGTACAAGCGCCGCTGCCTGCCGGCAACTTCCGCCTCCGCGCGCAGCAGGAAATAGGCGGACTGCTGGCCGAGCAGTTCCCTGATCCCGTTGACATTGGTTTCCTCGCCGCTGCCGAAGGGCGTCAGCAGCAGGAAGGCTTCCACATTATCGAAGGGTCCGTCGCAGCGCAGTTGCGCCAGGGACAGCGCCTCGTCGTGGCTGAGCGGCTGCAGGCTGTCATCCGCGCCCAGTGAGCGCAGCACCGTCACCGGTGCTGTTTCAATATTGAGCCTGCCGTTCTCCTGCGGCCAGACTGTCACCCAGGGTTCCAGCGCAGCATACAGCTCGGGTGTTACACCTTTTATTGCGCGCAATTCGCTGACCGCCTGCAGCGGTCGGTTGGCGGCGCGGTAGGCCGGCTCCCGGGACAGGTAGAAGTCGTCCTCCGCGCCATCGGGCCGCGGAATGGTATCCTGGTCGACCCAGTCGCCGATCGACCTGGCCAGCGACAGGGCTTCTGATTCAGACGGAGCCGGGTCGGTCACCGCCAGGACCAGGCGCACAAACTGGGCCTGGGGCACCGTGAATCGCGGCCCCTCCTGCTGCTCCGGGTCGGGCTCCTCCTCGACCAGCAGGTTGAGGTTGAAGCGCCCCTGCAAATCTTCCAGGCCGCCACTCAGCCAGCCTTCGTCGAGCGCATAGGGAACGGTTTTCCGCGCCCAGAAATCATCCAGGGTGTCGCGCCGGTCCTCGCCTTCACCCTTGTCGGCATCGTAATCGACCTGCAGCGCCAGCGTCGCCAGGCCCTCGGCGCCGCGCAGGTAGGCGCGGGACTGTTCGGCAATGAACAGACTGCTGGCCTGCTGGTAGACACGGTCAAAATTCGCGCGCATGGCGACGATGAGGGCGGCGCTGATGGCAAAAATCAGCAGTGCAAGGATCAGCGCCGCGCCGCGCTGGCGGGCCGGGGGACTAGATCGGGGGCAGTACATACACCCGCCTCATCTCGCCCCAGTCCTCGAGCTCCAGTACGACCTCCAGCGCAGCCGGCGGCTCGGGCAATTCACCGGGCCGGCTGGTGTCGATCACCCAGTTCTCGGCCCACTGCCGGGTATCCAGTTCACTGCTGTTGCCCACACTGCGCGCCGACGACGCGTTGTCGAGGAACTGGACCCGGAAGGCGACCACGCCCTCCAGCAGTTCGGCCTCCCGCGGTTCGGTATTGCCGGCGCGATCGAGCACCGCGTAACTGTCGCGGTACAGGGCGTCACCGGCGATCCGGTAGTTCACGCGCTCCAGTTCGGCGCGCGGGTTTCCCACCGGGTTATACCATCCCGAACGGGTCAGGCTGAGGGGGAAACGCGCCACCTCGCCGCCCTGCAGCGCCGGTTCCATTTCGCCAAATTCATCGCGCACCGGCCGGTTGGCGAACTGTTCGATATCCCGCGAGATGAACAGCCACGCCCGGTTGACGGCGTAGGACCGCTCGGCGTTGGCCTGGGTGCTGTCCACCCCGACCAGTACGGTGTTGAAGCTGGTATAGGCCAGTGCCGCCACCACCGCCGTAATCGCCATCGCAATCAGCACTTCGATCAGGGTAAAACCGCGTGCCCGCCTATTCACCGCTGCCCTCCCCGGGGATTGTATCCTGGCGGAAATCCGCCGAGAGATAGGCCGTCAGGGTATACAGCGGTGTGTCGCGGGTGGTTTCGCTGTCCGCCACGCTAATTTCCACCCGGTAGAACTGGGCGACATCGGTCACCGTGCTGGTCACCCACCAGTACCAGTCGCGTCCGGCCATGCGCGATACGCCGCGGTCCTCACCCTTGATCAGGTCCCCCTGGGCCCTTGCCAGCAGGCGGATTTCGGACAGCCGGTTGGCGCCCACCGCATAGGCGATGGACTTGTCCCGCAGGTAGCCGGTGGCGTCGGCCTGCTGGGACAGGGCAAACAGCAGCGCCGGCAGCGCCAGGGCGACTACCGCCAGGGCAACCATGACTTCGACCAGGGTGAATCCGGCCGCGCGGGATCTCGAGCGGATCACGGATTGTCCTCCACCGGGGGCAGGCCGCGCTCCAGCAAACGGAAATTGCCCAGCAGGTCCCACTCGATCCGCCAGAGCAGTTCACCGCCCTGCTTCGCCCGGATATCGATGGCCCCCGGCTGGGTCTCACCGCTGGCATAGAAAATCAGCTGGGGTTCCGGGTTTGCCGAACTCAACAGGAGGGTATCCCGCGACTGGATGACTTCGTCGATTTCCAGCTGCAACTCGAGCCCCTCGGGCAGGGCGCCGGCGGCGAACACCTCGCGCTCGCCGGTGGTCTCGCGCCAGCCCTGCGGGTCGCGCTGGCGCCACTGCCAGGTGTAGCGTTCCTTACCCCGGTCCAGGTCGAGCACCAGCAGCAGGCCATAGTCGGTGCCGGAGAACTGGGCCTCGTCGAGGGCGAAGGTGGCGGCATCGGCGAGCTGTTGCAGGGTCGACTGCAGGCGCACATCGCGGTCGCCGCCGCCGATATTGAGGGTCACCAACGAGGTCGCCAGCACGATTACCAGCAGCGTAACCAGCAATTCCAGCAGGCTGAAACCCCGCTGCCGGAGTCCGGTCATGGCGCTTATTCGTCCGTGGCTTTCCAGTTGCCGATATCGGCGTTCTGGCCCTCACCGCCGGAGAGTCCATCGGCGCCGAGGGTATAGATATCCACCTCCCCGTGCTCGCCGGGGGACAGGTACAGGTAAGGCCGCTGCCAGGGATCCAGGGGCACCTCCGCGAGGTAACCGCCCTGCTTGAAATTGCGCGGCTCGGGCTCGATGGTGCTGGGTTCCACCAGCGCCATCAATCCCTGTTCCGTGGTGGGATAGACATAGTTGTCGAGGCGATAGATTTTCAGCGCGGTTTCAATCGCCTTGAAATCTGCCCGGGCCTTTTCGATACGGGCATCATCCGCCCGGTTCAGCACGGTGGGCGCCACGATGCTGATCAGCAGACCCATGATCACCAGTACCACCAGGATTTCCACCAGCGAGAAACCCGCAGTTCTGTAGTTACGCATTTGTCATTTCACCATTGTGTTCAAATCAAATATCGGCAGCATGATCGCCAGCACGATCAGCAACACCATACAGCCCATCACCACCACCATCAGCGGTTCGAACAGGCTCATCATAGTACCCAGCGTCATTTCCAGCTCCCGCTCCTGGTTGTTCGCCGAGCGTTCGAGCATGGTTTCCAGCTCGCCACTGGCCTCCCCGCTGGCCACCATGTGTACCATCATCGGCGGGAAGCGGCCGCTGTGCTGCAGGGCACGATTGAGACTGCTGCCCTCCTGCACCAGTTCCGCGACAGCTTTACTGTCCTCCCGCAACACCAGGTTGCCGAGGACCTGGCCGGCGATACGCAGCGACTCCAGCAACGGCACGCCACTGGCCATGAGAATACTGAGGGTAGAGGCAAAACGCGCGGTGTCCAGGGCAATCACCAGCCGCGAGAGGCCCGGCAGGCGCAACAGGAAGCGGTGCCACTTGCGCTTGCGGCCCTCGTTGCGCAGCAACTGGCGCACGCCGAGCGCCAGCGCGACGACAGCGAAGAACAGCCAGATGCCGTAGTCGCGGAAGAAGTCACTGGTCGCAATCAGTGCCTTGGTCAGGATCGGCAGTTCCTTGTGGGACTGGGAAAACACGCCGATCAACTGGGGCACGACGAAGACCATCAGTGCCACCACCACGGCGATTGCCACCCCGATCAGGACAAAGGGGTAGATCATCGCCATCTTGAGCTTCTGCCCGGTGTACTGGCGCTGCTCGGTGTAGTCGGCGAGCTGGTCCAGCACCGGCCCGAGGTAGCCCGCATGTTCGCCGGCATTCACCATCGCCCGGTACATTTCGTTGAACACCTGGGGAAACTCGCCCATCGCATAGGCCAGGGTATAACCCTCGGCGACCCGCGAGCGCACCTGCAGGAGGATCGCCTTGATCCGGCTGGAACGGCTCTGCTGCGCCGCGGCCTGCAGGGCCTCGTCCAGCGGCAGGTTGGACTGCACCAGCGTTGCCAGCTGACGGGTGACCATGGCGAGGTCACCGGTGGAGATGCGCGGCCGCAACAATTTGCGCAGCGGCGTGGCACCCTTGTTCTCCTGCCGGTTGGCCTGTTCGACCTCGACCGGCCGCAGGCTCTTGGCGCGCAACTGGCCGCGCACGTGGCGCTCCGAGTCCCCCTCGATAAAGCCTTTGACGAGCTTGCCCCGGGTATTGAGGGCGCGATAGCGGTAGGCGGTCACGGCAGTTCCCTCAGGTGATCGAGGTGACGCGCATCACTTCGGCGAGGCTGGTCTCACCGGCGAGGATACGGCGGCGTCCATCCGCCTGCATTGCGGGATAGAGCTTCCTGGCGTGGGCCAGCATCGCCTGTTCACTGGCGCCCGCGTAGATCAGTTCGCGCAGGGTCTCGTCCACTTCGATCAGTTCGTAGATGCCGGTCCGGCCGCGATAGCCGGTGTGATGACAGGACTCGCAACCGCGGGGGTGGAACAGTTCCAGCGGGCCTTCCAGGCCGCCCGGGTAGAGCATGTCGCGCTCCGCCTCGGTAGCCGGTGATGCCTCGCGGCAATCCCTGCACAGCAGGCGCACCAGGCGCTGGCTCATGACGGCGAGCAGGCTGGAGGATATCAGGAAGGGTTCGATGCCCATGTCTGCAAGGCGGGTGATGGCGCCGATGGCGGTATTGGTGTGCAGGGTCGACAGCACCAGGTGGCCGGTCAGCGAGGCCTGCACCGCTATCTCCGCAGTCTCCAGGTCGCGGATCTCGCCCACCATCACCACGTCCGGGTCCTGGCGCAGGACCGCCCGCAGGCCCCGCGCAAAGGTCATGTCGACCTTGGGGTTCACCTGGGTCTGGCCGATCCCCGGCAGCATGTATTCCACCGGGTCCTCGATGGTGAGGATATTGCGCGAGGTCTCATTGATGTGGGTCAGCCCCGCGTAGAGCGTAGTGGTCTTGCCGGAACCGGTGGGGCCGGTGACCAGAATAATGCCGTGGGGGCTGTGCAGGTGCCGCCGGTAGGCTTCGGCGACCTGCTCGTTCATGTTCAGCTGGGTCAGCTGCAACTGCCCCGCCGCGGTATCCAGCAAGCGCAGCACCACCCGCTCGCCGTGGGCGGAGGGAATGGTGGACATGCGGATATCGACTGCGTGGCCGGCTATCTTTACCGAGATGCGGCCATCCTGGGGTACCCGCTTTTCGGCGATATCCAGCTTGGCCATGACCTTCAGGCGGGAGACCAGCAGGGGCGCCAGGGCCCGCTTCGGCGACAGTACTTCGGCCAGCACCCCGTCCACCCGGTAGCGCACGCTGAGGCGGTCCTCGAAGGTTTCGATGTGGATGTCCGAGGCCTGTTCGCGCACTGCCTGGGAGAGGATGGCATTGATCAGGCGGATGATCGGCGCGTCGTCCTCGGCGTCCATCAGGTCGCCGACCTCGGGAATCTCGTCCGCCAGCCGCGACAGGTCGACGTCCGCGCTGATGTCCTCGGCCATCTGCACCGCCTCGTTATTGTCCCGCTGGTAGGCGAGGGACAGACGGCGCTTGAATTCCGGCTCGCTGACGGCCTCCAGCGCGAAGGGGCAGCCGAGATGGCGGCGCAACTCGGTGAGCACGCCGATGGTCGGCGCCTTGCAGTGCAGGACCAGGGGACCCGTCTCGCCCTCCACCAGCAGTACGCCGCGCTGCTGGGCGTAGGTGAACGGCAGGCCGCGGCGCCCCGCGACGGGCGCCGCCTCCAGCGATTCCGCCGCGACCTCGAGGTCTTCCACGTTCACTGCGGCTGGCTCCCCGCGGCGCCGGGCTGGTCTTCATCCGGGGTCATTTCCCCACCGCGCATGAGATCGAGCTGGCGCATGTCGTCGCGCCATTCCGGCAGCAGGGGCAGGTTGCCGTCGTCGAGGAATTGCAGGCCGCGCTGGCGGCGCAGCAACTGCTGGTCGCGAATATAGCGGTATTTCTCGGCGGTGGCACCGGCGAGCTGTTCGTCGTCGCGCACAATGGTGGGGCGGATGAAAATCAGCAGGTTGGTCTTGTCGACACTGACGCTGTCGTTGCGGAACAGGCGACCGAGCAGCGGGATATCACCCAGCAGGGGAACCTTTTGCGTGCTGTCCTGCACGTTGTCCTCGATCAGGCCACCCAGCACCACCACCCGGCCGTCGGAGGCCAGCACCTTGGTCTGGATCTTGCGCTCGCTGGTAATCAGGTCCGAGGCGTTGGCCAGTTGTTCGCCGCCGATGAGGATATTGGAAACCTCCTGCTCGATATCCAGCACCACCGAATTGCCCTCGTTGATATGCGGAGTCACTTTCAGGGTGATGCCGACACTCTGGCGATCGATGGTCTGGAAGGGATTGGAGGCGCCGTCGGCCGATCCGGTACTGGTATAGGAACCGGTGATGAACGGCACTTCCTGGCCGACGGTGATATAGGCCTCCTGGTTGTCCAGGGTCAACAGGCTCGGCGTGGAGAGGATGTTGGCATTGACGTTGTCCTTGAAGGCGTTGAGGATCACCGTCATGGTCAGGTTGTCATCCACCTTGCCCCAGCCCAGCGACAGGCCAGGGGTGCCGGCCAGCGCCGCGGCCAGGTCCGCGACGTTGAAATCGCCGTTGCCGGTGTCTTCCTCATCGTCGCCCGGGTTGAGGGCGCCGGCAAAATTCGACGCCTGGTCCACGCTGTCGATGTTGCTGCCATAAAAACCGCTTTTGGTATTGGCGAACAGCCACTGCAGGCCGAGGTCCTGGCCATCGCTGGCGGTCATCTCGACGATGATCGCCTCGACCAGCACCTGGGCGCGGCGGATGTCCAGCCGGTGTATCACCGCTTCCAGTGAGGCCATTTCGTCGGTATCCGCAGTGATGATCAGGGCATTGGTGCCCTCGTCGGCCTCGATGGTGGCGTTCTTGTCGGCGGACCTCGACGGCTTGCCATCGGCGCTGTCGAGGCGGCTGATATTCTGCATGACCCGGGTGAGTACTTCGGCGATCTCCTTGGCCTGGGCGTATTCGAGGTATACCACCTTGACGTTGCCGCTCTGCTCCAGCGGCGTGTCGAGGTGGGCGATCAGATTGCGCATCCGCGCCCGCTGCATCTCGTCGCCGGTCACGAGGATGCTGTTGGTCCGGGTATCCGGGACCAGCAGGACCTCGTGCTCCGAACCACCGGCCTGCTCGGCCTCGGACTTGTTGAGCTTTTCGAGCATGTCGACGACATCCTCGGCCACCGCGTACTTGAGACGAATGATATCCGTGTCCTGCACTGCGGTGCGGTCCATCCGCTGGATGATGTCCTCGATACGGACAATGTTGGCGGCAATGTCGGAAATGATAATGGCGTTACTGGGCGCGTATGCCGCCATGTGCGCCTGCTGCGGCACCAGCGGCCGCAGCACCGGAATCAGCTTCGCGGCAGAGATATTGTCGAGGCGGATAACCTGAGTGACGTACTCGTCGCCGCCGGCGACACCCTCATCCCCCACCGATACCGGTGCGGAGCGCGCGTCCTTGTTCTGGATCACCCGCACCACGCCGCCGGATTTCACCGCGGTATAACCGTGCACTTCGAGGATCGACAGGAACAGCTGGTAGAGCTCGTCCTTGGATACCGGTTTGCTGGAAATGACCTTGACCTTGCCCTTGACCGCCGGGTCCACCACGATGGTCGTACCGGTCACTTCCGCCACGAACTTGATCAGCTCCTGGATATCCGTTTCCTTGAGGTTGACGGTGTAATCCTGGGCTGCCACCGGCGCCACCTGCAGGCCCGGGGCCAGCATGAGAGCGATGAGCGCTGCGCGCAGGCCGCGGCTGAATCTGTTCACTGAATAACTTCCTCTGGAATATAGATGTGGCGTCATACGGTCAGCCCTCAGCAGGCGCGAGGCTGACACTGACGGACACGGGCTGGTCACCGCGCTGCAGGTCGAACACCGCTTCGCTGGCGGTGCGCATGGTCTGGTAGATACGCATCGCCTGCGAGGGATCGTCCAGGGCGATACCATTGATACCGGTCACGATATCACCGGTCTTGAAACCGAGCCGGGAGAACTGCTCCGCGTCGGAACCTGGCGCGATCCGGTAGCCGCGCAGCTGACCGTCTTCACGCACGGCACTGATACTCACCACCGAGGCCAGCGACTGCGGGTTGCGGTAGAGCTGGTCGCGGTAGCTGCTGGCCAGTTCGGTTACGCCGCTGTCGGTGCGTTTGTCGATCACCGCCCCGGAGCCTGCGGGCGCCGCTTGCCGGGGTTTGGCTGCCGGTTTGCTTGCCGCCCGCTCCAGTTGGTCGTCCAGTTCGCTGTCGTCGTAGAGCGTCAGTAACTCGTAGGTCCCGTTGTTATCCAGCACAACCTGGTGCGGCATGACCTTGGCCAGTACGACCTTGCCGGAGACCGGTAGTTCATCGTCCACCGCGTAGACATCCTGCTTGTTGCGGTATTCGATAATCGCGTGGCCGAGTCCGTCTTCCCGGGCGGACACCACACCGCGCAAGGTCAGTTGCAGGCGGGTTTCCCGGGCGCCTTCTTCAATACCCTCGCGCTCGCTGGCGGGCGCAGCGGCAACCGTCTCCGGGGTTTCGGCCAGCCCGGCCAGGCTGGCGTCACCAAACAGGTGCCGGGCGCGCAATGCGTCGATATCGACGGGTTTGCGGCCGGCGGCCGCCTCGCTGCGCACCGCGGGATTGATGACGGTCACGGGTTCGCCAGCGGGGGTGTCGGCCGGCAACAGGGCCCACAGCAGCTGTGCGAGTGAAAGTACTATCCACAGGCACAGAATACCCACCAGCAACCGGCGCAGGCGCCGCAGTCGTTCGGGTTGTGACAGGTAATGCGCCGCTGCGGTCAGGTGGCCTGCTGCTTTCGCGCTGATGTCACTGGTATTACTTAGCCATTGGGCTGGCAATTGATACTCGCTGTTATCCGGGGAAACCGAAAACCGGCACCAGGCCGGAAATTTCAAGACGCCCCGATTATAGGTGCGGAATGTGAAAGTTGAAACCGCCGCTGAAAGTGGGGTTCGGGGAGGCGTTTGTGGCCCCTCACTGCCAGAAATAGCGCAGCGCGGAGAGCACCAGGGCGAGTCCCGCGAGGGGATAAATCCAGCGGGTCAGGCGCCGGGTACGCTCGGGATCGGGGTCCGGACCGAAACGCTCCAGCGCCCAGGCCAGCAGGGCGACACCGGCGAATATAAATAGCAGGACCAGCAGCAGGTTACTCATCGCCGTAATCCTCCCGGGGGGCGCTGCCGTCCTGGACACTGGCGTTCCAGCCCACCGGGTCGGCGATTTCACCCTCCGCATCGAGCGGCGGGTAGGCCAGTCCGCGCTGCCGGCAGAAATCGCGCACACCCGGGTGGCCCCACTCGAAAAACAGCCGCTCGCGGGTCGCCCCATCAAGGCGGGAGCGGTCGTACATGCCGGCCAGTTGCCGTTGGCGCTGGGCCTCCGACAGGATAATACCCGCCGCCACCGATACATTGAGCGATTCCACCATGCCCACCATCGGGATCACGATATGCCGGGCGGCGGACCGGGCGAGCGGCCCCGGGCCCCGGCGCTCAGCGCCGAGGATGAGGGCCGTGGGAGGGGTGTAGTCGATGTCGCGATAGTCGACAGATTCTGCCGAGAGATGCGCCACGACCAGTTGGTATCCCGCCTGCTGCAGTGGCGTCAGGGCATCCTCCAGCCGGTTGTGGCGCCGCACGCCGACCCACTGCTGGGAACCGCGGGCGGTGCCGCGGAACGCCCGGTAGTCGCTATCGCCCAGGACAGCGTGCAACTGCAGCACGCCGGCGGCGTCGCAGCAGCGCAGGATGGCGGAGAGATTGCGCGGTTTGTGAACGAAGTCGGAGACGACTGTCAGGTCCGGCTGGCGCCGCTCGAGAACCGCCTGCAGTCGGGCAATGCGTTCCGGAGTCACCGCTCTACGCGGTAGGCGTTGGGAATTTGCTCCTGTCCATCCACGGTACATTCGAGGTTGCGCAGCAGCCCGTCGCGCAGGCTGTAGACCCAGCCGTGCACCGCCAGTTCCTGCCCGCGGGCCCAGGCATTCTGTACGATGGTGGTTCTGCAGACGTTGTCGACCTGCGAGATGACATTCAATTCACACAGGCGCGCCAGGCGGTCTTCCTTGTCGGGAATGGCCTCCAGTTCCGCCTCGTAGCGGTACTGCACATCCTTGACGTTACGCAGCCAGTTGTCAGCGAGACCGGTGTCGGCATTCTCGTAGGCCGCCTGCACACCGCCGCAGCCGTAGTGGCCTACGACCAGGATGTGCTTCACCTTGAGCACTTCGATGGCGTAGTGCATGACCGTGAGGCAGTTGAAGTCGGTGTGCACGACGATATTGGCAACGTTGCGGTGTACAAACACCTCGCCCGGCAACAGACCAATGATCTGGTTTGCCGGCACGCGACTGTCGGAGCAGCCTATCCAGAGGTAATCGGGACTCTGCTGGGCCGCCAGTTTCTCGAAAAACTGGGGATCGCTGGTTTTGACGCTGTGCGCCCAGGCACGGTTATTGTCGAACAGGTTGTTCAGTCGGTCGCTCAATGGATTACCTCGAAATACTTCAGACCAGCAGGGGAGCGAGACGCGAAACAGCGGTGCAGTTGCCGCCCCTCGCGCGCGCATCGCCCAGCGCTTTCTTGCTTACCGTTTCTATCTGTTTTGCCAACTGCTCCATATCCACAGCGGGGTAGTGCTGCGGCTCCCAGGTGACCATGCCGACACTGAGGGTAACCTGCAGCACTGCGCCGCGACCGTCGTCGATGGCGAAGTCGTCGATATCCTGGCGGATACGCTCGGCGATGTCTTCGCCGCGGGACTCATTGCAGGCTGGCAGGAGCACCGCCAGGCGGGCCCGCGCCAGCCGCGCCAGCATGTCGGTGGCACGCAGGTCGGAGGAGATACGCTCGGCGACTTTCTTCAATACGAAATGACCGCGCACCTCGCCGTAGTGATCGTGCAGTTCGTCATACTCATCGACGTCGATGAGCAGCACGCTGACCGGCTGGTTGGCGCGCCGTGCCCGGGCAATTTCCCGCGCGATGTCGCGCTCGAAGCCGCGCAGGTTGGAAATTCGCGTAAGGGGGTCGAGCAGCGTTAGCTGGGTCACCTGCTGGTGGAGGATGGCGCGGGAAAGACAGCGGGCGATCAACAGTGACAGGTGCGCGAGGAGGTCTTCTTCCTCGTCACCGAAGGCCAGGCTGTTTTCCTCCATACCGATATGCAGGCTGCCGAGCAGCCGCCCATCAACGAGCAAAGGTAACAGCAGGGCCTGGTCGATACCACGCTCGAATTTCAGCACCTCGAACATGCGGGAATCGGTGGCGTCGATCAACTGGATATCGGGCTCCAACGGATAGAGTTCCTGCATCTCAAAGGCGTCGCGATGCAGTTGCAGATAGGGCCCGTAGCGCTCGCCGCCGACGATCAGTTCAGCCAGTGACTCCTCCGGATCCAGCAGCCACAGTTCGGCAATCCGGAAGCCGTAATGCCGCGGCAGGCTGACCAGCAGCACTTCGAGAAGCCCCTGCATGCTGTCGGGTTCAAGCAGCATGTGCTCCATCTGCAAGGTTTGCAGGTAGAGATACCGATTGACCGAGACTTGTTCTGCCAGCCGTCTCGCGTGAAATTCAACACTGGAACGAGCCGGAGGAGCGCCTTCTATTTCTTCTTGCATAAAACCACCGCGGCGGTTTTCGTTTCCCATCGGCAGGCCTTTCTGACCGGGGCGGGTTCCATCCCGCAAGTGCTAAGGTTGGCTAGGCAGTTTAGGCTTCCTATAATCCCGATGCAATACACCCTTCGCCCCCGGCATACACGCAACACCATGGGAGTCGCCATCGTGAAACTCACCGCCGAACTCAGCCTTTATCCACTGCAGGACAATTACATCGGAATCATCAAGGATTTTATCGAATCCGCCCGCAGCTCTCCGGATGTGACCTTGATTACCAATGCCATGAGCACCCAGGTCTGCGGCGAATGGGATACCGTTTTCGACCTGGTCAACACCTGTCTGCGGCGCAGTCACGAGCAACACGGCAAACAGGTCCTGGTATGCAAGCTGATACCCGGCGAGCTCGACATCGCCCGGTGACCGCCCACGATACCCGAACTGCGGAGCACCGCCTGGGCAAGGCGCTCGGCCAGTGGCAGCACTGGCAAACCAGCTCACCGCCGGGTGCAGCACCGGAGGTCGAACAGGCGCTCGACGGCGGGCTGAGTAATTTCAATTTCCTGGTGCACAGTGCCGGGCAACGCTTTGTGGTGCGCATTGACGGCGTGCACCCCGGCCGGCACGGCCTCAGTCGCTCGGCGGAGTGGCAGATTCTGCGTTCGGCCTGGCGTGCCGGCATCGCCCCGGAACCCTGTTATTTCAATCCGGAACTGGGTGTACTGGTCTGCCGCTACCTGCCCGCAGACACGCTACAGGCCCACTCACTTGCCGATCTCGCAATACTGTTGCGCTGTATTCACGCCCTGCCCGCGCGCCACTACCGACTGGATCTCGCCGAACGGGTAGCGCGCTACCACGGCCAGTTGCGGCACGGGGACCTTCCCGCACTTCCTGCCGGTCACCTGCACGCCATCGAGCACTGCCTCGCGCAATCCAGCGGCCACGCGCGCCGGGTGCTCTGCCACAACGACCTCATCGCCGCCAACCTGCTGCGCAGCGGCGGCAGGCTGTATGCGCTGGACTGGGAATACAGTGCGATGGGCGACCCCTGGTTCGACCTCGCCGGCGCGGCGCTCGGCCAGGACCTGGCCGCGGGGGAGGACACGGATTTTCTCGGCCACTACCTGGGGGCTTCGCCTGATCCGGCGCAGCGCGCGGCCCTGCAGGGTCGCCGCGTCCTGTGCCGCTATATCGAGCTGTTGTGGTACCTGCTGGAAGCGCCGGAAAGTGACGCCAGCGCGGTACTGGCGCTGCGCCTGCCCCTGCTGGAGCAGGAACTCGCCCGGCTCACCTGATTGCGAGACTAGTCGCGGAAATTGGTGAACTGCAGGGGCGCTTCGAATTCGGCCTCGCGCAGCAGCGCGATCACCTGTTGCAGGTCGTCGCGCTTCTTGCCGGTGACCCGGACCTGGTCGCCCTGAATCTGCGCCTGGACCTTGAGCTTGCTGTCCTTGATGCGCTTGACGAGTGACTTGCACTGGGCGGAGTCCAGCCCGTGCTTGAGCACCACAGTCTGTTTCACCAGCTTGCCCGACGTAACCGGATCGCCGATGTCCATGGCGGCGGGGTCGATATCGCACTTGATCAAGGCACTGCGCAGCATGTCCTCCATCTGCACCACCTGGAACTCCGCCTCCGCGTGCATGACCACGGTGCGCTCCTCGCGCTCGAAACCCGCGTCCACTCCCTTGAAGTCAAACCGGTTGGTAACAATACGGCCGGCCTGGTCGACCGCGTTGGTCAGCTGGTGCAGGTCCACTTCCGATACGATGTCGAATGATGGCATAGTGTTTTTTCCTCATAACTGGCGCAGGGCAAGGGCAACATGGTAATCCGCCACAGGCTTTTTTCAATGCGGAACCGCAAGCCTTGACCGCGCGGCACTGGCACATCCTGGGCGCGGGAGCGATGGGCTGCCTGCTGGCCGCCCGCCTGCGCGCCGCCGGCCGCCCGGTCACCCTGCTCCTGCGCGACCCGCCGGCCTCCGCGAACGGGATCGTTAGCGTTGAATCCGCGACGCAGCGGCACGACTTTGACGTGCACCTCGGCGCGGCCGAGCAGCCGGGCGCGATCCGGCACCTGCTGGTGGCCACCAAGGCGCCGCAGATTGTAGCGGCGCTGCAGCAGGTTGCGCATCGCCTGCAGGAAGATACGCAGTTGGTCCTGGCCGCCAACGGCATGGGCTATATCGAGGCGGCGCTCGCCGCCAGCGGCGTCAACAGCCTGTACTGCTGCACGACCACCGAGGGCGCCTACCGCATCGGCGCGTTGCACATCCGCCACGCCGGCCACGGCCAGACCCTGTTCGGGCACAGCGGCGGCGGCAGCCCGCCGGACTGGTACCAGGACTGGCAGGCCACCGACCTGCAATGCGCCTGGCTGGACCCTATCGAACCCGCCCTGTGGCATAAACTGGCGATCAACTGCGCCATCAACCCCCTGACCGCCGAGCATCGCTGCCCCAATGGCGCGCTGGTCGAGCAGCCGGCGCTGCGCCGGCAGATGCTGGAACTGTGCGCGGAGATCAGCGCGGTGAGCCTCGCTGCAGGCTACCCGCAAACCGCGGCGCAGATCGAGGCGGATGCGCTGGAGGTGGCCCGCAAGACCGCCCACAACCGCTCATCCATGCTGCAGGATGTCCTCGCAGGCAGGGCGACCGAGATTGACTTCATCACCGGCCACCTGCTGCAGGTAGCGCGGCGACGGGGCGTGGCCACCCCGCACAACACTGCGCTGTACCAGCGCATCAAGCACCTGGAGCGCGGTGCGCCGGCGGCGGGTCCAGCGCCCTCAGGGGAATAGCGCCGCGGTACTGTCGCGCACCACCGCCTCCCAGTCCCGCCGCGGCAGCTCCGGCGGAATCAGCGCGTGCTGGTAGCGAAAGCCCTCGCCATCGCGCCGGGAGACAAAAAACAGGCAGACCACTTCGCTGCAACGCAAACTGCTACTGATGACGATCTGTGGCGCCCGGCCCGCCAGTTCCACGAAGTAGTATTTCGGCTCCGCCTGGCCGCTCACATGAATCGGGCCGATACGCGATTCCACCGCCGACTGCACCGCCTGCATCAGCCAGCGCTGGCCGAAATCATCGACGTCGGACGGCACTTGCGGCGCCACGATTTCCGGGGCTTCGAAATGTACCCGCCGGGGCAGGTGCAGGGTGGCGAGTTCAAACACTATCGCGGCCAGCAGCGGCATGGCCGTGACCACCAGCAACCGGGTACTCAGGCGCAAACGCTGGAATTTCTGCAGCCAGGACTCCAGGCCCCGCCGCACCAGCCGGGAACGGCCATGCTTGCGCAGGTCCCCCGGTATGTTTGGCGGAATTTCGGCTTCGGTCTCCGGACGAAAATACGCCTCGGCCTGGCGCACCAGGGCATCTGCCGGGGAGAGCGGAAAATCGCGTTTCGCAGCGCGCAGCAAACTGCGCACCCGGTGCATATCCCGCGGGCGTTGCTCCGGATCCTGTTGCAATAGTTCACCCAGCAGCAACGCCAGGGCCCGCGGAACCACCTCGCCACCCGGATGAACCGTCGCCAGTGCGGGCGTATCAGCGTGCAGCAGGCGCTCACTGTCGGGCACGCCGTCGCTGGCGAAGGGGTGTTCTCCGCTGAGCAGGCGGAACAGCAGGCAGCCCAGGCAGAACAGGTCACTGCGCTGGTCCGCCGGCATGCCGCGCAATTGTTCCGGCGCTATCGCCGCGGGACTGCCCGCGCTGCCGCCATCGACACCCGCCTCCCGGGCAATACCGAAGTCCGCCAGTTTCAGCCGCCCCTCCCGGGTTACCAGCACATTGCCCGCCTTGAGATCTCCGTGCACGAGCTTTTCCTGGCGAGCGGCGTCGAGCGCGGCCGCCAGGTCGATGCCCACCCGGATCACCGCGGGAACGGACAGTCGCTCGCGCCCGATCAACTCCTCCAGGTCGCAGCCCGGGACGTATTCCATCACGATAGCCAGGAAACCCCGCGACTCGATAATGTCGTAAATCTGGACGATGCGGGTGTCGCTGATTTTTGCGGCCTTGCGCGCCTCGGCCAGGGCCCGGCGGCGCTGCTGCCGGCTACCGGGCATGGCGTGAATCTTGATCGCCACCTGCCGGTTCAGGCGCTGGTCGTAACCGAGGTATACACGGCCCTGGCCGCCCTCGCGGATCAGGCGGCGGATGCTGTAGGGACCAATCCGGGAATCCAGCGCCAGCGCCTCCTAAACCGGTTGACCGGCACTACGCAGGCGAGCGCGCAAAGCCGATTCGGACACCGCGAGGTGCATCGCCACGGCATGGATATCACCGCCGTTGCGCGCCAGTTCCGCGCGCAATTCATCGTCCCCGACCTGCGCCACGAGACGGAACTCCTGCGAGCTGTGTATGCGGCGGTAGACTGACTGGCGGCTCACCCCGAGCGCCTCGGCTACCGCTGCAACCTCGAACCTGCAGTGAATCATCACCTCGCGGAACTCGTCCTCGCTGACAGCGCCCAGGCGCGCCAGTGGGCCGTTCACCGGTATATCGGCAGGCACAGGTGCCGGAGCAGTCGCCGGCGCTGCAAACACCTCGCGGATTCCCGCCGGCAATGTCGGCGATGCGACCGAGGCCAACACCGTCTGGGTGGCGTAATTGACCAACTGGCGGACGTTACCCGGCCAGTGGTAGCCGAGGAAAGCGCGAAAAATCCGCGCCCAGGCGACGCTCACCTGCAGGTTGTCGCGGCAAGCGCTGAAAACAGAATCGCCGAGCCCCTCCCGGGCCGCGGCTTCGCGAATGAAATGCAGCAGCAGCTCACCAATATCCTCGGGACGTTCGCGCAGCGCCGGCAACACCAGCTCCACCGTCCCCAGCCGGTGCCGCAGGGCGGACCTGAAATTGCTGCCAGCAGTGTCGATCGGTACATCGGTCGCGGACACAATACGCAAGTCGACGCGCTTCACAACACCACCGACACACTGGATCTCCCGCTCCTGTAACGCGCGTAGCAGCAAGGGCTGAACCTCGACCGGCGTATCGCCCACCTCATCGAGAAACAGGGTGCCACCGGCCGCCTGCTGGAAATACCCCGCCTGCGCCTTCGCCGCGCCCGTGAACGCGCCTCGCGCACTGCCGAACAGGGAGGCTGCGGCCAGCGATGGGGGGATTGCCGCCATGTTGACGGCGACAAAGGGGCCCTGTGCACGACGACTGAAACGGTGAATCGCCGCCGCCACAAGCTCCTTCCCGGTGCCGGTTTCACCGCGCAGCAGGACATCGTGATCGCAGTTGGCAGCGCGGGCAATGCCCGCCCGAAGGTGCTGCATGGCGACACTGGAACCCACCAGGCCACAGTGCGGCACTTCGCCGGTTGGCGGCTTGATCTCGCTGCGCCGCAGGAGCAGGACCACCGCATGGGAGAGGGTCAGGGCCACCCCGGCGTCCAGCGCGGCATCGTCCAGGGAATGGGTCCCGAGCAGCTCCCGCCCGGCCACGCTACAGCGACTCGCCTGTTGCGGGCGGCGCAGCACCAGTCCACCTTCGACAGGATTGAACTGCAGGGCCCGGCGGCTGACATAGGGGTCGTCCAGCGCCCGCCCGGAGCTGAAACAGGGCGTATTGCGCCCGACAAGACCGCTGTCCTGGCCGGCAAGATCCAACTCCGCCCACTCGCCTATCCGGCTGCTGTCGGGGTGAAAAACAATCGTCAGGTAGTAATGAACGACAGGTTGGTAGTCCGCCGCGAATTCGCGCAGGCTGGGCAGGGTTTCATCACCCCGTTTCAAATCAGGCATTCCGCGGGCCCATCCATGGCCATATTATTTGGGTTACATAGTAACAGGGCGGTCAAGCCCGGCTCAACCGATGATCACCAACAGCGCGATCACCGCGATCCAGCACACCGCCGCCCGGCGCACCAGGGCCGCCTGCGCCTCATTCTGCAGGGCCGCGGCCTGGCCGGACAGATCCGCTTCCGCGGGCGCATTGCCCAGCGCGGCGGAGGACACCCGCCACAGCACCTGGCTGGCCGGCATGGCCGCTGACCTGCAGGCGGCCCAGGCATCGTCCACGCTGGCGGAAAAATCACCGGTCAGGGTAAAGGTTGCCGCCAGGGCGCGGGACGGCAGCCAGTCCAGCCAGTGCAGCAGCACACCGTGGCCACCCCCCTCCTCGCCCAGCAACTGGCAGAGCCGGTAGGTGAAGGCGCCCAGCGGGCCGAACACCAGGAAATAGAACAGTACCGCGAACCAGCGCTGGTAACTCTCGTAGAGGAAGGCCCGCTCGATGGCGATGTGGACCTGCTGCGCATCCTGCTCCAACTCGATAGACAGGCCCGGCAGGGCGGCCTCCGCCTCCAGCCAGGCGCCCTGGAAATCGCCGCGCCGGCAATGCCCGCGATAGCGCTCCTGCAGGGCGCTGAGCGGCAGGCGGCCAAAGCTGTAGAGCAACAAGAGTCCCGCTGCGGCTATCCAGGGCAGGCCGAACAGCACCGCGGCCAGCAGGTGCAGGGCAACACCGGCCGCCAGCACCGGAATCACCACCGCCAGCAGCAGGGCCGCATTGCCGGAAACCCCGAGCCCTGCCAGCAGGGACTGCCAGTGAGCGAACCAGCCATCGCGGCGCAGCCTGTCGCCAAAGGTGGTCAGCTGGTCGAGTACCAGCGCCAGGATCAGGGCAAGAAAGGTCACGAGGGCATCTCCTCCAGCAGGTGCGCGAGGGCGAGGCGGTAGCGGGACCAGTCGAAGGCCGGCCCCGGGTCGGTCTTGCGCTGCGGCGCGATATCGCAGTGGCCGACGATCCCGCCCCCCGCGATGCCCGGATAGGCTCGCAACAGGGCGCGGGTCACCGCGTCCAGCTCGCTATACTGTGCATCCGTGTAGGGTTCTTCATCGGTGCCTTCGAGTTCGATGCCAATGCTGAAATCGTTACAGTTCTCGCGCTCGCGGTGCCGGGATTTGCCGGCGTGCCAGGCGCGATCGAGGAAATTCACGAACTGTACGAGCTGGCCGTCGCGCCGGATCAAGAGGTGGGCGGACACTTCCAGACCGCGGATTTCAGCGAAAAACGGATGCGTGTCCCAGTCAAGGCAATTGGTAAACAACTGCTCGATACACTCCCCGCCGAACTGGCCGGGGGGCAGCGAAATATTGTGGATGACCAGCAGTTCGGGCAACTGGCCGGCCGGACGCTGGTCGTAATTCGGCGAGGGCCGGCGAGCTACGCCGCCCAGCCATCCGTCTTCAACGCTGTAGTTTTTTTCCTTCCACATGCGTTTCATAGTATGCCGAGGGGGCTGTGCGGCTCAACCGGTCGGGGGTGTTCAGGCGCGCTCCGGCGAGAGCCCCCTGGCGAGCGCCGCGCCGGGCGGGCACCGGCAGTCGTCAGCCACCCGGCGCGCTGCTACAATTCGCAGCCCCTGAAACCGCTGGACCCACGCCATGAGCCCCGCAGCACTCATCCCGCCCCCCGCCGACGTCGTCCTGGCGAACGTGCGCACCGCCCTCGCCGAAGACATCGGCGACGGCGACATCACCGCGGCACTGATCCCCGCTGGCGCGGCCGCCAGAGGCCGGGTGATCACCCGCGAGGCGGGCGTACTCTGCGGGCAGGCCTGGGTAGACGCGGTGTTTGCCGCAGTCGACCCGGCCATCCGCCTGCAGTGGCAGGCCGGTGACGGCGATAACATTTCCGCAGACCAGGTGCTGTTCACCTTCGCAGGCCCCGCGCGCGGCCTGCTCACCGGGGAGCGCAGCGCCCTCAATTTCCTGCAGCTGCTTTCCGGCACCGCGAGCACCTGCCGGCGCTACGCGGACCTGGTGCAGGGCACCGGGGTGCGCCTGCTGGATACCCGCAAGACCATTCCCGGCCTGCGCATCGCGCAGAAATACGCGGTGAGCTGCGGCGGCTGCCACAACCACCGCATCGGCCTGTACGACGCCTACCTGATCAAGGAAAACCACATCAACGCCTGCGGTGGCATCACCCAGGCGGTGGCGACGGCGCGGCGTAATGCCCCGGGCAAGCCGGTGGAGGTGGAAGTGGAATCGCTGGCGGAACTGGAGCAGGCACTGGTGGCCGCGGCCGATCGCATCATGCTGGACAATTTCAGCCTGGGCAACATGCGCGAGGCCGTGACCATGACCGCCGGTCGCGCCGAACTGGAAGCTTCGGGCAACGTCACCGATGCGACCTTGCGGCCTATCGCGGAAACCGGCGTCGACTTTATTTCCATCGGCGCCCTGACCAAGGATTGCAAGGCGCTGGACCTGTCGATGCGGCTGCTGTGAGGCGCGCGAAGGCCACTGGCAAGTAGCAGGAGACAGCGGCGCACCGAGCCTGCGCGGTGACGCGCTGCCCCAGTACGCGGTAACGCGCTACAGCAACGGCTGCGCGCTGACGATCACCCCGTTGTTGTCGGCGTAGACGTAGTCCCCGGGGTTGATGGTAACCCCGCCGAAGCTCACCGCGATGTCGCGCTGGCCCATGCCCAGTTTCTCGGTTTTCAGCGGTGTCGTGCCCAGCGCCTGCACCCCCAGGGCGGTGGCGCCGATCTCATCGACATCGCGTATCACGCCGTGGATGACCAGCCCCGCCCAGCCGTTGCGGGCCGCCTCCTCGGCGAGCATATCCCCGAGCAGCGCCCGGCGCAGGGAACCGCCGCCATCGACCACGATCACCCGCCCCTCCCCGGGCTCGGCGACGCAGGCCTTCACCAGCGAGTTGTCCTCGTGGCACTTGATGGTCACGGCGGCACCGCCGAACTGCTTGACTCCGCCAAAATTCCGCAGTTGCAGTTCGATGGCCCGCGCCCCGGGGTGTTCATCGGTAAGGTCGGGTGTGGAAATCCTGCTCATGGTCCTGGCCTCCGGCGATCAGATGCTGTCCACGGGGTAGTCCGCCAGACTGCTGCCCGCGGAGGTGGCACAGGCCGCATAACCCTGGCAGCGCGGCAGGATCTGCTCCGCGTAATAGCCCGCCGTGGCTATTTTGGTGGCATAGAAAGGGTTGTCGGAGCCGGCGCCAATCTGCCGGTGAGCCGCCAGCGCGCCGCGCGCCAGCTGCCAGCCACCGAGCAGGAAGCCGGTCTGCATCAGGTAATCGAAGGATGCGCCCAGCGCGCTGTCGACGGACTCGGCGAGTGACTGCAGGATGACTGCGGTGGAGCGCTCCTGGGCCGCCAGTGCGGTTTGCAGCGCCTGTGCGATCAGCCCCAGTCCGGCGTCACCAGTGGCTTCCAGCTCGCCGATGAATGCCGCGATCTGCGCCAGGATTGCGTTCATGGTCGCGCCGCCATCACGCCCCAGTTTGCGGGTGACGAGGTCCGCCGCCTGGATGCCGTTGGTGCCCTCGTAAATCGAGGAAATCCGCACGTCGCGGAAATACTGCGCGGCGCCGGTCTCCTCGATATAGCCCATGCCCCCGTGCACCTGTACGCCCAGCGAGGTCACTTCCTGCCCCACCTCGGTCAGCCAGGCCTTGATCACCGGGATCATCAGGTCCACCCGCGCCTGCAGGGCCGCGCGTTCCGCCTGCGGGCCGCGGTGGGCGAGGTCGAGGGTGATCGCCTCCGCGTAGGCCAGGGCGCGCATGGCCTCGATCATCGACTTCATGCTCAGCAGCATGCGCTTCACGTCCGGGTGCTGGATAATCGGCACGCCGCCCTGCACGCGCTCGCGGGCATAGGCCGCGGCCTGCTGGAAGGCGCCCTCGGCCAGGCCCAGGCCCTGCACGCCGACCTTGAGCCGCGCCTCGTTCATCATGGTGAACATGCAGGCCAGCCCGCGGTTTACCTCGCCCAGCAGGTAGCCGATGGCGCCGCCATTGTCGCCGTAGGCCATGACACAGGTCGGGCTGCCGTGGATGCCGAGCTTGTGTTCCGTGGACACGGGATAGACATCGTTGCGCTCGCCCAGGCTGCCGTCGGCGTTCACCAGGTACTTGGGCACGATAAACAGGGAGATGCCGCGGCTGCCCTCCGGTGCGTCCGGCAGCTTGGCCAGCACCAGGTGGACAATATTGTCGGTGACCTCGTGGTCGCCCCAGGTAATGAATATCTTCTGCCCGGTAATCAGGTAGTGGTCACCCTCGGGCACCGCCCGCGCCTTCATCACGCCGAGGTCGGAGCCGGCGCCGGCCTCGGTAAGGTTCATGGTGCCCATCCACTCACCGCTGTGCATTTTTTCCAGGTAAGTGGCTTTCTGCTCCTCGCTGCCGTGGGCGGCGATGGCCAGGGCCGCGCCACTGCTGAGCATCGGCGCCAGCGCCAGCGCCATGTTGGACGCGTTCCACATCTCGTGGCCGGCGGTGGAGTAGATCTCCGGCAGGCCCTGGCCACCGTAGGCCGGGTCCGCGGAGATGCCGATCCAGCCACCCTCGGCCAGCTGCCGCAGGGCTTCGTCGAAGCCCGGAGACACCGTGATCCTGCCTTCACTGCAGGTTGCGGGGTGCAGGTCGCCCTCCCGGCGCAGGGGTGCAAATACCCCGCCGGCGAGCTTGGCCGCTTCATCCAGCAGGGCCGCGCTCAACTCGGGCCCCACGCCCAGCTCATCGAAGCCCTCCAGTTCACCCAGCACACTGCCGGCTTCCAGTACCTCGTCGATCAGGAATGCCATGTCCTCGACGGGGGCGCGATACGTTGTCATCTCGGGTTACCTCTCTGCTGTGGCTGGTCCGCAGTCACTGTTGTCTGTTTGCATGCACGCACCGTGCCTGAAAACCGGCGCGAGGGCCGGTCTGTAATACCTGGGATTAATAGGCTAGTATTTTTCATTCATCCGGTGAATACGATACTGCCATGAACCTCAACCGCATCGATCTCAACCTGCTGGTCTACCTCGACGCCCTGCTGCGGGAGCGCAATGTGACACAGGCCGCCCACCAGCTCAACCTCAGCCAGCCGGCCATGAGCAACGGCCTGCGCCGCCTGCGGGACCTGTTCGACGACCCCCTGCTGGTCCGCACCAGCGAGGGCATGACCCCCACCGAGCGGGCCCTGGAACTGGAACCCCTGGTGCGCGAGGTCCTCACCAATATCGAGCGCGCGGTGCAGCCGCGCTCGGAATTTGAACCGGAAGAGGCGCGCCGGGTATTTCGCATCATGGCCAGCGACTACGCCGAGGCCACACTGTTCCCGGCGGTGCTCGCCAAGCTCCGTGGCGTGGCCCCGGGTATCACCCTGGACATTATGACACCCTCGGACGTCAGCTTCCTCGATGTGGAGCGCGGCAAGGTGGACATGGTAATCAATCGCTTCGACTCCATGCCCCAGTCATTCCACCAGATTCTGCTGTGGAAGGACAGTTTCTCCTGTGTTCTCAATGCCGAGCATCCCATGCTGGAGGACTTTTCCCTGGAAAACTACCTTGCCGCGGACCACGTCTGGGTGAGTAAAACCGGGATGGGCGTGGGTGTAGGCGTCAATCCGGACGACGTCCAGCGTCTGGGATGGGTGGATGTGGCCCTCAACAAGCTGGGCAAGAAACGGCAGATACGGGTGTTCACCCGCCACTACCAGGCGGCGATGACACTGGCGGAACAGAACGACCTGATCGTAACCCTGCCGACCCGGGCGGCACTGCTGAAACGCAACAACCCGCGGGTGGTGTTGCGCGAGCCGCCACTGGATATTCCGCCGCTGGAGCTGAAAATGGCCTGGTCGCCCCTGCTGCAGCACAACCCGGCCAATCGCTGGATTCGCAAGCTGGTGACGGATACGGCGCGGGAACTGGACGGGCAGGCGCCCACCCTCTAGCTGCCTGCTTGTGCAGGATCCCGGTGCGCTGGCGACACCAGCGCCGGACGGGCACAGGTATCCCGGTAGCAGGAATCTCCCGCGGCTGCGGGAGATGCCGCTCCCCGGCCACCGAGCGCAAAAATTCACACCAATGATGCCAGTGATAAAAGCGATAAATTAGCTAAATCTCACCCCGACTCCTAGAATCCGCAAAATCCGTCGCGCCATGCGACTATCGCCCAGAGCCAGACAACAGGACAGACAGCATGACCCAGCGCATCCAGCAGGGCGGCCTGCAGGTCGCCAGCGTACTCAACGAGCTGCTCGAGAAGGACATCGCACCCGGCACCGGCATCGCGCCGGCGGAATTCTGGCAGGCGCTGGAGGCCATCGTCACCGATTTCGCCCCGCGCAACCGCGCCCTGCTGGAGACCCGCGATCGGCTGCAGACGCAGATCGACGCATGGCACCGCGCCAATCCCGGCCCGGGTTACGACCGCGCCGCCTACAAGGCCTTCCTGCAGGAGATCGGATACCTGCTGCCCCAGGGCGAGGATTTCAGCATCACCACGGAAAATGTCGACCCGGAAGTGGCACAACTGGCAGGGCCGCAGCTGGTGGTGCCGGTGATGAACGCGCGCTACGCCCTGAATGCCGCCAACGCCCGCTGGGGCAGCCTGTACGATGCCCTCTACGGTACCGACGTCATCCCGGAGGACGGCGGCGCCACCCGCGCCGGCGCCTATAACCCGGTTCGCGGTGAGCAGGTCATCAGCTACGCGCGCCGTTTCCTCGACGAGCACTTCCCCCTGGCCATGGGCCAGCACGCGGATGCGGCTGCCTACCACATTGCCGACGGCCAACTCGCGGTAGAACTGAAGGGCGGCGAAAGCGCCAGCCTGGCCGATCCGGCACAGTTTGTCGGCTACAACGGCCCCGCCGACGCGCCGACCGCCGTCCTGCTGCGCCACAACGGCCTGCACGCGGAAATTGTCATCGACCACGCGCACCCGGTGGGTAAAACCGATGCCGCCGGGGTCGCCGATGTCATCCTGGAAGCGGCGCTGACCACCATCCAGGACTGCGAGGATTCGGTCGCCGCAGTCGATGCCGAAGACAAGGCGCTGGTTTACAGGAACTGGCTGGGCCTGATGCGCGGCGACCTCGCGGACAGCTTCCAGAAGGGCGGACAGACGCTGAGGCGTACGCTGAACCCCGACCGCGAATACAGCGCGGCGGGTGGCGGCAAGCTGGTACTGCCCGGCCGCAGCCTGTTGTTCGTACGCAATGTCGGTCACCTGATGACCAATGAGGCCATCCTCGACGCCGCGGGCGATGAGATCCCCGAGGGCATCATGGAC
The DNA here is from genome assembly GCF_048323675.1 of Haliea sp. E17. Classification (NCBI taxonomy): domain Bacteria; kingdom Pseudomonadati; phylum Pseudomonadota; class Gammaproteobacteria; order Cellvibrionales; family Halieaceae; genus Haliea; species Haliea sp. E17. The sequence goes on from NZ_JBLWFK010000004.1 coordinate 77,850, forward strand.
GGGATGTTCACCGCCCTGATCGCCCTGCACGACCTGAACAAATCCACCGACCAGCCGCGCAACTCGCGCTGCGGCAGCGTGTACATCGTCAAACCGAAGATGCACGGCCCCGAGGAAGTCGCCTTCACCTGCGACCTGTTCGACCGCATCGAGGACGCCCTGGGGCTGGCCCGCCACACCCTGAAAGTCGGCATCATGGACGAGGAGCGGCGTACCACCGTCAACCTCAAGGCCTGTATCCGCGAGGCGCGGGAGCGCCTGGTGTTCATCAATACCGGCTTCCTCGACCGCACCGGCGACGAGATTCACACCAGCATGGAAGCAGGCGCCATGACGCCGAAGGGCGCCATGAAGCAGGAGGCCTGGATCAACGCCTACGAGGACGCCAACGTCGACGTGGGCCTGGCCTGCGGCCTGCCCGGCAGGGCGCAGATCGGCAAGGGCATGTGGGCCATGCCGGACATGATGGCGCAGATGATGCAAGCCAAGGTCGGCCACCCGCTGGCCGGCGCCACTACCGCCTGGGTACCCTCACCCACCGCGGCCACCCTGCACGCCATGCACTACCACCAGGTCGATGTCGCTGCGCGGCAGGAGGAACTACGCCAGCGCACGCTAGCATCCCTTGACGACATCCTGTCGATTCCGCTGAAAGGCGCCGCTGGCCTGGACGCTGCAGACATCCAGCGCGAGCTGGACAACAACGCCCAGGGCATCCTCGGCTACGTGGTGCGCTGGATCGACCAGGGCGTGGGTTGTTCCAAGGTACCGGACATCCACAATGTCGGCCTGATGGAAGACCGCGCCACCCTGCGGATTTCCAGCCAGCACCTCGCCAACTGGCTGCGCCACGGCGTGTGCAGCGAAGCCCAGGTGCGCGAGACCCTGGAACGCATGGCCGCCGTGGTCGACCAGCAGAACGCCGGCGATCCCGCCTACCGCAACATGGCGCCGGATTTCGATTCCAGTGTCGCTTTCCAGGCGGCCTGTGACCTGGTGTTCAAGGGGTGTGAGCAACCGAACGGGTATACCGAGCCGGTGCTGCATGCGCGGCGGCGGGAGGCCAAGCGGAGCTGATTTCTCACCGGGGTTGCCCAACACCAACAACAGCAGACACCCCGGCACTCCCCCAACTGATCAACTGCGGCAATTGGGCGGAATATACTGATTCTGAATCGGGTTGTCTGACGCCGGCTCACAGGTCCAGATGACATAATCCCCGGAGGTGTCGGGCACCAGTTGTAACTTGCGGCCATCGACAACCGTATTCGGGAGCTTGAAGGTCACCACGATGGTACCCGGTCGCGGCACCGTGGACAGGGTAAGCCGGCTGATGTAATCGTAACGGCTGTAATTGGCTGCATCCGGCAAGCCGGCCTGGGCGTTACTGGTCGGCATGTCGTAATTGGAATGGTAGTACTCCGAGACAGTGGTCTTGGCTTCCGCCACAAATACCATTCCTTCCCCGATTTTGGATCGCGTTACGTAGTCGAGATAGGCCGGGAGCGCGATTACCATCAGGATACTGACGATGGCGACAATCACCATCAGTTCCACCAGGGTAAATCCGGCCTGCGTGTCAGAACCTTTTCTGGAAGTAATGGCTGCCAGAACTACATTGTGCCTACGCATTGGCTCAGCCCTCCTGACGATTGGCCTGGTTTCCCGGCTCCGCCCCGGGGTCTCGCCAGGGACTCTCCGAGCTACCACCCGCTATGGATTCAGGATTTCCCCGCAGCCTTTCCAGCTCTGCCTGTAGCTTATCGAGACTCGCGTTGATCGCGGCCGCCTCGCTTTGAAATACATCCCGCTTGCGCAAGCGGATTCTGGCAGAGCGGTCGCCAGCTGCAAAAAGCTCGATTTCCCTCTGTATCACATATACCGGTCCAACTACCCGGTGACTGAGGCGTACACATGAATGCCAGACGGCGGCGATCAGTATGAGCTCCGCTATCCCGATAGCGGTGGTCATGCCCGAGGTAAACAGGGGCTCTTCCCGACCCGGTACCATGACAGCAACAAGAATGCCTATATTGACCGCCAGCACCATAATGCTGACAACCAGTAGCGCATACTGGAACTGCACCTTTTTATTGATTACGTACTGTCGCCGCCGATTTTCCATTGTTATGCTCTCCCGCACTCCCTGAGTGCACCCGGATAATGGTTAAGTGGTCACGGGAATCAGAGTCCCCGGCTGCCTATCGCCGGGCCCAGGCCACGGCGACGGATATTGACGCCCCTTTCGTTAATGTTCATCTTCCGCTTCCCGGTACTGCAGGTTCGTCAACTGCTCGGAAAGCAAGCCGATGAGGAATACCACCATGCCGGAAAGCATCAACAAGGTACTCATATTGGTAAAGCGGGCCCCGCCGGATACAAAACTGCTGATCAGGTAATTCAGCAGCCCCAGCCCGAACATCAGCACCGCGAGGGGAAAATATACCTTCAGCGGTGAATAGAGAGTGCCGATCTTGAAAATAATGAGGAAAAAGCGCACACCGTCACGCAACAGGTTGATATGGCTCTTGCCGATCCGTTCGGCCACCTTGATCGGGATAAAGCCGACCGAATAGCCGGCGCGAAAAAAGGCCATGGTCGATGTCGTGGGATAACTGAAACCATTGGGCAGCAAATAGAGAAAGTTCAGGAACCGGCTGCGCTTGACCGCACGGAAACCCGAGGTCAGGTCGTCAATACGCCGGTTGACCATCCAGCTGGCGAAACGGTTGTAGAAGGTATTGGCGCCCCAGCGTGCCATGCTGGCCTGCGAGGCGATGCCGCTGCGCGCACCGATCACCATGTCGTAACCGTTTTCCAGCTCCCCGATCAGGCGGGAAATGTCCGCGGGGTCATGCTGGCCATCCGCGTCCATGAACACGAGGTATTCGCCGGTTGCTGCCCTGGCTCCCGTCTTGATTGCGGCGCCGTTGCCCTTGGAATAGGGGTGGGGTACCACCATGACTCCATGTGCACGACAGACCTCGACCGTGGCGTCTTGCGAACCGTCGTCAACGACCAGTATTTCATTCTCTGGATACAGTTCGCGTAAACGCGGCAGTACGATTGCAAGCCCCTGTTCTTCATTTTTTGCGGGGATAACGATGCTGAAGTCCAATAGTTAACTCTCCGTGTACAGGGCCAGGGTCTCTTTTTGCCGGTTACTTAGCTTACCTGCATCAGCTTGCGATCGCAGCATTTCAATCAACTGCTGCGCCTCTTCGTCTTTTTGCAGCGTCCTCGCGAAATGCAACTGCATCAGCAATCCACGCGGGTTCCCGGGGGAAAGCGCAAGGAAACGCTCGGTGAAGGCGTAAGCCTCGGCGGGACGCCCCAGCGCGTTTTCCAGCGTTGCAAATACAGAGAACAGGTTACTGGCAGCCTTGTGCTCATAGTCCTGGACGAGATAGAGAACCTCAAGTCTTCGCGCAAGGTAAGTCCAGTCCATCCCCGGACAGACGTCGTCCTGCGCCAGTCGCACTACGGTCAGCATCGTGGTGAGGGAACTGATCGGCCTGTCGGGTGATTCCACACCTATCTGGTCGACAATAGCACGAATATCTGTCTCGCCGGCTATACAGCTGAGCGCTACGTCGCGCAAAAGCCGGTCTGAATCGCGCTCCACCCGGCTGTAACGGTGGGCGCGAAGGGAATATTCCCGAGCCCTGGGCGCATCGCGCAACTGCGCCATTTGTACTGCCATATCGGTATTCGCCCTGGCGGACTGCGGGTGCCCATTGAGCTGGGCCAGTATCAACAGCGGGTGACTGGACCAGATGGTGACCTGTGAAGAGGTAACCACAGCAAGCGCAATCACGGCAATCGCCAGCCATGCTGAAACTGCCCCTCCTATCTCCGGAAGCCGCCGAAGCGCTTCGGCAAGAAGGGCACCAACAACAATCAAAATGCCCACTGCCGGGAAGTAGTTGCGGTGTTCGAAGTAAAGTTCAAGTGGCCAGACCGTCGATTCCATGCTGTGGCCAATGGCAAACCAGGCGACGCCAAAAGCAACGTAGCGCCCCCAGGAGCGCTTCACCAGCCAGAAAAACAGCAGGCCCATCCACAGCAGAGCAATGAGCGAGGGCAGCGTAGTACTCGGCTCCAGCAAAGACCGGGAAATAACGATATCGTCGTGGTAGATACCCATGCGCCCGGGCTGGGGCCAGAACCACTGGCCGAGGTAATCCCAGAGTATCCGGCTCTGTGTCAGCAATCTCTCGACCAGGGAAAACGGCCTGAAGTGATAACTCGTTTCCAGCCAGCGCCAAAGCGCTACAAGCGCCACGACTACCACCAGGCCACCCGCCGTAATCAATCCATATACTGACCGAGCGAGCCAGGGCAGGCGTCTGCCCTGGGCGTCCTTGCAGCCAAACCAGAGCACTTCCATCACCAGCAATACAGGAACGAGCAACAGGCCATTTTCCTTGGAGAAAATCGCCAGCAGTAAACATACCGGCACAGCCAGGGCCCAGGCGAGCGCCTGCCAGGTACCGGACCTGGCCATCCGCGCCTTGCAATAGGCAATACAGCCGAGGAACATGAACGTCGCGGTGAGCATCGCCATGCGCTGCACGACGTACAAGGTGGTGCTTACCAACAGTGGATGCAGAACCCAGGCCAGGCCGAGCAGGATTCCCAGGGAACGGTGGGAGGGAAATCCGGCCTGCCGGAACAGTAACTGCAGCAGATAAATGACCAGAGCCCCGTTGAGCAGGTGCAGGAGGATATTTACCTGCTTCGAATGGCGAACTTCGTCTCCGAGAAGGATCCGCTCCAGGACGAAAGTGGACATCGACACTGCGCGACCGAACATGCCGGAGTTATCGCCCAGCACATAATCCAGCGCCCGCGAGGCGGTGTTTTCATCCAGTTCATCGATAACCCCGACACTGGAGCGGTCATCGAGCAGGATCGGGCCATCAATCCCCGGCCAGTAGATCCACAGCGCAATCAGCAGGCCCAAAATGACCCAAGCAATAGAGCCGAGCTGACCGACATTCCAGCGCGTGACTGTCATTGCGTAAACAGCCCCTTGATTTCCAGCAACCGCACCCGTAGGGTATCGGTCGCCATGTATTTTCCCAGGCGCTCATAAATCAGGCCCTGCTGTTGCGCGTCGTCCATTGCCACCATGAGGTCTCCGGCAACTGGTTCACAGCTGCTACCGGAAGAAGGACAACCGGCTTGCGTTACCTGCTCGCCTTCCCACCCCAGGTTGTGCGCCGCCGCGCGCAGGAGGGCATCACCGGGGTAGCGCCCGAGTAATTCTTCATACAAGGACAACAACCTCGATCGGTCTCCCTCCATCACTGGCAGGTCCGTAGTTGAGGCCAGGGCTTCCAGCGCGGTCCTGTCCGAGGCCTGCAGGCGCCGGTCCTGCGCCAGCACCTGCATTTTTCCGAGCCAGTCGGGGGGCTCCGGTATCGCGGAGAAATAGCGCCGATCCAGGCGATAGAGATAGACCATGGGGGCAAATTCCCGTGGGGCGAACTGGTGGCCGCGCTCAAAAAACGTCCGTGCGGCGACCACGTTATTACGCACCGCTGCCTCCGAACTCACCTGGCCACTGTACACCTGTTCCAGCAACACCTGTCCCGCGTAAAAATTGGCGCGAGCGGAATGCGGGTGATTGCGCACATCGGTCAGTGCCAGGCCCTCGGCACTCGCCCAATTGAGACTGCGCAGGCAGGTGACGCCGGCCAGCACCAGCACCAGAAGCCCCCCAGCCATGCGGAAATCACAGGGCGGAAAACGGCGTGACAACTGCATCAAGGCCACCGCTATCGCGAAGAACACGGCACAGGAAGGCAGGTAATTGCGAAATTCGTAGACCATCTCCAGCGCGATAAAACTGGATTCCATCGATTGCCCGACGAGAAAAAAAAGCAGCGCGAAGGCCAGAACGGGAAAACGCCGGCGTCCCAGCCAGGCAAGCAAGGCCAACAACAACCAGCCGATCAGGGCGAGCAGGGTTGTGTAGGGCTGGTACCATCCCATGGACACCTGAATATCGTCGTGGTGCAAACCGTAGGCGCGAATATCCGGCCACAGCAACCAGCCGACGTAGTGCCATAGAACACGCAACTGAGTCAGCAGGCGCTGCTCCAGGGTGAATTCCCGACCGGCATAACTCACTCCCAGTATCGCCGGGTCGATCAACAACACCAGGACGCACAACACCGCGGGCAAAACCAGCAGAATGGACGCAACCAATCGCAGGGGCGCCAGATTCCTGCCGCTCCACTCCCCACGGAAAAAACACACTTCGATTACCGGCAGCAGCCAGAACAGCAGCAGGCCATTTTCCTTGCTGAGGGCCGCCAGCAGGCCGCACAGTGCAATCCAGAGGCCAGCCGCCAATATCTCGCCCGCAGTCCCACCATATTCCGCCCAACGCACGCGATAGCGGACGAAAACGGCAAGGCCGAGCAGGACAAAAAAGGCCGAGAGCAGGGCCATGCGCTGTACCACATAGAGCACCGCGGAGACCTGCAGGGGATGGAGGGACCACAGCGCCGCCGCCAGGAGGGCCACCGCCTGTGACTGGCCCGGGGTAAAACCCAGGGTACGCATGGCCGGCGAGCGCAGGAGACCGACAGCCAGCCCATAAAGGGCGCAGGCGCAGCCGAAATGCAGCAGCAGATTGGTCGATTTAAAGGCGAAGGCATCGAATCCACCCGTCAGCACAAAATTGGCCGCGAAAGACAGCATGGCAAGGGGGCGGTGCAGGATGCCGGCGTGGGAACTCAGGGCCGCGACACGCCACTCATCGGACAGGCTACCGGTGATCTGTAGCTGCTGGTTTGCAGTGAGGTTGGGTACGTCGTCGAACAGGAAGGGGCCATCGAGACCCGGAAAATAGATGACAAGCAAACCCAGCGCGAGTGCAGCCAGCAGCAGGAATGATCGATTTGCCGGGCTGGGCTGATGGATGCGTGCAGGTGTCACCAGGGTAAAAATTCTTTCGTTGATTATGTTTGGCAAGAAAAAAGCCCGGCGCATGGCCGGGCTTTTAACCGCTTTTCAGCTAAGCAAACTCAATTAGCTGCGGCAATTTGAAGGCAGGTATTTGGTTGGGACTGTGCCTGCGGCGCCTGTTGCTGCAGTACCAGGCTTACACTGCCAAGTCATGGTACCGTCTGCGTTTGTAGTGCCTGACAGGCCGAAAGAATAGAGATCGCCTGAGTTGTCACCCCAAGTGCTGGCTTTAACCAGCGCATAAATAAACGCACCGCTGTTCGCTCCACCAGCAGTGGATACATCGATATTGTTGAGAATTTCGGAATTGCGTGTCGCAGTGTTCAAACCGAAAGTATCCGCGTCAGCTGCAGCCGGCCAATCAGCCAAAGCCGGGTTGGAGGCGTAGTATTCCGCGATAGTGGTTTTCGCTTCCGCCAGGGCCGCAGTCGGCTCAGACATTTTCGAGCGAACGATGTAGTCCTGATACGCCGGCAGTGCGATGGCCGCCAGAATGCCCACGATCGCGATTACGATCATCAGTTCGATCAGGGTAAAACCCTTTTGTACGTGCTTGTTCATAGTGTCCCTACTCCAGTAGTTGTTTTGCAAAGCGCGTCCGCAAGCGTCCGCGTCGCCTGGCAAAGTTGCCTGAGGGGTAGAGTGCAGGGAACGGGCCAACTCCGAGAAAAAAAGCCCATAAAAATATATCTAATTAAAATTCAATAGGTTAACTACATACATCCGAAAATACCGGTTCCGTCTGGACCCCTGAGCCGGAATTCTTCAAACGTCACCAACTGACAAAAAATGTCAATTGCTGCCGCCAACCGCAGGATTGAGCCATGATCAGGACCTTGTCGACATAACAACCGGGATGCCCGTACCCACACGGCAAATCCTGCCAGCGCGCAGCACACCCGACCCACCTCACAAAAACACGAGTTTTCCGCAATCTCTTTGGCCCAGAGCCTATGCCCCTATGCTATGCAATGTTTATACTGTGGCGAATCAGGAAGTTACGGACCACAACTCATATTCCCCTGAATCCGGGGTGGGGCAGATGAACGATAAAGGCATAGGACAACTCAGCGGTCTCGCCGGCCGGCTTGTCGCCGAGGGCCTGATATCCTCCGAGGCGGCGGTAGAAGCACAGCGCGAGGCCTCCATGCAGCGCGTGCCCTTTGTCACCTGGCTGGTGGAAAAGTGTGGGGTGGACAGCCTGCGCCTGGCCGCCGTGGCCTCCCAGGAATTCGGCGTCCCGCAGTTCGACATCAGCAGTTTCGACATGGCCACCATGCCCGTGGGGCTGGTCAATCCGGATCTCGTCGTCAAGCACCACGCCATTCCCCTGTACCGCCGGGGCAACCGCCTGTTTATTGCTGTATCCGACCCCACCAACCTGGCCGCGCTGGACGAGATCAAGTTTCACACCGGGGTCAACACCGACGCGGTACTGGTCGAAGAGAACGCCCTCGCCCGGCTGATCCACAAATGGGTGGAAGCCCAGGATACCCTCGGCGATGGCCTCAAGGACCTCGACCAGGAAGAACTGGAAGGCATCGACGTCGGCGGATTAGACCGGGACGATGGCGACGACAGCAGCGACGCGATCGACGAGACCCCGATCGTACGCTTCGTCAACAAGGTGCTCATCGACGCCATCCGCCAAGGCGCGTCCGATATTCACTTCGAGCCCTACGAACACGACTACCGGGTTCGCTTCCGCACCGACGGCGTGTTACGCGAGGTGGTGAAGCCGCCGCGCAACCTTTCCAGCCGCCTCTCGGCCCGCCTCAAGGTAATGTCGCAGATGGATATTTCCGAGCGCCGCATTCCCCAGGACGGTCGTATCCAGATGAAGCTCTCCCGCAACCGGGCAATCGACTTCCGTGTGAACACCCTGCCCACCCTGTTCGGCGAGAAAATCGTGCTGCGTATCCTCGATCCGACCAGCGCGCAGATGGGTATCGACGCCCTCGGCTACGAGGAAGACCAGAAGGCGATGTACCTGAGGACCCTGAACCAGCCCCAGGGCATGATCCTGGTAACCGGTCCAACGGGTTCCGGTAAGACCGTATCGCTCTACACCGGCCTCAACATCCTGAATACCGCCGAGCGCAATATCTCCACTGCGGAGGACCCGGTGGAAATTAACCTCACCGGCATCAACCAGGTACACGTGAACCCGAAGGTGGGCCTGAATTTCGCCGAGGCCCTGCGCTCCTTCCTGCGCCAGGACCCGGACGTCATCATGGTGGGCGAGATACGCGACCTCGAAACTGCGGAAATCGCGATCAAGGCCGCCCAGACCGGTCACCTTGTACTGTCCACCCTGCACACCAACAGTGCGGCGGAAACCGTGACCCGCCTGCTGAATATGGGCGTCCCCGCCTTCAACGTGGCCAGTTCCGTCGACCTGATTATCGCCCAGCGTCTCGCCCGACGCCTGTGCAAGGAGTGCTCGGAGCCCGCGGACATACCCCACGACATCCTGCTCAAGGAAGGCTTTACCGATGAACTGCTGGAGGGCGCAAACATCCGCAAGGCAGTGGGCTGCAACGCTTGCATCGATGGCTACAAGGGCCGGGTAGGCATTTACGAAGTGGTGCGTATCACCCCGAAAATCTCCACCCTGATCATGGAAGAGGGCAATTCGCTGGAAATCCAGAAAGCTGCCACCGAAGAGGGCTTCAACACCCTGCGCCAGTCAGCGCTTCTCAAGGTGGCCCGGGGCATGACTTCCCTGGAAGAGGCGAACCGGATTACCGTGGATTAAAACTAACAAAAGCAAGCAGTATTAAAGGGACAGCAGACAGGGGTTCAGGCAGGTATGGCAACGGCAACCGGCAACGATGTATTCACATGGAGCGGCACCGACAAGAACGGCCGCGCCTCCAAGGGAGAGATTTCCGCCTCCAGCAGCTCCATGGCCAAGGCGCAGCTGCGCCGCCAGGGCATCGTGCCCAAAAGTGTCAAGAAAAAGCCCAAGCCCCTGTTCGGCTCCGGCCAGGGCAAGCCGATCAAGCCCGCAGATATCGCCATCTTCACCCGCCAGCTCGCCACGATGATGAAAGCCGGTGTTCCTCTGGTACAGAGTTTCGAAATCGTGGTGGACGGGCTGGAAAAACCGCGCATGCGCGAGATGGTCAACAACATCAAGAACGACGTTTCCGCGGGTAACGGTCTCGCCCCGTCCCTGGCCAAGTACCCTCGGCACTTCGACGATCTTTTCTGTTCCCTGGTGGCCTCCGGTGAGGACTCGGGTACTCTCGAGGTCATGCTCGACCGGGTGGCCACCTACAAGGAAAAGACCGAGGCGCTGAAAGCCAAGATCAGGAAGGCCATGACCTACCCACTGGCGGTTATCGCGGTCGCAGTTATCGTGACCCTTATCCTGCTCCTCAAAGTAATCCCGGTGTTCGCAGAAACCTTCCAGAGCTTTGGTTCAGACCTGCCCGCATTCACCAAGTTTGTCATGAGTATTTCGGAGTTTGTCCAGGAATGGTGGCTGATCGGCCTTATTGGAGCCGCCGCTATGGTCTTCGCCTTTCGCGAGGCCAAGATTCGTTCAGTGCGCTTTGCCGAGTGGCTGGATCAACTCTACCTGAAAATGCCCATCGTCGGTGACATCGTCCACGATGCGGTGGTAGCGCGTTTTTCACGCACGCTCTCCACCACCTTTGCCGCCGGTGTGCCACTGGTGAACGCCCTGGACTCCACCGCCGGGGCTGCCGGTAACTCGGTCTACGCCAAGGCCATCCGGCAGATCCGCGATGACGTTACCACTGGCTCCACCCTGTATAGCTCCATCAAGACCACCGGCCTGTTCCCGCACATGCTGCTGCAGATGGTATCCATCGGTGAAGAATCCGGCGCCCTTGACGAGATGCTGGGCAAGGTGGCGGACCACTACGAACAGGCCGTGGATGACGCGGTGGACAACCTGAGCTCACTGCTGGAACCGATGATCATGTCGATCCTTGGGGTTCTGGTGGGTGGCCTGATGATCGCCATGTACCTGCCAATCTTCATGCTGGGTTCGGTAATCTAAGGAATCTTCCCGGCGCTGTGACACAACCCGCTACTATCGACGCCCTGGGCCAACAATTCTGGTTGTTGGCCATCGCCCTCCTCGCCTTCGGCCTGGTAGTCGGCAGCTTCCTCAACGTGGTGATCTACCGCTTGCCACTGATGCTGGAAGCCCGCTGGCGCCGGGATTGCTGCGAGCTTCTGGAACTGCCCGCGGAAAAGCAGGAGCGACCGCTATCCCTGGTGACTCCCAATTCCCACTGCCCCCATTGCCTGGCACCGGTCAAGCCCTGGCAAAATGTTCCGGTCATCAGCTACCTGTTCCTGCGCGGCCGCTGCGCCAACTGCGGCGTGGCCATCTCGCCGCGCTATCCGCTGGTGGAACTGGCTACCGGCCTGCTGACCCTGGCCCTGGCCTGGCAATTCGACGTCGACCTGGCCCTGCTGGGTGCCATGTTGCTGACCTGGGCGCTGGTGACACTGAGCATGATCGACTTCGACACCCAGCTGCTGCCCGACGACATCACCCTGCCGCTGGTGTGGCTGGGACTGGCTTTCAACCTCAACGGCACCTTCGTCAGCCTGCACGACGCCGTCATCGGCGCGATGGCCGGCTACCTGCTGCTGTGGAGCGTGTTCTGGGCATTCAAAATACTCACCGGCAAAGAAGGCATGGGCTACGGAGACTTCAAATTACTCGCTGCGCTGGGCGCGTGGCTCGGCTGGCAGTCGCTGCCCTTGATCATTCTCCTGTCATCACTGGTCGGCGCCGCTGTCGGAGTAGTCCTGATACTGCTGCGCCGCCGGGGCAAGGACGTGCCCATCCCCTTCGGACCCTACCTGGCTGCAGCAGGCTGGATAGCGCTGCTGTGGGGAGAGGAAATCATCCACGCCTACCTGCGCTCCTCGGGGCTGGCCTGACATGTGCCGCGGCTTGCAATGAGCCTGGTCGTCGGCGTCACCGGCGGTATCGGCAGCGGCAAATCCGCACTGACCGACTACCTGGAACAGCAGGGCATCACCGTGGTCGACGCAGACAAGGTCGCCCGGCTGGTTGTGGAGCCTGGCACCCCGGCCCTGCGCGCGATCAGTGAACGACACGGTAGCGGCATCCTGCTCGCCAATGGCAGCCTGGACCGCGCCGCCCTGCGGCGTATCGTGTTCAGCGATCCACAGGAACGACTCTGGCTGGAGCAGCTGACCCACCCGCTGATCGGCGAGGAGATCAAACGCCAACTCACCGCCTCAAAATCCCCCTACACCGTGCTCAGTTCGCCCCTCCTGCTGGAAGGCGAACAGGTAGCAATGACCGACCAGGTGGTCGTGGTGGACGTGCCGGTGGAAGTTCAGGTGGCGCGCACGATGCAGCGCGACAACAATGACGAAGACCAGGTGCGGCGCATTATCGCCGCGCAAATGCCCCGCGAGGAACGGCTCGCCCGGGCGGATTTTGTGGTCGACAACAGCGGCACGCTGGAACAGTTGCAGGAACACGCCGCGGCATTACACCGGCGACTTCTGGCATTGGCCTGACCGTTAGCAAGGTGGGAGCACGAGCATGCCGTCCCGCCGCGAAGCCCAGCCCAGCCCAGACCCAGGGTATCGTGACACCCAGCCGATCCATGCAGCGAACGTATTTAATGGAAAGCAAACATGGATTGTGGGCGTCCACACACCTATCCTGATAATCAAGTCACCGGCAGGATAACCGGCCGAAGGGACCCTGAATCAGCTGCACAAGAGCAAACTGATCCGGGATACAGCCCGACCAATAGCACGAGGTAATCCGGGCCTTATTGCCTGAATGGTCTGACGGGTCTGTCCCAACTCCCAACAGGGTGGCTCAACGACTGGTGACAAGCGAATCTGCAGGAACGCAGATAAAACTGGCGGGCACACCGCCAACTTTCAAATGACATTCGGGAGAGATAGTCATGCAAGAACTTACCAACTATGAAATTGAGCAGGTAAACGGCGGGATTATCCCTGTCATCGCAGCAATTGTAGCGACAGATGCTGCCTTGATTGGAACAATGTTCACCATGATTTCGGTATTCAAAGACACATCCAAGTAACTCTATGTTCAAAAGGAGGTTCGGAAGCAAAAGGGCTTTCGAACCTCCATCTCACCGACGGATGTTTCTATGCAAGCAAAAAAATTTGTTGGACTTTGCCTCTCTTCACTGCTTCTGCTCGCAGCTGGAGATTTGATTACAACATACATCGCACTGACGACCATAGATTCAGCTGTGGAATTGAATCCAGCATTGAATAAAGGGATAACATTCCTCTCTTTCCACTATGCCTTAGCAGTGCTATTCCTGGGGTCAATTATCTACGCCGGCGTCGCGACAAAATATTCAACACCGGAACACTGGAGCAAGCGACTAGCTGGAAATTTTCTTATGGCAATATTTTTCTCCTGCCTGGCGATTAATCTCTTGGCAGTGGTCAACAATTCCATGGTGATTATGGGTATAATAAGCCCGGTACAGTTAGGCATGGAAGCGACGTTCCCCGCAGAAGTGATTCGGCCCGAAACCCTAGGATATATGTACATCCTCCTGAAAGCGGCACTGTTTTTAACGCTTTTCTTTCCTACATTTATAGCACTACAGTTCAAGCTCTTTCGTGTACAAAAATTTGAACTGGTGGGCGGAGATGCGCTGTTCCTGAATGGTGCATTATTTACAGCTCTTGCCTTGGCTTTCACTTATGTTTGCTCGTCGGCAATCTCAATTACATAAGAATAGCACTACCGAAATGCAAGCAACTTGCCGCAGACTACAATTCCGCTTAGAGCCAATTTGTAGAGAGAATATGCCGGGGAGACGCCAGCAATCTTGCAATCACCAACAGTATTGAAGCTCTGGGAAGGGAGAATTTCGCATAGTCCAGAGAAGCGAGAACTGCGCGTGTAAATCTTTACGCGGTTAAGCCCCATCTGGCTTGCACGACCCGCACAATAGGCACATTGGCAGCCGGAAAATCATAATCGTCCAACCCCGCCACCTGCACCCAGCGCATGGGCTGTCCTTCCTGGGGAACCGGCTCACCGCTAAACGCGGTCACCACGTGCACATCGAGCAAAACCTGCTTGTCACCATAGTCGTGGTGAATTTCGATCAGCGGTTCCGTCGCCACGGGATCGATACCCAGTTCCTCCAGCAACTCGCGGGCCAGCGCTTCCAGCACTGGCTCGCCTGCCTCCACCTTGCCGCCGGGGAACTCCCAGAGCCCGCCCTGGTGGGCGTCATCGGCCCGGCGGGTCAGCAGGATGTTGTTTGCGCCGTCGAGTACCACCCCGACGGCTACATGCACTTGCGCCATCAGGTGCGGTACTCGGCGTTGATCTTCACATAGTCGTAGGAGAAGTCGGTGGTCCAGACCGTAGCCTGCGCGTCACCGCGTCCCAGTTCGATGCGGATAGTGATCTCCTCCGGCGCCATGGCGGCCACACCCTGCTCCTCGGTATAGGAGGCAGCGCGGCAACCGTTTTCGGCAATCAGCACCTCATTGAGGAACACACCCACGCGATTGACGTCGAGATCCTCGAGGCCGGCGCGGCCGATCGCCGCCAGCAGTCTCCCCCAGTTGGGGTCGGAGGCGAACAGGGCCGTTTTCACCAGCGGTGAATGGGCGATGGTGAAGGCCACGTCCAGGCACTCCTGCTCGCTGCGCCCGCCGCGTACGTCCACTGCGACGAACTTGCTGGCGCCTTCACCGTCCCGCACCAGGCCCTGGGCCAGGCCCACGCAGACCGCTTCAATGGCCTCGTACAGCGCCTGGTACAGGCCGGAATCGCGGTTCGCCAACTCGTCATTGCCTGCGGCACCTGTGGCCACCAGTACACAGGCATCGTTGGTGGAGGTATCGCCGTCTACCGTGATGCGGTTGAAGGACAGGTCCGCCGCCCGGGAAAGCATTTCCTGCAACAAGGACTGGTCGACCCGGGCATCCGTGGCGAGATAGCCGAGCATGGTGGCCATATTCGGGCGGATCATGCCCGCGCCCTTGGCGATGCCGGTCACCACGTAGTCCCTGCCCTCACAGGTAAACTGCACGGACAGGCCCTTGGGACGGGTATCGGTGGTCATGATGCCGCTGGCGGCCGCGGTCCAGCCATCGCTGTCGAGTGCAGCCACTGCGTCGGGCAGGGCCGCGAGGATCTTGTCCACTGGCAGCGGCTCGCCGATGACACCGGTGGAAAATGGCAGGACCGATGTGGCCGCAACCCCGGTAGCCTCCGCCACCGCGTCGCAGCAACGCCGTGCGTCCGCCATGCCGCGGGGTCCGGTGCCGGCGTTGGCGTTGCCGGTGTTAACCAGCAGGTAGCGCGCCCCGCCGGCGCTGCTGGCGAGATGCTCGCGGGCAACGGTCACCGGCGCCGCGCAAAATGCGTTGCGGGTAAATACCGCCGCGGCGCGTGAGCCAGGAGCAAGCTCAAACAGCACCAGGTCCTTGCGCCCGGGCTTCTTGATGCCGGCAGAAACCGTAGAAATTTTCACGCCAGGTACCGGCAACAGTACCGGCAATTGATCCGCTCCCACCGCCATTGGATGGCCTCCTCACTGGGTTTGTCTGGAAATACTAGCAAAACTGCCGGTTACGCAAGTAACCGGCAGTGGCGAATGATAATGGAGTGGCTCGCGGTGGGCGAGCAGAACCGCAAGCGCGGTTTAGTCAGGGTCGGCTGGTCACAGCTGGCCGTGGCACTGCTTGAATTTCTTGCCGCTGCCGCAGGGACAGGGGTCGTTGCGGCCGACCTTGGGTTCCTCGCGAATATAAGTCTCCGGGCGCAGGGCCTGTTCGGAATCGAGTCCCGGGGGAGCCTGGGCCTGAGCCGCTTCCTGTTGCGGCGCCATGCCGGTGGCTTCGGCGTGCTGGAAGGCGAGCTTTTCGCGCTCCGCCGCCTCCCGGCGGCGCTGTTCGATCAGCTCGGACTCGTCCGGCCGGGCAATCTGGACGTGGCTGAGGAAGCGGATCACCTCGGTTTTCAGGTTCTCCAGCAACTGCTGGAACAGCTCGAAGGACTCGCGCTTGTATTCCTGCTTGGGGTTCTTCTGGGCGTAGGCGCGCAGGTGAATACCCTGGCGCAGGTGATCCATGGTGGCGAGGTGCTCTTTCCACAGGGTGTCCAGCACCTGCAGCATGATCTGCTTTTCGACCTTGCGCATGTCCGGACCGACCATCTCGCACTTGGCGTCGTAGGCCTTCTGGATCTCGGCTACGATACGTTCGCGCAGGGATTCCTCGTGCAGGCTCTTGTCCTCTTCCAGCCACTGCTGCAGGGGCAGCGTGATGGCGAATTCCGACTCCAGCAACTTCTCCAGTCCGGGAACGTTCCACTGCTCTTCCACGCTCATCGGCGGAATGTAGCCGTTGATCGCCTCGTTCACCACGTCCGCGCGGATAATGGTGATAGTCTCTGAAATATCGTCCTCGGTGAGCAGTTCATCGCGCTGGTTGTAGATGACCTGGCGCTGGTCGTTGGCCACGTCGTCATATTCCAGCAGCTGTTTGCGG
Organism: Haliea sp. E17; assembly: GCF_048323675.1. Classification (NCBI taxonomy): domain Bacteria; kingdom Pseudomonadati; phylum Pseudomonadota; class Gammaproteobacteria; order Cellvibrionales; family Halieaceae; genus Haliea; species Haliea sp. E17. The sequence continues at coordinate 94,368 of NZ_JBLWFK010000004.1, forward strand.
ATATCGAAGTTGCGCCCTTCAACCTTGCGCTGGGCTTTCTCGATGGCATTGGTCACCATGCGGTGCTCGATGGCCTCACCCTTCTCCATACCCAGCGACTGCATGATTTTCTTCACCCGGTCCGAGGCGAAGATGCGCATCAGGTTGTCTTCCAGCGACAGGTAGAAACGGGATACGCCCGGGTCGCCCTGGCGACCGGCGCGGCCACGCAGCTGGTTGTCGATACGCCGGGATTCGTGGCGCTCGGTGCCGAGGATATGCAGGCCGCCGGCATCCAGCACCTGCTGGTGGCGCAGTTCCCAGGCGGCGCGGAGTTCCGCGCGACGCTCGTCGCTGATCTCCCCGGCCGCGGCAATCTCCGCCTCGAGGTTGCCGCCGAGGACGATGTCGGTACCGCGGCCGGCCATATTGGTGGCCACTGTGACCACGCCGGGACGACCCGCCTGGGCGATGATCTCCGCCTCCTGCTCGTGATACTTGGCGTTGAGCACCTTGTGCTCGATTTTCGACTTGCGGAAGCGCGCTGAAAGCTCCTCGGAAGTTTCCACCGAGGCGGTGCCCACCAGCACCGGAGCCCCGTTTGCGATACAGGACTTCACGTCCTCGACGATGGCGTCGAATTTCTCGTCGCGGGAGAGGTACACGAGGTCGTTGAGGTCCTTGCGCACCATCGGCTTGTTGGTGGGAATTGCCAGCACTTCCAGGCCGTAAATCTGCCGCAGTTCGAACGCTTCGGTGTCGGCGGTACCGGTCATCCCGGAGAGTTTGGCGTAGAGGCGGAAATAATTCTGGAAGGTGGTGGAAGCCAGGGTCTGGCTCTCGCTCTGGATGGCTACGCCCTCCTTCGCCTCGATCGCCTGGTGCAGGCCCTCGGAGAGGCGCCGCCCGGGCATGGTGCGTCCGGTGTGCTCGTCGATCAACACCACCTGGCTATCCTGCACGATGTATTCCACATCGCGGTGGAACAGTACGTGGGCACGCAGCCCGGAATGCACGTGGTGCAGGAGATTGAGATTGGTGGGTGCGTAGAGGCTCTCCCCTTCCTGCAGCAGGCCCTCGCGGATCAGCAACTCCTCGATGAATTCGTGGCCCGCCTCGGTCATCTCCACCTGGCGGTGCTTTTCGTCCACGGTGAAATGGCCGGGCTGCTCTGCCATGCCCTCATCGGACTCGACCTGCAGTTTCAGTGAGGGGATCAGCTTGTTGATGGCTTTGTAGAGCTCCGAACTGTCCTCGGATGCTCCGGAGATGATCAACGGCGTGCGCGCCTCGTCGATCAGGATGGAGTCCACCTCGTCGACGATGGCGAACGCCAGTTCACCCTGCGCGCGGTCGGCGAGACTGAAAGCCATGTTGTCGCGCAGGTAGTCGAAACCGAACTCGTTGTTGGTGCCGTAGATGATATCCGCGGCGTAGGCTTCGCGCTTCTGCTGGGGGTGCTGGCCGGAGCGGATCACGCCGACCCGCATGCCGAGGAATTCATACAGCGGCTGCATCCAGGCCGCGTCGCGGCTGGCGAGGTAGTCGTTGACCGTCACCTGGTGCACGCCGCGACCGGTCAGGGCGTTCAGGTAGGCGGGCAGCGTGGCGACGAGGGTCTTGCCCTCACCGGTCTTCATTTCCGCGATCTTGCCCTCGTGCAGGGCGATACCACCGATCAGCTGCACGTCGAAATGGCGCATGCCGAGCACCCGCTTGCCGGCCTCGCGCACCACCGCAAACGCTTCGGGCAGCAGGGCATCGAGGCTTTCACCGGCCTCCAGGCGCTGGCGGAACTCGCCGGTTTTGGCCGACAGGGCCTCATCGGACAGGGCGCCGATGTCCTCGCCCAGGGCGTTGATCTGTTTTACCACCTTGCCAATTCGTTTCAGCTCACGGTCATTGCGCGTGCCGAAGATCATTTTCAGTGTTTTTTCAATCATTTGAATTCAGGCTTTACTGGATGCGTGTATACCCGCCAGACCGGAGGACGGGCGGGGGCATTGTAATCGGAATGGCGGTGGAAATCAGCGGTAGGTGCGCCGCACGTAACTCGCGGGGTCGACCGAGCGACCGTTCTTGTAGACTTCGAAATGCACATGGGAACCGGTCGAACGCCCGGTGGAGCCCATCTTGGCGATCACTTCGCCCTTGCGCACCAGGTCGCCCGGGTTGACCAGGGTTTCCTTGTTGTGACCGTAGCGGGTAACGAAACCGTCTTCGTGGGTAATTTCCACCAGGTTGCCATAGCCGGACTTGTCGCCGGCCCAGGTCACCACACCACCGGCGACGGCCAGGATATTGCTGCCGGGCTTGCCCGCAAAATCGATTCCATTATGGAATGCAGGCTTGCCGTTGAAGGGGTCGGTGCGCCGCCCGTAATAGGAGGAAATCCAGCCTTTTTCTACCGGACGACCGGAAACCACCGCCTGCTCATCGAGCTTGCGGTTGGTCAGCAGGCTTTCAAGGATATCGAGTTGTTGTTCGCGGTCGGAGAGGCGGGCCTGGAAGAGGCCGAGTTCGGAGAGTAGGTCTGAGGTGTTGTATTCAACATTGAATTCGCCACCTATCGGACCGCCCACCCCCGCGGGCTGGCTGAAGTCGAATTCACCGTCCTCCAGTCCCGCCATCGCGGTGAGATGTTCACCCAGGGCGTCGAGTCGTGTCAGCCTGGCCTGCAGTTCGGCGAAATTCACTGTCAGGGCCTGGATCTGGCTTTCGGCCTGGGCCTTCAGTGACGCCAGTTCCGCGTTCTGCTGCTCCAGGTCGTCCTGCATGCCCTCGAGGGCTTCACTGTGCAGGTTGTCCACCGCGTTCTGCTGGCCCAGCAGGAACCCACCACCCGCTATTCCCAGGGGCAACCCGAGACAACACAGGGAGAGCAGTGCACGGGACCAGCGCCCCAATTCAACCGATCGAACGGAGCGAGAGCCCCCGTGCTTGCGGCTGACGAAAACTACTTTCATTCACGCGGACACGAGGTGAGTCGGCCGCTACTATGCCATAGAAGCCAAGCAAACACCATGCCTGACGAACCTGGATTGTGAAATGCTGCACATTGGCCCGGCGGCAGCCCAGAGACCGCCGCCGCGCCTGGCGGGCGCGGAGCAAAGTTGCGGGGACGGGCGGACTCATCGCCAGCCCGCCCCGGAGCGTTCGCTGGCCTCAGGCCGCGACGAGTGGCGGCAACGCCCAGCCCGCAGAGACCGGGTCAGCCGTATCTTCGAAGGTCACGATCTCCCAGGCATCGGGCTGCGCCAGCAGGGCGCGCACCGAGGCATTGTTGAGGGCGTGGCCGGCCTTGTAGGCACGGTATTCTCCGATCAGGTTGTGGCCGAGCATGTACAGGTCGCCAACCGCGTCGAGCACCTTGTGGCGCACGAACTCGTCGTCGTAACGCAGGCCTTCCTCGTTGAGGATACGGTACTCGTCTACCACGATGGCGTTGTCCACACTGCCGCCGCGGGCGAGGCCGCGGCTGCGCAGGGCTTCAATCTCGTGCATGAAGCCGAAGGTGCGCGCCCGACTCACCTCCTTGATGAAGGATTCGGGAGTGAAGTCCACGTCGACATGCGGGGAGCGATCGCGAAAAACCGGGTGGTCAAAATCTATGGTGAACGAGACCTTGAAGCCGTCGTAGGGGAGGAAACTGGCTACTGCGTCGCCGCTCTCCACCGTGACCTTGCGCTTGACCCGGATAAATTTTTTCGCGGCGTTCTGCTCCACCACACCAGCGGACTGGATGAGAAACACGAACGGACCGGCACTGCCGTCCATGATCGGCACTTCCGGCGCACTCACATCGACGTAGGCATTGTCAATACCGAGGCCGGCAAAAGCCGCCATCAGGTGCTCGACGGTCGAAATCCGCTGGTCACCTGCACCCAAGCCGGTGGACAGCACGGTGTCGCTTACGCCGTGTGCCCGCGCAGGGAATTCCACCACCGGCTTGAGATCAACCCGGCGGAAAACGATACCTGTATCGGCAGGCGCGGGCGCAAGCGTCAGGTAGACCTTCTCGCCCGTATGCAGGCCGACACCCGTCGTCCTGATCGCATTTTTCAGTGTTCGCTGTCGAATCATTGTCACTCCAACCGTATCCGTTTCGCGCCGCGCGGATACGGTGGGTGACGGGACTTCCCGTACTTCCTTCCGTTAATCCGCCTGGCGGCGCAGGAACGCAGGAATATCGAAATACTCCTCGTCCGTTTGTGCGATCGCTGCCGCGTGGCTTGCACTGCGCTGCCTGCGCTGAATTGCGGGGCGATCCAGTTCCGCGTAATCGGGCTCACTTTCAGGTGTAGTTGCGGGAGCTGGCTTGGGCGCGGTGTCGACCACCTGCAGGGTGGACCGTGCGGCTTGGGTGCCAAGCCCGGTAGCAACTACCGTGACCTTGAGCTCATCGGTCATCTCTGGTTCGATAACCGTACCAACCACAACTGTCGCTTCGTCGGATGCAAATTCCTCGATGGTGTCGCCCACTTCGGCAAATTCGCCGAGTGCGAGATCGAGGCCGGCGGTGATATTAACCAGAATTCCGCGTGCACCCTGTAAATCAATGTCGTCCAGGAGGGGGCTGTTTATAGCTCGTTCGGCGGCTTCGCGGGCGCGATTCTCGCCGCGCGCACTGCCCGTTCCCATCATCGCCATACCCATCTCGGACATCACGGTCCGTACATCGGCAAAATCGACGTTGATCATACCGGGCCGGATGATCAGGTCGGCGATCCCCTGAACTGCGCCCAACAATACATCATTTGCCTCCTTGAAGGCATCGATAAGGCTGGTATTTTTGCCCAGAACTTCCAGTAATTTTTCATTGGGAATAGTTATCAAAGAATCGACATGCTGCTGCAGTTCGTCGATGCCTTCGAGGGCAATTTTCAGGCGTTTTTTGCCTTCGAAGGGAAATGGGCGAGTGACTACTGCAACCGTCAGGATACCCAGCTCGCGCGCCACTTCCGCGACGACTGGCGCACCGCCGGTACCGGTACCGCCACCCATGCCCGCAGTGATGAATACCATATCGGCGCCGCGCAGGGATTCGGCAATCCGCTCGCGATCTTCGAGTGCCGCAGCGCGGCCAATTTCCGGGTTGGCGCCAGCGCCGAGCCCCTTGGTGATGTCGCTGCCCAGTTGCAGCACAGTCTTCGATGAAATGTCCGACAGCGCCTGGGCGTCGGTGTTCGCGCAGATGAAATCCACACCCTCGACATGGCAGTCGATCATGTGTTTCACCGCGTTGCCACCGCCACCGCCGACCCCGATGACCTTGATTACCGCATTGGATGGAACGTTATCTATCAGTTCAAACATGGTCTTGCTCCCCTTTCCTCGTTTGCCGTTGTGACACGGCGATTGATTTCGTAATTTGCTTGTTGTTAAAAATTGCTGGCCAGCCAGGTCCTGACCCGGCTCAGCCAGTTTTCACCGGGTACCGCCGCCCGTGTGGGTGCGGCCCCCATCTGCTCGCTGTGATCCATGCCGTACAGCAACAAACCCACACCGGTGGCGTAGATCGGGTTGCGCACGATGTCGTTAAGCCCCTGAACCGTTTGCGGATAGCCCACCCGCACCGGCATGTGGAAAATTTCCTCGGCCAGTTCCACCACGCCTTCCATTTTCGAGGTACCGCCGGTCAGTACGATGCCCGCGGGCACCATGTCCTCGTAACCGGAGCGGCGCAGTTCCGCCTGCACCAGGGTAAAGAGCTCGTCGTAACGCGGCTCCACAACCTCCGCCAGTGACTGCCGCGACAGGTCCCGCGGCGGACGGTCGCCGACGCTGGGCACCTTGATGGTTTCGTTCTCGCCGGCGAGCTGGGTAAGCGCGCAGGCATACTTGATCTTGATCTCCTCGGCGTGCTGGGTCGGCGTGCGCAGCGCCATCGCGATATCGTTGGTTACCTGGTCGCCGGCAATCGGGATGACGCCGGTGTGGCGTATCGAACCCTCGGTAAAAATCGCGATATCCGTAGTGCCGCCGCCGATATCCACGAGGCAAACGCCGAGCTCGCGTTCGTCCTCGGTGAGCACGGAATAGCTGGAGGCGAGCTGTTCGAGAATGATCTCCTCCACCTCCAGGCCGCAGCGCCGGATGCATTTTTCGATATTCTGTGCCGCGTTCACCGCGCAGGTGACCAGGTGCACCTTGGCCTCCAGGCGCACCCCGGACATGCCCATCGGCTCCTTGATGCCCTCCTGGTTATCGATCACGTATTCCTGGGGCAGGATGTGCAGCACTTTCTGGTCGGCGGGAATCGCCACCGCCTGGGCGGCGTCGATCACCCGTTCGAGGTCCGCGGAAAACACCTCCTTGTCCTTGATCGCCACGATGCCGTGGGAGTTCAGGCTGCGAATGTGGCTGCCGGCGATACCCGCATAGACCGAGTGAATCTGGCAGCCGGCCATCAGCTCCGCCTCCTCGATGGCGCGCTGGATGGATTGCACGGTAGATTCAATATTGACCACCACGCCTTTTTTCATGCCCTTGGAGGGGTGGGAGCCGATGCCGACAACCTCGACTTTGCCGTCCGCGCCAATCTCGCCGACAATCGCCACCACCTTCGACGTTCCGATGTCGAGGCCGACTATCATTCGTTTTTCCTGCGCGCTGCCCATGGCAGTCTCTCCCCTGGCCTATACGTTGCCGGCGTCGCCGGCTGCTGTTTCTGTTGCTTCTTCCACCGGCGCCGCGAACGCTACCGCCACACCGTGTGCGTAGCGCAAATCGATGCGCTCAACCCGGGGCATCTGCTCCGCCAGTTCCGCCCGGTAAACACTGCCAAAGCGCTGTATCCGTTCCAGGAAATCCTGTCCCCCGATCAGCAGGCGCTGGCCGCCCTGCAGCTGCGCCTCCACTTCGCCGCGCTCATCCACCACCAGTTCCTTCACCCCCAGCCCCAGTGGAGCCAGCAGGTCGACCAGGCGCTGGTAAGTCCGCATCAATGCGGGAGCGCCGCTGTCCGGTCCCTGCAGCAAAGGCAGGCTTTCCCAGCGCGCCGCGTTGCTGGGACGGAAAATCTGTCCCTGGTGATTGAGGAAGCCGTTGTCTCCCCAACGGGCGATCGGCAGCTGTTCGTCGATATGGATCTCCAGCGAGTTCGGCCACACCCTGCGCACCGAGGCGGTGTACACCCAGGGCAGCGCCTCCAGTTGCTGGCTCAGCTCCGCCAGGTCGGTACCGATGAATCCGTGCACCAGCTGCGGCTCCACCATCTCGCGAATCGCGTTGGTGCGGATGTGTTCCAGCTCGCCAGTCACCGTGATCTGCTGCACCGGCAGGCTTTCCAGCGCGATCCAGCCCTTCAGCGCACCGGCCAGCACCACGCCGGCGCCGAGCAGGATCATGATCCGTTCCAGCCAGCGGAAGCGCGACCGCGACGGGCCGCCTTTTTCGCTCCCGGCCGCTTTGCGTGTCGCCCCCTGCAGGGGGGCGCGCCCCTGCCGGGCCACAGTCCCGGAGCGGACCTTGTCACTGCGCTCGTTGCGCGCGCTGCGGGGCGGCTCGGCACGCCGTCTCGCGGGCAGGCGCAGTGCACTGGTCATGAACGCCACCCCGCAACGCTCAGTTCCAGGATCCGCTCGACCAGCGCGGGCACTTCCAGCCCTACCTTGCGCGCCGCCATCGGCACCAGGGAGTGGGAAGTCATGCCCGGTATCGTATTGACTTCCAGCAGGTAGAAACGCCCGTCGCGATCGCGCATCGCATCCACCCGGCCCCACACGGCACAGCCCAGTGATTCGAAGGCGGCCACCGACAGCGCCGCCAACTCCGTCTCCTCTTCGGCGCTGAGGCCGCTGGGGCAGTGGTAGCGGGTGTCGTTGGAGATGTACTTCGCTTCGTAGTCGTAGAAAACGTTGTCGGTCTCCAGCCGGATCGAGGGCAGCGCCGCGCCGCCGAGAATGCCGACCGTATATTCAGGTCCGTCGATAAACTGCTCCGCCAGGACACCGCCGCTGTAGTTGCGAGCACCGGCGTAGGCGGCCTCGAGTTCCTCCGCGCTGTGGGCCGGCGCCATGCCGATACTGGAGCCCTCACAGGCCGGTTTTACAAAGACCTTGCCGAAGCGGTCGATCACCGCCTGCCAGTCGGTATCCTCGTCGAGCATGACAAACCCGGCGGTGGAGAGCCCGGCACCCAGCCACAACTGTTTGGTGCGGCGCTTGTCCATGGCCAGCGCAGAGCCCAGCACGCCGGAGCCGGTGTAGGGAATGCCCAGCGCCTGCAGGGCGCCCTGGATGGTGCCGTCCTCCCCGCCGGGGCCATGCAGGGCGTTGAAGGCGAAGGCGCACTCGCGCAACCGGGCGATCCAGTCGCTGTTGGCGGGGTCGATTTCGCAGATCCGGTACCCCAGTGCGACCAGCGCATCCGCCACGGTGCGACCACTTTGCAGCGACACCTCGCGCTCGGCGGAGGTACCGCCCAACAACACGGCCACGGTCTTGTCCCGCAACGCTTCGACCTTCACGTACGTATCTCCTGAGAAAAATCAACATTCAACAGCTCGCGCGACAGGCCGCCGATATTGCCTGCGCCCTGGGTAATCACCACGTCGCCGTCGCGCACTACCGCGCGCAGCAGCTTCGCCACATCCTCGGCGCGCTCGGCAAAAATAGGTTCCAGCTCGCCGCGCTGGCGAATGCTGCGCGCCAGGCTGCGGCCGTCGGCCCCGGCAATGGGCTCTTCACCCGCCGGGTAGACGTCCAGCAGGACCAGAACGTCGCACTGGGAAAGCACGGCGACAAAATCCTCGTAAAGGTCGCGGGTGCGGCTGTAGCGGTGCGGCTGGTAGACCATTACCACCCGCCGTCCCGGCCAGGCCTGGCGCGCCGAGGCCAGGGTCGCGCGCACCTCGGTGGGATGGTGGCCATAGTCGTCCACCAGCAGCGCGCTACCCTGCGCCAGCACCAGTTCGCCCATGTGGGTAAAGCGCCTGCCGACACCGGCGAAATTCGCCAGCCCCCGCTGGATCGCCGCGTCTTCCAGGCCCTCGTCGCAGGCCACCGCGACCGCGGCGGTGGCGTTCAGTACATTGTGCTGTCCGGGCATGGCCAGGGTGACCTGCAGCGGCGCGCCGGAGGGACGCTGCACCGTAAACACGGTGTGCAAACCCTGCGGCTGCAGGTCGGTGATCCGGTAGTCCGCATCCTCGGAAAAACCGTAGGTAATGACGTAGCGGCTGACCTCGGCCTGCAGCTCGCGGATGACCGGGTCATCGACACAGAGCACCGCTACACCGTAAAAGGGCAGGTTATGCAGGAATTCGAGGTAGGTGCGGCGCAGCACGGCGAAGTCGCCGCCGTAGGTTTCCATGTGGTCCGCTTCGATATTGGTGACCACGGTCACCATCGGCTGCAGGTGCAGGAAAGAGGCATCGCTCTCGTCGGCCTCGGCGATCAGGAAACGGCTGGCGCCGAGCTGCGCGTTGGTACCGGCGCTGTTGACCAGGCCACCGATGACAAACGTAGGGTCGAGACCGGCCTCGCCGAACACCGAGGCGATCAGGCTGGTAGTGGTCGTCTTGCCGTGGGTCCCTGCGACCGCGATACCGTGGCGGTAACGCATGAGTTCCGCCAACATTTCCGCCCGCGGCACCACCGGCACGCGGTTTTCCCGGGCGCAGGCCACCTCCGGATTCGAGGCCTTGACCGCGCTGGAGGTCACCACCACGTCAGCGGTGCCGACATTTTCCGCGCGGTGGCCGATAAACACTTCCACGCCCTTCGCCACCAGGCGCTGCGTTACCGCGCTTTCGCGCAGGTCTGAACCGGAGACCTCGTAGCCGAGGTTGACCAGCACCTCGGCGATGCCGCTCATGCCGGAACCACCGACGCCAATCATGTGAATGCGGCGGATACGGCGCATTTCCGGCACTACGTAATCATTGCGCTCATGCAGCATGGGCAAGTTCCTCCACCACGTTGACAACACTCAGCGTGGCATCCGGCGCAGCAGCGGCATGGGCCGCACGCGCCATGTTCTGCAGGCGCTCGGGATATTTCGTGTAGGCAGTCAGGGCGCTGGTCAGCGACTGCACCGTCATCTCCTGCTGGCGCAGCAGCAGGGCGCCGCCACAGTCAGCCAGGGCACGCGCATTGGCGGTCTGGTGGTCGTCGATGGCGTGGGGCAACGGCACCAGGATCGCGGGTCGGCCCATGATGGCGATTTCCGCCACGGTCAATGCCCCGGCGCGACAGATCACCAGGTCCGCCCAGGCGTAGGCGGCAGCCATGTCCTCGATAAACGGCGCCACCCTGACGTCAGCGAGTTTCAATCGGGCATATTCTTCAGCCACGGCGCCGGCGTGCGCCTCGCCGGTCTGGTGCCAGACCTCGAAATCGGCCTCGGCGGACTCGCGCAGCGCGCGCAGCACCGGGGGTATCACCTGGTTGATCGGCTGGGCGCCGAGACTGCCGCCGAGGACCAGCAGGCGCAGGGGGCGCTGGCCGCGGTAGTCATACCCGGCCTCGCGGGCGGCGGCAAGCAGGTCCGAACGCACCGGGTTGCCGACCACGGTGACCTCGCGGCCGTCGCTGAAAGCGCCGGCAAAACCCGCCAGGATCCTGCGCGCGAGGGGCGCAAGCAGGCGGTTGGTGGTACCGGCAACGGCGTTCTGTTCGTGGATGACCAGCGGCCGGCGGCACAGCCAGGCGGCGAGACCCGCCGGTCCGGCGACGTAGCCGCCCATACCGACCACCGCCGCAGGCCGCAGGCGCAGCACCAGCCACAGGGCCTGCAGGCTGGAAAATCCCAGCATGCACAGGCCGAGAACGCGGTCCAGCAGGCCCTTGCCGCGGACTCCGCGCACCACCAGGTGGTGCAGGGGAATACCCGCCGCGGGTACCACCCGCTGCTCGAGGCCGCGCCGGGTTCCCACCCAGTCCACCGCGTAACCGCGCTGGCGCAATTCGCTGGCGACGGCCAACGCCGGAAACACGTGACCGCCGGTGCCCCCGGCCATGATCAGGATGCGTTTGGCGGAAGAGCCGCTCATGGGCGCCCTCCCTGCATACGCAGTTCGCGGTCGATGCGCATTACGATGGACAGCATCACGCAGCAGACAATCAGGCTGGTGCCGCCGTAACTGACAAACGGCAGGGTCAGGCCCTTGGTGGGCAGCAGGCCGCTGCTCACCCCCATGTTGACGAAAGCCTGGCCCGAGTAGACCAGGGCCACGCCATAGCAGACGTAAGCGCCGAAGGGGTAATTGGCGAGACTGGCGGCGCGGCCGACCCACAGCACGCGGCCGATCAACGCCACGTAGAGCGCGATCAGCGCCACCACGCCGATAAACCCGGTCTCCTCCGCCCAGATGGAAAACACGAAGTCGGTGTGCGCCTCGGGCAGGTAGAACAGCTTCTGGATGCTGTTGCCAAGGCCGAGGCCGAACCATTCGCCGCGGCCAAAGGCGATCAGCGACTGGGTCAGCTGGAAGCCGGTGTTGTAGGGGTCCGCCCAGGGGTCGGTGTAGGCGGTGAGGCGCGCCACCCGGTAGGGTTCGCTGACCACCAGCACCAGCAGTGCGCCCAGCGCTCCCGCCAGCACCAGCAGGAAATGTCCCAGCTTCACGCCGGCGAGGAACAGCATGCCGAAGGCACTCCCGGCAACGATGACCGTGGCGCCGAAATCCGGTTCGACCATCAGCAGCAGGGTGGCGGCAAACAGCACGGCCATGGGCTTGAGGAAGCCCTGCCACTCGTGGCGCACTTCGTGTTCGCGGCGCACCATGTAACCGGCGAGATAGATGATCATCGCCAACTTGGCAAACTCCGAGGGCTGCAGAGTGAACGGTCCCAGCGGCAGCCAGCGCTGGCTGCCGTTGACCTCGCGGCCGACGCCGGGAATCAGTACCAGGATCAACAGCACGAGGGCGAGGAACAGCCAGACCCAGCCGCTGGCCTCCCAGAACGCGCTGGGCACCCGGTAAACCGCCAGCGCTGCCAGCAGGGCCACGGCGAGGTATATCAGGTGCCGGGTCGCGTGGAACCAGGTGCTGCCGTGCTTGACCTCGGCGTACTCGATGGACGCCGAACTGATCGCGATCAGCCCCACCAGCAGCAGAGCCAAGCCCGCCGACAGCAGGCCTGCATCCGGCATCAGGCGGGGTTCCGCTACCGCAGCGCGGTTCATGCCCCACCTCCCAGTACGTTGACCGCGGCCACAAAGGCGTCACCGCGGGCCGCATAACCGCGGAACATGTCGAAGCTGGCGCAGGCCGGGGACAGCAGTACCGTATCACCGGCCCGGGCCAGCACTGCGGCGCGTTGCACCGCCTCGGGCATGTCGCGGACGCGCTCCACGGGCACGATATCGTCCAGTGCCAGGGCGATGGCGACCGCGTCCTCGCCCATCACCAGCAGGTGGCGGCAGTGACGCTGCACCGCCGGGCGCAATTCGCGGAAATCCGCCCCCTTGCCCTGGCCGCCGGCGATCAGCACCACATTGCCCTCGCCACCGAGGCCGGCGAGTGCGGCGATGGTGGCGCCGACATTGGTGCCCTTGGAATCGTTGACGTAGCGAACCCCACGGATCTCCGCCACCGGCTGGCAGCGATGCGGCAGGCCGCCGAACTCCCGCAGTGCCTGCAGCATGGCGGGCGCAGGGAATCCCGCGGCGTGGCCTATCGCCAGCGCGGCGAGGGCGTTGCCGAGGTTGTGACGGCCGGCCAGGCCGATATCCTGCGCCGGCATCAGGAGTTCGAAGCCGTGGGCAATGTATTCAATACCCTCGCTGTTGCGCAGACCGAAGCCCTTGAGGTCCGGTTCGCCCAGCGACCACTCGATAATCTCCATGCCCTCGACCTGGGGCGGGACCGTCAGGGGGTCGCCGCGATGCACCACGGCCTTGCCGCAGCCCTGGAATATCCGGTGCTTGGCCTGGTGGTAGCGAGGCATGCTGCCGTGGCGGTCCAGGTGGTCCGCACTGACGTTGAGCACCGTCGCCACCGCGAGGTTCAGTTTCCCGGCGCGCTCCAGTTGGAAGCTGGACAGCTCCAGCACGTAAACCTCCCGCGCGGGATCGAGTAAATCCAGCGCCGGCGTGCCGAGGTTGCCACCGACACCGGCGTTCAGCCCTGCGGCAACGGCCATCCGCCCCACCAGTTCCGTCACGGTGGATTTGGCATTGGAGCCGGTGATACCTATCACCGGCGCCGCCGCCTCGCGCATGAACAGGTCGATATCACCGAGCACCTGCACACCGGCATCCCGGGCGGCCGCCACGGACGGTGAATCCAGGGCTATGCCCGGGCTAACCACGAGTTCCGATGCCCCGCTGAGCAGGTCTTCCGGCCACTGCCCTGCGTATACCGGCACTTCCGGCATTTCCGCCTGCAGGGTCGCCAGCTCCGGCGGATGCTCCCGGGTATCGACGATCACGAAGGGCAGGCCTCGCGCGTGCAGATGGCGCGCGCAGGACAGCCCCGTAGCGCCGAGTCCGAACACCACGCGGTTTTCACTGCTTGCGATCAAGCCCTGTGACACAGTTGCCTGCAACTCCCTGCCTAGCGCAATTTCAATGTGGCCAGCCCGAACAGGACCAGCATGACGGTAATAATCCAGAAGCGCACAATAACCCGCGGCTCCGGCCAGCCTTTCAATTCGTAGTGGTGATGGATCGGCGCCATGCGGAATATCCGCTTGCCGGTCAGCTTGAAGGATGCGACCTGCAGGATGACCGACACCGTCTCCAGCACAAAAATGCCGCCCATGATGAACAGCACAATCTCGTGGCGGGTAATCACCGCCACTGTGCCCAGCGCCGCGCCGAGCGCCAGTGCGCCCACATCGCCCATGAAGACCTGCGCGGGATAGGTGTTGAACCAGAGAAAACCGAGGCCCGCCCCGGCGATGGCGCAGCAGAACACCGCGAGCTCACCGGCGCCCGCTACGTAGGGAATGTGCAGGTAGTGGGCGAAGTCCACGTGCCCGGTGAGGTAGGCGAAAATACCGAGCGCGCCCCCCACCATCACGGTGGGCAGGATCGCCAGCCCGTCCAGGCCGTCGGTCAGGTTCACCGCGTTGCTGGAACCGACGATCACGAAGTAGGCGAAGGGGATGAACAGGACGCCCATCGCAATCGACACGTCCTTGAAGAACGGCACGTAAAGTTCCGTGGTCACCGGAGTATCGATAGCGAAGTACAGGTAACAGGCAGCGGCCAGGCCGGCGACGGACTGCCACAGGTATTTCCAGCGCGCCGGCAGGCCCCGCGGATTCTTTTCCACCACCTTGCGGTAGTCGTCGACCCAGCCGACCGCGCCAAAGGCGGCGGTGACCAGCAGGGCAATCCACACGTAGGTGTTGCGCAGGTCCGCCCACAGCACCGTCGCAATCGCGATAGCGACGAGAATGAGCGCGCCCCCCATGGTCGGGGTGCCCGCCTTGCTGAGGTGGCTTTGCGGGCCGTCGTCGCGCACCGCCTGGCCGACCTGGTGATAGCTCAGGCGACGGATCATCCATGGACCCACCAGCAGGGAGATCGCCAGCGCGGTTCCCGTGGCCAGAATGCCGCGCAGGGTAAGGTACTGGAAAACCAGGAAAGCACTTTCATATTGGCCCAGGTACTCGGCCAGCATAAGCAGCATCAGTGATTTCCTCCGCCCGCTGCCGGGATTAATGCCTGGAGGACGCGCTCCATGCGCGCGCCCCGTGAACCCTTGATCAGGATGGTGTCGCCCTCCGTAAACTCGTCCAGGGCAGCCGCCGCGGCAGACGCGCAATCGGCGAACCAGCGCCCGCCGTCACCGAAGGCCGCGACCGCTTCGCGCAATTCGTCGCCCACACCCCAGAACCCGTCGAGCCCGGCGGTTGCGGCGTACTCCCCCAGTTCCCGGTGCATCTGCGCGCTGGCTTCACCCAGTTCGCGCATCGCGCCCATCACCAGCGTGCGCCGGCCTTCGCCAGTGGCGAGCAGGTCGATGGCAGCGTGGACCGAGGCGGGATTGGCGTTGTAGCAGTCGTCGACCACCACCGCGCCACTCGCCGCCCGATGACTGGAAAGTCGCCCCGCGGTGGGGGCGACTGAAGTGAGGCCAGCGCTGATTTCTTCCGGTTCGAGCCCGCAGGCAAGACCCACGGCGATCGCCGCCAGCGCATTGGCCACATTGTGCCGGCCAGCGAGTTGCAGCCGCACCGGGAACTCCGAGGCCCCGGTTACCGCGGTGAAGCTGCAACCCGCCAGTCCCCCGGCTTTCACGCCCCTGGCGCAAACTGTTGCATTTCCCTCGAGGGAAAAGTCGATGATTCGTGCTGAACCGGCGCGCTGCCGCCACTGTGCCGCCCAGGGCTGGTCGGCGTTGATCACCGCCGTATCCCCCGCGCCGAGGCCGTCGAAAATCTCGCCCTTGGTTTGCGCCACGCCCTCGAGGCTGCCGAAGCCCTCGAGATGTGCCGGCATGGCGTTGAGCAGGACAGACACCGTGGGACGTCCCAGTGCGCAGAGATAGGCGATATCGCCGCGTTTCGCCGCCCCCATCTCCACTACCGCGAAGGCGTGGTCGGGCTGCAGGCGCAGCAGGGTCAGCGGTACTCCGATTTCGTTGTTCAGGTTGCCCCCGGTGGCAAGTGTGTTGCCGCGCTGTGACAACACTGCGTGGATCAAGTTCTTGGCGGTGGTTTTTCCGGCGCTGCCGGTGATCGCTACCAGCGGTCCCCGATAGAGCGCGCGGTTGTAGGCGCCCAGGTCGCCGAGCCCCCGCAGGGTGTCGGCGACCTGCAGGCAGGGCAGCGCGCAGCTGCCGGCCTCGCTCACCAGTGCCGCCGCGGCCCCCGCCCCGGCAACCTGTTCCAGGTAATCGTGGCCGTCGAAGTTCTCGCCCCTGAGGGCGACGAACAGGCCGCCCTGCAGCGGTTTGCGGCTATCGGTAAAGACGTCATCGAAGGCGACGTCCTCCCCCAGCACGGATCCCTGCAACGGCCCCGCCAGTTCGCCCAGGCGCATGGCGCGCATCATGTCCGCGCCCTCCCCTGCAGGGCCTGCAGCGCGACCGCTTTATCGCTGAAGGGCAGGCGCTCGGCGCCGATGATCTGGTAGTTCTCGTGGCCCTTGCCGGCGATCACCACGCAATCGCCGGAGCTCGCCTCGGCGATGGCCCGATGGATGGCGCCGCTGCGGTCTGCTTCCACGGCGTAGTCGCCACTGCAGCCGGTCTCGATGTCGGCGATGATAGCCAGCGGCTCCTCGCCCCGGGGGTTGTCGCTGGTCAGGACCACCCGATCGGCCAACTGGCAGGCCACCCGGCCCATGATCTGGCGCTTCTGGCGGTCGCGATCACCACCACAGCCGAACACCACGACCAGCGCCCCGCTGACATGGGGCCTGAGCGACTGCAGCACCTGCTCCAGCGCGTCCGGGGTATGGGCATAATCGACGATCACCCGTAAACCCAGGCTATTCGGCAGTGACTGCATACGACCCGGCGCCGCCGCCAGGCCGGAGGTCGCGGCCAGTACCGACTCCAGGCTGAGGCCGGCTAGCACAGCGGCACTCACGGCCGCGGCGAGGTTCAGCAGGTTGAAATCCCCGTGTAGCGGCGCCGAGAACGCGCCACTGCCCCAGGGCGTGCGCAGGACGCCCCGGACACCGAGGGTGGAAAATTCCGCGCGCTCCACGAAGACGTCGGCAGCGGGATCGCGCATGGAGTACGTGATGACTTCCACCGCGGGATCGATCACCTGCAGGATACGCCGGGTAAACGGGTCGTCGAGATTGAGCACCGCCCGGCGCAGTCCTTCCACGGTGAACAGCGACAGCTTGGCGCGGCCGTAGGACTCCATATCCCCGTGGTAATCGAGATGATCGTGGGACAGGTTGGTGAACACCGCGGTGTGGTAGGGCACGCCGTTGACCCGCCCCTGCACCAGCGCGTGGGAAGACACCTCCATGCATACCGCGGGAATCCCGGCGTCGCGCCACTCGGCCAGCAGCGCCTGCAGGGACACCGCGTCCGGAGTGGTATTGCCGCCCTGGGCGACGTCCTCGGCGAGACTCGCCCCCAGAGTGCCAATCACCCCACAGGCGCTGCCGCAGGCGCGGAACAGCTGTGCCGCCAGCCGGCTGACCGTGGTTTTACCGTTGGTGCCGGTAATCCCCACCATGTGCAGCTGGGCGCCCGGCTGGCGATAGAAGCGCGCGGCGATAAAACCGGTTTCGTCGCGCAGGTCCGGCACCTCCACCAGGGGTACGGACAGGGCGTCGACAAATCCCTCCACTGGCGGTTCCGCCGCCACCGCGGCGGCGCCACTGGCGACCGCCTGTTCAATGAACTGGCGGCCGTCGTGCAATTCTCCGGGCATGGCAAGGAACAGGTCGCCGGGCACCACCTTGCGACTGTCGAGCTGCAACCCGCGGATCGGGGTGTCCGCGCCGCTGCAAGCCGGCATGGCCAATACCTGGGCCAGGGACATGCTCATGCGGCACCTCCCGGGCGGGCTTTCACCGCGGCAACTTCCTCGGGGAATTCGGTCGGCGTGACACCCAGCAGGCGCAGGGCGCCGCGGGTCACCGCAGAGAATACCGGCGCCGCGGCCGAGCCGCCGCCGTGTTCTTCACCTTTCGGCCCGTTGATCACCACCACGGAAACCACCCGCGGCTGGTCAACTGGCGCCACCCCGGCAAACAGGGCCACATACTCGTCGTCGAGATAGCCCTGGGGACCGATTTTGTGCACGGTGCCGGTCTTGCCGCCCACCACGAAGCCGGGCACCCGGGCGCGGCGCCCGGTGGCATCGTCCTCGGTAACCGCCCGCAGCATGCCGCGGATTTCATGGGCCAGCCGGGGCGACAGCACCCGTTTGCCCGGCTCCGCCCCACCCTCCTGCGCCAGTAAGGTAACCGGACGCAGGATGCCGTCGCTGGCAAAGGCGCTGTAGGCCCGCGCGAGTTGCAGCGGGGTGGTGTTGATGCCGTAGCCGAAGGCCAGCGAAACCTTGTCGGTCGCGTACCAGCGCTTGCGGTCGGGGAGCAGGCCGTTGCTTTCGCCGGGGAAACCGGTGTTCATCGGTTCGCCGATACCGAAGCGGTGAAAGACCTCGCGGATGGGTTCGTGGCCGAGGTCCTCGGCGATCTTGGTCACGCCCACCTGGCTGGATTTCTGCAGGATGCGGGTCAGCGTCGCCTCGCCGTAATTGCGCGGGTCGCGGTAGGTTTTCGGGCCCACGCGAATGTAGCCGGGGGAAGTATCGATAACGGTTTCCGGGGTGTAGTGGCCGCTTTCCAGTGCCGCCACCATAGTCAGGGATTTCATGGTGGAACCGGGCTCGTAGGTATCGGTGATCGCCCGGTTGCGCATGAACTCGGGCAGCAGTTCCTTGCGGTTGTTGGGGTTGCCGGCGGGGTAGTTGGTAATCGCCAGCACTTCCCCGGTGGCGGCATCCAGGGTCACCACACTGCCGGACTCCGCACCGCTGGCCATCACAGCCTTGCGCAACTCCTGGAACTGCAGGGTCTGCAGGCGCAGGTCGATGGACAGGCGCAGGTCCTTGCCGGGCTGCGCGGGCTCGACGACGCCGATATCGCGCACCATGTTGCCCTGCAAGTCCTTGATATAGCGCTTGCGGCCGGGCTTGCCCATCAACCAGTCGTTGTACTCCATCTCGATTCCGGCAATGCCCTGGCCATCGAGGTTGGTAAAGCCCACCAGTTGCGCGGCAGCAGCGCCGGCGGGATAGAAACGCTGGTATTCGCGCTCCCCGTAAACACCGCTGAAGCCCTTGCCCAGCACCTCGCGCGCCTTGGCCGGCGACTGGTGCCGCACCAGGTACATGAAACGCTTGCCCTCGTAGCGCGCCAGCTTCGCCTGCAGTTCCGCCAGGGGCAACTCCAGCGCCTGCGCCAGCCGCGGCAGCTGCTCGGAGCCCGCAAGCAGGCGCGGGTCGGCCCAGATCGAAATCACCGGCGTACTGACCGCCAGCGGCTCCCCGCGGCGATCGGTTATCACCCCCCGGTAGGCGGGAATCTCCGCGCTGCGCAGGGCCCGCGCCTCACCCTGGTCCTGCAGGAAGCTGTAGCCGTGCTCGGAATCGATGATCTGCAGGGACAGGATACGGCCCACCAACAGCGCCAGCAGCGACACCAGCAGGGCGACGACGACGTAGAGGCGCCACATGCCGGCGCCTGCGGGCTTCACTGTTTGCTGCCGCCGCGGCCTCACGGCGCCACCACCCGGTAGCTGGAGAGGTCCGGCTCGACCATGTGCAGTTCGCTGCGCGCGACCTTTTCCACCCGCTGGTGCGAGGCCCACACGCTCTCTTCCAATACCAGCCGGCCGTATTCTTCCTGCAGGTGCCACTGCCGCGCCTCCAGTACCTGGAGCTCGGCGTAGAGCGCCCGGCAGGCGTGGGTGGTATGTATCACGCCAAACGCGGACGCCACCACCAGCACCAGGGTGGCGAGATTGAGCCACAGCAGCCGGCGGCCCGGCGCGGGCGCGCCCAGAGTTGCGGTAGGCATGGTTGTTCCGGCGAGGCGGGCGGTCATGGCAGCTTCTCCGCCACCCGCATGATGGCACTGCGGGCGCGTACGTTAGACCCCACTTCCGCGTCGGATGCTCGCAGCGCCTTGCCGACCAGCTTCATGCGCCGGTTGAGGTCGCTGTCCAGTACCGGCACACCCGGCGGCAACTGTTCGCCACGCGCCATGTCGCGCATGTAACGCTTGACGATACGATCCTCCAGGGAATGGAAGCTGATCACCACCAGGCGGCCGCCCGGACGCAGCAGGTCCAGGGCCACGGCCAGCAGGTCCCGCAGGTCCTCGAGCTCGCGATTGACCTTGATGCGGATCGCCTGGAAGGCGCGGGTAGCGGGATGCTTGTGCTTTTCCCACTTGGGGTTGGCCTCGCTGACCAGTTTCGCCAGATCCCCGGTGGTGGTAATTGGCCGTTCCTCACGCCGCTCGACGATCGCCGCGGCGATACGGCGGGCAAAGCGCTCCTCGCCGTACTCCTTGAGTACTTCCGCGATATCTTCTTGGCGCGCGTGCGCCAGCCACTCGGCAGCGGTTTCACCGCGACTGGTATCCATACGCATGTCCAAGGGGCCATCGTGCTGGAAGCTGAAACCGCGCTCCGCCTCGTCCAGTTGCGGGCTGGATACGCCGAGGTCCAGCAGGATACCGTCTACGGCCTCGATACCGCGCTCGCGCATCACCTGGGGAAGGTCGGCGAAGGAGCCATGATAGAAGCTGAACCGCGGGTCCTCGGCGGCCAGGGACTCGGCGACGTCGCGCGCTACCGGGTCCTTGTCGGTGGCCAGCAGGCGGCCATCGGCGTCGAGACTGGCCAATACCGCTCGGCTGTGCCCGCCGCGGCCAAAGGTACCGTCCACGTAAATACCGGAAGGCGCCGTTACCAGGGCGTCCACCGCTTCCTGTAACAGTACTGTCTGGTGCATGGCGGCCACCTACAGCTTCAGCGACAGTAATTCGTCGGGCAGCGCCGCATCGGCGCCGGAATCGGCCAGCGCCTGTTCCTGCTCGGCCTGCCAGAGCGTCTGCGACCAGATCTCCAGCTTGTTGCCCTGCCCTACCAGCATCACCTCTTTTTCCAGCGCCGCGTAAGCGCGCTGCGCCGGCGGCAGCAGCATGCGCCCGCTGCCGTCCAGCTCGATATCCGTGGCATAACCGAGAACCAGCCGCTGGAAGCGCTTGATGCCCTGGTTGAGGGCGGGCAGGTTCTGGATGTCTTTCTCGATCCGCTCCCATTCGGGGAGGGGGTAGACGACCAGGCACTTGGCCTGGGTATCGATGGTGACGACGATGTGGCCTTCACACTGGCTCAACAGACGCTCCCGCTGGCGCGCTGGTATTGCCAGCCGCCCCTTCGCATCCATATTGACCTGTTGAACCCCACGAAACACGCCGGTTCTCCCCACCTGTATCTATCTTCTCTCCACAAAAAGACAGATATATCCACTTATCACCACTTTTTTGCACTATAGGCTTGTGTCTGGGACGCGTCAACACGGGGCGATCAGAAAAAATGCTGTAAATTCAGACCGTTACGGGCATTT
The DNA here is from genome assembly GCF_048323675.1 of Haliea sp. E17. Classification (NCBI taxonomy): domain Bacteria; kingdom Pseudomonadati; phylum Pseudomonadota; class Gammaproteobacteria; order Cellvibrionales; family Halieaceae; genus Haliea; species Haliea sp. E17. The sequence goes on from NZ_JBLWFK010000004.1 coordinate 115,358, forward strand.
TTGGGGATATTTTTGAGGGTTTTTGCCAGTAAAAGACGCAGTAAAACAGCCCCCTATACTCGACACTTGAGGATTTACTTTAAGTTACAGGTTATTTTTTCATGTAGCGGTGGGGGGGTAAGTGCTTTTCGGTATATACCGTGGCGGTATCGGGGTCGTTTTCGGTTACACGGCGTCTGCGGAACTCCATAAACCAGCTTTCCAGCCTTTTTGGGGGCCAAAGTATTCCCCGGTGTCACTGGATATCCCGGGGGTCTCGGGCCTTGATCCGGGGAGCGCTTTAGCCCGGCCCGGAGAGCGCACCAGGCCGCGCCGGGACCGCCAAAAAGCGCACATCCCTGTGCAGGCGCGGCCTGGTGCGCTCTCCGGACCTGGTTCAGTGGACGCGTCAGTTGCAGCGGTCGCCAGGCCGCCACTTTCCGCCGCACTGCAAGTCACGCCGTAAAAACCTGCCAAAACAGCAGCACTGATGCCAAACACGAAAAAGCCCCCCGGTGTCACCACCGGAGGGCCTGTATCAAATGAGCCGGTCGATAAGCCGGGTTCTGTCGTGGACGATCATTCATCTGCGACAACTGTCACCAGTTGCCTGTAGCGACCTACCCGAACCCACCGCGGGCCACGGCATGCGGATTCCTATTTGGTCTTGCTCCAGGTGGGGTTTACCATCGCCGCCACTGTTGCCAGTGACGCGGTGCGCTCTTACCGCACCATTTCACCCTTACCCGGCGAACCGGGCGGTATACTTTCTGTTGCACTTTCCGTAGGCTCGCGCCCCCCAGGCGTTACCTGGCACCCTGCCCTGTGGAGCCCGGACTTTCCTCCCCCGGCAGCTCCTTGCGGAACACCGGAAGCGATCGCCTGACCAGCTCGGGCGCAAGGGTAGCAGCAGTACCCGGCGTTCTCAACGCTCTTTTTCGGCGACCAGGAATTCGTACAGGGCTTTCTTGCGCAGGCCCGACCAGTCCGCGACCACCGCGGCGGCCCGCTTTGCCGGGAGCTCCTGCGCCAGTCGGCGCAACAGGCTCGCGGTGCTTTCGTCCAGTTCCGCCTCCCGCTGGCTGGCACCAGCCACCAGCAGGACGATCTCGCCCCGCTGCTGGTTGGGATCCGCCGCGATCCACGACTGCAACGCGCCCAGCGGCGCCCGGTGGATGGTCTCGAAGGCCTTGGTGAGTTCCCGCGCCAGCACCGCTTCGCGGTCCTCGCCGAAGACTTCTGCCATCGCCACCACCGTCTCGAGAACCCGGTGGGGCGCTTCGTAGAACACCAGGGTGTGCGGTTGGGCCGCCAGTTCCTGCAGGCGCTTTTCCCGCGCCACCGCCCTTGCCGGCAGGAAGCCCTCGAACAGGAAGCGATCGGTGGCCAGTCCACCGGCGGAGAGAGCCGCTATCGCGGCACAGGCGCCGGGTACCGGAATGACCGCTACGCCCTGCTCCTGGGCCGCGCGGATCAGCGGGTAACCGGGGTCGGAGATCAGCGGTGTCCCGGCATCGGATACCAGCGCGACACTACCGCCCCCGGACAGAGTCTCCAGCAATCGCGCCTGGGCGCCGGCGTCGCTGTGCTCGTGGTAGGCGACCAGCCTGCCCTCAATACCCAGGTGTTGCAGCAGGCGACGGCTGTGGCGGGTGTCCTCGGCGGCAATCAGGTCCGCGCCGGACAGCACCTCCACCGCCCGCCCGGTAATATCACCGAGATTGCCGATGGGCGTTGCAACAATGTAAAGACCCGAATCCACGATTACCCCTTATACTAGTCGCGGCCTGGCCGGCGAATGCCAACCCGTCACGCTGGCAGTGACGCGCCAATTCAGGCAACGTAGTAGCGACTGCTACTGAATCCCGATTAACCCGCGCAGGATAGCATGACAGCCCTCCCATCCCCGCCCTTTCGTCGTATCCGTTGGTTCCTTTGCACAGCAGCGCTGGCCCTGCTGGGCGCCTGCGCCGGGGGCCCGCGCCCCGTGGACGAGACACCCACCGTAGCGGTATCGACAGTCACCCGGCCGCAGGCCTGGCGGGTGGAGCCGGAGCCGGTGGCAACGGACAGCGACTGGGAACCGGAATTCGCCGCCGCCGAGGAGGCACTGCAGCGGCTCAACTGGATGGACGCCGAGACCGCCCTGCGCCCGCTCGAGAGCAGCCCGCTGAATGCCTACGATGGCCAGCAGCTGGCATTTTTCCGCGCCCGTATTGCCCACGTTCGCGGCAAGGAGGCGGACGCGCTGGAGCAGCTCGCCTGGCTGGAGCAGGCCAACCTGCCGCCGGAACTGGACTACAAGGTCTACGCCTTCCACCAGCGCCTCCTGCACCTGACCGGGGACTACCTCGAAGCCGCCCGCCAGGGCCTGACCGCGCTGCAGTTTTCCGGCAGCGGCGACAAGGTTGAATTGAAACAGGCTGTCTGGCGCGACCTGCAGCGCAGCCGCAACAGCGAACTGCAAAGCGCGCTGGCGCACGCCAGTGATCCCGAGTGGCAGGGCTGGCTGGAACTGGCTCTGCTGGCGCGGCAGCCCGAGCGCGACCTCGGTCGCGCCCTGCAGCAGTGGGAGGCGGCACACCCCGCGCACAGCGCGGCCCATCCGCTGCCCGGCGGTTTGGAGGAACTGGCGCAGAACCGGCAGAGAATCGATCACGTGGCGCTGATCCTGCCACTCAGTGGGCGCCTGGCGGCCGCCGGGCAGGCGGTCCGCGACGGCTACCTCGCCGGGTACTTCCAGGCGCGCGAGCTCGGCTCGGCCCCGTCTCACCTCACCGTTATCGACAGCGAGACCTATCCCGGCGCCATCGAGGCCTACCAGTACGCGGTAGCCAGCGGCGCGCAACTGGTCATCGGCCCGCTGCGCAAGGAGTCGGTCGCCGAACTGGATGCCCTGATCGACCGGCCGGTGCCGATCATTGCACTGAACCGGGTGGACGGCTTCCCCCGGACTGAATCGGCCAGCCTGTTCCAGCTGGCCCTCGCCCCCGAGGACGAGGTGCGCTGCCTCGCGGACCGCGCATTCGGTGAAGGTATCCGCCGTATCCTCGTACTGCGCCCCGCCGGCGAATGGGGCGACAAGGCCGAAAGTACCCTGCAGGACCGCTGGGCCTCCCTCGGCGGCAGCATCGCCGACCGGGTCACCTACAGCGGCACTGAGGAGTATTCGGAATCCGTCAAGGCGGGTCTGGGTATCGCCGCCAGTGAAGCGCGCCGCACCCGGCTGCGGGAAATGCTGGCGACCAACATCGAGTTCACCCCGCGCCGTCGCCAGGACATCGACGCCGTCATCCTGCTGAGCCCCGGACCGGCGGACGCCCGCGCGCTCAAGCCCCTGCTGGCTTTCTACTATGCCGGCAGCCTGCCGGTCTACGCCCCCTCCGGCGTCTACAGCGGCCATCCGGACAACCGGGACCGCGACCTCACCGGGGTGCGCGTGGTGGAAATTCCCTGGCTGCTCGACAGCGACCCCTCCCTGCGCGGGCAGCTGACCCAGGCAGGGCTCGAGGACTACCCGCGGCTCAATGCCCTGGGGGCCGATGCCTACCTGCTGCAATCCCGGCTCAGCCAGCTGGATGCCGGGCCCGCTGCGCTGCTGCGCGGCAACACCGGCCTGCTCAGCCTCAATACCAGCAACCAGGTCGAGCGCGACCTGCCGCTGGCGGAATTTGATGGCGGTCGCCTCAAGCCGCGCTAGCTACAATGGTCCCCTGTGCAGTGACAGGGGGCCGCCGTGTCTTCAGGAGACTACTACGAAGTGCGCGCGGCGCAGTGGCTGCAGGCCCGGGGGCTGCACATCCTGGCCCGCAACTTCCGCTGCCGCTGTGGAGAAATCGACCTGATCGCCCGCGACCGGCAGCACCTGGTGTTTGTCGAGGTACGCGCCCGCAGCAATCCCCGCTTCGTATCCGCCGCCGCCTCGGTCGACCAGCGCAAACAGCGGCGCCTGCTGCGCAGCGCCCAGTTGTTCCTGCAGCAGCACCCGCAACTGGCCCGGATGCCCTGCCGATTTGACGTCATCGCCTTCGACCCGCGACAATCCGTTCCGGACGCGCAGCCACACTGGATACGCGCCGCCTTCACCAGCTGACCCGCCGGGGCGAAAGTGGACTACTACGAGATCATCGCCGAGCGCTTTCAGGGCACCATCGAACACATCGCCATGAGCGTGGACCAGATTGCCGGCCCACTGACCCGTGGCAGTGACCTGGTGTGCCAGTCCCTGCTCGAGGACAGGAAACTGCTCTGCTGCGGCGCCGGTGCCGGCGCCGCCCTCGGCCAGCTGTTCGTGGCCGGCATGCTCTCCCGCCTCGACCAGGAGCGCCCGCCGCTGCCGGCCATCTGCCTCAACGCGGACAGCGCCGCCCTCTGTGCGATCACCGGCGACAGCGGCCCCGGCCACGCCTATGGCCGCCAGATCCACGCGCTGGCCCAGGAAGGCGACGTGCTGCTGGTGATCAGCAGCGGCGGCAACAATCCCAGCCTGGAGCAGGCGGTCGCCGCGGCGCGGGAGCGGAACATGCGGCTGGTTGCCTTGTCGAATGACGCGGACAGCGCCCTGCCGGAACTGCTCGGCCCGGGGGACGTGTTGATCGAAGTGGACGGGCACAGCCGCTCGCGCATCATCGAATTACAGGTGATGTGCCTGAACCTGCTGAGCCAGTTGATCGAGTATGGAATTTTCGGAAGTTACAGCCAGGACTGACATTCAATGAAAAACCTGTTTTTCACCCTTATCACCCTTTCACTGCTCACCCTGACAGGCTGCGGCAACATGCTCGCCAGCGTGAACAAGGACACCATCCCGGAGGACGAGGGAGAACGTACGCTCGGGCGCTGGGTAGAGGACGAAAATATCGAGACCAAGGCGCTGGTCAATATCAACGCCGCCAGTGAGCAATTCGACAGCGCCCACCTGATTGCAGTCAGCTATAACGGCTATGTGCTGCTGGCCGGCCAGGTGCAGAGCCAGGAGCTGAAAAACCAGGCGACGGAAATCGTGCGCCAGATCCGCGGCGTAAGGCGGATCTACAACGAACTGGAAATCGCCGCACCCAGCTCGGCGATGACCCGGACCTCCGATACCTGGATCACCACCAAGGTGAAATCCTACCTGCTCGCCAACCCCAATACCCAGGGCTACCGGGTGAAGGTGGTGACTGAAAACGGCGTCGTCTACCTGATGGGCCTGGCGACCAGCGCCGAGGTTGACCGCGTCGCCGAACAGGCCGCCCAGCTCTCCGGCGTGCAGCGCGTCGTCAAGCTGTTCGAACTGATCGACTGATCCCGCGTTGCGGGCGGGCTCAGTCCTGCCCTGAAAGAAGCGCCCGCACCGGGGCAAAACTGCGCCGGTGCGCCGGGGTCACGCCCAGTTCGCGCAGGGCGGCCAGGTGGACCGCGGTGGGATAGCCCTTGTGGGCGGCGAAACCATAGCCGGGGTAAAGCGCTTCCAGCTCGACCAGCTCCGCGTCGCGCTGGACCTTCGCCAGGATGGATGCCGCGGCGATCGCCGGCACCCGGTCGTCGCCTTTGACCACGGGTTCCGCCCGGTAGGGCCAGCGCGGCAGTCGGTTGCCGTCCACCAGCACGAAACCCGGCTGCGGCACCAGGCCCTCGACCGCCCGGTGCATGGCCAGCAGGGAGGCCTGCAGGATGTTCAGCTCATCGATTTCCGCCACCGAGGCGCGGGCCACACACCAGCCCAGGGCACGGGCGCGAATCTCCTCGGCCAGCGTCTCGCGGCGCGCGGCTGTCAGCTTCTTCGAATCCCGCAGTCCGGCTATCGGCCGTGCCGGGTCGAGGATCACCGCGGCGGCCACCACGTCCCCGGCCAGCGGGCCGCGCCCGACCTCGTCGACCCCGGCGATGTCGGCGCCCTCCCAGCTCGGTTCGAACAGGTCCTTCACCGCGGGTGCGCCTGCAGCAGCTGCCTTACCGCGGCCGCGCTGGTGGCGGCAAAATCGCAGCGCAAGCGCTGGTGAATCGCGTCAAAGCCCGCCACCTGTCGCTCGCGGACCGCAGCCTGCGACAACACTTCCCACACACTCTGCACCAGGTTCTCCGGGGTCGCCTGGTCCTGGATCAGTTCGGGCACCAGCCGCGTTCCCGCAAGCACATTGGGCAGCGCCGCGAACTCGGTCCTGACCAGACGCGATACCAGCGCCCAGGTCAGGGGCGACAGGCGATAGGCGACGACCATCGGCCGCTTCAGCAGGCAGGCCTCCAGGGTCGCCGTGCCGGAGGCGAGCAATACCGCGTCAGCCGCCGCCATCACCTCGCGGGAACGACCATCCACGAGCGTCACCGGCAGCTCCGGGAAAAGCTGCAGTTGTGCGCGAACCTGTGCAGCCCGCGCATTGCTGGCGGTGGGGATGACAAAGGAGAGCGCCGGGTCGCGCTGCAGCAACAGGCTGGCCGCCTGGAGAAACAGGGGTGTCAACAGCTGGACCTCCCCTCCACGGCTGCCGGGCAGTAACGCCAGCAAGCGCCCCCTGGGCTGCAGGCCCAACGTTTCCCGGGCCTCCGCCTGGTTCACCCGGTCCGGAATTTCGTCCGCCAGCGGATGGCCGACAAAACTCACGGGAATGTCGTTGTCGCGATAGATCCCGGTCTCGAAGGGAAACAGGCAGAGCATGTGATCCACCGAGCGCTTGATACCCCTGATCCGCCCCTGGCGCCAGGCCCATACCGAGGGACTGACCAGGTGGGCCGTACGCACCCCGGATGCGCGCAGCTTGCGCTCCAGGCGCAGGTTGAAATCGGGGGAGTCGATGCCGATGAACAGGTCCGGAGGGGCATCGCGGAAATGGCGGTAGACGGCGCCGCGAATCCGCAGCAGTTCCGGCAGGCGCTTGAGCGGCTCGGTGAAGCCCATGACCGAGAGGCGGTCCATCGGGAACATGCTCTGCAGCCCCTGCTCGGCCATCAGGGGACCGCCGATACCTTCTACAGTGAGTTGCGGGTAGTGCTGCCGCAGCGCCGCGAGCAGGCGGGCGCCGAGGATATCACCGGAGGCTTCGCCCGCGAGTACGCCGATACGCACCGGGACTAGCGGACGATACCGCGCTCCGAGGCGCGTATGGAGTCGATCAGGATTCTCACTTCCGGCGTCTCGCGCAGCATGGTCTCCAGTCGCTGCATGGCCACGTCCAGGGTGAGCCCCTGGCGGTAGACAATCTTGAAGGCCCGGCGCAGCTGGCTGATGGTCTCGTTGGAAAAGCCGCGCCGCCGCAAGCCCTCGACATTGATGGTCTTGGCTTCCGCCGGTTGGCCGCTGACCGTCACGAACGCAGGTACGTCCTTGCCGATTCCCGTCGCCATGCCGCTGAAACTGTGCGGCCCGATCTTGCAGAACTGGTGAACCAGGGTGTAGCCGGAGAGGATGGCCCAGTCACCGACCTGCACATGCCCCGCCAGTGCGACGTTATTCACCAGGATCGTGTGGTTGCCCACCACGCTGTCATGGCCGATATGCACGTAAGCCATGATCAGGTTGTTGTTGCCAATGGTGGTTTCGCTGCGATCCTGCACCGTGCCGCGGTGAATGGTCACGTTCTCGCGGATGATGTTGTTGTCGCCGATCACCAGGCGGGTGGGCTCGTTGTGGTACTTCAGGTCCGGTGTGGCTTCGCCGATACTGGAAAACTGGTAGATGTGGTTGTTGGCCCCGATGGTCGTCGGACCCCGGACAATCACGTGTGGTTCGATAATGGTGCCCGGACCGATTTCCACGCCCGACCCCACCAACGACCACGGCCCGACCTGGACGTCCGCCGCGAGGCGGGCACCCGGGTCGATGATAGCGGTTTCGTGGATCATCTATCGGCGCAAAGAATCGTAGCCGAAGCCGCCAGTTCGCCGTCCACGTCGGAACTGACGTCAAATTTCCAGATACCGCGGCGCTCGGACACGATAGAGGCGCGCAGCATGATCCGGTCTCCCGGGATGCAGGGGCGCTTGAAGCGCAGGTTGTCCGCGCCGACGAAATAGTACATGGAGCCGTCCGCAGGGGTTTTGCCTACCGACTTGAAACCGAGGATGCCGGCCGCCTGGGCCATGGCTTCGACCAGCAGCACGCCGGGAAATACGGCTTTCTCCGGGAAGTGGCCGTTGAAAAACTCCTCGTTGATGGTGAGGTTCTTGTAGGCGACGATGGATTCGCCCAGGTTAAGCTCCACTACGCGGTCCACCAGCAGGAAAGGATAGCGGTGGGGAAGGTAGGTGCGAATCTCATTGGTTTCCATCATGGGGAGCGTGATTCCTTTTACCGGAGCGGGTTAACGGTTTTTTTCGCCGGGCTTCTCGACCGCGGCGAGACGCTGGTGGATGCGATCGAGCTGCGCAAAGCGGACGGCGTTTCTGCGCCACTGCCGCGTTGTGTCCATCGGGGTGCCCGAAGAATAGGACCCGGGTTCAGTGATCGAGCGCGTCACCATGGTCATCCCTGTGACGTGTACACCATCGCAGATTTCTACATGGCCGACCACACCGACACCACCGGCAAGCGTACAGTTCGCACCTATAATCGTGCTTCCCGCCAAACCGACGCAACCGGCTATCGCGGTATTTTTTCCGATGCGACAGTTGTGTGCAATCATCACCTGGTTATCGATGATGACACCGTCACTGATGACCGTGTGGTCCAGCGCGCCGCGATCGATAGTGGTACAGGCGCCGATCTCCACGTCATCGCCGATCCGCACCCCGCCCAACTGGTGAATCTTTACCCAGCCGTCGGGACCGGCCGCAAACCCGAAGCCATCTGCGCCCAGTACCGTCTGCCCATGGACAGTACAGCGCTCTCCCAGCCAGACGTCATGGTAGAGCAGCACACCGGGGTATAAACGGCTGCCGCCGCCGACACGGCTGCCGGCGCCGACGAAACACTGGGCTCCGATCACCGCATCGCGGCCGATCCTGGCACCCGCTTCGATCACCGCGTGCGGTCCGATACTGACGCCCGGCGCGAGCTCCGCATCGGCGGCCACGACGGCACTGGGGTGGATGCCGGCAAGTGGCCGGGGTGTGCGATCGAACAGCTCGGTCAAGCGAGCGAATACCAGGTAGGGGTTGGCGGTGGCAAGGCTGTCCACCGGGCACTCGGCGACAAATTCCGGCTGCAGGATGACTGCGGCAGCCCGGGTATCCGCCAGGTCCGCAAGATACTTGCGGTTGGAGAGGAAAGAAACCTGACCGGCGCCGGCCTCCGCCAGCGTGGCGAGGCCGGAGACCTGGCGCGTCGCGTCACCTTTCAGCTGCAGGCTGAAACGACTGGCCAGTTCCCCGAGCGTGATCACGGGGAGATTACTTCCCGGCGGTGAGCTGGTTCAGTTTGTCGGTCACCTTGGCCGTGATGCTGTAGCCGGCATCGGCGTGGATCACCGCTTCCTGGCGCATCAGCAGGCCGATACCTTCAGAGGCGATCAGGTCGCGCAGCACGTCCTGGACTTTCGGTGACATTTCCTGCAGCAGCGCCTGTCCGGCGGCTGCTTCGGCCTGCTTGAGCTTGCCGGCAACGTGCTCCAGGTCGCTCTGCTTGCTGGCCAGTTTCTGGCGCATGCCGGCCTGCTGGTCCTGGCTCATGACCGCGGAGTCCTTCTGGAACTTCTTCACCAGGTCGTCGAGCTCTTTCTTCAACTGGTCGAATTCAGCCTTGTCTGCCTTGAAATCGTCCTGGTTGTAGACCTCCTCCAGGCGCTTCTGCGCCAGGTCGGTCTGCAGGATGGCCTCCTGCAAGTTGACCACGGCGATCCTGCCCTGGGCCATGGCCATGACGGGCATGGTCAGCGCAAGGGTGGTCACAAGGGCTTTCAATAGTTTGGACACAATAATCTCCAGGTTCAGGTTATGTTGTTCAGAAGCCGCGGCCCAGGGTGAACTGGAACACCTCTTCCTGATCGTATTCCGCCGAATTGATCGGCTTGGCCAGGCTGAAGGTCATGGGACCAAAGCCGGTAATCCAGGTCACGCCCACACCCACCGAGTAGCGCAGTTCGTTCAGGTCGACGTCAAAGCAGTTGATCTGGCTCGCCGAGCAGCCGGTGGAAAACACGTTGCCCGCGTCGAGGAAGAAGGCGGAACGCAGCTGGTTCTGGTCCTCGATAAAGGGCAGCGGGAACAGGATTTCCGCGGCGCCCTCGATCAGCACGTTGCCACCGAAGGGGTCGGCGCTGCCGCCCGCGGTGTTGTAGACCAGCTTGCCGTCGGAGGCGACATAGCCCCCGGTGGTGCCGGACAGGACCGGGTTGCCCTCGTCGTCGATTTCGACAATGGGCACGCCGTAGCGGTAGAGCTCCGCCTTGGTTGAGCGCGGGCCCAGGGTATTGCTTTGGAAGCCGCGAACCGAGCCGAAGCCGCCGGCGAAGAAGTTCTCGTAGAACGGCAGGTCGGTGGTATCCCCGTAGCCGTCGGCATAGCCCAGCTCGCTGCGCAGGCGCAGGGTCCAGGCCCCGTGGATGGGGAAGTAGATCTCACCGCGGTAGTTCAGCTTGTAGAACTGCAGGTCGGAGAACGGCACCGACACCTCCAGCGAGATGGAGTTCGCCGTGCCCCGGGTGGCCAGGCGGCCGCGGTTCAGGGTGGACTGGCTCCAGCTCGAGGTAAAGGTGTAGTTGAGGAACTCATCGCCGTTCTGGTCGAGGAAACCGGGCTCGGTGGGTAGCGTCAGGTAGCTGTCCGGCAGGGTTTCGATCGGCTGCAGGACTTCCGGCGCGGCGTAGGTACCGTCGGCCAGCAGCTGGCTGTCGTACCAGTAGTCCACGTTCTTCTGCAGGCGCGGGCTGGCCTTGATCTCCTGTACGGCGTAGGCGCCCGCGGTGATCTTGGTGTTCGATACGCCGAAGCTGAAGCCCAGGCGCTGGGTTTCACTGATCGGGTAACCGAAGTTGAGCGCCGCCCCCAGGGTGTCGGTGGTATAGCTCGCCACGTTGACCTCGGAGAGGTCGGTGGAACGGTAGAACAGGTTGAAACCGCGGCTCACACCGTCCTCGGTGAAGTAGGGATTGGTGTAGCTGAAGCTGTAGACATCCTGGTACTTGGAGGAGTTCAGGTTGATGCCGACCCGCTTGCCGGTACCGAGGAAGTTGTCCTGCTGCAGGTTCAGGCCGAGAATCAGGCCGGCGTCCTGGGCGTAGCCGAAGCTCGCGCCGATACTGCCGGAGGACTGCTCCTCCACCGCGAAATCGAGGTCGATCAGGTCATCGTGGCCGGGCACCGCGGGAGTGTCGACGGTGGCCTTGCTGAAGTAACCCAGGCGCTCCAGGCGCACCCGCGATTGCTCGATGCTGGATGACGAGGCCGGGGCGCTCTCCATCTGGCGCATTTCCCGGCGCAGCACCGCGTCGGCGGTTTTCTGGTTACCCTTGAAGCTGATCCGGCGCACGTAGGTGCGCTTGCCCGGGTCGATGAAGAACTTCATGTCGACCACGTTGGTGCCCTCTTCCACCTCGGGAATACCGGTCACCTTGGCGAAGTTGTAGCCCTCGTTACCGAGGCGGCGGGTCATGAACTCCTCGGTGGAGGTCACCAGTTGCTGGGAGAAGGTCTGGCCTTCGGACACCAGCAGGAAGCGCCGCAGGTCGTCCTCCGGCAACACCAGGTCACCGGAGAGGTCGACCGTGCCGATGGTAAATTTCTCGCCCTCGGTGACGTTGGCGGTGATGAACACCTCTTCCTTGTCCGGGGATACCGACACCTGGGTGGAGTCGATGCGGAACTGCAGGTAGCCGCGGTCCATGTAATAGGAGGTCAGGGCTTCCAGGTCGCCCTGCAGTTTCTCCCGCGAGTACTTGTCGTCGTTGGTGAAGAAGGAGAGCCAGCCGGTGGTCTTGAGCTTGAACACGTTCTCGAGGTCGTCGTCGCTGAACACCTCGTTGCCCACCACGTTGATGTGCTTGATCGCGGCTACGGTGCCCTCGTCCACGTCGATGTTGATCGAAACCCGGTTGCGCGGCTCGGCTACCACCTCGGCCTCGATATTGGCATCGTAGCGACCCTGCTGCACGTACTGGCGCTGCAATTCCATCTGCATGCCCTCGAGCGTGGAGCGCTGGAAGACCTGGCCAACCGCAAGACCCGCCCCCTTGAGGCCGTCGAGCAGGGCGTCGGTCTCGATCGCCTTGTTACCCTCGATATTGATCTCGCTGATACTGGGCCGCTCGGCGACCACGACCACCAGCACGTTGTCGTCGCGCCCCAGCCGGATATCGTCGAAGTTGCCGGTGGCAAACAGGCTGCGTGCCGCGGCGCGCAGGGAGGCGTCGTCGACGAGGTCGCCGACACCGATAGGCATGGCGGCAAACACGCTGCCGGCGGAAATCCGCTGCAGACCCTCCACGCGAATATCCGAGATGATGAATGTGTCAGCTGCGACCACTGGGGCCCACAGGCAAAACACCAGGGCCACGATTTTGGATAGTCTTGTCGTCAAGGTAAGCTCAGTCTGCAGGTCAGGCCCGTGGGTATTGTTTTTGCAACTCGGCGCAGCGGCTACAGCCGCGTGAAGTCGTTATACAGGGCCAGCATCATCATGCCCAGAACCAGAAAGAGGCCCACCTGATAGCCCAGCGACTGTATTTTCTCAGGTACCGGGCGTCCCGCCAATAGCTCTATGCTGTAAAACAGCAAGTGCCCGCCGTCCAGAACCGGTATGGGCAGCAGGTTCAAAACACCCAGACTGACGCTGAGCAGGGCCAGGAAACCGATGTAGGACTCCAGGCCCGACTTTGCCGAGGCGGTGGCCACTTTAGCAATGGTAATGGGACCACTCAAGTTTTTCGGCGAAATGAGCCCCATAACCATTTTCTTGATGGACTCGAAAGTAAAGCCGACCAGTTCCCCGGTGCGGGTCAGCGCCGCGCCCGCCGCCTCCAGCGGCCCGCGCTCGAATTTGCGCACCAGCTCCGGCGGCATCTCGGGGATCGCCACGCTGATACCGACCCGGCCGATGGTTTCGCCATTGTCTTCCGCTGCCTCGGGCGTAATCCGCCGGTCGATCATCCGCCCGTCGCGGTCCACTTGCAGGGCAATGGGGGTATCGGGCCGGGCGCGCACGTAATCCACCCAGTCCATCCAGCGAGCCATGGCGATGCCATCGGCGCTGAGTATCCGGTCGCCGGTCTGCAGGCCGGCGCGCTGTGCGGGGCTGTCATCGACGACTTCATCGACCACCGGCGGCACATCGGGGGTGTACATCACCAGCCCCAGGCCGCCGTAGAGGTCGGGCTCTTCCTGGTCCGAGAGCCAGCGCTCGATATGCGCCTCGGATTCATAGACCAGGTCCGAACCGGGGTATCTGGTGGCGAAGGTTATGGTGCCGGTGTCGCCGATACGCTCCAGCAGGGCGAAGCTCAGGGCCTGCCAGGTGGGGGTTTCCTTGCCGTCGACGGCGACGATTTCCTGCCCTGCCTCCAGCCCGGCCACATCCGCGATAGAACCGGACTTGACCTCGCCCAGCAGGGGCGCGTAGCCGGTTTCTCCGCCCATGAACAGGAACCAGTAGGCGACCACGGCGAGAATCAGGTTGGCCAGGGGGCCCGCAGCCACCACCGCGATACGCTGCAGTACCGGTTTGCGGTTGAATGCCTTGTCGAGATCGTCCTCGGCTACTTCCCCTTCGCGCTCATCGAGCATCTTGACGTAGCCGCCCAGGGGGATCGCCGCCACGCTGTACTCGGTGCCCAGCTTGTCGCGCCAGCTGGCCAGCGGCTTGCCGAAGCCAATGCAGAACCGCAGCACCTTCACGCCACAGCGCCGGGCGACCCAGAAGTGCCCGAATTCATGGACGGCGACCAGCACCGCGAGGGTGCCGAGGGTAATCAATATGGTTTGCAGAAGTTCCATCAGACCAGGCGGTTTCCCGCGTCAACTTGCCAGCATTTCGGCCGCCAACAGGCGCGCCTCCGAATCCGCAGTTTCGACCACCTCAAGGGAGCTGGGTTCAACCACTTTTACCCGCTCCAGCACATTCTCGATCAATTGCGGGATGGCGGTAAAGCCGAGCTTACCATCCAGAAACGCCGCGACGGCGACCTCGTTGGCGGCGTTACACACCGCCATCGCGGTGCCGCCGGTGGCGACCGACTCGCGCGCCAGGCGCAGGCAGGGGAAGCGCGCCTCGTCCGGGGCCTCGAAATCGAGCCGCGAAATCGCCACCAGGTCCAGCGGCGCCACGCCGGCGGCAATTCGCTGCGGCCAGCCCAGTCCATAGGCTATCGGCGTGCGCATGTCCGGATTGCCCAACTGCGCCAGCGTCGAGCCATCGGTGTACTGTACCATGGAGTGGATAATACTTTGCGGGTGCACTACCACCTCGACCCGCTCCGGCGTCAGGTCGAACAGCCAGCAGGCCTCGATGAATTCCAGCCCCTTGTTCATCAGGGAGGCGGAATCCACCGAAATCTTGCGCCCCATCGACCAGTTTGGATGGGCGCAGGCCTGTTCCGGGGTCGCATCCCGCATGCGCTCGTAACTCCACTCGCGGAAGGGACCACCGGAAGCCGTGAGCAGGACCTTGCTGACGCCATCGAGCCCGGGGCGCCCCTGGCGGTCTGCGGGCATGCACTGGAAGATGGCATTGTGTTCGCTGTCGATTGGCAGCAGGGTGGCACCGCTCTCGCGTACCGCCTGCATCAGCAGGTGCCCCCCCATCACCAGGGACTCCTTGTTGGCCAGCAGTATGGTCTTGCCAGCCTGTGCTGCCGCCAGGGTGGAGGGCAATCCGGCGGCGCCGACAATGGCGGCCATCACCGCATCCACCGCCTCGGCGGTCACGATTTCCCGCAGGCCCTCTTCACCCTGCAGGACCCGGGTGCCTGAATCCGGCCCCAGCAGTGCCTGCAGGCGTTCCGCGGCATCCGCATCCATCATGACGGCCACTTCCGGGCGATGCGCCAGGCACTGCTGGTAGAGGCTGTCCACGGAGGTATTGGCCGCGAGGCCGTACACCGCATAGGCGTCGGGATGGCGGGCAATTACGTCGAGGGTACTGACCCCGATGGAGCCCGTTGAGCCCAGGACGCTGACCTGGCGTCGCCTGGCAGTCATCGTCACCAGCCCGCCAGCAGCACACCGAGGGCGAATACCGGCGCGGCGCCGCAGAGGCTGTCGAGCCGGTCGAGCAGGCCCCCGTGGCCGGGCAGCAGGTTGCCGCTGTCCTTGCAGCCACACTCGCGCTTGACCATGCTCACGGAAAGATCGCCAACCACCGACGCCATGCTGGTGCTGAGCACCACGGCGAACACCGCCAGCAGGGAGATATGATCGCCGCGCGCCGGCAGCAGGTACCAGAGCAGCACACCGGCCACCAGCACGCTGGCGACGCCTCCCCAGAAACCCTCCCAGGTCTTGGCCGGGCTGACGGCCGGCGCCATCTTGTGCCTGCCGAGGGTCTTGCCGGTGAAGTAGGCGCCGATATCCGCCACCGCGACAATCAGCACCATGACCACCAGCAGCAAGCTGCCCTGGGGGAAACTGAGCAGGTAGACCGCCGCCGCCCAGGCCGGCGCCAGCACCAGCAGCCCGATCAGGCTGCACATGAAGCGGTTATTCCAGAGGGTTGCGCTGGCGGGGTAACTTTTTACCCAGAGCAATGCGAAGGACCACCACAGGCAGGCCAGGCCGAGAACCGGCTGGATATGCTCGCGCGGCGGCTCGGAAGCGAGGCTGCAATACACGTAAAGCACAGCCATTACGGTCATCAGCACCAGCAGGAACAGGCCCCGGCTGACGGGGCTGCGCCAGCCGGCCAGGCGCGACCACTCCCAGCCGCCGAGGACCACCAGCAGCGCAAACACTGCAGCCAGCGCGGGCTGGGGGAGATAAAATACGCCGGCCAGAAACAGCCCGGCCATGATCAGGGCAGTCAGGATGCGCTGTTTAAGCATCGGACCCCACACCGGCAGCCAGGCCGTCAGGTTCCCGCAGACCGAAGCGGCGCTCGCGACGGCTGTATTCGGCCAGCGCCCGGGCAAACTCCAGCTCGCCGAAATCCGGCCACAGGGTGTTGGTGAAGTAGAGCTCGCTGTAGGCGAAGTGCCAGAGCATAAAGTTACTGATGCGGGCATCGCCGCCGGTGCGAATACACAGGTCCGGGCGCGGCAGATCGCTGATCGAGATCTGTGCGTCGAGCAGGTCGGCGTCGATATCCTTTGGATCGAGCGTACCCGCCTTTACCTGCTCAGCGAGGGCTCGCGCTGCCTGGGCGATATCCCACTGGCCGCCGTAATCCACGGCTATCACCACCGTCGCCTTGTCGTTGGCCTGGGTGAGCAATTCACTTTGCTGCATCAGGCGCTGCAGTCGCTGGGAGAAGCGGTCGCGGCGACCGATGAACCGCAGGCAAATACCATCCTTGTGCAATTCGCGTACTTCGCTGCGCAGGTAGCGCGAAAACAGTGCCAGCAGGGCACGCACTTCCGGCAGGGGCCGGCCCCAGTTCTCGCTGCTGAAGGCAAACAGGGTGAGTACGCCGACGCCGTGGTCACGGCAGGCTCGGATAACGTCGCGCACGGCTTCCACGCCGGCGCGATGCCCCGCGGGACCGGACACATTCTGCCTGCGCGCCCAGCGGTTGTTGCCATCCATGATGATGGCGACGTGTCGGGGCACCAGGTTGTGGCCGGCTTTGGATTCGCCGCTGTGATTATTATTGCCTGGCATGGTGACGGGAAAACCGGTGTCTGTAACCAGACCCTAGATTTCCATCAGGTCGGCTTCTTTGTCCGCCAGCATCTTTTCGACACGGGCGATGAAGCCGTCGGTAAGTTTCTGGACTTCCTCGGCACCGCGGCGCTCATCGTCCTCGCTGATTTCCTTTTCCTTCTGCATTTCCTTGAGCAGCGCCATGGCATCGCGACGCGCGTTGCGAATGGACACCCGCGCTGACTCGGCCTCGGCGCGCGCCTGCTTGATGTAACCCTTGCGGGTTTCCTCGGTCAACATGGGCATGGGAATACGGATCACTTCGCCCGCCGTCGAGGGGTTGAGGCCGAGATCGGACTTCATGATGGCTTTTTCAATAGCGGGCACGGACGACCTGTCCCACGCGGAAACGCTCAGGGTCCGGGCGTCTTCCACGTTGATGTTCGCGAGCTGGTTGATGGGCGTATCCGCGCCGTAATACTCGACGCGCAAGCCGTCCAGCAGGCTGGGGTGGGCGCGCCCGGTACGGATCTTGTTGAAGTTGTGACCCAGCGCCTCGAGACTCTTGTCCATGCGCTCGCTGGCGTCACTCTTGATATCGTTTATCACGTTGCTACTTCCTCCAGGAGCCCGGGCTTATTCGATCAGGGTACCAACATCGCCACCGCGGACGATATTGAGCAGGGCGCCGTGCTTTTCCATTTCAAAAACCCGCACCGGCATGTTGTGATCGCGGCACAGGCAGATCGCGGTAAGATCCATGACTTCCAGCTTCTTGTCGAGGACCTCATCATAACTGAGCCGCTCGTAGCGGACCGCGTCGGGGAACTTCATCGGGTCGGCGGAGTAGACCCCATCGACCTTGGTGGCTTTCAGGACCAGTTCGGCGTCGATCTCGATGCCCCGCAGGCATGCGGCCGAGTCAGTGGTGAAGAACGGATTGCCGGTACCTGCACAGAAAATCACCACATCGCCATTGCCCAGCGCGCGAATCGCCTTGCGCCGGTCATAGTGATCGACGACACCGCTCATCGGGATGGATGACATCACCTGGGTGGCGATATTCGAACGCTCCAGGGCGTCGCGCAGCGCCAGTCCGTTCATGACCGTCGCCAGCATTCCCATGTGGTCGCCGGTTACCCGGTCGAGCCCCGCGGCCTGCAGCGCAGAGCCGCGGAACAGGTTGCCGCCACCGACGACGAGCCCGACTTGCACCCCGATTCCCACCAGTTGACCGATTTCCAGGGCCATCTGGTCAAGCACCCGGGGGTCGATGCCGAAACTCTCCTTGCCGGTCAATGCCTCGCCGCTCAATTTGAGCAGGATGCGCTTGTACTTCTTGTCTGCAGACGTTTTTACCATACCCGGCCTCATCTTCCCGGCGACATTGATCGCAGGCCTAAACCGGGCAGTATCTTACAGGACAACGCTGTCCTAGCCCAAAAGAATTCATCCGTTCAGTGGAAACGAGCGGGGAAAAGCCGGGACAGGCCCGGCTTGAACTGTCGTTACGTCAGAGGTAGGAGAGCAGCGCCCAGATTACCACTGCCAGAGCGATGCTGCAGTGGATCACCCCTTTGACCGTTGTGAGGGGGCCAGTCTTGCCGAACAGTGCGTTGGCTTCCAGCACCAGGATCAGCGCAACACTCAAGCCGAAGCCCAGTGTCGATGGGTCCAGCGGCAGGTGCTTTGATGCGAGCATGCCGAACAGCATCGGACCCGAGAACAGGGTATTGGTGCGCGAAGCCAGCCCGGCCTTGGCCCCGGCAGCGGCGCCGTCGCCCTCTTTCAGGCCAATGACGATTTTCTGGTTCGGCCAGATAATCAGCCATACGTTGAGGAACATGAAAATACCCGCCAGGGCTCCGACCCAGATGGCGGACATGCCGAGGAAGCTCCCGGTCGCACCTATCGCGTGCAGCAGGTAAAGGCCCGTGAGGAAGGTGAACATCGCCCCCCAGCGGAACCACCACAGCGCGCGAGGCGCCAGTTTCTTGACCGCGTCGGCCTTGGCGCTTGCCTCGGCTTCCTTGAAATACTCGGTTTGGACGAAATTGAAATAGTAGAGCAGGCCGATCCAGGTGATACCGAACAGGACGTGCGCCCAGCGAAACACGAATTCCAGAAGGTACATGCGATTTCTCCCCGTTATTTTGTTGTAACCGCCGCCCTATTATACACTGTAGGCCGCGGTGCGAAATGCCGCTTTCTTCTGGCGCCCGCTGTCAGGCGCGCCCCATTTTTCGCATGAACATTTCCATAGTGAGGATTAGTCATGGCCTTTGAATTGCCCCCCCTTCCCTACGCCCAGGATGCGCTGGAGCCTCACATCTCCGCTGAAACCCTGGAATACCACTACGGCAAGCACCACAAGACCTACGTCGACAAACTGAACGGCCTGGCCGAGGGCACGGAACTCGCCGGCAAATCCCTGGAAGACATCATCAAGACCTCCGAGGGCGGCGTGTTCAACAACGCAGCACAGATCTGGAACCACACCTTCTACTGGCACTGCCTGAGCCCCAATGGCGGGGGCGCTGCAACCGGCGCCATCGCCGAGGCGATCACCGCGGCCTTCGGCTCCTTTGACGCCTTCAAGGAGGAATTCAACACCAGCGCAGCGAACAACTTCGGCTCTGGCTGGACCTGGCTGGTAAAGAAAGCCGACGGTTCCGTGGCGATCTTGAACACTTCCAACGCGGCCACCCCGCTGACCGACAGCAGCATCACCCCGCTGCTGACCGTCGACGTCTGGGAACACGCCTACTACATCGACTACCGCAACTCCCGCCCCAACTACCTGGCGGCCTTCTGGGAGCTGGTGAACTGGGAATTCGTCAACGCAAACTTTGCCTGATAATTTCTTCGGTTCAAAAAACCCGGCCTGGCGCCGGGTTTTTTTTGCCTGCCGAATGGTTCTGCTGCCCCGCACCGCACCGGATCGGGCCAGGTGGCGGCCTTGGGGCCGCTGCATTGGCGCCGGCTGGTGCATGTCTTTTGCTTCATTGCGGGCGCTTGCGGCGCGTTGGCTTTTGGGTGCCCGGAATTGTCGCAGGGCTGCCGTGTTATGAATAAGTCGTGAGATTACATGCTACTGCAGTCCACGGTAGCCAGTGGGGTGGGCTGGCGCATCGCGTTGGTTTGGAGGTTCCGCACTTGGGTCGAGTTCGCACCGACGCCCTCCAAGTCCGCAAAAGACATGCACCACCCGACCCCAATGCGGGAGCCAAACGGCAGCTAACGGAACCTTGGCCTGGCTTGCTTATCGGCGATGATAAAGTGCAGGGACTGAAACCACGATTCAGCAATCCGGAAACCGGAAACCGGAAACCGGAAGCGAGACCAGCGCGCTAATGCCCTGGTTCACACCCGCGTTGCCAGTGGGTGGGAAGGCTCTTTTACGGACTTGGAGGGCGTCGGTGCGAACTCGATCCCCAAGCGGAACCACCTCACCACGGCGATGCGCCAACCCACCACACCAGCTACCGTGGACTTCCGTAGCATGTAATCTCAAGCCTCGTTCAAAACCCCGCCAGCCACGCGGCAATTCCGGGCACCCAAAAGCCAACGCGCCGCAAGCGCCCGGAATGGAGTAAAAGAGCCTTCCCGCCCACAGGCCACGCAGCGGCCGCCAGGCCGCCCAACGCAGCGACGGCCAGACGGCCAAAGCAAAACACGCGGACACAAAAAAGCCCGGCACAATGGCCGGGCTTTTCCGATAGGCCTGGAGGCCGGACTTACATCATGCCGCCCATGCCGCCCATGCCGCCCATATCGGGCATGCCGCCTGCAGCCTTGTCTTCCGGCTTGTCGGCAACCATCACCTCAGTGGTGATCATCAGGCCGGCGACGGAGCCAGCGGCCTGCAGCGCGGTACGGGTCACTTTGGCCGGATCCAGGATACCCATTTCCAGCATGTCGCCGTAGACGCCGGTGGCAGCGTTGTAGCCGAAGTTGCCTTCGCCCTGGCGAATCTTGTCCAGGACCACGGAAGCTTCGTCACCAGCGTTGGCAACGATCTGGCGCAGCGGACCTTCCATGGCGCGCAGCGCAGCCGCGATGCCGTGGTTCTGGTCTTCGTTGTCGCCTTTCAGGCCGCCGATCAGGGCAACCGCGCGCACCAGCGCAACACCACCGCCAGCTACCACGCCTTCTTCAACCGCTGCGCGGGTCGCGTGCAGGGCGTCTTCAACGCGGGCTTTCTTCTCTTTCATCTCGATCTCGGTGGCGGCGCCAACCTTGATGACCGCAACACCGCCAGCCAGCTTGGCCACGCGCTCTTGCAGCTTCTCACGATCGTAGTCGGAAGAGGTGTTCTCGATCTGGACGCGGATTTCGTTGACGCGGGACTTGATCGCCTCTGCGTCGCCAGCACCGTCGATGATGGTGGTGTTGTCCTTGTCCATGGTCACGCGCTTGGCGGTGCCCAGGTGCTCCAGGGTAGCGGATTCCAGGTCCAGGCCTACTTCCTCGGAGATCACGGTGCCGCCGGTCAGGATGGCGATGTCCTGCAGCATGGCCTTGCGACGGTCGCCGAAGCCGGGTGCTTTACAGGCCGCAACTTTGACGATGCCGCGCATGTTGTTCACCACCAGGGTTGCCAGCGCTTCACCTTCCACGTCTTCACCGATGATGACCAGCGGCTTGGAGGACTTGGCGACCTGCTCCAGCAGGGGCAGCAGTTCGCGGATGTTGGAGACTTTCTTGTCAACCAGCAGGATGAACGCGTCGTCTTGCTCAACGCTCATGTTGTCCTGGTTGTTGATGAAGTAGGGAGACAGGTAGCCGCGATCGAACTGCATGCCTTCAACCACGTCCAGCTCGTTCTCGAGGCCGGAACCTTCTTCAACAGTAATAACGCCTTCTTTACCCACTTTTTCCATCGCCTCGGCGATGATGTCGCCGACGGAGGTGTCGGAGTTGGCGGAGATGGTGCCAACCTGGGCGATGGCCTTGCTGTCTTCACAGGGAGTGGACATCTTCTCGATTTCGGCAACAGCTGCCTGAACTGCCTTGTCGATACCGCGCTTCAGGTCCATCGGGTTCATGCCCGCAGCAACGGACTTCAGGCCTTCGTTCAGGATGGACTGCGCCAGTACAGTTGCAGTGGTGGTGCCGTCGCCGGCCTGGTCAGACGCCTGGGAGGCGACTTCCTTGACCATTTGCGCACCCATGTTCTCGAACTTGTCTTTCAGCTCGATTTCCTTGGCCACGGATACACCATCCTTGGTCACGGTGGGCGCGCCGAAGGATTTGTCCAGGATTACGTTGCGGCCCTTGGGACCCAGGGTTGCTTTTACTGCGTCGGCCAGGGTGTTAACACCAGCCAGCATGCGGGAGCGAGCGTCGTCGCCAAAAAATACGTCTTTAGCTGCCATGTCTAAAATTCCTCAATCTCTAACAATTGGTTTCCCGGAAGCCTTACTCGACAACCGCAAAGATTTCGCTTTCACCCATGATGATGAGTTCTTCGCCATCGACTTCGATGGTGTTGCTGCCGGCGTACTGGCCGAAAACAACGATGTCACCAACCTTGACGGAGAGGGCGCGCAGGTCACCGTTGTCCAGCGGCTTGCCCGCACCAACAGCGACGACTTCACCCTGGTTGGGCTTTTCCTTGGCGGAACCCGGCAGCACGATGCCGCCAGCAGTGGTTTCTTCCTCAGCCTTGCGACGAACGACCACGCGGTCGTACAGCGGACGGATACTCATGTGTGTATATCTCCTGGTTACAGTGTTATGAGTGACCCTTTGGAAAGGGATGGTCGCTTTATGGGGGCAGCCCGGCCCATTTCAAGGGTCGATTAGCACTCTTTTTATGAGAGTGCTAAAGGGTGGGCTAATTCTAGTGGGGATTTGGCGCCAGTCAAGCACTACAGGCCGCAGTGCCGCAGCCCAACGCAAAAAAAACTTATTCTTTAAAATCAGTATGTTACCTGAAACGAGTATCATCAACGCGGGTAAAATCACCCTCGATGGTGACATGCTCATGCACCTGGGTGGAATGCCCCCCCGCAGGGCTTGATGGCTCAGGACCGACCCCCAGCCTGGCGGCAATACGCCGCCTGAGGGGCCCGATCATGACAATCAGGGCGGCGAAATCGGAAATCATGCCGGGAAACATCAGCAGCACCCCGGCCAGCCCCATGGCCATGTCATCGACCAGCAATTGCGTGCCGGACACCCGTCCCAACTGCACATCCCGCATCCGCTCGACCATCTTCGCCCCCTGCCGCCGGAGCACGAACATGCCGAGCACAAAGGTCGCGAACACGTAGAAAAGGGCTGTCAGGGCGCTGGTCTCGATGCCCAGCTGAATCAGGGTAAACAGCTCCAGCCAGGGCAGGAGCATGAAAAAAAATCGCATAATTGTCTCCGTACAACAGCAGTATGGGGGCTTGAGACAGCATTACAAGCGTGTCTATCCTTGCCGACCGGAAAATTTCATTCGCCACTGCGGAGGCCGCACGTGCGACACACGGACAACGACGAGCGGATCTGGCAGGTAGTCGCCCTGATTCCGGAGGGCAAGGTGGCGACCTATGGGGATGTCGCCGCCCAGGCGGGCCTGCCGGGAGCGGCGAGGCGCGTGGGCGCCGCCCTGAAGAAACTGCCGGAGGGCACAAAAATTCCCTGGCACCGGGTGATCAACGCGGGCGGGCGCATTTCCCTGCCCCCGGGATCAGACAGCTACCGGCGCCAGCTGGAGTTGTTGCGGGCTGAAGGCATTACCCTGCGCGAGAGTGGCGCCATCGACCTCAGGCGCCATCGAATGCTACCCGCCTAGCTCACACCCGGCGGCCCGCTCCCGGCGCCGGAATTCATCCCCGCAACCAACTGCGCAGCCGCGCACCCAGGCCCTCTTCCGCGCCCGCCAATGTTCGTAACAACCGGGCCACCCGTTTCAGGTCTCCGGGCGCAGGAGCAGGACTACCACGAACTCGCGACTGCTCTTCCAGCCAGCTGACAGCGGCTGCCGAGAGCGCCAGCAAGCCTGAATCGTCCCGGATCGCCCCCTCGCGACCGCCCTGCTCCGCTTCCGGTTTGATTCCCACTCGCGACTCCAGCCAGGCGCGACTCGCCGGGTTTACCCGCACGACCTCGGCGAGGAGGTCCGGGTGCATCCTGAATCGCTCCCCCGGAACCTCGAAGAGGCGCTGCACCAGGGCCTTGTCCGCTACATGGTAATCCGGATAAAACTGGCGGTAGACATACAGGAGCTGGATTGCGGGAAGGCTCAGGGAACTGTTGACACTCTTGCGCGGCAGTTCGTCGTAGGCAACACCCACAGCGCCAAGGAAATCCGCCACCACGGAGCCACCGGGAAACCCGCCGGGCGAGAATGGCCTGAACATCACGTTCTCCCGGCCGAATACCGCATCAAAGGAATTACCCATTGATACGAAATTGGAGGGGACTGGCTCGGTCAGCAGCGCGAGGCCGTGTTTCAACCGCTCCTGGAAGACACTTTCGGCCCGGTTGTGCGGCGCGCGGATATAGATAATGACTTCAAAGTGGCTGAAATGCTCTCTGGCGAAACGTTTCAGATCCCTCAGTTCCGGCAGGCTGAAGGACGAAATCACCTCGGCAGACAGTATGGTGGTCGGCTTGTCACAGCGGTCGGCCACTCGCGAAAACTGTTCCCTGGCCCTTGTACGGGTCGCTTCCACTTGTTCCGGGCCCATGGCTGCACTGCGGAACTGCGGCATCTTCTCAAAATTATGCTTGAACGCATGGGTAACCATGAGAGACGCGTTGGGCATTCCAGTGGAGAAAAAACCCACGCGGGGATCGTCGAGTTCGCTGAACAGGTAATCCTGGATGGCGCTCGATCCCGTCTTGCGCATCCCGGCGTGGATAATCAGCTTGCGCTTGTTCATGCGCCTCCAATACCCGCCAGCAGGTCCCGGCACGCTGCCGCAGCCCTTGCGGGCAAGACGGCATGGGCAACGCGTTTCCCGGACAGCCCGCTGAACATGGATATCGAGACAACTCGCCAACCCGGGGTGGTCTGCCAGTGAGCCCGGTTCACCGCTCTTTCTCTATCAGGCGTTCGATACGCAGGGCGAGCTGGTTGACCAGGTCGACAAAGTAATCGAGGGGAATATCCGAGGGCAGGGGCACCCGGGTGGGCTGTTCGCTTGCAACCACCGGGTGGAAACGGTCCTCCGGTCGCAGATAGCTGTTGACCAGTTCAATCTGGCTGTTGATGTGCTCGGCTTCCTCACGACTGAAGCGCACAGCGAATTTCAGCGGCTGGGTCGGGACCTCGCGCATGGCGGAATACAGTTCGTGCAGGTGTCCGACCAGGCCGCGCCGGGGATTGGCTTTGCCGTCTATATAAAGCGGATAACGCGCGTTGTAGGCCTGCAGGAAGGCCGCGCCTTCGCGGCCCAGGGACACGTTGGCGGGGGTGTCCACCAAGGGCAGATCGATGTGTTGCAGGCCGGCGAAATGCAGGAAATCCGACTGCAACGTACCGCCCAGGAAGCGCTCTGTATCGAAAGGCCGGACAACAATCCTGTCCTTGCCCAGCACCTCGCTCCAGCGATTGAGGAAGCGGAAGTTATAGCTGCGAACCGTCTGTTCCAGGAGCTCCTGCCCGCTGACATCCGCCTCCATCACCTTGACGAACTCCTCCCACTGGCTCCTCAGCACGGTTTCGGGATGACGGACATAGGCGATCGCCACCACCTCATCGAAATACGGTCGCACGAAATCCACGACGGCCTGGATTTCAGCAACCGACATGGCGGGCAGGTTTTCCGCGGAAATAATCCATACTCCGCTGTTGGCTGAGTCGAAGAACCTGGACCAGCGCCTCGTGAGTCGCGCCTTTTCTGCATCCCATTCCGCCTCGTCGGCCGGCGCAAACTGCCGGTAGTAAAAGGTGGCGCGAGGGTCTTCCTTGAATAGAACGGTGAACTGGAAGGAGTGATTGTAGGGCTTGAAGGAGGGATACATCACACCCTGGTCCCGCAGGGATTCACTTGCGGCGCCGAAAGCTTCCTGCAGCGTACTGCTGCCGGTTTTCGCCCTCCCGAGATGTAATATCAGTTTTTTCATGGCTTGCCTCTATCCCTGGGACGTCTCGCCTTGCCATGTACGGCCGGGAAACCAACCCCCCGGAGCCGCGGCTGGCCGCTCGCACTACTGCCCGCTTTCCGCGGCGGACAATCCCGCATTATTTTCTGCCTGTTCGCTGTCTGCGGCCCTGCCATTCCAGGGCGCCACCCACAACAGCATCAACATACCCGGCAGCGCAAAAACCGCGCAGAGCAGGAAAAATGTATACCACCCGGACTGCTCGACAATAAATCCGGTGCTTGCGTTGGCAAAGGTGCGCGGGACAGCAGCCAGCGCGGTAAACATCGCGAACTGACTGGCCGCGTAAAGGCGGCTGGTCTCCCGGGCGATGAACGCGGTGAATGCGGCGGTTCCCAGCCCCACGCCCAGGTATTCGAAGGCGATCACAGCGGCGAGCAACCACAGGGAGGCGCCCACCCCTTCCGCTGCGAGCACCGCGAAACCGAGGATGCTGACCACCTGGACGACGCCGAAGACCCAGAGTGCGCGATTGATCCCGAGCCGGATCATCAACAGGCCTCCCAGCAAGCCGCCGATGACCGATGGCCACAGGGCCGCATGTTTGGCCACAGCGCCAATTTCGGTCTTGGTAAAACCCATATCGAGATAGAAAGGCGTCGACAGGGCCGTCGCCATGTTGTCGCCCAGCTTGTACAGGAACATGAAAGCGAGGACCAGCAGCAGGCTCAGCAGGCCCTTGCGCTGCAGGTATTCCCGGAACGGCGCAGCAACTGTCTCCCGGAAGCCCCCGGTAATACGCGAGGGGGCCTCCGGTTCGGACACCAGCAGGGTCATGGCAATACCGACCAGCATGAATCCCCCGGTGATCCAGAACACACTGGCCCAGGGCAGGTGGTCGGCCAGGATCAGGGAAAGCGAGCCGGGAATCAGGCTGGACAGGCGATAAGCCTGCACATGGATCGAATTGCCGAGGCCGAGCTCCTCGTCGGGGAGGATCTCGCGGCGAAAGGCGTCAATCGCGATGTCCTGGGAGGCACTGAACAGGGCCACCAGGAATGCCAGTGCGGCTATCACCCCGGTATCGACGTCCGTGGAGAACATACCCAGGGCACCGATGGCCACCAGCAATGCCAGTTGAAACGGCAGCATCCAGCCGCGACGGCGGCCCAGCGGCGGGGTAAAGCGGTCCATGAAGGGCGCCCAGAGAAACTTCCAGGTATAGGGAAGCCCGACCAGGGCAAAAAGGCCGATCTCCGACAGCGATACCCCGCCCTCACGGAGCCAGGCAGGTACCAGCTGGATCAGGACATACAGCGGCAGGCCGGAGACAAAACCCGTAAATACACAGGTCAGCATGCGGCGGTTGAATACCGCGTCCTGCCACTGCGCGAAGCGCTCCTTCACAGCCCCCTCCGACAATCAGTCGCGTCCCGACCTCTGTTCATGTCATTCAATGTCGAACCCCATGTCGCGTACAAACGCGATATCCGCCCTGTCGAACCGTGACAGGTCATGCTGGCGAAAGCGCCCGCTGCTGCCGGGAACGCGCACCGTGGCGGCGAGTTCAGCCACCTCTTTGCGGCTGATCTGGATTCCCGCGAATTCGCGCAGCAATTCCAGCTCAGCTTCCGGCTCCCGGCACAAACGATCGAAATTGAGGAAGTGCAGGCGCCCGCCCATGCGCTCCTGGAAACCCTGCATGCGCCGATGCGCGGCGATCCAGTACTTGAGCGAGCGCTCGGGACCTGGCGCAGACGGGTCCTCCAGCAGGAGGTCACCCCACAGGTAGCGGACCTGGTTCTGGTTTTCACTGAAAGCCATGTCGAGCCCGTTGCGCACCACATAGACATACTTCATCTGTGGGAAACACCTGTCCAGCTGCGGCAGGACGATGTGGGAATTCGGCTCCTTCCAGCCCCAGTGTGGATGCTTCCTGTCACCCGATGCTGTTCTCAACAGCGAGTCCGCCGCCTGCGCCAGCAGTTCCGGCGGCAATACCGGACTGCGATCGCAGTTGCGGGCGGCTTCCAGCAACTCCATTTGTTCGGCGCTCACCTCGATGCCGTGCCGCATCGCGTTGGCGAATAGCCACGCCAGGCGGTCAAATTCGCTTTCGGACTTCAACAGGATGGATCGCCGCACGAACAGGAGACTGAACCAGAGGTTGTCCAGCGAACCGTTGAGCTCTCCGCCGAGGAAAACACCCATGCGCCGCAGCAAAGAGGCGACCAGCCGGGTGCCACTGCCCCCCAGCCCACCGATGACCACCGGCGCGCCATCCTCCGGACCGACCTTGTAGATGGCCCGCGGAGGAAGGGAGGGGGCGACACTGGGGCTGAGGCAGCGGGCCGAGTGGCGCACCTGGTAGGCCAGGTGATCGATCTTCGCCTCGACCTGCCGTTCGAGCCAACGCACGAGGGCGGGATCCTGCTCGCGCAGGAATTCGGTAATCGTGTCGATCTCCTTGCGGGAGAGATCGATACCAGCCCACGGTGTGGCGGGATCGGGCTCGGGTTCGACAAACAGCCGACCGTTGTCCCGGCCGAGGAACAGGCGGGCAATGGTCTCGCTGGCGTCGCGGCTCGCCGCCAGTATTTCACCGCGCTGCCGGGGGGAGAGGACCGAACGGGCCACCGAACCGCCCTCTCCCTGCACTTGACGATCCTCCGGGTAGCGCATCAACAATTCGTTGAAGCGATCATTGTGCGTTGCGTCGTCCGCCAGGTTATTGACCATGCGCTTGTACTCACCGCAGGCAGGCGAAAGCCGCGGGTTTGGATTTTCCTGCCGCAGCGTGAATCGGTCGTCAACTTCCTGGCCGAATACGGCGTGGAGGAAATCCCGGCGCACATCCCCCCGGTAAAACTGCTCGTTCTCGTAGGGCCTGACTGTGATCTTTTGCGCTCCAAGCGCGTCTATCCAGGGTTGCAGGATACGGAGGTAGTCAAAGCGTTCGATCTGCTGCCGGTAGGTCAGGTCTATCCGCCGTTTCTGCGGACCGGCCTTGATCTGCTGGTTGTAGCTGGCCATGATGATATTGTCCTGCCGGCGCAGATAGATCACGACATTGACATCGAACCAGGCGACAGCCCCGGCGCAATAATTCCGGACTTCCTCCTCGGTACCCCAGGCCATCAGCTCGGACGACAACAAAATATTGTCCTGCGCCACCTGCGCCAGGCGCGGGGCCCACTGGTCCACGGATTTGAAATCCCATACACCTTCCAGGAAGCGGGGAATATGGGGTGACAGCAGGTGATGGGCATTCGACTGAATACCGAACTCCGGGTAGCAGATATCGGACGTCGCCAACTGCGTGCGATTATCCCAGAAAAAATCCTGCAGCGCGGTCGTGCCGGTTTTTCCCATTCCGATATGCAGGTAGAGCTTTTTCATTATTTCCCAGTTTCTGTGCGGAAAAACATTATCTATGCCAGTGCGCTGTCCTGCGCCAGTACCGAACGATAGACCTCGTCGTGCCTGCGCGCGAGAACAGCCGGATCGAACTTCGCGGTCGCGTCGGGAACCGCCTGCGACACCTCCCGGTAGGCGGGGCCGTCGACGGCGAAATGCACGATGCTGGCCACCAGCGCGTCGAGGTCGATTTCGTCGCCAACGAGCGGCACCACGGCGCCGGCCATGCTCCGGTCGCCCTCCAGCATTCGGCGAATCTCCCCGAGATCACTGGCGAGGAAGGGCCTGCCGGTTTGCAGGCACTCGATAATCACCAGGGGGAAGCTCTCTCCGCGGAACTTCGAGGGCAGCAGGCCCATGTCGGCCAGCGCGAAGTAGCCGCGTACATTTTCCTGGAAACCCTCCAGGTGGATGCAATCAGGAACCCCGTCGGTCGACAGGCGCTCGTACTCCGGCCCGTCGCCCACGAGGACGAGGTGGATATTCCGGCCACTCTCCTGCCGCGCCCTGAGCACCGCTTCGACGGCCTCCTGCCAGCCCTTGTCGACCAGGCCGCGACTCACCAGGGTCAGCACAAAGGCATCGTCCCCTATACCCAGCTCACTGCGTGCGAGCGGGGTAAATTCCGTCGGTTCGAGGGCGTTGTCAATCCGCTCGACATTGGCCGCGTCCAGCAGGCCGTGACTGCGAATGGCATTCAGGTTCTTGTCCGCGACATAGATAATCGCCGCCGACCTGCGCACCAGCCGCGGCAGGATGTGGCGCAGGTCATACTCGTTGATGGTCTCGTACATGCCGTGCGAAGTCACCACAATCCGGCTGCGGATGTCCTCGGGCAGCACTTCAAAAATCGTACTGTCCACCCAGGCGTGGTGGGAGTGGACAATATCGATCTCGAAGTCGTTGACGATCCGCTCCAGCTGCGAATAGTCGGAAACTATCGGGATATCCGGCCGCAGGCGGCGGCGCACGCCCTCCATCCGCGGTTCCCGGGCACAGTCCAGGTAGGTCACGTTGTAACCGTGGGACTTCATGATGTTGGCGAGGCTGACCGGGAAAGTCTCGCCGCCACCGGCGCAGAAGGCATAGGAAGCGATCAACAGGTTGGGCGCTCGCTGTCCCGCCTCACGCTGAATCCGCTCGACGCTGAAACAGTGCTCGAGTGCCTCGTCGGTAAAATTCCCGCGCGTTTCCCGCCAGTGAACTTCCAGGTTGTCACGCAGGCGCTGCAGTGCAGCGAGCGGGACGTCGTACAGGGCACACAGGGTTTTCGCCACGGCTTCGTGTTCGCGGTAGAACTGGTCCTCCACGTGGGACGAGGTCGAGGTATTCCTGCCGTGTTGCCGGTAGTAGTTACAGGCTTCCGGGGAATAGGCCAGCATCCCGCCGCGCAACAGGTGCAGGTAAAGCACCCAGTCGCCGCAAACCCGCATGGCGCGCCATTCAGGATCACTGAGAATGTCCAGTTGCTGCGGCGAGCGGAACAGGGCCGAGCTGACGTTGGGAATAATATTCTTGACGGCAAAAGCATCGCGCACAATCCCGGGGGCCGTCGCGACGAAACTGTGGTTCCAGCGCTGCGGATCGATATCGTGCAGGTATTCCTGGATCGACCAGGTCTGTCGCTCCCCCTCCCCGTCCATAAAGACGGTCTGCGAGTAGGCTACCTGGACTGCTTCGTTCTCAAAGAAGGGCACCAGCTTCTGCAGGAAATTCTCGGTGCACCAGTCGTCGCTCTCCGCTATCCAGATGATGTCACCGCGGGCGAGACCGAGCCCCTTGTCCCACTGGTGAAATACCCCGCCGGAGTTGCTCTCGTTGACGACCAGGGTAGTCCTGTCGGCATGGCGTTGCTGGAACTCTCGCAGGATTGCCGCACTATTATCACTGGAAGCGTCATCCAGCAGGATGACTTCGAAATTGCGGTAAGTCTGCGAGTAGATCGATTCCAGGCGCAGCCGCAGATAGGCCTCGTGGTTGTAGTTGGGGACGATCACGCTGACCAGCGGGGCGAAACCTGCGGCTTTTTCCGTCTGCTGGTAGAGCATCGGGGAGAGCAGGCCACTCGCGGCGAGGCGCACCTGGTTGCGGTTGCCACCGCCGACCACCAGGTTCAGCAGGCGGAACAGCGGGCTGACCAGGCGCCGCAGGCCATAGGCGAGCGCCGGATGCGTCAGGCTCATGCGGTGGTAGGTCTGAATCGCGTTCAGGCGCACCTGCGACCACTGCCGGACCCGCCACTCCCCCAGGGCGTGCCGCCTGGCGTTGAATGCGCGCAGGGGACGTGTCAGCTTCCACGACGTCGACGCCTCCATCTGCGCGATGACTTCGGACTGGTAGCGGATATCCTCTTCCAGCACGCCCTTCTGGTGCAGCAGCTGGTTGATGGTATCGCGACTTTCTTCGCTCACCCGCCGCAGTTCCGCAGCCTGGTCCGCAAGCTGGGACTGCAACCCGGCGTTTCCCGCCTCCAGCTGAACCAGCTGCTCGCGCAGCGGTTCCAGGACTTCCCGGTGCTCGCGCCGGACCCGGTCGGTATTCTGCTCGAGCTCACGCACCTGGCGGGTAAAGTCTTCAATCTCCTCCCGGGAGCGCTGCAAGGCCAGGCTTTCGAGGCGTGAGCGGGCACTAAGGCGCGACAATGCCGGCGCAGCAATGCGGACGAGGCGCTGCTGGCACGCCTCCTGCCGGAAGATCGCCACTGCCTCTGCGGCGACGCTGGTATCGAAACCCTCCAGCAGGGAAAGGAGGCGCGTATACATCTCCTCCGCCTGCGGCAGCATGGCCGCGGTCTCTGCCCGCGCCTCGTCGGGCGCGACGCTGCGGTACAGCCCCGGATCGACAAACTCACTGGCGAAGGTAGCCACCGACCTGCGCTCTGCATCGAGGTTCAGGAAGTCTGCCAGGCGCGGCATCAGCTCATCGGCATTCGCCTGCAATCCGGCGTAACCCAGGCACAGCTGCTGCAGGCCCCGGGATTGTTCCAGGGACTGGGCCGTCAGGGAGGCCCATAGTGCAGCCCCCTCGGCAAGGTTCCTGCCGTACTCGTAAAAAAGCGGGTTGTCCTGTGCCCGCTTGCGCTGGGACACCGCAACCTCTGCCGGGTCGCGCAAGGTGTGCACGACAAAAATCTGGCCGTCGCTGAAACCCGAGCGATTGAAAACCTCACGCCAGAAACTGAACAGCTGGCAGATGCGCGGATCCTTGATAACCGGTCGTTGCGCGGCGCCGTAGATCTGCGAGAACAGGGCCACAGCCCGCTCGACCCAGGGCTCTATCCCGGCACCGGCCAGTATTTGCCCGCCCTCGAACAGGGGGTTATCCCAACTGCCACCGCAGTGCTCCAGCAGGCTGTCGTTGAATTCGACAATCTCCGGGTGTTCAAAAAAACCCTTGCGGTTTTCCTCGTTGGCGTAGTGCTCCCCCAGGCAGGTCTCTGCGCCCAGCGCCTCTACGGCGGCCGCACAGAGCGAGGTACCCGAACGATGGGCACCGAGAACAACGATCAATTGCTTGGGGTCGGTCATGGAAATGATGAATGGGGCTTCAGTGCAGAATCGAGGAAATTCCGCATTATACGTGTGCTGGTCAGATTTTCTTTAACAATGTGGCGGTATAGAGACCCAGCTGCCCGATTGCCGTCTGCGCATACACCCCGCTGTGGGTCAACGCGCGAACCCGGTTGATCAAATTTGCTTCCCGCGCCTGTTCGAAGGCTTCCAGGATAGAGCAGTTTTCCGGCGTCAACAGGCTCATGTTCTGCTTCAGCGCGGTGATGTTGCGGGTATACCAGTCGCGGTTGCGACCGTGGAGAAAGCGCTTGTAACGGCGCAGCCGCGAACCGGTCCCGAGGCTGTCACCGATGACATTGCCCTCGTGCTGCCGGTAGCTGAGGCAGGGCTCAGCATCGTACATCACGCGGCCACCCGCGCCAGCGACCAGCAGGTAGGTCCACCAGTCGTGGCTGACCACGTCCACCGAGCCCGCGGTCGCCAGTAGCTGCCGGGCAGCGGCGTTCATCACCATGGTATTGCCGCCGGCGATGTTCTGCAGCAGGGCATTGCTAAAGGAGGGCGGACGGGAGAACAGCGGTGACTTGCCGGTCGCCTTGCCACGGGCCGAGATCGAACGGGTGCGGGCACAGTACAGGGCGGGAATCCCAGCGGGGACCCGCTCCAGCGCCGTCAACGCGCGCTCGAGCTTATCGCTGTCCCAGATATCGTCCTGGTCGGAATAGGCGTAGTAGTCGGCGGAAATTTCCGGCGCGGCAACCAGGGAGAGAAAGTTGGCCGCGTGCCCTTTACCAGGACCACAACGCCGGGAGACCAGCGCCGCGCTGCAGGTTCCCTTCCACTCATTCAGAACTGCGGAGGTGGCATCGGTAGAGCCGTCATCCGACGCGTGGACCTCGAGCCGGATTGAGCGCCCGGTAAAATCCTGGGCGCCAATCGACGCTAGCTGTTCGGTGAGGAAACTGCCCCCGTTATAGGTACACAGTAATACCGCAACGGAGGCCAAGGTGGTATTTACTCCGCAGTAGTGGTTTCGTCAGCCTCAGCTTCAGCAGCATCGGCGTAGGGAGCGAGAATCGCTTTCACCGCATCGTCGTCAACCACAACGTTGTCACTCATGTTGAACTGTACAAGGTAGTCTTTCAACGCAAGGCGACGGTACTCACCTTTCAGCTCCTTGATGATACCGTCCTTCGCCTCATCAAAGGTCTTGTAGGATTTTTCCTGGATCCCGTCAAGCCTGATGACATGTACGCCAAATTGCGACTGGGTAACCTCGGCAAAATCGCCGACTTTTTCCACGGAGAATACGGCCTCGCTAAAAGGAGGAGAAACGCGCTTGTCGCCGTAGGTCATCCAGTAATCGAACAGGCCCTTTTTTTGCGCAGCGTTGGGTTCGTCCGAGTAGGCAGCCACCATCTCCTCCCAGTCCGCGCCCGCGCGAAGCTGGTCGAGGATTTCCTGGGCTTTGGCCAGTTTCTCCTCTCTCGGCTCCCCGGGGCCCGATTCCAGCAAAATGTGGGAGGCCAGCCGGCGCTCCGGAATCAGCGCGTACTTGTCTTTCTCCACATCGTAGCGCTCGCGCGCCAGCCTGGAGAAATCCGGGTACTTGATATTCTGTTCGAATTGCTTGAGGACGAAATTGCGTTTGAATGCCCTCAGGTCGGTTTGATAGGACTGGCGCAGCGCAACGTCGTCGGCGACTATTTTTTCGGCCTGGTTGGCGATCTTGATTCCCGCGAGTTCAAGGTTCAGCAGTTCCAGACGATCCCCATCATCCAGAATGGCTGCCGAACGCATCTGGGCAGTCCAGTTTGTCACCATATAGGTAAGT
Organism: Haliea sp. E17; assembly: GCF_048323675.1. NCBI lineage: Bacteria > Pseudomonadati > Pseudomonadota > Gammaproteobacteria > Cellvibrionales > Halieaceae > Haliea > Haliea sp. E17. Next base: position 149,786 of record NZ_JBLWFK010000004.1, read on the forward strand.
TGTTCTTGCGATATCGTCGCATTGCCATCCTGGACGATGATCTCGTCCGCCACAGCCAGGTGGGAAAATGCGAGTGCGCCTATGACGATAGTCAGGCAATTTCTGATTCTAGGCATCAAGGTTAAATCCAGCGAGTTTCTATCAGAGGGGGAATAAAAAAGCCGACACCCGAAGGTGTCGGCTTGGGTACTACATCAGCGCGGCATCTTAGCTAGAAGATTGGACGCGGCTGTGCTCTACGATACGACCGTAGTTAGCTGCGGGCAGGGCATCGAAGTTACGCTGCCAAGCCACGAAGCCAATCATCGGCGCCGGAGAGTCGGTCGGGGTACAGGTCATGGTCAGCGGGATAGTCGCCGGCTGATCGTACTCGCAGATCTGCTGAGTCTTGGCAGTAGTAGCTACCGCTGCCAGGTTTACCCAACCAAAAGTAGCACCTTCGGGCACTTGCAGGTCGTCGATAGAGCCCAGGGTGTTGCTGGTGGTGAAGATTTCAGGCGCTTCCAGAACCGGAGCCGCACCCCACTCGATCACGTTAACCTCGTTGGGCAGCGCGTCGATGGAGATTTCGGGCGGCGGTGCAGGAGAAACCACCAGATCACCCTCCTCGATCAGGATGCCACGCTCTTCACGGTCGTAGACGGTGAAGGTTGCGGTCATCGGGATGTCCCGGTTGTCGCAAGGGGTGGTGAGACATACGTCGTTGACGCCAACCAGGTCAGTCGCCGGAGGCACAGCCAGTGTTCCAGCCAGGTCACGCAGGTAGTCAGGCAGGTCCAGCATCACGTACTGGCCGGGGATGGTCACAACCCAGTCGGTATCGACTGAGAACGGACCAGCGTCGTTGGCTGACCAGTCGTTGATCAGGGCATCAGCGCCCAGAGTCCAACGCAGCGGCGCGTACAGGCCGTAGGTAGCAGCACCGGAAATACCGGTAGAAGCCGGAGCACCACCGTTCAGGTCGGGGTGGTCGAAGCCCTGCAGGTCGCCGGAGAACACGCCTTTTTCCTGGTTGGTGATGGAGGCACCGTCCATGAACTCAGCAATGTGTACAGCGTTGTTGCCGAATTCAACACCAGAGTCGTCAGACTTGATGAAGTAGGACACTTTCAGTGAGTCAGGAGACGCTTCCCAGGTGTTCTGGACCAGTTTGGCCAGATCGTTGAACTGCCAGGATTCGACAGAGCTCACAACACCCTTGGCAGTGCCGGCTACGCCGTCTGCGAAGAAGTTGTCGCGAACCTGGTCACAGTTGTACGGCACACCAGTGGCATCGTGCTTGGCAGAAACCGCTACAGGCATCGTTTCAGCGGTGGGAGAGCCCATGCTGATGATTTCGATGTAACCGGTGTCAGCGTCGGTACGGTAGATGCTGGGCATCTCGAAGTACGGAGTGGCGCTGGTATCGGTGTAGCCGGGAGCAGTACAGCTGTTGTCGTTGGAGTAGAAACGGATGTCATCGCCAGCAGCGGCGATGTAACCGGTGTACATGTCGTAGGGAGACAGTACAACGTTAAAGTCCAGCGCGTCCATGGAGTCAGGTGCGCGACGGAAGCGAACCTTGACAGCCTGGGTCTTGTCAGACGTGTTGATGATGTTTACGCCAGTGGCGTAACCACCCAGAGTGGTGTAGTAGGGTACCAGCGCCAGGTCGCCCAGCTGGGTGTTACCCGCCAGAGACGCTTGCGCGTTTACCACACCCGCGTAGCCTGCGGTTGCAGTCGCAACTGCCGCAGCAAGGCCAAGAGGCTTAAAGCTTGAGTTCATAAGGAGACTCCTAATGTCTAGTCTTGTTCACAACCGTAAAACAGATTGCTAGCGCTATTATTGCTAGCTGCAACCAGCTGTCAACTTCGCAACAGCTACTGGCCAGCGCTAAACCACCACTCCCCGTCGACAAGTATCCACTTCTCGTGCAGTTCGCGTTGCATAGCACCTATGGCCCTAGCCGCTGCGGAAGTTTGTTTGGTAGGCCTGGACATGACCCTGACCACCACACTCGCCACAGCCGCCTCAGGATCATATTCAATGACTTCCAAACCTGTCAACTCCCAGTTCGCTGTATATGAAAACTTTTTGACATACAGCTGTTTAGGAAAAACTTCTCGAAACGCTGGAGACTCGTATTCCCAGGCTTTGCCCCAATCGTGTGCAATTCTGGCGCGCCAGCGCTCCTCCGCCCGCTGCTCCAGCTTTTCGCGGGAGGCATCCCCGCTTCCGACCATCGAGTCGGGGGATTTGCCACAGGCACTGACCAGCAATACCAGGGACAACAACATAATTCGCAACATACTGTTTTGCTTACCTATTTAGGCCCGAAAGGCGGCGATTATACGCGACCCGCCGGGCAATTCCTATGCGTTGGCAAACCGGGAGAATCCGCATTGAAAGTACCCGGCCCCGGTGACCGTGACTGCGCCTCGCGCGCAAGCGGCGCAAATCGGTCTCAGCTGGCGGTCAATTGCCTCAACCGCATGCCCGAAACAGCGAAGCTCCTGTGACCCCTCACCCGCACAATGGGTTTGCGGGCTGTGAAAATTACCGAAGATAACTGCAGTTGCAGGTCATTCTGCGCGGGTTATTCCGCCCCGCCTGCCGGGGGCGCCGCAGCGGGGACGCTCGCTGCAGGCAGGGGCACCGAGATCAGGTCAAGGTTGCGCACCCTGGAGCGCATTTCCTTGCTCACATCGCGCAGCTCCTGGGCATTGTAGAGGGCCCGCGGGGTGATGATCACCAGCAACTCCGTACGCCGGGAAGTGCTGTTATCCACGCCGAACAGCGACCCCAGGACGGGAATGTCATGCAACCAGGGCAGGCCCTGGGAGCCCTCGGTGGTGTTTTCCTGGATCAGGCCGCCGAGTACCACCGATTCGCCCGAGCGCACTGCCACCTTGCTCTGGATATTGCGCTCGAGGAAATTGCGCTGCCCGGTGGCATCATCAATGGTGCCGACGTCAGTCACCGACTGCTTGACCTCCATGGTCACCAGCCCGCCGGCATTGACCGAGGGTGTCACTTCCAGCTTGACGCCGGTGTCCTTGTAGGTGATCGACTGGGTCACCCGGTTGAAATTGTCGTTGCTGCCACTGGAGATCGAATCGAGCGTGCCGGTCTGGGAGTCGATAATCGGCACCTGCGATCCCACGTGAATGTATGCAGACTGGTTATCCAGCACCATCACCGAGGGGCTGGAAATAATATTGAGCAAGCTATCTGAAGCCAGGGCATTCAGTATCGCGTTGACGTTGCCACTGCCACTGGATATAACGTAGGAGAAACCCGGAAACACGGAGGACGGCCCGGATGCGTCACCCTGGTTTACCAGAGTTCCAATCCCCTCGTAGCCATTCCCAAGGGCGCCATTGAAAGTCCATTCCAGCCCGTAGCGGAGCTGGTCCGTCAACGACACTTCCATGATGCTGGCTTCGATCAGTATCTGGGTAGCCTCGACATCCAGCTGCTTCAGCGCACTTTCAATAATCCGGTACTGCATCGGCGAGGCGTAGATCATCAGGGCATTGTTTTCGTCATCCGCCACCACGCGGACATCGGCAACCGCTTCGCGACCGCCCTGGTCCATCTGGAAATTCGCCGAGGAACTGCCCGCGCTGCTGCTGGCGCCGGAAGTGCCCGACTTGCTGCCGAGACTTTCGGCGCTCATGCCGGGTGCCACCCCACCGGCATCGCCCACCCCGCTGCCGCTGGTGCGGGTCGAACCGCTGCCGCCGGCATAAATGCTGTTCAGGAGTTCAGCGAGGCGCTTTGCTGTGGTGTTCTGCACCGGGTAGACATAGAGGCGCGAGTCGTATTCCGAGTGGTGGGCGTCATCGAGACGGGTGATCCACTGCTGGACGCTGTCGAGGTAGTGCGCCCGCGGTGTGACGATAAGAATGCTGTTGAGGCGCTCCACCGGCACCACGCGGATCAGGTTGCGCATGCCGGCCCCTTCCTCCGTGGCGCCCATCATTGCATCGAGGGCCGCAGTCACCTCTTCCACACTGCTGTTCTCCAGCGGGAACAGGCCCACGGACATACCCTTGAGCTGGTCGACATCGAAGGTGCCAACCATATCCAGCCAGCCATCGATCTGCTCCCGGGTACCTGCCAGCATCAGCAGGTTGCGGGCGTTGTCGATGCGCACGAAGGCGCTCTCCTCCGCCACCGGGCGAAGAATTTCCGCCATGGCACCGGCGCTGATGTACTGCAGCGGCACGATGACCGTTGAATAACCTGCGCCCTGGTCACCCGGATTCGACAGGCTGGGGGCGAGCTTCGAACCCTGGTTGTCACCGGTCACCAGATAGCGGCCATCGGCGCGCCGCACTATGATCGTGTTGTTGGACTTGAGCAGGGACTCCAGCACTTCCAGAATCTGGTCGCGGGGAATGGGCGTGCGGGTGCGCAGTGTTACCTTGCCCTGGATCGGGTGGTCGACCACATAGTCCAGCTTGAGGATATCCCCCAGTACCGCGTGGGTGACCTCACTGAGCGGCGCCTGTTCAAAATTGAGGCTGACATCGTCACCGACGAATTTCACCGGCTCCTGCTTCGCCGGCAGATTGACCATGCGATCGCTTCCCCGGTAGAGCACCGTTTCACGGCCCTCCGACTGTGCAGCCTTTTGCCGGGCCAGCTCCTCCGCAGAGGTGGCAAGCGCAGGTGCAGTCGACTCCTGCTCTGCCTGCTTGCCCACCGGCAGCGCGCCAGTGGTGTTCTGCTCTACCGAGGCGCAGCTGCTCAATATCGCGATACCTAGCGCGCTAAATGCTAGTCGAAGAGTTTTCATTCCTGTTGGCCTGTTACCCAATTTTTTCGGTCCCACATTGCTAGCGCCGCCCGCCAAGAGTCAGGGTTCGCTCCTTTTCTGGTTCGGCTTTACTGCTTTCACCTGTCGCCGCACCCGTTTTACCGGAGTCGGACGGCGCAGTTTCCACAAACTCGATAGTGCCCTGCTTCAGGTCCAGCTCCGCGGTGTTGCCATTGCCCTGGAAGACTGCGCGGGTGGGTTCGACGGTATCGAGCGTCCACCCGTTGACCGACTCGCCGACCATGATCCGCCGCTCCTTGCCCTTGGCAAGGTAAATGATACCAGCCGACTTTCCGCTGCCAAAAACACCGGTCAAGGTAACATCCCTGATCTTGCCCAGTCTGACTTCCGCCGGTTTGTCCTCGACCACCTGAACCGGCTCGGGTTCCGCCTCGGTTACAAGCGACCGGCGGCTTTCCCAGAACAGCGGGCGGCTACGGATTTCGGCGCGCTGTTCGGCACCAGGCAATTCCGCCGCAGTGGCCGCCACCACCCGCATGGCGTCCGCGGTGGGTTCCACGGCCCCGGGCATTGCGGGAAACAGCAGTCGCGCCGCCGACCACAGCAATTGGGCCAGCAACAGGACGACCAGCGCCACTACCAGCAGTTCGACACCGCGCTCGGTGCGCAGTGGGTCCGATTGATCGCGATAGCGCTTCAGCAGATTGTTCATATCACTGACCTCAGTGACAGCAAGCGCAGGGTGGCAGTCGCGTCCTGCGCCTCGGGATCACTGTTGCGACGCCCCTGCCGGGCGGGCCAGACTTCCAGCGACTCCACCATCACCAGCGGCTTGAACTGGGCCAGCTGCGCCAGCGCCTGGTCCAGGCTGGCTATGTCGCCGGACACCGTAAGGCGGATGCCAATGTAATCGAATCGTTCCTCTTCACGCACCGGCAGCACCTGGCTATCCGCCACAGTGAGGCCCGCATCGCCCATCAGTTTACGCAGTTCGGATTGCAGCGACGCCGCTACCCCGGCCCGGTCCGTGGTCGCGGGATACACCAGGCGCGCGCGCTGTTGTCGCGCATCCCGGGCCAGCGACTGCAGTTGCTCCTGCACTTCCAGCACGCCCCGCATCCGGGCGAGTCGCGGCTCGATATTGTCGATGCTGTCACTGTACTGGGCGCGCCAGCCCCAGGCTGTACTCAGTAGCTTGAGGTACAACAGTAATGGCACCAGCAGGGCGATACCACAAATAGCCGCGCTGCGACGGTGGGTTTTGACCCAGTCAATCACTGGCCAACCCCCGCTGGATTTTCAGGTGAAACTGCTCCCGGTTGCTGTTGGGCAGTTTGCGGATCGGGCTTCCCGCGGTCACTCCAGACCAGGCGTCCTGCTTGGTGAGCAGCTCCATCATCTGCGCCGCGTTCACTGCCTTGCCCTGGATATCCATCTCGCGCCCCTCTATCGACAGGCGATCGATATAGGCGGAGTCTTCCAGCAGATGGGTCAGTCGCGCCAGTTCCATGTGCGGGTTGGGGTACTGCGAGGAAATTTCGTTGACCGCCGCTATCAGTTCATTGGAGTCACCCACCACCGAACGCAGGCGCATCGCCTCGGCGGCTTCCTGCCGGGTGGTCTGCTCCAGCGCGCTCAGTCGCTCCAGCTCCCACTTCTTGCTCCCCGCTCCCGCCAGGACGAGCACGAACAACAGCGCCGCGGCGACCCCGATCATCGAAACCACCCGGAGCAGCCGCTGCCGGTACAGGCGTTCCCTCACCGCTTCGCCAAAGCCCCGCACCACCACCAGGCGTTCACCTGCAAGCACCCAGACCTCCTGGGCATGGGCGTCGTGACTGCCGTAGTGATGGCTGATATAGGTCATGGCGGCACTCAGCGAGACAATGACCAGTTGCACGTAGAGATACTGCTCGTCGCGCGACGCCACCTGCCAACCAACGCCGGTATCTGCAGAGGCAAAGGGGCTGCTGGCGGCGGCTTCAAGGGCCACCGCACCTTCGAGTTCCGCCTCAACGGCCAATGGAAAACGCAGTTGACGGGTCAGCGCGAGATCTTCCGGCAGCAGGACGGCCTTGCACTGGGAAGGCGCTGCTTCACAGGCCTTTCCCGCATGGTAATGCTGTTCGCGATCTCCATCGCGCAGGCACACAACCTCGTCGAGCCGCTCACGCAGGGGAGAGTCATAGGACCAGATAAACTCCCGGAAAGCCGCAGTGATTTGCCGCCCCAGGTTTCGGGTATCGTAGCCGAACAGTTCCCAGTTCTGCCCCGACTCAAGCATTGATTATCCCCATTTTATATTGCCCCGCTTACTACCCGGGGCGCTTCGTTGCGCAATATCACCCAGGGCAGCGACGAATCCCGGCTTGACCCCAGCCGCATCCAGCGCCGGCGCAACCAGGTACGTCCGCCATATTCAACCAGCGCATCGACACGGTAAGTAGAGCTCCCGCCGACCTCAAAGCCGCCCTGCTTCCCCCCGCCACTCGACAGGACCTCACGACGACGCTGCGCCTTTTCAGCCAATTCAGGACTGACACTCTGCAGTAGCGCAAACAATTCCTGCGGCGCTGCGCTCCAGTCTACTCCGCCGCGCACCCAGTCGCCGGGGATAACAAAATCCCGAATGCCGTCGACCAGCGTCCGCGTCACCCCATCCACCCGCAACAGGTCTTCAAGCGAGTAGAAACGCTGCGGTTCATCAACCGACCTGCGCTGTGATCTAAGATCGCGCCACTGTACCACATTGTTTGCCAGTTCCTGCTCATTGGCGGGCGGTAGTTTGGCAGCATACTGGAACAGGGCGGCAAGAATTTCAGCCGGGGCCGAATTGAGGTCGACAAAGCCCTCACTCGGGTAAATACGCACCCGGACATCGAGGTCGCCGACGCGCTGCAGCGACTCCGAGACCAGCGGCGCATCGGCACTGGACTGAAACCCTCCGGATCGATCCAGCATCGCCAGAACCATCGCGCCATCACCCGCCGCGACTGCCTTGGCCCGGGCGAGATGCAGCTGGGCTCCTCCAGTTTCAATACGCGCATGGGCAACGATTCCCGCCACCAACAGCGCCATGGCCGCCAGAAACCAGACCACAATCGCCAGCGCTACACCCCGCTGCTGCGCTTTCATCGCGGCACCGCCGCGATCAGTTCGGGCCAGAACCGATCCTTCGCCTTGATATTCAGCCTCACCAGCGCCGGGGAGAGACTGGTTTCCTCCCAGTCAGATATCCAGTCGCTGTCGAATTCCTTGCGCACATCCACGGAGAATTCTTCCACCCCGGATACCAGGGTGCGTGAGGGCGCTTTCTCCCACTGCACATCGGTGGCGAGCACCTGCAGCGGCCCCAGCCAGCGCAACATCAGTTGATCGTCTTCACGGGCCAGGCGTACAACGTAACTGCCGCCGAAGGATTCGCCGAAAAGTATCCGCGTCTTCCATTCCAGATAACCATCTCCAGCGCGAAAATAGGTGGAATCCTGTACGCCCCCACCGAGCGTCAACCCGCCGGTGTTACTGCCCACCACCGCCGAGTCGAGCAGATCCCGCAGGAAACTGCTGACGGTGCGCATCTCATCCACCCTGTCGGTGACCCGCTGCAGGGAGGCCTGGGTATTCCCCAGGGTGCGCATTCCGGTCACGGCACCGAGCAATACCAGCGATAGCACCACGAGGGCGACCATCACTTCCACCAGGGTAAAACCGCGAGCGCTTTCAGCGGCCATCGGACCTCGCCTCCACCACGGAGTTGAGCACAACCTCCTTGCGCTTGCTGCCGTCAAACCAGGCGACACCGATCTCGATATCGTGCAAGTGGAAATTGCCCAGCTGGCCGCGCTGCAGCGGGTGCGGCACCGACTGGACCCGCCACTCGAAGCCACCCGCGGTCTTGCCCGCGTCGCTGACCCCGCCAGCGGGCACCAACTGGTTCTGCGCGAGCAGCGAGCGCGCCAGCTCGACACCATAGGCGTAGCGTTCGGAAGTCCGGACATTGCGTGTTGCGCCGCCGGCGGCCTGGTACAGCGCCCCGAGCGTCAGGCCGAGGATGGCGATGGCGACCACCATTTCCAGCAGGGAGAATCCACGCTGGCGTGTCCCGGCTGCGCTTGTGGCGACAAAGGAATTACCCATCAGTACTCTGCCTGACACTGCCCATGAGCCAGTCAACGGTCAGGCGCGTGGTCTGCCCCGAGGGTGCAGTGATTTCCACATCCCCCCCTGTCGAACCGCCCTCGGGATAGAAGCGGATAACCGCTATTCCCTGGCGCATCAATTCCCCGGCCGCGGTCACCCCGAGGGAGAAACCTTCGGGCAATTGCTGGCGATGCTGGTTGAGGCTGATGCTGCGGCTGGCCGGTTCAATTTCCACGTCCTGCGCCCTGCCGCTGTCGAGGGCCTCGCGCCGCGCTTCGGTGAAAATCGCCAGCGCGTCGCGCAGCGACTCGCGGTACTGCATGGACTGGTACATGCGCTGGGTGCCGGGAATCGAAACGGCCAGCAACAGGGCGACGACCGCAATAGCCACCATTATTTCGAGGAGCGTGAATCCCCGCTCCCGGATGGCAGGGGAGTTGTGCAGAACAATGCGGCTCCCGGGACAGCGGCCGGCCGGCTCAGCGATCCCAGTTACCCACATCCCGATCTTCACCATCACCACCCGGCGCCCCGTTCTGGCCATAGGTGAATACGTCCAGCTCCCCGTGCTCGCCGGGATACTTGTAGTGGTACTCACGGCTCCAGGGGTCCAGCGGTACACCGGATTTCAGGTAGGGACCATTCCAGCCAGAAGCATCGGCGGGCTTTTCCACCAGGGACTGCAGGCCCTGGGCAGTGGAGGGGTAGCGACCGACATCCAGCTTGTACATCTCGAGGGCCTGTTCGAGGTCGCGAATCTGGATACCCGCGGTCTTGGTCTTGGCCCCGCCCAGGGTGTTGAGCACCTGGGGACCCACCAGCCCGGCCAGCAAGCCGAGGATCGCGAGTACCACCAGCAGCTCCATCAGGGTAAAACCGGAATTGCGTCGTGCCGCGGGCGCTCTTTTCTGCTTCAAATACATTTGCCGTTCCTTGCGCCGGCGCATCACCCTGCACCGGCTGAGTAAAAAATAGCTGGCTACATCGCCAGATTGTTGACCGAGAGTATCCCCGTCAGGATCGCGATCATGATTATCGCTATTATCAGGCCCATGGATAAAATCAGTACCGGTTCCAACAGGGCCAGTCCGCGTTTTATTCCGGACTGCACATGCTGGTCGAATACGTCGGCCAGTTCCAGCATCATCTTGTCCAAACTGCCGGATTCTTCACCGACCCGCACCATCTGCACGACCATCGGCGTAAACATGCCGGTTTCGTCCAGCGCCACGGACATGCGCTTGCCGGCTTTTACCGCCGGTGGCAATACTTGCAACGACTGCCGCAGTACCCGGTTGTCCACGGTTTCGATGGCAATGGAAATCGCTTTCAACAAAGACACACCATTGCCCAGCAGAGTTCCCGTGGTGCGGGCGAATTTTGCCACTTCGAACTCGAATACGATAGGCCCGGCGAAGGGCAGGCCCAACATCCGCCGGTCCAGCGACAAACGCCCCTGCTCGGTTGATGACCAGTTGCGGAAGGCCAGCACGCCACCAAACAGGAGCAGCGCCAGCAGCCACCACCACGCCTTGATGACCTCGGACACATCGAGAACCATGCGGGTCAGCACTGGCAGGGCATCGCCCATGTCCTCGAACAGGCTCTCGAACTGGGGAACCACAAAACCCAGCATGAGGGCGATCGCCAGCGAGGCGACCACCGCGAGAATACTCGGGTAAATCAGCGCCGACATCACGCTGTCGCGGTTGGCGCGGGCATTCTCCAGGTATTCAACCAGGCGATCGAGCACCGCCGACAACTGGCCACTGGCCTCGCCGGAGCGCACCATGTTGATATAGAAGCCGCCAAACACCCGCTCGTGCTGGGCCAGCGCATCCGACAGCGGCTTGCCACCCTTGACGGCGGCCAGCAGGTCATTGAGCAGGTTATGCAGGGAGGGCTCGGCGGCCATGTCGATCAGCACCTTGAGCGCCCGATCCAGCGGCAGGCCAGCGCGCAGCAACACCGCCAGCTCGGAGGTCATGGACAACACCGCCTGCCGACCGGGCGGCTTGCCGGCATCCCTGCCGCTGGCGGCGGCACTCCCGCCCTGTTCCAGTTTCAGCAGGGTCAGGCCCTGGGCGCGCAACTGGCGCGACGCGAGCTCCTGGCCCTCCGCTTCGATGACGCCCTCGACGGCCTTGCCGTCGCGCCTGACTGCCCGGTAACTGAACGCAGCCATGGATCAGGCGGACACCTGTTGGTCGAAAGCGGCCTCGACGCCCACCGGCGACGACGGCTGCTCCTCGCTCTGGTCCTGGGTAACCCGCAGCACTTCCTCCAGTGAGGTCTGCCCGGCGGCGACCTTGCGCAGGCCGTCCTCGAACAGCGTGATCATGCCCTGCCGGCGCGCAGCGCCGTGCAGGACGCCGGCGTCCGCGCCTCCCATCACCACCCGCTGCATGGTTTCGTCCAGGGCGAACAGCTCGTGGATCGAGGTGCGCCCGCGGTAACCGGTGTGCATACAGTGCTCGCAGCCCTCGGCCCGGTAGACGGTGCTGCGGCCCGCGGGCATGAAGGGCGCGATACCGATCCGCTGCATCGCCTCGGGTGCAAGCTCCACCGGTTGCTTGCACTCCGCGCACAGGGTGCGCACCAGGCGCTGGGCGAGCACGCCATTTACCGAGGAGGTAATCAGGTAGCGTTCGATACCCATGTCCTCGAGGCGGGTGATCGCACCGGCGGCGGTATTGGTGTGCAGGGTGGAGAGCACCAGGTGGCCGGTGAGCGCCGACTGCACGCCGATCTGCGCGGTTTCGGTGTCGCGCATCTCGCCGATCATGATGATGTCGGGGTCCTGGCGCAGGATGGAGCGCAGGGCGCGGGCAAAGGTGAGGTCGATCTGCGACTGCACCTGGATCTGGTTCACCCCCTGCAGCTGGTATTCCACCGGGTCTTCCACGGTAATGATCTTGAGCCGGTCCGAATCGAGGGACGCCAGCGAGGCATACAGCGTGGTGGTCTTGCCGGAACCGGTGGGACCGGTCACCAGCAATACGCCGTGCGGCCGGGCCAGCAGCTCCTGGTACTTGCGCAGGGTGTCGTCACTGAAGCCCATGTCAGGCAGGCTGAGGCGGATGCTCTCCCGGTCCAGCACCCGCATGACGATGCTCTCACCGTGCACCGTGGGGATGGTGGATACCCGCAGGTCCAGCTCGTGCCCCTTGACCCGGGTCATGATACGGCCGTCCTGGGGCAGCCGCGACTCGGCGATATTCATGTGCGAAAGCAGCTTGATCCGCGAGGCGATGGCCGCGCGCAGGCTGGCGGCGGGTGCGTCCGGGTATTCCTGCAGCACACCGTCCACCCGGTAGCGCAGGTGCAGGCCGTCCTCGAAGGGTTCGATATGGATATCCGAGGCGGAGAGGTCCAGCGCCCGGTGAATGATCTGGTTGACCAGGCGGATGACCGGCGCCTCGCTGGCGAGGTCGCGCAGGTGCTCGATGAACTCGTCGTCGGACTGGCCGGCGAACTGGTCCAGCAGTTCGTCTTCGCCACCCTCTTCAGCGCCGCCGGCGTAGGCCTGCAGGGCGCGATTGATATCGCTTTCCAGGCCGAGCAATACCGACACCGGGCGGTCCAGCGCCATGCGCAGCGCTTTGCTGAGGAAAGGATCCTGGGGCACGGTCGCGGCGAAGGCGACGCCGCTGTCGTCGGCGCGGATCGGCACCAGCGCATTGCTGAACATGAAGTCCAGGGCCAGGCCTTCCAGTTGCAGCGCCTCTTCGGGGTAGTCACCCTGCGCGCAGAGCGGGATATCCAGCTGCGCGCTCAGGGCCTGGGCGAAATCCAGCTCGGATACCAGGCCCAGCTTGACCAGGACCTGGCCAAACATCTCGCCCATCTCGCCCTGGGCGAGTAGGGTGCGTTCCAGATCGCGTTCTGAAATCTTGCCCTGCTCGACCAGCAATTCGCCGATTTTCTTCATGCCCCACCCGAAAGGTCAGGAAAATTACGGGCGTGCATTTCTGCCCCGAACGCCCGAACCGGCGCCATTGTAGCACAGGGTTCCGCGCTTATCGGGAGCCCGGCCCACCCTCCGTGGTGATTTCCCAGTGTTCTTCCACCGAGCATAAAACCACCCGTCCCTCCTGCCGCAACTTGATCAGGTGGGCAGTCAGGGACAGCACGGCAATCTTGTGCAGGCTGCTGTCGACGTCGTCGTACACCACCTGCACCAGTTCGTTGACATGACAGCGACCGGTGGTGTGCAGGCCGGCGAGCACCTTGTCCTCGCGTTTCAGGCGGTGGGCCACCAGGCCCTCGATCTCCGCCTGCGCATCACGGATGAGATCTCCGTGCCCGGGCGCGATGCTGCGCAGCGGGTACTGCAGCAGGCGCTGCAGGGAGGCGATGTAGGCCTGCATGTCGCCGCTCGGCGGAATGATCACCACCGTGGAGCCATTCATGACGTGGTCACCAGCAAACAGCATGCCCTCCTCTTCCAGCAGGAAGCAGAAATGGTTGCTGACGTGACCGGGCGTGTGTACCGCGCGCAGGCGGAATTCCCCGGTCTGGAACAGGTCGTCCTGGCGCAGTTCGAGGTCGGGGCGGAACGTCTCGTCCTGGGCGATGCGATCTTCAGGCAGGGCGCCCAGCACCTGCGCTCCGCTGGCCTCGGCCAGTGGCAGCGCCGCGGGCGAGTGGTCGCGGTGAGTGTGGGTACAGAATATCCAGCGCAACCTGCCGCCGGCGGCAGCGAGGATCGCGTCGATGTGGGAGGCGATGGCGGGACCGGGGTCGATCACCGCCACCTCGTCGTCTCCCACCAGGTAGGTGTTGGTTCCCGGCCCGGTCATCACGCCCGGATTGGGCGCGACGATACGCCGTACCCGCGGTGACAACTGCAAGGGCACGCCGTGTTCCAGCACGGCTTACACCATGTGCGTGATCGGCACTACCGGGTCGACGTCGGCTTCGTAATCCACACCTTCCACCTCGAAACCGAACAGCTGCAGGAATTCGCGGCGGTAGCCCTCGAAGTCCGACAGTTGTTTCAGGGTGTCGGTATTGATGTCCTGCCACAGGTCGGCCACGGCGGCCTGCACTTCCGGGTCCAGTTCCTTGCGGTCGGCGCGCAGGCGCCCCTCGTCGTCGAGGTAGGGGTTGGCGTTGTAGAGGGATTCCCGGAACAGGCCGTCGACCTGCTCGATGCAGCCCTCGTGCACACCCCGTTCCTTCATGACCTTGAACAGCAGGGCGAGGTAGATCGGCATGGCGGGAATGGCCGCGCTGGCCTGGGTCACAACCGCCTTGAGCACGGAGACCCGGGCATCACCGCCCTTCGCCGCCAGTCGCTCGCGAATCGCCACGACCCGCTTGTCGAGGTCCTTCTTGGCCGCGCCGATCGTGCCGTGCCAGTAGATATCCCAGGTCAGTTTTTCACCAATATAGGTATAGGCGACTGTCTTGGCGCCGTCGGCCAGTACGCCGGCATCGTCCAGCGCCTCGATCCACATCTGCCAGTCCTCGCCGCCCATGACCGCGACGGTGTTGTCGATTTCCTCCTGGCTGGCGGCCTCGAGATGGAAGTCCTGGACCTCTTCCTTGTCGGTGTTGACGCCTTTTTGCACCGCGTCCTTGCCGATCGGCTTCAGGGTCGAATTGTGGATCACGCCGGTAACCGGGTGCTGGCGGCGCGGCGCCGCAAGGCTGTAGACCACCAGGTCGACCTGGCCGAGGTCGGCCTTGATGGTGTCGATGGTCTTCTGCTTGATCTCGTCGGAGAAGGCGTCGCCGTTGATGCTTTTGGCGTACAGGCCCTTCTCATCGGCAAACTTGTGGAAGGCCGCCGAGTTATACCAGCCGGCAGTACCGGGCTTTTTCTCGGTGCCCTCTTTCTCGAAGAAGATACCGAGGGTGGCCGCGCCCGCAGCGAAAGCCGCGCTGATCCGCGAGGCCAGGCCATAACCGGTAGACGCGCCGATCACCAGCACGCGCCTGGGGCCGTCGGATATCGGCCCCTGGGCCTCGACGTAGTCGATCTGTTTCCTGACGTTGGCTTCGCAGCCAGCCGGGTGGGTGGTAGTACAGAGAAAACCGCGAACGCGGGGATTGATGATCATAGTATGCAACTTCCTTGCGATGATTCTGTAGCGCGGTCGCAGCCGGCTATCGAGCCGACCCGCTGCGAGCGCAGTTTAACACAGCCCGGCCCGCCCGGATCAGGGCCCCGGCTTGCCGGCGTGATCCTCCGCGTTGGTAATCCAGAGGGTCTGGTAGGGCTGCATCTCCAGAACCTCGTCGCGTGACTGGAAGTGGGTGCCCGCGATCAGGTCGACCCAGTCGTCGGTGCCGATCAGGTTGATGTCGGACAGCGCCAGCGGCAGGACTTCTGCGCTGACGTTACTGATACAGAAGATGCTCTGGCGCCGGTCCATGCTCTGCCGCCAGAAGCCGCAGATCTTTTCCCCCAGGTGCAGGGTGAACTGGGTGGCGTTGGGGTGGAATGCCGCCTGCCGCTGGCGGATCGCCAGCAGGTCCTTGAGCCGCCGGAATACCCTGGCGTGGGTGGTGTCTTCCCGCGCCAGCAGGGCCTCCAGTTCGGCGAAATTCCACTGGTGGCGGTTGATGCTGCGGTACTGGCCGGTATTCTCCACCCGCGGGTAATCGTTGCGGGTGCCGAGCAGGCTGTGCAGGTAGATGCCCGGCACCCCCTCCAGGCCCAGCATGATGGCGTGGGCGCAGACAAACCGGTCGATGCCCCAGGTATCCGGCCCGGCCACCGTGCCCTGCAGGGCATCGAACAGCGAAATATTGATTTCGTAGGGCCGGCTCTCGCCATTCTCCAGCGCCCGGAAGGACACGTGCCCGCCGAAGTGCTGCATGGTCTCCACCAGTACGCTCAACTCCTCATCCGACAACAACCCCTCGGCGGGGCGCAACCCGATGCCGTCGTGGGAGGCGATGAAGTTGAAATAGAACGTGCCGTTCTGGGCCGGCGGCATGCTCATCAGCCAGGTCTTGAAGTGGCTGTTGTTGCCGGTCACCAGGGTGTTGACCAGCAGCGGCGGCAGCGAGAAATTGTAGATGGCGTGGGCTTCGTTGGCGTTGCCGAAATAGGAGAGGTTCTCCCGATTGGGGATGTTGGTCTCGGTGATCAGCAGCGTGCCGGGCTGCGCATACTCGACCAGGGTGCGCAGCAGGCGCACCACCTCGTGGGTTTCCTCCAGATTGAGGCAGTTGGTGCCGGGGATTTTCCAGAGGAAGGCCACCGCGTCGAGGCGGAACACCCGCACGCCGTTGTCCAGATAGAGGCGCACGATGGAGACAAACTGCTTGAGCACCTCGGGGTTGCGGAAATCCAGGTCCACCTGGTCATGGCTGAAGGTACACCAGACGTACTTGATGCCCTCCGCGGTATCCACCTCCCGCAACAGCGGGGAGGTGCGCGGCCGGACGACGTCGCGCAGGTCGGCATCGGGTTCGACCGTGTAGAAGTAATCCCGCCCGGGATCCATGCCGCGGATGAAATTCTCGAACCACAGGCTGCGGCTGGAACAGTGGTTGATCACCAGGTCCGCCATCAGGTCGTAGTCCGCGGCGATTGCCTGGATGTCATTCCAGTCGCCGAGGAACTCGTTGACCGAGGAGTAATCCAGCACCGCGAAGCCGTCGTCGGAACTCCAGGGATAGAAGGGCAGTATATGCACACCGGTTACCACCCCCTCGCCGTGGGCGTCGAGGAAGGACTTCAGGGTAACCAGCGGTTTTTCATCCTCGCTCAGCAGGCTGTCGCCATAGCTGATCACAATGGCGTCACGCTGGCTCCAGTAATTGACATGCGGCTCAGGCGTGGACTCGCAGTCCTCGAGGCGCATGACCTGCAGGATCTCCTGCGCCAGTTCCGCCATGGACTGGCCCAGGGGCGTTGCGTGGTAAATCGTTTCCAGGTGCAGTTGCACCCGGTCCAACAGTTGCGTGGCAGTGTCAGTTGGCTGCGACATTGCGTCTCCTGGATTGCTGACCGAATTCCTCGTGATCCGCCTCCACCGCTTCACGCAATTGCTGCAGCACATCGGGGATGGCGCTGATAACCCGGCTCCAACTGGGAATGAAAGGGCGCTCCATCGGCCGGTCGAGGAACGCTTCTCCCGCTTTCATGATGTTTTCCGCAAACAGTTCGACCGCCTGTTCCTCGGCGTGGATATCCAGCGACAGGCCGTTCATCACGGCATCGTTATGGTAGGTCTCGACGAAATCCAGGGCAATCCGGTAATAGGTCGCCTTGAGTGAGCGGAACATCTCGGTATTGAAGGTCACTCCGCGGGTCGCCAGCTTGCGGAACAGCGCCTTGGAGATATCGATAGACATCTTTGACAGACCGCCCTGGTCGTTGCCCGCAGACAGGTCCTGGTGCTTGTGGTCATAGACATCGGCGATATCGGCCTGACAGAGCCGGTTATTGGCGAAGTTGCGATACATCTCCGACAACACCCCCACTTCGAGCCCCCAGTCGCTCGGAATCCGGATGTCGTTGAGCACATCGCGGCGGAAGGAGAACTCGCCGGCCAGGGGGTAGCGGAAACTGTCCATGTAGTCGATGTATTCCATCTCCCCGAGAATTTTCTTCAGCGCCCGCAGCAGCGGTGTAACCAGCAGGC
This sequence comes from Haliea sp. E17, assembly GCF_048323675.1. Classification (NCBI taxonomy): domain Bacteria; kingdom Pseudomonadati; phylum Pseudomonadota; class Gammaproteobacteria; order Cellvibrionales; family Halieaceae; genus Haliea; species Haliea sp. E17. The sequence continues at coordinate 167,300 of NZ_JBLWFK010000004.1, forward strand.
GGCTGACCCGGCCGTTGATTTTGCCGTCGGCGACGCGGGCGTAGTAACCCTTGCAGAATTCGTAATTGAAACGCGGGTGGGCAACCGGGTATATCAGACGCGCCAGCAATGAACGCTTGTAGGTGGTGATGTCGCAGTCGTGCAGGGCGATGGATTCGGCCCGGCCGGACGCCAGCGAGTAGCCCATGCAGTACCAGACGTTGCGCCCCTTGCCCATCTCCCTGGGCGCGAGGTCCTGCTCGCGCAACTGGGCATCCAGGGCCTTCAGTCGCGGCCCGTCATTCCACAGCACCCGGTGATGCTGGGGCAACTGGTCAAAAAACTGCAGTGCACTGCGGTACTGCGCCTCATCGGCCCGATCCAGGCCGATCACGATTTGCGAGAGATAGGACGCCGGGGCCAGTTCCCTGAGCATCGCCGGCAGCGCATCACCTTCAAGTTCGGAGTAGAGCGAGGGCAGGATCAGGCCCAGCGGGCGCTCGCGGGAGAATTCGGTCAGCTCCCGTTCGAGGTCGTCCAGGGGTCGCTGGGAGAGATTGTGCAGGGTCGTGATTATGCCGTTCTGGTAGAAATCGCCCATGGTTATTGTTCCTCAGTTAGGTACACCACAATGCCCCAGGTCCTCCAACCAGCGGGCTACGCCTTCGGCCCAACCTGAGGGGCCGCACTCTGTGCTGTATAGGGTTTTGTCCCCGCGCTCCAGTTGCGGGAAATCGTGAACCGGAGAGCGCACCACCAGTGCGGTCTCCGCCGTTTCAAGCATTGCGATGTCATTGCCGCTATCGCCAATTGCAATGTCATGTACAGGTTCAGCATAGCCCGCGCTGAGGTAGGCTGCGCGCAGCCAGCGCAGAGCCCTGCCCTTGTCGCAGTCACCGGCCAGGGTCAGGAAACGCCCCCCCTGCAACGGGTTGGCGCCGCGCTCGCGCAGGGCTTCGACAAATGCCTCGCGGCGCGGCGCGTCTCCCAGCCAGGAAACCGGCTCGCTGTACTCGCGCAGGTTGGCCTGTGCTGCTGAGCTCTCGGGCAGGCCGGTCAGCGCCATCACACCGGCGGTACCGGCGCGTTGAAAGGAGGTGAACTCACCCGGGTATTCGCCTTCCAACTCAGCCAGCACATCGAGCCAGCGCTGCCGCGGGGCCGACAGTTCGCGAACCCAGAAATCACCGGCGGTGCGGGTTTCGGCGGGCTGTTGCGCGAAATACCCTATCGGGATGAACACGGCCGCGCCGTTCTCCACGATGAAGGGATGGGCGTTGTGCAGGTTGCGACGCAGGGACTCGAGTTCGGCGCGGGTCTTGCTGGTGTTGGGAATCACCGGCACCCCGGCGGTCTCCAGCCAACGCAACAGCGGCTGCGCCGGCCGGAAACTGTAGTCGTGGTGATCGAGCAGGGAACCGTCCATGTCAGTGAATACCAACATACTCCCTGCATCGCTCATACCCGCACTCCCTCTGTGTAGGTATAGGATTGTATGGCACGCTGGCCATCCAGTTCGAAGAGGTGGTTGACCTTTGCCGGCAGGCGGGCCAGGCAGTGTTCGGTGAGGCGCTGGTAGAACTGGATAAAGCGGGTGATTTCCTCGGCGCTCATCAATCCGGCGCCGGAGGATTTCAGCGCCAGTTTCTGCTCCTGCTCCAGGCGCCAGCCGTACACGCAATCGAACGATGGAGCCCGCAGCATGGCCCAGCAGTCGACCAGCTGGTAAATCGGGGGGAAATCCCGGGCCAGGACCGCATTGACGTGATCGCGCCAGCGACCCTCGGAATCCTCATCCGCCTCCAGCGCGTTCACCGGTCGTGCCAGTTCGGCAATCGGCTGGGCAGTGGCACCCAGGCACCAGCCCTCGAGCAGGACGATATCGACGCCCGCTGCCACACTGTCCCAGCCGGACTCTGGCCGCCGGTCATCCCGGGCCTTGTCGAAGCGCGGGATGCGCACCGGTTCACCGGCGAGCAGCCCCTCGAGGGTTGCCTTGAGCAGGCCGGTATCGTGGGTGCCCGGCACTCCCCGGGTGCGGAACAGCGGATGGACATCGCTGGCCAGCTGCCTGCGCTCGTCGGCCGTGAGGTAAAAATCGTCGAGGGAGAGTACTGCGCAGCGCAGGCCGTAGCCGGCCTGGAACAACGCGCAGAGGTAGTCGGAGAGCGTCGACTTACCGGAGCCCTGGCTGCCGTTGAGCGCCACCAGCCAGGGGCGGGAAGCACCATTCTGGTGCTCCGCTATAACACGGGCCATCGGGTCGAACCACTTTTGTGCACTGGCCAGATAGTCCGGCGCCAGCCCGTGGGCCTCGATAAATTCCTGACACCAGCCAGGCAGCCGCTCAACCATGCCGCGCCCATTTATTTCTGCCACTGTCCGCAGACAGTAGCAGAAACCATGCCAAGAGCACCAAAATGGTGAGCGAGGGCTAGAGAATGGCGCCGCGAATATCCCCGAGCAGTTCCACTACCTGGGTGAGGAAGCGACCGGCATCCGCGCCGTTCACCACCCTGTGGTCGTAGGACAGGGACAGGGGCAGCATCTGCCGCGGCACGAAGGCCTGGCCGTCCCAGACCGGCGCCGTGCGAGTCCGCGAAACCCCGAGGATACCCACCTCCGGCGTATTGATGATCGGCGAAAATCCGGTGCCGCCAATCGCCCCGAGACTGGAAATGGTGAAGCAGCCCCCCTGCATCTGGGCCGCGGTCAGCTTGCGCTCGCGGGCCTTCGCGGCCATCTCGAGCACCTCCTCGGAGAGCTCCCAGATACCCTTCTTGTCCACGTCGCGTATCACCGGCACCAGCAGGCCCGCCGGGGTATCCACCGCGATACCAATGTGGATGTACTTCTTGTACACCAGCGAATCGCCGCCGTCGGCCAGCGAACTGCAGAACTTGGGGTTGTCCTTGAGCGCCACGGCACAGGCCTTGAGCAGGAAGGGCAGCGGGGTTACCCGGGTTCCGCGCTTTTCCGCCTGTGACTTCAGCGATGCCCGGAATTCCTCCAGTTCGGTGACATCGGCGTCGTCGTACTGGGTGACGTGGGGCACGTTAAGCCAGCTGCGCTGCATGTTGTCGGAGGTCAGTTTGTCCAGCTTGCTGCGCTGGGTGACTTCCACCTCGCCGAACTTCGCGAAATCCACTTCCGGGACTGCGGGAATGCCCGCAGTGCTCGCAGCACCGGCGGGCGCGCTGAGGCGCTCGCGGGAAAAGGCGTGCAGGTCCTCCTTGAGGATGCGGCCGCGGGGGCCACTCGCCTTCACCTGTGACAGATCGATGCCAAACTCCCGCGCCAGCATCCGCACCGCGGGCCCGGCGTAGACATCGGCTCCCGCCGCGACGCCGGCGGATACCCCAGCCTTCTGCACGGGTGCGGCCGGCGCCGGAGGCGGTGCCGCCGGGCGGTCTGCCTGCGGCGGAGGCGCCGGCGGCTTTTCCGCTGCCGGCGCACCGGGCACTGCCGCTGCCGCGCTGCCGCCAGCACTGCGCAGCACCAGCAGTTCGGTGCCCTGGCTGACTTTCTGGCCTTCCTTGACACGAATTTCCAGCACCTCGCCCGCAGCCGGGGAAGGCACTTCCATCGATGCCTTGTCCGACTCCAGGACGACCAGCGAGTCCCCCTCGGCTACACTGTCGCCAACCGCGACACTGATTTCAACGAGGTCCACCTCGCCGTCGGTGCCGATATCCGGCACCGGGACGACCTGTTCTTCGCCGGCGCCACCAGCGGTTCCCACGGCAGCGCCGTCTGCCAGAGTCGACGGTCGCGATTCGGCTTGTGCCGCCGCGGGCGCATCCGCTGCCACAGCGGCCTCGTCGGCTGCCTCCTGCGCCGCCACCCCTGCCGGAGTGTCCTCCCCGCCCGCGGCATCGGTCTCCACCACCAGGATGGGCGCACCCTCCGCCAGTTGCTGCCCCTCGGATACCAGCACCTCGAGGACCTTGCCGGCCGCCGTCGAGGGGATTTCCATGGAAGCCTTGTCGGACTCCAGCACCACCAGGCCCTGCTCCAGGCCGACCTCGTCGCCGACCCGCACCAGCACCTCGATAACTTCCGCTTCGCCGCCGCCGATATCCGGGACTGTTACTTGCTCTTTCGCCATTGCAACTCCCCCTTTATCAAACGGTTAACGGATCGACCTTGTCGGCCGGAATATTCAGGTCCTGCATGGCAGCGGTCACCTTGGCCGCCTCGATACTGCCCTCGTCGGCCAGCGACTTGAGCGCCGCCAGCACGATGAAGTCCCGGCTCACCTCGAAGAAGTTACGCAGTTTCGCCCGGGTGTCCGAGCGGCCGTAACCGTCGGTACCCAGCACGATATAGCGGCCGGGGATGAATTCACGCAACTGGTCCGCATAGGCCTTCAGGTAATCGGTTGCGGCGATAAACGGCCCCGGTTCGTCCTGCAGCAGTTGCGTGACATAGGGCACCCGCGGCGTTTCCTCGGGGTGCAGCATGTTCCAGCGCTGTACCGCCTTGCCATCGCGCTGCAGTTCGTTCACCGAGGTAATGCTCCAGATATCCGCCGCGACCTTGTACCTAGCCTCGAGGATTTCCGCCGCCGCTTCAACCTCCCGCAGGATGCTGCCCGAACCCATCAGCTGCACGCGCAGCTTGTGCCGCGCGGGGCTGCGATGCAGGCGGTACATGCCTTTGATGATGCCTTCCTCAGCACCTTCGGGCATGTCCGGGTGGTAGTAGTTCTCGTTCATCGTGGTGATGTAGTAGAACTTGTTCTCTCCCTCCGCGTACATCCGGCGCAGGCCGTCCTGGATGATAACGGTCAACTCGTAGCTGTAGGTGGGGTCGTAGCTGACACAGTTGGGGATGGTGCTCGCCATCAGGTGGCTGTGACCGTCCTGGTGCTGCAGGCCCTCCCCATTGAGGGTGGTCCGACCCGAGGTCGCGCCGATCAGGAAGCCGCGGGCCTGGCAGTCACCCGCCGCCCAGGCGAGGTCGCCGATACGCTGGAAACCGAACATGGAGTAGAAAATATAGAACGGCACCATCGGGTAGTTGGAGGTGCTGTATGCGGTCGCGGCGGCCAGCCAGGCGGAGAACGCACCGGCCTCGTTGATCCCCTCCTCGAGAATCTGGCCTTTCTTGTCCTCCTTGTAGAACATGATCTGGCCGGCGTCCTGCGGGGTGTAGCGCTGCCCCACGGAGGAGTAGATGCCGAGCTGGCGGAACATACCCTCCATGCCGAAGGTGCGCGCCTCGTCCGGCACGATCGGCACGATGCGCTCGCCGATGGCCTTGTCCTTGACCAGGCCGGAGAGAATCCGGACAAAGGCCATGGTGGTGGAGATTTCCCGCTTGCCGCTGCTCTCCAGTTGCTTGGAAAACGCCGCGAGCGGCGGTGTTTTCAGGGTTTCCATCCGGCTGCGCCGCACCGGAATCATGCCGCCGAGTTCGCCCCGCACTTCGCGCATATAGCGCATTTCGGGGCTCTCCGGATCGGGGCGGTAATAGGGCACCTCTGCCAGTTCGGAGTCCTTCAGGGGGATGCCGAAGCGGTCGCGGAAGGCCTTCAGGCTGTCCATATCGAGTTTTTTCAGCGAGTGGGTTTCGTTGTTGGCCTCACCCGCCTCACCCATGCCATAGCCTTTCACGGTCATGGCCAGAATCACGGTGGGACGCTCGCTCTCCTCGACGGCTTCCGCGTAGGCGGCATAGACCTTGTAGGGGTCGTGGCCACCACGGTTGAGGTACATGATGTCCTCGTCGGAAAGGTCTTCCACCAGTTTCAGGGTCTCCGGGTACTTGCCGAAGAAATGCTCCCGGGTATAGGCGCCGCCGTTGTACTTGTAGTTCTGCAACTCGCCGTCGCAGACCTCGTCCATGCGCTGGCGCAGCAGGCCGCTGTCGTCCTTTTGCAGCAGCGGGTCCCACTTGCGACCCCAGATGACCTTGATGACGTTCCAGCCCGCGCCGCGGAACACGCCCTCCAGCTCCTGGATGATCTTGCCGTTGCCGCGCACCGGGCCATCGAGGCGCTGCAGGTTGCAGTTGACGACGAAAATCAGGTTGCCGAGGCGTTCGCGCCCGGCCAGGGCGATCGCGCCGAGGGATTCCGGCTCGTCACACTCACCGTCGCCCATGAAACACCAGACATTGCGGTCCTGGTGATCGACCAGCCCGCGACTTTGCTGGTATTTCATCACGTGCGCCTGGTAGATCGCCTGGATCGGCCCCAGGCCCATGGACACTGTGGGGAACTGCCAGTAATCCGGCATCAGCCAGGGGTGCGGATAGGAGGAGAGGCCATTGCCGTCCACCTCGCGGCGGAAATTATCCAGCTGCTCTTCCGAGAGCCGCCCTTCCAGATAGGAGCGGGCGTACATACCCGGCGCCGAGTGCCCCTGGTAGAACACCAGGTCTCCGGGGTGCCCGTTGTCGGTGCCGCGGAAGAAATAGTTGTAGCCGACGTCGTAGAGGGTCGCGCTGGAAGAGAAACTGGAAATGTGTCCGCCCAGGCCCTCGTTGTTACGGTTGGCACGCATCACCATGGCCAGCGCGTTCCAGCGCACCAGCGAACGGATACGCCGCTCCATGAACAGGTCCCCGGGCATGAGTTTCTCGTCTTCCGGGGCAATGCTGTTGACGAAAGGGGTCACGATGGATGACGGCAGGCTGACCCGCTGCTTGAGCCCGTGACGGCCCAGCGCCATCAACAGGTAGCGGGCCCGGTCCAGGCCCTGGTGGCGGATAACCGCGTCCAGGGATTGCAGCCATTCTTCAGTTTCAATGGGATCGATATCTTCCATGCTCACCTCGTGTAGAAAACGTGTCGGGGGACGCATTTATAGTTCTATAACAGAACCCTTATCGCATACTCCACCTCAGAACTGGGGGAACGATGAGCAAAAAGTGCCCGGTCGCCACCTGCAGCGCCCGCACACCCTACCCCATTACGCCTCGAAATGGAATATCAGTTCCACATTAGAACCTTAAGCTTGTCCCGGGTTGGTCACTTCCCCGGGACGCAGCGGGTCACTCTACAAGATAGACCCTGTGGCCGGATTTCAACTCCGCGGCGGACTCCACCCGCCGCTGGGAACCGGCGGGCAGGGTTTCGCGGGCACCCGGGGCGGCGACCTGCAGGGAGTGACGCTGCTGCAGGAAAGTGGTGTTGTAGTAGTCCTGCCACTGCTCCAGGGTGAGTGCGCGCAGGGCTTCGGCCTGCTGGTCACGGGAATCGAAATCGAACTGCTTGCGGGCCAGGGACTGCCAGTAGAATTCCGCGCGCTGCCACATGTTCTCGTCCGGCCGCAGTACCTCGTTCAACAGTGCCTGCTTGTTGCGGGCAAACTGTTCCGCATCGATCTCAGCGGGCACCGAGCGCAAGTACGTGTCCATGGCTTCCGCCAGCACTGCCGTGTCAGCCACCGGCGACTGGATCAGCATTACCAGCGCCGGGATGTCCATTTGCGGCCAGTAAAAGGCCGAGACCATGTAGCCCAGTTGCTGCTCGGTGCGCAGTTGCTGGAAGAAACCGGATTTGATCAACTGGCCGGTCATCGCGGTCGCCGCGCGATCCTGCCAGCTGTTGCCCGCCCCCTGCAGGTACCAGGCGAGCACCGCATCTTCATGCTCCAGGGCAACCGGGTAGAGCACCGATTCACCCGCTTTCAGCTCCAGTACCCGCAGGGGCGGCAGGGCTGCCGGCATCCCCGCCGGCAGCAGCACCTTGAGCTGGCCGGCCAGCGTGGTTACTGCCTCTGGCGGGTAGTTGCCGTAGACCAGCGCCTGGGCGCTGGCGCCCTGCCAGAAGCGGTTGGCGTAGTCCTCCAGGTCCGCGAGGCTCATGCCCTGGAGTGCGGCAATCAGCGCCTCCTCTCCCCACTCGCCATAGAGCAGCGACTCCCGCAGGTCATCCATTGCCTGCCGGCCCGGGTTCTGTGCCGCCGTATTGCGCAGGGAGCGAATCATGTCCGCGCGAATGTTGGCGAAGCGCGCTGCATCGAAGCCCGGCGACTTGATGACGGCGAACAGGTCATCGAGCAGGCGCGACTGCTTGTCGTTGTAACCACTGACCCGCAGGCTGATGCCCTGTGCGTGCTTGTAAAGACTGAAGTTGAGACCCGCCAGCATGGCCGGATAGGTATATTCGTTCACCCGGTCCATCAACAATGCCGTGTACAGCGCCGCGGCCGCGGACTGCTCGGGGCTCTGCCCCACCAGTGGTGAACGGAAATTGATATAGGTGGCGCCACGCGGAATACGGAACTCGCTGCTCTGGGCAAACCAGATCTCACTGCGCTGGTCGCCGTAGACCTTGCCCGGATTCCCGGACATACCCGGGACCAGCGGCACCAGGGAAACATCCTCGGCGATGAAGGCATTGGGTGCCGGCAGGTGGAACAGACTGGCGGCCTCCGGATTGCGCCAGGCCTCGGGCACGGCGCCCTGCAGCGCCTGCACCGAATACGGTGTGGCGTAATTGCGCGACTCCCGGTCGGTCGTGACCGAGGGCGCCTCGAGGATGACCACCGCGCGGTCAGCGGTGATGTCCGCCATCAGGCCCGCCAGCATGGCGGAATCGTAATCGTCCATGATGTAGGCGCCGCGCAGGATGTCCCGGGGCGAATAAACATGCATGTTGTCCGCCAGGCGCGCAACGTAGGACATGGGACTGCCCTTTTCCTTGAATTCGAAAGCCAGTTCAGCCAGCTGCCCCTGCTCCTCATACAGCCAGCGCTTCGGCCCCTGCTGGCGCAGCATATCCATGTAGCCAAACAACAACTGCAGGATGCGATCGTGCTCGCTCACGCCTTTCTCGGTAAGCGTTACCGTGACACTGAACAGCGAACCGCCATTCCATTGCAGCCCGTTGCCCGCGGCGAGGCTTTCCGCCAGCCCCTCGGCTTTGAGTTGCGAGAGCAGGCTGCCCTCCCCCTCATGGCCTACCAGGTTGCCCAGGTAGGACAGCGGCTGGGCGTGGTACTCGGCACGGTAATCATCGATGGGAAAGAACACCTGCAACTCGCGCGAAGAGGCCTGCGGCCTGATCTGCACGAACAGCGGCAGCTCGTCGGGTTCGAACAGCGGCTGGTCGATCTGCGCAACTCCCAGCGACTTGTTCGGCACCGGGGAAAATTTCGGCGCCACCATCGACTGCAGTTCATCCAGCGACTGCGAACCGAGCACCACCAGTCGCATCAGGTTGGCGGAATAGTGACTGTCGTAGAACGCGATGAGGTCGTCGCGCACCTTGTCGCCGGGGCGGTCAGCCAGGGTTTCCAGTGAACCGACGCTGAAGCGGCTGTAGGTGTGCTGCGGATTCATGACTTCCTGCAGCACGTCCATGCCGCGCCGGCCGTCGCTGCTCAGGCCCATCTGGTATTCCGCCTCGACCGCGTTCTTCTCGCGATCCACATAGACCTCGTCAAACTTCGGCGCCACGAAGAACTGGGCAAAACGGTCCAGCGCCTCGTCCAGGTAGGGGGCGTCGATATCGAAGAAGTAATTGGTGTTCTCGGTGCTGGTATAGGCGTTGTGGTTGCCGCCGTGCCCGGTGATGAACTCTTCGTACTCGGCGGAATCCGGGTACTTGTCCGTGCCCAGGAACAGCATGTGCTCGAGGAAGTGGGCGAGGCCCTCCCGGCCCGGCGGGTTATCGGCGCTGCCGGTTGCCACATCCAGCGAGGCTGCGGCCGTCGGCGTGTTGGGATCGGAAATCAGCAGCACCTGCAGCTGGTTGTCCAGCGTGATGTAGCGGTACTCCCGGCTGTCGCTGGGGCTCTTGACCGGCTGCGCTGTTTCGGGGGGCAGGCTGGCACAGGCGCCCAGTAACAGTGAAACCAATAGAACGGCGGTAGCGGTATACCACCGCGACAGGTGTTGACTCATGCATCACTCCACAGATTATTCGACTGGTACGTCGGCCGCTACAATGTCGCCGCGCGACGGCCAGGCATAGATTACGGCCTTGATCATGGTGGCCAGGGGGATCGCGAAAAAGACCCCCCACAATCCCCAGATTCCCCCGAAGAAGAGAATCGCCAGGATAATCGCCACCGGGTGCAGGTTCACCGCCTCGGAAAACAGCAGGGGTACCAGCACGTTGCCATCCAGTCCCTGGATCACAAGATAGACAACACAAAGCACATAAAAGTCATTGGAAAAGCCCCACTGGAAAAACCCGACAGCCAGCACCGGCACGGTGACCAGGGCCGCGCCGATATAGGGGATGATGACCGACAGGCCCACCAGCAGCCCCAGCAGGGCGGCATAGCGCAGTTCTATCCAGGCAAAGCAGATATAACTGACGCTGCCGACAATGATGATTTCGAGAACCTTGCCGCGAGAATAGTTGGCGAACTGCTGGTTCATCTCCCCCCAGATACGCCGCAGCAGGGGGCGCTCGTCGGGCAGGAAACCACCCAGCCAGGAGAGAATCAGCTCGCGGTCGCGCAGGAAGAAAAATACCAGGATGGGGATGAGGATCATGTACATCATCACCGAGAACACCCCCGGCAATGAGGCCAGCGAGCGGGTTACCACGATCTGGCCCATGCTGGCCGCCTCCGCCTGGGCGAGCTCGATAAGCCCGGCAATCTGGTCGCTGCTGACCAGCCCCGGGTAGCGCTCCGGCAGCACCAGCAGCACCTGCTTGCCCTGGTCGATATAGCGGGGCAGATCACCGGCCAGCGAGGCCAGCTGCCGCCATACCAGCGGAAACAGGCCGAGGGTGACACCGAAGAAGCCGCCGATAAACAACAGGTAGGCAAGGGCCACCCCCAACCAGCTGGGGACCCCGTGCTGCACCAGCTGTCCCGATACACCCTGCATCAGGTAGGCCAGTACGATGGAGGCGAGCAGGGGGGCGAGGATGTCGCCGATGGTCATCAGCAGGAGAATCGAGCCGACGATCAGCACCAGCAGCAGTATCGCCTCCTCTTCAAACAGGTAGCGCCGGCCCCATTTCTTGAACACTTCCAGCATAGCTCGAACTCTCCGTGATCAGCGCTTTTGCAGCAGGTAGCTGTAGACTCCCGCGTCACAGGCGGATTCGAGCAGGCGATGGCCGGATTGCCGGGCAAACACCTCGAAGTCGCGCTGCGAACCGCTATCGGTTGCCAGCACCCGCAACTGGTCACCGCTGGCGAGACTGTTCAGGGCCCGTTTGGCCTTGAGCAAGGGCATGGGGCATTGCAACCCGCGCGCATCCACTTCCGTCACCACCTGCTGGCTCATGTGTTCACTCGGTTATAAAACAGTGGCCTGAGTATACGCATTCGCCCCGACGGAATGAACTTTGGCAGCGCGCGGTCATCGAATTAGGCGGAACCAGAGATTCCACAGCAGTGTGTCCCGGCATCCGCTGCCTGGGATACAATCAACCTTTTCAGGAAAGACCGAAACCAAGTGCCCTGACCCCGTGTTGTATTCCTCCACCGCAACCCCGACCGGCTGGCGCCGGCTGTTACCTGCCCTGCTCGCCGCAACGCTTTCGACGCCCGTAGCAGCTGGCACCGCGACGGACGGCCTGAAGCTGCCCAACCTGGGCGACGCCAGCACCAGCATGTTCTCGGGAGAATTCGAGCACCAGATCGGCCGTATCTGGCTGCGCAGTTTCCGCAGCCAGGTGCACACCATCGACGACCCCCTGCTCTACGAATACCTGAACAACCTGATCTACCAGCTGGCCACCCACAGCCAGCTGCAGGACCGGCGCCTGGAACTGGTGATCGTCGACAACCCGACCATCAACGCGTTCGCAGTACCGGGCGGGGTAATCGGCGTCCACAACGGCCTGCTCCTCTACGCCCAGAGCGAAGACGAACTGGCCACCGTGCTGGCCCACGAACTTGCCCACCTCAGCCAGCGGCACTTTTCCCGCGGGGTGGAATACCAGCAAAACCAGATGCCGATCAACCTGGCCGCCCTGCTGGCCGGCCTGGTGGTCATGGCGACCGCAGGCGGCGAGGCGGGTATGGCGGCGATCAACGCCTCCCAGGCCCTGGCGCAGAACAATGCGCTGCGCTTCAGCCGCCAGAACGAACAGGAGGCCGACCGTATCGGCATGCAGACGCTGGTCGACGCCGGCATGGACCCCTACGCCGCGCCGGCCATGTTCGAGCGCATGCTGCAGTCCTCCCGCTACACCAGCGCCGAACGCATTCCGGAGTTCCTGCGCAGCCACCCGCTGTCGGAGAACCGGGTGGCCGACACCCAGAACCGGGCGCGCCAGTACCCGCGCCAGATACACCCGGACAACCTCGAGTTCCAGCTGATGCGGGCGCGGGTGGTCAACCAGTTGAGCAACACCCCCGAGGAAGCGGTGCAGTACTTCCGCGGCGCCCTGCAAGGCTCCCCGCGCTCCCCGCAGGCCGCCCGCTACGGCCTGGTACTGGCATTGATCGACGCCGGGCGCGCCGACGAGGCAGCCCTGGAACTGGACAGCATCTGGTCCGGCGACCCGGACCGGCTGGAATACATCATCGCGGGCTCCGAAATCGACCTGCAGAGCGGCAACCCCCAGAAAGCGGTGGATGCGCTGCGCCAACAGCTCGCCCTCAATCCCGGCAACCACCCCCTGACCATGCAGTACGCCCGGGCCCTGACCCGCAACCAGCAGCCCCACATTGCCGAGGAAGTGCTGGTGGAGCAGAGCAAGCTGCGACCCAATGACCCCGGCCTGTGGTATGAACTGGCGGAGGTGCAGGGGCTTTCCGGCAACATCATCGGCCTGCACCAGGCGCGGGCGGAGTATTTTATTCTCAACGGTTACCTGGACCAGGCACAGCAGCAACTGGAATACGCACAGAAGCTCGTGAAGAACGACTACCCCACCAGCGCGCGGATCAACCAGCGGCTGGCGGATGTGGCAAAGATGCGTGAGGAGATGGAGCGCCTCTGACCGGGCGCCCCGTTGCGCGGGATCAGGCGTTGCCTTTGACCGGGACGTTGAGCCCGGCGGCAAAATCGAGCATGCGCTGCAGGGGAACCATGGCTTTCTCGCCCAGGCCGGGGTCGACGAAGATCTCGTTATCATCGCGATCAAACACCGCGGCCAGGGCCTCGAGGTCGTTCATGGCCATCCAGGGGCAGTTGGCACAGCTGCGGCAGGTTGCGCCTTCACCGGCGGTGGGGGCGATGATCAGCTCCTTGTCCGGCGCCTCCTGTTGCATCTTGTAGAAGATGCCCTGGTCGGTGGCGACGATAAACTGCCGGTTGGGCATTTCCTTCGCCGCGCGAATGATCTGCGTGGTGGAACCCACCCGGTCGGCCAACTCGAGCACCGACTCCGGGGATTCCGGGTGCACCAGTACCGCCGCCTCGGGGTAGACCGCCTTGAGGTCGGCGATCCCGCGGGCCTTGAATTCCTCGTGCACGATGCAGGCGCCATCCCACATCAGGATGTCTGCACCGGTTTCACGGCGCACATAATTGCCCAGGTGCTGGTCGGGCGCCCAGATGATTTTCTCGCCCAGTTCCGCCAGGTGCTCCGCCACATCCAGCGCGATGCTCGAGGTGACCACCCAGTCGGCCCGCGCTTTCACCGCCGCGGAGGTGTTTGCATACACCACCACGGTGCGGTCGGGGTGCTGGTCACAGAATGCGGAGAACTCGTCGATCGGGCAGCCCAGATCCAGCGAACAGGTGGCCTCCAACGTCGGCATCAGTACCCGCTTTTCCGGGGTCAGGATCTTGGCGGTCTCGCCCATGAACTTCACCCCGGCGACGACCAGCGTCTTTGCCGGGTGCTCGCGGCCGAAGCGGGCCATCTCCAGGGAGTCGGAAATGCAGCCGCCCGTCTCTTCCGCCAGCGCCTGTACCACCGGCGAGGTATAGTAGTGCGCCACAATGACCGCGTTTTCCTCGACCAGGCACGCCTTGATGCGCTCCTTCAGCGCCGCTTCCTCGGCGGGAGACAGGCGCTGCTGTTCGGCGTGATCCAGGTGGTTCTGGACCTGCAGGCGAATGGACTCGAGTTTTTCGGAAGCGATGCTCATGACGGACAGCGTGGAGTGAGCTGGAAAGGGGCGCAAAGTCTACCACAGTTTATTAGGCCCGGTAGCCGCCACAAAATTCCCCCTGCCCGCGTATTCACCACTTTTGGGCCACGCTGGGGAGCGCTGGATGGAACTGCGGCATTTTTTGTGAACATTCACTAGAAATTTTCTCAATGTTTCCGTATAACTTCATGTTATATAAAGGATAAGCGCAACGCGCAGATCGGTGTTAATGGCGCGGGCCTTACACCGGCACCAATAATCAGGGCGATGACCAGGGGCCATTAGTGGGGCAATACACGGTATTGATCATTTCCGAGAATCAGGCGGACCACCTGATACTCGGCCAGTGCCTGCAGCGCGCGACCCCCAAACGCTTCCAGTTGATCGTGCCGGAGTCCATGGAACGCCCCGTGGAAACCCTCCTCGACCCCGCGGTAGATGCCGTCATCATGGCGATGGGCGCGGAGACCGAATACCTGTTGCGGCTCGCCCAGAAGCACGACTCCCCGACCCCCATCATCCTCCTGCTCGACGAGGAGAATTATCCGCAGATAGAACAGATGCGGGACCTGGGCGCCCGGGACTACCTGCTGCGCAGCCAATTGCACGACAACCTCGTGCACCGGGTGCTGGACTACACGATTCGCCTGAGCGAAGCCGAGCACCGCATCCAGCAGCTCTCCCACCGCGACTCGCTCACCGGCGCCCTCAACCGCGCCGGTTTCCGGGCGCACCTGGAACGCGCCATGGAGCGCTCCCGGCGTTACGGGTTCAACACCGCGCTGCTCTACGTCAATATGGACCAGTTTGCCAATATCAACGATCACTACGGTGAAGCCGACGGCGACCTGATGATCAAGACCATCTCCCGCCGGCTGCTCAACAAACTGCGCAGTACCGACAGCATCGCCCGCATGGGAGCCGACGAGTTCGCGATCGTCCTCGAGGACGTGGCCAGCGCCGAGGACGTGCAGCAGATTGCGGAAAAAATGCTCAGCTCGATCGCCGCACCGATGATCCTGAGCGACCAGCAGGTTTCCATCGCCGCCAGTATCGGCGCGGCCATCTACCCCGACGACGGGCAGGAGTTCCCCGACCTGGTGGAATGCGCCCGCTCCGCCATGCAGCAGGCCAAGAGCATCAGCGGCAGTAAATTCGTTCGCTTCAGCGAGCAGCTCTCCTTTGACCACGGCGGCAACAGCACCCTCGCCGCGGAACTGCGCAACGCCGTGCGCAAGAACCAGTTTGAACTGCACTACCAGCCCCGGATCGACCTCGGCACCGGGCGCCTGGTCGGCCTGGAAGCGCTCCTGCGCTGGAATCACCCGGAACGCGGACTGTTACTGCCGCGCGAATTTATCAGCGCCTGTGAAGACATGGGCCTGCTCAAGACCATCGGTTACCAGGTAATCCAGCACGCCTGCTCGGCACAGGTGTGGATGGAGGAACAGGGCATTCACGATGTCGATGTGGCCGTGAATATCTCCTTCACCCAGTTCCAGGATGACCCCTTTGTCTCCATCGTCAAGGAGATCATCAAGCGCACCGGCTGCGAGCCCTCACGCCTGGAATTCGAGCTCACCGAATCCACCATCCTGAAAAGCCCCGAGGCCGTCCAGCAGCGCATGGACGAATTGCGCCTGCTGGGAATTTCCTTTTCCCTCGATGACTTCGGCACCGGATTTTCACAGCTGTCACACCTGACCGAACTGCCGATCTCGGCGCTCAAGATCGACGCGCGCTTCGTCCGCGACCTGCCCCACAACGCGCACCAGGCTGCCGTCTGCAACATGATTATCGAGATGGGCCGCCGCATGGACCTGCTGGTGATCGCGGAGGGAGCGGAAACCTACGAACAGATCGAATTCCTGCGCGACAATCATTGCCAGCAGGTGCAGGGTTTTTACTACAGCCCCGCCTTCCCCCTGCAGCAACTCCCCCGTTTTATCCAGGAACAGCACTACAAACGCCGCGAATCCCTCATTCCCTGAGCGAACTGGTGTAAACTCCATTCTTGTCTAGGCGGGTGCCACAAGGGATGGTAGCCTATTGGCAGATAAGACTACCGTTCCCGGATATCGATGCCCAGTCACGATGGCCTGCTCCCCCGGGCCAAAATTCTAGTTTGCGACGACGACTTCAACGTACGCCTGCTGACTCGACAGTGCCTCGAGTCCGAAGGCATGACGGTGCTCGAAGCCAGTGATGGTATAGAAGCCATCGACATCTTCGTGCGCGAGCGCCCCGACCTGGTGTTCCTGGATGTGGAAATGCCGGAAATGAACGGCCTGGAAGTGTGTCGCCGCATCCGCCAGTTGCCCCAGGGCGAGTCTATTCCGATCATGATTGTCACCGGCTCGGACGACCGGGAATCGATCGACCAGGGTTTCGAAGCCGGGGCCACCCAGTACAAGACCAAACCGGTCAACTGGACACTGCTCGGCCGCGACGTCCAGTACATGCTGCGCGCCAGCGACGCCTTCAATGCGCTCAAGCGGCAGGAAGACCGGCTGCGTTATCTCGCCTACTACGATCCGCTGACCAGCCTGCCGAACCGCCGCAGCTTCAACGAACAGCTCAACCGCATACTCAAGCGCTGCCGCCGCCACGGCACAGGCGCCGCGCTGATGTTCATCGACCTCGACCACTTCAAGCGGATCAACGACTCGATAGGCCACGGGCGTGGCGACCGCCTGCTGGTCGAAATCGCCAAGCGCCTGACGCTGGAACTGCGCGAAGACGATGCCATCAACTATTACACCGACAACAGCGCGGAAGACTTCCCGGAATCAAACACCGAGATCGCTCGCCTGGGTGGCGACGAGTTCACCGTCGTGCTTTCGGACATCGCCGATTCCAACCAGATAGAAAGGGTCGCGAAGCGGATTCTGGACACCCTGTCCCAGCCGATTCCCCTGCAGTCCCACAACCCGGTGGTAACGCCCAGCATCGGCATCGCGCTTTACCCACAGGACGGTGAAAACCCGGACACCCTGCTGCGCAACGCGGATACCGCCATGTACGCAGCCAAGGCCGAAGGCCGGGCCTGCTTCCGCTTTTACAACGAACAGATGAATGCCCAGGCGGTGGAACAGCTCAAGATGGAAGAAGAGCTGCGCCACGCCATGCGCAACCACGAACTGGAGTTGCGCTACCAGCCCCAGGTGGATTCCCGCACCGGCGAAGTCGTGAGCATGGAAGCCCTGGTCCGCTGGAAACACCCGCAGCGGGGCATGGTGCCGCCCGGGGAGTTCATTCCCGTGGCCGAGCGCACCGGGCAGATTATCGAACTGGGAGAATGGGTTCTGCACGAGGTGGTCCGGCACTGCCAGTACTGGGACTCTCTCGGGCTCAAGCGGTTTTCCATCAGCGTCAATATTTCGCCCCTGCAGTTCAACCAGAGCGGATTACCGGAATGGCTCAAGGAGTTCCTGGAAACCTCCGGGCTATCCCCGGACCGGCTGGAGCTGGAACTCACCGAAAGCGCGATCATGAACGACGCGCCAACCAACATTGAAAAGCTGCGGAAACTGAAAGCCCTTGGCCTGAAACTCGCCGTGGATGATTTTGGTACCGGTTACTCCTCCCTCAGTTACCTCAAGCGCTTCCCCATCGATACGCTGAAGATCGACAAGAGCTTTGTCGCCGATATGCAGACTGCCGACGGCGCGGCCATCGTCGAGGCGATCATCGCACTTTCCAAAACCCTCAACCTGGAAGTGATCGCCGAGGGTATCGAGGAAAAATCGCAGCTGGATTTCCTGATCAAGCGGGAATGCGACCTGCTGCAGGGCTACTATTTCTCCCGGCCGATTTACCCGGAAAACGTACCCGACATCCTTAACGAGCGCTTTCTCGACGAGCCCCGGGCCAGCTGAATCGATTCCGAACCCCGCCCTTGATGCCGCTTCGCCAACCAGTCATCGCCCTCGCCCTGTGCCTGTACACCGTGACCAGCGTTGCACAATCCACAGAGCCGGAACTGGAGACGATGCTGCAGGGCGAATCCGCCCGGGCCATGGCGGCCCTGGTTGACGCCCACGGCGGACAGATCACTCATGTCCTTCCCATCATCAATGCGGTGGGTGCCAGGCTCACCCGGGGCCAACTGGATAGCATCCTCGCGACCGGTGAGGTCAGCCGCCATATCGACGACCTTGCCCTGAATGACCAGCCAGAGGGCTCGCCTACCCTCGATGCCCCCGCCGATTGCAATGTTTCCGGCGCGGTGACCATTCACCAGAGCGGGAATGAAATCACCTGGCAGCTGTTCAACAAGCATTCGTCTGCCGCCGAACTGAACCGCCTGACGCTGACCTGGCCGGCCGGCCTGGGCCACCTGAAAGGACTGGAACTCGATGACAGGGACCTCCTGACAGAGGCCCCCGCCAGCAAAGGCAGTGCAGACCTCACTTTTGAAAGGCCAGCAACGATAGCCGCCGGGCAGGAAGCGAGCCTTCACTTTCAGCTTGAGCACCTCGACAGTGGACCAATGCCACCGCCACAGAGCCAGTTCACCATCCGGGCCGGATTCAGGGGCGGGTGTGAGACCAGCCTGATTCCCGGCTACCCGGACAATCTCAGCGACTATTACTACAGCGATGTCTCCGGTGCCGGCGACTTGCACCGCCAGGGTGTGCTGGGTTCCGGGGTAACCGTAGCGGTACTGGATTCCGGGCTCTGGGAACAGCCGCGGGAACTGGCCCTGGACAGCCAGGGCGAGCCGCGCATTCCCGCACGCTTTGACGCCATCGCGGGCCAGGATGTCGAGGTCGCTTTCGATGAAAGTGGTCACGGCACCCACCTGGTGAGCGCCCTGGCAAACAGCGGCAAGACCCTGCAGGGCGGACGCCCGACCGGCAGCTTCAGAGGCATCGCACCCGACGCGCGGGTTATACCGATCAAGGCCTTCCGCGAGAATGGACAGGGCTCAATGCTCGACATCGTACGCGGCATCCAGTGGGCCGTGGACAACCGGAACCGCTACGCTATCAGAGTGCTCAACCTTTCGTTTGCCGCCCGCCCTCGCTGGCCCTACTTCCTCGATCCCATCAACCAGGCCGTGATGCAGGCCTGGAGGGCAGGCATCGTGGTCATCGCCGCCGCCGGTAACGAAGGCCCAGAGCTGATGACCATCGGCTCTCCCGGCAATACCCCCTATATCATCACCGTCGGCGCGGTCACCGATTCCTGGACACCCACGGACAGGGCGGATGACTATATCCCGGATTTTTCCTCTCGCGGCCCAACTCCGGAAGCCCATATAAAGCCCGATATCGTTGCCCCCGGGGGACACATCACCGGACTGATCAGACCCGGCTCGGGACTGACCCTCGAACACCCCGAATATCTCCTCGACCCGGACACCTTCGTGCTGACCGGCTCATCACAAGCGGCCGCCATCGTGTCCGGCCTGACCGCACTGCTCCTGCAACTGGAACCGGAGCTCTCCCCCGATGACGTGAAATGCAAACTGCTTACCGGCGCCGACCCGGCGATCAACAGCGATGGCAAACTCGCCTACAGCCCCTTCGAACAGGGACAGGGCTACGCCAACGTCATTCGCGCGGTGCTGATCGGCGAGCGCGGCTGTGGCAATACCGGCCTTGATATCGACAAGGACCTCGCCATGCAGGAGCACTTCGAGGGCCCTTCGATTGTCGACAGTGCCGGCAACATTACCCTGCCCAACCTCAACCAGATACTCTCCCCCATCCCCGCGGCCAAGGGCCACAGCGATACCCGCGCCTGGGGTATAAAAGCCCATATCGAGCGTGAAGCACCCGACCCGGCAGCAGCGGCAGCGGCAGAACCGCCGCTGGACTGGGAACTCCTGTATGAGCTCGAACGCGAGCGCGTGGAAAAAATTCAGAACGCCCCCTGAAGCCCGCCATTGGGCGCCTCTCCCACCCCGAAATCGACACTTATTCTTTTAATTTCAACAGGTTACAAGACCTCCCTGCCAGCCTGCGCTAAATTTGCCCGCTAAACCCCCAAAACGACCTAACCCAAAATGGGTATTGGTACCAATTCAGAAAGCTACTCAGTGCTCGTATAACAAAGTCAAGCACTCAAATCGAGGTTTGTGACCTCAATCTCATAGAATGTGCGGGAAGCTTGAAACGAGTCACAGATGGTGACAGCCACTCTGGCCAGAGAAAGGACGTACGAACAATGACTACTAAATCCGCTTTGAAGATTGCATCCATCGGCACCCTCGCCGCAGTACTGCTCACCCCCCTGAGCAGCCTCGCAGAGGTTAATTCACAAAGCACTGGCGCCACTCAGTCCAGCCACAGTCTCGTTCACCGCGTCAGCCACACCCTGGCCAACGACCGGACCTACGCAGCTTCCGGCAATTCAGGCTATAAGTGGGCCAAAGGCACCCAGGCGACCGAAACCAGCGCCACTTGGGCTACCAAAGCCAATGCCCAGGCCGGTTACAAGTGGAATAACGCCGTTGCAGCTGAGCAAAACAATGAACAAGGTTATGCCAGCAATGCAAACTACCAGTGGGGGAGCATGAGCTTTTCGGAGCAGTCGGCGTACAAATGGGGACTTAGAAACTTCTCTGAGCAGTCTGCATACAAATGGGGCCTCCGTAATTTTCCAGAACAGTCGGCATATAAGTGGGGGCTGCGTAGCTTTTCCGAACAATCTGCATACAAGTGGGGCCTTCGTGGCTTCTCCCAGCAGTCTGCTTACAAATGGGGACTCCGATAGCCAAATCGGTGTTTGAGTTCATATCAAACTAGCTTTACTCAACCTTCTAACCCCAAAGGGCTCCTAGCATAAATACGCTAGGAGCCCTTTTCATTATTAACATAATGAATAGGTTTGGGGTTTATCTATATAATCAAAATTAGGTATATCTTCACGAACTACTCTTTCGATTAGTAGCAAGCATGCGGAATTTTATTTTTTTCATAACGCTAGCTTTTACTGCAATATTCCCAAGCCCAAGCAGGGCTATAGTGGCGTTCGCACCTACGATCGACTTTTACGAAGCCCCTTTTTCAAAAGACCTTACACAACAGACTGTTATCCAATCATTTCAGGACTCCAGGGGCGCACTCTGGCTCGCAACCCAGGAGGGTCTGAACAGATATACTGGACTAAGGCTGAACAATTTTAGGCATATCCCTGGTGATACAGCCTCAATATCATCAAATAACGTATCAAGAATTGCCGAAGACGGAAGAGGCGACATCTGGATTTCCACATTAGGAGCTGGAATTAATCGATACGACCCAATTTCCAATAGCTTCATCCAACTTCGATCCGACCCCAACAACAGAAATACGCCCCTTTCTGATACAGTCACGACCATATTCTGGGACAACGCCCACCAGATTTTATGGATTGGTTATAACAATGGACTGAGTATTTTCGACCCCACAGAGTCATCTTTTCGACATTTTACTTCAGCGTCAGGATCACTACCGACAACCGGACTTATATACGACTTTGCTCAAACGAGTGACGGTTTCGTTTGGGCGGGAACAGAAAGCGCAGGACTTATTCGACTGGAAGTGGGATACACAAATTCTACGAGGACAGTATCAAGCCAGGCAGTGGAAATACCAAATGATAGAACCTCAGTAACACGAGTAACCTCCACGAGTCATGATGACCTATGGATAGCCACTCCAGACGTTGGGGTTTTTAGATATGACCCAAAATCTGAAGACCTGAAACACTACGAACATTCAGCCACCAACAGTGCATCAATATCCTCGAACAAGATTTTTGATATCTTTGAAGACGACCGCGGGCGAATTTGGGTCGCCACAGTTGAGGGGCTCAATCTAATAACACCTCAGAAAAATGCAGTAACGACGTTTATCCATACAACGTCAAATTTACCCTCAAATATGATTACAAGTATTTATCAAACACGGGAGGGATTGTTTTGGATTGGCACAATGAACGGCTTGGTATCCGGCAGCGAAGTTCATATACCCAAATTCGATTCAAATAACTCAAAGCTATCGAGCAACGGGGTAAATGCCTTCGCCGAAACTTCAGATGGCACTCTTTGGGTTGGAACCGACAATGGTCTAAACAGGTTGCGCCCCAATAAGACAAACTTCGAATGGATCAATGAGTACTCCAAGCCAAGCATTTCGAGTTCCGTAATAATGAGCCTAATGGGAAACAAGCAGACCCTGTGGATTGGCACATATGATGCGGGACTGAATATTATCGACCTTAACACCGAAGAGGTTAAAGTTTTCCGACACAGTCGCTTTAACGACGAAACAATAGGAGCAAATGGCGTTACGTCCATTTTAAAAACCAACTCAAATCTTGTCTTAGTTGGCACATATGGGGGCGGACTGAGCACATTCACTCCAGATGGAAATTTAATCAAAACCTTCCGCCACACTGCAAATGTTAGCAATTCTCTAAGCAGTGACATGGTAATTGCACTTTATGAAGATTCTTTTGGCTACGTATGGGTCGGAACTGAAAACGGCCTAAATAGATTTGACATCAAGAATAATGAATTCACCCAATTTTTGAGCGACCCACGAAAGGCAAATAGTCTAACCAGCGATACTATTTGGGAATTCTATGAAGACGATGAATCTAACCTCTGGATAGGGTCATCTGGAGGAGGATTAATATCATGGCCTGCCCAAGAACGCCTTCACCTAAACCCGTACTTTGTAAGCTTTTCGGCAAAACTTGAAATAGCCAGTTCTGATATCTACGGAATAACCAGCGACGCGGAAGGCAATCTGTGGCTCTCTCATAACCGAGGAATCACAAGCATTAATAAGGATAAAACCGGGACAACAAAGTATGGCATACGAGATGGCCTACAAAGCACTGAGTTCAATATGGGTGCTTCATTTAAGGGAGAAGATGGATCCATTTACTTTGGCGGCCCAAGAGGCTTCAACATAATTCCCAATGATTTCACTGATAACGAAAGCATAGAACCACTCGTGGCGATTTCATCAATAAAGATAATGAATTCACCAGCAAAATTGAATTCGCCACCGTATGAACTTAGTCAATTAGATCTAACTTACAAAGATAGATTCATAACAATTGAAGCGTACGCCTCAGACTATAAAAACCCTGACCTAGTGCAGTATGCTTACAAACTTGAAGGTATTCATAAGGACTGGATCATATCCGAAGACTCTCACATCGCTTCGTTTACTACCCTACCTCCAGGAGAATACAAATTACGCTTCGCTGCAGCTAATCCAAGTGGGATTTGGAACTGGGATGCGATCAGCTTGCCAATCGTAGTTCACCCGCCACCGTGGCTAAGCAACTATGCCTACTCTCTATACGCCATAACTCTAATGCTGCTACTTTTTCTAGTCTACAGGAGACATAACTCCCAACAATTAATAGCGATAGCCCGACAAAAGGAACTTGAAAAAAAGGTTCAGGAACGTACAGCAGACCTACAAATCGCCAGAGCTGCAGCCGAATCTGCCAACAAAGCTAAATCTAACTTCTTAGCTACTATGACCCACGAGATTCGAACACCTCTGCACGGCATGATTGGAATGACTCAATTGCTCATGCAGACCGATTTAAATGAACAACAAAAGCAATTCACCAAAGCAGCCCATAACAGTGGGCAATCACTACTAAAAATTATCAACGAAATTCTAGACCTCTCAAAAATTGAAGCTTCGAAAGTAGAAATTGAAAAGACCGAATTCGATATTGTTGAGCTTCTGGATGAGACCTGCTACTTACAAAGCGAACCCGCTGCTCGAAAGGGTATATACATCTACAATATATACGACCCTTCCTTAGCAGAATTGGCCATTGGCGACCCTACTAAAATACGCCAGGTCGTTATGAACCTCTTAAGTAATGCGATTAAATTCACCCACAAAGGTGAAGTTGTTTTGTACGCGAGCACAACTAAAATTGATGAAGAAGTCGATGAGCATACTTTATTGGTAAGAGTTTCTGACAGCGGTATCGGCATGGATTCGGAAACTCAAGGAAAAATATTCGACGTTTTTAGTCAGGCAGACTCGAGCATAACAAGGGAATACGGCGGCACTGGGCTCGGGCTTTCTATCTCCAAACAATATGTTGAACTCATGAATGGGACGATCACCGTTGAATCCGAGCCGGGCAAAGGAAGCACTTTCACAATTAAAATTCCGATCGATGTTTTCAAGCATCGGAAAATTAACAGCAAAAATCTGAAACACGAAGTTTGTATCATCACAAAAAATGAAAAAGTAAAACTTCTTCTTGAATCACACCTTTCACTACTTGGCTACTCTCACGTTAGCAGAAGTCAATTGGAAAAACTCAGTGAGAAACAAATTTATATATTAGATACACTAACGTCTAATTACGAAATCAATTTTGAAGAAAAGGGTATACCCGACGCGACCTCGGCGGTCAGGGGATTTAAACTGTCAACAATTTCCAATCATCCCATGAAAATAAAAAACCTGGATTGGCCTAGTATTCTTATTCCAATCAAGTCGAAATCACTGGATCTCACCCTGAATCATCTTAAACTTGAAATTGAGAGCGAGGTACGAATAGCACCACGAGATATTTCTCACAAAAGCAGCCCCAAAATTCATGTCTTAATTGCAGAAGACGTCGAAACCAACCAAAGAATTCTTTCAGAAACCCTGAAGTTGATTGGGTGCACTTGGGATATCGCAATAAACGGTAAAGAGGCTTTCGATCGCTACAAGTCCGATCAATATGACATCGTTTTTATGGACTGCCAAATGCCAGTAATGGATGGAATAACGGCAACAAAACTGATCCGGGAATATGAGAAGGAAAGTAATCATCAGAGGACTCCTATAGTAGCGCTTACAGCAGGGATAGAAGCGCTGGATCCTTCACGATTTTCTTCAGCTGGAATGGACTTCTATGTAAACAAACCATTTTCACTTTCTGAGATAGATGAAATTGTAAGATCGATTTCCAACAGTGCTACCAGCAAGCCAAACAAAAGCACTCACACACCCTCTCCGTCAGTTGAACAAGACAAAGAACCAATAATTGACGAATCTACCTTCGACTCAATTGTTGAACTCTCTATAAAATCAGGTTCTGAATTACTACCTATAATATTCCGAGAATATATTTCACAGATGGAAACGAAGTTATCAGAACTATCGCTAATTGATTTTAATAATGAGAAAAGACGAGGCTCGCAAACGGCTCATGCCATCAAATCCATGAGCGCCAATATAGGGGCGAATAGAGTCAGATTAATCAGCGCGGAACTGGAAAA
Source organism: Haliea sp. E17 (assembly GCF_048323675.1). Classification (NCBI taxonomy): domain Bacteria; kingdom Pseudomonadati; phylum Pseudomonadota; class Gammaproteobacteria; order Cellvibrionales; family Halieaceae; genus Haliea; species Haliea sp. E17. The sequence continues at coordinate 192,503 of NZ_JBLWFK010000004.1, forward strand.
GTCATATGGAAATGACACCACATCGAAAGACTTCATCCGAGATCTTCAAGAAAACCTCAAATCGTCATTTGATGAGTTTGTTGATTATTCACAAGATAAATTTTCAATTAAGGCCATCTAGAAAAATATTTTTTCCTACAACCGCAATACTTCTTTTAAATTTCCTACTAATAATTCCTTTATTTAGTGAAGCATGTCACGCCACGATAAACGACCGCAACTATCACATCGCAGAATCAAGCCTGAATCACGACATTGAAGAGCCAACAATATCGAGTATCTACAAGGATTCCAGTGACCATCTTTGGATAGGAACACAACATGGTGTGTATAAATTTAACGGTAACAATTTCAGAAAGCTAAAGACCGATGAACCTCGCGACTCCTCTGCAACATCAAATATTTCTGGAATTACAGAGGATCAAAATGGAAGTGTTATTGTCGTCACACACCCTGGAAAAATATATAGATGGAACTCGGAAACTCAAATATTGGAAGATACATATTTCACGAGCAAGAGACTAAATTCCGGATCTGTAAAACTACTGTTCAAAGAGAAAAATACATTATTCTTAAGCACTCGATCCGGACTTGAAATCGCAACCTTGGGCAGTTTTAAAAACTTCCAATGGGTCGGAGAACTGCTAAAAGAAAAAATAACTGGCGAAATAGTTGATGGCCACAGTTACTCTGATCAGTATCTTATCTTCATCGACACAAACACAATCTATATTTTATGCCGAAAAACAAAGTCGTTAATTCAAATCAATATCCCAAACCATTTTCAAGAAATATCAGCATCACAGACCCTTCCTGATAACTCCTTGTTAGTAGCAACAAAGAACAATAATCTCATAACATATTCACTTGAAAGCCTAAAGATTACGAAACACATTAATCTCGAAATAGGAAACCAAACACAAATAACTGATATAGCTGTAGAAGCTTCTACTATCTGGATAGGAACGAATAATGGGATCTATTTAACTGATCTAAATGGAGTAATTCTTGCTCACTTTAATCAGAAGAACTCTGACTTATCGCATGACTATATAACTAAATTGCAACCCGAAGACCAACTTTGGATTGGAACCTTTCAGGGAATTAATCGTGGTGTGAATTCCAAAATAATAACGTTTACACCAGATAATTCTGAAATCTACAGTGACGTTCTCGCTTTCGAAGAAGACAAATTGGGAAATTTCTGGATAGGAACATATAACGGACTCTTTAAAACAGACTCGAAATATCAAAACCTTGAGAGAGTGACCTGGTTAGATAGTTATAATCACCCACTGAAGATTATGACACTCGCATTGCGAGAGGATAAGTTATGGATAGGTCTTCAAGACTCTGGACTTATTATCGCCAATATTTCAACCAGCACATACGAACCTTTCTATCCTGAACTCCTGAAAAGTACTCAAATATCAAAAATCCTTCACGATAACAGCAGGACCTGGATTTCAACATTCGACAACGGAGTTTATCTATTCGAGGACACAAAGCCCCCCACTCATTTTGAACCCTTAGACAATCCTAGCTTCATTGGTCTTTATAAAATTTCTACGGATTTTATATTCGCTTCCGCCGAACAGGGCTTATACCGCATCAATATAGAGGGCAGTTCTTTTGAAAGAATGGGGTTATTTGATGAATATGGCACTGAACTCAAAATCGTCATATTTTCAATTTTAGAAGGGAGTAATGGTAATATTTATTTTGGCACTAAAGATCATGGCGTCTATGTTACTAATATAAAAAAAATATCACTTGATGATATTGTTCTTCGTCGGCTTTCATCCCAGGATGAACTATTAGAGAAAACTGTTTATGGAATATTGGAAGGCTTAAATAGTCACATTTGGGCATCTACTAACAAAGGAGTTTTTAAGCTTTCACAGAGCGGAGAAACAATCTCTCGGCTAACAGCATCCAATGGCCTACAAGATAACGACTTCAACTATGGATCGTACTTCAAGTCTAGCAATAACGATATTATATTCGGTGGAGTTAGGGGATTTAGCGTTATCGATCAAAAAGATACTTGGAAAGCTTTGGAGCAACCCAATATTTACATTAACTCAGTATCGGGACCGGGATTCAGTTGGGCAATAGATCCAGTGGCCTCACTAAAAACTGAACTCAAGATACCCGAATATCGCAATGATTTTTCCATTGTTTTTAGCGTGGCTGACTTTGTAGATCCTAAACTGAATCGATATAAATATAGACTATTTCCAACTGATACTAGCTGGACAGATAGCGGTAATATAAACGTGGCTTCGTATTCAAGTCTCCCCGTAGGAAAGTACACATTTAAGGTGATAGGTGCCAATGCTAACGGCGCATGGAATACCGCAGGTGCAACTATAGATTTCCAGATCGTCGGAAATTGGTGGAAATCGAAGTTGGCATATCTCGCATACATCACAATTCTATTTGTATTATTTTGGTTAATCCTGCGCACATACCGAATCCACATTCTAAAAAATCAAGCCCTCGAACGTGTAAGCGAGATGGAACGCGGCGCATTCCTCAATCAAAACGAACTGGAAGAGGAGCGTGACTATCAGGATGGCGTAATTGACGCTATAAAGACCCAGAATCACGCAATAATGGATATCATTAAAACATGCATCCTCGATACAAATAGCTCTCCAGTCCAGTACAAAAAGATTGCCAGCCAACTCGACCTCCTGCAGGAAATCGAACAGTTCTACGTCTACCAGACGGGTTACCTCGGATTCGATCTACACACTTTTGTGGAAAATATCGTGATTGGCACACTTGTTAACAAGGAATTTGATAACCATCACGTAGTCGTTATCAATTCAACGTCCAGGCAAATCATTCCGGCAAATATTGGCTCCACCCTCGCGGTGATAATCTTTGAACTGGCAAGTAATTCACTTCGCCACGGTTTCGTTGCAGACTCGCCAGTAAACTACATTGATATCTTTTTCGCTTTAAATAGCACAGACAACACCTCCAACCATTACTTTTTGCGGTATAGCGATGACGGCATCGGCTTCCCCCAGGGCATTGATCCTCTGTCGGTTAACTCTACCGGGCTCTCACTGGTGAGATCACTATCCCAATCATTCCACGGCGATCTGTCCGATCGCAGCACCGACGAACAGACCATACTTTGCCTTAGCATCCCTATGCCGGTTACCCATTAACATTGATTAGCTAACATTGCGGTCCGCGCGTTTCAGAAATACTATTGCAGGACTCTGGCATCGGATCCAAGGGATCTATTGGCACTTTATGTATGCTTTTCCGTGAACGGATCAACAGCTTCGGCAAATCCTGCCTTATCTCGATTCATGCCAGTGATGCGGACGCACGCGAATTGGCTGCACTGTCAAAGCGTGAACTTCGCAGGCTGGAGTCCCGATTCAGTTCCTTCCACCCGGAAAGCCTCATTAGCCAGATCAATCGCAGCGCGGGCAACCCGACGCATATCGAACTGGATTCCGAAGCAAGGAGCCTTTTCGAATATGCAACGACACTCTGGAGCGAAAGCCGGCAGGTATACGACCCCACTATCGGAATCGTTAGCTCCTGCTATTCCGAGGACGGGGCATTACGTGCCACCCCACCCCAGGTTTCGAAGTTACTTGCACTGGTCGGCTGGTCAAAACTCCAGGTAAATGAAAGTGGCGCCTACCTCTCGCAGGCCGGTATGCAGATCGATCTGGATAACTGTGTCCGAGTGCATGCACTGGACAGCATACGTAAACTGCTCGCCAGAAACGGCGTTCAGCACGCCTGCATCGAGTTTGACCGCGATGCGGTGACTATCGGGAAACAACCCGATGGTTCAAACTGGCTACTCGGGGTTCGGCATCCTTATCACGGAAGAACCGCCATAGCGCGCATCAAACTCAATAATAAAGGTTTCTCCCAACAGGGTATTTTTGACCAGGGTTACCAATATAACGGTGAATATTATGGTCGCGCGCTGAGTCCCGTCGACGGCTACCCGATACCCGGCCTGCTTTCGGTCACCTGTGTTGGTGACACCTGCCTTGACGCTTACAGTGCGGCGATGCTCGCCCGGCTCAGGACGGAGGAATCGGGGCTCGGCTGGCTGCAAAAGCTGGGATTGCCGTGGATGGCAATAGACCGTCATTTGGGCCTGCATGGACCTCTTGCCCCGTAAGCCCGCTTATTGCCCTGAAAACTCCGGTTCGCGCTTTTCCTTCTGAGCGAGCAAACCCTCCCGCAAGTCGTTTGAGCCGGCGCACGTCGCTACGAGATCAGAAGCCGTAGCCATGTCCAACTGACCACGACCCGATTGCTGGATAATGGCCTTCATGGCCGCTACTGCCATCGGCGCCAGAGCAGCAACACTCGCAGAAAAGCGCTCGACCTCGGGTTGTAACTGTGAAGGTTCAACCACCATGCTCAAAAAGCCAATGTCTTTCATTCCCTGAGTATCAAATTCTTCGGCAGCCATCAGCACCCGTTTGGCGACATTCATTCCCAGCTTTTCCACAAAGCGCTGGATTCCGTTGACCGGATAGCACAGGCCGATCCGGGCTGCCGGCACACGCATTCTGATTCCCGTCACCCCCATCCTGAAGTCACAACTCAGGGCCAGTTCGACGCCTCCACCGAATGCATTACCTCCCAGGGCTGCCAGTGTCGGCATCCTCAGGCTGCCGATACGGTCAGTCACTGCCTGGAAATCGTCGCCCTGGATCAAACCATCCCGAAGATCCTGCAGAGATGCACCAGCGCAAAATGTCTTGTCGCCCCGCCCGGTGACAACCAGCATGCGGACGTCATTGTCACTCTCAACCTGGTCAAGAATTTTGTGGAGTTCATCGAGTTCAATTCGCCCCAGAGAGTTATGCCTTTCTGGCTTGTTCAGGACAATCGTTCCAACATAGCCTTCTCTCTGGTACAGAACGCTTTCAGACATCTCAAAACCTCTTCATATAAAAACTACATACCCGGGTAACCACAGGCAAGCCAGCACGTTACGACCGGGATCGACCAGCCAGATTTCCGCAGCCGCTGGACAGTACCGCACCTGAAGCCCATACTTTGCCGCGACTGATAATTCTGAAATGCTTATGACCGGCAGATGCACCTGGTGCGGCGAAGACCCACTCTACACGCAGTACCATGATAGCGAATGGGGAGTCCCGGTTCTGGACGACCGAACCCTGTTCGAATTCCTGATCCTTGAAGGTGCCCAGGCGGGATTATCGTGGATAACGGTACTGCGTAAGCGGGAGGCATACAAGAACGTATTCGATAACTTTGACCCCGTTAAAGTGGCCCGTTTCACCGACGCCAAGCTGGAGAAGGTGCTATCGAATCCAGCCATCATACGCAACCGGCTGAAAGTGTTTTCCGCGCGTAAAAATGCCCGCGCCTTCCTGGACATACAGGCAGAGTGGGGTAGTTTCAGCAACTATATCTGGCAGTTTGTCGACGGAAAGCCCATCCAGAACCAATGGAAAAGCCAGGCTGACATACCCGCCAATACACCACTATCAGACAAGATCAGCAAGGACATGAAAAAGCGTGGTTTTACCTTCGTTGGCACCACGATCATCTACGCACATATGCAGGCTACCGGCATGGTCAACGACCATACTGTAAGCTGTTACCGACACCGTGAGTGCGCGGCACTGGCCAAAGCCCTCTAGCCCATGGCAATCAGTTCCAATCCCGGAAGTGATACGGGCTCAACCACCCTGCGCGTCTGGCAGCTGGCCTGGCCGACGATAGTTTCCAACCTGCTGTTAACAACGGTCCAGTTCGCCCATATCAAAATCGTATCCGACCTCGGCAGTAGTTCGGTAGCGGCGGTCACTACCGGGCACCGGGTCTTTTTCCTGCTTCAGGCAATGATGATGGGGTTGTCGGTTGCCGCTACAGCGCTGATCTCCCGCCACTGGGGAGCGGGCAACAAGCTGATCGCGGAAAGGGCTCACTGGGCCTCAATGGCGCTATGTTTACTTCTTTCCGCCGTAACAACCATTCCGCTGCTCCTGTTTCCCAGCCAGGTCGCGGGTCTTTTCGGGCTGGATGCGCACACAACCCAGGAAACCGCACGATTCATATTCTGGTACGGCCTGTTCAGTGTTTTTATCTCGATCAACCTCATGCTCTCAACCGCGTTGCGGGCAACCGGGGACGTGGTAACACCACTCTGGTTCCTGTTTGCCAGCGTCATGTTGAATGTGCTGCTTGCCTACTCATTCACCTACGGAGCGCTCGGACTTCCCGCATTGGGCGTCGCCGGCACGGCGATGGGCGGCGGGCTCGCCGCGGCGATACCCGCCTGCATTTTCGTACTGAGCTGGTGGCGGGGTAATTTCAAGCTCGGCGCGGTAAAGCGCTGGGCCATCGACCGCACCCAGGTGCGCCAGTTGGTCCAGATTGGCACCCCATCGGTTCTGGAGCAGGGTTTTATACAGATTGCCATGCTCGGCTTTTTCCTGTTCCTGGGGCATTACGGCACAGCCGCCTACGCGGCCTACGGCATTGGCATCAGTATCGTATCCTTCTCGCTGGTGGTCGCCTTCAGCTTCGGGCTCGCTACCGCTACCCTGGTGGGCCAGCACCTCGGTGCACAACGTCCGGATCTCGCCAGGACCACCGGCTGGCGTGGACTGGCCATGGCGGTCACCACCATGTGCGTGCTTTCTGTGCCGATTGCAATCTATGCGCAAGATCTCGCGCGTTTCATGATTCCAGACGAGGAAACCGTACAGCTGACCAAGGTTTTCATCTACTTCATTGCGCTTTCCCAGCCGATCATGGCGATCGAGATCACCCTCGGCAGCGCGCTGCGTGGCGCCGGGGATACCCGCTTCCCCCTCATCTCGACGGTCATCGGCATGGTCGCGGGGCGCATCATACCCGCGGCAATTTTTGTCAGCCTGGGGATGTCCGTCTACTGGATGTTCGCGGTCACCCTGTTCGACTACGGCATCAAGGCTGTACTGATGTTACTGCGCTACAGCCGGGGACACTGGCAACACGTCAGGATCGGCAGCTAGCGGTAGGTTACCAGCTGTTCTCCCGCGTCACTTCCCGCGACACGCAGGAAGGAGCAGTCGTTGTAACTCGCGAGGGAAACACGACCACCGGAAAACACCAGTTGGCTAATCGCACAGTTGAACATCGGCTCATAGAACTTATAGGTAGCGATGCCCTCCATTCCCAGAACCTGGGAAACGATGGTCGCGATGGTGCCACCGGAGGTGAACAGGGCAACCTGCTTGCCAGAGCCTTCGTTATCCATGAGCTCCGCCATCGCAGTGCGCACACTACCCCGGTAGTCATCCCAGCTCTGGATGCCGAATTCACTGCAATCATTCCTTACCCAATAGTCAAAAACCGCGGCGAGTACTTTCTGGTAGGGTTTGCTTTCGTTGTGTGAGCGCGACAGCAGCTCCGCCAACTGCGGGTCATTCCCGGCCAGGAAGGGTGCGAGATGTTCAAACTGCTCGTCGTTACGAATCTCGTCGAATCTCGGGTCAACGATGGCTTCAACCTGCCGCGGTTGCGCAGCAAGTGCCAGACTCGCCGTATCCTTTTGCCGTTTCAGGCTGCCGGTATAGACCGCGTCCAGCGTTACACCACTCCGATACAGATACTCCCCGGTGCGCTGCGCCTGTACCCGCCCGAGCTCCGACAGGCGATCGTAATCATCAGTGCCGAAGGAGGCCTGGCCATGCCTGATCAGGTATAAAGTAGACATCAGTCAGCAAACCCCCGATCGAAACGCAGTTTCCTGCGGTAGGGAAAGAAGCTCTCGATATAGCCGCTGCGTACCTGGTCTTGCAGGCCGTTCCAGAATGAAGCCTCGTAGATGTCGCTGTGCATACTGTCAAATACCTTTCTTGCCCGCTGGTTTCCCGAGAAAAACAGGCGGAACTCCTCGGGGAAAATATCGTTCGGCCCCACCGAGTACCATGGCGTGCTCGCCAGCTCTTCTGCCTCTGTTCGCGGGCTGGGAATGACCCGGAAATTACACTCGGTAAGGGGCTGGATTTCATCGTAATCATAGAAAACGACGCGACCGTGACGGGTGACGCCGAAGTTCTTGAGCAGCATATCACCGGGGAAAATATTGGCGGCGGCGAGCTGCTTGATGGCATTGCCATATTCGTCCATCACTTCGCTGACCTGTTCGTCCGTGGCATCCTGCAGGTACAGGTTAAGGGGCGTCATCCTTCGTTCGACATAGACATGGCGGATTATCAGTGCCTTGCCATGTTCCTCGATCATCGAGGGTGCGACCTTGTGCAACTCCGCCATCAACTCGTCGGAGAAACGCTCCCGGGCGAACGCCAGGTTGGTAAATTCCTGGGTGTCGGCCATGCGCCCCGCCCGGTCCCAGCGCTTCACCAGCCGGTATTTCTCCTTCACCTGTTCCCTGGTCATTTCCTTGGGCGGGGTGAATCGATCCTTGATGATTTTGAACACGAAATCATAGGAAGGCAGCGTAAACACGCTCATCACCATCCCCTTGATACCCGGCGCAACAATGAACTTGTCGGTGGTGCTCGTCATGTGCCGGTAGGCACAGCGGTAATAATAGGTCTTGCCGTGCTTGTTGTGACCCATTGCGCTGTAGATTTCCGAAATGGGCTTTGCCGGCATCAGTTGCTGCAGAAAGAGTACGTACTGGGAGGGAATCGCCGCGTTCACAAAAAAGTAAGAGCGCGTAAAACTGAAAATAACACTCAGCTTGTCTGATCCGAACAGGATCGTATCGACGAATACCCCGCCCTCGTCATTATGCAGAATCGGCAGTACGAAGGGCATGGTCCTGGCACCACTGACGATACGGCCAACCACATAGGCGCTCTTGTTGCGAAAGAAATGCTGGTGCAGTACCTGGAACTGGAGACTGTCACTACCCAGGTCCAGTTTGCCGCCCAGGTAGGAGTTGATGGCCTCGACGATATGGCGAACATCCCGTTCGCGATCCTCGAAGGGGATGTCGAAGCTGTAGTCGTCCAGTATCTCGCCCACCACCTGTCCCAGCGAACTGCCGCCACGGTAAGTATGGTAAACCCGGCTCACGTCGGCAGGCGGCATGTCCCCCTGCGGCGAAAATACAAAGGCATACTCGTCGCGAATCTTGTGGTGATCAAAAACCGTGCAGAACACCGAATTGTAGAAGGTCTCGGCAATCTCGAAATTATCGTGGCCTTCGATCAGGCGTGAATAAATGACCTTGGATTCTCGCCAGAAGTCGAAGTCGCGAAGGCATGCCCCGGCGATCAACTCGACATACTCGAAAATCTCGTTGGTCTTTTCCTTGTAGAGGTCGATCCGCTGCCGGGAAGCCGCCTGCATAGCGAGCCAGTCGGCGTTTTCAAAGCGGGTGCGCGCCGCCAGTGTGATGTTCTGGAATTCGGCGAAATAGGCCTCAAAGCCATTCAGTATGGTGCGCGCGAAGCGTTCCTGGCGATGCAATGTCTCACCTTAGTGAAAGTCCTTGCCGAAGCCGACTTTGCGGCGCAGTTTGCGCATGCCGCCCAACCAGCGGTCGTAGTCCCTGGCTTTCGCCTGGCGATAGCTTTCCACCTCAGGGTGGGGAAGTATCAGGAAGCGTTCCTCAGCAAGCCCAGCTACTGCCGCACTGGCGACATCGGCTGCGGAGAGGACCCCGTCGACGCTCGCTGCCTCCCCCGCGCCAGCACGCGCGCCGCCGCCCAGGTTTTCCACCATACCGGTGGCCACAGCCTGGGGACAGAGCACCGATACCTTGATACCGTCATCGCCGTGGGTTATCGCCAAGGCCTCGGCAAAACCGATTGCTGCGTGCTTGGTGGTTGAATAGGCCGCATCGCCAATCTGGTTGAGCAGGCCCGCCGCAGACGCCGTATTCAGGAAATAACCCTCACCGCGGGCAAGCATTCCCGGCAGGCAAGCGCGGGCGGCGTGCACATGCGCCATGACATGAATCTCCCACATCGCCTGCCAGGTAGAATCCGGGGCAGACGTCGCCCACCAGGGCTCGCCGTCCAGGGAGAGAATACCGGCATTGCTGCAGAAAAGGTCGACGCGGCCATAACGTGCCTCTACCTGTTCGACGAATGAGCGAATGGCGTCACCATCGCGCACATCGAGGGCAAAAGCGTCGCCGCAAACCGTGTCCGCGACTTTGCTCGCGCCGCCGTGATCGAGATCGGTAACGACGATCTTTTCCGGACCTTCCTCGGCAAAGCGCTCACACAGGGCCCTGCCGATACCGCTTGCGCCACCGGTTACCACGATCACCTTACTGGCCAGGTTCACTACAGCAGTTCCCCGGCAAGAAACTCCAGCACGGAAGGCGCCTGCATGCCCAGCAGCATGGTACTGATCTCACCGCGGGCCGCTGCGGCTTTCCAGTCAGCCAGCTTTTCGCGGATTCGCTCGCGGGGTCCGACCAGGCCAATGGCGTCGACAAATTCATCGGGTACGGCGGCAATCGCCTCGGCGTGTTTGCCGGCCAGGTACAGGTCCTGAATTTCCTCCGCGGCATCGGCAAAACCGAGGCGCGCAGTGTAATCGTGGTAGAAGTTTTTGCCCTTGGCGCCCATGCCGCCGATGTACAACGCCAGGCCCGGGCGCAGTGCGTCATAACCGGCACGGACATCGTCATTCATCGCCACAAACACAAACGGGGCAACGTCGAAATTGGCGAGCGACTTGCCGTTACCGGCCGCCGCAAAGCCCTTCTCCAGGTGTTCGCCAATCACCCCGTACTGGTTCGGATCCATCCACACAGGGAAGACCCCGTCGGCCAATTCACCCGCACAGCGCAGGCCCGCGGGGGTTATGGAGGCGGTGTAGATGGGAATATCCGGGCTGGGATCGAGAATGGACTTCAGCGGTTTGCCGAGGCCGGTAGTACCGGGTCCCTTGTTGGGCACCTGGTAGACCTCGCCCTGGAAATCCAGGGGCCCCTGGCGGGCCATGATCTGGCGCATGATCTCGATATACTCGCGGGTGCGGGTGACCGGCTTGCCGTAGGGAATCCCGTGCCAGCCCTCGACAACCTGGGGCCCGGAAGCGCCTATACCGGCGATAAAACGGCCACCGGATAGCTGGTCAAGGGACATCGCGGTCATCGCGGCGAGCGCCGGGGTGCGCGACGGCATCTGCATGATCGAGGTACCGACGCGAATTTTGTCGGTGTGCGCGAGGATCCAGGTAGCACTGGTCACGGCATCATTGCCATAGGATTCGGCGGTCCACACCGAGTCGTAACCGAGGGCTTCCGCCTGCTTGATCAGGTCAAGGGGAATTTCTATACGTTTGCCGGAGTAACCCAGCAACAGGCCCAGTTTCATACGCCGCCTCCACAAGTAGTGTTCACCCCGGGAAAGGACTGTAGTCTAGTCCATGGGGAGAAGCCAAAGTACCGGCTTGGGGAACAGCACTCAATGGTTGGAGCGGCCAAAAATATTGACCGCAACGTACGCCGGGGATGGTTTCAGTACAGCAGGCTGTAGAGTTTGCGCTGGTACTCTGCCGCCAATGGATCGCCCTTGCCCAGGCTGGCAATGGTATCCAGCAGGACCTTCCTGGTGGCGCCATCGGCGTGATTGACGTCCTTGCGCAGGATGCTGACCAGGTTTTCCAGGGCATCGCGGAACATGCCAGCATTGGTGTACTGCACCGCCAGTTGCTGGCGGATATCCAGGTTCTCCGGATCGGTTGCAAGCTGTTGTTCCAGCGCCTCGATCTCCGGGGATTTTGCCGCCTGCCGCTTGATCTCAAGCAGGGCGCGCAGTTGCTCGTAACTGGCGTCCTGGTCCGCCATGCGCACGCCATCCAGCAGCACCTGTGCCTCGTCCAGGCGCAGGCACTCGATCAGTGCGCGCACATACAGGAAGGTCACCTCCAACTGCTCCCCGGAGTCCTCCCGGGCCTGGCGCAGCGGCGCGAGCGCGGCGTTGAAATCGCCTGCGGCCATCAGTTCCTGCGCCTGTTCGATCAGGGCATCCCAGGGTTTCGGCAGGTACTTGCCAAGCATCTCGCGAATCGCGGTTTCCGGCTGGGCTCCGGCGAAACCGTCCACCGGCTGGCCGTCTTTCATCACGAAAACCGTAGGCAGGCTGCGCACCCCGAACTGCTGGGCAATCATGCCCATTTCGTCGGCGTTGACCTTGGCGAGGACGAAGGCACCCTGGTATTCGTTGGCGATTTTTTCCAGCAGCGGCATCAGCGTCTTGCAGGGCTGGCACCAGTCGGCCCAGAAGTCCACGACGACCGGACGGTTGTGGGACTCGTCGATCAGCACCGCCGCGGCGTTGGATTCATTGATGTTGACGATGTAGTCGCTCAATGTCATTTCCTCAAACATTTCTCGATGGCAGGCATACCGCGGCGACACTCGCGCGGCGCACGCTGCTGCCAATTGCTTCGTACTGATTCAACCCGCCCCACTGGGGCGGCACACCTGCCTTACAGGCCCAGTACGTCCCGCATGTCGTACAGTTTCGCTTCGCGGCCAGCCAGCCAGCCGGCCGCGCGCACGGCGCCGCGGGCGAAGGACATCCGGCTGGACGCCTTGTGGGTGATTTCGACCCGCTCACCATCCGCGGCAAACATCACCGTGTGATCACCGACGATATCGCCGGCCCGCACGGTGGCGAAGCCGATGGTTTCGCGTTCGCGGGCGCCGGTCTGGCCCTGGCGGCCATAGACTGCAACCTTGTCGAGGTCACGGCCCAACGTATCGGCAACCACCTGCCCCATACTGAGCGCAGTACCGGAGGGCGCATCGATCTTGTGCCGGTGATGGGCCTCGTAGACCTCGATGTCCACGTCATCACCCAGCACCCGCGCCGCGACCTCCAGCAGCTTGAAGCAGAGGTTTACGCCGGTGCTGAAATTGGACGCCTTGCAGACCGGTACACGCTGCGCCGCAGCATCGATTTCAGCCTGCTGATCACTGCTAAAGCCGGTAGTACCGATAACCACCGCCACCCCGTGCTGCGCACAGAGTTTCACGTTCGCGAGCGTTGCCTCGGGCACGGTGAAGTCGATCAATACGTCGATATCGGCGACCACTTCAGCGAGGTCCCCGGCCACGCTGACGCCGTTGCGGCCAATGCCGGCCAGCTCACCCGCGTCGGCACCGATCAGGCTGCTACCGGGTCGTTCGATGGCGGCCGCCAACTGCAGCGGGGCACCGGCGGCGTTCACAGCCTCGATGAGTGTGCGCCCCATGCGCCCGGCGGCGCCGGTAATACCGATACGTGTGGTCATGATGTCATGTCTTCAAAAAAATTCTTCACGCCCTCGAACCAGCTCTGCTGGCGCGGGGACTGCCGCTTGCCGTCCTCGCCGAGGGTCTCGCCCAGCTCCACGAGCAGTTCGCGCTGGCGCTTGGTGAGGTTGACTGGAGTTTCCACTACCGCGCGACACAGCAGGTCGCCCACTGCGCCGCCGCGCACCGGCTTGACGCCCTTGCCACGCAGGCGGAACAGTTTACCGGTCTGGGTCTCCGCGGGAATCTTCAGTTTTACCCGTCCGCCGAGGGTGGGGACTTCCATCTCGCCACCCAGTGCCGCGTCGACAAAGGATATCGGCACTTCACAGTAGAGGTGCTTGCCGTCGCGCTCGAAGATCGAGTGCTGCTTGACGGAAATCTGCACGAACAGGTCGCCGGGAGGACCACCCTTCAGGCCCGCTTCGCCTTCCCCGGTAAGCCGGATACGGTCACCGGTATCCACGCCGGGGGGTACTTTCACGGACAGGGTACGGGTTTTTTCCACCCGGCCCTGGCCGTGACAGGAATTGCAGGGATCGGAGATGATCTGGCCCTGGCCGCGACAGGCCGGGCAGGTCTGCTGCACCTGGAACAGGCCCTGCTGCATCCGTACCTGGCCGACGCCGCCACAGGTACCACAGTTCTGCGGCTTGGAGCCCGGCCTGGCGCCAGTGCCGTCGCAGGGTTCACATTCGACAAGGTTGGGGACGCGAATTTCGACCGTGGTGCCATGCACCGCGTCTTCCAGGGTGATGTCCAGGGTATAGCGCAGGTCGGAGCCGCGTTGGGGGCCGCTGCGGGAACGACCGCCGCCGCCAAAGATGTCACCGAAAACGTCGCCGAAGATATCGCTGAAGCTGCCGCCGCCGAAACCGCCGCCACCGCCCATCTGCGGATCGACCCCGGCGTGGCCAAAGCGGTCATAGGCCGCGCGCTTTTCCGGATCCATGAGGACATCGTAGGCCTCGGTGGCTTCCTTGAACTTGTGGTCCGCCTCCGGATCATCCGGGTTGCGGTCCGGGTGGTACTTCATGGCCACCCGGCGGTAAGCTTTCTTGATTTCCTTTTCGTCGGTACCCTTATCGACGCCAAGAATCTCGTAATAGTCGCGTTTTTCCATACTCACCCGGCCCGCCTGCCGCTGTTTAAAACGTAAATTGGGGTCAGAGCCCGAACCAACAAAACCGGGGTCAGAGCCCTTTTTCCCTCAGGGGAAAAAGGGCTCTGACCCCATCGAGGCAGCCTGCTTGCCTTACTTCTTGTCGTCGTCCTTGACTTCCTCGAACTCAGCGTCGACCACGTCATCGGCGGCGTTGCTGCCGCTGCCGCCGGCACCCGCACCGGCGGACGCGCCCTGTGCGCTTTCCGCCTGGGCCGCGTACATCTTCTGCGCGACCGGACCGGTGGCTTCGGTGAGCGCGGTTGCCGCGGCGTCGATGGCATCCTTGTCGTCACCTTTCACCGCCTCCTCAGCCTTCGCAATGGCGGCCTCGATAGCAGCTTTCTCGTCATCGCTGGCGTGTTCCGCACCCTCTTCCAGGGTTTTCTTCGCCGCGTGGACCAGGCCGTCGCAGGTGTTGCGAGCGGTGATCAGTTCCTCGAACTTCTTGTCCGCTTCAGCGTTCGCCTCGGCGTCCGCCACCATTTTCTCGATATCTTCCTCGGACAGGCCGCCAGAGGCGGTGATCCGGATGGACTGTTGCTTGCCGGTGGCCTTGTCCTTCGCCGACACGTTGAGGATGCCGTTGGCGTCGAGGTCAAAGGTGACTTCGATCTGCGGCATGCCGCGCGGGGCCGGCGGGATGTCCGCCAGGTCGAAGCGGCCCAGCGACTTGTTCTGCGCCGCCTGCTTGCGCTCACCCTGCACCACGTGGATGGTCACGGCTGTCTGGTTGTCGTCCGCGGTGGAGAAGACCTGCGATTTCTTGGTCGGAATCGTGGTGTTCTTCTCGATCAGCGGGGTCGCCACACCGCCCATGGTTTCGATACCCAGGGTCAGCGGGGTGACGTCCAGCAGCAGTACATCCTTGACGTCGCCCGACAGTACCGCGCCCTGGATGGAGGCGCCCATGGCCACCGCTTCATCCGGGTTGACGTCCTTGCGCGGTTCCTTGCCGAAGAAGTCCGCGACTTTCTGCTGCACCATCGGCATGCGGGTCTGACCGCCCACCAGGATCACGTCGTTGATCTCGGAGGGTGACAGGCCGGCGTCCTGCAGGGCGATTTTCACCGGTTCCAGCGAACGGTTCACCAGTTCTTCCACCAGCGACTCGAGCTTGGAGCGCGACAGTTTAACCACCAGGTGCTTGGGACCGGTCGCATCCGCCGTGATATACGGCAGGTTCACTTCGGTCTGCTGCGAACTGGACAGTTCGATCTTGGCTTTCTCGGCGGCCTCTTTCAGGCGCTGCAGGGCCAGCGGATCGTTGTGCAGGTCGATACCGGACTCTTTCTTGAACTCCGCGGCGAGGTACTCGATCAGGCGCAGGTCGAAATCCTCACCACCGAGGAAGGTGTCGCCATTGGTGGACAGTACTTCGAACTGGTGCTCGCCGTCCACTTCGGCAATCTCGATGATGGAGATGTCGAAGGTACCGCCACCCAGGTCGTAGACCGCGATGGTGCGGTCGCCCTTGGCCTTGTCCATGCCGTAGGCCAGCGCCGCCGCGGTGGGCTCGTTGATGATGCGCTTGACCTCGAGACCGGCGATCTTGCCCGCGTCCTTGGTGGCCTGGCGCTGGGAGTCGTTGAAGTAGGCCGGCACGGTGATAACCGCTTCGGTTACCGGCTCACCGAGGAACTCCTCGGCGGTTTTCTTCATCTTGCGCAGTACTTCCGCGGAAACCTGCGGCGGCGCCATTTTCTGGCCCTTGGCTTCCACCCAGGCGTCGCCGTTGTCCGCCTCGGTGATCTTGTAGGGGACCATGCTGATGTCTTTCTGCACCACGTCGTCCTTGAAGCGGCGGCCGATCAGGCGCTTCACGGCGAACAGGGTGTTTTGCGGGTTGGTCACGGCCTGGCGCTTGGCGCTCTGGCCGACCAGGATTTCACCGTCCTCGGTGTACGCGACGACCGACGGGGTGGTGCGGTCGCCCTCGGAGTTCTCGATAACCCGCGGCTTGCCGCCCTCCAGCACTGACACGCAGGAGTTGGTGGTACCGAGGTCAATTCCGATAATCTTGCCCATGTTTGTCTCTCCAGTCTTGGTGGGCGCTCCGTGGCGCCCGCTGCAATTTCGTTGTTCTCTATCTGGGGGTCTTTCGCGGTGATTCAACCCCCGGAAAGTGGGGTCAGGGCCGGTTTTTTACACTGATCGCACCCGGTTTTACCCGGCTGCCGGTCAAAACGCCCCCACCCTGGCCGGTTACTTGCTGACCATCACCATGGCCGGGCGGATCAGGCGGCCGTTCAGGGTGTAGCCCTTCTGCATGACGGCGATAACAGTGTTCGGCTCGACTTCCCGGTTTTCCACCATGCTCATGGCCTGGTGCAGGTTCGGGTCGAAGGGCTCGCCCTGGGGGTCGAGCTGCGCCACGCTGTGCTTCTCCAGTGCGCTGATCAGGCTTTTCAGGGTCAGCTCGACCCCCTCGGCGATCGGCCTGACGGCCTCTTCACCGCCGGCGGCCGCTTCCAGCGCCCGTTCGAGGTTGTCTACCACCGGCAACAGCTCGCTGGCGAAGCGCTCGAGGGCGAACTTGCGGGCTTTCTCCACGTCCAGCTCGGCGCGGCGCTGGATATTCTGTGCGTCGGCCTGGGCACGCAGGGCCGCATCGCGGGCTGCGGCGAGGTCGGCCTGCAGGGTTTCCAGCTCTGATTCCAGGGTATCCTCCTCAACGACTTCCTCGTTGGCGATATCCCGGGCATTTACTTCCGCTTCGGGCGAAGCTGGCGACTGTTCGCCCCCGTCCATGGTACCGGTTCCAGATTTCTGAGAGTCTTGCTCGGCCACGCGTTTTCTCCGTTATGGCTTGCGATTGGTGTCGTTCGCCGGATATGGGGCCGGCTCGGGGAATTTCAAGGCTGGAATTGGAGGCCGATCCTGAGCGGATGGCGGGTCCCGGGACGCGCCTGCGGGGATCAGCGGGTGAGTGCGGAGCTCAACATCCGGGCGGTGATATCGACGATGGGAATCACCCGCTCGTAGGCCATCCGGGTCGGTCCGATAACCCCCAGTACCCCGAGGGTACGGGCGCCGTCGGTGTAGGGGGCAGTGATCACCGAATAGTCGCCAAACACTTCGTAGCCGGCCTCGTCACCAATATACACCTGTACCCCCTGTGCCTGGGAGCAGCGCTCCAGCAGGTGGAGCAAATCCTTTTTGCGCTCGAAGGCGTCGAACAGCTCCCGCAACTTGAACATTTCATCCGCCGTGGCACCGCCCAGCAGGCGCGATTCTCCCGCCACGACGCAATCCTCGCTGCCCTCATCCTGGTCCAGCGCCTTGCTGGCAAGGTCCAGGGTCGCCTGCATGTAGCTGTCGATCTGGCTGCGGGCCTCCTGCATTTCCCGCAGCAGGTGCTCCTGGACCTGCTGCAGGGGGCGCCCGGCGAAACGCTGGTTGACCATGCTGGCGGCGGCGTTGAGCTCCTCTTCGGTAAAGGGCCGCTGGGTGTGGATGATGCGGTTCTGCACTTCGCGCTCATTCACTACGAGGATGACCAGCACCCGGTCCCCGGACAGGGGCAGGAACTCCACCTGCCGGAGCTGCCCCGGCTCTTTGCGCGGCACGGTTATCAGGCCGGCCTGGGCGGTAATATTGGACAGCAGTGACGAGGCGCTCTGGACCAGTTCGCCGGTGGACTTGTCGGGATTGAGGCCGTGGCGCAGGAACTGCACGGCCTCCTGTTCCAGCGGCTGTACCTGCAGCAGGCAATCGACGAAGAAGCGGTAGCCCTGGGCGGTGGGGATGCGCCCGGCGGAGGTGTGCGGCGAGGCGAGGAAGCCGCGCTCCTCGAGGTCGGACATGACGTTGCGGATGGTGGCCGCGCTGACGGCCAGCCCGGAGGCCTGCATCAGCGTCTTGGAGCCCACGGGCTGGCCGTCGCTGATGTGTTTCTGGATCAGGGTCTTCAGGAGTACCTTGGCCCTGTCGGAAATAACGTCGCTGGTCATGGTGTCCGTAATCAGGTTGTCCATGTGTTTGTATCATAGTGGGGGCGGATCGCCAAACTCACAAGTTCCCATGCAATGGCCCAGCCTGAATCTTGTGCCACAGGTAGAGTGTGAGACGGAACCTGCCTGCTGGAACCGTGTGGCGACAGGGACGTCGCCACCCGAGCCTGCACATGGAAGTGCGCTTTTTGGCGTGTTCCAGCAGGCAGGATCCGTTTCACGCTCGGCGGCTCAACCCACGCACCAGGAAGTCAAACAACGCTACAAATCAGTCCCATCTTCAAGCGCTCCCTCATGGTTACTTCGCTAGCCGGTGGCTTGGCCAGCGATCAGCCAGTATCCCTTCCAATCACCTTACAAATTTCAGGTTCCAGATCCAATCCAGTGGCGTTCGATCTATTTATGCTGCCAGACTTCTGCGGTATAAATGTCGAAACATTCAGGGCGGCGTATGCTCACCCATCTCAGCATCAGCAACTACACCATCGTCCCGGAACTGGACATCGAACTGGCCGGCGGGATGACCGTCATTACCGGCGAAACCGGTGCCGGCAAATCCATCATGCTCGACGCCCTGGGCCTGTGCCTGGGCGACCGGGCGGACCCGAAGGCGGTGCGGCCCGGCTGCGAGCGCGCCGAGATTTCCGCTACCTTTGATATCACCGGTATCCCCGCGGCGCACCAGTGGCTGGCAGGGCGCGATCTCGACAGCGGCGAGGAGTGCCTGCTGCGCCGGGTGGTGACGGCGGAGGGCCGCAGTCGCGCCTATATCAATGGCAGTCCCAGTACGCTGCAGGATTGCGCGGAACTGGGGGCGCTGCTGATCGACATTCACAGCCAGCACGCCCACCAGTCGCTGCTGCGGCGCCCGGTGCAGCGGGACCTGCTGGATGAATATGCAGGGCATTCCAGGCTCACCGAGTCTGTCGGGCAACTGGCCAGTGCCTGGCTGCGCGCCCGGCGCGAGCTGGAACTGCTGGCGGGCAGCCGCGAGGAGCACACGGCACGCGCGCAGTTGCTGTCCTACCAGGTCGAGGAGCTGGAGGCGCTGGCGCTGCAGGAAGGGGAGCTGGAAGCGCTGGAGAGCGAGCAGAAGCAGCTGGAGAATGCCGAACAGATTCTCTCCTCCGCCCACGCCGCGGTGGAATTGTGCGAGGAACAGGAAACCGGGACCCGGCGCGCATTGCAGCTGATGGACAGCCGCACCCACGCCGGCGAAGCGGCGAACGGGGCGCGCGAATTGCTCGAGAGTGCTGCCATCCAGCTGTCCGAGGCGAGCCGCGAGATCCAGCATTACCTCGACCGGGTGGAAATCAATCCGGAGCGCCTGAAAGAGGTGGAAGAGCGGCTCGAAGCGATTTACGACGTGGCGCGCAAGCACCGGGTGCTGCCCGAACAGGTGCGGGAGACCCAGCAGCGACTGCAGGAAGAACTGGACTCCCTGACCGGCAGCGCGGAGCGTATCGATACCCTGCAAGCCGACCTCGACCGGCTGGCGGGGGAGTACCAGGCCGAGGCGAAGAAGCTCAGTGCCGGCCGCAAAAAGGCCGCCAAAAGCCTCGCGGTGGAAACGCAGAAGATTCTCGCCTCCCTGGCCATGGCCCACTGCCAGCTGGAGGCCGCCCTGCCCGGCCGGGAGGACGGCAACCCCCACCCCCACGGCAACGAGGACGTGGAGCTGCGGATCAGCACCAACCCGGGCGCAGCGCCGCAGCCGCTGGGCAAGATCGCCTCCGGTGGCGAACTCTCCCGCATCAGCCTCGCCATCCAGGTGGTTGCCGCCAGCGGCAGTACGGTGCCGGCGATGGTCTTCGACGAGGTGGACGTGGGCATTGGCGGCGGTGTGGCGGAAGTGGTCGGCCGACTGCTGCGCGGGCTGGCCGGCAAATCACAGGTGCTGTGCGTCACTCACCTGCCACAGGTCGCGGCACAGGGGCATCACCACCTGCGCGTCAGCAAGCTCAGCAGCGGCAAATCGGTGCAGACACAGCTGGAAACGCTGGACGCGGACAACAAGGTGGAGGAACTGGCGCGTATGCTCGGTGGCCTGAGCATCACCGAACAGACCCGGGCCCATGCCCGCGAGATGCTGGAAAACGCCGAGGCCTGACGCTGCGAGAAACCTGCTTCAGTTGGCTTTTTTACGGACGTAGAGAACCAGCGAGTGGTCCTCGAGCTCGAAGCCGTGCTCGGCGGCAATCCGGTTCTGGCGTTCCTCGATAACCGGGTCGTTGAACTCGATGACTTCGCCGGTATCGAGACAGACCATGTGGTCGTGGTGATCGCCCTTGGCCAGTTCGAACACGGAGTGGCCGGTTTCAAAATGGTGGCGGGTGACAAGACCGGCGGATTCGAACTGGGTGAGTACCCGGTATACCGTCGCCAATCCCACATCTTCCCCGGCGTCGCGCAGTGCGTCGTAGACCTGTTCCGCGCTCATGTGCTGCTCGCTGTGCTCGGTCATCTCCAGGATCTGCAGGATCTTGACCCTGGGGAGCGTAACTTTCAGCCCTGCGCGGCGCAGTTCCTGATTTTCTTCGGACATGGTGAGGGGTTCTCTGTCTTGGCGAGTAGCGGTATGATGCCACCGCTATAAATGAAGTGGAAGTTTTAGCCCATGCGTATTCTTTTGCCGGCCCTGCTCGCCTTCGCTCTCAGCGCCTGCAGTTTTGTCGGTTTTCCCGGTGTTTATCGCATCGACGTCGAACAGGGCAACATCGTCACCCAGGAACAGCTCGACCAGCTCCAGCCGGGGATGAGCCGCCGCCAGGTTCGCTTCCTGCTGGGAACGCCGCTGGTGGAAGACACCTTCAACCCGGATCGCTGGGACTACAGCTACAGCAAGCGCAACGGCCTCGATGTCCTGGCCGACTCCAAACTGACCGTGATTTTCGATGGCGACAGCCTTGTGGATGTGCGCGGAGACGCGGCGCCTGCCGCCTTTCGCGAAGAGGTTCCCGCCGAGAGTGACAGCAGTTTCCCGGAAGACGACCGCACCTGATTAACGCGGCCTGCCTGAACCGGTGCCGCGGCGCTGGTCAGGCCTGGCGGCGCTCTTTCGACTTCGCCGCCCGCGCCTTGCGCACTTCCTTCGGATCGGCAATCAGCGGGCGGTAGATTTCCACCCGGTCGCCCTCGCGCAGCACCTGTGTCGGCGCCACCGCCTTGCCGAATACGCCGAGCTTGGCGTTCTCGAGGTCGACCCCTTCAAACTTCTGCGTCACCCCGGACTGTCGCGCGGCTTCCAGCGCCGTCGTGCCTTCCGCAACGCTCAGGCTGATAATGGCCTGCTTGCCCGGCAGGGCATAGGCCACTTCGACATTGATAGTGCCCGGCTCACTCATGGGGCTCAACCGTACAGCTGGCGCGCGCGTTTTTCCACCGCGCCGACCAGGTTATCGGATACCGAATCGAACAGGCGCGCCGCGGCAACCCCGAGCAGCGCGCTGCTGATGCTGAACTCCAGTTCCAGGCTGACCTTGCAGGCCTGCTCCCCCAGCGACAGGAACTCCCAGTTGCCGTGGAAGCGCTCGAAGGGGCCATCCACCAGTTCCAGCGAAATGTGGCGTGCATCCAGCAGGCGGTTGCGGGTGGAAAAGCTCTGCCTGACGGGCCCCTTGGCCAGGTCCAGTCGCGCCTCGATGAGATCCGCTTCCCGGCGCAATATCTGCGCGCCCACGCAGCCGTCCATATACGCGGGGTAGGCCTCGACATCGTTGACGAGGTCGAATATCTGCTGCGCCGGATACGGTAACAGGGCGCTGCGGTGAATGCGTGTCATCGGAAACTCTTCACTGAACCAGGCCCGCCACCAGCATCAACACCAGCGCGGGGGGCGTAATATAGCGCAGGACCCAGCGCCAAAGCGAGAACTGGGCCCGCGACTCCCGGCCGAGGCAGCGGCGCAACTGTTCCGGCCGCAGGCCCCAGCCCACCAGCACGGCGATCAGCAGCGCTATCAGTGGCAGCATGATGCCCGCCGCCAGGTAATCGATACGCCCGAGCAGGTTTTGCCAGCCATTCCAGCCGTACTCGCTCATGGACGCGGCGATCACCCAGCCGAGGCCCCAAACCAGCAGCGCCGCCGTCGCTGCCGCGGCGACGCGACCCAGGCGCAGGTATTGCTGGAGCAGGGTCACCAGGGGCTCCAGCAGCGCAGCGGCGGCACCCAGGCAGGCCATCGCCATCAGGGCGAAGAACAACACGCCAATGAACTCGCCCTGGCCGAGGTTGCCGTAGGCGTAAGGCGCGCCAATGAACAGCAGACCGGGGCCACCTGCGGGCAGCAGGTTGCTGGCGAGAATTACCGGCATGATGGCAATGCCGGCCAGCAGGGCCAGCAGGGTATCGAACAGCGCCACGGCCATGACCGAGCGCCCGAGCGGTATCTGTGCCGGGGCATAGGCTCCGAACACCAGCACGGCGCCGACGCCGGTGCCCAGGGACAGCAGCGCGTGGCCGAGCGCCGCCAGCACTGCTTCCAGGTTGAAATCCGCCAGCCGCGTGTTGAACAGGAAGTTGTGCGCGGCGGCGAGATCGCCGTTGTCGAACGCGAAGCCCACCAGCACCGCCAGCAGGGTCACCATCAACGGCACCAACAGCCAGGCCAGCGCCCCCAGGCCGCGCCGCACACCGGCCGCCAGTACTCCGCCAAGGAGCGCGGCGAACACCGTGAGCCAGCGAATCTGCATGGCGGTATCCTCGATCAGGTCGCTGAAGCGATCCGCCACTTCCGGCACGCTGGCGGCGGCGAAGACCTCGCCGCGGAAGAGGTTGAGATAGGCGAGACTCCAGGCGGCGACGACCGACTGGCAGGCGGCCAGCAGCACGCCGGTCAGCGCCATCAGCAGGCCCAGCCACATCCAGTGGCGGGAGGCGCCGGCGTCCTCCGCTGCAACCCGGATGGCCCGGATCGGGGCGGCCCGGCCCAGGCCGCCGAGGACCGCTTCAGCGCAGCAAACGGGAACCGCCACCAGAAACAGGCTGAGGACATAGGACAGCATGAATGCGGCGCTGCCGTAATTGCCCAGCAGCCAGGCAAAGCGCCATAGCGTGCCCAGTCCGACCGAGGCCGCCGCCAGCGCCAGTACGAATGTCGTGCGGCTCTGCCATCCGGGAAGCACTGCCTGTACAGCTGCAGTCACAGCATAATCCACTGTTTTATCATGGGCTTAGAGTGCCCGAGGCGGGCCGCGCAGAAAAGAGCAAGATTACCGTTTCAGCGCGCGCGGTGAACCGTATAATGCGCGCCATGGCAAAGAAACCGAAAGTCTCCGACAACACCATTGCGCGCAACAAGCGCGCCCGCTTTGACTTCGAGCTGCTCGAGTCCTTCGAGGCGGGCGTCTCGCTGACCGGCTGGGAAGTGAAAGCGCTGCGCATGGGCAAGGGCAACCTCACCGACTCCTACGTACTGATGAAGAACGGCGAGGCTTTCCTGCTCGGCGCCCAGATCGTGCCGCTGGACACCGCCTCCACCCACTTTGTGACCGACCCGACCCGCACCCGCAAACTGCTGCTGCACAAGAAGGAACTGGCACAAATACTGGAAGGGACCTCGCAAAAGGGGCTGACCTGCGTGTGCACCGACCTTTACTGGAAGGGACACCTGGTCAAGGCGCGGATCGCCCTGGCCCGCGGCAAGAAATCCCACGACAAGCGCGACACCGAGAAAGACCGCGACTGGCAGCGGCAGAAACAGCGTGTAATTCGCGATAACGTCAAACAGTAAGCCCGGTTGTTATCAGGCCAGGCGAGCTTAGACAGACTCGGTCTAAAACCCGCCTTGCGGTAAGCTCCCGCGGCTACCATAGTTAAAATGTGGCAGGTATTCCTTACCCCCAACGCACACACGGAACGTCCTTGCCACGGGTATACGGTGTTAACCGCAACACTCTCCCATGGAGGAGAGTGCCGGGTGAGGGACCCTGGCGCGATGCAATTCCCTCACTATAGGCAATACCCCCCCGGCCGCAGTCGATTGCTCCCCGGCAACCGGTTGCGGCTTTCTATTGCTGGTGGCCGGCGTTTTCCAGCTCCGCGCGTGAATGCTGCTCCACCGGGTGGGCCAGTTCCCAGCGCCGCCACAGCAGGTACACCACCGGAATCACGAAGAGTGTCAGCAGCACGGCACTGAGCATCCCCCCCACCATTGGCGCCGCCAGACGGCTCATCACCTCTGCGCCGGTACCACTGCCATGCAGGATCGGCAGCAAGCCGAAAATGGTCGCCGTCGCCGTCATCAGTACCGGGCGGACCCGGCGGCTGGCACCGGACAACACCGCGGCGTCCAGCGCCGCCCTGTCGCGGGCGGATGCCTCTGTGCTTTCCTGCAGGTCACGCCAGGCCTGGTCGAGATAGACCAGCATGATCACACCGGTCTCTACCGCCACCCCGGCCAGCGCAATCACACCTACCCCCACGGCGATCGACAGGTTGTAATCCAGCAGGTAAAGCAGCCAGACACTGCCGACCAGGGCCAGCGGCAGGCAGGCCATCAGGATCGCCACTGGCGCAAAGCGGCGGAAATTGAGGTAGAGCAACAGGACGATCAGGCCCAGGGTCAGCGGCACCAGGTAGAGCAGGCGCTCACCGGCGCGCTGCATGTACTCGTACTGGCCGGACCAGCTGATGGAGTAGCCCGGGGGCAGGTCCAGCTGCGCGGCCACTGCCGCCTGCGCCGCCTCCACGTAGGAGCCCACATCACTACTGGCGAGATCGACGAAGGTCCAGCCATTGAGCCGGGCGTTTTCACTCTTGATCCCGGGGGGCCCATCCTCCACCCGCACGCTGGCCACGTCGCCCAGCGCGATGCGCTGCCCCGCCGGGGTGATCACCGGCAGCAGGCCCAGTTGTTCCGGCGAGTCGCGGTAGTCCTGCGGGTAGCGCAGGTTGACCGGGTAGCGCTCCAGGCCCTCCACGGTGCGGGTGATGTTCACCCCGCCCACTGCACTGGCGATGACCTGCTGGACATCGGCAATGTTCAGGCCGTAGCGCGCTGCCCGCGCCCGGTCGATGTCGACATTGATATAGCGCCCGCCGGCCACCCGCTCCGAATAGACCGACGCCGTACCGGGCACCTCCGCCAGGATGGTCTCCAGTTGCCTGCCGATGCTTTCGATCACCGCCAGTTCGGGCCCGGCTACCTTGATGCCCACCGGAGTCTTGATGCCGGTGGCGAGCATATCGATACGGGTCTTGATCGGCATCACCCAGGCGTTGCTCAGCCCGGGCATCTGTACCAGCTGGTCGAGCTCCGCCTGCAGCGATGCCGTCGTCACCCCTGGCCGCCACTGCTCGCGGGGTTTCAGCTGGATGAAGGTTTCGATCATGGTCAGCGGCGCAGGATCGGTGGCGGTCTCCGCCCGGCCGATCTTGCCGAACACTGTCGCCACCTCCGGCACCGTGCGAATCAGCTTGTCGGTCTGTTGCAGGACCTCCCGCGCCTTGCCGATCGACAGGCCGGGATAGGTGGTGGGCATGTACATCAGGTCGCCCTCGTCCAGCGTGGGCATGAACTCGCTGCCCAGCCGCGACAGGGGCCACAGACCGCTCAGCACCAGCAGCAGGGCCAGCACCAGCGTGGTCCGCGGCCGCGCCAGCGCCGCCCGCAGGGCCGGCGTGTAAGCGCCCACCAGCGCCCGGTTGACCGGATTGCGGCCCTCCGCGGGCAGCTTGCCGCGCACACAGTAGCCCATCAGCACCGGCACCAGGGTCACCGCCAGCGCCGCGGCGGCGCCCATCGCGTAGGTCTTGGTCAGCGCCAGCGGGGTGAACATGCGGCCCTCCTGGGCTTCCAGGGTGAACACCGGGATAAAGCTCACGGTGATGATCAGCAGGCTGAAAAACAGTGCCGGGCCGACCTCCGAGGCGGCGGCCGCCACCACCTGCCAGCGGTTGGCGCGGGTGACCTCGGTGCGCGAGTAATGCCGGTGCAGGTTTTCCACCAGCACGATGGCGCCGTCGATCATCGCGCCGATGGCGATGGCGATGCCGCCGAGTGACATGATGTTGGCGTTCAGGCCCTGCAGGTACATCACCACGAAGGCCGCGAGAATCCCCACCGGCAGGCTGATCACCGCCACCAGCGAGGAGCGCAGGTGAAACAGGAATACCAGGCAGACCAGCGCCACCAGCAGCAATTCCTCGCCCACCTTCTGCCAGAGGTTGCGCACCGCGCGGTCGATAAGGCCGGAGCGATCATAGACCGTTACCAGTTCCACCCCCTCCGGCAGGCTGCCGCGCAGCTGTTCGAGGCGTTCCCTGACCGCGGCGATGGTCGCGCGGGCGTTCTCGCCATAGCGCATGACCACAATGCCGCCGGTAACCTCGCCCTCGCCGTCCAGCTCGGCAATACCGCGGCGCATCTGCGGGCCGATATCGATCTCCGCGACGTCCTGCAGCAACAGCGGCGTACCGTTGTCGTTGACCCCGAGGGGGATATGCCGCAGGTCGTCGAGGCCCTCGATATAACCGGTCGCACGCACCATGTACTCCGCCTCGGCCATCTCCACCACCGAGGCGCCCACCTCCTGGTTGGCCGCGCGAATGGCATTCTGGATCAGCGACAGCGGAATGCCGTAGGCGCGCAGGCGATCCGGGCTCACCTTCACCTGGTACTGGCGCACCATGCCGCCCACAGTGGCGACCTCGGACACCCCGGGCACCCCCTGCAGCTCATACTTCAGGAACCAGTCCTGCAGGCTGCGCAACTGGGCGAGGTCGTGCCTGCCGGTGCGATCCACCAGCGCATAGATATAGACCCAGCCCACGCCGGTGGCATCCGGGCCGAGTTGCGGGCGCGCACTCTCGGGCAGCGAGGGCGCCACCTGGCTCAGGTATTCCAACACCCGGCTGCGCGCCCAGTAGAGGTCGGTGTCCTCGTCGAAGATCACGTAGACGTAGGAATCCCCAAAGAAGGAAAAACCGCGCACGGTCACAGCGCCGGGCACCGACAGCATGGCGGTGCTCAGCGGATAGGTGACCTGGTCCTCAACGACCTGCGGCGCCTGGCCCGGATAGCTGGTCTTGATAATCACCTGCACATCCGAGAGGTCCGGGATGGCGTCCACCGGGGTCTGGCGCAGGGAGAAAATCCCCGCCCCTACCAGGACCAGTGTCGCCAGCAGCACCAGCAGGCGATTGGCTATCGACCAGCGAATAATCCCCTCAATCATGGTCGTGCGCTCCCGCGTCGCCGTGCTTCTGCATCGCGTCCGGCGCATCCGTGGCGGCGTGGTTCGCATGCGCATCACTGCTGTGGGCAGCATGCTCCGACGCGGGTTTGCCTGCGCCGCCGGGCACTTCCATGCGCGCGAATTCCGCGCGCCGGCTGGACTCTGAATCGAGCAGGAACTGGGCGGAAGTCACCACCTCATCACCTTCGCCAATGCCGTCGAGGATTTCCACCAGCTCGCCGCCGTAGCGCCCGGCGCGCACCGGCACCGCGCGGAAGCGGCCCTCGCCGAGGGCCAGTACCAGCCGCTCGCCTTCGCCGCTGCGGATCAGCGCCTCCCGGGGTACGGCGAGTACCGGTTGGTCATCCCCGGCGTGGATGGTCACCTGGGCAAACATGTTCGGCCGCAGCTCCCTGGAATCGTTGGCAAAGCGCAGCCTGACCCGCAGGGTACGGGTCGCCGGGTCCAGCGAGGGGTAGACGTAATCGACCCTGCCGGACCACTGCTTGCCGGGTATCGATTCCAGCGCCATGGTCACCGGCAGGCCGCGACGAATGCGCGCGGCCTGGCGCTCGAAGACTTCCGCCTCGACCCAGACTTCATCCAGGGCGGCTATCGCCATCAGCGTGTCCCGCGGGCCGATAAAGAAGCCCTCGCGGATTTTCAGCGCGTCGACCACCCCGCCACCGGGCGCCAGGTAAGTGACTGTCTGCTGTACCTGGCGCTCGCGCTTCAGGGTCTCGATAAAGGCATCGCTCAACTGCAGCGCCCGCAAGCGATTCTCCGCCGCGCGCTGCAGGGTGGCATTGTCGCGGCGCAGGGCGAGCAGGAATTCCTCCTGCGCGTTGACCAGTTCGGGGGAATAGAGATCGTAGAGTGGCTGCCCGGGGGCAACCGGGTCGCCCGCGGCCTTGACGTAGAGCTTTTCAATCCAGCCCTCCACCCGCGGGTGTACGTGCACCAGGCGGTCCTCGTCGTACTGCACGTAACCCACCGTGCGGATATCAACCGGCAATATCTCGCGCCGGGCCGGCGCACTGCGCACCCCGAGCTTGTTGACCACGGCAGGCGAAATTTGCACCGTACCCGCCGGCTGCTGGCTGGCGTACACCGGCACCAGGTCCATACCCATGGGCGACTTGCCCGGCTGGTCGCGGCGGTAGTTGGGATCCATGGGCGCCACCCAGTACAGCGGCTGCTCCTCCGCGGGTGCGTTGTTTGCCACCGGGTCAGCGGCGGACCAGTGATTGCCCAGCAAAGCGCCGACGGCCACGCCTGCAGCAAGGACGCCAATCAGTGTGAACGAAGTCTTCATGCGGCTGGCTCCTCATCATTGGCGGGCTGCAGGTAGTAGTTGATCCGGGCAATCGACTTGAGCCGCTCCACGTCGAGGGACAGGGCGTCGATATGCGCGTTGAGTTCGTCGATGCGGGCGCGCACCACCTCGGCAAAATCCCCCGCGTCGTGGGTGTAGGCGGCAAGCGCAGCCTGGGCCTGGTCGCCAATTTCCGGCAACAGGCGGTCGCGGTAGAGTGCGCGGCGCTCTTCCAGTCGCTGCAGCCGCGACCACTGGCCGAGGAACTCCCCGACCATCCGGCGCAGCGCGAGTGCGCGCTCGGTGCGCACCGCCTCGGCACTGGCCGTCGCCGCCTGCACCTGCTTGTCCTGGCGGCTCGCGGAAAACAGCGGCAGGTCAACGGCGACACCGACGGAAAAGAAGTCCGGGCGATCCATCCCCGCGGGATCGTCCTCGCGATAGCCGTAGCTGGCGTTCAGGCGCCACTCGGGCCGGTAGCCCTGCTCGGCAATATCGATCCCCGTCTGCGAGGCATCCAGGCGCCGGTCTATCCCCCTGATTGCCGGGTGTTGCTGCAACTGCTCGCCCAGGATCACGGGCGACGGGTTGCTGGCAACAGTGGTCAGGTCCGTCCCGGCCAGCGGCAACAGTTGCAGGGCGGGCAACCCGCTGGCCGGTTCGATCCGCGCCACTGCGGTCGCACCCTCGGCGGGCAGCCACTGGCGCAACCGGGACTGGGCACTCTCGCGCTGTGCCCGCAGGCTGGCCAGCCGGTCGTCGAGACGGGTCAGTTCCAGCTGGGCGCGCACCAGGTCGTTCTGGCTGGTGCCGCCCAGGGCAGTGGCGTAGCGGGATTCGGCCACGCTTACCAGCTGCTCGAACAGTTCGCGGTCATCCTCGATCAGGCGGATGGATTCTCGGGCCAGCCAGGCATCGAGCCAGAGCTCGGCTACCGACACCGCCACCTGTGCCCGGCGGTCCTGGCGGGTGAAGGGCAGCTCCCGGCCCAGTTCGTCGAACTGGCGCTGACGCAGCTCACGGCTGTCACCGCGCGGCAGGACCTGGGTTAGACCCACCGTGAACTGGGTCATCGCCTCCTGGTTGAAGTCGAAGGTATCGGTCGGCAGGTTGGCGAATCCCGCGCTCAACAGCGGATCCGGAAGGCTGCCCGCGGCCTCCCCCTGGGCGACCAGCGCCAGCTCTTTCTGCTTGCTGCCATCGAGCCAGGGATCACTGGCCTGGGCGATCGCCACCGCCTGTTGCAGTGGTAGTTGGGACCAGGCTGGCCCAGCCTGTACAAGGAGGCCCAGCACCAGCACTGCACAGCGCCGCCGCTGGACGCGATTGTCTGATTGCGTTTTCACTTTCCCGCTTCCTGTCTGGTAACACACCGGCCACGCGCTTTGCGGTGGCATCAGGTGCCGGCGCGCGGCCGGCGCGGACAGGATTCAGCCGAAATTCAGGCGTACCTGTCCCGTGCAGTCAGGCAGAGGGGGGACGTTGGGGCGTTTCGCTGTGCGCGCGTGGATGGCTGGGTGTGACTGAACTCAACCAGCTGGCGGCGGGGGATGTGGCTTCAAACAGGGAAGCCGGTGGCAGCAGTGCATGTATCGCGCAGCTGCCCTTGAGGCACTGATGGCTGTCACAGCAATTGGGGGACATTGATCCCTGGTCAGTGTCCGCCATGGCCATGGCGTGGTGGGCTGAGTGGTCCATATCCGCGCTCATCGCTGTCGCGGCGCTGTCTCCCGGCATCGACTGGCAGGCAACCGCCTGCCCGGCCAGAGTCTGGCAGAGCAGCAGCAGGGCCAGCAAGCTGGCCAACATTGTGCGCAGGCGCGGCGACATCGCGAATGGTTTCCTCGGGCTCACCCATCAGTGTAGCAGCCCGATAATAAACCTTCCTGCCGGTGGAAGGTCAATCCTGAATACCACTTTCCAGCCGGGCGCCGGACTCAGATCAAGCGAGCGCCCGCCACAGCATGCGGCCACCGACCAGCAGCAGGAACAGCCCGAACGCGAGATTTAGCTGGCGCTTGTCCAGGCGATGGGCAAGCGCTGCACCCACTGGCGCGGTCAGGATGGTCATCGGCGCGATGGCGGCGACACCGATGAGATTCACATAGCCGAGGCTGCCCGCGGGGAGCCGCGGGTCGCCCCAGCCGCTGGCCACGAAGCCCAGCGCACCGGGCACCGCGATCAACAGGCCGAACAGGGCCGAGGTACCCACCGCCCGGTGAATCGGCTGGCTCATCAGGGTCAGCGCCGTGACGCTGAAAGTACCCCCGCCGATACCGAGCATCGCGGACAGCAGGCCGATCAGTGAAGGGGTCAGCGCACCCTTCACCCCGCGCGGGACATCCGGCCAGGGCCGGTATTCATCC
The DNA here is from genome assembly GCF_048323675.1 of Haliea sp. E17. Classification (NCBI taxonomy): domain Bacteria; kingdom Pseudomonadati; phylum Pseudomonadota; class Gammaproteobacteria; order Cellvibrionales; family Halieaceae; genus Haliea; species Haliea sp. E17. The sequence continues at coordinate 223,727 of NZ_JBLWFK010000004.1, forward strand.
AGCGGCAACACCATCTTTATCGCGATCAGCACCGCCACCGCGCCAAACAACAGGGCCAGGGCGTGGCCGTGGACCAGCCCGGCCAGCAGTGAGCCCAGCAGCGAACCGAGGAAGATGAAGGGTCCCCAGTGACGCACCAGTCCAGTATCCACCGCTCCCCGGGCATGGTGCGCGCGGGCCGATGAAACACTGGTGAACATGATCGTAGCCAGCGAGGTGCCCACCGCGATGTGCATGCGAATGGCCGGGTCCACGCCCTGCAGGCCCAGGGCAAAATCCAGGACCGGCACGATGATAATGCCGCCGCCGACCCCCAGCAGGCCGGCCAGCACGCCCGCCGCCGCGCCGGTGGCGAGCATGGTGAGCAACAGGAGAACGAGGTCAGTCACGGGAATCCGGGGGCTCCGGGGCAGGCGAAGCGGCGAGGATACACGGGCGCGGTGGCCGCTACCAGCAGGCCTCGGCGGGTTGCGGCGGCGGCCGCAAGCGCCGGTTTGTCCCGCTTGCGACACTCCCCGGCCGACTGCGCGGGGCCACAGCACCAGGCGGATCGCCCTGTCGCGAATGCGACAAAGCGCCACCCGGTGGGTAAAAGTCCCCTGTCGGGTTTGCGACAGCGCGTCGCGCCCCATCGGCAGGATAAATAAAACCCCATATTTTTCATAGAGTTAAAAACACCCAATCCGAGTGCACGATGGCACAGGCCATGCAATTTCCTATTTGAAGCCGGGTTATCGAGCAATCCCTGCAACGGCCCGGCTGGCTCTCTTTCGAGATGATGAACAACCCGAATAGCGAGGTATGGACATGGCAAAGATAGGCCTGTTTTTTGGCACGGATACCGGCAAGACGCGCAAGGTCGCCAAAATGATCAAGAACAAGTTCGACGATGAACTGATGGCCAAGCCGGTCAATGTAAATCGCGCAAACGTCGATGAATTCGCAAGCTACAGTTACCTGATTCTCGGCACGCCCACACTTGGCGAAGGCCTGCTGCCCGGCCTGTCCGCCGACTGCGAGGGCGAAAGCTGGGAGGAGTTCCTGCCGCAACTGGAGGATGTCGACTTCAGCGAGCGCACGGTGGCCATCTACGGTCTCGGCGACCAGGTGGGTTACGCGGACGAGTTCGTCGACGCCATGATGGAGGTCTACGAGTTCTTCACCGAGCGCGGCGCGAAGGTGGTCGGCGCATGGCCCACCGAAGGTTACGAGTTCGAACATTCGGAAGCGCTGCTGGACGGCAAGTTTGTCGGCCTGGCCCTCGACCTCGACAACCAGTCCGGTCTTACCGAACAGCGCCTGGACGCCTGGCTGGCACAGATCGCCGGCGATTTCGGCCTGCCGCTCTAGACACTACCCCCGCGTCAGGGCAAAAGGGAAACGCCGGCGCGAGCCGGCGTTTTTTCTGCTATCGCGCTTTTCGCTTCAGGATGCCGCGCCCAGCGCCTGCTGCTTCCCGGCGCTACCCTGCTCAGGCAGTCGGAATGTTTTCTGCACTTCGAGTGCCGGCGGCTCGCCCTCGCTCACCTCGATGCGACAGCTGTTCAGTCCCTCCAGGCTCGGCAGTTCGAACATGGTGTCGCACAGCGTGGTTTCGAGCAGGGCGCGCAGCCCGCGTGCCCCGGTACCGCGTTCCAGCGCCTGTTCAGCGATGAACTCGATCGCCTCGTCGCTGAATTCGAGATTCACCGACTGGTAGGCAAACAGCTGGCGGTACTGCTTGAGCAGCGCGTTCTTCGGTTTCACCAGGATGGTTTTCAGCGCTTCCACATCCAGTTCCTGCAGGAAGGTCACCACCGGGAAGCGGCCGATGAACTCCGGTATCAGGCCGAAGCGTTGCAGGTCTTCCGGCTGCAGCGCGGCCAGCAGTTCGTTGTTGCTGAACTCGCATTCCTCCGGCAGCGACGCGTTGAAACCGATACCCGCCTGGCGCGGTTGCAGTCGCTTGCCGATGAGTTCCACCAGGCCGGGGAACGCACCGCCGACAATAAACAGGATGTTCTGGGTATTGATGGTGATCTCCTCGCCGTGCCCCTCGCGCTGACCGGGCCGGGTAACCCGGACCTCGGCGCCCTCGATCATTTTCAGCAGGGCCTGTTGTACCCCCTCCCCGGAAATATCGCGCACTGCGGCGCCGCCGTCACCGCGGCGGGCGATCTTGTCGATCTCGTCCACGTAGACGATGCCCCACTCCGCGCGCTGCACATCCCAGTCCGCGGCCTCCAGCAGTCGCTTCAGCAGGCTCTCGACATCCTGGCCGACATAGCCGGCCTGGGTCAGGGCAGTGGCATCGCCAATGACAAAGGGCACACCGATAATTTTCGACAGGGTCTTCACCAGCAGGGTCTTGCCCGCGCCCGAAGGCCCGGTCATCAGGACATTGGATTTCTCCACCTCCACACATTCGCCCTGCATGTTTTCGGTGTGCGCAAAGGGCAGGTGCTCGTCCTGCTGGCTGAGCCGGATATAGTGGTTGTACAGCGCGACGGCGAGGGACTTTTTCGCACCTTCCTGGCCGATGATGTGCTCGTCGAGAAAATCCTTGATGACCGCCGGGGTTTTCAGTTCCGGCGCCTGCAGCACCGCTTTGCGCCCCCAACTGGACACGACCTGGTGAGCGAGCTTCACGCACTTTTCACAGATGTGGCCCTCGTTGCCGGCAATCAGGGGAATACTCGCGGATTTCTCCACCCCGCAGAAGGAACAGCGTAGTACCGCGGCGGACTGGCCCTGGTTCGATTGGGTCATGCGTATTCCTCCGTTGGTGTCTCGACAGTCTCGCCCTTGGCGCTGAGCAGTTCCCTGACCCAGCGGCGGGTGTGGCGCGAACGCTCCCGCTCCTGCATTTTCTCGGTCAGGCTCTCGCGGATGTCGGCCAGCGGCGCCACGCCGCCGGGCTGGATCGCCTCGCAGAGCAGGATGTGGATGCCCACGGGAGACTCGACCAGGTCACTGATCTGCCCTTTGCGCAGGCCGAACAGCACTGCGCCGAGCTCCGGGTACAATGAGTCGCGCTTGACCTCACCCAGCAGGCCGCCCTGCAGCGAGGTCGGACATTCGGAGTGTTTCATCGCCTGATCGGCGAAGCGCCCCGGGTGCTTGCGCAGGCGCTTGAGAATCTGGCCGGCGCGACGCAGGGTCGCCTCGCGGGTATTCTCGGCAAACTGGGGATTGATGGTCAGCAGGATGTGCCGCACCGTGCGCTGTTCCTCACGGCTGAAGCGTTCGCGGTTCAGGTAGTAGAACAGGTTGATCTCCGTATCCCCTACCCGCGCTGCACGGGAGCCCACCAGGCCCAGCACCGCCTCGACCCGCAACTCCCGTTCCAGTGCGTGCTTGAGGTCCTCGAGGCGCAACTGGTTGCTGGCCAGCTCGGCGTAGAAGGCATTTTCGTCGCCGTAACGTGCGCAGATCTGCTCCACGGCCTTGTCCACCTGCGACCCCGGCACGACGACATCCGCTGCTTCGGCACTGCCCAGCACCGCCTGTTCAATCAGGAATTCCCGGGCCGCGATGGACCTGACCTCGGCGTAGTCCTTCGCATCCAGCGCCGCCGGCGCCTTGCCGTATTTTTCCGTGGCGATACGCAGCAGCCGGTAATTGACGCTCGCTTTCTCCGGAGAACTTTCCAGCAACACCTCACTGACCTCCCTGTCCGGCAGCGACCGCATCCCCGGTCGGCACGGACGCTTGATCGCTTTCCTCGAAGCCATCGAGGGCCGCCTCGGGAACCTGGAAAACACGCTCGGCGAAGCGCACGTGGTAGAGAATCATGCCGGGCTCGCGGAGGACCTTCTGCACTTCGCCCGTTTGTCCGGCCGTCACGATCACCTCACCGGCCACCGACAGCGGCAGGGTGGAGACCACCTTGTCGCGGAATTCGAAGCGGTTCTGGATCCACTCCGCATCGGCGGGGATCAGCTCCTCCTCGCGGCACCCCACGGTCCGGCCGTCCTCGATAAAGTGCACCCGGTAGATGAGCTGGTCCTGCAGGTATGTACCGACATCGTAAACACAGCCTATGGCGCCGCGCCTGATCAGCAGCGCGCCGACCTCCATGCCCGGGTAAGTGCCGTCGTTGCGGACATTCCTGGTCAGTCGGACTTCCTCGCCGTATTCAAAACGCGGTTGCACCGGCTCAACCCTCCAGCAGTGATTCCACGGAGACAAACCCCGCCTGCGCGCCGTGGGTCTTGAACACCTTGAAGACCTTCTCGGTCAGCGCATCGGACTCGACGAAGTCCTGGTAGGCCCGCTCCAGCAGGGCCTTGTAGGCCGCCGCCATGGCATCGTCGTTACCGGCGTGGGTGTCGGTCAGCGACTCGCTTTTGTCCAGGTAATCGTGGAAGCGCTGCATGATGTGCAGCCGGTTCACGTGGACGACGGCGGGGTCGAAGGGGATGTCGAAATAGTCCAGGAAATCCTCGGCGGAACTGAGTTCCTCCAGCGCGTCTTCCAGGGTCAGTTCATCGTTCATGGTGATTCCTCTCTCGGGGCCGGGTTAAACGCTACTTGCCGCAACTTCCAGTACTGCACCGCCCGGCCTGGCGGCCAGCGCCGTGGGCGTCATCGCCCGCAACAGCGCGCCCGCCCCCAGGCGATCCTTGACGTCCAGTTCCATTACCTTGTTCAGCATGCGCACACCGCTTTCGATTTCGCCGAGGCGCAGGTGCAGGTAGGCCGCCCCCTTCAGGGCCAACAGGTAAAAACGCACCAGCGTGAAGGACTGGGCCACCCCGTTGGCCAGGTTGGTCGCGTTGATTTCCGCCCACTCATCGGGGAAATAGATATCCGGCGCAACCGCGGCCATCGCCCGGTGAGCCACGTCGATGGCGTCCCGGTAGCGGTGCTGGTAATAGTAAAAGCGGTACATGGCGACCAGCACGGTCAGGTTCTGCGGCGCGAGCAGGAAGGCCTGTAACAGCAGGGGTTCCGCGCGGCCTTCCGCATAGGCATCGGAAGCGGTCGCCAGCAGGTTCTCGACCTCTGCCGACATGGGCTTTTCGAAATACAGGCCCTGGGCGTCAAAATCCTGTAAATCCATCTTGAACTCCTACTGGTTTACCACCAGGCCGCGGGCGCAATCGCGCTCACAGATCTCGTTGTCCGGGTCGCAGTCGACTTCCGCGACTGCCACTTCCTTTGCGCCGCCGACCTGCAGTTCCAGCGCATCCAGGCGGTCCAGCAGGCAGGCGATGACCTTGGAAACCGGGTCGGGAATCAGGTGGTGGTCCAGGTCGACCCCGTAGGGATTGAGGGTGCCGGCGCTGCGCACCTTCACCACCTTGCCGGGGATGCCGACCACCGTGCAGGCCGCCGGCACCGATTCCACCACCACCGAGTTGGCGCCTACCCGGGCATTGCTGCCCACGGTGATATTGCCGAGGATCTTGGCGCCGCAACCGACCAGTACACCGTCTTCCAGCGTCGGGTGGCGCTTGCCCTTGTTCCAACTGGTGCCGCCGAGGGTAACCCCGTGGTAGAGCGTGACGTTGTTGCCGAGAATGGCGGTCTCGCCAATCACCACACAGGCGCCGTGATCGATGAATATCCTTGCGCCAAGTTGTGCGCCGGGGTGGATGTCCACGTTGCTGATAAAGCGGCCAAAGGCGGACAGCCAACGCGCGGTGAAGCGCCAGCCGCGCAGCCACAGGCGGTGGCTCAGGCGGTGCATCATGAGCGCGTGCACCCCCGGATAGGTCGCCAGCACCTCCAGGGTGGTGCGCGCCGCGGGATCGCGCTCGAACACACAGGCGATATCCTCTTTCCACTCCTGCCAGAGCGACTTGCGCCGGCTGGTCTCGACACACGTATTGGTTGTGCAACAGTCCATCAGGCACCTCCCAGCGGCAGGGAAACCGCGCTCAGCGTATCCGGCACAACCGCATCCAGCGCCAGGTACATGTCCATCAGTTCTTCGGCTTGCGGGCTGCGCTTGGTGGCTGTCACCAGCACCCGCAGCTGCGAGAGCAGGACTGGCACCTGCCAGTCGAGCAGTTCGATATTCAGTTCCCGGTAGGAGCGGCGCAGCATTTTGCCGCCGGAGTGCTTGCCCAGCACCAGCTGGTGGGACTTGCCGAGCTCCTCCGGGTCGAGACCCTGGTAGTTGCGGCGGTCCTTCATCAGGCCGTCGACATGGATACCTGCCTCATGGGTGAAAACACCGGCCCCGACCACGCTCTTCTGCCAGGCGACCGTGCGGCCCGAGGCATCCTCCACCAGCTTTGAGAGCTGTGGCATGCGGCGCATATCCAGCCCAACATCGATTCCGTGCAGGTACTTCAGCGCCAGCGCGCACTCCTCCAGCGGCGCGTTGCCGGCGCGCTCGCCGAGACCATTGACCGTGGTGTTGATATGGCTCGCGCCCGCCGCCACCGCCGCCAGGGTATTGGCAGTGGCAAGCCCGAAGTCGTCGTGGGCGTGCATCTCGATATCGAGGTCCAGCTGCGCATGCAGGCGCGCGATTCTCTCGCGCACGGTGAAGGGTTCCATCACACCCACTGTGTCCGCGAAGCGCAGGCGCGATGCCCCGGCCATGGCGGCCGCCTCGCCGACGCGCAGCAGGAAATCCATATCGGCGCGCGAGGCGTCCTCACAGCCCACGCAGACCTCGTAGCCGAGATCGCGGGCTTCCCGCACCAGCTGCCCGACGCGCTGCAAAACCCCGTCGCGGTCGCTGCCGAGCTTGTGCAGGATTTGCTGGTCGGATACGGATACCGAGAGGTCCAGCATGTCCACCGGGATGCCGCGGGCGGCCTCGAGGTCGTACGCGGTCATCCGGCACCACGCCAGGGTGCGCAGCGGCAGCCCGAGGCCGACAATTGCGCGCATCACCTCGCGCTCTTCGTCGCCCATGGCGGGAATGCCAATCTCCAGTTCCGGAACCCCCACCGCCGCCAGCTGGGTGGCAATCTGCAGCTTTTCCTCGGGGTTGAAGGCGACACCGGAACTCTGCTCACCGTCGCGGAGGGTGGTGTCATCGATGATGACTGTGCGCTGTTGCTGGCTCACGGCGGGCTCCTCAGGCGTACACGGGGGCGAAAGCCGCCTCGGGATTTTCCACCGGACCCTGCTCGCCCCAGTAGGGTGAAAGCTTGCGCAGCTGGGCGACCACCGGGGGCACAGCCTCGATCACCCGCTCGATTTCTTCCATGGTGTTGTAGCGCGACAGGGAGAAACGCACGGTGCCGTGCGCCGCGGTATAGGGTATGCCCATGGCCATCATCACGTGGGACGGTTCCAGCGAACCCGAGGTGCAGGCGGAACCGCTGGAGGCCGCGATACCCAGCTTGTTGAGCAGCAGCAGGATCGCCTCGCCCTCGATGTACTCGAAGGCGATGTTGGCCGTGTTGGGCAGCCGGTTGCCGACATCACCGGTAGCAAACGCGTGGGGGACCGCTGCGAGAATGCCTTCCTGCAGGCGATCGCGCATCGCCTTGACCACGGTGTTTTCGTGCTCGAGGTTGGCCAGCGCCAGTTCCGCCGCCACCCCGAGGCCGATGATCGACGTGACGTTCTCGGTGCCGGCGCGGCGCCCGCGCTCCTGGTGGCCGCCACGCAGCAGCGGGCGGAAGCGGGTGCCGCGTTTCAGGTAGAGGACGCCGACGCCCTTGGGCGCATGCAGCTTGTGGCCGGAAAGCGACAGCATGTGGATCGGGCTGCCCTCCAGTTCGATGGGAATCTTGCCCACCGCCTGCACCGCGTCGGTGTGGAACATGATACCGGCGTCGTCCGCCATCTGCGCCATTTCGAGCACCGGGAAGATGGTGCCGGTCTCGTTGTTGGCCCACATCACACTGACCACGGCGACGTTGTCGCTGAGCAATGAGCGGTATTCCTCGAGGTCGAGCCTGCCGCGCTCATCCACCTTCAGGCGGTGCACGGTATAACCCTCGGTCTCGAGGAACTCGCAGAGATTGAGCACCGCCGGGTGTTCGACCACGGTAGTGATGATCTCGCGGCGTTCAGGCTGCGCCCGCAGTGCGGAAAGTATCGCGGTGGAATCCGATTCCGAGCCGCAGGAAGTGAAGATGATCTCCGAGTCGTGTTCCGCGCCGAGCAGGCGCTGTACGCTCTTGCGCGCCTTCTTCAGGGCAAAGCCGACCTGGTTGCCAAAGCTGTGCATCGAGGAAGGGTTGCCGAACTGCTCGGTAAAATACGGCATCATCGCCTCGACCACGGCGGGATCGCACTGGGTGGTCGCGTTGTTGTCCAGGTAAATATCAGCCATGACTCCTACCTCCGGTTCAGGCGCCAGCCTGGTGTTGTGCGGCAGCTGCCTTGTCGAGTGGAATAACCTTGACGAACTCGCCGAGGGCCTCAATCAGCTTCTGCTGTATACCGCCCACGGTCATCGCCGCCATCTGGCAACCGCTGCAGGCGCCGACCAGATTCACGTAGATGTTCTTGCCGTCGACGTCGACCAGTTCGCAGTCGCCGCGGTCGGCCTGCAGGTTGGGTCGGATCTGCTCGATCACCGCCTCGATCTTCTTGATCCGCTGGAAGGCGGACATACCCGCGGGGGCAGCCGGCGCCGGCACTGCCGGGGCTGCGGGTTCCGGTGTCTCCAGGGTGACCAGGGTTTGCTTTTTCCTGGCCGCGACTTTCGCCACCGGGGCGGCGACAAACACTTCCCCGCGCGCTTCCAGTTCTTCGGCGAGGATGTTCTCGATCCCCTCGTGGCAGGAGGAGCAGCCACCCCCGGCCTTGGTGTAGTTGGTGACGTCCTCCACCGTGCTCAGGTTGTTGGCGCGAATCGTATCGCGGATGTACACGTCGTCGATGGCGAAGCACTTGCAGACCAGTGCGCCCTCTTCGTGGTCGTCGACCCACTCCTCGCCGCGGTAGTTCGCCACCGCTGCCTGCAGGGCTTCGCGGCCCATCACCGAACAGTGCATTTTTTCCGGCGGCAGGCCGTCGAGGTAATCGGCGATATCCTGGTTGCTGATGGTCAGCGCCTCGTCGAGGGTTTTGCCCTTGACCATTTCGGTGAGCGCCGAAGAAGAGGCGATTGCAGACCCGCAACCGAACGTCTGGAAGCCGGCGTCGAGGATGACCTCGCTCTCCGGGTCGACCTTCAGGGTCAGGCGCAGGGCGTCGCCGCAACTGATGGAGCCCACATCACCGGTGGCGTTCGCTTCAGCAACCGCGCCGGCATTCTTGGGGTTGTAAAAGTGTTCCTTGACCGTTTCCGAGTAGTCCCACATGGTTCAAGATCTCCTGGCGCAGTGCCGGACGGGGTGTCGTATGAGCTGCATCCGTCTCAGCAGGTGAATGATTTTCCGCAGCCACAGCTGGCCGTAGCGTTGGGGTTTTCGAACTTGAAACCGGTGCCTTCAAGGCCGTCGATGAAATCGACAGTGACACCGTCGAGCAGGCCGGCACTGTCGCCGTCCACCAGTACTTTCACACCGGTGAAATCGAGCACCGAGTCGGCTTCGCCGACACTCTCTTCAAGGCGCATGCCGTACTGCAGCCCGGAGCAGCCACCGCCCTCCACCTTGATTCGCAGTCCGGCGATGGGTTTGCCCGCGGACTCGATGAAACGTTGCACTGCGCTGACGGCACTGTCGGTCATGTTGAGCATGGTGTTGCCTCCGTGGATGCTTGATTGCTGCCTGTAGGGAGGAAAGTGCAATCCACATGCCACACCGGTGAAACAATTTTTAATGCAGTTGAATCAGTGACTTAGCGTTATCGGGAGGGCTTTGGTCGCTGTCGGGAAGGGCACCTGCGGCGGGATTTGTCGGACTTGCTACACGGGCCCCGCGGGGGCGATGTCGCATTCCGACTCAGGCGAGTTGCAACAGGCGGTAGCGCACGGCGGCATTGAAAATACGGGTTCCCCCGGCCTCTCCCACCACCTGCCCGAGGCGCTCGCGGTCGAGCACCTCCACCCCGGCGATAAAGTCCACACCGTAGTCCGCCCAATCGGCCAGCCAGGGCAGGCTGGGCCCCATGAGCACGCTGCGGGCATTGCGGCTCCAGTGCAGCAGGTCGGCCAGCGTGCCGTTGGCCAGGCTGCTGGCGGTAATAAAGGCCCAGTCGGCCTGGGCGAGGACTTCCGGCGCGGCTTCCGCGGGCAGGTCCCCGGGACCGGGCCGGCGTTCGACGCACTGGTAGTCGAAGTCCGGCAGATGTTGCTCGATCCCCGGGTAGCGACCGATCACCACGACCCGGGCTCCGTCGAGCTGTCCGGCAAAGTGATGGAATACCGACAGGTGCGGGGCGGCCTCAAAACACAGGGGCTCGGCCGCCCGCAGCAGGGGATTGTCCGCGCCGTTCAGCACGGCATTGACGGTGGCAACCGCGGCGGCAACCTCGATGTGACGCTCGCTGCCGAGCCAGGGCAGCAGATTGTCCGCCGGACGTCCGGCGAGGGAGCCGGGCCAGTCGATATTGCGCGCCACCTGCAGCGGGCTGAAACACAGCCCCGTCGAGGCTTCCGTTTCCGCGATTGACCAGTTGAGACCGAAGAGCACCCGCTGCAGGCGGGCGGAACTCGCCGCCCGGTCCTGGAGCAGCGACATAATCGATGTTCTCGCCGCGACCACCCTCAGTCGCCGATGGCGGGCAACAGGCGCGGCTCGGCCTTGACCTGGTCGGGGCTGCCCCAGGCGGTCATCGCCTCGATCACCCACTGCGGTTTTGTCGGGTGGGCGCGCAGCACGTCGAATTCCGCGTAGATCTGCCCGCCACCGTGAATCAGCAGGTAGCCCAGCAGGGCCCCGGATTCGGTGCGCCATTCGGCGAACAGCGAGACACTGCCGTCGAAACAGTCCTTGCGCAGTTCCGGATTGACCAGCGGCTCCGCCAGCCGGCCAACCAGGTCCTCGAAGCCGTAGCGGCGCATCTGGGCCTGCAGCGCATCGCGCAGCTGGGCTATGGTCGGGCGTTCCAGCTCCATCCGCTGCAGCAGTTCATCCGAGTCGCGCAGCTGGTCTGTTGTCATATTGTTCACCGGCGCCCCCTACCAGGCCGAGTCCGGGGCCAGTTTGTCGGCAACCGGCTCGCCGCCAGCGAGGTGCTGCGCGACGATGTGGTCGACGTCCTGTGGCTGGATGCCGCTGTAGAGATGGGCGCCGGGAAATACCAGCAGGTTGGCACCTGCGGTACAGGGCCCGAGGCAGGCGGTAGGCACGATGGACACCTGGTTCAGCAGGTTGCGCTGCATGACACTCTGGGACAGCGCCGGTAGCAGTGCTGCCGCGCCCTTCTCACCACAACTGCCGCGCGGATGACCGCTGGGGCGTTGCTGGGCGCAGACGAAAACGTGGAATTCGGGCTTGCCCATCTCACACCCCCACCAGCGCCTGGTGCGTGTGGCACTGCTTGGGACAGACCCGGGAACAGGACATGCAGCCGATACAGTCCAGCGCGTCCTTGATGGTCATCACCATCATCTCGTCGTCGTCATCGTAAAAATCATCGTCGTCATCGACCATTTCGCTGCGCTCGGTCAACTCGAAAACATCGCGCGGGCAGACCTTGTAACAGCGCCCGCAGCCGATACAGCGCCCGGCGTCCAGTTCGACGACAAACTCCGGCGTCCACTCGGCACCACCGCGGGTACGCCCGACAATTACCGCTTCTGTCATTTCTCGATACCTCTCATTGTCCCTGGGGCCACGGCGCGATTCCCGGAGCGGGACCTCAGCCGTCCAGTGCCTGGTAGCGGGCGTTGGTTTCCGCCCAGGCCTCACAGGCCGCGACGGTCTGCTGGGCCAGGCGGGTGAGCTCGGCGTAATCACTGAGCAGGCGATCCTCGACCAGGTCGTGAACCTGTGAGGCGTAGTCCATGGCAATGCGCTTTTTGCTGCTGACTTCCTTTTTCAGCGCTTTCAGTTCCTCGTCATCCATCTTGGTTGTCTCCTACAATTCGGCCACGGCGCGATGGGCGTCGACCAGGGCCACGGCCTGGGCTATCTGCTTTTCCAGGTCCTCGACCAGCTTTTCCAGCGAGTCGAAGCCGAAGCGATGAACGTCCCGCAGGGTCCGGTTGACCACCACCAGGCGGCCGACGGTGATCAGGGCCTTGCCGAAGCCCTCGTGGGAAAGATTGACCAGCGGCACCGCCATCAACTCCACCTCGCGCTCGATACCGGCGGCAATAGCGTTGTAATAGGCTTTCAGGCGCGAGATGGTGGTCTCGTCCGGATCGCCGACCACCGGTATTTCGCGGCGTCGCTCCTTGGTCAGGATCATCGGGTCGAGCACCTTGAAGTCCGGCCAGGTGTCGTAGGTGCCGTAACTGTCCAGTGCGCGCAACTGGGTGACGATCTGGCGCACCGCGGGATGCGCCATCAGGTCATCGCTTTCCTTCAATACTGCTTCGCTCATATTCACCTCGCATATTCAATGTCGCTGATAGGATTGGAAATCACCGGTGCCGCCTATTCCAGCCAGCCCTCGGTCTCCATGGCGTCGAAGCGGTCGCCCGTCTCCGCCTGGTTGCGCTGGAGCGCCTTGGCCAGCCAGCTCGACGGGCCCTCGCGCAATTCCTGCTGCAGGGCGCTGATCAGCGGGGCGATCTGCGCGCCCTCGCTGACCTTCACCGGCTGTACGCCCAGGGTCAGCAACTGGCGCACCGCGGAAGCGCCGCAGGCGCGGCAGTAGACGGCGACACAGTCCTGCAGCATTTCCAGTTTCACCGCCAGCTTGTCCTCGTTGCCGTCCTGGGCCAGGTCGCCGAACTCGGTGACATTGAGCAGCCGCGAACCGTCCATGCCGACACCGTAGATGGCAAAGGATCGGGCGGAGCCGAAGTGCTGGTTCACGGTTTCCCGGTCGGAGGTGGCGAAAGCCACCCTGAGCACTTCATCGCTCTCGCTTTCGTCGAGGACACGGAGTTGTCGGGTGACTTCGCTCATCAGTGGCTCCATTCACTCGAGGGCATCACCAGGGCGCCCTCGCCGATTTTTTGCGCATAGACCGAGTAATAGGGGGCGGTTTCCTGGTGGTGACTCATGACCAGGTTGGCGAGGTCGAACAGGGCCTGGGCCGAGCCGCGATAGCCGAACCAGCAGCGCTGGAATCCACCCACCAGGTCGTACTGGGGAAATCCCACGCGCAGGACCGGCACGCCGAGCCGCGCCGCGCTTTCGACACCGTGACTGTTGGCCAGCAACAACTGTGCGCCCCGCTCGCGGGCCAGCCGTTCCAGGTCCTCCAGGTCGCCGACCCGGACTTCGGCCAGGTCGCAATCGGCGAGCGCCGGTCCTTTCGCCGGCACCACCGCCACCACCGTTTCCGCACCCATGCCCCGCAGCAGGCGGTCATAGCCGACCAGCAGGTCGGGGTCTCCGGCGATGGCCGCCTTCGAGTGCCCGATCATGAAATGGGTATCGAGCATCGCGTCCTGCAGTTGCCGGCGCTGCTTCTGCCAGCGCGGGGGCACCGGCTGTCCGCTGATGTCCGCCAGGGCCATGAACCAGCCGTCCACCGCATCCAGCCCAAGCAGGTGACCGAACAGGTGGCTGGGTACGCCGCTGCGTTTTTCCAGCACCCGCGCCGCCGCGTGCATGCTCTCGCCCACCGCCAGGGTGGCGATACTCTCGCCCGCGGTGGCGATATCGTCGGCACAGACGCCGCCGGTAGTCAGGGCGTTGTGCTCGCTGTCCTCGAGGTGGCCGTCCAGCGACCCGGAGAGGTCGGGAATCAGCAGCGGCCGCAAACCGAAACTCTCGATACTGTCACTGACGAACTCGATATCGCCCGGAGTCAGGTTGGCGCCGCACAGGACATTGACCTGCCGCTTGCGCAGTCCCACCCTGGCGTGGTCCTCGGGCACCAGAGTCTCTATGATGCCGCGCACGGCCAGGGCGAAGCCGCTCTCGAAGCTGCCGGTAAAATCCGGCGTGTTCACCGCCACTACCGCGACATGGTCGAATTGCGGATTTTCGCTGCGAAACTCGTAGACTGCGCGACGGATGTCCGCTCCCTGGGTCTCCGCCAGGCCGGTGGTCACCAGGCCAATCATCGCCGGCTGGTTCTTTTCACTGATCACCCGCAGTGCCTCGACGATATTGTCGTCGGCGCCCATCACCGAGCTGACCTGGTCCATGGCGGTGGTCTGCAGCGGGACCGGCTCGCGGAAATGCCGCACGAAGAACACCTTGGCGAAGGCGGTGCAGCCCTGGGAACCGTGCATCAGCGGCATGGCGCGGTTGACCCCGAGGAAGGCCAGTGCCGCACCCACGGTCTGGCTGGTCTTCAGCGGGCTGACCGAGAGCGCCTTGTTGCGCTTGATGATCTCCGTCATGCGCACACCCCCTGCGCGGTCAGCGCGCCGTCATCGGTTCCCGCCCAGGGTGCCGGTCGGCGCACCGCCTCCCACACCGGGCTCTCCAGGGTCAGCGCCAGCTGCCGCACCAGTTCCAGCATGCCGTCGTAGCCGGCGTAACCGAATTCGCGCTCCTGGTTGATATCGAGGAAGGGAATACGCGCCTTCAGGGCGGTGTACATGTTGCGCCCACCGGCGATGAGGATGTCCGCCTTGTAGTCCGCCACCGTCTGCAGCAGCACTTTCGGATTGCCCTCGTCGAGCATCTTGACGTCGTCGCCCATCAGTTCGCGGATGCGCGCCTTGTCTTCCTCGGTGGATTTCTTGGTGCCGGTGGCGACCACCTTCATGCCGAGGTCCTGCAGCGCGGAGATCACCGACCAGGATTTCACCCCGCCGGTATAGAGCAGCACCCGCTTGCCGGCCAGCCGCTCGCGCCAGGGCTCCAGCGCCGCGCGGACCTTTTTCTCCTCGCGTTGGATCAGCGCCTCGGTACGGGCAGTGAGGTCGGGATCATCGATCAGGCGGGCAAAGTCCCGCAGCGCCTGGGAGGTGTCGGTAATGCCGTAGAAGCTGCCCTCAAACCAGGGAATGGCGTAGCGCTCCTGCATCTTGCGCGCCACGTTGAGCATGGCCTTGGAGCAGACCATCATGTTCACTTCTGCCTTGTGCATGGTCTGCACCTCGCGGAAGCGGGCGTCGCCGGAGAGGGTGCAGAGCACGCGGATACCCAGTTCGTCGAGCAGCGGCAGCACGTACCAGAATTCACCGGCGATGTTGTATTCGCCGACCAGGTTGACGTCGTGGACGGTGATGCCGGGGCGCACGCTGGCCGCGGGCAGCGGGTCCGGCTCGCGACTGCCGATGACATACTTGACCATGGCATCGCCGGCGATGCGGTTGCCGAGGTTCTTGGTGCCATAGAATCCAGCCGCATCCACCGGCACCACCGGCACACCCCAGCGTTCCTCCGCGGCCCTGCACACGGCGTCGACATCGTCGCCGATCAGGGCGGGCACGCAGGTGTTGTAGACGAATACCGCCGGCGGCGCGTAGTCCTCAATGGCCTGCTTGATCGAGTGGAACAGGCGTTTCTCGCCTCGTCCCATCACCACATCCTGCTCGGTGAGGTCGGTGGTCATGCCGATGCGGTAGAGGTCCGGCCCGCTGGAGCGGGTGCCGCGGTTGTCCCAGGAGCTGCCGGCGCAGGCGATCGGGCCGTGGACGATATGGGCGACATCGGCGATTGGCAACAGCGCGATCTGCGCGCCGTCGAAGGCGCAGCCCCCGGCGGAAGCGCCGGGCTTGGGCTTGGCACAACCGGATTTCTCCTTCTTGTTGTGCTCACAGGCGGGCTCGTCGAGCAGTTCCGCGATGTCTTTGGCTTTCATCTACAGTCACCCTCACGGTCGGGGTGGCAGATACCACCCCTGTTGCGAGGTTCTGGTGCAATACTCAGGCCACAGGACTACATGGCTGATTTATAAAGACTTTCATCTTTCAGGAAGCTGTAAGACTTGCGACACCCACACAGCTTTGGCGGAAATACGACAAGTACCTCGGCCGCTTCCCGCTGGCGTGACCGGGACTGTCGCATTTGCGACAAACGGGCCGCCGCGCGCCCCGCGGCCGGCACCCGTGAAACTCCCTAAACTTCAACAGGCTCAGCAACTTATAACTTCGCAACGGGGAAATCCCGGGGTTCACAAAGCACTGGCGTACAAGTTGCAACACTGCCTGTATCCCCGCGTTACCCAGGAGTCCCCCCTTGTCCCCTGTCAGCCTTCAATTCCGCAAGTACTGCCGTTTACTCAGCCGCCTTGCCCCGGTCCTGCTGGCGCTGTGCTACTCCATTCCCGGGGTGGCCGGCGAAGCCCGCGTGGCCGTCGCGGCCAATTTCACCGGGGCCATGCAGGCTATCAACGCGGCCTTCGAGCAAGCATCCGGGCACCGGCTGCAGATCAGTTACGGTTCCTCGGGCAAGTTCTATGCACAGATCAGGAACGGTGCCCCCTACGATGTTTTTCTCTCCGCAGACAGCGATAAACCGGCGGCCCTGGTCGCGGATGGCGACGCCCTCGAAGGCAGCGCCTACACCTACGCCCTGGGCACCCTCGCCCTGTGGAGCAGCGCCGCCGGCGCCCCCCTGGACCGGCTCAAGGCGGGCGATTACCGGCGCCTGGCAATCGCCAACCCCCGGCTCGCCCCCTACGGCGCCGCCGCCATGGAAGTGCTGGAACACCTGCAGCTACTACCCAGCGCCAGCGACCGCGTGGTCACCGGTGAAAGCATTGCCCAGGCCTACCAGTTCGTCGCCAGCGGCAATGCACAACTCGGTTTCATCGCCCTGTCACAACTGATCGAGGGCGGCAATCCCTCCGCGGGCAGCTGGGTCGTACCGGGCGAACTGCACTCACCGATTCGCCAGGTCGCGGTACTGCTCACGCGCGGCGCCGGCAACCCGGCCGCCAGCGACTTCCTCGCCTTCCTGCGCAGCGACCAGGCCCGGGCGCTGATCGAGTCACACGGCTACCGGAGCGCGGCGGAATGAACGCACCCTGGTTCAGCGCGGAAGACATAGAGGCCCTCCTGCTCACCCTCAAGCTCGCCACCACGGTGACCGCCCTGTTGCTGGTACTGGGCACTCCCCTGGCCTGGTGGCTGGCGCGCTCGACCAGCCGGTGGCGCCACCCGGTAAACGCCGTGGTCGCCCTGCCGCTGGTGTTGCCGCCCAGTGTGCTGGGCTTTTACCTGCTGATCTTCATGGGGCCGCGGGGACCGCTCGGGGAACTGACCCAGAGCCTGGGGCTCGGCACCCTGCCGTTTACCTTTTCCGGGCTGGTGTTTGCCTCGGTGATCTACTCCCTGCCGTTTGTCGTGCAGCCGATCCAGAACGCCATGGAAGCCATGGGCCGCCGGCCGACCGAGGTGGCCGCCACCCTGCGCGCCGCGCCCCTCGACTGCTTTTTCACCGTCGTCCTGCCGCTGGCGCGGCCCGGCCTGCTGTCGGCCACGGTACTCGGTTTCGCCCACACCGTGGGCGAGTTCGGGGTGGTGCTGATGATCGGCGGCAACATCGGCGGCGAGACCCAGGTCGTCTCGGTACAGGTCTACAACCACGTGGAAGCGCTGGACTATGCCAGCGCCCACCGCCTGTCGCTGGTGATGCTCGGCTTTTCCTTCGCGGTGCTGCTCGCCCTCTATGTCTTCAATCCCAATTCCGCGCCGCAGCGGGGTCGGGCCCGATGAGCGTTATCGCAGCCCGTTTCAACCTGCGCCATCCGGGTTTCGAACTGGACGTCGACCTGCAACTGCCGGCCAGCGGCGTCAGCGTACTGTTCGGCCACTCCGGATCCGGCAAGACCACCCTGCTGCGCTGCATCGCGGGCCTCGAGCGCGCACAGAGCGGAGACCTGCACGTCATGGGCGAGGTCTGGCAGTCGGCGCGCACGTTCCTGCCGACCCACCGACGCCCCATCGGCTATGTCTTCCAGGAAGCCAGCCTGTTCGAGCATCTCTCGGTACGGGGCAACCTGGACTACGCGCGCAAACGCGCGCCGCGGGTGGATGACGGCACCACCCTCGACGAGGCAGTGGACCTGCTCGGCATCGGCGCACTGCTGGAACGCCGCCCGGCGCAACTCTCCGGCGGCGAGCGCCAGCGTGTCGCCATCGCCCGGGCGCTGCTGATCCAGCCCCGCCTGCTGCTGATGGACGAACCGCTGGCGGCGCTGGACCTGCCGCGCAAGCTGGAAATCCTGCCCTACCTGGAGCGTCTCAAGCGGCGCCTGGACCTGCCCATCATCTATGTCAGCCACGCTCCGGACGAGGTCGCGCGGCTGGCGGACTACCTGGTAGCGATGGAAAGCGGCCGCGCGGTGGCGGCGGGCAGCCTGGCGGATACCCTGTCGCGCCTCGACTTCCCCATCCGCCTCGGCGAGGACGCCGGGGTGGTGCTGGAGGGCGTGGTCGCCGAACGCGAGCGGGAGTGGAAACTGGCGCGGGTGCGTTTCGATGGCGGGGAAGTCTGGCTGCGCGACGGCGGCCACGCGATACACAGCGCCGTACGGGTGCGCGTGCTGGCCCGGGACATCAGCCTGGCCCGGGAACCACAGGCGGATTCGAGCATCGTCAACGCGCTGCCCGCCACCGTGGTGGAGATCAGCAGCGACGAACACGCTGGCCTGGCACTGGTGCGGCTGGCATTACAGGACACTGACGGCGGCGCGGGTAGCTACCTGGTGTCGCGGGTGACGCGGCGCTCCGCCCACCTGCTGGGACTGGCCCCGGGCATGTCGCTGTGGGCGCAGATCAAGTCGGTCGCCGTGATCTGAACGACCGCCGCCGCTTCAGCGAAAGAAGGGTATCTGCTCACTGCCCGCCTGCGCCAGCTCCAGCGAGTCGTCCTTGAGCCTGACCCCGCTGAGCTGCCGGCGCAGGGCATTGCGGCAGAGGTAGAGACAGGTATCGGCCGCCCGCTGGTAGTCGAGCCCCTCCGGCGGGCGAATGTTGGAAATACAGTTGCGCTCGGAATCCAGGCGGCCGGGACACGGGGCATAGGTCAGGTAGATGCCCAGGCTGTCGGGCGAGCTGAGCCCCGGTCGCTCGCCGATCAACACCAGTACCAGTCGGGCGCCGAGCGCTTCGCCGATATCATCGCCGAGCGCCACCCGCCCCTGGTTGGCCAGCGTCAGCGGCGCAAGGGAATACCCGGCCTCGCGCAGCTGCGGCAGCAGCCGCTGCAGCAGCGCCGCCGCGTGTCGCTCCACCGCAATCGAGGACAGTCCGTCGACGACCGCTACGGCGATCTCCGCGGTACCCTTGTGTGTCGCCAGTACCTCATGGTCGGTGTCGCGCAGGCGCCGGCCGAGGTCCGGGCGCTGCAGGTAGAGCGCGCGATTGTCCGCCGCGCTCTGTACGGTGAAGACCGGCAGCCCGCTGTCCTGCAGGTCCTGCGCCAGCCGCCCGGTATCCAGGGGATGCAGTACCGCATCGCGCGCCCGGGCGTGATCAAGCTGGAAGCGCAGCTGCGCCTCAGTAGTCTGGGCATTGCCGGCACGGCCACCGGCGAGCCGCGCGGCGGTGTACCGGCGCAGGCCGTCCCAGCGATTGCGAATCACCCCGCTCACGACCGGCCTCCGGCGAGGGCGAGTTTGCCGGCCAGCGCCGCTGGCGGCAGTTCACCGGTCTGCAGGCGGCCGCTGGC
This sequence comes from Haliea sp. E17, assembly GCF_048323675.1. NCBI lineage: Bacteria > Pseudomonadati > Pseudomonadota > Gammaproteobacteria > Cellvibrionales > Halieaceae > Haliea > Haliea sp. E17. The sequence continues at coordinate 243,214 of NZ_JBLWFK010000004.1, forward strand.
GTCGAAGATCCCCTGTGCCAGCAGCCACTGCTCGAACTCCGGCGCCGGCCGCAAGCCCAGCACCTCGCGCACGTAGAGTGCGTCGTGGAAGGACGTCGACTGGTAATTGAGCATGATGTCGTCGGCCCCCGGCACCCCCATGATGAAGGTGCCGCCGGCCACCGCGAACTGGGTGAGCAGCGCGTCCATGTCGTCCTGGTCCGCCTCGGCGTGGTTGGTATAGCAAATGTCACAGCCCATGGGCAGGCCGAGCAGCTTGCCGCAGAAGTGGTCCTCCAGCGCGGCGCGGGCGATCTGCTTGCCATCGTAGAGGTATTCGGGGCCGATAAAGCCGACCACCGTGTTGACCAGCAGCGGGTCGAAAGCCCGCGCCACACCATAGGCCCGCGCTTCGAGGGTTTGTTGGTCGACGCCATGGTGGGCGTTCGCGGACAGCGCGCTGCCCTGCCCGGTCTCGAAATACATCACGTTGTGGCCGACGCTGCCGCGGCCCAGCCCGAGGGTCGCCGCGCGGGCCTGGGCAAGCAGTTCGAGGTCGATACCGAAACCCCGGTTGGCGGCCTCGGTGCCGGCGATCGACTGGAAACACAGGTCCACGGGGGCGCCGCGCCCTATCGCCTCGAGTGTCGTGCTCACATGCGCGAGCACGCAGCCCTGGGTGGGAATCTCGAAGCGGGTGAGGATATCGTCGAGCAGCCGGTTCAGCCGGATCACGGTCTGCAGGTTGTCCCCGGCCGGGTTGATGCCAATCACCGCGTCGCCGCTGCCGTAAAGCAGGCCATCGACGATACTCGCGGCAATCCCGGCAAGGTCGTCGGTCGGGTGGTTGGGTTGCAGGCGGGTGGAAAACCGCCCCGGCAGGCCGATGCGGTTGCGAAAGGCGGTCTCCACCCGGCACTTGCGCGCCACGCAGATCAGGTCCTGCACGCGCATCAGCTTGCTCACCGCGGCGACCATCTCCGGTGTCAGCCCCGCGCGCAGCGCTACCATCACGGCGGGGTCATCGAGCGCCAGCAGCCAGTTGCGGAAATCCCCCACCGTCAGGTGCGCGACGGCGGCAAAGGCCTGGCGATCATGCGTATCGATGATCAGGCGGGTGACCTCGTCGTCCTCGTAGGGCACCACTGCCTCGTTGAGGAAGTGCGCCAGCGGCAGCTCGGCCAGCGCCGACTGGGCGGCGACCCGCTCCTCGTTGCTGGCGGCGCCGATGCCGGCGAGATAGTCTCCCGAGCGCGCCGGGCTGGCCCTGGCCAGCAAGGTGCGCAGGTCATCGAAGTGGTAGCGGCGGCTGCCGAGCGTGCAGTGGAATGCCATCGGGTGTCCCGGCCAGGTGGAGGAATTCGCTGGCGAATGCAGAAATAGTAACCAAATAATTGCAGAATGAAAGCCGCGGTCGGGGTGTCGCAGTACTGGCAGGGCAAGCCTGAAAGCTTGCGGTGATCGACAACTGGTCCATAATGCTCTTCAGGAACCGGCGGGAAATTATGCAACCGACAACAGCTGAAAACTCTACCGCCACAGCGTCCAACTGGATCGAAATCAGGAAGCTCTCTTTCAGCCACGGTCCCCGGCTGATCCTGGACAATATCGACGTCGACATCCCGCGGGGCAAAATCACCTCGATCATGGGCCCCAGCGGCTGCGGCAAAACCACCCTGCTGCGCCTGATCGGCAGTCAGCTGCGCCCCGCCGCGGGCTCCATCCATGTCGGCGGTATCGACATCACCCGGTTGAACCGCGCGGAACTCTTCGTGCAGCGGCAGCGCATGGGCATGCTGTTCCAGACCGGCGCGCTGTTCACCGACCTGTCGGTATTCGAGAACGTGGCGTTTCCCCTGCGCGTGCATACCTCGCTGCCCGAGCGCATGATCCGCGACCTGGTGCTGATGAAACTCAACGCCGTGGGCCTGCGCGGCGCCCGCGACATGATGCCGGCGGAACTCTCCGGCGGCATGACGCGCCGCGCGGCGCTGGCCCGGGCGATCATCCTGGACCCGGAACTGATCATGTACGACGAGCCCTTCGCCGGCCAGGACCCGATCTTCGCCGGCGTGCTGCGCGACCTGATCCGGCGCATCAACCAGAGCATGGGCTGCACCTGCATCATCGTCTCCCACGATATCAACGAAACCCTGTCGATCACCGACTACATGTACGTGCTGGCGGACGGCGGGGTGATCGGTCACGGCGTCCCCGACAAGGTCATCAACAGCGACAACCAGCACGTGCGCCAGTTCCTGCAGGGCCTCCCCGACGGGCCGGTCCCCTTCCACTATCCCGCGCCGGACTACCGGCAGGACCTCGGACTGGAGTCAGCCTGAATGCTGGAATTCCTGCGCCAACTGGGCAGTACCGGCCTGCAGGTCGCCGCCGCCTTCGGCCGCGCCGGCATCCTCTGCTGGCAGGCCCTGTGGGGCTTGCCCGACTGGCGCGCTGGACCCGGACTGTTCATCCGGCAGCTGTATTTCGTCGGCGTGTACTCGCTGATCATCATCGTCGTATCCGGCACCCTGATCGGCATGGTGCTCGCCCTGCAGGGCTACACCGTGCTGGTGCGCTTCGGTGCGGAGGCGGCGCTCGGGCAGTTCGTCTCCCTCACCCTGCTGCGGGAACTGGGCCCGGTGGTGGCGGCCCTGCTGTTTGTCGGCCGCGCCGGCTCCGCGGTCACCGCCGAGATCGGGCTGATGAAGGCGACCGACCAGTTGGCGGCGATGGAGATGATCGGCGTAGACCCGATGAAACGGATCATCCGGCCGCGGCTGTGGGCCGGTATTGTCTGCATGCCGATACTCGCCCAGGTGTTCAACATGGTCGCCATCTGGGGCGCCGTGGCGGTGGGGGTCAACTGGCTGGGAGTCGATGCGGGCTCTTTCTGGTCCAACATGCAGCAGGTGGTGGAATTTCGCGAGGATGTGCTGAACGGTGTCATCAAGGCCTTCGCCTTCGGCGTCGTGATCACCTGGATCGCCGTCTTCGAGGGCTACGACGCGGAGCCGACCTCCGAAGGCATCAGCACCGCTACCACCCGCACAGTGGTTTATTCCTCGCTCGCCGTCCTGGCCATGGACTTCCTGTTGACCGCCGTCATGTTCGGAGTGAATTGAATGCAACAGCACAGAATCGAGATTACCGTTGGCGTCTTTATCCTGCTGGGCCTGGCGGCCATGGCCTTCCTCGCCATCCAGGTCAGCGGACTGAGCCTCAACGCCGCCAAGCGCGACACCTACCGGATATCCGCCAGTTTCAACAATGTCGCCGGACTGACCGCCCGGTCACAGGTCCAGGTCGCCGGCGTGCAGGTGGGACACGTTACCGGCATTCACATCGACCCGCTGACCGTCCGGGCAGTGGTGGACATGGCCATCGACAAGGACGTCGACTACCTGACCACCGACAGCATTGCCTCGATCAAGACCGCGGGCGTACTGGGCGAGCAGTACGTCAGCATCGCGCCCGGCGCGGAACCGGACATCCTCGGCGACGGTGGGGTGATTCACGACACCCAGTCGGCCCTGGTGCTGGAGGACCTGATCGGCAAGTTCATGAGCAGCATGGGGAACAAACCATGAGTGTCGCGAGGCCCCTTGCGGCACGGGCGGCGCCGCGCTTGAGGGCCATGGCCTGCCTGCTGCTCGCCGTACTGCTGTGCGCGCTGCCCGTACGGGCCGCCGAACCGATTGCGCGCGATGACCCGGAGAACCTGCTGCGGCAGGCCACCACCCAACTGCTGGATGTCGCAAAGCAGGCTCGCGATTACGCCAAAGACGATCCCGAACGCTACTACGCAGCGGTGAAGGAGGTGCTCGACCAGGTGCTGGACATGCACTATTTCGCCCGCGGGGTGATGGCTACCTATGCCAGCGCCCGCCTGTACAAATCGCTGCAGAGCGACGAGGAACGGGCGGCCTTTCGCGACCGCGTCGAGCGCTTCGTCAGCGCGATCGAACGGGTATTCATGGTCAAGTACGCAGACGCCCTGCTCACCTTCGCCGGTGAGCGCATCGACGTGGAATCCCTGCCCAGCGACCGGCCCGACCACGCCAGCGTACAGCAGACGATCTACGACGAACACGGGGAATCCTATGTTGTGCAGTACAGCCTGCACCAGGCAAAGGAAGGCGGCTGGCTGATCTACAACGTCATTGTCGAGGGGGTCAACCTGGGCCAGATCTACCGCAACCAGTTCGCCGAGGCGGTGGAAAAGCACGGCGGCGACCCGGACTTTGTGGTCGATCACTGGGTGGAACTGATGATGGGTGACGGTGAGGCCGCAGGGGAGGAGTCCAGCCAGTGAATGCTGCGGCGCAACTCAGCTTTTCCGCCGATTGCATGCAGTTGAGCGGCAGCCTGGATTTCCACAGCGTCGTCCCGCTGCAGCGAGAGGGTGACGCCTGGCTGCGCGAGCAGGCCCCTGCAAGCTGCCGGCTGGACATGTCCGCGGTGACCCGCTGCAGCAGTGCCGGAACTACCCTGTTACTCGCCTGGTTGCGCACTGCCACCGCGGCGGGCAAGTCGCTGCGCGTCGAACACCCCCCCGAGGCACTGATCGCCCTGTTACAACTGGCGGGACTGGACAAACTCCTGAAGGACGTTATCCCCGCAGCCGGGCCGCAGGACGGCGGGAATGGCCCCGCCTAGGCGGGTTATTTCCGGTCGCGCCACAACCAGCCCCGTGCATGGAAGTACGCCAGCAGGGAGACGCTGACCAGCACCATCAGGCCAATAGCGAAGGGATAGCCGAAGAACCAGTTCAGCTCCGGCATGTTCCACGGCGACACCCGGGTATTGAAATTCATCCCGTAGAGACTGGCGATAAAACCCAGCGGGATGAAGATCGTCGCGATGATCGTTAGCACCATCATGATTTCATTGAGGCGGTTGCTGACCGAGGAGAGGTACACGTCGCGCAGGTCAGCGCAGGTTTCATTGTAGGTTTCCAGCACGTCAACAAGCTGGATGGTGTGGTCGTAACAGTCGCGGATGTACACGCGCGTGCCGCCACTGACCAACCGGCTGGGGTCGTGCAGCAGCTTGCCGATGGCGTCCCGGTGCGACCAGATTACCCGCCGCAGTGCGCGCAGCACGCCCCGCACCTCGTGGATGCGGTGGATGATGTAGCGCGGCGGATCGTCGGTAATCGCGTCATCGAGTGCATCCAGCCGCTCACCGAAATGCTCCAGCAGCGGGAAATACCCGTCGATCACCGCATCCAGCACGGCATAGGCCAGGAAGTCGGCGCCGGAGGCCCGCAACTCGCTGCGGGAATCCGCCAGCCGCTGGCGCAGTGGCGCCAGCCAGTCGCCGGGGCGCTGCTGGAAGGTGACGACAAAGCCTTCGCCGAGGAATATGGAGACCTGCTCCGTCCGCCCGTGCCCCACATCGTCGACCATGCGACCGACGATAAACAGGTGGTCGCCGTAATCCTCCAGCTTCACTTGTTGGTGCACGTTGACGACGTCCTCCAGCGCCAGCGCATGCAGGCCGAAAATCTCGCCGATCTGGCGAATTGCCGCCGCATCGCCCAGTCCCGCCACGTCGATCCACAGCACCGCGCGGCGACCGCGCAGGGCGTTGATGTCACTGATGTCGCTGATCTCCAACTGCTCCACCGCATCCGCCCCGTAGGAGGTGGCGACGATATGCGGCTGCGGGGCCTGCGGATCGACCGCTATGACGCCAGGCGCCGCCCCGGGTTTGGTGCGGCGGTGAAAGCGCCGGGGGGAATTTTTTTTCTGCATGGTCGCGTCCAGCGCTTGTCAGGTGTGTGCACATCCCAAGCAATATAGCACCCGCGACCAGCTTACCAACGGGCCGTGGCGATCGGGGGAGCTGAAAAGCACTTTTGGGCCTCAGCCACCGCTTCCTGCGAACGAACCAGCCTGGCCTCCTGGCTCCTGGCTCCTGGCTCCTGGCTCCTGGCTCCTCAGAATTTGAGTGCGCAGCCCACCAGCTTGTCCTGCAGGCTCGCCTTGTCCACCTCCGGCAAGCGGTTGTTGCGCGCCCACAGGTAGTCCAGCGCGACGCCGGCTGGCAGGGTAATCCGTTGCAGGCCGTTATCGTCTACCTGCACCTCGCACAGCGCGGCGTTGGCCGAAAGGTCCAGTTCCTCGAGTTCGTTGGCGTTGGCGTAGAGAATCTCGAGTCGCGGGTTGGCGCTCAGGTCCAGGCCCGCGATATCGTTCATGAAGATTTCCAGGCCCTCGAGCTCGGCCTGGGCACCGAGATCCAGTTCCTCCAGTTGGTTGTTGCCGAGAAACAGCTGCTGCAATTTCGGGTTGCCGCTGAGGTCGATGCTCGCCAACCGGTTGCGAGTCAGGTCCAGCACCTTGAGGTTGGGCAGGTGCTCGATTCCCCGCGTGCTGCTGATCTTCTGCTTGCGGGCCTTGATGACGGTCACCGCCTCCGCCTCGGTTTCACCGCTGGCGAGAACGGCTGCGGCAAAGGCCGGATCTTCAAACTCGATGTCTTCCAGTTTCATGGCTGTACGCTCCAGCAATCACATTGATTCGGCCTGTCGGCCTTTAGCTGCTCACAAGAGTCATTGGCAAAATCCGCGCCAATCACCAGACGCAGGGTTAAGCGGCTTTTCGCAGTATTTCTGTCGCAATCACGACACTGCTGGCACGGTACCTGGCTCGTCGAATGTCGCGGTTGTAACAATTGCCCCCACACCGGCCGGCCAAAAGCATCCTAAGACCCTGAATTAAAGGGAAATTGCCGCTAGCGGGGGCATCGGCCCGGAGTTTGCAACAGGACTCGCAAATGCGAATCCTTCCTGATTGGAAGCGACTACGGAGCAGGGGAGGCAGGGCGATGTATGTATGTTTGTGTCACGGCGTTACCGAGCGGCAGATCGTTGCCGCGATCGACAGCGGCGTTGACTGCATGAAGCAGTTGCGGCGCGATCTCGGCATCGCCACCGAGTGCGGACGCTGCGCGAGCTGTGCCAGCGACTGCCTGAAGCAGACGCTCGCCAGTCGCAACAGCGCCGAAGGCGGCGCGAAATAATTTTTCGGGGAATCCCCAATCTACCTGGCCGGAGAGACTGGCATGGCAAGCGACAAGACACCGGAATCCCCCAGGACCGCAGCGGCGGCCGGAACTTCGCTACTGGCGCCAGACCTGGTGCTCGGTGAACCGCAGATGGACGACACCCATCGCGAGTTCCTCGCCCTGGCACAACTGGTCGCGCATTCGCCTGCCACTGCGCTCGCCCCGGCCATGCAGGAACTGTTCGAGCATACCCGGGAACATTTTTCCTCGGAAGAATCGCGCATGCAGCAGCTCGGCCACCCGCTGCTCGGTGAACACCGCGCAGACCACCAGCGGATTCTCGGAGACATGGAGCGCTTGTGCCAGCGCGCCGAGGCCGGTCGCGGTCAAATGGCGCGCGCCTGGGTCAGCGACAACCTGATGGAATGGTTTGCCGCCCACGCCCGGACCATGGACAGCGCCCTCGCCGCGGATATGCAGCGGGGCGCGAAAGACAATGCGGAAAACTGAATCAGCTGGAAAGGCAGTCCGGACAGGGTTCCACACCGTTGAGCAGGTTGACGGCCTTGTCGATCGCCGCCTTCTGGTTGCCGTAGGACCCGAGATAACGGGTGCCTTCGGTAGCCGGCAGCGCGCCGCAATTCAGGTTATGGACCTTGTACTGGGCCGGTTCCACGCTGACAGTTTCGAGAATGTATTCAGCCATTTGTGCGCTCCTTGATTGTCCTGTGTTGATGGCCCGCGACACGACCACGGGCTTGCAGGTTGGCAGTTGCGAGAATCGTACCAGCGCCGCCCCAGGACGGATCGCGCAATAAAGCGCGGTAAAAACAATACCTTGGAGTTGCCCGAAACAGCCGGCGCGGCTGCTGCCGGCTACAGGGTGGTTTTTGTAACAGGAAAACGCGACACACTGTCGCAATCATGACGCCCGCCGCGCCTGCGTCGAACCAGGGCCAGGGCCACCAGTAACCGCAAAAGGAACAGGACAATGCTGAGCGTAACGACATGCCAATGGATGCAGGACAACGGCTTCGACCCGCAGGCGCCGAACCAGACTGGCAAATACCAGGACAGCCCACTCATCCTCGCCTGCCGCCAGGGTGAGATCGCCATCGCCGGTGACCTGCTTGATGCGGGAGTCGATATTCACCTGCGCAACATGGACGGCACCGATGCCCTCTGGGCCTGCGTGGTCTCCGACAGTTTCACGCTGGCCGATGCCTTGCTGAGGAACGGAGCGGACATCGACAACCAGAACGACAATGGCGCCACGGCACTGATGTACGCCTCTTCGTCAGGCAAGACCGCCTGGGTGGAATTTTTCCTCGCCCATGGGGCGGACACGTCAAAGCGTTCACTGGACGATTTCAGCGCCCTCGAACTGGCCAGCAACCGGGACTGCCTGCGCCTGCTCAGGGCCTGCGGCTAGGCAAGAGTCTGCGGCCGACTCAAGGCCTGCGGCTAAGGGGATCTTCCGCTGCGCTGACGCGCGCCTGCACAGCCTCGCGCACTTCCGGGTCACTGTCGTTGACCAGTCCGCGCAGGCGGGAAAGCGGTGCGTTTTCCACCGCGGCGAGGCGCACGGTCCAGTCCTCGTCGTCGAGCATGGGAATCACGCTGTCTCCCCACATGCGGCTGGCGACGATGCGCCGCACCTCGGGCTCGGGGTCGCCGCTCATCATGTCCAGGGTTTCCACCGGCAGGCGCTGGGCCACCAGTTTGCGCACCTGGCGGTCGTCGTCGCGCATGAAGCGAAACAGCCGGCCCAGCGGCACCCGCTGTACCACGTAGGCGCGCACCAGGTAGTCCGGGTCCTCCGCCATACGTTCCAGTTGGTCCAGGGGCAGGCGGTCGGCGACAGTGATGCGCACTTCGCGGTCCTCGTCGTCGAGCATTTCAACAAGGCGCTCGCGCGGCAGGCGGTAGGCGACGGCGCGGCGCACCGCTTCGTCCTCGTCACCCATCAATTCGTCGAGCAGTTCCGGCGGCAGGTAGCGCGCGGCGATAGCGCGACGCTCCCAGAATTCATCGCGGATGTAGCGCGGCGCCAGTTCCGGATTGGCGCGCAGGAAGCGGTCGATCTGGCGTCCGCTGTCGACGGCGACGCAGGCATCACCGGGCTGGCAGCGACCCTGGTGTAGCAGGCTCTCGCGGTAGCGGCAGGTGAGGCAGTCCGCCCTCGGGGTCAAGTCTGCAGCGGATTCGTCCTTGTTTTCCATCAGCCCTCGAATACCTCGGCGAGAACCATACCGGACGCACCGTCTATTTCCCGGGTCAGTACCGAGCAATGGTCCTGGGAGTTGACCAGGTAGATATTGAAACCGGCACACTCGCGGTAGGGACGGGCGTCACCGATATCGTCGTCCATGCAATAGGTGAAATGGGCGCCTTCGAAATCCTTGCGCAGGTGGGCCAGGGTGGCCTCACTGAGCCCCTGTTCGCCGACAATACCGATGACGCGGTCTATGTCTGATGTGTTCAACATGGTCAGGCCTCCACTGCGTAGCGCACCCGCTCGCGCGGGGTTTCACCCATGATTTTTGCCAACCAGGGCGGGGGCGAGCCGGACAACACGGCCTGCAGTTCCACCATCAGTTCCGGTGCCGGGCGCGGTTCGTTCAGTTTCATCGGGTGCAGCCCGGCGCGCACGACCTTGGCCGTGGCAGGCCCACCGATGGATGTCGTGCACAACACGTGGCAATCGGCGATCAGCTCGGCGCGCAAGCGGTTTTTGTCTTCCTCGGGATCCACCTCGGGCACACCGCGTATGTCGATCAGGCGAAGGTCGCTGGCGGACACCTGGTACACCAGGAAATGCGCGCAGGAACCGAAGTGGCCGTCGATACGCTCTCCGCTGTTGGAGGTACAGGCGATACGGATAGAGCCGGGCATATCGCCGTCGGCGTAGGGGGTGATCTCCGGCAGCGGTTCGGCTTCGAGTTCGAAGCCGCGCCCCTTCAGGCAGTTTACCGCCTGGGAAAGTTGCTGCTCACTGGCCTGGTCGAGCAATCCGTTGGCGGCCGCGCGCAGCCGCGCCTTGCGCAGTTTCGCCAGCTTGGTAGCGGTCAGCGGCGCGCCGACCGCCTGCAGCAGGATTTTGAGCAGCAGGCTGGCGTCGACATCCGGCAATTCGCGGGCGGCCAATCCCACCCGTAATGCGACCTGCTCGGTGAGAGGGGCGCCGCTCATGTCACTCGCCCCCGGCGCGCCTCGCGCGCAAGGTAATCGGCAGGTTGGGCGCCGCGGAAAGCGGCTCGATGTAGTAGGCGGAACCGTCGGCCAGGGTGAACTCCCCGCCCCACTTGTCCGCTTGTTCGTGCTCGATGGCGACAACTGTCTCCTCGAGGTCTTTCTTGGCAACGTAGAGTGTCATCTGGCCGCTCTCGTTGCGACGAATCATTACGCTGGGCATGGTAGCCTCCGGCTCTGCGTGGGAAAACCGCGGCGGGTAGCGCCCGCCGCGGCGTGTCGACTACAGGACTGGTCAGCGGACCAGGTCGTAGTTGTAGTCGGTGGTCTGCATGCCCCGGGTCTTGTTGTCCAGGTGCTCCAGCTCCGTGTTCACCAGGGTGGTGAGGATCTGCATGGCGCCCTCGTAACCCAGGGTAGTGGCACGGTGCAGGTGGTGCCGGTCGAAGATCGGGAAGCCGATGCGGATCAGCGGTACCTCGAACTCCTCACCCTTGTACAGCGTATCGCGCTGGATGAACTTGCCGTAGGAGTTGCCGATCATGTAATCCGGCTTGTTGGTGAACACCAGGGAACGCATGTGCCACAGGTCCTTGCCGATGTGTACCTCGCTGTTGGCGCCGTAGGGGTTCTCGGCGAGGATTTCTTCCATGGCCTTTTTCCAGCGCTTGTTGGCGTTGTTGGCCAGGATGTGGATCGGCTCGCAGCCCAGTTCCAGCAGGAACTTGGTCATGCCCATGACAAAGTCCGGGTCACCCCACAGTGCATAGCGCTTGCCGTGCAGCCAGGCGTGGGAATCGGTCATCATGTCTACCAGGCGACCGCGTTCCTTGGCCAGCGACTCGGGGATCTCCTGGCCGGAGATCTCGCTGACTTTCATCAGGAAGGCATCGGTCCAGTCGAGGCCCATGGGGATTTTGAAATCCTTTTCGCCGGGAGCACTGTGCTGCCAGGTGTTCTTGGCGAACTTCAGGCTCTTGGTGGACTGCCAGGGCTGCAGGAACAGGGTGTCGTGTGCGTTGGGCGCATCCTTCATCTCGTCCATGGTAGTGCCGCCGGCATACATGCGGAACTTGCCATCGGCGGGGGTATCCAGCACTTCCTCCGGGTCGGAGAGCATGGTGAAACCCACATCCATTTCGTTGAGCATGCGCTTGATGACGCGGAAGTTGCCGAGGTAGGTCTCGAAGCCCGGCACGATGTTGATCTTGCCGTTGCTGCCCACTTCCTTGTCTTCCATGTAATTCAGGGTGAAGTAGCGGGCGATGCCTTCGAACATGTTGTCCCAGCCGGTGGTATGACTGCCGACAAAACTCGGGGTGTGGGCGAAAGGTACCGGGTAATCATCGGGGATGTGCCCTTCCTTGCGCGAGTTGCCGATGAAGGCATTGAGGTCGTCACCGATGACTTCCGCCATGCAGGTGGTGGAAACCGCGATCATGTCCGGCTTGTAGGTGGCCTTGCAGTTTTCCAGACCGTCGAACATGTTCTTCTGGCCGCCGAATACCGCGGCGTCCTCGGTCATGGAGTCCGACACGCAGGAGATCGGCTCCTTGAAGTGACGGTTGAAGTAGGTGCGGAAATAGGCCACGCAACCCTGGGAACCGTGCACGTAGGGCATGGTGTTCTCGAAGCCCAGGGAGCACAGTACCGCGCCGAGGGGCTGACAGGCTTTCGCCGGGTTGACGGTGAGTGCCTCGCGCTGGAAGTTCAGCTCCTGGTACTCCACGGTGGTGGTCCACATGAAGGTTTCGTCGATCAACTCCTGCGGATGCTTCTCTTCGAAGTTGTCCTTCTTGTTGGTCAGCATATCCTTGTAGTCCTGGTCGCGGAACAGCGGATAGCTGGGCTTGATGTTCTCTACTGACTGGCTCATGGTTTTCCTCCTCCCGCGCCACTAATCTGTGGTCCGGCGGGTAATGGTTAAGGAATCGGCTCCGCTCGGCCAGGAGACAGAGCCGTTACATCTAGCGTTACGCGCTTGCGGCTACCGCCTCTTCACCGGCTGCTTCGTCCTGTTTTTTCCAGGGCGCCTGCAGCTTGTGCCAGCACGGGTTGTTCAGGGTCATGTCCATGTCCCGGGCGAAGATGGCAAAGCCGTCAAAGCCGTGGTACGGACCGGAGTAGTCCCAGGAGTGCATCTGCCGGAAGGGGATACCCATTTTCTGGAAGATGTATTTCTCCTTGATGCCCGAACCGATCAGGTCCGGCTTGACCCGCTTCACGAATTCCTCGAACTCGTAACCGGTTACGTCGTCATACAGCAGCGTAGCGTCGCCCATTTCCTTCAGGGTGCGGTCGTAGTCGTCGTTGTGGCCAAACTCGTAGCCGGTGCCGACAACTTCCATACCGAGGTCTTCGTAGGCGCCGATCACGTGACGGGGCCGCAGGCCGCCGACATACAGCATGACGCGCTTGCCTTCGAGGCGCGGACGGAACTTCTCGATGACTTCTTCCCACTCGCCGCGGTACTTGTCGATCACTTCCTCGCACTTGGCCTGGATGGTCTCGTCAAAGTAGGACGCAATCTTGCGCAGGGACTCGACAGTTTTGGTCGGGCCGAAGAAGTTGTACTCGACCCAGGGGATCTGGTACTTCTCTTCCATGTGGCGCGAGATGTAGTTCATCGAGCGGTAGCAATGAACCAGGTTCAGTTTCACTTTCGGGGTCAGCTCCATCTCGGAGATGGTGCCGTCGCCGGACCACTGGGCCACCACGCGCAGGCCCATTTCCTCCAGCAGGATGCGGGAAGACCAGGCGTCGCCGCCGATGTTGTAGTCGCCGATGATGGCCACGTCGTATGGCGTGGTCGGGAAGCTGTCATCGTCGTCGCGTGCGGAGAGCACCCAGTCGCGCACCGCGTCGTTGGCGATGTGGTGACCGAGAGACTGGGAGACACCACGGAAGCCTTCACAGCGCACCGGTACGACAGTTTTGCCGTGTTCCTTGGTCTTGGCCTTGGACACCGCCTCGATGTCGTCGCCGATCAGGCCGATCGGGCATTCGGACTGGATGGTGATGCCCTTGTTCAGCGGGAACAGGGTTTCAATTTCGTCGATCAGCTTGGCGAGTTTCTTGTCGCCGCCGAAGACGATGTCCTTCTCCTGGAAGTCGGACGTGAAGTTCATGGTGACGAACGCGTTCACACCGGTGGTGCCGATGTAGTAGTTGCGACGTCCGGCGCGGCTGTACTGGCCGCAACCGACGGGACCGTGGGAAATGTGGATCATGTCCTTGACCGGACCCCACACCACGCCCTTGGAACCGGCGTAGGCGCAGCCGCGAATAGTCATCACACCCGGCAGGGACTTCTTGTTGGAGGTGATGCATTTTTTCGATTGCTCGAGCTCCGGATCGTTGGGCGACAGGTGCTTGGCACGGTTCGCCTTGGCTTTCTCCGGGTAGACCTCGAGCACTTCCTGAATCAAGGATTCAACTTCATCTCGTGACATAACGGCCATGGTAAGCCTCCTCATAAATTTGGTTGCGGGTAACGGGAGGGGCCTTCAGTACAACACTGCGAAAGCCCCCGCTCCGGCAGGGCTAATCCGCCCTGCCCCGAACACACCTCCGCATATCAGGCGGTGGCGGCCTCGTCAGCGGCTGTCTTGCCGACGATGCTCAGGTCTTCCTCGTCCATGATGCCGAACTCCATCAGCAGGTCTTCCAACTCGTCCATGGTGATCGGAGTGGGGATGACCAGCTTCTTGTTCTCGATGATCTTGTTCGCCAGGGCACGGTACTCATCGGACTGTGCGGCGGCGGGATCGTATTCGATACAGGTCATGCGACGGATTTCAGCGCGCTGAACCACGTTGTCGCGGGGGACGAAGTGGATCATCTGGGTGCCGAGTTTTTCGGCCAGGGCGATGATGAGTTCGTCTTCGCGGTCAGTGTTGCGCGAGTTGCAGATCAGGCCGGCCAGGCGCACACCGCCAGAGTTGGCGTACTTCACGATTCCCTTGGAGATGTTGTTGGCCGCATACATGGCCATCATCTCGCCGGATACCACGATGTAGATCTCCTGGGCCTTGTTCTCACGGATCGGCATGGCGAAACCGCCACATACCACGTCGCCGAGTACGTCGTAGAACACGAAGTCGAGGTCGTCCTCGTAGGCGCCTTCCTCTTCGAGGAAGTTGATGGCGGTGATTACACCGCGGCCTGCACAGCCCACGCCGGGCTCCGGACCACCGGATTCAACACAGCGGACGTCGCCGTAACCGGACTTGAGTACATCTTCCAGTTCCAGGTCTTCCACGGTGCCGGCTTCAGCGGCCATTTCCATGATGGTGTTCTGGGCCTTGGAGTGAAGGATCAGACGGGTGGAGTCTGCCTTCGGGTCGCAGCCCACGATCATGACTTTCTTGCCGGCTTCAGCCAGGGCGGCCACCAGGTTCTGGGTGGTGGTGGATTTACCGATACCACCCTTGCCGTAAATTGCACATTGACGCATTGCCATTTGTATTCCCTCCGTTTCATCAGGCGATAATCGCCATGATTGCTTCGAGTGACAGCCAACGGCCAATAGCGCGCATACTGCCCCTACACCGGTACCGGTGCAGGCTTTGTGCCAGCGCCGTATATTTCTAACAAGCTGTTGTTTTAAGGGAATTTTTTCTACGTTTCCTGGTGCTGGGGCCAAGTGTCCATTGCGACAATCCGGTGGTGAATGTCGCAATGACAACAGCTTTTGTGAGGTTTTGTTCGACCGGCCAACACGGCGGCGGTGACTCCCCGCTTTTGTCGCAAACACTGCAAAACACGGAGAAAAACCCGCGGCCCATTGCCTGTGTCGCATTTGCTCCAAGTCTTAATGTCGAAAAATCAATCGCTTACACGTGGCGTGAAAATTGCGGAAGACCCCGGGATATAGATGTACCAGCGAATGCGGCCCGACCCGGCGGGCACCGGGGCCGCGACCCAACGACTAGCGTGGAGATGACGTCATGAGCAATACACCAACCCTGAACCAGATCATCGACGGCATGGCCAGTGGCGCGGTGGTTCCCTACCTGGGCGCCGGCGTGCTGCAGGGTGTGACCGACCGGGCCAGCGGGAACCCGATACCGGCGGACAGCGAAAGCCTGATCCTCGCGATGAACAACGGCACGCCGATGGCACCCAAGCTGATGTATGAATTTCCCCGTGCGGCGATGAACCTGGAGCAGAAAAAGGGCCGCAAGTTCATCGAACGCTTCCTTAATACGACCTATGGTGAAACCCAGTACAGTGAATCGCCATTCCATCGCTGGCTCTCGCAACTCGACCTGCCCTACATCATCGACATCAACCGCGACACCCAGTTGCAGGGCTTCTACGCCGGGCGCCCGCACACCCTTGTGGTCGGCCTGGCGCGCATCGCCGGCACGGACTACCGCTTCAAGCTCTACGAATGTACCGAAGGCAACTATCGGGAAGTGCAACCGGGCGAGGTCAACAAATCCCTGCCCGTACTGTTCAAGCCGATGGGGACGCCGCTGCCGGAACCCAACTACATCGCCTCGGACGCGGATTACGTGGACTACATCACCGAACTGATGGGCGGCTTCGCCATCCCCTCCTTCCTGAAGGAATACCGGCTGGGCAAACAATACGTTTTCCTCGGCATGCGCATGCAACGCGATACCGAACGTATGGTGCTGTCCGACATCATCTACGGCGCTCCGCAACACGCTGGCTGGGCATTGATTGCGAACCCCAATGACAAGGAAAAGCGCTTCTGCGAGAAGAAGGGGCTGGAAATCGTCGAGGCGGACTGGGAGAGCCTGCTCAACCTGCAGCAGGCTGCCTGAGCGAAGACCGGAGAAGGCCCGCAGGAGCGGGCCCCGGGAATTTCAGCGAGGGGCCTCTTTGCGCAGTCGCAGCGCGCGGCTTACACCCAGGCCGGGCACGGAGAGAAGCAGACCGTAGAACGGCAGGACTGGTATCGTTTGAACTCAAGTGCAGCGTGTTAAACAGGGCCAGCTGATGGGCACAGCAACGAGATTGCCCGCTACATCGGTCTATTAGTCGCTCTCCCCCCAGAGATACTCGTCGATTTCCCGCATCAGGAAAGGGTTATCGCGGATACTGGCGGCAATCGACCGCGCCTCGTCGGCGTCGTAGCCGTTGAGATCAAAACGCAGAATCCCCGCGGGAAAGCCGTCGTACACCAGGCGCAGCGACAACAGCCAGGCGCGCTCGCCCTGCGGTACAAGGTTCACTGCGGCCATGAGTTCGCCCTCCAGTGGAACAATCAGGTCCATGCTACCGGCGGCGGCATCCGCCACATCTTCAACTGATGTCATAGCCCATGCCAAAGTGTGCCGCGAGAATGTCGGAGAGCCGCGCAGCGTTGAGATCTTCGTAGGTTTCGTAGGTTGGGCTTCGTCCATCCAGTGCCGGGAATTCCAGGTGCAGCCCGGCACGCCCCGGGGACTGGCCGTGAACATGCAAATAAGCCCGCAGGCCGGCCTCCCGCGGATGTGTCAGGTAGATACCGTCCGGATGGCTGCGCAGGCTGGAGTCTACCTGCCACTGGATTCCCTCGATGTCGCTGTAGATGCGAATCAGCAAACTCTTGATCCGGGCGCTCTTGCGCAGCGACCAGGGATTTACTGGCTGGTACTCGCCCCGCGGGTTGCTGAAGAAACTCTCTAACCACATCACTGCCAGTCTCCTTCACGCCCTGCCCTGGCTCTCCAGCCAGCTCGCGTAGCCGCCCTGCACACTGAACACATTCTGGAAGCCGAAATTGCCGAACAGTTCCGCCAGGTGTTCGCTGCTGTGACCGTGGTAACAGTAGATCACCAGTGGTGTGCCTTTGTCCGCTTTCCTGATTAGTGATTCGACAAGATCATCGTGGGCGTGCATCGCGTTCTCGATATGGCCCTCGCGATAATCGCGCAACTGGCGACAATCCAATAGCAGCGAATTTTCCGCGGACAACAGGCCCGGCATATCGCCCACGCTGACAGTCTGAAATTTTTTCATCAGTGGTTACCTCCTTCGCGCCACGCGGCGGTTTCATTCATCGTTCAATCGCTCGGCCATCTCCAGCACGACACTGCCGCCTACCTGGTCCCGGGGATCGAGACTGGCCAGCTTGGCCAGCACTGCATTCGCGGTCGCCAGGTCCCCCCGGCGCAGGGAAACAAAGCCCATCGCCTTGAGGGCATACAGGTAATGGCGTACCGCACCCTCCGCCGGGTACCAGGCGGCACTTTCCGGTTGCAGCATTCGCCAGTCAGCGTCGAAGCCCTCGCGGCACGCCGCACTGGCCTGCACCGTCGTAATGAGTGCCAGCGATTCCTCGAAGCGGTTGCTGTAAGCGTACAACTTGTACAACGCCACCTGGATTTCCAGGCACTCCGGCAGCGCTTCGCGGGCCTGTAACAGGATTTGTTCCGCGGTTTCCCAGTCCTGGCTGACATCGAGGTCTGCCCGCAGAAGCTGTTGCAGAGCGAGGGGAACCACCGCACCACGCTGCTCGCGTGGCGCTTCGTTGAGCAAGTCACGCAATAGCACTTTCCGCCTCCAGTAACGCGAACAGGCCCTGTTCGCGGATCATCCTCTTGAATGCCTTCATCACCGGCCGGGAAATTACCGTCTCCGCCAGCACCCGCCGCTCATAGATCACTTCGCGCATCTCCGGGTCCGCTCGCGTTCCCGCGCGCGCGATCAGTTCACGGATATCGGCACCGAGTTTTTCCCCGGGTGAACCCGACACCGCGTGATAGAGCTGCGCCATGACCCGTTTTTCCTCCCCGCCCATCTTGCACTTGCCATCGAGGATCTTGAGCATCACAGCTGTCGCGCAATCCACGTGCACCGGCGCCAGGGGGTGTTGCTGTAGCCACTGTTGCACCGCGTTCACTGGCGCCGCTTCCCGTAAGCGGGCAGGGTTGCAATCCGCGGATCGCGCAGTGCACCGCCCACCGTGAAGTGATACAGGCTCTGCAGGCTGTCATTGCCGATACCCAGCAGGTCGTGCACGGCATCGTCGAAGAAGCAGCCTATACCGGTACCCTGCAGGCCGATGCCCTCTGCTTCCAGGTACAGGGCCTGGCCGATCGCGCCCGCCTCCCAGAACAATTCCCGGTAACGCCAGGGCGCGCCCTCCAGCTGGCTGGAAAACTCCGCCAGCATGCCCAGGCTGAACGCGCTGGCACCGGCTATCTGCTGCTGGCAACAGAGCTTTGCGGCGGTACGCTCCGCCCGTGCACTCACCAGCCGGTAGAAAGGCAGATGCGCCGGCGCCGACGCCACCCGCTCCCAGTCGAACGTTGCTCGCAATTCGCGGCGCAACAGGACCTCCCCCGCCTCGCTGCGCGGCAGCGTATAGAGGCCCGGTTCCAGGCCTTCCACCCGGTGCACGAAAAACACACAGTGCAGCGAGGCAGGCCCGGGAAGTGGCATCCACGGCGCCACTGACGCGCGCGGCAAAAGGTGATCCAGCAAGCTGAAAAACTGCGCCTGCCCGATACCGGTGACGCCGTCATAGCCCTGCGCGGAACGGCGCTCGAGAACCAGCCGGTAGAGCTTTTCGCGGTAATCGACTGCCAGCGCGGGGGGCAGGTGCTCATCGCCTGCGGAGTTGGCATATTCCGCGCTGGCCGGGCGGCGAACCTGTTCCGCCACCCGATCGACCAGCGGCCAGTGATAGAAATGCTTGCGGTCCAGGACTTCGGCGCAGCCCTGCCATTGTCCCGCGGCGGCAGCCGCTAGCAGGGAGTCCAGCGCCTGCCCGGCATCGCTTGCCGGCGCACCGGTAGCCACCCGCAACAGGCACTCGCCCCACTCTTCCTCACCGGGAAAAAAATCCCGCGGGCGGTCCAGGCCGAGCAGGCTTTCCAGCGCGCTGTCGGCCAGCGGCAGGTATTCCAGCTTCCAGCCCAGCGGTGCGGCGGCGCAGGCCAGTGCAGCCAGCGCGTGGCCGATATCCAGCTGGCTGTAGCGATAGGCCCGCTCGCCGTACTTCCATGCCTCGCGCCAGTGGATACTCGACAGGCCGAGATAGAGGCCGGGCTGCAAGCTGGCTTCGGCGGGGAACGCACACCTCAACTCCAGTCCGTGACAGTCCGCTCGGTAGTGGTACACCCCGTTCGCGCAGTCCTCAAATCCGGCGACGACCACATAGGCCTCGGTGGGATGCAGGTTACCGCTGGAAGGATTGCAGCGCAGGGACCAGCGCGCGCCACCGTAGACCTTCCAGGCGGACAGCGCGAGGGCGTGGCGCAGCCAGACTGCCAGGGACGCTAGTCCCGGGCTTAGCGGTTCCGGCCAACAGCCCTGCCAGAGTTCAGCAAGGCTGTAATCCTGCAGCTGCGCGAAGGAATGTGCGGTATCTGCAGGGGGGGATAGTGGCAACTGGATCTGCCCGGCCCCCTCAAATCGCCGAAAGGGACTCGGCTGCTGATCCCAGTCGAGCGTCTCGGGTCCCTGCGCATAGCCGTCCAGCCGGTGCTTGCTGCGCCGATGGTAAGCGGGGATATCGATCGACGCGAGATCTTCCGCCGCAACTCGCGGCGCGTCGGTGACGCTCATGCCAGGGGCTGGGCGCTGATCTCATCGGCCAGGCAGGCGACCGGCGGCCCGGGCTCGCCGGCCTCGGTACGGAAACTCACCAGGAACAACTCGGTATCCGGCTCCAGTTCGACGTAGCCGGTGTTCAGCAGCATACCCATGGTGCCGGGCGTGGCGAACACCTCGCCTGTCTCACAGCCGGGCACGGAGCCGTCGTTGACGATGGTGGTGGTGGCGAATACGGCGTCGCCTTTTTGCAGGTTCGCGTGTTGCATGACCTTTCTCCCTTTCCCTGCCCTTAATCCGCTGGTGCGCCTAGACGGCGCCCCAGGCTTCACGCACTTCGTTGGTCGTGGCGGCCAGCAATTCGTCGAGGCTCTTCACCGCGCCCTTCGCGCTGTAGGATTTCATCTCCTGGTACAGCGTGTAGACCTTGTCCGCGGGTGCCTGGCCCTTGAAATCACTTTTTTCCAGCGCCAGCTCGTCGATGGCCTCGTTCCAGCACACCCCCTGGACCAGCGGGATGATGGCTACAGTGCTGCCTTCGAAGTCAAAGCGGGCGCGCTCACTCGCATTGACCACAAACAGCATGAGCGGCGCCCCGGGGGCAATATCCTTGCCAAAACGTCCAAAAAGATCGCTCATCTGGTCGATGCGATCGAGACTACCGATCAGCATCTCGACTTTCTCGCCGGCCAGAATCACGGCGCCGCGCAGGACTTCCTCCGGCGGATTGGGGTGGCCCTTGTCGTCGAGGCCGCCGTCGATGACGACAAGGTCACCGCGGTAACTGCTCAGGCCGGGCTGGCTTGTCGGGTCGTAAAAGTTGCTGTTGAAAAGCAGGTTGTCTGACTTGTACTGGTCCAGAATCACGGGTGGCCTCCTCAGTGCACGGGTTCTGCCGGCGCGCGAATGACGGACGCGCGGCTACGCTTCCACTACTGTGAATGGCAATCTCCGTGCCTAATTCCCGCTTTGCAAATTACCGTGGCTTATCAGCCGTTTACATCAAGTGACCAGGCGGCTGCGGTGGCGTTTTGTCGCAGATGCGACAGGCTTTGAGCGACGCTGGATTGCAACAAACCCGACAATCGGTCCGCGCACGGGACGCAATACGAGCTGTAGGAAACGCGCCAAAGGGCGTGTCGATTCGGCTCCGAACGGCGCCAGCCCAGTCCTGGCGCGCCCGGCGAGGTGCTCTGGCAGCCCGTCGGGACGGGCTCTCAAACGGGTGTGAATTCACCGGCCGCCTGGAGCAAATTTTGCAATACGCATAAACGGAGATAAACAGGGATAAAGGGTTCGGGCGCCACTGCGCGCAGCCGCGCTGCACGGCCGCCCCGCCCCACCGTCACCCGGGCGTTTTCCCGGCGCTGGCCTGCCCGCTGCGCCAATGATGAGGATCCACCGTGCGCTACAGCCCCTACGCAGAAGAGACCGCCGCGCTGGCGGTGATGAGCGAGCCCCAACTGCTTGAATACTTTCTCACCCGGGTGTTCGAAACCGAGGAGGTCTGGGGCCTCGACGATGGCTGCGAATGGGTGATGCAGCAACGCGATGAGCAGTGGGTCATGCCCCTGTGGCCCTATCGCCAGTTCGCCGAGGCTGCCGCCAGTGGCTGGTCTGGTTGTGCGCCCAGTGCCGAATCGCTGGAGGACTTTGTCTACCAGACGCTGGGCGCCCTTATCGACGAGGATACCCTGCTGGAAGTCATGAGCGATCCGGGCCGCCGCGGTTGCCTGGTGTCACCCCAACGGTTGCACGACATATTCACCGGTATGATGAACGCGGGCGAATACACCCTGGACAGTTGACCCCCATTCGGGGCTTTACAGCCAAACCGCTGCACAGTAGTCTGTAGAGGTTCCGGTTGCCCTCCGGAACGCGTCCAGCCCGTATACCGTACCCTGCACAGCGAGCGTGATATGCCAACTATCACCTGCGCCGACCGCTGCATTGAAACCGGCGGCGGCAGCGTACTGGACAGCCTCGAACGCGCGGGCATTCAAATCCCCAACAGTTGCCGTAGCGGCCACTGCCAGAGCTGCGTCGTGCACCTGAAGTCCGGTGAAACCAAGCCCCTTGCCCAGCTCGGCCTCAACCTGCGCCAGCGCAGGCTCAACTATTTTCTCGCCTGCCAGTACCAGCCCGACACCGATATCGAGGTGGAACTGCTCGACGACCGCCAGCGCCGCCGGGCAACCCTGCTGGAGAAGACCGTTCTCAACGAGCGGGTCATGCGCATACGCCTGCAGGCGCCGATCGACTGGCGCGCGGGGCAATACCTGACCCTGTGGCGCAACGGGGCCTCGGGCCGTATCTACTCCATCGCCAGCCTGCCCGAGGACGGCTATATCGAACTGCATCTGCGCCGTCGCAACGGGCTGGTCAGTGGCTGGATAGAAAATGAGCTGGTACCCGGTGACGAATGTGAAATCGGCCTGCCCCAGGGCGACTGCCACTACAGTCCGACCATGCCGGGCCAGCCGCTGGTACTGGTCGGCTCGGGCACCGGCCTGGCACCGGTTTACGGAGTGTTGCGGCAGGCGCTGGCGGACGGCCATCACGGCACGATCACCCTGTACGCCTGCGCAGGAGAACCGGATACGCTCTACCTGCAGGGGCAGCTGCGCAGGCTGGCGGGAACTCATCCGGGGCTGAGCGTGGTACCGGTGGTACGACGCAACCCGCAGCAGCACGGCGACGTGGTCACTGCGGAACTCGAGGAACTACTGGAGCAGCGGCATCCGCGCTTGCGCGGGTCGCTGATCTACCTCTGCGGGCCGCCCGGGATGGTGGCGCGCTTGCGCGAGCAGTGTTTCATGCAGGGCGCCCACTACAGCGATATTTTCTTCGACAGTTTCGAACCCTTCGAAAACGGCAAATAGCGCTGGTTCAGGCAGTTTCTGCACTGCGGGTAAAGCGGACCCGCGCCTCCGCGTCGACCCCGAGAATCTTGGCCAGCCAGGGCGGCGGACTGCCCGCCATCACCCGCTGCAACTCCGCCAGGATGTCCGCGGCCTCGCCGCCGTCGATTTTCTTGATCGGGTAGACACCGGCGCGAATCACCTTGGCCGCGGCAGGGCCGCCCACCGATACCACATAGAGTACCTGGCAATCCCTGATCAGGTTGGCGCGAAAGGCGTTGCGGTCATCGGAGAAATCCGCTTCCAGCGCCGAGCGCACATCGACCAGGCGAGATTCCGCAGTGCTCACATCGTAGATGAGGTAGCGCAGGCAGGAGCCGAAGTGCCCGTTCAGCGCCTCGGCGCTGTTGGAGGAAATCGCCACCCGGATCGAGCCCGGCAGCGGGGGAGCGTCCCGTTGCGGCTCCGGCAGGTCTTCGGCATCACTCTCTCCCCACAGGATGCGCACCGCCTCCTTGAGCGCCGGCAGGCCGATGCCGATGTCCTCGCCGTCTTCCTCTCCGTCGACACTGGCGAATCCCGTCTTGAGGTCGGTGACAGTGATGGTTTGCAGGGATTCCTCGCTCAACTCACCCTGGATGCGCCGGTGCAGGATATCGAGGAGTGTACCCACCCCGATCTCCGGCAGGGCCCGTGCCGCCAGCGCAATGCGCAGTGCCGCTTCACGACTCAGGTTACTGACGTCTACCATGTTTGACTCCTCGCCGGCGCGACGCCGGGATCACAGTGAAAGCTGGGTCAGCGATTGCGCCTGTTTCGCCTGCCATTCAGCCGGTGTATAAGCCTTTACCGACAGCGCATGCAGTTCGCCGCTTCCCAGCACGTCCGCGAACGATACGAGCACCTGCTGCTGGCGCTTCACCTGGCTGACGCCGGCAAAGTCCTCGCTGAGGACCAGCGCGGTGAAATCGCAGTCGGCGCCCTCCACCTGGATATCGGCGGCCGCGGGGACCGCCTCGCGAATCCGGCGCAGCACTTCGCTACTGTCCATGCTTGCTCCTCAGGCCGCGACTTCGGCCTGCTCCAGCAGGAGTTGCAATTCCCCGCTGGCGGCCATTTCCGTAATGATGTCACTGCCGCCAACCAGTTCCCCCTTGACGAACAACTGGGGGAAAGTCGGCCAGCCGGACACGCCGGGCAAGCGCTCGCGAATCGACGGCGCCTGCAACACATTGACGAAAGCAAGATCGACGCCGGTGGCTTTCAGCGCGGCGACCGCCTTGGCGGAAAAGCCGCACTCGGGCGCGTCGGGTGAACCTTTCATGTAGATCAGAACCGGGTTTTCCGCGATCTGGCGGCGAATGATGTCTTCGATTGCCGTTGTACTCATGGCGCTTTACTCCTCGATCAGTGGGTAATGTCAGGTTTCTTCGCCGAAACAGTCGGCGTAGGCGGCGCATTGCTCACAGGTTGGCGCGCGGCAGACGTAGCCGCCCTCCTGTTCGCAAAGCTGCTTGTAGAAGAACTTTTTCCACTTCATGTCGCCGCTGTTCTTCGCCGCCAGTTGGGGAAAAAACAGCGCCATCAATTCACTGAGTTCGGCCCGGGACTCGAGGCCGAGGTCGCGCCACAGGTGGTCGCCCCCGAGGCAGCCCGCGGCGACCATATCCGCCATGGCGTGCTCCAGCGGGTGTACCCCGGCGCGATGGGCCAGCAGCAGTCCGCGCACGTCCTGCCACTCGTCGCGGCGCAACTCCAGCAGTTCCTGGCGCAGGTCGCCGCGCTGCCAGGCTGGCGATTCCAGGTCGTGGGCAGCGCCGGCAACGGCAGTGGCGCAAAACCCTCCAGGCTGGTAACGCTGCGCCAGCCACATCAGCGCCAGGGGTTGCAGCCCGAGGAAAAAGGGCAGCGCCCCCCGCCCCGCGCGCTGGCCGGCCAGCAACCTGCCGAGAAAGTGGCTGTGGCAGGCGCTGCTGGCGGTCTGTTCGCAGCCCACCGGCAATGGTTTTGCCTGCAGGGCCTCGCTCACCGGCAGCCCTCGCTGGCCTGTGGGCGCGAACACTGGTCGACACTCCCGGAGGCGGCGTCGGAGGCGCTTACCAGCGACACCCCGAGCAGTTGCTGTACCCGGGTCATGTCGAAACCGGCCATGCGGACGCCCCTGTATTCCAGCAAGGGACGGCGGATCAGCACCGGGTCTGCGGCCAGCAAGCGCAGTGCCTGGGCCGCGGACAGCGACTCCGTATCCACTTCACCGCTTTTCAACAGCGGCGCGGAGGGGTTGAACCATTCGCGGACCGCCGTACCGCGGAAAAAATCCGCCAGTTCATCTTCCCGCCAGGGGTGGGCCAACAGGTCCACTTCCTCGAGCGCGATGCCCGCCTTCCGCAGCAGCGCTTTCTGCCTGCGGTTGGTCTGGCAGGCGGGTTTGCCGTAGAACGTCAGTACTGTCATGGCAACGCCGCCTAGCGCGCCCGGTACTCGGCCATCGCCTCGGCCATCAGCTCCGGCGGAATTCCGGTCAGGGAACCGGGCGGGTTCATCGGTACACCCGCCGCATCGAGGATCGCCTCCTCGATGGGGCAGATCGTCGCGCACTGGGGATGGGCGTAATCGCCCTCGCATTCAGTGCATTTTTTCGCGTTGATCTCGAAGTGCGGGGAACCCTGGTAAATCGCGTCGCTGGGACAGACGTCGTAGCAGGCCCAGCAATTAACACAGGAATCGACGATCGACAGTGCCATGCTTTCCTCCTCTACCCGGTGCCGGCCGGCAGGCCGGGTTGTTCTGGTTGTTGCGCAGGTGGTGTGGAAAAAAGCGGGCGGCGCGTGGAACTGCCGCCCGCAAGAGAGTCCACTTACGCGGATGCCTGTTGCGCCTTTGCAGCGGGAGACGCCTTGTCCAGCGCTCCGTTTGCGGCCATTTCCTGGTAGACCGCCATGACCGCCTCTTCGATGGGCTCCATGGCGTGTTCGCCGTTGGGGACGATGCCGGCCTCCTCGAGCTGGCCCCAGGGTTCGTAGCCGATCTTCGAGCAGAGCACAGCCTCGCAGCCGTGCAATGAACGGATACTGCCGGAGAGCGCGGATTCCTTCTCGCCGCAGGTGTCATTGCCGATGCAGTACTGGTCCACCTTGCGGTGACCGATGAAACGCACTCCGGTGGGCGCGGCCTCGTAGACCAGGAACTCGGTCGCGTGGCCGAAGTGCTGGTTGATCAGGCCGCCGCCGCTGGTGGCCACCGCCATCAGCACCGGGCGGGTATCGGCCATCTGCGACTGGGCTGCCGACGGCACCGTGGCCGCGGCCAGGCGCGCTTTCTTCTCCTGCTTCTCGTGGAGTTCCTCCATGATGCCGGCGTGCACCACGGCGCGGGTTTTCATCGCCGATTCGTAGTCCACTTCCATGGCGTCGATCTTGTCGAGGGTGAATTCCTCGCCGCGATCCTCGCCCAGCAGGCCCACCGCATCGGCCCGGCACTGGCGGCAGTGGCGCATCATGTTCATGTCGCCGGCACAGTCGTCCTGCAGGTCCTGCAGTTCTTCCGGGTCCGGACCGCGCTGGCCCATGACGCCGTAGAAGGTGCCGTGCTCCTCCTCGGCAATCAGCGGCATGACGTTGTGCAGGAAGGCGCCCTTGCTCTTGACGATGCGGCTCACTTCCTTGAGGTGCTCGTCGTTGACCCCGGGAATCATCACCGAGTTGACCTTCACCAGGATGCCGCGCTCGACCAGCATTTCCAGCCCTTTCTGCTGCTGCTCGATAAGGATCGCGGCGCCCTTTTCGCCGCGGATGCGGCGGTTGTTCCAGTAGATCCATGGATAGATCTGCGCGCCGATTTTCGGGTCGACACAGTTGATGGTGATGGTGACGTGGTCGATGTTGTGCTTGGCCAGTTCGTCCACCGACTCCGGCAGCGCAAGGCCGTTGGTGGAAACACACAACTTGATGTCGGGCGCCTCTTCGGAAAGGCCGCGGAAGGTCTCGAAGGTACGCTCCGGGTTGGCCAGCGGGTCGCCGGGGCCGGCGATGCCGAGCACGGTCATCTGCGGGATGGTGGCGGCGACCGCCTTGGTTTTCTTGATCGCCTGCTCGGGAGTGAGCAGCTCGGAAACCACGCCCGGGCGCGATTCGTTGGAACAGTCGTACTTGCGGTTACAGTAATGGCACTGGATGTTACAGGCCGGCGCCACCGCCACGTGCATGCGCGCGAAATAGTGGTGCGCCTCCTCCGAATAGCAGGGGTGGTTCTCGACCTTCTCCCGGATGGCATCCGGCAGGAACGACATCTGGTCGTCGGTGCTGCCACAGGACCCGGAGGAACAGCCGCCGCCGGCAGCCGCCTCACCTTCTTGACCGATTACTGATAACTCCATTGCTAGTACTCCTGTTCGACTGGGTACGCTGGTCTGGCGACGCGCTCCGTCTCGCTCGCTGGACCGGGACGGGGCATTTACCGGGTACAGTTGCAATGCCTGTGCCGATTTTTAATGCATTGTTTTTATTGGATTATTAGTCTCTCAGGCAGGGTGTTTGTACGGTTTGGAACAATGGATTTGCGACCAATTGTGTTTTAGGTGACAGGGATCGAGGGCACTCCGGAATGGGGTCAGAGTCACGACTCTGACCCCGGTCCGTGCGGGGGGTTGGGGGCACTCCGGAATGGGGTCAGAGTCGTGACTCTGACCCCGGGCGGTGGCGACACCGGGCCGTGTCAGATCTTGCGCACGTTGATCTTCATGGTCTGGATACGATAGGCGATCTGCCGCGGCGTCATGCCGAGCAGGCGCGCGGCCTTGGCCTGCACCCAGCCGGCCTGTTCCAGCGCCGCGATCAGGCGTTCGCGCTCGTCCAGGTCGGGATCGTTGGGATCGACGCTCGGCACCAGCGCGCTGGCGAAGGACGGCGGGGCGACGCTCGGCGCGCTCCCGTTGACTGAGATGACGTCGGTGTCGATGATGTCCGCCTCGCTCATGATAGCGGCCCGTTCCAGGCAGTTCTCCAGCTCGCGCACGTTGCCCGGCCAGTCGTGGCCGACCAGCTGGCGGATCGCGCCGTCGGTGAGCCGCAGCTCCCTGCCCTGTTCCCTGGCGATCTTGTCGATCAGGAAGTGGGCGAGCTCGGGAATGTCCGAGAGGCGATCACGCAGGGGCGGCAGGTTGAGGGCCATGACGTTCAGGCGGTAGTAGAGATCCTCGCGGAAGTTGCCTTTTTCCACTTCTTCCTCGAGGTTGCGGTTGGTCGCCGCGACGATGCGCACGTCCACCTTGATGGTCTGGGCCCCGCCGACCCGCTCGAACTCGCGCTCCTGCAGTACCCGCAGCAGCTTGGCCTGGAACATCGGGGAAATTTCCCCGATCTCGTCGAGGAACAGGGTGCCGCCGTCGGCCTGTTCGAAGCGACCCTTGCGCTGTTTCACCGCGCTGGTGAAGGCGCCCTTCTCGTGGCCAAACAGTTCCGATTCAAGCAGGGTTTCCGGCACCGAGGCGCAGTTGAGTTTGACGAAACGCTTGTGCGCCCGCGGCGAATTGTAGTGAATGGCGCTGGCGATCAACTCCTTGCCAGTACCCGATTCGCCCAGTACCAGCACGGTGCTGTCCCACTTGGCGACCCGGCGCACCTGGTCGAACACCCGGCGCATGGCGTCGGTGTTGCCCACCACCATGTTCTCGAAGCCGTACTTGCCGCGCACTTCCCGACGCAGCTCGTCGCGCTCGCTGGCCAGGGACTGGCCGCGCTCCACGTTGACCAGCAGGCGCGCGGTCTGCGCCAGCAGGTCGCCGACGGCTTTCATGAACGTGGTGCGCTCAGGCAGGTAATCGTCGGCGGGCACGTCGGGCTGGGCCGCCAGTACGCCGATGGCGGAACCGTCGTTGTCGCGTATCGGCACGCCGATGAAGGGCAGCTCCAGGTCGTAGAGGGCCAGCTTGTCGAGGAAACGCGGCTCGGAGGAAATTCGCCCCAGCACGATCGGCTGGTTGTGCTGCAGGATGCGGCCGACAATTCCCTCGCCGGACTGGTAACGGATACCGCTGGAGGCCTTGCGCACCGACTCCGACTCGCAGTACACCGCGCCGACCTGCAGCTTGCTGTGCTCGGTGTCCGAAAGGGTGATGATGCCGTGCATGAGCCCCGTGTCGTTGTGCAGGATACCCAGCACCTCGCTCATGGAATCCTCGATATTGGTGACCTGGCAGAGCACGTGGGAAATCCGGCACAGCGCGCTAAACAGAACTTCGACAAGCTCCGCGCGGCTGTTCACGACTGACCCGCTCCTGGCAACACTGGTTGGTCCCATAACTCGCCCCGTTATCCCGCTCGAAGCATTGGCAGTTGCACGACGACGCGGCAACCTTCGTGATAGTCCGGATCGATGAACACGGTGCCCGCGTGGTCCGCGACGATCTCCTGCACCATGGGCAGCCCCATACCGCGAAAACCGTGGCGGGTCTTCTTGGTGCTGAAAAAGGGCTGGAACACTTTCAGCAGCTGTTCTTCGGGAATGCCCGGGCCGCTGTCGGTGATTTCCACCTCGATGAATTCTTTCTCACCCCGGGTGGAGATGGTGAGATTGCGCTCGCGGACGCCGCGGGTGCCCAGCGCCTCCACCGCGTTCTGCACCAGCTGCTTGAGCATGCTGCGCAGACGCCGCTCCTGGCCGACCAGCGAGGGCAGGTGCATCGAGGGCTGCCAGGCGATGACCACCCCCTGGGCCAGCAGCTCATCGGTCGCCAGCGCCAGCACCTCGCGGATCAACTGGTTGATATTGACCGGCTGCTTGCTCTCCGAGACCGGCGGCGGCAGCGAATCCATCAGGTTATCCAGGGCCCTGCGGCCCGCCTCCAGGGCCTCTTCAGCCGCCGACAGCACCAGGTCGTCACGACCGTTTTCAGCGGCCCGGCGACGCAGTGTGTGGACAGCGGCCTCGATCAGGTTGACCGGCCCCTCCAGCTGGTGGATGGCGCCGTTGACCGTCTCGCGCATGCCCTGGACGAGGTCCTCCTCGGCCATCAGCGACTTCAGGGTGTTCAGGTGCATCTGCTCCTGGTGGCGGCGCAGCTCGGTGATGTCGGTGATCATCAACAGGAGGTAGTGTCCAACCTCGCGCTGGAAGAAGCCGTTCGGGCTCTCTTCGGTGATATCGATGGTGGTGCCGAAACAGGAAAAGCGCCGCGGTGCGCCGTCACCCCGGTCCATGGTTATTTCGCGGCTGTTGAAATTGCGCTGCTCGCTCTTCAGGCGTTCGAAGTCGCCCTCCAGCTGGTCGGCCAGTAACCTGAGCAGTCCCGGCTTGCTGCCATCGGGCGCGAGGTCCGCCGCCATGTGTCCGAAACTGGGGTTGGAGAGCTCGATACCCCCGGCACTGTCGATCAGCACCATCGCCGCCGGCACCGCGTTGACCACCGACTCGATCATCAACTTCTGGTTGAAGACCCGCTGCTGCAGCTCGTGCACCTCGGTGCCGTCGCGGTGCATGCCGAGGTAATAAACCGACTTGCCCTCCTCGTTGATGACCGGGGCGACAGTCAGTTCCGCCAGGTAAAGGCTGCCGTCCTTGCGCCGGTTGACCAGCATGCCGGTCCAGGGACGCTGCTGGGCGAGGCGGCCCCAGAGGGCCTGGTAGACCAGCCGCGGGGTGGTGTGGTTGGACAGGATCGACTCGTTCTTGCCGACCACCTCGTTGCGGGCGTAGCCGGTGACCTGGGTAAACACCCGGTTGGCATAAATGATATTGGCCTTCAGGTCGGTGATGGAGATCGCCACCGGGCAGTGCTCCACGGCCTGCAGGAAGACCTCGGGAGACAGCGGTTCGCTGTCCAGCGGGATTCCCGCCTCGGCCAGCACACTGCCCTGGGCGGGATCCGCGGCGACCGAGACCCGCGAATCCGCGTCGATCGGGTTATTCTGGTTGAACTTCGACATGGTAGTCCTCGTTGACAGGCCGACATGCCGCCCTCGGGCGGGTGTCGCCGCTATTGGCATGTGGCGGTTGTCGGTCAGGCCTGGGCGGCCTGCGGATTTCCGGTCCTGTACCGCGTGCCCGGTCTCTCCGGGGTTCTGCAAAACCCGTGCCGTGGATGAATATCGACATCCACCGTGGAAATCCGACATATCCGGCGAAACCGTGTCGCAAACCCGACAAGGAAATTTTTTACCCGGATTCCGGATTGTCGTATTTGCTACAAAATATACCCCCATCGCACCGGTTACACAGCCGCGACCTGCGGTTTGCTTGATCAGGATCAATCAATTGCCGGGGAATTCCCCATGGCACAGTTAATGCAATTCCCCTCCCAGGCGGGTTCGACTTGCGACAAACCGGCGCTGGTCCGGACCTGGATATCCACTGATGGGACAGGCGACTTCCATGGAGTACCTCACATTACTTGGCAGCACGATCCTGGTGAACAACATCGTCCTGGCGAAGTTCCTCGGGCTGTGCCCGCTCATGGGGGTATCCAACAAGTTGAGTTCCGCGGTGGGCATGGGCATTGCCACCGCCTTCGTGCTGACGCTTTCCGCGGCCTGCGGCTGGGTTCTGGAGAACCTGGTGCTGGGTCCGCTGAATATCGGCTTCCTGCGCATCCTCTCCTTCATCCTGGTGATCGCCGCCATCGTCCAGTTCACCGAACTGGCGATGCGCAAGTTCAGCCCCGTGCTGCACAAGGCGCTGGGCATTTTCCTGCCGCTGATCACCACCAATTGCGCGGTGCTGGGTGTCGCCCTGCTCAACGTGAACGAACAACACAGCTTCGGGCAGAGCGTGGTCTACGGACTGGGCTGCGCCCTGGGCTTCTCCCTGGTGATGGTGATTTTCGCCGGCGTGCGGGAGCGGCTGACGCTGGCGGATGTGCCGGAGGCTTTTGCGGGCACCCCGGTCGCACTGGTGACCGCGGGCATCCTGTCGCTGGTGTTCATGGGCTTTGGCGGTATGTTGTGAGGGACTGATCGATGTTTACGGCGACTCTGGTACTGACTGTTCTCGGATTTTCACTGGGCGGGGGCCTCGCGATAGCGGCGAAGCTGTTCAGCGTGGCCGAGGAAAACCCGCTGGTGGAACAGATTGAGGCCCTGCTGCCCGGCAGCCAGTGCGGCCAGTGCGGCTTCCCGGGTTGCAAACCGGCCGCCGAGGCGATGGCCGACGGCAGCGCCGAGATCACCTGCTGCCCGCCCGGCGGGCGCGCCCTCGCCGAGACCCTGGCGGACATGCTGGGGATTGATATCAACTCTCTCGGGGAAACCAGTGCGCCGCTGCTGGCCAGTATCGAGGAGAGCCTGTGCACCGGCTGTACCCGCTGCTTCAAGGCCTGCCCGACCGACGCTATCGTCGGCGCCAACAAGCAGATTCACGCGGTGATCCGCAGCGCCTGTACCGGCTGCGGCAAGTGCAAGGACGCCTGCCCCGAGGACTGCATCCACCTGGATGCGGAACAGCCGGACCTCAACAACTGGCACTGGCCAAAACCGCTGGTGGCCTGAGATGTTCGGCCTATCCCCTATTCGCGGCGGCGTCCACCCCTCCGGACACAAGGAGGCGACCTGCGGCCGCGCGATCCGGACCGCGCTGCCCCTGCCGGAGCGCCTGGTGCTGCCGCTGTTCCAGCAGGCTGGCGCCAGCGCCATGCCCATCGTGCAGGCCGGGGAAAAAGTGGCCAAGGGCCAGTGCATCGCGCTGTCCGGCGTCGGCCTGTCCACCCACCTGCACGCGCCGACCTCCGGCACCATCGCCGGAGTCGAGGACTGCCTGGCACCGCACCCCTCGGGACTGGCATCGCGGGCAATTATTCTCGAACCCGATGGCGAGGAGCGCTGGTGTGAAACCCGGGGCGAGAGCGACCCCTTCCAGCGCAGCCCCGACGAACTTTCCGACGAAGTCGAGCGAGCGGGGATTGTCGGCCTGGGGGGGGCGGTCTTCCCCTCCGCGATAAAACTGCGCCAGGGACGCCGCTACGAGATCAAAACGCTCATCATCAACGGCGGCGAGTGCGAACCCTATCTCACCACCGACGACCGCCTGATGCGCGAGCGCGCGGCGGAAATCGTCGAGGGCGCGCGCCTGATCCAGCACATCGTCGAATGCTACCAGGTGATCATCGGCATCGAGGACAACAAGCCCGAGGCCATCGCCGCCATGCGCGAGGCCGCGGCGCCCTTCGGCAAGGTCGAGGTACGCCCGGTGCCGGCCATGTACCCGATGGGCTCCGCCAAGCAGTTGATCCAGGCGCTGACCGGGCTGGAGGTACCCGCCGGCGGCCGCAGCAACGACCTCGGCATCCTGGTCCACAATGTCGCCACCGCCTACGCCATCCAGCAGGCCCTGCGCTACGGGCGGCCGCTGATTTCCCGCGTCGTCACTATCGCCGGAGGCTGCGTCGCCAGCCCCTACAATGTCGAGGCCCTGTTCGGCACGCCCATCCAGCATGTGCTGGACCACTGCGGCGGCCTTACCGGCAAGCCCGCCCGGCTGGTGATGGGCGGGCCGATGATGGGCCAGGAACTGCCCTCCACCAGTGTACCGATCATGAAAGGCACCTCGGGGGTCCTCGCGCTGACCAGCCGCGAGGTCAACACCCGCTTGCCCTCACCCTGCATCCGCTGCAGTCGCTGTGTCGATGCCTGCCCCATGGGCCTGGTCCCGCTGGAGATGGCGAAGTTTTCCCGCCAGAACAATTTCGACGCAGCCGGGGAGTACGGCCTGCGCGACTGCATCCTCTGCGGCACCTGCGCCTACGTCTGCCCCTCACACATCCCCCTGGTGAACTATTTCGAGTACGCCAAGGGCGAACTGCGGCAGCGCCGCCAGGATGCCAAAAAGCTCGCCTACACCCAGGAACTGACCGCCGCACGCAACGCGCGCATGGAACGCGAGGCGGAGGAAAAGCGCGCGGCCAAAGCGGCGAAGAAAAAACGTGCGCCGCGGCCGGCCAGCAGCGAGGCCGGTGAGCCGTGAACAGCATTATCAACCCAACCGTAGCGCGGGCAGCGCCGCATACCCACGACAGGGCGAGCATCGAGCGGATCATGCTGCACGTCTGCCTCGCCCTGGTGCCGGCGACCCTGTTTGGTTTCCACCTCTTCGGCTGGCCCGCGGCCATTCTCTGGCTGGTCACCTGCGGCGCAGCGGTGCTCTGCGAAATGCTCTGCCTCGCCCTGCAGGGCCGGTCGCTCGCACGCGCGGCGGATGGCTCCGCCCTGCTCACCGGCTGGCTGCTGGCCATGACCCTGCCGCCCTGGGCCCCCTGGTGGATCGGCGCGGGGGGGGCCGCCTTCGCCATTGCGGTGGGCAAGCACCTCTACGGTGGCCTCGGCCAGAACATCTTCAACCCGGCGATGCTCGCCCGGGTCGCCCTGCTGGTCTCCTTCCCCGTGCAGATGACCACCTGGGTGCAACCGGGCCAGTTTGACCACCCGGACCTGGCCACCGCCCTCGGCATCATTTTCCAGGGCAGCGGCATTGCCGATGGCGTGACCGGACCGACCATCCTCGGCGAACTGAAAACTGCGCAGACCGCCGGTAGCGTCGCCACCCTGACCCTGGGCGGCTACTCCGCGCTGGAAGCCGCTATCGGCAACACCGGGGGCAGCCTGGCGGAGACCTCGGAATTCCTCGTGTTGATCGGCGGCCTGTGGCTGCTCGCCCTGCGCATCGTCAGCTGGCATATCCCGGTGGCCATGCTGGCAACGGTCGCCATCGTTGCCGCAGCGTTCAACCAGGCCGACCCGGCGCACTACGCCAGCCCGCTGGTACACCTGACCAGCGGCGGCATTATGCTCGGCGCATTCTTTATCGCCACCGACTACGTGACCTCGCCCTCGTCCAACATGGGCAAACTGCTGTTCGGCATGGGCTGCGGCCTGGTCATGTTCGCGATTCGCAGCTGGGGCGGATTTCCGGAGGGGCTCGGCTTTGCCGTGCTGTTCATGAACTCGCTCACCCCGCTGCTGGATCGCTACTGCAAACCCCGGGCCTACGGGCGCACCGTGCGCGGTCGCCCGGTCAGCCCACCCGGCGGCGCCGGCAAGGCGCGCTGAGATGGCGACCCCATCCGTACCCAGTTACCGCAACCGCATGGCCTACCACGCGGGGCTGCTGGGCGGCATCTGCTGCCTGGTCAGCGTGCTGCTGATTCTCGGCAATATGGAAACCAGCGCCCGCATCGCCGATCACCTGGAGCAGGAAAAACGCGCCACCCTGGCCGAGGTGCTGCCGAGTTCGCTGTACGACAACGAACCCCTCAGCGAGGTGCAGACTGCGCCGCTCCACGCGCCCTTCACCGCGCCGCTGACCATCTACACCGCCAGCCTGAAAGGGCAATTCGCCGGCGCGGCCCTGCAGAGCTCGATCTACGGCTGGGGCGGGGATATCCAGTTTATCGCCGCGATCGACGGCAGCGGGACCCTTACCGGGGTCCGGGTGCTCAGCCACCGGGAAACCCCGGGGCTGGCGGACAAGATCGAAGTGCAGAAGGACGACTGGATTGAGGGCTTTACCGGCAAATCGCTGGCCAACACACCGGGGCAGGACTGGGCTGTACGCAAGGACGGCGGCGAGTTCGACCAGTTTACCGGCGCCACCATCACCCCCCGCGCGGTGGTCAGGGGTGTGCACGCCTCCCTGCAGGAACTGGACGCGTGGCGGCAACAGCAGCTGAAGCAGGCGGCCAGGGCGCAAACCACGGAGGAGGGCAAGAAATGAGTTCGCAGTACCGGCAGATCTTCAACGACGGCATGTGGAACAACAACGTGGCCATGGGCCAGATGCTGGCGCTGTGCCCGCTGCTGGCGGTCACCACCTCGGCCACCAACGGCCTGGGCATGGGCCTGGCCTCGGTCGCCGTGCTGGTGCTGACCAACGTGATCATCGCCAGCCTGCGCGGCATTATCACCCCGCAGGTGAGAATACCGGTGCTGATCGTACTCATTGCCACGGTGGTGACCCTCGTCGATATGGTCATCAACGCCTGGATGCACCCGCTGTACAAGGTACTCGGCCTGTTCATTGCGCTGATCGTCACCAACTGCGCCATCTTCGGTCGCGCGGAGAGCTTTGCCCTGCGCAACGGCGTGCGCCTGGCCGCGGCGGACGCCCTGTCCATGGGCCTGGGTTTTACCTGGGTACTGGTGGCGGTCGGTGGCATGCGCGAGATTCTCGGCAGCGGCACCCTGTTCGCCAACGCCTCGCTGCTGCTGGGCGACGGCTTTGCCTGGCTGGAAGTCACCATCATTCCCAACTTTTCCGGCATCCTGCTCTCGGTGCTGCCGCCGGGGGCGTTCATGGCGCTGGGCCTGCTGATCGCCACCAAGCGGCTGGTCGACCGCCGCCTGCAGGCGCGCAAGCCGCGCAGCGACCTGGTCATGCCGACGGTATAGGAGGATTTGCGATGAAAGTCAGCGTGGTCTATGCCGGCAGCCACAACCAGGCCTGGGTGGACGTGGACGTCGACAGCGAAGCGACCGTGGAAGAGGCCATCCAGCGCTGCGGCCTGCTGGAGAAAATGCCGGAGATCGACACCCGGACCATGAAGATCGGGATTTTCGGCAAGTTCACCACCCTCAAGCAAGCGCTGAAGGAGGGCGACCGGGTGGAAATCTACCGGCGCATCACCCGGGTGCTGGATGAAGATGACGACGACGATGATGATTGAGGCCCACCGGCGGCTGGGCAACACTCACCGGCAGACGTGAGTCAGCTTTCCATTGCCGGCGTTTCACCCCGATGCAGTGCATCGAGTACCAGGCGCACCACCCAGCTCACCGCCGCCGAGGCTTCCGGCTCCTGCACGCCGAAGGTAGAGCGCAGCTGCCACCAGGATTCCGCGGATATGAGGTGCCCGAGCACCGCCTTGACCGCCTCCCCTTCTTTCCCGGGCAGCGCTGCCATGGCGACATCCAGTGCAGCGGCGTTGCCGCTCAGCCGCTTCTCGCGCATGCGCGAGCGCACTCCCCTGCCGAGTTCCGAAAGCAACAGGGCCTGCATCAGGCCGGCGTTGTTGTCGAACATGCGGTAGCTGGCCTGCAGGGCTGAGACGAATTCCTCCGGGGTCCGGGGAATCGCCACGGTACCCGTGGTCTCCCACACCAGTTCGGCCAGCGCGGCGAGCATGCTTTCCCGGTCCGGGAAATGCCGGAACACCGTGCGCCGGGATACACCGGCATCCGCCGCCGCCTGCTCAAGGGAAAAGTCCGGGGTATTGTTGCTTGCCAGCTGCGCCGCCAGCGCCTCCAGAATCCGCCGCCGGGTCTGTTCCGCGCGGCGTTCCCGCTTGCGGTTGTCGTAGGCTCGGGTCGGCTTGTCGGGCTGCTGGGGCGTCTTTTTCGTCATCGATCTGGTCCACCTGTGCTACCCCGAAAAGGGTATCAGGGATTGCGCATTTGATGTCTAATATTAGCGGCACTCTATGGGACATTAAATAGGAGATTCCCATGCACAGGTGGTATCCGGTATCCGGCGGCTGGAAGCAGGCTCGCCGGGCCTTGTATTGCGGAGTACTTGCCGTCACCACGGGGCTGGCAGCGGGTTGTGGAGGCGGCAGTGGCGGAGATGGCGATGGCGGCATCGTTGACGGCTGCGGCAGCTGGCCCGAACTGACCGTAGTGGGAAGCGGTACCGGCCACAGCGCCGTCAGCGCCCTGGTGGTGCTCGATGACTGCAACGTGGTGATTGCCGGCTACGAGGGTTCCACACGCGCCGGACAGGTGGAGGGCGACAGCCACGGCTTTGTCCGGCGCCTGACCCTGTCCAGTTCGGGTGTGCAGGTCCGCTGGGAGCGCCTCGTGGACACCTCGGGGAGCGACGCCATCCTCACCCTGGAGCGCGACGGCGAGCAACTGCTGTTCACCGGCTTCGTTTCGGGGACTCTCGAGGGACAAACCAGCCAGGGCAAAAAAGATGTCGTGATCGGCAGCCTCGACCTCGAAGGCCGGACCAACAGCCTGTCCCAGCTCGGTAACGCACGCCCGAACGTTCCGCTGCGCCGGCTGGTGCTGCCCAGCGGCGAGCAACTGCTGGTCGGCAACGACGAGGTCTATGTGCCGACCAATTTCGTGGAGCGCTGGGAGGACCCCTGGATCGCCGGCATTACGGAGCAGGCCAGCGGATTCGTCATGGACTGGATCGCCAACGCGAACACCGACACGGGCGACATATATGGCGCCGCGCTGGCCTACGACTACACCGCCCTGCTGGGCCTGAACGTCGGTGGCGGCGGCAATGCCGGCATCCACCTGCAGGCGCGCACCGCGACCGGTGCCCTGTACTGGTCCCAGCCGATCAGCCCCATGCCCTACGATGCCATCAGCGACATGGCCCTGGACGCAAACGGCAACCTGCTGGTGCTGGGCACCACCTACCTGACCCTCGGGGAGTCCGCGCTGGGCGGCGGCGACTACTTCCTGCTGCAGGCCGACCCGGCAACCGGCCAGTTGCAGCGCATCGACCAGTTCGGCACCGGGCGCCTGGACTGGGCGCGCAGGCTACTGGTGGACGGCAACCGGCGGATCGTCCTGGGCGATGAATCCGACGGCGCCTGGCCCTGGTCCCTGGCGATCCGGGTACTGGCCGCCGACGGCAGCGAAACCGCGCGTATGGAGCGGACCTTCGGCCAGAGCTCCCAGGTGCAGGGGGCGGCGCTGGCCCCGGGCGGCATCTTCGTCACCGGCAACCACCAGCCACAAACCGGGCCCGAGCGCGGCTATGTGGCTTTCCTCCAGCTCTGAGCGTCTTCGGGAACTTGTCCGGACAATTGTGGTCCTACCATCGGTGCGGAAAATGAATCTGTTTTCCGTGGCGGGTTGCGATATACTCGCGCGTTCTTTCGGGGGCGATTTGGATTCGACGACGGTTACAAACCCTGAGGTGCATGCCGTGATGACAGCCAATCACGTAAATCCAAAGCTGTAACTTAATAGTTGCCAACGACGACAACTACGGTGCCCAACTGGCTGCGTAAGCAGTCATAAAAGCACCATCTAGTAGCTTCGGCTCTAGCGGTCTTCAACAAGGTGCCAGCCCCGCGTTGTACGACTGTCATACAGAACTGGATCGCAGCAGAGCTCGCCCTGGGCCGCGTTGCTAAACAATTACAGGGATCGCCAATCACGTCCTGCCCGTTGGGCTGTGTGCGGTTAAAGCAATAAACGGAATCTAAGCATGTAGAGCCGATGGCAGAGGACTGGCGGACGCGGGTTCAACTCCCGCCGCCTCCACCAAATCCAACAGGAAAGGGTCGCGTAAGCGGCCCTTTTTTGTTGGATCAGCGGCAGGCAGCTGACAGCCTATTTCTTCCTCACTACCGTCAACCAGTCCAGCACCACCCCGGCCCCGGGTGTAAACCGCGAAACCCGGTATATGACTTTCAGCAGGCTCGGCCGCTGTCGCACCCGCAGCTCCCGCGAGCGAGGAATGAACCAGGCGATAATCCCCAGCCGCAACAGCGCAGAGAGCGCGAACAATCCCACAATGGGGTATTCCGGTTGCCAGCCGGCGGGCAACAGTGCCGCCAGTTGCGGCAGGGCGGAGGAAAGGTACCCCCCCGCCAACGCTCCCAGGAACACCCCCAGCGCGCTGAGAGCTGACTGAACTGCGGCGTAACCCGCGAAGTCGGTGCCCGGTGGGCGCAGGTCGTAGAGGTAATTGGCGGTGCTCAGGGTGAAGCCGCCCCAGGCGATGCCCGACATGACCTGCACGAACAGGATGTAGTGGAAGTCGGGCGAGACCAGCCACAGGGCCGGCACGATGGGGATCAGGATGCTGCTCAACAGCATCGCGAAGCGGTTACCCAGGTGGTCGCAGGCGTAACCCCAGGCCGACAGCGTGAAAAACTGGGTGAGAATGGCGGCGCCGGTGCTGGCGGTGAACTGCCAGTAAGTGAACTCCAACTCGCGCAACATATAGACCGCGAAAAATGGTCCGGAGAGTGCCACGGCGCCCTGCACCGCGGCGAAGAACAGGCTGTACTCGCGAAAGGCGCGATCGTGAAAGGCGGCGCCAACCCGGCGCAGGGTACCACCCAGGGAGGTTCGCGCCGCGGCGGCATAGGGTTCCGGATCGTGCATCCGGTGCAGGAACCAGGTGGAGAGGCCACGACCAGCCGCCGCGGGCAGGAACAGCAGCCCGAAACCCAGCCAGGCCAGCTCGGCACGCTGGAACAGACCGAGTGCGCCGCCACCGGCGAAGAACACAGCGGAGGAGGTCAACATGGTCAGGCGGGTACGACCGGCGAAAAATGCGCCGCGGCGCCGCGCCGGCACCAGGCCGCCCAACCAGCTGCGCCACTGGGGCTGCATGAAATTCAGGCAGGCGTGGTAGACCACGGCCAGTGCGATCAGCCAGCTCACCGCCTGCGGCGGATGCAGCAGCGCAACCAGCGCCATGCCCAGCACCGCCAGCGCCTGTATGGCAGCGCCGGCGACGATGGCGTACTGGCGAGAGAACCAGGGACACAGCCAGACCGACAACAGCTGGAAGATCGCCCCGGCCAGTTGCGGAGCGGCGCTCAGCCAGCCCATCTGGGCGAGGCTGGCGCGCAGGTGGATGGCCAGCGCCGACAGGTAGTTGTCGCTGATCCCGGTCATGACCGCACTGGCGACTGCCTCCCGGCGCGATAGCGCCAGGGTCTCGCGCAGCCAGGAGTTGCGCCGTGTAACGACTTGTTCCGCCAATGTCCTCTACCCGGGTAAACCGGCAATGCCCCAGCCAGGTGTGGGTAGCTGCCGGAAAAGGGACAATCATCGGACACAAGGCAGACGGCGGTCTATGGACAGCCCCGGGGAATGACAATAATGCCAAAACTCGCCCGCTCAGTGGATCACAGCCCTGCCCATATCTCTGGTTACCCAACTCATTCAGGGTAGGGGTGAATTGAATCATCCGCACGAAAGCGCGAAAGGAATATCGGACCACCAGGCGCTTTTTGGTCCGATGACCACCAGGACGTGGGATGCTCGAGGCGCTTGATAAAGCCCAATTGACGCAAAGCATTCGCCATATGAGTACATGTGGTTCGGCAAGACACGCTGCATGCACCTTTGCTTTTCAAGACTAGAGCTGTTTCTCCGAGCATCCATCGGAGAAGTTCGACTGACGCGCTGGATGTCTGCAAGTGCAGTATGTTTGACTTTAGTATCCCTCTGCTTTGGTATAGCCGGCTGATTGAAAAACCCACGACTTTATCGTCGACTGTGTATTCCTGCAGCTGGAATTCACCCATCTCTGGTGGTGCGGAATATAGCCAATCGAGCTCCGGGGTTTCAATCGCCCTTATCAGTGCGTACTCCTGCGCAGGAGGCACTACGGCCACCCTGGAAACTCCAGGCTTGAAATGAATGGTGCTTGCACACCCT
Source organism: Haliea sp. E17 (assembly GCF_048323675.1). Taxonomy (NCBI): domain Bacteria; kingdom Pseudomonadati; phylum Pseudomonadota; class Gammaproteobacteria; order Cellvibrionales; family Halieaceae; genus Haliea; species Haliea sp. E17. The sequence goes on from NZ_JBLWFK010000004.1 coordinate 284,114, forward strand.
CGTGGTGGATCGACGACTCTTGGCCGACTCAGCGGCAAACGGATTTTGTGTGCATATCTTATACACTGCGCCTTGCCGGGAAATTCTTTATGCTTCAAAACTCTTTCGAGGATCATGCCTGTTGTTAGCGGCATGGTGTAGTCACTTGCCGGGGCCAGGGAGGACCACCCAAGACGGGGAAGAATTGCCTGAGTTGCTGGAGAACCACCGATAGATATGATTGGTTCATTTCTCTTCATCATCATACGTATGGGTTGCAGCCCGATACCGCGATATTCTGGCAGACTAAACCAGTCACAAAGCTCACGAACCCGAAGCATCTCACCGTCTACCACATACTGGCGACACCACGAGTCAATCATCGCAACACAGTTTTCACCATCCATCGCAAGTATGGATTCGCCTTCCTTTCTCTGCAGAAAGCGCCAACGAAAAATTCCTTCTGTTAAATCCGGATCCCAATTACGTTGCCATGAAGGCAGTAGAAGCCGGGCTACAGCCGGCAGATTTTCTTCTGACAATGAGCAGAAACGTATGGTCACTTCACCTTATCCCGCCAAACAAGACGCATCGTGGCTTCAACCGCCGCTCTCCTCTGTATTCAGCATTTCCTTACGCAGTATTTTCCCCAGGGGGCTTCTGGGAATTTCGTCTCTGAATTCGATTTTCCTGGGCACTTTAAAGTCGGCCAACCTTTCCTTGCACCATCGCCTGATTTCCTCGGCAGTAAGATCCGATGCGCCCACGATCACGGCTTTGATAATTTCGTTGCCATAAGCCCCTTGCACTCCCAGCACGACGCTCTCGACAACTTTTGGATGAGCCGATATAACGTCCTCAATTTCGCAAGGGTTGATCTTGTTGGCACCAGCGTTGATAAACAACTTTTTTCGCCCTGTAATAAACAGGTTCCCGTTTTCGTCCATCCGCCCCAAATCGCCAGACCAGAACCCCTCCTTGGTAAAGCAATCTCTACTGGAATCGGAATCCTGACTATAGCCAGAAACCATGGTCGCGCTAGAAATTACGATCTCGCCGGTTTCACCATTCTCGACTTCCTTTCGGGTTTTCTCATCCATGATTCTTATTACTACATTGTCGACAGGCCTGCCAACCGAGGCGACAGGACTTATTGCGGCGTCTGATGCGTCAATTGCAACCGGCCCCGTTTCAGTGGAACCATAGTGCTGGCGGATGGGCGTATTAAACTTTTCCAGAAAATTGTCGAAGATTGTCTTCTCCAGTGGGGCGCCAGCAGAATACGCGAGTCTGAGACCGGGCAGACCCATCGAATCGACTGAAATCGACTCAGCAAGCATTGCAAACATGAACGGTACGCCAGGAAAAATCGTGACGCCCTTTTTTGTCAATGCCAGCGTAACCTGCTGGCGATTGAACGATTCGAGTAGAACCAATGTCGCGCCACTATACATGGCAACAAGAAGGCAATTTCCAAAACCATAGGAATGGGAGAGCGGTACCACGCCGAGTACTTTGTCGGAGAGAGTCAAACGCAGGGTTCCTGAGTAGTTGGCAGCCTCGGCAGCCAGTTCTTCCTGCGAGCGTATAACCGATTTTGACTGGCCTGCTGTCCCGGATGTAAATTGGAACAGAAAGTCGCCTGATATCGGTCGCCTTGCAGTAGCAGATTTCAATGAAGGATCGGGTGCCGTAGGTACCTGGGTCACAAATTGGCAGCCGGGATCAATTTCTTTGAACAGCTCCGCATGCTTTTGCGCGAGATGCGGCGTGGTTATAACTAACCTGGCTTCGCTGGATAGCGCGTATTGCGATAGTTCGCTGGACTTGAAGGCAGGGTTGGCTGGCACACAGACTCCTCCCAACTTTGCGATTGCAAACACTGCTACCACAAATTCCGGACCGTTGGGTAAGAGGAGCATAACGGGTGTTCCCATCATTAGGCCTTTTACACCCAGTTGCGACGAAAATGCATCGATAGCGCCGAGCAAGTCGCGAAAGCTCAAGCTGCTATCCATGGTTTCCAGAGCCAGGCCTTCGGGATTATGTGTCGCCGAGTCACGTATCATTTCATAGAGCATTTATTCTATCTCGCGTCCCCCGAACTATTACTGACTGGACAACACCAGCAGGAACCGCCCCCTCCAAGAGCGGAATTCCCGGGTTTGATCAGCCTGCCTCTGTGTTCAGGACGAATCTGGCAATCTGGTTCACTGAATTGAATTTTTCCAACAGTTCCGGGTCTGATTCGTCGACTACTACCCCAAAACGTTTCTCCAATGCGATGAGAAGCTCCAGCAGCACCAGGGAATCCATGTGCAACTCCTCATCATAGCTGGATGGGCGGATCGAGTTTTCAGACGCATCCAGAATGATCTGTGCCACAGTTTTACGAACTTCGACAATATCCATTATCTTCCAATATTCGAAAGGATTACCCACCGATTGCGCACTTTGTGCAGTTAAATTTCACTCAAAGTACACAAATTCCAACACAGTAATTGGACTGGAGGGCTCTTGCTGCCTGCGTACGGCGAACTTGGTATTGTGCGAACCATCCCCGGGATTAATAGAAATTTCTTCTCCGTACGTTCTCACCAGCCCGGATCTGTCCTGCTGCCCCATTTTATGCAACATTTCCAATACCGATCTATCGAATAACTGCAATGCAAGGTGGCATATCGGCAGGTCTGGAGGAGTTGAACGCGAGGGTACATAACATATGGCGCTTAGTCTTTTCTGCATGCCCTCAAAGTTTTGTGCTCCCGTGCCATCTCGATTTCCAACATAGAACAGCTCAAGAGCGAGACGTTTGTTTTTCTGGTTTGAACGGACAAAAGTTTTTGCGATAGTAACCGCCTCAACGCTGGGGTCCTCACGCTGTATTGCCTTGACAACTTGCACTGACGGAAAAATCAGGTCGTCCGGCAGCCTCGTAGCAGGCGTAGTTGGCTGATATTTTTGGAAATCAAAATATTCACAAACGCTATGCCACGCTTGAAGCAGGGGATCGAGCGGGCAAATCACTTCGCGCCCAACATGCCCCAGGCAATAGTCAATGTCTACTACCTGACTTAACAAATGGGATGGGAGGATATTCGATAGCAGTTCTACGTGATCGCAGTCGACCAGCAGTGTCATGGCGTGGGCCAATCGCCCAAGATCAGAGCGTATAGCCGAATTCAGGGCTTGAGGTTGAACCCCTCGCCCGAGCAGCGAGTCAGTTACTTCAGGAAGCGAAGATAGTTCAGGCAGCAAGCGATTAAACGCAGCCAGATAAGTCTGTGCAGGGCGAGTGTCCAGCCAGCATTCATCGATGCTGAGAAAATCTGATCCTGCATGTACTGTTGAATTCATACGGCACTGGCCTACCCTGGCTATCCTTGTAAAGCAGGCGACTGATTGACATCGCCCTGTAGGTCAAATTGATAGACAATTCGCTTTCAACTAATACTTTGGATTTGGCTTCGACTGGAGGTTTTGTCGTTTAAACCCCTATATTGGCGCCGATACAAAACATGCGCAGGGGTCAGGTCGCTCATACCCTCGGGCGTCCATGCTGTGCTTGCCGAGGTTGCCATAGTTACTTCCTGGTAACTACACAAAGGCTAGCACAATAGCGCGGTTCAGAAACGTCCGGCGGCGTATTTTTTCAACGTTTCAGCTCGCGAAGTCGAGCCAATTACCCGGAAGCCCGCTATAGTTCCAGCCCGGTGCAGAAGGACCAGACAAACCATGAAACAGCGGAAGCCCGGGCATACCAGTTCGGCGCCCGGACATACCTTTGAGGGCAGCGTGCGCGACATCGCCAGTGACGGGCGCGCTGTGGTGCCCCACCCCGATGGCCCGGTGGTCTTCGTGCCCGGCCTGTGGCTGGAGGAACGTGCCCTCATCCGGGTTACCGGAGCCCGCGGCAGGGCCTGGCAGGGAGAGATCGTCGAACTGCTCGACGCAAGTCCCGCGCGACGCCCCCCACCCTGTCGGCATCACGGTTTCGCCACCCCTTCTGATCCCGCACCGGCTTGCGGCGCCTGCCCCTGGATGTTCGTCAACTATCCGGCGCAACTCGCCTGCAAGCAGAGCCGCGTGGAGCAGGCCTTCGAGCGCCTCGGGACTGCGGGGTGCGTTGCCCCGATCTGGGCCACACCGGAAACCCTCGGGTATCGCAACCGGGCGCAGTTGAAAAGCGATGGCAAGGCACTGGGTTTCGTCGCCGCAGGCAGTCGCAGGATCGCCCCGGTAGAGGACTGCCCGGTACTCAGCGCACACAATCGCCAGCTGTTGCAGCAATTGCGCGCGCAACTACCGAACCCCGCCTGGCGCCCGCGCCGGGGCGGCGAATGGACCACCCTGGATATCGACGAAGAGGTGCAACTGGAGTCGGTGAGCGTCAATGCCCGGCGCCCCTTCCGCCAGGCCAACGATGCGCAAAATCAACGCATGCGCGACTGGCTGGCTGCATTGGCCAGCGACTTTGCCGGTCAGGAGGTACTCGAACTGTACTGTGGGACCGGCAACTTCACGCAGGTCCTGTCGGCGGCGGGTGCCCGCGTGCTGGCCCTGGAGGGCGATGATGCGGCGGTGGATATGCTGCAACAGCGGAACTTGCCGGGGGTCAGCGCCAGGCGCGTCAACCTGTTCGCCGAAAACGCCTTCGAGCAACTGTCGCCCTCCGTCGGTAGCTTCGAAGCGCTGGTCCTGGATCCACCCCGCGATGGCCTGAAAGTCACCCGCGGCCTTTTGCCGAAAAAATCCCGGCTGCATACGGTAGCCTACATTTCCTGTGACCTCGCGACGCTGGTGCGGGATGTGGCGTACTTCCAGCAGCACGGATTCGATGTAGTTTCAGTGCAACCGCTGGACCAGTTTCCCCATACACCGCATATCGAGTGCCTGGTGCATCTCAGCCGGTGACGGTGCCAGTGCTGCCTTCGCAGTTCGGCAATACCCGATGGACTCTGCTCCCTTGGTTTCGCCGTCCACCGCGAGGCCTGCCTGTCGGCGCGGGTGCCTGCGTGACGGCTTGCCGGCCTGGACGAGTTGGGCGCCTGAGACCTCAACGGCCCGGTATCGGCGCACTGGTTTAGTGCGCATCCGCAGTGCGCCCGCGCACCCGATCGGTGCGATAAGGGAGATACATCAAACACCCTAGCCCCTTGATTTTTCACGAAAAAAGCCTAATCTTACCAAGTCTGGACAAGCGTTTTTGGGTGAGGCAGTTGAAGCGGTATTTGCTACTCAAATATCTGATTTCTCCTGTCGTTGTGCTCATAATGGCCAGGGGTTCGTACGGCTACGAACTTCCCGGAGACCCGCCCGAGTCCGACCAAAGGACCCTCGTTCCTATCGATCTCGACTTCACCGACAACCCCGTGCACGGCAGGATTGCCAATATCGACAGCGACGCCGCGACCCTGAAGTACAATTTCAGCCAGATTAAAGGTCTCGCGATTTCCAGCAGCTACTCCAACCGACTGCTGGACCCCTTTTCATCGGATGGCGACGTCGACATGGACGGTTTCTGGGACATTCGTCTAAGCTCTCCCCGAACCGACTCTCTGCCGGGTATCGAGATAGACTTCTCCGCAGGTGGTTTCAACGGTGAGACCGGCACCGATTTCGCTGACCCCAGTCATCAACGCATCAGGGTAAAGACATCCAGCAAGCTCGGTGCTTTCGACTATGGCTCGAGCTATCAGGTGGTCGGCACGGACTACGAAGTGGTCGACAAAAACAACAAGATCAAGGAGAAGGACAGAAACCGGGCCACGACCAATTCATGGATAGGCAGGTCGTTCGGCAAGCTGCACATCAGCCAGTTCACCGAGCAGAAGCGGAACAACATCGATGAATCCCGCCAACCGCAGGTTACGGACTCGCTGTATGGAACCAGCCTTCGCTATACCCTACTGAGCTGGCCCTATGTGGGTACCAGCTTTTCGTACGCGTCCGGCGACAGGGAAAGCGAGGTGGTAGATGTAGGCATCACTTCCCTTAACGGCGGTCTCAGCGCATCCCACAATAACTGGAATGTTGACCTGTACATTTCCCGGACCAGCCCGGAGGATAATGCCGGCAACTACTTTGGCCAGGCCCGGGACACAAACTACTATCTCGGTGGCTCCTACTACCCGAACAAGCGTCTGGTGATCTCTCCCTCAATCAATCGTAATGTCCAGAACTACCAGGATTGGGGTGTGGAGTCCGAGACCCTGTCGACAGCTGTTTCTGTGATGTACCGCCCCAGGGAACGGGACTACAGTTTCAATATCTATGTTTCCCAGGACAGCCAGGAAGCCCCTGAGTGGGGTGTAGAGACCGAGTATTTCTATTCGGAGGCCGGCATCCAGTGGGATCTTCGCAATAACAATCTGCTGGCGCTGACCTTCGGCTACAACCGCTATGATGACAAAATCTATTCTGGATCCGATTCGGACGACTTTTCGGTCAAGATCAGTTTCAAGAGTTATGCACTGGACCGCATACTTAACAGCCGTACCGTCACTCCATACAGCAATCAGCGCCAGTCATACCGTAGCTACCAGCAGGAACAGTGGTTGGAGATGGAGCGGCACCTCACCCGGCTCCAGTCGGTTGCATCTCTTTCCAACGGTCAAGCCCAGGGCGCACCAAATTATGCGAGAGATCTACAGCGCAGTCGGCAGTTGATGCCAGTAAACAGCCAGCAAGAAGAAGGCAATCCGTCCGCGCAGACAGACACCACCGTACCTGCATCGGAACCTGCACCAAAAGATAAATCGGCAGCGACCTCAACCAGTAGCCAGTGGTTTGTCAATTTTGGAAGTTTCAGCGACCTCGAAAACGCAAAAAAGCTGGAGGCGCAACTGGATCTTTCCTGTGAAAAGGTGTCCGTCACTGCCATCACCCTGGAGGGTCGAACGCTGTATCGTGTACAGGTTACCGGGTTCGATACCAAGCTGGAGGCTAAAGCACTTGCCCAGCGAATCGAGGAAAATCTCAACCTGGGAACCCTTTGGGTAGGCAAGGGTTAAAACTCTGGCTGGTTATAGCGAGGATTATTGATCATTCATGAATTAAGAGATTTGGTATGTGGCTGCATGCACTTTCATATACAGCGACTGCCCAATTTGTTGGTTGCCACGCAAAACTGACCCAGGATTTCCATCCAATTCTGACCCGGGTTACGGGTGCCCAGTATACCTAGGCGTCTGTGGATAAGTCTTCTGTCTGCCTCGTGTGTTCTCCTTCCTCGGGTGTTGGTGTGCTGGCCCTTTTCCGTTTGCTGCTGTTGCTCGCCAGACTGTGACGGAAGCGCCAGGACTCGTTGCCTGTTTCCACAAACTGGCAGTGATGGGCCAGCCGATCCAGTAACGCCGTCGTCATCTTCGCATCGCCGAACACGCTGGCCCACTCGGCAAAGCCCAGATTGGTAGTGATCATCACGCTGGTTCGCTCGTACAGCTTGGAGAGCAGGTGAAACAACAATGCCCCACCTGCCTGGCTGAAGGGCAGATAGCCCAGCTCACCGAGGATCACCAGATCAACATGAGTAAACCGGTAGGCCAGCTGCCCCTTCTTGCCTGCGGCTTTCTCCTGCTCCAGTGCATTGACCAGTTCCACTGTCGAGAGGAACCGTACCCGGCGATGATAGCGCTGGATGGCCTCGACTCCGATGGCAGTGGCCAGGTGCGTCTTGCCCGTTCCCGGCCCGCCAATCAGTACCGCATTCTGCGCACTGTTCATTAACTCGCCACCGTGCAGGCGCCGAACCAGGGTTTCATCCACCCGGGCCTGAGTGAAGTCGAAGCCCGCCAGGTCACGGTGCGCCGGGAAGCGGGCCGCCTTCATCTGGTAAGCCAGTGATTTGACCTCCCGCTCCGCGGTCTCCGTAGCCAACAGGGCCTGTAACACCTGCTCCACATCCATCGCATGGCTTCGCGCCTGCGCCAGCAGCTCGGGCAAGGTCTGCGCCATGCCGTGCAGCTTCAGCGCCTTCAATTGCGCCACCAGGTCATTCGACATGGTTCACCTCCTCAGCCGTCTGGCTGCGCAGGTGATCATAGCGATGCACATTAGCCTCGGGTTCCTCATTCAGCGTCAACGAGGTCTCTACCGGCGTCAGGGTAGCCACCGGGGCTTGCTGCCGGGCCAGCACGTTCAGTATATGGTCACCGCTGATGTTGCCCGATTCCAGGGCCAGCTCCACGGCCACCAGCACCGGTTCCAGGTCCTGGGCGGCCACCGCCGCCAGCACCTGCGCCATCACCCGATCGCCCCCTTCGTGGCGCAACAGGTGCCGTTGCAGCATCTGCAAGCACTTCGGCATCTCGGCAAAGGGCGCGCCATTGCGCAAGGCTCCCGGCTTGCGTTGCAGGACGCCGATATAATGCCGTCAGTCATAGATCGTCTGGTAGCGTTCAAAGGTGCGCCGGTGCCGGGCGACCTCTTCCCCCTCGGCGACCAGCACCAGTTCCCAGGGATACACCCGCAGGCTGATCACCTGGTGGGCCAGTTCAGCGGGCACGCTGTAGCGGCTGCGCTGGTAGTGCACCAGCGCCGTGGCTGAGACCCTCACCGATTGTTCGATATACCCGTCGAAGGGCCGCGGGTTGGGCATCAGGTGAGGGTGTTCATCCTCCAGAACGGATGCCAGAGTCAGGTCGGGGCAGTCCGGGTGGCGCATGTCCGCCCAGGCCGCCCGGCACTCACTGGCCAGCCAGTCATTGAGGTCGGCTATCGATGACCAGTGGCGGGCGTTGGCGCCAACCCAGAGTTGCCGGCGGCGGTCCTGCACGTTCTTCTCCACGACGCCTTTCTCCCACCCGGCGGCGCGGTTGCAGAACTCGGGCTCGAACAGGTAGTGCCCGGTCATCGCCAAGAAGCGCGCACTGACCGTGCGTTCCTTGCCGCGCCCAACCTCGTCCATCGCCGTCTTCATGTTGTCGTAGATTCCGCGCCGAGGTATCCCGCCAAAGGCGGCGAAGGCCCTGGCATGGGCGTCAAACAACATCTCGTGGGTTTGCAGGGGGTAGGCGACCACCAGGAAGGCCCGGCTGTGGGCCAGCTTGATATGCGCCACCTCCAGCCGGCGCCGTATGCCAGCAATGATGGCGTACTCGCAGCTCCAGTCGAGCTGGAACGCCTCGCCTGGCGCAAACCGCAGCGGTATGAAGGCCGGGCGGGCAGGAGCCGCGCCGCCCGCTTCGCGCCACTGCTTGGCAAAGATGGCCACGCGGGCATAGCCGCCCGGATAACCCTGTGCCTGGAGCAACTGGAACAACACCTTGGCGGTGCGTCGGTCCCGCTTGGGGCGGTGGCTGTCGGCCCGAAGCCAGCTGACCAACTGTTCCTTGTAGGGGTCGAGGATACTGGGAACGTTGCGAGGAGGATACGCAGGTTTGCGCATCTCGCCCTCCCGCAACCAGCGCCTGAGAGTATTACGGGATAAACCGGTCTGCCGCGCGATCTCGCGCAGGAGTACTTTGTCGCGGAAATACATCCGCAGGATCTTGGCTAACATGCCCACTGTGATCACTCCTTGATACTCCGCTCAAAAAGTGAGCAGGGTAGTCGATTCAGTGGGTCAGTTTTGGACGGAAATTATCCCTCAAAGTGAGGTCAATTTTGGGCGGCAATCAACAGTCACGGCGGCATGCTGACGAACCGATGCGAAAACAAAATGTTACGCGTGGTTGTAATACACGACTCCTTTGGGCCACTGTTGACTCCTTATATTTTCGCAACTTTCAATCGAGTAACCTATATTTGGATGAGTAGTCCTGAATTTTCCATTATTCGGCACTTGGTTCAAAATTTGGGAGTGGATATTGTCATACGAGTGATCGTGGAAAGACATTTGTTCCCGAATTATTTTTTTGATTGACCCCACAAACTTAAAGCTGAGCCGCAATGGGTGATTGGAGCAATAGACTCAGGCAATATCGCCTAATCCGAGGGGGCTCGTTTATTTGAGATTGACCATATGCAAACCAAGACAGTTATAGAAAAACTGAACAACACGGTAACTCAACCGGATCATGATACTGTTTTACTTTTTTTACATATACCGAAAGCAGCCGGGACCACTCTCACTAATTGCATATATAACGAGTACCGTGACCAAGAACAATGGAAAGCCGAAGGTAACTGGTTGATTGATGGAATTTATTATTATCCCGCAAGACTGTTGAAACCCAAAAATCCGGAAATTGCTCCCGAAATACGCACTGCCCTAAATAGACCTGATGTGAAAGTGGTGGTGGGACATTTTACATTCGGTATTCATCAAGAGGTACTCAAACCATGTTCATATATGACTTTTATTCGTGATCCGGTAGAGCGAGTCATCTCGCTTTACTCTCATATAAAACGCTATAGAGATACAGAACTGCACAAGGAAGTGGTAGAAAAATCACTCAGTATTGAACAATTTACCAGAGACCTAGAGTGTCGAGAAACAAATAACGACCAAGTAAGGCGCATAGCTGGAGTAAACCCACCATTTGGCCAATGCACCAAATATGACCTTGAGTTAGCCATGGAGAACCTAGAAAAGCATTTTAGTGTTGTTGGTATAACTGAGCGCTTCGATGAGACCTTACTGTTGGCAAAACGAAAGTTTCGCTGGGTGGCACCAATTTACTATCTCCCAAGCTTGGTCAATAGCAACAGGAAACGGCGCACTGAACTATCTGAAAGCACTATCTCGGCAATTAGCGAGCTTAATTCACTCGACTACGAATTGCATAAATTCGCCGAGAATCTATTGAATGCTAGCATCAAAAATGAAGGATCCGATTTTCAATTAGAGCTGCATCGATTCCAGCAAGAAAATGAAAAATATATGAATCGCGATTCGGAGTAAGTACAACTTTAGAATAATTCCCTATTCCTTAAATTTTTGATACATAATCACTGCCGCCAATATCATCAATGAATGTGCTTAGTAATTTCTTCGCATCCAAGTACTCGATAGCGATTTCTCGTGCCGCTCTAGAGTGCTCTTCGTAGTCAAGCTCCACCTCGCGAATAGCTTCTGCCGCCTGGTCAATATCCGTTACTGCAAACAAACCTTTTCCACATGGTAGCTTTTCGCTAAACCCAGTTTCCTGAAGTATTACCGGCCTTCCGCTCGCCAAGTAGACCGCACTCCGATCACTAAACCATCCGCCGTAAGTTTGAACGAATACATTTTTGCACACACTAAATTCGCCCTTTGAATCACGTATATAGCGATAATACTGCTCTACTGTCTTAGTTACGCTCTTTGCGTCACGAGTTCTCCACCCATGCTCTTTGAGTTTCTTTATTGGCGCTTTGCCAGAAACAGAAACTTCCAATGAGGTATCTAACTTACTGGGCAGCGACATGAATCTTTGGAATTCGATATCCTTTTGCCCGAATGTCTGGCCATCAAAGATAATGGGCTTATGCGACTGCCAGTTCATCACAGTAGTAAATGAAGCGCCTGCTGGGGGTGGTTCAACACTAAAAAGATCCGTAGCTACCAAGTTCCAAAGATGCCTCCAGGATCTACCAGCATCGGGCGCCTTCGTTCGCTCAGTACCGACAAGACATCCAGCTGAATAGTAGAAGTCAAAATTCGTCTTCTTTTCACTATTCTCCATTAACATCTGTGTGTAGCCCGGCTCACCCTCTATCAGAACTCGAATGGGCGTTAGAATCGATTCTTCCTCCCATGCACCGTGTGCCCCCATATCGATATATATATCTGCGGATCGAAATAGATTGCTGATCTCACTGCGAGATCGCCCGTAGCATGTACCCTGGATATCAACAAAGCACCATTTATCACCTAGTCCGTTCATCTCTAATAAGGCCTTTACTATTTCAATACCCTCTGCAGGATCATCGGCCATTACGTTTCGTTTCGGGTCATAACAAGCGTTTGAATAGTTGGCTTTTTCAAAGAAATAAATATCGTGACCCAACATCTGAAATCCTTTCAGAAACTGCAGAGCCCAAGATAGGTTACCGCCTAGAGGATAACGGATCATGTAAGATCCCAAAATGATTTGCGCCATCAAAAAACCATAAATAGGGTTACATATTTAGCTCTTTAAAGATTTGCATTTTGATTCCGATCAAAGCTTGTTGGGCATTTTCATTACAAATTTTCGTTAAATCGCGAGCATCTTGACTGCAGCAAAAATCAAATGCATTGGATAAGTCTTTCTGATCTAAATCATCAGCCGTGAAAATCACAGGCCAGCCTATGGTCTCTGTTTGTTTCTTCAGTTTCGCTCCTCCAGCAATTGGGTCAATTGCTAGCGCCGGTACGCCGTTCTGTATAGCGAGAACGGTCCCGTGCAATCGAGTTGTTACTACCAAATCCATCTTTGATATCAAAGATTCTATCTCGGAAGCAGTCCGTAAACCGGTCCTGTTTTCGTCAAGTCTTGTATCAATTTGTACAAGTACACTTGGCTTATTTTTCAGCAGAGAATCAATTGCGTCATTTGCTTTCTGGTGTAGCGCTCGATTTTTGTATTCTTTTTGTGGTTCAACTTGTATTACGCCGACTACGGGTACATTTTTTGTTACCGATAAAAACGTCAAATCAGGGTTTGTTCTATGATTACTATCACGTTCAATGAGAAGGTCGAAGGGATTCCAGGTTTCAAGAGGATCCAACATTGAAAGATTGAGGCCAATCTTGCGGCAACAATCAAAATGTTCCAAAAATTGCGTTAGCGGCTCTCCATTGCCACAGGGGCCGCAAATGAAAAATATATGTGAGTAATCAGATGCGTTCAGACATTTCCAGTCCATCCCCCCACTGAATGGACTAGCCAATGCCATGTCAAATGCAATCCCTCCAGCCTTCAACCAAGATGCAACTACGTCACTAGAAATTAAATCTCCCGCAGTCGCTCCCATCTGCTCGAAGCTGAACCAGCCTGCAATTAGTACCTTCATCAAATTCCCTTAGTTGAAAAAATCACAGGAAGTTAGTATCGATCACAAAAACCTATGGAAAAACGATCATCTTGTGGCTTAGCAATTCACTCCTAAAAATGTCTTGAGGAAGATCCGATCAATTGCCTAGCGCAATTTTGGAATTTGGTTCCAGAAATTCACGCACTTCGATCGGCTTGCCATAGTCAAGACTGAGCCACAGATCGCAACTTTCCAGTGTCGACAGTCTATGTGCGATCATGAATGTGGTACGTCCCTGCATTAAGCGGTCCATCGCATCGACAATTGAAGCCTCTGTTTTGGTGTCCACAGAGCTTGTCGGTTCATCTAAAACAAGTATTGGTGCATCTTTAAGAAAGGCCCTGGCAAGGGCAATTCTTTGGCGTTCTCCTCCCGAGAGACTCATTCCTCTCTCTCCTACCAAGGTCTGATATCCATCGGGGAGGCCACTGATGAAATCGTGTACATCCGCAGATTTTGCAGCAGCAACTATCTTTTCTTCGCTCGCATTGGGATCGCCGTAGGCGATATTGTCGCTAATACTGGTTGCGAACAGCACTGGTTCCTGCAATACCATCGCAAATTGATTACGCAGAGAAGTTAGTTTGTAATTCCTGATATCGATTCCGTCAATTTCTATTGACCCGCTTTCCGGATCATAAAGCCTCATCAATAAGCTCATCATGGTGGTTTTCCCGGATCCTGTTCTACCCATAATTCCCACACGACTACCAATGGGAACGGTGAAGGTAGCATTCTGCAAAACGGGACGTCTCTTACTGTAAGAAAAATTAACGTTTTTGAATGCAATCGAATCTTTAACCTGCCCTATTTCGGTGGCACCATCCTTTTCCTCAACCTCTCCGGGTTCAGCAAGATAATTGAAAATTCGGTCTGCACTGGTAAGCGCTGCCTGTTGAGCAGCAATCTGACTGCCGATGGTTTGCAGAGGCCCATACATTTGAGTGAGATAAGACATGATGAGAAGAAGAGATCCAACGGTTAGCTCTCCTTTGAGTACGGATGATGTCCCCAGATAGAGCACCAGAACAGTGCCAATCAAAGTTGTCAGGCCAACAAAGAAATTAAACATCCCTTCGGAAAAGCCTACCCGCACACGTTGTTTTATGTACGGCTCTGAAGCGTCACGAAAGCGCGCGTGTTCATCATCCTCCCGCCCGAAAACCTTCACAACTCTGAGAGCTCCAAGCACTTCCTGTACTATAGCCAGCGCAGAACTTTCGAGCCGTTTAACAGCTTTCCATCGCTGCTGTAAGCGCCGGCTGTATAGTCGATTCAAGAAAATAAGAATGGGGGAAATGCTTATTGCGACAAGTGCGATAGGAAAATTGATGATCGCCATCACAACCAGCATTGCGATCAGGTTAGTTGCTGCAGTAATCAATGGGATAAGACCATCAATGGCAAGCCAACGTATGGCCGGAGCATCCCAATTCACCCGATACAAGGAATCGGACGCACCGCGAATATCGTGATAGCTCAAGGATATTCGTTGCATCTGCTGAAATAGAGCGCTCCGTGACTCCAGAGTGAGCTTCTCACCGGTGTAATCTTTTAATAACCATAGTAGTTGACTAAGCAATTGATTAAATATGGTTACAAGCGCCAACATAATAAGCGCCAGTACTAGAAAACCACTGACACCTGCATTTGGATCTTGTATTTCAAATATGCTGAGGAAACCTGGAAGGGGCTGAGAACCGATCACACTGTCGACGATAATTTTCAGGGGAAGAGGCATCAACAGGGCGATTGGCGCTGAAAGGAGCCCTAACAAAAAAATCGCTATCAAATGATACTTGTAGTCGCTCGCTCGAACGAGGACCTTTTTGTAAATCGATAGCGTATTTAACCTTTCTTCAGCCATTTAGCGGATCTTCACCTACTGGACATTCGAAGCCCTGTGAAAGGAGACTTCAGACGGTTTATTCATCGATTCATCAACTAACCTGGAAAGTATTTTTTCGCTATCAAAATAAGCTGATGCAATTTGTCTCGCTGACCTGGCGTGCGTCGGATAGTCGTTTCTTACCGCAGAGATCCCCTCCATTGCCTCTTCAAGCGTACTGAACTGCAGGATACCCTCTCCGACAGGAAGCACTCCATCAAATCCGGTATTTTGTACTACAACCGGCTTGCCTGAGGCCAGGTAGCAGGCAGAGCGGCAACTAAACCAACCGGTATTTCCTACAACATAGCCATGCTTCGCCACACTCCACTCCGCGAGAGACGACTGGATATAGTCTCTATAAGCATCCATCGTTGCGCCCACTTTTCCGGCATCGGCGACTCGCCAACCAGCTTGACTCAAAAACTGGCTAAGCTCTGAAATGTGACCGCACTCTTGATTCTCTTGCGCAACATCTGCAATAACTCCATCGCCGCTTTCCCAGTTAGTATGCATCGTTCCATTAATGGCAACCTCAAGATTTTGGTCATCAAGCAGTTGGGGTAATTCGATGAAGCGAATGAATTCCAAATCCTTCTGGCCAAACCGTCTACCGTTCAAGACAAGCGGCTGATAACTCGTCCAACTCATCACTGTCGTAAAGGCTGGACGAACTTCTGAATTCGACTTCCACTCCGACAACACAATGGGCTGTCGGGTTGGGATCCATTCACGACCAGCTGTTAAGGCGGTTTTGTTGATAGACTCTCCGAAACTGAACAGCAGGTCGTGAACCTCTACACGCTGACAGAAATCGCGGTGTTCATCAGGTAACATCAACTTTACCTGCGTAAATCCAGGATCAGAGTCAATATAGACCAGTCGAGGTATCTGGCGATAATTGGCTGGGCATTCCAATGTTCCGGAGATATTGATCAGAAGATCTGCGCTCTGAATTACTTCTCGTCTCTTTGCGGCAGACAATCCGAACCATTCAGAATTTGTAGGAAAGTGATACGCCCATTTGTCATCCAAGCCAAATCTCTTCATGACTGATGAAAGATGGCTCAAATTCGTTTGACAATCCCGAGCGACCCACTCGTCACCGGAAACTCCACCATCCAGCGTGTAGGGCCATTCACCGGAGTCTTCAAAGTAATAGACGTCGTGCCCCAGGCGATGTAGCCCCAACACATACTGTAAATAGTCCCAAGCAACTCCAGCGAGCGTTGGGTGCTGTGCGATCAGGCCTGTAACGATGATGCGTAGTCGGCTGTTCATACAAAACCACCTCTGTATGATTGGCCGACTCTTTGCTTGAACTTTGTTTGCCTTGAACAGCAGTCAGCATCCTGCTTTTCAGTCAAACAGTCATCATGCGTTGGCAGGTAAGATTCGCTCATTCGGGATCAACCAGGAGAGTTGCTTTGAAGCGTTCAAATGTGACGGCAAGCAGCCCTTGAGCACTAGCACATTCTCTTATACTCCTGATCAATACAGCGAGCCCCGAGATTGCTAAAACGCAGGTTGCCAACCACGCCTGATCAAGAGCAGCAAATAGGCTTAAGAGGAGCAAGAGTCCGCTAATAAAAAAGACGGATGTCCGAAGTTTCGGCCAAAACCGCACCCTGATATAGTGCGCTCCGCCACCATGGTCTTCAACAGCCATCATCATTCGAGCGCCTCCAAGCAGCCCTCCTGACACCTCGATATCCCAATCGTCGAAATCGCCACCATATTCGAAAACACAACCCTTTCTTTCCAGTTCCGATGTGAACTGAAACGGCCGATTTCCCGGGTCCTCCCATTTTTCCGTCCAGATGGCAAACGACTTTGGCCATGGAAGCAGCAGTAGGGCGTCTCCACCTCGTCGCCAGATAGTCAAACCGTGATCCACTCGTCCCTTGAGGCGCGCCAGGGGTTGGGTCAAATGCATCGCCGTAGTCAAGAACCACTGCTTGAGTTTTTGCTCTCTGCTCAGGGCAGGGTCACGCAGGAACGTAGCGCGTGAAGCGCTAATTCCGGCCTGGATAACAGGTATCGCCACGGAGGCCAGAAAGACAGGAAGAATCCAAAGCATGGGAGGCCAAAGAGGCCCTAACAGGGACAATATGCCCAGAAAACCAACAAGTAGATACCACTCGGGCATGAGCGGGAGTGACCAGATAGTGGCAGGAGCCATCTCATATATTGACTGGAACGGCGCACCACCCATCAAGCCGCCGTAGACTCGCTGCCGGCGTCCTAGTGGAAGCGTAAAACCCGCGCCGTACATCCGCCCACCCCATGTGGTATGGCCAAGCGTGTTGTACTTCTCCGGCCATTTTTCCTCCAGCAGCGCTTCAGCCTTGCCATAGCCTTTCTGCTGGTTCCAGTACATCTCGATCGAATTGCGGCGGTGGTGCCAATCCATAGCGGCGGCGTGAAAGCCGATTTTCCAGCCTTTAGCCTGCAGTCGCCAACACACGTCCACGTCGTCACCCGCTGCCCGATATCGACCGTCGAAGCCCTCGATAGCCTCCAGGGCCTCGCGCTTGAAAGCCATATTGCATCCAGGGATATGTTCCGCTTCGATATCAGTAAGCAGCACCTGCACCGGTCCGCCCGGTGCGTTGTAGACGCACTCCGCGATGGGGCCGTCTCCCGGTGGTGCCAGATTAGGTCCCCCTACCCCAACAAAGTCATTTGTCATGAAGCGGTAGGCCAGGTACTGCAGCCAGTGAGGGTCGGGATATGCGTCGTCGTCGATATAGGCAATAATCTCGCCGGCTGCGTTTTGCCAACCGGTGTTCCGGGCATTGCTCAGGCCGCGGTTTTCCGTGCTGATCAGCTTGACATCATATTCCCCCACTATTTTGGCTGTATCATCTGTGGAGCCGTCGTTGACCACGATGACTTCATAGTCGGGATAATCCAGTGTCTTGAAGCCTTCCATGGTGTCGCGAATAGTGGCAGCGCCGTTATAGCTGCATACGACCACCGTAACCATTGGCCAATCCATCTGGGCAGGGAAAGGAGCTTCCTCGAAAGCCCTAGAGACTGCGTGCAAGCCCGGCTTGGCGACCCTGTCCCGGTTGGTCAGCCCGAAGGCCCAGTCCTCTACTTCGGCTTCGGCGCGATACCATTCATCGGTCCACGAAAACACCACAATACCGACGCATCCTTCGGCAAACGCGGTGCGTATCTGCCAATCCAGTGATCGGGCCTGCTCCTCTTCCCCATTCCTCAGGCAATCCAGTCCGACTTCACTCATCAGCAGGGGGCGATCGCAAGCCAGGTTCTGCAGCTTCTGCAGGTATGCGGCCAGCTTGTCCTCTGACTCCAGGTACACGTTGAATGCAAGCAGGTCCAGGAAGGACAGGTCCAGATACTCTGTCGTGGGATAATTGACGTAAGTCACCAGACCCTGCGGATCGACTGACTTGATCGCTTTATAGATCGAGCGGATATAGCGTTCTACTTTCTTCCGTCCAATCCAGCGCACCAGGGACGCCTGAATTTCGTTGCCGACCGCATAACACAGAAGGGCCGGATGCCCCGCGACTTCCCGGACTTTATTCCTGACCAGTTCGACAACATCGGGCGCGTCCGCTTTCTTGTCGACGAGATAGCCCGCGTACTGTTCGGCGGAAAGCCCAACCATGACCCGCAGGCCGTGCTTTGCTGCTATATCCAGCAATGACCTGGGGGGCATGGTATGCGGGATACGGACGGTATTGACGCCGCTCGCCGCCATCTGGGCGAAATCGCGTTCCAGCTTTTCGTTGTCGGTATATTCGTTGCCTTCCTCGTCCGGACGGAAGGCGCCATAGCTCACGCCCTTTACCCAGAACTTCTCGTTGCCGACAAAAAGAAATTTTCCACCTATCCGGGGGCGCGGCGTCTGATTGGTAATTGGCTCAAGCGTCGGTAACGACGCCTCTTCTTCCGGCTCAACGTATGCACTTTGTTGCAGTGCGCCCTGATTTTCCATAGAGATTGAATCCTTGGCGTGAATTCAGCGAACAGTTTCTGGAATGATTCAGGCGGACAGCGCGGACCCTGAATTATTCAACTTCATTGCGTGCCAGCGCAGCGCAGTTCCGACGATGGTTTTCAGATCCGAGTACTCAGGCACCCAATCCAGCAGCGCATTGGCCAGCCCCGGGGCTGCCACCAGTGCCGGCGGATCGCCCGGGCGACGGTCGCACTCCCTGGCATTGACAGGGTAGCCACTGATCCTTTCCACCGCGGCAATCACCTCCTTTACCGAGTGCCCCTTGCCGGTACCGAGGTTTACAGCGAAGCTGTCGCTGCCGGCGGCAAGCCGTTCGATAGCCTTTAAGTGAGCGGAGGCCAGGTCTGTAACATGGATATAGTCGCGTACGCAGCTCCCGTCCGGTGTCGGGTAGTCACTGCCGAAAATCTGCACGTCCTCTCGCTGCCCGAGTGCCGCCTGTATCACCAGGGGTATGAGGTGGGTCTCCGGGTCATGTTCCTCGCCGATCTCGCCTTCCGGGTCAGCGCCAGCGGCATTGAAATAACGCAGGGCTCCGTAGCGAATGCCGTGTGCTTGCGAATACCACTTGAGCGCTTTTTCGATAAAAAGTTTGGACTCCCCATAGGGGTTCACCGGTTGCTGCGGCAGCGTCTCCCTGATGGGACTCTCGCCGGGTTCGCCATAGGTGGCGCAGGTCGAAGAAAAGACGATGTTTTTCACGCCTTCCTCCACCATGGCATCGAGTAGAGTGACGGTATTGGCTACATTGTTGCGGAAGTACTTTCCCGGATCCTGCATGGATTCGCCCACATAGGCAAAGGCAGCAAAGTGCATGACGGCCTGTATGTTGTGCTTGCGCAGCGTTTCCCGCAGGGTGATGCCGTTGTGCAGGTCACCCTCTACCAGGGGGCCCCACTTCACCGCCCAGGAGTGGCCATGCACCAGGTTGTCGTAGGTAACGGGCGTATGGCCCGCCAGGGAAAGGGACTTGCAGGCGTGACTGCCGATATAACCGGCGCCGCCCGTAACCAGTACGTTGATGCCCATATGCAGCCCCTACCCCGCCTTGGAAAGTGTCAAGTCGGGAGTCTTGACCCTGGCGTTCCCGGTGCCCAGCAACTGGTCGAAGTACGCGATGGTCCTGGTCAAGCCCTCGTCGAGCTGCACCCTGGGCTCCCAGCCCAGGGTCTCCCGCGCCAGTGTGATGTCGGGTCTACGCTGTCGCGGGTCGTCTGCCGGAAGGGGTTCCTCGATCAACTTCGAACTCGAACCGGTAATCTCCAGCACCTTTTCAGCCAGTTCGCGAATGGTGAACTCGTTGGGATTGCCGAGGTTCATGGGGCCCCGGAACTCGGGTGGCGTGGCCATCAACTGCATAAATCCTTCCACCAGATCATCGGCATAACAGAATGAGCGCGTCTGGGAACCATCGCCGTAGAGGGTGATGGGTTCACCCTTCAACGCCTGTACGATGAAGTTGGAAACAACCCGCCCGTCCTCGGGATGCATACGTGGCCCGTAGGTATTGAAAATGCGCACCACTTTCACATCCAGCTGGTGACGGCGATGATAGTCGAAGCACAATGTCTCGGCGCTGCGCTTACCCTCGTCATAGCAGGATCTGATTCCGGTTGGATTGACATGTCCCCAGTAGCTTTCCGGCTGCGGGTGTACGAGCGGATCTCCGTATACCTCGCTGGTGGACGCGTGCAGGATCTTTCCTTTTACCCGCTTGGCCAGACCCAGCATATTGATCATGCCCAGCACACTGGTCTTCATGGTATGCACGGGATCGTACTGGTAGTGCACTGGCGAAGCCGGGCAGGCAAGATTGTAAACTTCGTCCACCTGCAGGTAGACCGGGTTGGTGATGTCATGCTCCATCACGGTGAACATGGGGTCGCTCATCAGGTGGGCGATGTTGGCTTTGCGACCCGTATAGAAATTGTCCAGGCACACCACTTCATTGCCCGCGTGCAAAAGCTTCTCGCAGAGATGAGACCCCAGGAACCCGGCGCCACCTGTCACCAGAACGCGTGTGCCGTCAACCCTCTGTAATTGCCTGTTCATATCGCGCCTCTTTCCTTGATGAATTATCAGTGCCCATCGCCTTTAACCGGTTTCACGCATTATCTCGGGCCTGTAATCTGAATCACGTTGCCGCCTGCCGATCCCCTCGTATTCGAAACCGAAATCCTTCAGCATGTGGTAATCGTAGATATTGCGCCCATCGAATATCACCGGCTGGCGCATCAGTCCGTGCATATGCTGAAAATCGGGGTTGCGGAAGGAGTTCCACTCGGTCACAACCATCAGCGCATCCACATCCTGCAGCGCCTCGTACTGGTCCTCCACCAGGGTGATCATGCCGGTTTCAAACCAGCCTTGCGGGAAGGCCCGCTGGGCTTCCCCCATCGCAACCGGGTCGTGGGCACGGATTCGCACCCCTTCCGCCACCAGGCGCCTGACCAGGTCGACTGAAGTCGCCTCGCGCATGTCGTCGGTTCCCGGCTTGAAGGAGAGACCCCAAAGTGCCACTGTGCTTGCACCCAGTTCGCCGTTGAAGCGCCTCGACAGTTTGTTGAACAGCACCTGCTTCTGGCTCTGGTTGCGCGACTCCACCGCATTCAATATCTGCGGCTCGTAGCCGTATGCCTGGGCCATGCTGATCAGGGCCTTCACGTCCTTGGGAAAGCAGGAGCCGCCGTAGCCGCACCCTGGATTGATAAAGGAGTAACCGATACGCGAATCAGAGCCTATTCCCCAGCGCACGGACTCCACGTCCACGCCCATCTCGTCGCACAGGCCGGCAATCTCGTTGATAAAGGAAATCTTGGTCGCCAGCATGGCGTTGGCGGCGTACTTGGTCATTTCAGCGTCTCGCACGCCCATGTGGAAAATGCGATCGCCGGCTTTGTTGAAAGGCGCGTACAGGTGATCCATGATGCGTGCGGCCCGCTCGCTGCCAGAGCCAACCACGACGCGGTCGGGATTCATGAAATCGTCGATGGCCGCCCCCTCCTTGAGGAACTCGGGGTTGCTCACCACGTCGTAGGAAATCTCTTCCCTACGCTGCGCCAGTTCCAGTTCGATCACCTTGCCGACGCGCTCGGCCGTGCCGACAGGCACGGTCGATTTGGTGGCAATCACGGTGTAATGTTTGAGGTGCTGGCCTATCTCGCTGGCCACGCCCAGCACGTAATCCAGATTAGCTGAACCATCGTCTCGCGGCGGGGTACCCACGGCAATAAAGACAACCGAGGCCTCCTGCATCGCTTCGGCCAGAAAGGTTGTGAAATAGAGCCGCTTTGCGGCGACGTTACTGATGATGAGGGGCTCGAGGCCCGGCTCGTAGATGGGGATGATACCGCGTCGGAGGTTCTGGATCTTTTCCTCGTTGATATCGACACAAGTGACCTTATGTCCCATCTCGGCCAGGCAAACCCCGGTCACGAGACCGACATAACCGGTTCCTACAATAGCGACTTCCATGCTCCCCAAACCCTCGCCAGCAACGCCTGTTGACTACCGCATTAGGAAAAATGCATGTGGGAAAATTTCCGGCTTTTATATTTTTATGGCTGGCGATTCACGCCCACTATGCCCCTGTATTCAAAAATCTAAACCACGTTTCCCGCAAATGACGGACGTAAAAAAGACTTCATTCAAGGCTGGTTGCCCGCCATCTACACCGCTAGCCTGAGCACCAAATTCCTAATCCACTGCTCACGCTATAGTCGCTGCAATAATCTTGCACTTTCTATGCCTAAATTTAACTTTGTAGTGCCGAAGGAGCAGAAAGCGATCCTTCGTAGCAGAGAGTAGGTCTTACATGGCGTCTCCAACCACGTTGAATTCACTGATCAAAATTACTATTTTTCGAGGGAAATCAGCGCCATGCGGACTGCCAAAAAATGACCGACTTCCAAACAACTGACGAGGCTAGACCATGCACGGCCTGTTGCTGCCAGTTCATCGGTAAAGACAATTGCTTTTGATCAGATTGTTGTTTAGCGCACTTACATGGTGCGGGCGAGCGCCAAAAGCGCTATTTCGAACCACGACCAATCCCTTCAGGAGATAAGGAGTCAGCTGATTATTGAGCTCCTGGAGCTCGCCTTTTAGCTGCTCAAACTGGATCGCTCGTTCTTTAGCTCGCGCCTCGAGCTGCTCGTCAGACTTTGTTGCCTGTGCTTCGGCGAGTTCGTCGGCGAGTTGTAGATTGGTCCCGTTAATACCTAAATTTACATGAGGCGGCTGGGCAGCACGCTTACCATCAATTAACGCTTGGTAGATCGCTGCCAGGGGTCCACCCAACCGAACGTACTCTCTTCAAAACCGTAGTCATTGCGCCCAGTAGGGGAAGTGCGGCGAGAGAACAGTTCGTCCAAACCATAACTGACCAAGTTGACGTTCACTGAAAAACTGTCTGAACTCGCGGCCGAGTAGAAACCGTCCTCATACCGGTTATATCCAACCACCAGTGACAGGTTGCTGTGACGTTTGGGAATAAAATCAAGATCCCAGTGAACCCCAACCTCGGAATACACCCCGGAATAATCCATATACCATTCTTCGTTTTCCGAGGCATCGTAAGACACGTAGCCGCTGAACCTGAGATCGCTCTGAACTGGCTGGTAGTTGAATGACAACGATGCCCATGTCGTATCGGTTTGCGCCAGGTAATCAGCGAAAGTCTCCGTCGTGAAGCCGATAGAGGGAGTAATACTCAGAACGCTGTTGGGATACCATGACCCGCCGAGATAATAATTACGGGTATCGGGCTCGCCAAAATAATATCCCTGGCTGTCCTCGGGATTCAGGCTATCCACCGACAGATTCGCACTCCAGGTATTGTGAGAAGCACTCAGCGATGCACTGTAGTAATCGATTCCCAGATCATAGTCGCCACTGGAAGTCTTACTGGCGACCACTTCCCTGTCACCCGATGCCTGTGCGAAGGAAGCGCTGACGTACGGCCAGTACAGGATTGTGTAACGTCCTTCCACCCCCACAAGCGTGTCAGTGGTCAGTGGCTTGTTCGGCGAATAGATATTGGTTTCTGTCTGTTTGGAAAACTGCTTGATGCTCAGGTCGCCGAACGATTTGCCAACCCACGAGTAAAGGGTGGCTTTATCCCTGTCCTTGTCGCGAATCTGGTTTTTCTTGCTTAAAACCGCATACTCGGCACCAACCGATCTGTAGCTGAACCCCTGATCCAGTATTCCCGCCAGACTTCCGCTCGAAGAAACCGAAAACATCTGTCGCTGCTCGTTGCTGAAATCATCGCCTGTATAGCCGTCAAAGCCACCCACCGAGTATCTCACTTTGAGCGCTGGCAGATTTTCCGTTTTTTTCACCGAGAAACCCAGGTTGAGATAGCCGTTGAAGTTTTCCCCGTATGAGAGCTGGGATGCACCGAGACCATCTTCTTTGGCCGCCGCGTAAGAATAACTGGCATAGGCGGATAGTCCCGATGAACCGCCAGTACGGTAGGTCAGCGTGGCGCCGTTATTGAGCTCACGCTCCACACTGCTGATGAAGAAAGACGGTTCGCTCTGTGCAAGGTCAGGCAGTTTCGAATCGTAAATCTGGGAATCAGGGAATCCCTCAGAAGCAGCACAAACCCCCGCCATCATCGCGATAGCGGAAACGCATGCGTATCCTGGAATTTTCCACTGCTTCACAAACATCTTCCCTGATGGGAGCGACCCTTATACAAGGTTAATGAATTATTCAATTAATTCAACCAGATAGCGGCCTTATTCATGATTGGCAGAACTGATCTTCGCCCCATTCTGAAGCATTAGCCTGGCGTTCACTTGTCAAATAAAGTGCGCAGATGTTCGATTTGTAATTCGGTGTGCGTTCCCCGGGCTTCTTGAACCACACCTACCCTACTTCTTTTTTGAGAAAATCAAACAGTTGAACAAAAAAATGAGCTAATGGAGGGGGCGCGGGTCAATCAACCACTTGCGCTCAGCGCTGGTGCAATTCAGGCACCAAAATCTCCTGGCGTTAAATATAAATTTCCCGACTATTTCAATATTCCGATGGCCGACACGCCTTTTTCAGAACTCTACGGGCTAACCGTCCCAACCCTCATCATCCATCGCAGCAAATCGATCCTCATCCGATGCCCTGCTTTTACGCTGCAACAGCTTCTCCAGCCACGCCTCCTTGTCGCCGTTAAGCTGTAGCTGCAGTTCCTCGATCAATTCTTTCACATCGGGCCCACCCTTCACCTTCAGCGGATGAACGCCCAGCGCCAGAAGCTGGCGGGTTGCCGAGCCGCCGATGGAGCCGCAGTACACAATGTCGGCCCCCGCCAGCCACGCCAGTTTCGGCTTGAGCTTGTCTTCATTGCCGTCCTTCTTTTCCACCCCGAAAGATTGTGACGCAAGCAGGTTCGCTGCATCACTGCTGATCGCGTAGAGATAGAAGGCCTGCGCGGAACCGAAATGCTGATCCACCATATCGCCGTCCATGGAGGCGAAGGCCACCAGCAAGCACGCATCGTCAATCTGTGCATCAGCCACACAGCCGAGAGTATCCATAGCATTCATCACCTGCCCTCCCCTTGTATCACGCAGCTCGCGCAATTTTTTCGATCAGCAGTGGTTTCACCTGATCCGCCCAATCCTTCAATCGCTGTTCGGTGTACATGCCCTGCGTACGCTGATCGATCACCAGGCCGACAAAGCGGCCATCAATCACCGATGCAGAGTGATCAAAGGTGTAGCCGTCGACTGGCCAGTCACCGACCATTTCCGCGCCCAGTCCCTCGAATACGCGATACAGCGCGAAGAGCGAGCTGGCGAAGCGCTCTGAATAGCGCTCCTGGGCGCCAAGCCCAAACATGGCGATGCGTTTTCCGGATAAATCTGGAGACCCGAGCTGTTGCAGGAACTCTCCCCAGTTGCGCTCCAGGCAACCGGCACTGAGCCCGGGAATGTCGCCGACACCATAACTGGGCGTACCGAGGATCAACGCGTCATATTGCAGGAACTCCTCTACCGTAATGCGATTTACGTTCAACGGCTTGCTGGCGATATCCTCGCCGAGTATTTTGTAGAGTTTCTTGGCAATCAGGCGCGTGGTGCCTGTTTCAGTTCCGAAAAACATACCAATGCTTTGCATAAGGGCTCCCGGTGCAAGTGGCGAGTGTGTTCATCAGATAGTCCCGGCCGGGCGAAGGACGAAAGCCTGCCGAGAGTGATCCCGGCCAGAAATTTCCGCTCTTTATCGCGAACAGGAGCGCTATCCATGTGTTGTTCAGCAAAAATCAGGCCGCCCGAAATTTTTGCAAAAATAACCAAAGATTCAATTAGTTATGTTTTAGCGGAGAAAGCAGTAGCCACCGAAGGAGCCACGATTTGTCGCAAACCCTACACAGCGATAGCGGCTAGCTCCTACTTCCGATGTTGGGGACTATGCAGACAAGGCGACCAGAATCCACCCCCACCAGGCAGGCGGGGTTGCTTACATACCGGGATCGCTTCGCTCAGGTATCGCTCGTCCGCAACAGGATCTGTTGCATCGCCTTGTTTTTCAGCAGGTCGCTCAGGCAATAACCTTTCAGCACGTCGTAGAAGGCCTTTTCAGCTTCCTGGAGCACCGACTGCAGGGTGCATGCGGAAACCAGGATGCAGGGTGAGCAATCAATCACCGGCTGCCGGGGCTCGGTAGCTTCCACCACGTCGCCAATGTTGATCTTCGCGGCGTCAGCTCCCAGGGTAAAGCCGCCGCCCTTGCCGCGATGGGTCTCGATATACCCCAGTTTACCCAGCAGGTGGACCACCTTGCGCAGGTGCTCCCGGGATATTCCGTAGCTGTCGGCGATCTCCGCCATGGTGACACGCCGGCCGCTGTTGGTACCGATGTACAGTAGGACACGCAGCGAGAAATCGGTGTACAGGCTGAGTTTCATGACCTTTCCTGTCTATCTCCAGATAAAAAATTGTCAGGAACTTGTATTCCGGGGAGAATCCTATAAGATGTATTTGAAATACATTTTAACGGTGTTTCAACAATATTACATTCTTTCCCTGTCTGGAGTTCAATATGAGCCTTTTCGAAGACCTGGGTGGCGCGGCAGCACTGGATGCGGTCGTTGACGCCTTTTACCAGAAAGTCCTGGCCGATGACCGTGTAAACGGTTTCTTTGACAGCACCGACATGGAGCGGCAGGCGCGCAAGCAGAAGTCGTTCCTGTCATTCGCGTTCGGGGGGCCCAACAAGTACACGGGTAAAAACATGCGCGACGGCCACGCCCACTTGGTCGAGAGGGGGCTCAATGACTCCCATGTCGACGCGATTATTGAAATACTCGGCACAACGCTGCAGGAGTTTAACGTGCCCGCCGAGAAAATTCAGGCAGTGGCAGCCGTCGCCGAAAGCGTCCGGGACGACGTGCTGGGCAGAAGTTAATCGGGGGACAGCCTACCCAGCACCCGACAGCTTCCGCACTTCAACCCTGCTGGAACAACACATTCCGGGCGGGAACCGGGGCCGAGTAAGCAGTCTGCGCAGAACGGCTTACATTCCGCCCTGGTTTTTTTTGCCGCTACCCTGCATGCCTGCACCCTGCCCGGAGCCCTGTCCTTGCCCGTGCATGCCCATGTGGCCGCCGTACTCGGGTGGGTCGTCCGGCAGCTGCTTGCCCATGGCCTCAGCTCGCTGGCGCATCGCTTCATGGTGCGCCGCGCGTATCTGGTCGCGCTCCTGCTCGGTTTTGGCCGCGCGCATCTGGTCGCGATACGCGTTGCGTTCCTGCTCGGTCATAAGTTCGGAGCCATAGATATGCCCCTGCTGGTGAACCATCTGCTGCGAGCCCATACCGCCCTGTCCCTGGGCCAGGGCGAACGGCGGTACTACACACCCGGCGATCATCACCGCGGCCATCAAGTTTCTGTATTTCATCTTCAGGCACCTCCTCGTAATGGAAAAATCCCCTACTGAAACCGCAGGCGCAGTGCATTGGTCACCACCGACACCGAACTCAGGCTCATCGCCAGCGCCGCGATCATGGGCGACAACAGTAAGCCGGTGAACGGAAACAGGACGCCCGCCGCAACCGGCACCCCAATGCTGTTATAGAGAAAGGCGAAGCCGAGGTTCTGGCGCATATTGCCGACGGTGAGCTCCGACAGCCTGATCGCCTCGCCGATGCCGCGCAGGTCGCCCTTGACCAGGGTGACCTGCGCGCTGCTCATGGCAACGTCCGTACCGGTACCCATGGCGATACCCACCTGGGCCTGCGCCAGTGCCGGGGCATCGTTGATGCCGTCACCCGCCATGGCGACCACGGCGCCTTCGCCCTGCAGTTTCGCCACCAGTTCCAGCTTGCCCTGCGGGGTTATCTCGCCGTGGACTTCGTCGATGCCGAGCTCCTGGCCGACCGCCCGGGCGGTTCTCTCGCCGTCACCGGTGGCCATGATGATTCGCACCCCGGCCTCGTGAATCAGCCTGATCGCATCCCGACTGGACTGTTTCACCGGGTCGGCCACGGCGAGAATACCTGCCATCTCACCATCGACACCAAGAAAGATCACGCTCGCGCCCTTGTCGCGCAACTGATCGGCCTCGTCTGCGAAGCCATCAGGGTCGATACCGGATTCCCGCAACAGCGCGGTGTTACCCAACACCAGCCGCCTGCCCTCGACGTTTCCGGTTACCCCGATGCCGGATTCGGAGTCGAAATCCTGCACTGCCGCCAGTTCGATGCTCCGCTCGCGTGCCGCCTCCACGATGGCCATCGCCAGGGGGTGCTCGCTGCCCTGGTCGAGGCTGGCGGCGAGGCGCAGCACTTCCGACTCACTGCAGTCCTTCCCGCCAATCGCAGAACGGAATACCGGCCGGCCCTCGGTTAGCGTGCCGGTCTTGTCCACTACCAGGGTATCGACCTTGCGCAGGGCCTCGATGGCGGCCGCATCGCGGAACAGGATGCCCTGGTTGGCGGCCTTGCCGGTCGCCACCATGATCGACATCGGGGTCGCCAACCCGAGTGCACAGGGGCAGGCGATGATCAGTACCGAGACCGCGCTGATCAGGCCATGCACCCAGCCGGGCTGGGGACCAACCAGCCCCCAGGCGAAGAAGGTAATAATCGCGATGCCCACTACCACAACAACAAAATAGCCCGCCACCACATCCGCCATGCGCTGCATGGGAGCCCGGGAGCGCTGGGCCTGGCTCACCAGCTTGACGATCTGGGCCAGGGTGGAATCGTCACCCACGCTTTCGGCGCGAATGACCAGGCTGCCGCTGCGGTTCATGGTGGCGCCGATCACCTTGTCGCCCGGGCGCTTGGAGACCGGCACGGGCTCCCCGGTCAACATCGATTCATCCACCGCACTGCCGCCCTCGATCACTTCGCCGTCCACCGGCACTTTCTCGCCGGGGCGAACCCTTAAACTGTCGCCCTTGCTCACCTCGGCGAGGGGCACATCTTCCTCGCTGCCGTCTGCATTGATTCGGCGAGCGGTCTCGGGGGCGAGTTGCAGCAGCGCCTTTATCGCCTCGGAGGTCTTCGATCGCGCCCGAAGCTCGAACACCTGGCCCATCAGGGTCAGGCTGATAATCACTGCCGCCGCTTCAAAATACACACTGACCCTGCCGTCCATGAAGAACGCTTGCGGGAAGAGCTGCGGCGCCAGGGTTGCGATAACACTGTAGAGGTAGGCCGAGGCGGTGCCGAGACCGATCAGCGTCCACATGTTCGGGCTGCGGTTGACGAGCGACTGGACGCCCCGGATAAAAAATGGCAATCCGCACCACAGCACTACCGGTGTCGCGAGCAGCAACTCGACCCAGTTGTGCCAGCCGGGCGGCAACCAGCCATGGCCGAACATGGCGAGCACGAAAACGGCGAGGGAAAAAGGCAGGCTGAGGTAAAGGCGCCGGGTGAAGTCGACCAGTTCCGGATTCTCTTCCTCCTCCAGCGATGGCGCCTCCGGCTCCAGTGCCATACCACATTTCGGGCAGCTACCCGGCCCGAGCTGGCGAATCTCGGGGTGCATCGGACAGGTGTACCAGGCGCCGGGATCGCCCTCGCCTACGCCGCTCTCCGCAGCATGCAGGTAACGTTGTGGACTGGCGGAGAACTTTCCCTGGCACGAAGCACTGCAAAAAAAGTAGGTATGTCCCTCGTGCTCAGCGTGGTGAGGGGAATGCTGATCCACAGACATCCCGCAAACCGGGTCAGTCAGGCTCCCGGCTTTGTGCTGGTGGCTGTGCACGCCATGGTCACTCACATTTCACCCCGGGTTCAGGTTCAATGGATGTACTAACTGAAGGACAGGAAAACCCGGTGACAGTTCATTTTTGCCTGCCAACGCGGCAAATCGATATTGCCCTTGCCGTCACCGAGCAGTGCACTCAGCGCGCTGGTTATGGTAGCGCTGTCAACCTGTCGGCCCGATGCGCTATTTTCCAGCCTGCGCTACAGAACCCAGTTCCGCATCCAGCAGTATCTTCAGGGCCGCGACCATGTTTTCAGCAGGCCATTCCTGCTCGGCAAAGGAAATCCGCGACAGCATCGCACCTTCCAGCAACAGGATCAGGCCGTCGGTGAGGGTGTCGAGATTTTTCGCACCGGCCGCCTCGAGGCGGTCGCGGATGTACTGGCGGGCCCTGGCCCGGCCTGCATGGATGACCTCCAGCCCGGCGTGACCGGTGCCGCGCAACTCCACCGCGGCATTGGCCGCGGGACAGCCGCAGTGGGCCTGGCCGTGGCCACGCGCCACGAAGGACTCGAAGATGGCTTCGAGCTGGGCGCGCGGATCGTCGGGGCAGGTGGCGCAGATCTCATCCCAGCGGGCAAAATGCTCCTGCTGTCGCTCCTTCAGGTACTGGACCACGAGATCGTCCTTGGAGGCGAAGTTGCGGTACAGGCTCATCTTGTTGGTGTCCGCCTCGCAGACGATCGCGTCTATCCCCACGCAGTTGATGCCCTGGGAATAAAAGAGGTGCGAGGCCGCATCGATGATGCGGTCGCGTACGCGGGGTTTCGCTGTCGCGTGAGCCCCGGATTGCTCCTTCGGCTCGGGTGTACCTGAACTTGTCATAAAAATATCTCTTGACGAAGTGTGTTACCGGTCAGTAACATCCTATCACGTTACTGACCGGTCACATACTACCATTTTATATTTTTTAAGACAGCTGCCTGATACATCGGCAGCTGCCCGCGGTTCGACACCTTCCGGTGGCTACTCAAGCACCGGCCTGTACAGCTGACCGGCAACCGCAGCAAAGCCCCCGTTACAGAAAGGGGCCAGTATATCGCAAGGAACCAGAGCCATGAGACTGTCACGAAAACCACTGTTCGCGTCCCGCTCGCGCTGCCCGCACGCCCCTGTTGCGGCGCGTTCGCTGACCCTGCCCTTCTGGAAAACAGCACTGGCCTGCATGGGCACTGTACTGGTCGCGGGTGCCCTGCAGGGCTGCAAATCCGACGCCGCGCAGGCGGCCGATGCCCCTACCGCCCCGCAGGTTGATGTCCGGATCGTGGCGACCGGACAGGTCAAGGACTGGACCACCTTCACCGGCCACTTTGAAGCCGTGGAAAGTGTCGAGCTGCGGCCCCGGGTCAGCGGCTATATCGACGATGTCCGTTTCGATGAAGGCAGTGATGTCAGCCAGGGCGAGGTGCTGTTCGTGATCGACCAGCGCCCCTACCAGTTACAACTCGAACGCGCCCAGGCGGAGGTCGAGCGGGCCAGATCCCTGCGGGAACTGGCGCAGATCGATCTCGACCGCTCGGAAAAACTGATCAGTCTGAAAGCGGTATCCAAGGAGGAGTACGACCAGCGCGCCAGCAAGCTCAGCCAGGCCGAGGCGGAACTGCAGGCGGCCCAGGCGGCCCTGGAACAGGCCCAGCTCAACCTCGAGTACACCTATGTGGTCTCACCGATCGCCGGGCGGGTCTCGCGGGCGGAAGTCACCCGCGGCAACTATGTCACCGCCGGCAGCAGTGTACTGACCACGCTGGTTTCGCTGGACCCGATCTACGTTTCCTTCAATGCCGATGAGCACAGTTTCAACAACCTGAAGGGACTAATCCATGACGGCACCCTGCCCAGCGCCGGCAGCGGCGAATTACCGGTGCATGTGGGGCTGACCAGCGACGGCGACTTTCCCTACACCGGCCAGCTCACCTTCATCGACAACCGGGTCAATCGCGACACCGGCACCATTGCCTCGCGTGCCCTGATCAGCAATCCGGACGGCGAGTTTACCCCCGGCATGGCCGCCCGTGTGCGCCTGCAGGGCAGCGGCAGCTACCAGGCGGCACTGGTGGATGACGCCGCCATCGCCACCGACCAGGATCGCAAGTATGTGCTGGTAGTGAATGACAAGGGTGTCGTCGAGTACCGCCGGGTATATACCGGCAGCCTCTATGAGGGCCGCCGTATTGTCCAGGATGGCCTCGATGGCGGTGAAAGAATCGTGGTGCACGGCCTGCAGCGCATCCGCCCCGGCATGACCGTACAGCCCAACGTAATCGAAGCCGCCGCGCCTGACGCGGCCAAGCTGGCATTCCGCTTCTGAGGGCTGGTCACGGATGAAATTTACCCACTTCTTTATCGAACGGCCGATTTTCGCCAGCGTGCTCTCCGTGCTGGTGCTGGTCGCCGGCCTGCTGGCGATGAACAAGCTGCCGATCGCCGAGTACCCCGAAGTCAGCCCGCCCACCATCGTGGTACAGGCGCAGTTCCCGGGAGCCAGCCCCGAGGTGATCTCGGAGACCGTCGCCGCGCCGCTGGAACAGGAAATCACCGGTGTGGAGGACATGATCTACATGAACTCCCGGGCGCAGCAGGACGGCTCGCTGTCGATCACCGTGGTCTTCGGCCTCGGTGCGGATATCGACCGCGCCCAGGTGCAGGTACAGAACCGCGTCGCCCAGGCCCTGCCGCGGCTGCCGGCGGAGGTCCGCGCGTTGGGCGTGACCGCCCAGAAGAGTTCGCCGGACCTGACCATGGTGGTACACCTGTTCTCGCCGGATGACCGCTACGACGGCCTCTACCTGCGCAACTACGCCCTGATCCAGGTACGCGACGCGCTGGCGCGCCTGCCCGGCGCCGGTGATGTGCGTATCTTCGGCTCCGGCGACTACGCCATGCGCGTGTGGCTGGACCCGCAAAAACTCGCAGCCCGCAAGCTCACTGCGGGCGATGTGATCGCCGCGCTGCGCGAGCAGAATGTGCAGGTGCCTGCCGGTTCGGTCGGCGGCGCGCCGATGTCCAATGCCATCGACTTCCAGCTCGCCATCAACGCCCAGGGACGACTGCAAAGCATCGACCAGTTCGAGAACATCATCGTCAAGGTCGGCGACAAGGGCGAACTCACCTACCTGCGCGACGTCGCCCGGCTGGAACTGGGTGCCGGGGAATACGCCCTGCGCAGCATGCTGGACAACCGCTCCGCGGTGGCCATCCCGGTCTTCCTGCAGCCCGGAGCCAACGCACTGGAGCTGGCGGACCAGGTCAAGTCCACCATGGACGACCTCGCCACCCGCTTCCCCGAAGGGGTGGAATACAGCATCGTCTACGACTCCACGGTGTTCGTCGCCGAATCCATCCAGGCGGTGATTCACACCCTGCTGGAAGCCACCCTGCTGGTGGTCATCGTGGTGCTGCTGTTCCTGCAGAGCTGGCGCGCGGCGTTGATCCCGATCATCGCGGTGCCGATCTCCATTGTCGGCACGCTGGCGGCCCTGCTGCTGTTCGGCTTCTCTATCAACACCCTCACCCTGCTCGGCCTGGTGCTGGCGGTGGGCATCGTGGTGGACGACGCCATCGTGGTGGTGGAAAACGTCGAGCGCGGCATCGAGGACGGGCTCTCCCCGCGCGAGGCGGCGCATCGTTCCATGGATGAGGTGGCCGGCCCGATCATCGCGATCTCGCTGGTGCTGTGCGCGGTGTTCGTACCACCGGCGCTGGTGGACGGTTTCAACGGCGCGTTCTACCGCCAGTTCGCACTGTCGATCGCCTTCGCCTCGATCCTGTCCGCGTTCAACTCCCTGACCCTCTCCCCCGCCCTTTGCGCCCTGCTGCTGAAGCCCCACCACGCCGAGCCCGACCGGGTGCAGCGGATGATCAACGGCGCGTTCGGCTGGCTGTTCCGGCCCTTCAACCGCCTGTTCGACCGCGCGGCGATCTCCTACCAGAACGGGGTCAAACGGGTTCTGCGGGTCAGCGGGCTGTCGCTGGCTATCTATGCCCTGCTGGTGGCCGCCGCCGGCATCAGCTTCCAGCAGACCCCGGAAGGTTTCGTGCCGGAGCAGGACAAGGGTTACCTGATCACCACGGTCTCCCTGCCGCCGGGCGCCTCCATCGAACGCACCGAGGAAGTGGCGCGGGAGATCTGGAACTACGCCCAGGAGATTCCGGGTTTCCGCCACGCGGTGCAGTTCCCCGGCCTGTCCCTCAACGGCTTTACCCGCGCCTCCAACAGCGCGATCATCTTCCTGCCGCTGGACCCCTTCGAGGAGCGCGGCGCGGACCAGTCCGGCCCCGCCCTGGCGGCCAAGTTGAATGCCAGACTGGCGGGGCTCAAGGACGCCTTCGCCATGGTCATCTCCGCCCCGCCGATTCGCGGCTTCGGGCCGGCGGGCGGCATCAAGATGCAGATCGAGGATCGCACCGCCAGCGGTATCGATAACCTCAACGCCATGACCCAGGCAGTGGTCGCCGAGGCGCGCAAGCGTCCCGAACTGGCCGGCGCATACAGCAACTTCGAGATCAATGCGCCGCAGCTGTTTGCCGATGTGGACCGGGAGAAAGCCAAGCGCATGGGCATCAACCTGGACGACCTGTTCCTGACTATGCAGGCCTACCTCGGTTCCTACTACGTCAACGACTTCAACCAGTTCGGCCGCACCTTCCGGGTGATGGTGCAGGCCGACCAGCGCTTCCGCGCCGAGGCCGACGACGCCCTTCTGCTGCAGACCCGCAACCAGGACGGCGCGATGGTGCCGCTGGGCGCAGTGATGAAACTGGACCAGAGCTACGGTCCCAACCTCGTGCAGCGCTACAACGGCTACCCCTCGACGGACCTCAACGCCAAGCCCGCCCCGGGCTACAGCTCCGGCGAGGCGATTGCCGCCTACGAGGAAGCGGCGCGGGCTGCCCTGCCCAAGGGCGTCACCTTCAGCTGGACGGAAATCGCCTTCCAGCAGGTGCAGTCCGCCGGCGCCCTCACCCTGGTGTTGCCGCTGTGCGTGCTGCTGGTGTTCCTGGTGCTCGCGGCGCAGTACGAGAGCATCAAGCTGCCGCTGGCGGTCATCCTGATCGTGCCGATGTGCCTGCTGAGCGCGGTCCTCGGCCTGTTGCTGATGGGCTCGGAAATCAACATCTTCACCCAGGTCGGCCTGTTCGTGCTGATCGCCCTGGCGGCGAAAAACGCCATCCTGATCGTCGAGTTCGCCCGCGAGCTGCAGGCCCAGGGCAAGTCGATTGCCGAAGCCGCCCTTGAAGCCTGCCGTCTGCGCCTGCGCCCGATCATCATGACCTCCTTCGCGTTTATCTTCGGTGTGATTCCGTTGATGGTCGCCACTGGCGCGGGCGCCGAGCTGCGCAATGCACTGGGTATCGCGGTGGTCTTTGGCATGCTCGGGGTAACCTTTTTCGGCATCTTCTTTACCCCGCTGTTCTATGTGGTGCTGCAGGGACTGGGGCTGCGGAAACAGCAACCTGCAGAGGAAAACGTTCCGGGATTGGACCAGGGCTGAATTTCCTGCTTGCCACAGGCGCTTTGGGATGCTCAAGTAGGCCACTCGTTGCGTACAGGTTCTATATCCCATGCTGTTACCCGCCCTCGCGGTCATCTGCGGTCTTATCCTGCTGGTCTGGAGCGCGAACTGGTTCGTCGAGGGCGCCGCCATCAGCGCCAGCTATTGCCGGGTGCCGCCGCTGCTGATCGGCATGCTGGTGGTCGGCTTTGGCACGTCCATGCCGGAGATGGTGGTGTCGGCATTTTCGGCGGCGCAGGGAAATCCGGGGCTGGCGCTGGGCAACGCCTACGGCTCCAACATTACCAACATCGCCCTGATCCTCGGGCTCGCCGCGCTGATCAGCCCCATCGCGGTCAATTCCACCATCCTGCGCAAGGAGCTGCCGATCCTGACCCTGGTTACCGCTATTGCGGCAGCCCAGTTGCTGGACGGCAATATCAGCCGGCTGGATGCCGGTGTGCTGCTCGCCCTGTTTGCCGGCCTGATGGGCTGGACGATCTACCAGGGCCTGCGCCGTTCCGGCGACGGCCTCGGCAGGGACATCGCGGCGGAAATGGATACCCGGGCCATGCCCCTGCGCCGCGCCCTGGTCTTTCTCGTGGTCGGCCTGCTGGTACTGGTGGCCAGTTCGCGCTTGCTGGTCTGGGGCGCCGTGGACATTGCCCACAGCTTCGGCGTCAGCGACCTGGTCATTGGCCTGACGGTGATTGCTGTCGGCACTTCGCTGCCGGAACTCGCCTCTACCCTGATCGCCGCGCGCAAGGGGGAACACGACCTGGCAGTGGGCAACGTACTCGGCTCCAACCTGTTCAACACGCTCGCCGTGGTCGGGATTGCCGGGAGCATTCACCCGATGCCGGTATCACCGGAGGTGCTCGACCGCGACGTACTGGTGATGGCCGCCCTGACCCTGTCGCTCTACCTGGTCTGTTACGGCTATCGCAAGCCCGGCAATATCGACCGCTTCGAAGGCGCGGGGCTGCTGCTTTGCTACCTGGCGTACACCGGCTTCCTGCTGGCCACCGCACTCAAGTCGTAACTTGCGCCGGCACAGCCTATACTTTTTCGATCAGGGGAGCCGCAAGGGGCAACGGCACAACCAATGGATGCAACACTGAGCCACGCATTCACAGTTTTCATGGACGACCTGCAGGTCGCCTCGGCGGATCACCAGATCCTTCGCGGAGGTTTTGGAGGCACTGTACCCGAATTCCTCAAGACCAACGGACTCGCCTGAGATGAGAGCCCTGCTGCTCGCCTGTTTCGCGCTGCTCGCCAGCCTGCCCCTGCACGCCGAAGACCTGTTGCCGGAAAGCGGCGTCTGCCGCGAGGAGCGCAGGACTTACGCCAGGTTGCAGGAGCAGCTCGCAGGTTTCCAGCGCCAGGCCACTGCCATCGAGGACATTCTCGAAGGCGACGCCGACGCGGACCTCGGTGTAGATGAGATCGTCGCTCTGCTCTCGGGAGACGACGGCGAAGCGGCGCCGACCCACGCGGCGGAGAACGTGCGCTGCGAGGCGCTACAGGCAGGCTACCGTAAGACCCGCGAAGCACTGGTCTGGCAGAAGGCGCAACTGGTCCGCCTGCGCGCCGAAAACTGGGCCAACCTGCCCGCGCCCGCCCGCGAGGGCATGCTTGACCTGTGGGCTTCGCGGGCCCGGCTCAGCCGCAGCACCCGGCAGGTCGC
This sequence comes from Haliea sp. E17, assembly GCF_048323675.1. Lineage (NCBI taxonomy): Bacteria > Pseudomonadati > Pseudomonadota > Gammaproteobacteria > Cellvibrionales > Halieaceae > Haliea > Haliea sp. E17. Next base: position 321,327 of record NZ_JBLWFK010000004.1, read on the forward strand.
TGACATATCCGGCACGAGCAACGCGGAGTTACTCCGTGAAATTGCCCTGCTCGACAGCCGCCTGCAAAGCGGGCGCCTCGCCTACCTGCAGATGCTAAAGACCCTGCAGGGAAACGTGTCCGCGCAGGTCATCGATGACTGGTTGCAGCACTGGCGGCAATCCCTGGATTTAAACCGTACCGCGGCCACACCCCCGGAAAACCTGCTGCGCGAAGCCAGCGCGGAGCTGTCCGGCGCGGTCCACCGCCACTACCGGCTCGCCGCCATGGATACGCTGATCCAGGCCCGGGCCTACAACGCCGTTCGCGGCTGGCTCTGGGCCGAGCACCACAACGCATTCCGCAGTGCCCTGGCGGGCGCGGGCGACAGCGCCCGCCTGCTCTACGACGAGGGCCGGGCCATGCAGGGCATCCTGCTCTCCATGCTGCCCGCGATCGCCGAGGACTTTGCCAGTACCGCCGGGGGTACACGCGGCAAACGCTGGTTGCTCGGCTTCGAGTACCTGCTGGGGCTGGGCGCTTTTATCGCGCTGGGATTCTTCGCCCGCGCCAGTCGCGGCCCCGCCAATCGCGCACAGGCCGCCTTTGCCCGGCGCTGTCACGGCAGCCGCGCCCGCGCCCAACTGGTGCGCATGACCGCGCCGATTCCCGAGTTGTTGCCCTGGATCCTCGGCTGGCTCGGTCTCGCAGTACTGGAGCACCAGTACCGCAACCACCACCTGCCGCTGCTGCTGCCCCTGCTGCCCTTCGCCCGCCTCTACATCGTCTACGGCTTGCTGTGCCTGGCCGGGGAGTGGTTCCTGCACCGCATCGCGAGCCTCGCGGGCAGCTACCTCAACGGCCAGCAGCAACAGGCCGCGGTGCTGCGGGCGCGGCGTTTCGCCCGGATCGTGATCCTGCCGTGGCTGCTGATGGACGTTGTCGGGATGACCCTCGGTTCGTCGCTCAGCCTCGCCCTGCTCGACTGGCTCACCGTAGCCGCCATGCTGGTCGCGCTGGGCCTGCTGCTGCTTCCCTGGCGCAGCGAATTTATCCGCGCACTGCAGTCCATCCTGCCCTCGGCCTGGGATGCTCCGGCGGAGCGCCTGTTTGCCGACTGGCGCTTCGTGCTGCTGGCGCCGCTGGCGACACCCTTCCTGCTGGCCGCGCTGCTGGTGTTCTTCGTGCACAAGGGGCTGGTGGACTACGACTGGTACCGGCGGCTGATGGCGCGCGGCTTCAAGCTGCGCTCCGGCCAGGCCGACGAGGACGCCGTGTCGCTGTCCGACGAAAGTGCCCTGGCCCGCTACCAGGTGTACTTCGGTGAAACCCTGGATGCGGGCGAACCTCCGTTCATTGTGGTGGATGTGGGCGAGCGCCTGCAGAAGTCCCTGGATGCCTGGCTGGGGGAGAAATCCGAGGAAAATTCCCTGTTGTTCAACGGCGAGCGGGGCTCCGGCAAAACCACCGTACTGATGAAAACCTGCGAATGGCTCGGCCGGCAGGAGGCCGCACCGAGAGTCGAGTACGTTGAGGTGCCCGCCAAGTGCGCGAGCCCCGAGGCCATCGCTGCACTGCTGGAACCGATACTCGGCGTCGGCCTCGTCGACGGTCCGGCGGAACTGGTCAAATCGGATACCGACCGCGAGCCGACAGTACTGGTGCTGGACAACGCGCAGAACTGTTTCCTGCGCCGGGTCGGGGGCCTGCAGGGCTGGGAGTTCCTGCTCGGCCTGACCCGCGCCCGGCTGCGCAACGTGTTCTGGGTAGTGGCGATGAACAACCAGAGCTGGGCCTATCTCGGCAACGTATTCGGCCGCGACTACCAGTTCGGCACCCTGCTGCATACCCGACCCTGGAGCCAGAACGATATCCGCTCCCTGATTCTCTCGCGCAACCAGCTCAGCGGCTGCAAGATTCACTACGACAGCATCCTGCTCTCCTCCCGCGGTCCGGAAGCCGGCAATATCCGCAACGCGGAGCAACTGTATTTCAGCCTGTTGTGGGACGCCTGCCGCGGCAATCCGCTGCTCGCGCTACGCCTGTGGCTGACCTCGGTCACGGTCAACGGCAGCAGCGTGACGGTGGGCCTGCCAGTAGAGGTGGCCGGCGCTGCGCTGGAGCGCCTGGACAAGGAAATGCACTTCACCTACGCCGCGCTGGTCCTGCACGAAAACATGACCAGCGAGGAACTGGTGGCGACGACCGCACTGCCGGAAAGCAGGGTGCGGGCGGCACTGAAAATTGCCTTCGATATCGGCCTGGTACAACGTTCGGCGAACCGGCGCTACCGGATCGTGCCGCTCTGGTATCCGGCCATCACCCGCCTGCTGGCGAGGAAAAACCTCCTCCATGAATGAAAACGGCGACAAACTGATCGAACAGTTCGACGTCGTGGCCGACATGTTCGACGCCACGACGCTGCTGCTCCTGCTGGCCGGCATCCTCACCATCTGGCTGCTCAACTGGTTCGTGCGCCGCTTCTGCGAACTGCTGATGGAGCGCATGCCCTCCCGCCGCTTCCAGTTGCTGCAACTGTCGACCCTCACCACTTTCGTACTCTATATCGGCGGCACCGTGGTCCTGATCGTCGGGGTGCTGCAGCCGCCGAAGGAATTCCTGATCGCCGTCGGCGGTTCCATCGCCGTCGCCCTCGGCTTTGCCCTGAAAGACGTTGCGGCCTCCCTGGTCTCCGGCATCATGCTGTTGTTTGACCGGCCCTTCCAGGTGGGCGACCGGGTCTCCTTCAACGATACCTACGGCACCATCACCGCGATCACTCTGCGCTCGGTGCGCCTGCAGACACTCGACGATAATACGGTGACGATTCCGAATTCGCGCTTTATCACCGATGTGGTGGCGTCGGGCAACATGGGCGCCATGGAGATGATGGTCACCGCCGACTTCCACCTCGCACTGGACGCGGATATCGACCAGGCGCGGGACATCATCCGCCAGGTCATTGTCACCAGTCGCTTCGCCTTCCTGAAAAAGCCGGTGACCTTTTCCATCGAGGAAGTCGCACTCGCCGAGCGTATCGCTATCCGCCTGCGCGCCAAGGCCTACGTCCTCGACGTCGACCACGAGAAGGATTTCAAAACCGATATCACCCGGCGCGCCACCCGCCTGCTGCTGGAGGCGGGCATCCAGCGTCCCACCCGCGATTGAGCCCACTACAAAACCGTTGATTATTTCTTATACTGTTTAGCAGGAACCATCTAACCGGACCCGCCCGGTGCTACCGGAGGGACGTCCACTGGAGGGTGCGCCGTGCTGCAGGAACAACACGACCCCGACGGATTCGGGAAGGCCAGCCCAGGAGGGCCCGCGCAACCTGCGCCGCCCGCCGCACTGGCACAACTGGCGGCGCTGGCCGGCGTCACCTTCAACGGCGATAAGCCGTGGGATATACAGGTCTTCGACGCCGCCACCTACGAGCGGATTCTTACCAGCGGTTCCCTCGGGCTCGGCGAATCCTTCGTCGACGGCCAGTGGGACGCCGCCCAGGTCGATGAACTGATCAACCGCTTCCTGCGCGCGCGGGTGGATAACCGGCTCCACCGTTCACTGCGACTGCGCCTGCTCGGCCACGCCCTGTCCGGTTACCTGAAAAACCTTTTGCGCAACCGCCAGAGCCGACGCCACGCCCACGAGGTTGGCGAGCGCCACTACGATATCGGCAACCCGATATACCAGGCCATGCTCGACCCCACCATGTCCTACAGCTGCGCCTACTGGGAAACCGCGACCAATCTCGCCGACGCGCAGCAGGCCAAGCTCGACCTGATCTGCCGCAAGCTGAAACTGCAGGCGGGCGAGCGCCTGCTGGACATCGGCTGCGGCTGGGGCGGACTGGCGGAATTCGCCGCCCGTCACTACGGTGTTAACGTCACCGGCATTACAGTATCGAAGGAACAGGCCGCCCTGGCCAGGGAGCGGCTGTCCGGACTTCCCGCCAGCATTGAACTGATGGACTACCGCAGCCTGGAAGGGCAGTTCGACAAAGTGGTCTCGGTGGGCATGTTCGAACACGTAGGCCCGAAAAACTACCGCACATTTTTCCGCAAGGTGCGCAGGCTGATGCAACCCGGGGGCTGCTTCCTGCTGCATACGATCGGCGAATACCGCACCACCACCCGCGACGACCCCTGGATCGACACCTATATTTTCCCCAACGGCAAACTGCCATCGGCAAAACGTATCAGCAAGGCATTCGAGGGCCTGCTCACCCTGCAGGACTGGCACAACTTCGGCCCGGATTACGACCGCACCCTGATGGCCTGGTGGGAAAACTTTGATCGCGCCTGGCCTCAGCTGAAGAGTGAATACTACGACGAGCACTTCTACCGCATGTGGAAATACTACCTGCAGTGCTGTGCCGGCTTCTTCCGTTCCGGTCGCGGCCAGTTATGGCAGATAGTGTTCACCGGAGCGGAACTGCAGGGCACCTACCGCTCGGTCCGCTGAACCACGTCAGCAGGCGAGACTGAAACAGGGGACATAGTTGTCCGGATTTATCTTCATGCGCCCCTCCGCCACGAAACCGGCGAGCAGTTCACCGAGCAGGGCAATGACGTCCGCTTCGCCATTGAGCTGGTAGGGGCCATGCTCCTCCACCTGGCGAATGCCCTGTTCTTTCACATTGCCGGCCACCAGCCCGGAAAACACCCGTCGCAGGTCGGCGATCAGTTCATGTTGCGGCCGCGAGCGATCCAGGTGCAGGGCCGCCATCCGTTCATGGGAAGGGATGAAGGGCTGCTGCAGGGCGTTTTCGATGTGCAGTCCCCAGTTGAAACCGAAGGATTCACTGGTGCGCACCCGGTAGTCGCGCACATCCCTGAGCCCCTGTTTCATGCGCTGCGCTACACCCGCCGGGTCGCCAATGATGATGTCGTAGTGGCGGGACACCTCCTCCCCGAGGGCATGGCGCAGGAAGCGGTCGATTCGCTCGAACCAGGCCTCGCTGCCCTTCGGCGCCGCCATGATCAGCGGCAGGGGAATATCCGCGTTGGCCGGGTGCATCTTCACCCCGAGCAGGTACATGATTTCCTCGGCGGTACCCACGCCGCCGGGAAAAATGACGATGCCGTGCGCCAGCCGCACGAATGCCTCCAGGCGCTTTTCGATGTCCGGCAGGATCACCAGTTCGTTGACCATGGCATTCGGTGACTCGGCGACGATGATCCCGGGCTCGGAAATACCGACGTAGCGACAGCCGTGGTTAAGTTGTTTGGCATGACCAATGGCCGCCCCCTTCATCGGCCCCTTCATCGCCCCCGGCCCGCAGCCGGTAGCGATATCCATGCCGCGCAGCCCGAACTCGTAGCCTACCTCCTTGCTGAAGTCATACTCCTGCCGGGAGATGGAGTGTCCGCCCCAACAGACCACGAGACGCGGTGAGGTATCGCTGCGCACTATGTTGGCGTTGCGCAGCACCCGGAACACCGCGTCAGTGATGCCGCTGCGGGATTCCAGGTCGAACTGCCCGACCTGGGCCAGCTTGTGGTGGGTATAGACAATATCGCGCAGCGCAGAAAACAGGTGGGCGCTGATACCCTCGATCATCCGGCCATCCACGAAGGCCTGTGCTGGCGCGTTATGCAACTCGAGTTTCAGCCCACGGGGTTCCGGGACCACCTGCAGCCTGAAATCGTCGTAGCGGGCGGATACTTCCCGCGTGTCGTCCACGTTGACCCCGGTGTTGAGTACCGCCAGCGCACAGAGCCGGAACAGGGCATACACCTCCGGGTTCACCTCGACGAGGCTGGTCATCTCGCGCTGGGAAAGAAGATCGAGGCTGTGCCTCGGGCGTACGGAAGAAAATGCAATTTTATCGGTCATAGACGGCAATATAGAGTATTTCCCGCCATCGACGCCATGCTTTACAGGGCGCTGCTGGCATGCTGCCATAGGCGTTTTTGCTCCGGAACAGCCGCCAGTGCTGACCCTCCAGGCCCGCAATCATGCCCACACGGCTGGCGCACGATTTGAAATCCCGCCACGCTTCCAGTAACAATGGTGAGGTAGCGGCGGCCAAGCCAGACCACCGCTGCCAGATTGCCTTACCAGGGAGGAACTCGTGCCAACGCTCACAACGTTGGATTATGCGGTTATTGCCGGCTACGTCTGCGTGGTCATTGCCCTGTGTGCGCTGGTCACACGAAAGTCCCCCGACACCGAAGAACTTTTCCTCGCCGGGCGCAGCCTCGGCCCGGCGGCCATCGGCCTGTCCCTGTTTGCCTCGAACATTTCCTCCACCACCCTGATCGGCCTGCCCGGTGCCGCCTGGGAATCCGGTATTTCGGTGGCCAACTACGAGTGGATGGCGGCCCTCGTACTGCTTTTCACCGCTGCGTTCGTGGTCCCGGTATTTATCGGCAAGCGCATTACCACCATCCCCGAAGTCCTGGAAAAGCGCTTCAGTCCGGCCCTGCGCAAATACCTTTCAGCGGTTTCACTGTTTCTCAGTATTGTGCTGGATACCGCGGGCAGTCTCTACGCCGGGGCCCTGGTACTGATGCTGTTCTTCCCGCACTTCAGCCTCGCGCCGACCTGCGCAGCCATGGCCCTGTTTGCCGGTCTCTACACTGCCGCCGGCGGGTTGCGCGCGGTCGTCTATACCGATGTGCTGCAATCCATCGTGCTGCTGGCCGGCTCGCTGATACTCGCGCTGCTGGTGTTCGCGGAATTCGATTTCAGCTGGGCCACCGTCAGCGCAGCCGTCGATCCGGAACACCTGTCGCTGATTCGCCCCCTGGACGACCCCGCCCTGCCCTGGCTCGGCACTCTCATCGGCCTGCCCTTACTTGGTTTCTATTACTGGACGATGAACCAGTACGTCGCCCAGCGCCTGCTCGGCGCCCGCAATGTAGAGGCCGCCGCCAGAGGTGCGATGCTCGCCGCCGCGCTCAAATTGCTGCCGTTGTTCCTGATGGTTATGCCAGGGGCGATGGCCACAGTCCTGCTGCCGGACCTGGAACGCGCCGACACCGTCTTCCCGCGCCTGATCGCCGAATACGCTCCGGCAGGTATCGCCGGCCTGATGCTGGCGGGCCTGATGGCGGCGATCATGTCCAGCGTCGACTCCACTCTCAACTCCGCCTCGACCCTGCTGATGGTGGATTTCGTGCAACCGCGCCACCCGACCATCAGTTCCCTCCAACTGGCGCGTCTCGGCCGGATCAGTACCATCGTGTTGATGATACTCGCGGCCCTTTGGGCGCCGGCTATCGACCGGTTTCCCGGCCTTTTTGCCTACCTGCAACAGACCTTCGCCTATGTGACACCGCCACTGGTCGCGGTTTTCGCCGTCGGCTTCTGCAGCAAACGGATCGGGGCCGGCGCGGCGCTGTACGGCCTGCTGCTCGGCCACCTGTGTTCGGCGCTGGCTTTTGTCGCCGCGCAGTTCCATTGGCTTACCCTGCACTTCACGATTATGGCGGGGCTGCTGTTTGCAGCGACGATCACTCTCATATTCCTTTTGCAGGCGCTGCCGGGCATGGACCGCGCCAGCGAGATGCAGGCGGCCGCCATCGGGTCGGAAAGCAGCGATAAATTGCCCAACACAATGCTGCTTCGTGTGGCTTTACTGGCGATCCTGACACTGGTTGTGGTCGGGATTTTCTGGTGAGGACCTGCCTGCATGTAACATGCATGTGTACATTTCGGGAAAAAACGCGGAAAAAACAGGGTTAAAAATTCATTCTGGAAAAAACTTCGTAATTTCAAGCTGATTCTGGTTTAATAATTTTCAGAAAACATTTTGTCACTAAGCACTTCGGTGCCCGTGCTGTTTTCCCTCGCGTTATAAAAACCACATATTCCCGCCGAGGTTGTTTACTGGCAAATGCAGCTCCAGCACCGGAATGGACTGGAGTCAGGATGGCCGAGCTTACCCTACGCTCCGCCATCCCGGCGTGCTGATCCCGCTGCAAAGCAGTCCACAAACAACCTGACGGGAGTACCGGATGCTATTAGCGACAGATCTCGATGGAACCTTTCTCGGCGGCAGCCTGAAAGATCGCAACAACCTGTACCAGCTTATCTCCTCTCACCCGGACATCGACCTGGTGTTTGTCACCGGACGCGGCCTCGAGTCAGTCCTGCCGCTGCTGTCGGACCCGATGATCCCCAAACCGCGCTACATCATTTGCGATGTCGGCTGTACGGTCGTCGACGGTGAAACCCTGCAACCACTGCACCCGCTTCAAGCAGAGATCGACTGCCTGTGGCCCGGCGAACATGTGGTCGAACAGGCCCTGCAGCACATCGACAATATCCAGCGACAGGATGTTCCGCAGGAACGCCGCTGCTCCTACTTCTGCGAGGCGGACGCTGTCACCGGGGAAATTCACGAGATTGTCGCGGAGCTGGAATGCGACCTGCTGTACTCTGCCGACCATTACCTGGATGTCCTGCCCCGGGGAATCAACAAGGGGCGCACACTGACCGCCCTGGTCGAGCATCTCGGCGTGGACCCGGCCCGGGTGCTGGTCGCGGGGGATACCCTCAATGATCTCTCCATGTTCCAGCAGACTTTCAATGGTGTCTGCGTGGGCGAATCCGAAGCGGCGCTGCTGGAATCCACCCGGGGTCGCTCACGCGTATTCCACGCCGAGGCCCCGGGTGCGGGCGGTATCCTCCAGGCCATCAGCTATTTTTCTTACCTCGGGCGTGCCGGTATCGATACGGAAATACGTGAGAATTACCAGTCCGGCAAATCGGACCTGGTCATCGTGTACCACCGCCTGCCCTACGAGGAAATCGTCGAAAACGGCGAAGTCATACGCCGCCGCCCCAAGTCACCGAACGGCATCATCCCGACCCTGCTGAGCCTCTTCGCCGACGGTCGCCAGGGTTCCTGGGTAGCCTGGGCACAACACAAGGGGCCGGATGACAAGTTTGTCGTGCATACCGAGGTGGATGCGCAAAACTACCCCAACCTGGTCGCCGCTCGCGTCCCCCTCACCGCCCAGGACGTGGATATCTTCTACAAGAAATTTTCCAAAGAGGCTTTCTGGCCCACCCTGCACACGTTCTGGGAACGCGCCTCCTTCCAGGAAGACCACTGGCAGCGCTTCCTCGAGGTGAACCGGCTATTCGCCGAGTGCACTGCCGCTGAAGCGGCTGCGGGCGCCACCGTCTGGATTCACGACTACAACCTGTGGATGGTGCCCGCCTTCCTGCGCGAACTGCGACCGGACGTGACCATTTCCTTTTTCCACCACACCTATTTCCCCTCGGCGGATGTCTTCAACGTCCTGCCATGGCGGCGCCAGATTGTCGGCAGCCTGCTGCAGTGCGATTACATCGGCTTTCACATCCCGCGACAGGCAGAAAACTTTGTGGATGTCGCACGCGGCGTCATGCCGGTCGAAAAGGTCCAGCGCGTAAGCTGCGCGCCCCGCTTTCTCAGCTATGGCTGCGCCGTGGGGCTGGATGAAATGACCACCCGCATCAAGGTCAATGACCGCCTCATCGGCCTCGGTGCACACCCGGTCGGTCTCGACCTCAATCGGGTTGCTTCGGTATTGCAGGACCCGGACGCACAACAGCGCATGAACGCGTTGCGCAAAGAACTACACGGCATCCGCCTGATCCTGTCCGTGGAGCGACTGGACTTCACCAAGGGCATCCTGGAAAAGCTCGAGGCCTACGAAACCCTGCTCGACGAGCATCCGGAGCTGGCTGGAAAAATCACCCTGATCATGGTCTGCGTTCCCGCGGCCAGCGGCATGACCATCTACGACCAGTTACAGGTACAGATCGAACAGACTGTCGGTCGCATCAACGGCCGCTTCGCCCGGGTCGGCTGGACGCCGGTGCAGTTCTTCTTCCGCGCCCTGCCCTTCGAGGAACTGGTGATCTACTACACCATGGCCGACCTGATGTGGATTACCCCGCTGCGCGACGGTCTCAACCTCGTGGCCAAGGAATACATTGCGGCACAGGGGATGAGCCAGGGCAGCGGCGTGCTGGTGCTCTCGGAATTCGCCGGTGCTGCCGCCGAACTGCGTGGCGCGGTACTCACCAACCCCCACGACCCCCGGGAACTGGTGGATACCTGTTATTTCGGGCTGTCGATGAGTCGCGAGGAAGCCCGCAACCGGCTCTCCGAGGCATTCGACATTGTCAGTCACTACGATATCGATTATTGGGCAAACGACTACCTCGACTCGGTGAAGGAATACGACGCCAGTTTCATCGGCGAAATCACGGCTGCATATTCGGACGCCACTACGGCGACGGACAGCCTGTACCGCAGTCACCCGGAAGCGGAGAATGCCGACGTGGTCTAGTGCCACCTCCCTGGACTGACTGTTATCAGAACTGTGACACCGGGTGCACAGGACCCATTAAACCGCCGGAGCAGCACAATCGTATAAGCGGCCGCAGACCGTCTGGCGGACATCCAACCGACTGGAAGATCGGCCGGCGCCGACCAAGGAAGTTCCATGCTGTTGAAAAACAAGATACAACTGATCTGCTATCCCAATCGCATCGGCAACAATCTGGCCGACCTCTACGCGACCCTGGAGAAACACTTCTCCGACGCGGTCGGCGGTGTGCACATCCTGCCCTTCTATCCGTCCAACGCCGACGGCGGTTTCTCCCCACTCACCCACTGTGAAGTCGACCCCGACGTCGGCGACTGGCATGACGTGGAGCGCATCGCGGCAAACTACGATATTTGCGCCGATCTCACCGTGAACCATATCTCGGATGAATCCGAGGAATTCAGGGACTTCCTCCAGCACGGTTTCGAGTCTGAATACGCCGAACTGTTCGTCGACGTAGACAGCTTCGGCGAGATCAGCCACGACGACATGGCCAAGATTCATATCCGCAAGGAAAAGGAACCCTTTCGTGAAGTCACCTTCGCCAACGGCGGCACTGCGCGCGTCTGGTGTACATTCACCGAGCAGCAGATTGATCTCAATTACAATTCTCCGCTGACCTACCGCCTGCTGGAACGCTACATTCGCGAGTTGACCTCACACGGCGTCAAATTGCTGCGCCTGGACGCCTTTGGCTACACGACCAAGGAAATTGGCACCAGCTGCTTCCTGGTGGAACCGCAGGTCTACCGCAACCTGGAGTGGATCAACGAGGTTGCCCTGAAACACGGCGCCGAGTGCCTGCCGGAAGTCCACGACCACACCAGCTTCCAGTACGCGATCAGCCGCCGCAACATGCATCCCTACGGCTTCGCCCTGCCGCCGCTGTTGCTGTACTCCCTGCTCGACAACAACAGTGTCCACCTGAAAAACTGGCTGCGCATGTGCCCGCGCAATATGGTCACCGTGCTCGACACCCACGACGGTATCTGTATTCCTGACGTCGAGGGCGTGCTCCCCGACGAGAAAATCCGCCTGCTGATCAACAATATCGAAACCCGCAGCGCCGACCCGATCATGCGCAGGTCCGCGGTCAACATTCACAGCGTCGGCGCCATCTACCAGCTCACCTGCACCTTCTACGACGCCCTGATGCAGAACGACGACGCCTATATCGCGGCGCGGGCGATCCAGTTCTTCACCCCCGGCATTCCCCAGGTCTACTACGTCGGCCTGCTGGTGGGCGCCAACGACGAGGAACTGATGCACCAGACCGGCGAATTGCGCGACATCAACCGCCACTACTATTCGCTGGAGGAAGTCGACCGGGAAATCGAACGCCCGGTGGTCCAGCGCCTCCTGAAACTGATGCGCTTTCGCTGCAGCTACCCCGCCTTCGACGGCCACTTCGAACTCAACTACTCCAGTGACGCCAGCGTGGCCATGGCCTGGCGGCACGGAGAGTACTACTGCCGCCTGTTTGTGGACCTGAATTTCAAAACAACTTCAGTAACTTACCTTGATGAGCACAGCGGGAACGAGGAAGTTCTGGACATATCCTGACGGCAAGTTTCCTGGGGATTTCGCAACAGTCGATGCACACACCAAAAGAGCACATTAGGCGCAAGAGGGCAGCTGGAACCGTTCGGCGACAGGGATGTCGCCGACCGAGCCTGCACAGGGATGTGCGCTTTTTGGCGTGTTCCGGCTGCCTTCTTGCCCCTCATGTGCGTTGGTCGTAGCTGCATCTCAGGGGGAAATTCGAATCAACCTTCGGTTTTTTTTCAGATATATGGTTCAAATTTTTAATAATCTTTCATCGTGAATTTCAAAATTCGCTGTGACTTTTTCCACATTGCCCAACTCCAATATTGACCAAAACCGCAGTACAGGCGCATTATTGCCACAGCCTACGGGCCCAACCATTTTTTGAAGAGTGATTTCCATGACCAGTCTGCATCAGGCATACATCGGCAAACGAGATGGCGCTACCGCCATGTCGCCCGTGTGCCTGTGGGTATGCGGGGTGGTTTGAGGAAGCATTTGAACTAGATTCATGAAAAAGGCCTCCGAGAACCCTGATTCCGGAGGCCTTTTTTAATTCCCCTACTTTCCAGGTCTTCGCTTTCAGGGTTCTCCCATAAACGGGAAGAAGAACCGTGAAAAAGGAATTACAGAACAATATCAGGACCATCTACATGATGGGGTTCCTGCTCGGCTTCATCGTGGTGGTACCGATCTACGTACCCCTGCTGCAAAGCCACGGCCTGAGCATGAGCGAGGTACTGCAGACTCAGGCCCTGTTCGCGCTGACCATCGCGCTGTTCGAAGTGCCCTCGGGCTACATCGCAGACATCTGGGGCCGGCGCAATGCCATCCTGCTCGGTGCCGGGCTGAACGCGATCGGCTTTTTTTCACTGCTGTGGGCGGACAGCTTCGTCGATTTCCTGGTCTACGAAGCCATCCTCGGGGTGGGTTTCAGCCTGATCAGCGGCGCGGATCTCGCGCTGCTCTACGACACTGAAGTCTACCTGCAGGAGCAGGGCCTCGACGGCGGAGCCGGAGCGGGCAAATCCCTGAGCCGGCTGATCTCCCTGGAAGCGGCGGCTTCCGGCGCAGCGGGTGTAGTTGCCAGCCTGCTGCTGATGCGCTCGCTGGATAGCGTGGTGCTGGTCCAGGCCATTGTCGGCTTTGCACCGGCAATACTCGGGCTGGGACTGGTGGAAGTACCGCGCATCACCAGCCAGGTACCCGAATCCGGCGGCCACGCAGCCAATGCCCGGCGCATCCTCGGCATACTGCTGTTCGGGCGCCCGGTAGTGTTGTGGACTGCAGCCGCCATCGCGGTATTCGGCCTGTTCGCCGTCTACGTCTTCTGGGTCTACCAGAAGTACTGGGAAATGCAGGGTATTCCGCTGGAGTGGTTCGGCTATATCTGGGCGGCCTTCGCGCTGACCGCGAGCCTGGCGGCGCGTTACAGCGGCGCGCTGGAAAGGTATTTCGGCACGCGACTCCTGCTGGTAATGATCGCCGTCCTGCCCCTCGGTGGCCTGCTGGGAATGGCCTTTGGCGCCGGCTGGTTCGGGGTATTCTGCGGCTTCGCGATACAGATATCCCGCGGCCTGTCGATGACGCTATTCTACGAGGCGCTCAACCGGCGGGTACCCGGCGAATTCAGGGCCACGGTGAACTCGCTGGTCAGCCTTGCGGTGCGCTCGGTGTTTATCGTCACCGGTCCACTGCTGGGTATGGCGCTGGACAGCCAGGGCATGCAGCCCACACTGCTGGCCCTGGTGGCGATCTTCGCCCCCCTGATGGTGGTGGTACTGGTGCCGCTGGTCCTGCGGATACGCAGCGAACGGGCGGAGAATCTGTCCGTACCGGCGGCCCGCAACGCCACCTGAGAAACTGACTGACGGCCGGCAGCTGCGCTGCCGGCCGCATGCTATCCCGCCGGAATTTCCCGTTCCTGCCAGGCGGCAACATGCCGCTCAAGCACATCGCAGCCGTTGAACTGGGCATCCAGCGCGGCAATAAAATTGAACACACCGGTTAACTTGCGCGCGATCAGCGCGAACTCCCGCGATGGCGGTGTAAAGTGGCGGCTGGCCGCAGAGGCAGCCGCTTTCTTTCCCGCGCGGCGCATCAGGTGCGAGCGGGCCCAGCAATACTCTCCCTGGGCATTGAGGTATTCCGCCGGCAGCTGGTCCGCCGGGCGCAGCGGTTCCAGCAGGTGCAGGCAGAAGTCCGCGAACATCTCCCGCCCCTCGGCACTGGCATCGGGCTGCAGGCAACCCAGTCCGGTCAGTCCCTCGACTATCGCGTGCATATCCTGCTGCTGGCTGGCCGCCACCGTGCGGCGCAGGTGCAGGAGAAAATCCTCCGGGCAATCCAGCACCGAACCGAAATCCAGCAGGGCCAGCTCGTCGTCCGCCTCGCTCTTGCGGCGATCATCCAGCCGCAACAGGTAATTGCCGAAATTGGGGTCGGTCTGCAGCAGGCCCCAGTCATAGAGCTCGTAGAAAAACAGCTCGAGCATGGCCCGGCCCAGGGCATCGCGCCGGGCCTGGGACAGGCCCGAGACCTCTTTGGCGGTAACCGGGTAGCCCTCGATGAATTCCATCGCCAGCACCTCCCCGCTGCAGTAGCGGGGAAACAGTTCGGGTACGTGGTAGTGAACGGAGTCCACCCTCAGGGTGCTCACCCGCTCGCGCATTTGCGTCGTCACCCGCGCTTCGCGCCGGTAGTCGATTTCCAGCAGCAGGTGTTCGCGCAGGGAATGCATCCAGTTATCGAGATCGCGCCCCGACTTTACCCAACGCGATAAAACCAGCATGCGGATGACCGCGTCGAAATCCGCTTCGATGAGTTCGCGCAGGCCGGGATACTGGATTTTCAGGCAGATCCACTCGCCGCCGTCCCGCAACCTGGCCAGGTGTACCTGGGCCAGCGAGGCCGCAGCAACCGCCTGCGGATCGATGTCCAGTTCGTCGTAGCGTGCGCCGAGGGATTCGCGCACGAATGGTTCCAGCTCGCTCCAGGCCATTGGTTCGGTGCCATCGGAGAGTTCGCGCAGCGCCTCCACCAGTACCGCCGGCAGGAAATGCTCGCCGAACAGCGCCATCATCTGGCCGATCTTTACATAGGTGCCCTTGAGTCGGCCCAGTTCGGCGACAAAACGCCGCGCCTCGCGGCGGGCGAATTCGGAATCGCCCTCCTCGCGACCCAGCACCCGGCCCACCGCACCGTCCAGGGCCAGCGCACCACCGGCGCGCAGACCGGCCAGGGAGACCGCCATACCACGCCCCAATGCACCAAAGCCCGAGTTCCGTTTTTTTGCCATAGCCGTTCCGTACAAGTACAGCCGGTGCGCACCAGGACCGGTCTGCAAGTAATCACTCCCCCTGATGGTAGCGGCAGCTTGCCGGCGCTGTACAGTCACCACCGGCACCTGCCGCCGCTGCCCCGCAGTCCCGCAACCCGGCGCTGCAAGCCCAGCGGTCCTGCAGGCGCGAGTGGCGCGCCGCCGACGACGGGGAATATTGGTCCCCCGAGCGCGGCCATGCACACTGGCATCGCGACTTACCGCGAAAATAAGCTACCCTAGAACGGGATATCCAAGGGGACCCTCTCGCATGATCAACCTGAGTGTCTGGGCGCAGGCCCTGGACCGCATGCCCAAGCTCAGCGCCAGTGAATGGCAACAACTCGACCCCGTGGCGCGCTGGCTGATCGCCTGCCGCGCCTCGGTGCTGTTCATGACCTTCACCGCCGCAGCCCTCGGCGGCCTGCTGGCCTGGCGGGCCGGCGCGTTCCACTGGGACCTGTGGCTGGCCACCGTGCTCGGGCTGGTGTTCGCCCACGCGACCAATAACCTGCTCAATGACTATACCGATTCACGCCGCGGCATCGACCGGGACAATTACTACCGCAACCAGTACGGCGTCCACGTACTGGAAGACGGCCTGATGAGCGAGACGCAGTTCTGGCGCTACACCGGCACCACCGCAGCCGTCGCCCTCGGCCTCGGCGGCTGGCTGGTGTTCCAGCGCAGCGGCCTGACCCTGGACCTGATGCTGGCCGGGGCGTTCTTCGTACTGTTCTACACCTGGCCGCTGAAATACTACGGTCTCGGTGAGCCCGCTGTACTGCTGGTCTGGGGGCCACTGATGGTGGGCGGCGCGTATTACGTACAGACGGCCGACTGGAGCTGGGATGTGACCTGGCTGAGTATCGTCTTCGCGCTGGGACCGACCACCGTCCTCTTCGGCAAGCACACCGACAAGCTGGAAGCGGACCGGGAGAAGCACGTGCGCACCCTGCCGGTGCTCATCGGCGAGCGCGCCGCCCGCTGGGCGGTGCTGGGCATGATCATCGCCCAGTACCTCCTGTGTATCGCCCTGGTGCTGGGCGGCGCCTTCCAGTGGCCCCTGCTGGTAGTGCTGGCAGCCCTGGCGCAATTCCCGGCCCTGTGGCGCGCCTTCAGGCAGCCCAAGCCGGCTACACCGCCGGCGGATTACGCCGCGGATGTCTGGCCGCTGTGGTTCTCCGCCTGGGCGTTTCGCCATACCCGGCGCTTCACCACCCTGTTCCTGCTCGGACTGGTTGCCGACACGCTGCTCTAATGAAACCGGTGGATTTGGCGGTAAAAAGGCCGCAACCACTTGGCGCTGCGGCGTGCTCACCGTATATTGTGGCGCAGCATGAACTATCAACGCAGCAAAACCATTGATCCCAGCGCGCCGGTGAAAGTCGGCGTACTGCTTGCCAACCTCGGGACTCCGGATGCGGCCGAGCGCGGCGCCCTGCGCCGTTTTCTCAAGCAGTTCCTGTCCGATCCACGGGTGGTGGAAGCCCCGCGCCTGCTGTGGTGGTTCATCCTCAATGGATTCATTCTCAATTTCCGCCCCGGGCGTTCGGCGCGCGCCTACCAGCGCGTGTGGACGGAACAGGGCTCACCCCTGCTGGTTTACACCCGCGATCAGGCCAATGCCCTGCGGGCAACCCTGCAGGAGCGCTACGGCGAAGAGTTGCTGGTGGAATTCGCGATGCGCTACGGCAGCCCGTCAATCGACCAGGTGGTCGACGGCATGCTGGAGCAAGGTGTCACACGCCTGCTGGTGATACCGCTTTATCCGCAGTACAGCGGCGCCGCCAGCGCTTCCGTTTTCGACGCGCTGGTACAACCGCTGATGCGGCGGCGCGACGTGCCGGCCCTGCGCACCGTCCACGATTACCACGATCACGCAGATTACATCGGCGCCCTGGCGCTGCAAATCCGCAAATACCAGGCCGAGCACGGCAAACCGGACAAGCTGGTGTTTTCCTACCACGGGGTGCCCCAGCGGCAGTGCGACGAGGGCGACCCCTACTACCTGCAGTGCCTGCACACCACCCGCCTGGTCGCGGAGTTGCTGGACCTGGCGGAAGAGAGCTACCTCACCTGCTTCCAGTCCCGCTTCGGCCGCGAACCCTGGCTGCAACCGGCCACCGATACCACCCTCAGGGAACTGGCTGGCCAGGGTGTCAAATCCCTGCAGGTGATCTGCCCCGGCTTCAGTGCAGACTGCCTGGAGACCCTCGAGGAAATCGCCATGGAAAACCGCGATGTATTTCTCGAGGCCGGTGGCAGCGACTACGGCTACATTCCCTGCCTCAACAGTGAACCCGAGCACATCGCGGCGCTGGCCCAGATCGCCAGCGAGGAACTGGCCGGGTGGGTTTTCAACCGCATCGAGTAAGCCCGGCAATACCACCTGCCACCCCCGACACGCGCAGGAAAAAATTCAGTGGTGGAAGGAGTGGGGCTCCAGCACCCCAATGCTGTAAGCCAGGGCAATCCCCAGCAGGAAGGCAGTGGTCAGCTTGAAGCGGTCATGGCTGTGGAAGTGCACCTCGGGCAGCAGGTCACTGAGCGCGATACACACGAATGCCCCCGCCGAGAAAGCCAGTGCGCCGGCCACCACGGCATCGCCAGAATAGGTGAGCAGGTCTACACCGAAATAAAACGCCAGTGCTCCCAGTGGGCAGAGCAGCGCGAACAGCAGGTTCGCCGCCATCCTCGCCATCCGGCTGCTGCCGCCGGCCTGCATGATCGTCGTAACCGACATCGCGTCCAGGGGCTTGTGCAGCAACACTGCCATGAACACACCGAATCCAGCCAGCGCGCCGGCCGCACTGGTATGGGTATCACCGCGCATCACCGCACCCAGTGCGATACCGTCGATCACGCTGTGCAAACCGAGGCCCAGGGCCACCCCGATCCAGCTGGCGCCGTGGGCCGCCGGCTGGTCCGGCTGCCCGTGGTCGTGATGGTGGTGGGCATGGGGATGATCGTGGTGCTCATCCTCCTCCGGGCTGAAATCGTGCTGGTGAAAATTGAACAGGCGCAACATCAGCAGCATGGCGATCAGGCCGACCATCAGCCAGTCCACCGCCCGGTCCACCGAGGCCTGTTCGCCGCCGAGCGCAATGCTGTGGGGCAGCAGGTGGAAAAACGCCACGCCGAGCATCAGGCCGGAAACCAGGCTCATGACCAGCTGGGTGCGGGTGTGGGTCATGCGAATCCGGTCTGGCAACAAGCCGCCCGCCAGCGACACACAGGCGATGGCGACACAGTAGCCGGTTAACAGGAGCGCGGTTGAGACGGACATGAGCGAGGCAGTTTCTCCCGGGAAAAGCAGCGTATTATTTCACAGGGGCCGACAGCACAGCCAGCGGCTGGCCGAGGAGCAGTCGGAACTCGGTGGAGCGGCGCGGGCAGCGGGGCAGGCGACGGCTCCCGCTCACCCCTACACCAGCACCAGGTTGTCGCGGTGAATCAGCTCTTCATCCCCGGCATAACCCAGGATGCTTTCGATGGCCGACGAAGCCTTGCCCATGATCTGGCGGGTTTCCTCGGCACTGTAATTACACAGGCCCCGAGCGACTTCGCGACCTTCCGGGTCGCGACAGGAGATGAGGTCGCCACGCGCGAAGCGACCCTGCACTTCACGTACCCCCACCGGCAACAGGCTGCGACCGGATTCACGCAGCACGCGCACGGCGCCGGCATCGAGGCTGACGCTGCCCTGCACCTGCAACATGCCCGCCAGCCATTGCTTGCGGGCATTTTCCGGGCGCTTGCCGCTGCGCAGCCAGGTGCCGATGTTGTCGCCGCTGGCGATGCGCGCCAGCACATCCGCCTCGCGGCCACCGGCGATGATGGTTTCAGTGCCCGAGCGCGCAGCCAGCCGTGCAGCGCGCAGCTTGGTAATCATCCCGCCGCGGCCCAGCACGCCGCCCTCCCCGGCCATGCTGTCGAGCTCCGGCGACAGCACATCGGCCATCTCCACCAGCCGGGCACCGGGATTCCTGCGCGGGTCGGCATCGAACAGGCCCTGCTGGTCGGTCAGCAGCATCAGGCCATCGGCGTCGATCAGGTTGGCCACCAGCGCGGCCAGGGTGTCGTTGTCACCGAAGCGGATCTCATCGGTGACCACGGTGTCGTTCTCGTTGACCACCGGCACCACGCCAAAATTCAGCAGGGTACTCAGGGTACCGCGGGCGTTGAGGTAGCGGTCGCGGGCGATGACGTCGTCGTGACCCAGCAGGACCTGCGCGGCGATAATACCGTGCTGCTTGAAGGCGTTCTCGTAGTTCTGTACCAGTACCGACTGGCCCACCGCCGCCGCGGCCTGCAGTTCGTGCAGCACGTGGGGGCGCGCCGACAGGCCGAGGCGCACCACGCCCGCGGCGACCGCGCCACTGGAGACCAGCACCACCTCACAGCCGCTCGCGCGCAGCCGGGCAATCTGCTCGACCAGATTGGCGATCACCAGTTCATCAAGCCCGCGACCATCGTTGGTCAGCAGCGCACTGCCGACCTTGACCACCCAGCGCCGGCCGGCAGCGATTTCAGCTCGTTCACTCATCAGGGGGCGTACTCTACCTCGACGTCGTAATCGTCTTCGTCCCAGTCGTCGTCATCGTCATCGCTGTCGCCCTTCGCGGGGCGGCGACGGGCCGCACGCAGTTCGGCTATCCGCTCGCGGGCCTCGGCCTGCATGCGCAGCTGGGCTTCGCGTTCCGCCTCGGCCAGTTCGGGATCGGCTGCCTCGCGCTCCTGCAGCTCCTCGAGATGGCGCATGAGGTCACCACAAAGCACGTCCGTGCCCTCGCCCTTGATCGCCGAGATCTCGTAAACCGGCCCCTGCCAGTCCAGTGCTTCGATGATCGCCGCGCGCCGTTCGGCGAGCGTTTCGGCGTCCAGCAGGTCGCACTTGTTGAGCACCAGCCAGCGCTCGCGCGCGGCCAGGGTGGGACTGAACTGCTCCAACTCGTGGACGATGGCGACCGCGGCATCTGCGGGCTCGACTGCATCCCAGGGGGCCATGTCCACCAGGTGCAGGAGAATGCGGTTGCGGGTCAGGTGCTTGAGGAAGCGGATGCCGAGGCCGGCGCCTTCCGAGGCACCCTCGATCAGGCCGGGGATATCCGCCACCACGAAACTGCGGTGCGCCTCCACGCCGACCACCCCGAGGTTGGGCACCAGGGTGGTGAAGGGGTAGTCCGCCACTTTCGGCTTGGCCGAGGAGACCGCGCGGATAAAGGTCGACTTGCCCGCGTTGGGCAGGCCCAGCAGGCCGACATCGGCCATCACCTTGAGTTCGAGCTTGAGTGCCCGGACCTCGCCCTCGGTGCCGTGGGTGGTCTGCCGCGGGGCGCGATTGGTACTGGATTTGAAGCGGGTATTGCCGAGGCCGTGGAAACCGCCCTGGGCCACCATCAACTGCTGGCCATCGGCCTGGATGTCGCCGAGCAGTTCACCGGTGTCCTCGTCCAGGATGGAAGTACCCACCGGCACCTTGAGCACCAGGTCCTTGCCGCTCTTGCCGGTGCAATTGCGCCCCTTGCCCGATTCGCCGCTCTCGGCGCGGTAACTGCGTACGTAGCGGTAGTCGACCATGGTGTTGAGGTTGTTGTCGCCCTCGAGGTACACGCTGCCGCCATCGCCGCCGTCGCCGCCATCCGGGCCGCCCTTGGCAATGAATTTCTCACGCCGGAAGCTGAGGCAGCCGTTGCCGCCCTTGCCGGCGTAAACCGTGATACTTGCTTCATCGACGAATTTCATAAGCTATCCGTGGTATCGGGTATCCGCGGCGCGGGCGGCTTTCCCACCCTCACCTCGCGTCCGGAACTTCCCCTCCAGAGACGAAAGGGCCTGCCCCGCACCGGGTCTCCTGTACCAATCCAGTATATAAAAAAAAGCCCCGTCATCAGACGAGGCTTTTTGTTTCTTGTCGCGACAGTGCGATCAGGCGCTCACCACCTGAACGAACTTGCGGTTGTTCGGGCCGCGGGTCACGAATTCAACCTTGCCATCGGCGGTGGCGAACAGGGTGTGATCCTTGCCCATGCCGACGTTTTCACCGGCGTGGAACTTGGTGCCGCGCTGGCGAACGAGGATGTTGCCAGCCAGGACCGCCTGGCCGCCGAAGCGCTTCACGCCAAGGCGTTTACTTTCGGAATCGCGGCCGTTACGAGTACTACCGCCTGCTTTCTTGTGTGCCATGAGTCAATTCCTCCTGTTACGCCGAGATACCGGTGATCTTCACTTCGGTGTACCACTGGCGGTGGCCAGTTTCCTTCCGATAGTGCTTGCGGCGGTTGAATTTGACGATCTTCACTTTCTTGTGACGACCGTGGGCAACGACTTCAGCGGTAACCTTGCCGCCTGCCACAACGGGGGTGCCGATCTTGACTGCGTCGCCGCCGCCAATCATCAGGACGCGATCGAATTCGACAGACTCGCCAGTGGCGGCTTCGATCTTTTCCAGCTTGAGGGTTTCACCCTCGACGACGCGGTGCTGCTTGCCACCGGCTTCAATAACTGCGTACATTGCGTGCTCCGTTTACTTAGCCTGCTCGCAATTTGATAAAAACCCTTGATAATCAAGGGGGCAGAGCAAGGCACAAACGTTGTTGAGAACCCCTCCAGCAAGCCTCAGGGGAGGTACCAGGGGGCAGAGGGCGGCGATTCTACCCAAATCAGCCACGTGTCACAAGGGGAAATTTGCCCCTCCCGGCAGAGGCCGCGGGGCACCGTGCTGTGCGCAAACGCCGATCCATGCCACACAATTATAAACCATTATCCTTTTTGGGAAATCCATTACCAATGGGAATATGCCCCAGTCGCGCTTTTCACTGGGTTTTACCCGCCAGTCGCGTCAAGATGAGGGCACCCCCTGACACCCGCCAAGGCATCCAGACTGAACGCGTCACGCCCCCCTATCTGGCAATCGGGCCTCTTCCTCGTCGCCATCGCCACCCTGGGCATGGCCATGAAGGGCATATTCGCCCGCTTCGTCTACCAGCACGGCGTCTCCGTGGACGCGTTACTGGTGTGGCGGTTCGCACTCGCGGTGCCCATGTTCTGGCTGGGCGCGCTCTGGCTCAACCGGCACAAACCAAAGGCGCCGCTGACAGCGCGCCAGTGGCAGCTGTGCCTGCTTACCGGGGCCCTGTTCTTCCTCAGCGCCTGGTGCGACTTCAACGCCATCCACCAGCTGGGGGCGAGCGTATCGCGCATCCTGCTCTACCTGTTTCCCGCACTGCTGCTGGTCATTCACGCGCTGCAGTACCGGCGCATGCCGCCGGGCCTGCAGGTTGCCGTGTTCGCGGCAGCCTGGGTTGGCATGCTGCTACTCCTTATACCGGGCTGGCAGGGCGGCGCTATCGGGGCAGCGGGCATTGCCTTTGGACTCGGGGCCGCGACCTGCTACGCGCTGTTCCTGTGGCTCAGCCAGGGTGTCATGCGCGAGATTGGCTCGGTGCGCTTCAACCAGGTTTCCAACAGTTTTACCCTGGTACTGATGGCGCTCCTGCTGCTGCCGGGTACCACTGCGGGGGAGCTCGCGCTGGACCTGCCCGCGCTCGGCTGGATGCTGGCCCTGGTGCTGTTTTCCACCGCGCTACCCTATTTCCTGATGCTGGAAGGCGTACACCGGGCCGGCGCCTCCGAGGCAGGCATCGTCGCCATGTTCGGCCCGGTGCTGACAGTAATGATGGCGGTAGCACTTTTCCCGGATGAACGCCTGCAGCCCCTGCAATGGCTGGGAGCCCTGCTGGTCCTGCTGGGCATTGGAGCACTGACCATGGCGCGGCCGCCCGGCAAAGCCAAGACGCACCGTAACGCTTGACAGCCCGGGGGGGCGCACCTAGCATGCCGGTGCACCCTGGCTGTCATTTCCTATGCAAGAGATTCGCTCGCCGGTTGCCGCCGAATTCGAGCGGGTCAACCAGTTAATCATCGACCAACTGCATTCCGATGTTGCGACCGTGGAAAATATCGGTCATTACATCGTCGATGCCGGCGGCAAGCGACTGCGCCCCCTGCTGGCGCTGCTGACGGCCGCCGCCCTGGGTCGCTGTGACGACGCCCATATCAAATTCGCCGCGGTGATCGAATTCATCCACACCGCCACGCTGTTGCATGACGATGTGGTCGATATTTCCAGCCTGCGCCGCGGTCGCCCCACCGCCAACGCCGAGTTCGGCAACGCCTCCTCGGTGCTGGTAGGAGACTTCCTCTACACCCGCGCCTTCCAGCTGATGGTGGACCTCGCCAACCACGAGGTGCTGCGGCATATGGCGGACACCACCAATACCATAGCCGAGGGCGAGGTGCTGCAACTGGAGCGGGCCGGCAACCCGGACACCAACGAACAGCAGTACCTGGACGTCATTACCCGCAAGACCGCGGTGCTGTTCAGCGCCGCCACCTACGGCGCGGCGACCCTGGGGAATGTCGACACCGGCCTGCGCAGCGCCATGCGCGAGTTCGGCCTCAACCTCGGTATCGCCTTCCAGATGATCGACGACCTGCTCGACTACGCCGGTGACCCCGCGACCATGGGCAAGAATGTCGGTGACGACCTCAACGAGGGCAAGGTCACCCTGCCCCTGATCCACACCATGGCCCAGGGCTCTCCCGCCGAGCAATCCCTGGTGCGCGATGCTGTGCTCGCGCGTTCCAGCGAACACATCGGGGAAGTCGTGGCCGCCGTGCAGCGCTGCGGTGCGCTGGAGTTTACCCGCCAGCGCGCCTGCCATTACCGCGACCTGGCGCTAGCCGCACTGCACGTACTGGAGGACAGCCCGGCGAAGTCCTCACTGCAGGCCGTCGCCGAACTTTCGGTCGCCCGCGACAGCTGATTCACCCGAAGTAGTCGGCCATTCAATTGCTTCGCACCCGGGGCCTTCCTATACTCGAAAGCAATCGCTTCCCGTAGTAAGGACTCCCCGCCATGCCCGCCGCACCACGACTGGACCTGTATCCCGCCTTTTCAACACTTCGGGATCAGGCGCTGGCCCTGCGTGGAGCAACACTCGCAAATCTCTTCGCCGGCCAGCCTGGCCGGGAAGATGCATTCTCCCGCAGCGGTGCCGGCCTGGGGCTCGATTTCAGCCGGCAGTTGCTCGACCCTCCAGCCCTGGCTGCGCTACTGCAACTCGCCAACGAGGCGGACCTCCCCGCCCATATCCAGGCCCTGCTGCGCGGCGACAGCGTCAACAACACCGAGGCGCGGCCGGCGCTACACTCCCTGCTGCGGGCAGCCACTGCCCCGGCGGGACTGGAGGACAAGTTCGCGCAGGTGGAAGCCACTCGCCTGCGCATGCGCGACATTGCCGCGCTCATCAACAGCGGTACCCACAAGGGATTTAATGGCGACGCCATCACCGACGTCGTCAACATCGGCATCGGCGGTTCCGACCTGGGCCCGCGCCTGGTCACCGAGGCCCTGCGTCCCTACCAGGGCGGCATCGCCTGCCACTACGTGGCCAACGTAGACCCGGCCGACCTGCAGGACACCCTGCTCGAGCTCGACCCGGAGACCACCCTGTTCGTGGTCTGCTCGAAGTCCTTCCGCACCGAGGAAACCCTGACCAACAGCCTGTTCGCCCGCGACTGGATGCGCGCTGCCGGCGCGACGGATGCCGATCTCGCCCGGCATTTCCTCGCCATCACCACCAATATCCCGGCGGCCACCGAGTTCGGCATCGCCGAGGAAAACTGCCTGCCGATCTGGGACTGGGTGGGCGGCCGCTATTCCGTGTGGTCGGCTATCGGCCTGTCCTGCGCCATCTCAGTGGGCTGGGACAACTTCGCCGACTTTCTGGCCGGTGCCGCCGCCATGGACCGGCACTTTGCCGAGGCGCCGCTGGCGGACAACCTGCCGGTACTGCTAAGCCTGCTGGAGATCTGGAACCGCAACCTGCTCGGCGCCGGCAACCACGTGGTCCTGCCCTACGACCAGTGCCTGGCGCACCTGCCCGACTACCTGCAGCAGCTGACCATGGAGAGCAATGGCAAACGGGTCGGTGCGGACGGCGGCGCCCTGGGCTACGCCACCGGTCCGGTGCTCTGGGGTTCCGCCGGCACCATCGGCCAGCACTCCTTCCACCAGTTGCTGCACCAGGGTACCGAACTGTGCCCCGCCGACTTCGTCCTGCCGTTCACCACCCACACTGGCATGAGCGAACAGCACCGCCGCCTGGTGGCCAACTGCCTGGCGCAGAGCCGGGCGATGATGGTGGGGCGCTCCGAGCCTGCCGCCACGCAATCCCTGCTGGCGCGCGGCTACAGCGCGGAAGATGCCGCGGCGCTGGCGCCGCACCTGGTGATCCCCGGCAACAAGCCCCACAACGTGATCACCATGGACGCGCTGACACCAGCCACGCTCGGCGCGCTGCTTGCGCTGTACGAGCACCGCACCTACTGCAGCGGGGTGCTCTGGGGCATCAACCCCTTCGACCAGTGGGGCGTTGAACTGGGCAAGGAGATCGGCGTGCAGATTCTCGGCCTGCTGGAGGACCCGGACGTGGCGGGCGACATGGATCCGGCGACGGCGCGCCTGATTGCGGAGTGGCGAAGTGCCCAGGACAAATCTGCCTAACGCCGCGACAGGACTGCGAGCTTGCCCTGGTAAAGCGAGCGCGATTCCGGCTCCTCGGCTGCCTCAACTGCCCGGGCAAAGGCCTGCTTCGCCTTGCTGCGCTTGCCCGCGAAATAGTAGGCCTTGGCGAGTTCCCCCTGGATTTCGGCACTGTAGGGCGCCAGCTCCGCGGCGGTTTCCAGAAAGCCGACCGCCGCGCGGAAGTCACCCTCACCCAGCGCCGCCAATCCCAGCGCGTACCAGCGCATCGGGCTGGGGTCATCGATCCTCGACAGCTGTTGTGCGACCTGCTCTGCCTCCGCGCTGCGTCCCTCGGACAGCAGGAGCAAACGCAGGTTTTTCAGCAGGGTCAGTGGGTATTCGGTGTTAGCGATACCGAATCGGTAGGTGTCCTCGGCGAGCTCGTTCATGCCCGCGTGACGATAAACCACGGCAAGGAGGTTCAGTGACTCTGCATCGGCGGGCGCCGCTTCGAGTGCACTCACCGTGTACCAGTAGGCCCGGTCGAGCTCGCCAGCCTCGAGCGCATCCACCGCTAAGTTACGGTAGTAGCGCCCGGTAAATTCGCCGAAGGAAAGGTTGCCGAAAAAACGTTCGCGACCGGTGGGAAAATAATCGATAACCACCGACGGGGGCCGCAGCAGCTGGATATCCTGTTCCGGCAGCCATTCCGGGTCGCTGAGCCGCGTCCGCACATGGACACCCTTCTCCACGACGCCCTCGCGAATCTGGTAGACCGGGGCATCGATCATCAACTGGTGATCGATTTCCACGCCGGCGCGCCTCGCCAGGGCTGTGGTCAGTATCGCCAGCGACAGGCAATTGCCCGACTCCTGCGCCAGCGCCTCGCTGGCGAGGAGGGTATCGCCGCGATAACTGAAGTCCTCGGTGATGTGTTTGAGGTAATCCGCCACCCGGCGGTAGGGAGGATTCCGGCTCTGCCGTGAACCGTTGAACCAGATGTCGAATGCGGCAGTTTGTGCGTCTGTCAGCTGGTAAATCGCGTCGGGAGAGGGGATATCCGGTGGCGGCCCGAACGCTTCGTCGCGACGAAAACTGGCAATTGAGTCGACGTGAGCCGCCGAACCACTTGAAGCAGTGCCTGCACACCCGGCACAGGCCAGGCACAACAGCGCTATAGAGACGGGCCGCACGATGTTTATCATCACCTTATCCGAGGGCCGATTACCCCCCGATTATAGCGCGATTCCACCCGGCGTGCGGCACGCCTCTTCCAGCCGTCAGGCTTCGATCAGTGCCAGCAACTCGGCGGTTTTCGCCTCCATCAGGGCCTTGTCGCCGCGCGATTCCACGTTCAGGCGCACCACCGGTTCGGTGTTGGACATACGCAGGTTGAAGCGCCATTCACCGCAGTCCACGCTGACCCCATCGGTGTGGTCGACCTCGCCCTGACCGGCGTAGGCTTGCTCAGCCTTTGCCAATACCGCCGCCGCGTCATCGACACTGCGGTTGATCTCCCCGGAACAGGGATAGGCGGCCACCCGCTCCGCGACCAGCTTGGACAGCGGCTTGCCGGTGCTGGCCAGTAGGCCGGTAACCAGCAGCCAGGGAATCATGCCGCTGTCGCAGTAGGCGAAATCGCGGAAGTAATGGTGGGCGCTCATCTCGCCGCCGTAGGCCGCGTTTTCCTTGCGCATGCGCTCCTTGATGAAGGCGTGGCCGCACTTGGTCAGCACCGGTATGCCGCCAGCAGCCTTCACCACATCGATCGTGTTCCAGGTCAGGCGCGGGTCGTGGACGATTTTGGCGCCTTTCTCCAGCTGCAGGAACGCTTCGGCCAGCAGGCCGACGACGTAATAGCCCTCGATGAACTCACCGCTTTCGTCGAAGAAAAAGCAACGGTCGAAATCGCCGTCCCAGGCGATACCGAGGTCGGCGCCATTGTCGCGTACCGCGGCGATTGCCGCGCTGCGATTTTCCGGCAGTAGCGGGTTGGGCACGCCGTTGGGAAAGTTGCCGTCGGGGTTGTGGTGCAGCTTGATGAACTCGAAGGGCAGGTGGGGTTCCAGCAGGTCGATCACCCTGCCCGCGCCGCCATTGCCCGCATCTACGACGACCTTGAGGGGCTTCAGCGCGGCGACATCGATATAGGAAAGCAGGTGTTCCACGTAGGCCTGGTCGGTATCCAGCACATGCATGGAACCACGCTGTGCAGCCGGTTCAAACTCATCGCGCTCGGCCAGGGCGCGGATTTCCTGCAAGCCGGTATCCGCGGAAATCGGCCGCGATTCCTCGCGCACGAACTTCATGCCATTGTAATCCTTGGGATTGTGGCTCGCGGTCACCGCGATGCCGCCGCCCATTTTGGCGTGGGAGGTGGCAAAGTAGATTTCCTCCGTGCCGCACAGGCCGATGTCGTAGACATCCACCCCCTGCTCCATGAGTCCCTCGCTGACCGCCGCCTTGATCGATTCACTGGAGAGCCGGATATCGTGACCGACCACCACCGTGCCCGGCTTGATCACCTCCGCATAGGCGCGTCCGATACGCCGGGCGATATCCTCGTTGAGCTGGTCCGGCACCCGGCCGCGAACGTCGTAGGCCTTGAAACAGGTAATTTCCTTCACGCCCATCTCCTAATCTGCCTGGTAGCAGTTTTCGTAGACGAAATTGGTCGCCTCGACAAAGCCGGGAACGCTACCGCAGTCAAAGCGCCGCCCCTCGAACTTGTAAGCCATCACGCAGCCGCGCTGGGCCTGGATCTGCAGCGCGTCGGTCAGCTGGATCTCCCCGTTGGCGCCCGGGGGGGTGTCCTCGATGATCTCGAAGATGTCGGGGGTCAGGATGTAGCGGCCGATAATGGCGAGATTGGAAGGTGCGTCTTTCTGGTCCGGCTTTTCCACCATGCCATCGACCCGGTAGATACCCTCCTTGAGGCTCTCGCCGGAGATGACACCGTATTTGTGTACCTCATCCATCGGCACTTCCTGGATCGCGACAATGGAGCAGCGGAACTGGTTGTACAGCGCGGCCATTTGCTTCAGCACGCCGTCGCCCTCGCCGTTGAGGCAGAGGTCGTCCGACAGCAACACGCCGAATGGCTCATTGCCGATCAGCGAGCGGCCGGTCAGGATGGCATGTCCCAGGCCTTTCATCTCGCGCTGGCGGACCATGGTGAATACGCCCTTGTCCAGCACACCGCGAATGCTCTGCAGGTACTTTTCCTTGCCGGTACCGGATATCTGGTGTTCCAGCTCGTAGCTGATATCGAAGTGGTCGGCGATCGAACGCTTGCCGCGACCGGTGACAAACGCACAGGTCTTCATCCCCGCTTCGATTGCCTCCTCTACCCCGTACTGCACCAACGGTTTGTTGACAATCGGCAACATCTCCTTGGGCATGCTTTTGGTGGCGGGCAGAAACCGGGTACCGTAACCGGCAACGGGGAAAAGACACTTGGTAATCATGAAAACTCCTTGGTGGGAAATTCAGCTCTTGCGTCCATAATGATCGTCGAAACGCACTATGTCGTCTTCACCCAAATAGGTTCCGGACTGCACTTCAATCAACTCCAGCGGAATTTTGCCCGGGTTGGCCAGGCGGTGCCGATGACCGAGGGGGATATAGGTCGATTCGTCCTCTCCCAGCATAAACACCCTGTCATCACATGTCACTTCCGCCGTGCCGTGAACCACTATCCAGTGCTCGGCGCGGTGATGGTGCATCTGCAGTGACAGCGCCGCTCCGGGGTTGACGATGATGCGCTTGACCTGGAAACGCTCAGCTGTCACCAGGGATTCGTAGGACCCCCAGGGGCGATAAACCTTCTGGTGGAGTGAGACCTCGGGGCGCTCGCTGGACTTCAGTGCCTGCACGATGCGCTTCACGTCCTGCACGCTGTCGCGCGCAGCTACCAGCACCGCATCCGCGGTCTCCACCACGACGAGGTTTTCCACACCGGTAGCGGCGACCAATCGCGAGTCGGCATAAAAATAGCTGTCACTACAATTGTCCAGCAACACGTCGCCGCGCAGGACATTGCCAGCCGCGTCGTGTTCAGCTACCTCCCACAGAGCCGACCAGGCGCCGACGTCGCTCCAGCCGCAGTCCAGAGCCACCACCGCACCGCGCCGGGTATGCTCCATGACAGCGTAATCGATGCTATCCGAGGGACAGGCCGAGAAGGCCCCGGCATCGGGACGAACGAAATCGAGATCGGTTTTGGCGCCGACCATGGCGGCCCGGCAAGCCGCCAGGATCGGCGGTGCGAACTGCTCCAGTTCCTCAAGGAAGCTGGTGGCGGCAAACATGAACATGCCGCTGTTCCAGACATAGTCGCCACTGGCAAGGTAGGCGGCGGCGGTCTGGCCGTCCGGCTTTTCCACGAAGCGTTCCAGCTCATGCAGCCTGTCACCCAGCGTGGCCCCACACTTGATGTATCCGTAACCTGTCTCAGGGCTGGTAGGTACTACCCCGAATGTAACCAAGCGCCCGGAGCGGGCCAGAGGCAAGGCCGACTGCACCGCCTCGCTGAACGCCTCCACTCGGGTAATGACATGATCCGCCGGCAACACCAGCAACACCGCTCCGGGATCATCCTGCGCGGCATGCAATGCAGCCAGCGCAACCGCAGGGGCGGTATTGCGACCTTCGGGCTCAAGAATCAATGCGCCTGGATCAATGCACTGCTGGCGCAGTTGTTCTGCAACCATGAAGCGGTGTTCTTCGTTACACACGACGATCGGGCTGCTGGCATTGAGCCCCCGCGTTCGCTCCAGGGTTTCCTGCAGCATGGAAAGTTCACCCGCCAGGGGTTGGAACTGCTTGGGGTGGGCTTCGCGGGAAACCGGCCAGAGGCGGCTACCGACTCCGCCAGATAAGAGAATAGGTACAATCATGTTGTTTCCTGATTTTGGGAGGCATCCAGCCATCGTTATTATTTTTACCGCTTCCAAGGGAACACGGCAAACTGATCTTATCGAACTGGCAGGATTCCCGCCAGACGCTGTCGATCGCGGTTGGCCTTGGCCCTCGCAACAGATAGAATGGGCACCCTTACCACCGCCCATACCTGGCACACCCTGAGACCACCGGAAATCACATGACAGCACAGAACGCGTTCAGCAAAGAAGAACTGGTCGCTTGCGGGCACGGAGAACTCTTTGGTGAAGGCAATGCCCGCCTGCCCATCGACCAGATGCTGATGCTCGACCGTATCACCCGCATCAGCTCTGAAGGCGGCGCGTACGGCAAGGGGGAAATCACTGCCGAACTGGACATCACCCCCGACCTCTGGTTCTTCGACTGCCATTTCCCCACCGACCCGGTAATGCCCGGCTGCCTGGGGCTGGACGCAATGTGGCAGTTGCTCGGTTTCTTCCTCGGCTGGCGCGGCAATCCCGGTCGCGGGCGTGCCCTGGGTTGCGGCGAAGTCAAATTCACCGGCGAAATCCTGCCCACCTCGAAGCTGGTGGTCTACCAGATCAACATCAAGCGGATCATCGAACGCAAGCTGGTCATGGGCATCGCCGATGGCATCGTCTCGGTGGACGGCCGCGACATCTATCACGCCAACGACCTGCGAGTCGGCCTTTACAAATAATACGGGGTTATTCGGAATCCATGAGCAGACGAGTAGTAGTTACCGGCCTCGGCATTGTTTCCTGTCTTGGCAACGATGCCGAGACCGTCGCCAGGTCCCTCTACGAGGGTAAATCCGGTATTGGCATTCGCCAGGAACATATCGACATGGGCATGCGGTCATTTGTCGCCGGTGCCCCGGATATCGACATTCCCGCCCTGATTGATCGCAAGGTACTGCGTTTCATGGGCGATGCCGCCGCCTATGCCTACATTTCGATGCAGCAGGCGATTGCCGATGCGGGTCTGGACCTCGACCAGATCTCCAACGAGCGCATCGGGATCATCGCCGGCTCCGGCGGCGCCTCCTCCGCCAAACAGACCGAGGCCGCGGACATCCTCCGCGAGCGCGGCCTGCGCAAGGTCGGTCCCTACCGCGTCACCCAGACCATGGGCAGTACGGTATCCGCCTGCCTGGCGACCCCGTTCAGGATCAAGGGCGTCAACTACTCCATCTCCTCGGCCTGCTCCACCAGCGCGCACTGCATCGGCAACGCCATGGAGCAGATCCAGTTGAACAAGCAGGACATGGTCTTCGCCGGCGGCGGCGAGGAACTGCACTGGACCCTGTCCAGCCTGTTTGACGCGATGGG
Source organism: Haliea sp. E17 (assembly GCF_048323675.1). Taxonomy (NCBI): domain Bacteria; kingdom Pseudomonadati; phylum Pseudomonadota; class Gammaproteobacteria; order Cellvibrionales; family Halieaceae; genus Haliea; species Haliea sp. E17. Next base: position 353,273 of record NZ_JBLWFK010000004.1, read on the forward strand.
CGCCCTGTCCACCAAGTACAACGACACCCCGGAAAAAGCCTCCCGCGCCTACGACGCGGACCGCGACGGCTTTGTCATCGCCGGCGGTGGCGGCATGCTGGTGCTCGAGGAACTGGAACACGCCCTGGCCCGCGGCGCGAAAATCTACGCAGAACTGGTCGGCTACGGCGCCACCTCCGACGGCTACGACATGGTCGCCCCCTCCGGGGAAGGTGCCAAGCGCTGCATGGGCCAGGCGATGTCCACGGTTGACGGCCGGATCGACTACATCAACGCCCACGGCACTTCCACGCCGGCGGGCGATATCCAGGAACTGAAAGCAGTGCGCGAGGCCTTTGCCGAGCGCGGCTACACCCCGCCGATCAGCTCGACCAAGTCCCTCTCCGGCCACTCGCTGGGCGCCGCCGGCGTGCAGGAAGCCATCTACACCCTGCTGATGCAGCAGCGCGGCTTCATCTGCGCCTCGGCCAATATCGACAACCTGGACCCGGAGGCCGAGGGCATGCCCATCGTGCTGGAGCGCCAGGACAACGTCGACCTGCAACGGGTGATGTCCAACAGCTTCGGCTTCGGCGGCACCAACGCCTCCCTGGTTTTCCAGAAATTCAGCGGATAGCAGCGGCCCGCCTGCGCGGGCCATCCCTCCCCGGCTAACGACTCCCCCGCGCCTGCCGCGGGGTTGTCAGGCCAGCAGATCCAGCAACAACACCTGTACCGGGTCACCCGGTTCCACCAGGGTATCCGGCGGCACCACCGCCAGCGCCGTCGAGCGACTGACCGAACTGAGTACGCCGGAGCTCTGGTTGTCATAGGGGCGCGCCAGCAATCCCCCGGCGACCGGCTCGAGACTCACCCGCAGGTAGTCCTGCCGTTTTCCCGCCCTGCCGACCCGGAAACCGGCGCTGGCCGGTATCGCGGGCAAGGGCGCCTCTGTCGCACCCTGCAGGGCCAGCAGGAAAGGGCGCGCGAGCAGGCAGAAGGTCACGAAACTCGAGGTGGGATTACCCGGCAGCCCGATAAATGGCCTGCCGCAAACCTCACCGAAGGCGAAGGGTTTGCCGGGTTTGATCGCCAGCCGCCACAGGTCGAGGTGGCCGAGCTTTTCCACCTGGGCGCGTACATGGTCTTCCTCGCCAACAGATACCCCGCCGGAGGTCACCACCACATCGGCGCGGCTGGCGAGATCGCGCAGGGCCCGAGCGGTGGCCTCGGGATCGTCGGGCACGATACCGCCGTCGACAAACTCCATGCCCAGACCCTGCAGCAGACCGGCCAGGGTGAAGCGGTTGGAATTGTAGGACTGCCCCGGCGACAGCGTCGCGCCACCCGGTTCCACCAGTTCGTCGCCGGTGGAACACACCGCCACCCGCAGCCGGCGATACACCGGTACGCGATCCACGCCCACGGACGCCAGCAGCCCCAGGTCCTGGGGCCTCAGCACCCGCCCGCGGGACTGCACCACAGCACCTGTGCGAATGTCCTGGCCGCGACGGCGGACGTTCTCGCCCACTGCCAGGGTGCGCCCGACGGTGACCCGGCCATCCTGCTCCGTGCAATCCTCCTGCATCACCACCGCGTCCGCCCCGGCCGGTACGGGCGCCCCGGTAAAGATACGCGCCGCGCAGCCCGGAGCCAGCGGCAGGCCCACACTGCCCGCGGCAATCCGCTGGCTCACCTGCAGGCTGCCCGGCACGTCGCCCGCGCGCAGGGCGTAGCCATCCATGGCGCTGTTGTCGTCCAGCGGCACGTCGATGGTCGCAGCGACATCGTCGGCGAGGGTGCGCCCCAGCGCCTGCAACAGGGGGACTTGCTCCACTCCCGGCTGTCCCGGGCGCGCACTGGCGAGAATCCGTGCCAGTGCATCCTCTATCGGCAGCAGCTGGCTCAAGACTCCCGGTCCCGGACCTTGAGCACACCGACGAAATTACAGGGCCGGTGGGAACTGTCCAGTTGCTCGCGGATAATGCCCTCCCAGGCGGTCCGGCAGGCCCCGGTGGAGCCGGGCATGCAGAAAACCACCGTTTCGTTGGCAAAGCCGGCGAGCGCCCGGGACTGGATGGTCGAGGAACCGATTTCCGCCAGCGAAAGGCTGCGGAACACCTCGCCGAAACCGTCGATGGTCTTGTCGAACAGGGGCAGGACCGCCTCCGGCGTGGAGTCGCGCCCGGAGAAACCGGTGCCGCCGGTGATCAGCACGGCATCGACCCCGGCGTCGGCAATCCAGCGCGAGAGCACTGCCCGGATCTGGTAGATATCGTCGCGGACGATGCAGCGCTCGGCGCAGCGGTGCCCCGCGGCCGCAAGCGCGCCGGCGAGATAGTCGCCCGAGGTATCGTTGGCCTCACTGCGGGTATCGGAAACGGTAAGCACGGCCACTGCCAGCGGCCGGGTTGTATCGTCGGTAGCCTTGGCCATCTCGGTACTCCTGGACTACATCTGTTGGAAGTAGGTTTTCACCTGGTCGGCAATGGAGCGCCGCCAGGGCATCTGCTTGATCGCAAAGGTGTCGCGAATCTTGCGGCAATCCAGTGAGCGATTGAGCGAGGGGGCATTCTTGTCCCGCGATTCCAGGGCGACTGCCTCGGCACTGAACTCGGAGAACTGGGACGCCGCGGCGAGGATGGCTTCGGCGAACTGGTAGTAGGTGGCGGTTTCCGAACTGCAGTAGTGGTAAGTACCCCAGACCTCGGCACCGGTACTCAGTTGATCGAGAATTGCCGAGACCACCCTGGCGCCATCGTTACAGGCCACCGGGCAGCCGCGCAGGTTATTGTCCAGCACCAGGTTTTCGCCGCGGATCATGCCGCCGAGCATCTGGGTGACCAGGTTGGCCCCCTCGCTGGCGAAAACCGGCCCGAGGCGCAGTATCAGGTGTCGTTCGCAGTTGTCGCGGATCACATCCTCCGCCTCGGCCAGCAGCTGCGCGATACTGCTGTCGCTGTCCGGCGCGTCCTGCTCGTTGTACATGCGGTCGAGCTTGCCGGAGAACACCCGCGCACTCGACACGAACATGAGGCGGGCATTGTCCTTTTGGCAGGATTTCGCCACCCACAGGCAGCGCTTGAGGTCCAGTTCGACAATTTCCTGGCCGCCGTCGGCGACCGCCTCGACCCGGATGTCCACCACCGCATCGGCCTGGGCGCGACGCACGGCCTTCTTGGCGTGGCGCTCGCTCTTCCAACGGGAGGCGGCGCGGGTCAGGCCGATGACTTCATGCCTGCCCAACTCCGCCAGGAGTTCCGAGAGAGAGTGCCCGAGAGGGCTGTCTGAACCGAGAATAAGTACGCGCACGCGTCTGGGCCTGTGACTGAAAGGGCTGTGCCCAACCTTGTTGAACCAATCCGGAAAGTTATCACAAATGCGCTGTGTCGCGTGCCTGTGACAGCAATTGTTCCGGTAGAAATGCGGGGCACGGCGGGTGCCGTGCCGGAGCTGGCATCAGAAGGGGATATCGTCGTCGTAGTTGTCGTCGAAGTTCGGCGGCGGGGCGCTCTGGGGTGGGGCACTCGGGGCCGGTGCGTTGCCGCGCGCGGGTGCGCCAGCGGCCTGCGGGCGGGAGGCACCCTGGCCGTAACCGCCCTGGTAGCTGTCACCGCTGTCCTGGTTGAAGCCGCCTTCGTAAGCGCCACCACCGCCCTGTCCGCCGCGGCTGTCGAGCATCTGCATCTCGTTGGCGACGATTTCCGTGGTATAGCGGTCCTGGCCGTCCTGCCCCTGCCATTTGCGGGTGCGCAGGGAACCCTCCACATAGACCTTGGAGCCCTTGCGCAGGTACTCGCCGGCAATTTCCGCGAGTCGGTTGAAGAACACGACCCGGTGCCACTCAGTGCGTTCCTGGGGCTGGCCGGTCTGCTTGTCCTTCCAGGTTTCCGAGGTGGCGAGGTTGACGTTGGTCACGGCACCGCCGGAAGGCATGTAGCGGGTCTCGGGATCGGCCCCGAGATTGCCGACCAGGATGACTTTATTCACACCCCGTGAAGCCATAATTGTTCCTCTGTACTTAAAGGTTTTTCGGTGCGGGTAGGAGGCAGACTATAGCAACCCCACCCGGCAAATGCGACAGCCAAACCGGCCAGCGGGGCCGCCTATCGGGAGGGCGCGGCGCGTGCGGGCACCGGCACGGCGCCGCCGGGCAGGAACAGGAGCAGCCACGCGACCGCCAGGCCGCCGCAACAGGCCGCCAGCAAAAGGGGTCCACCGCGCCCCAGCAGCCAACCGCCGAGTGCACCGCCACAGAAGGTGCCGAAAAACTGGCAGGTGGAAAAGATACCGAGCGCGGTTCCCTTGCCCTCGGCGCTGACCAGCTTGCTGACCAGCGAGGGCAGCGTGGCTTCCATGTAGTTGAAACCAATGAAGAACAGCAGCACACCCAGGTACAGGGGCAGCGCCGCAGGGGCGAAAATGATCAGCGGGACCGCCAGCAACAACAGGCCGATCGCCAGCAGGAACATCCCGTGCAGGCGCCCCCGACGCTCCGCCTGGATCATCATCGGCACCATGCCGGCCACGGATAACAGCAGGGCGGGCAGGTAGACCAGCCAGTGGACGCTGCGATCGAGGCCGGCCACATCACTCAACGCCCCGGGGACCACCAGGAACAGGGAGGTCAGGGTGAAATGCAGGGCGAAGACCGCAAAATTCATGCGGCCCAGAGCGCGATCCGTCAGGCAGCGCCGCAGCAGCCCGCTGCGGACGCCGACAGCCCCGTCCCGGGCGCGGGTTTCCGGTGTGGGCACGCGGGTGAGCACGACCAGGATGCCGGCCAGCGCCAGCAAGCCATTGAACCAGAACACCCCGGACAGCCCGGCCCAACCGGCCACCAGGGGACCCAGCACCAGGGCCAGGGCGAAACTGCCGCCGATGCTCATGCCCACCAGCGCCATGGCCTTGGTCCGCTGCTCCTCGCCGGTGAGGTCGGCGAGCAGGGCCATTACGGTGCTGGCGATAGCTCCCGCGCCCTGCAGGGCCCGCCCCACGACGATACCGTAGATGCTGTCCGCGAAGGCCGCCACCACGCTGCCCAGCACGAACATCAGCAGGCCGCCGATAATCACCGGCTTGCGTCCCACCTGGTCCGACAGCCAGCCCAGCGGCACCTGCAACAGGGCCTGGCTGAGCCCGTAGGCGCCGAGGGCGAGTCCGATCATAGCGGGACTGGCGCCGCGCATGTCCGCCGCATAGACGGCGAGCAACGGCAGGACCATAAACAGGCCTATCATGCGGAAACTGTAAAGCGTGGCCAGGGAGGCGACGGAGCGCCGCTCCAGTGGCGTCATGGGGTGTTCGGTGATCACGTGAAGAAGTCTCTTGAGTCGGCTTCATGATAGCAGTTAACTTGGGGTGAAACACAGTTTGCCATCACCAGCATTCCCGGAAATCATTTGGTTTCGCTGGCAAAACCACACTGGTAAACCCACTGGTACGACAAACGCTGTTCTTGATAATCAACAGGCCTCACAGCCTTTGCGCGATGCCACGCGCAGGCCATATACTTTCCGGTTAATTCTCTCCAGCGGTTATCTCTCACGATGGATACGATCCAGGTACGCGGCGCGCGCACCCACAACCTGAAGAACATCAACCTCGACATCCCCCGGGACAAGCTGGTGGTCATCACCGGCCTCTCCGGATCCGGCAAGTCGTCGCTGGCCTTCGACACACTCTACGCCGAGGGGCAGCGGCGCTACGTGGAGTCGCTGTCCACCTATGCCCGGCAGTTCCTGTCGATGATGGAAAAGCCCGATATCGACCATATCGAGGGCCTGTCGCCGGCCATCTCCATCGAGCAGAAGTCCACCTCGCACAACCCGCGCTCCACCGTGGGCACCATCACCGAGATCTACGACTACCTGCGCCTGCTGTTCGCCCGGGTCGGCGACCCGCGCTGCCCGACCCACGGACTCAGCCTGCAGGCGCAGACGGTGAGCCAGATGGTGGATGCGGTGCTGGCCCTGCCCGAGGGCGCGAAGCTGATGCTGCTGGCGCCGGTGGTGCGCGACCGCAAGGGCGAGCACCTGCAGATCCTCGAGGAGCTGCGCGCCGGGGGCTTCGTCCGCGCGCGCATCGACGGACGGGTCACGGAACTCGACGAGGTGCGCCCGCTGGACAAGAAGCGCAAGCACCGTATCGAGGTGGTGGTCGACCGCTTCAAGGTGCGCGAGGACCTGCGCCTGCGCCTGGCCGAGTCGGTGGAGACCGCGCTGGAACTCTCCGACGGACTGGCCACGATCAGCTACATGGACGGCGATGGCGAGGATATCGTGTTCTCCTCGCGTTTCGCCTGCCCGGAGTGCGGCCACAGTATCGACGAACTGGAGCCCCGCCTGTTCTCCTTCAACAACCCGGCGGGCGCCTGCGGCGGCTGTGACGGCCTTGGCGTCAAGCAGTACTTCGACTCGGAGCGCATTGTCCTGCACCCGGAAGCGAGTCTGGCCGAGGGCGCCATCCGCGGCTGGGACCGGCGCAACGTCTACTACTTCCACATGCTGAAGTCACTGGCGGAGCACTGCGGTTTCGATGTCGATACGCCTTTCAAAAAACTGAAGAAAGCCCACCAGCAGATCATCCTGCACGGCAGCGGTGACGAGGAAGTCGCCTTCGCCTACGTCAACGACCGGGGCGATGTGTTCAAGCGCACCCACCCCTTCGAAGGCATCATTCCCAACATGGAGCGCCGCTACCGCGATACCGATTCGGTATCGGTGCGCGAGGAACTGGCCAAGTTCCTCTCCACCCAGCCCTGCCCGGACTGCGGCGGGGCACGCCTGCGCGAGGAAGCCCGCCACGTGTTTGTCGACGAGCGCACGCTGCCGGCGGTAACAGGGATGTCGGTGGGAGACGCCAGCGACTACTTCGAAGCGCTGCGACTGGACGGGCGCAAGGGTGAGATCGCCGACAAGATCCTCAAGGAAATCCGCGCCCGCTACCGCTTCCTGGTCGATGTGGGGCTCAACTACCTGACCTTGAACCGCAGCGCGGAAACGCTTTCCGGCGGCGAAGCCCAGCGCATCCGCCTCGCTTCGCAGATCGGCGCCGGCCTGGTCGGTGTCATGTACATTCTCGACGAGCCCTCCATCGGCCTGCACCAGCGCGACAACGAGCGCCTGCTGGGCACCCTCACCCACCTCCGCGACCTCGGCAATACGGTGCTGGTGGTCGAGCACGACGAGGACGCCATACGCACCGCCGACCACGTCATCGATATCGGCCCTGGCGCAGGCGTGCACGGCGGCACTATCGTGGCCGAGGGCACGGTGAAGGCGATCATGAAAAACCCCGATTCCCTGACCGGGGATTACCTCTCGGGGCGGCGCAGGATCGAGGTCCCGGCGCAGCGAACCCCGCGCAAGCCCAAGCACCAGCTGACCCTGAAAGGCGCCCGCGGCAACAACCTGCAGAACGTCACCCTGGAACTGCCGATCGGCCTGCTGACCTGTGTCACCGGTGTCTCCGGCTCCGGCAAATCGACCCTGATCAACAACACGCTCTACCCGATTGCCGCCACCGCGCTCAACGGCGCCACCACCCTGACGCCGGCGCCCTACGACGCCATCGACGGCATGCAGCACATCGACAAGTGTATCGATATCGACCAGAGCCCCATCGGCCGCACACCGCGCTCCAACCCGGCAACCTATACCGGGATATTTACCCCGGTACGCGAACTGTTTTCCGGCACCCAGGAAGCCCGCTCCCGCGGCTACAAGCCGGGCCGCTTCAGCTTCAACGTCAAGGGCGGTCGCTGCGAGGCCTGCCAGGGCGACGGCGTGACCAAGGTGGAGATGCACTTCCTGCCGGATATCTATGTCCCCTGCGATGTCTGCAAGGGCAAGCGCTACAACCGCGAGACCCTGGAAATCCGCTACAAGGGCAAGAACATAAACGAGGTGCTGGAGATGACCGTGGAGGACGCCCTGGAGTTCTTCAGCGCGGTACCCGCCATTGCCCGCAAGCTGCAGACCCTGATGGATGTGGGCTTGTCGTATATTCGCCTGGGGCAGGCCGCCACCACCCTGTCCGGCGGCGAGGCCCAGCGGGTCAAGCTGTCCCGCGAACTGTCCAAGCGCGACACCGGCAAGACCCTGTACATCCTCGACGAGCCCACCACCGGCCTGCACTTCGAGGACATCCAGCAGCTGCTGCAGGTCGTGCACCGGCTGCGCGACCACGGCAACACCATAGTCATCATCGAGCACAACCTGGACGTCATCAAGACCGCGGACTGGCTGGTGGACCTCGGCCCGGAAGGCGGCTCTGGCGGCGGGCAGATCATTGCGACGGGCACCCCTGAGGACGTGGTCAAGGTGGCGGCCTCCCACACCGGGCGTTTCCTGGCGCCGCTGCTGAAAAAGCCCCGGGGAGGCAAGGGTAAGAGCCGGGCGGCCTGAGGCAGCATTTCACGCTTGACTCCGCCCGTACCGCGGCTACTATAGCCTCCGACCCACGCCGGCATAGCTCAGCTGGTAGAGCAACGCATTCGTAATGCGTAGGTCCGGCGTTCGACTCGCCGTGCCGGCACCATCTTCCTGGTCCGTGAGTCCCCAGAGCATTCTGATGAAATTGCAGACATAAAAAAGCCGGGCATTGCCCGGCTTTTTCGTATTCGCTGTCGCGAGAACCTCAGTCCTCGTCGCCCTCGAACTCGTCGTACTGCGGACGGTCAACCAGCTCGACATAGGCCATGGGGGCCTTGTCGCCGGCGCGGAAGCCGCACTTCAGGATACGAATGTAGCCACCCGGACGCGCCTGGTAGCGCGGGCCCAGCTCGCTGAACAGCTTGCCGACCGCTTCCTTGTTGCGCACGCGGTCGAACGCCAGACGGCGATTCGCAACGCTGTCGTTCTTTGCCAGGGTGATCAGGGGCTCCGCATAGCTGCGCAGTTCCTTGGCCTTGGGCAGGGTGGTCTTGATCAACTCGTGCTCAACCAGGGACACGGTCATGTTGCGGAACATGGCCTTGCGGTGGGCACTGTTGCGGTTCAGCTGACGTCCACTTTGACGATGACGCATTTTTCCAATCCTATCTTTTCTGTGCTATCGCAGCACGACTGTCTGGGGACCGGGGAGCGATCAGGCGCTCAGTACCCGGTCATCGTTTTTCAGGCTGGCAGGCGGCCAGTTGTCCAGGCGCATGCCCAGGGACAGACCACGTGAGGCCAGTACATCCTTGATCTCGGTCAGTGACTTCTTGCCCAGGTTCGGAGTCTTCAACAGCTCGACTTCGGTGCGCTGGACCAGGTCGCCGATGTAGTAAATGTTCTCGGCTTTCAGGCAGTTCGCGGAGCGAACGGTCAGTTCGAGATCATCTACCGGGCGCAGCAGGATCGGATCAACTTCGTCCTCTTCCTCGACATAGTCGGATTCAGACTCGCTCTCCAGGTCAACGAATACCGCCAACTGCTGCTGCAGGATGGTGGCGGCGCGACGGATCGCCTCTTCCGGATCGATGGTACCGTTGGTCTCGAGGTCGAGAACCAGCTTGTCCAGGTCGGTACGCTGCTCGACACGGGCAGCCTCGACAACGTAGGACACGCGCAGGACCGGGGAGAAGGTGGCATCCAGCTGCAGGCGACCGATTGAACGGGTCTCCTCATCAGGATTGTCACGGGAATCCGCCGGGGAGTAGCCGCGACCACGGGCCACTACCAGCTTCATGTTGATCTCGCTGGCGCCATTCAGGTTGCAGATCACGTGATCGGGGTTGCGCACCTCGATATCGTGGTCCACCTGGATGTCGGCAGCGGTGACCGGGCCGGGGCCCTTCTTGCTCAGGGTGAGTTCAGCCTCATCCTTGCCGTTCATGACCAGCGCAACGCCTTTCAGGTTGAGCAGGATCTCGATGACATCCTCCTGGACGCCCTCGATTGCGCTGTACTCGTGCAACACACCATCAATTTCAACTTCGGTGATGGCGCAACCGGGCATGGAAGACAGCAGGATGCGACGCAGCGCATTGCCCAGGGTGTGGCCGAAACCACGCTCCAGGGGCTCCAGGGTTACCTGGGCGCGGCGGTTGTCCTTTTCTTCCACGTTGATAACGCGCGGGGTCAGAAATTCTGTCACTGCACTCTGCATACGGGGCACCTATTACCAGGATCAATTCTTCAGTGAATTACTTCGAGTAAAGCTCGACGATCAGGTTCTCGTTAATATCCGAGGACAGATCCTGACGGTCAGGCAGCGACTTGAACGTGCCTTCCATCTTGTCGGAGTTTACTTCCAGCCATTCCGGCTCACCGCGCTGTGCGGCCAGCGCCAGGGCAGACTGCACACGCAGTTGCTTCTTGGCTTTTTCACGCAGGGATACGACGTCACCGGGCTTTACCTGGTAGGACGGAATGTTCACTGCGGCGCCATTCACGAGAATTGCCTTATGCGAAACCAGCTGACGTGCTTCACTGCGGGTGGCGCCGAAGCCCATCCGGTAAACCACGTTGTCGAGGCGGGACTCCAGAAGTTGCAGCAGGTTTTCACCGGTTGCACCCTTCAGGCGGGCCGCGTCCTTGTAGTAGTTGCGGAACTGCTTTTCCAGAATGCCGTAGATTCGACGGACTTTCTGCTTTTCACGCAGCTGCACACCGTAGTCGGACAGGCGACCGCGACGGGCGCCGTGCTGACCGGGAGCGTTTTCCGCTTTACACTTGCTTTCCAGCGCACGCACGCCACTCTTCAGGAACAGGTCGGTTCCCTCGCGACGGGAGAGCTTGCACTTGGGTCCAATATATCGAGCCATGTCTATACCTTCCTGTAAGCCTTACACGCGACGTTTTTTCGGCGGACGACAGCCATTGTGCGGAATCGGCGTTACGTCGGTGATATTGCTGATCTTGTAGCCACAGGCGTTGAGTGCGCGCACGGCGGACTCGCGACCCGGTCCGGGGCCTTTCACCTGGACGTCCAGGTTTTTCAGGCCGTATTCCTTGGCTGCTTCACCGGCGCGCTCGGCTGCTACCTGGGCAGCGAACGGGGTGCTCTTGCGCGAGCCGCGGAAACCGGAACCACCAGAAGTGGCCCAGCTCAGGGTGTTGCCCTGACGGTCCGTGATGGTGATGATCGTGTTGTTGAAAGACGCGTGAACGTGCGCAATGCCGTCCACGACTGTCTTGGTGATTTTCTTGCGAGTGCTTTTGGCACCTGGCTTAGCCATGTTTTACTTCCTGTTTAATATCAACACTGCACAACGGTGCAGCTACACTAAAAAGGATTCGCGAACTCGGTCGACCGGAGTCTTCCCTTACTTGCGAATCGGCTTGCGCGGACCCTTGCGGGTACGGGCATTGGTTTTGGTACGCTGACCGCGAACAGGCAGGCTGCGGCGATGGCGCAGGCCGCGGTTGCAGCCGAGGTCCATCAGGCGCTTGATGTTCATGGAGATTTCCCGGCGCAGGTCACCTTCCACGGTCATCTCGGCGACCTTGCCGCGCAGCGCATCCATCTGCTCTTCGTTCAGTTCACCGATCTTGGTAGTCTCGGCGATCCCGGTAGCGGCGCACAGGCCACGCGCCTGGGTGCGGCCAATGCCATAGATATAGGTCAATGAGATAACAGCATGCTTGTTATCGGGTATGTTGACGCCGGCAATACGAGCCATTCAACTCTCTCCAATTAATCACATCGTGTGAATGCTACCCGCCTCGCAAGCGCCTGATTTTGCTCAACTTTGTGCAAATAACAGGCAGCTCGGCGCAAAGGGCGCAGCATTCTAGCGATATCGTTACAAAAAATCAACTGTACAGCGGCCCGGGCTCAGCCCTGGCGCTGCTTGTGGCGGGGGTCTGTGTTGCAGATTACCCGGACCACACCATTACGGCGCACAACTTTACAGTTGCGACACATCTTCTTGACTGATGCACGTACTTTCATCGTTCTATCTCCGTTACAACCGCTGGCGCTCAGCGCAGCCGGCCGGCACTACCATAGTTTTTCAGGTTGGCCTTTTTCATCACAGATTCGTACTGCTGTGACATCAAGTGGCTTTGCACCTGCGCCATAAAATCCATTACCACGACAACCACGATCAGCAGCGAGGTGCCACCCAGGTAGAAAGGCACGTTGGCCGTGACTACCAGGAACTGCGGAATCAGGCAGACAATCGCGATATAGGCGGCGCCGAATACTGTCAGGCGGGTCAAAACGCCGTCGATGTAGTTGGCTGTCTGCTGTCCCGGGCGGATACCCGGTACAAAAGCACCGGAACGCTTCAGGTTGTCAGCAACTTCTACCGGGTTGAACATCAGCGCCGTGTAGAAGAAGCAGAAGAACACAATAAATACGGTGAACAACAAAATGTTCAACGGCTGGCCGGGGCCAATCATTACCGCCAGATCCTGCAGCCAGTCCGCCGAATCGGAGGTGCCGAACCACTGCGCGATAGACGCAGGGAACAGCAGGATGCTGCTGGCAAAAATCGCCGGAATCACGCCTGCCATGTTGACCTTGAGCGGCAGGTGCGAGCTCTGGGCCTGGTACATCCGGCGACCCTGCTGGCGCTTGGCGTAGTTCACCGTGATCCGGCGCTGGCCGCGCTCGATGAACACGATGGCGAAGATCATGAACACCGCCAGCGCGAGAATCGCCAGCAGGAACAGGATATTCAGTTCGCCCTGGCGCGCCTGCTCCAGCGACTGGCCGATCGCCGACGGCAGTCCAGCGACGATACCGGCGAAAATCAGCAGTGAAATACCGTTGCCAACGCCGCGCTCGGTGATCTGCTCGCCGAGCCACATCATGAATACCGCACCGGTTACCAGCGAAGTGACCGCGATCAGGTAGAACAGCGGGCTTACGCTGTAAGCCATACCCTGGTTCGCCATGCCCACGGTCATACCGGTCGCCTGGATGATCGCGAGCACTACGGTGAGGTAGCGGGTGTACTGGCTGATTTTGCGACGCCCGGACTCACCTTCTTTCTTTAACGCTTCCAGCTGCGGCGTTACCGCCGACATCAGCTGGATAATAATCGACGCAGAAATATAGGGCATGATACCCAGCGCCAGGATACTCATCCGCTCGAGCGCGCCACCGGAAAACATGTTGGCGAGACCGAGGATGGTGCCCTGGTTCTGGTTGAACAGCGCCGCCAACTGGGCGGGATCGATCCCCGGCACCGGGATATGGGTCCCGATCCGGTAGACGATGATCGCCATCAACAAGAAACGAAGGCGAGCAAATAGCTCGCCCATACCGGCCTTGCTGACCTGTGGCATTTGCGCCTGCGCCATTAGTCTTCGACCTTTCCGCCGGCTTTCTCGATGGCTTCGCGGGCACCCTTGGTTACCGCCAGGCCTTTCACGGTCAGTGCCTTGCCCAGCTCTCCGGACATGAAGACACGCGCGCGAGTTACGTTCTGTTTGACCAGGTCAGCGGCTTTCAGCGCTTCCAGGTCGACGATATCTCCGGCAATCGCGTTCAGCTCGGACAGGCGAACCTGGGCCGTGGTACGGGAGATACGCGAGGTAAAACCGTACTTCGGCAGCCGCTTCTGCAGCGGCATCTGGCCGCCTTCGAAGCCCGGGCGAACGGAACCGCCGGAGCGGGACTTCTGACCCTTGTGACCGCGACCAGCGGTCTTGCCGAGACCGGAGCCGATACCGCGACCGACACGCTTGCTGCTTTTCCTGGAACCCGGTGCAGGGCTCAGGGAGTTCAGACGCATTACTTCAGACATGTTCAGTCCTCAACCCTTACCAGGTAGTTAACCTTGTTTATCATGCCGCGAACCGAGGGAGTGTCCTCGACTTCGACGGTATGGCCGATCCGGCGCAGACCGAGGCCAGCGACGCAGGCCTGGTGCTTTTTCAGGCGCCCGTGAATGCTCTTCACCTGGGTAACCTTGATGGTTGCTTTAGCCATGACGATTCAACCCAAAATTCAGTTAGTAATTTCTTCCACGGTCTTGCCACGCTTGGCAGCCACATCTTCCGGGGAAGTCATGTCGCGCAGACCGTTGTAGGTCGCGCGGACAACGTTTACCGGATTGGTGGAGCCGTAGCACTTGGCCAGAACGTTGTGGACACCAGCGATTTCCAGTACCGCACGCATCGCGCCACCGGCGATGACTCCAGTACCTTCGGAAGCCGGTTGCATGTATACCTTGGAGGCGCCGTGAGCAGCTTTAACCGGGTACTGCAGCGTGCCATCCTTCAGGTCTACGGTGATCATGTTGCGACGCGCCGCTTCCATGGCTTTCTGGATAGCCACAGGTACTTCGCGTGCCTTACCGCGGCCGAAGCCGACACGACCATTGCCATCGCCTACGACGGTAAGCGCGGTGAAGCTGAAGATCCGGCCACCCTTGACCACCTTGGCCACACGGTTAACCTGGACCAGCTTTTCCTGCAGGTCGCCTTCGATCTGCTGCTTCTTCTGCTCATTGAACGCCATAACGATACCCTAGAATTCCAGTCCACTTTCACGGGCTGCGTCGGCCAGGGCCTTCACACGTCCGTGGTACTTGTAGCCCGCGCGATCGAACGCGACACGCTCTACGCCGGCAGCCTTGGCGCGCTCTGCGACCAGTTTGCCGACCGCGGCAGCGGCGTCGATGTTGCCGGTTGCGCCCTTGCGCAGATCCGCATCCAGGGTTGAGGCGCTGGCCAGTACAACATCACCTTGCGGTGAAAACACCTGGGCATAGATATGCCGGGGAGTACGGTGCACACTCAGGCGGTTTACGCCGAGGCCGCGCATGTGGGCGCGTGAGCGACGGGCCCGACGCAGCCGTGAATCATTCTTTGCACTCATCTCAACTTACCTGCTTACTTTTTCTTGGCTTCTTTACGGCGAACGTGCTCGTCCGCGTAACGAATACCTTTACCCTTGTAAGGCTCCGGCGGACGGTAGCTGCGAATCTCAGCCGCCACCTGGCCTACCACTTGTTTATCCACGCCCTTGACCACGATTTCAGTCTGGGTGGGGGTTTCGGCGCTGACACCTTCGGGAAGTTCGTACTCAACCGGGTGCGACAGACCAACGGTCAGGTTGACCTTGTTGCCGGCGGTGCTGGCACGATAACCAACACCGTTCAGTAACAGTTTCTTTTCCCAGCCTTCGCTGACGCCCTTGACCATGTTTGCCAGCAGTGCGCGAGTGGTACCCGCCATTGCCTTGGACTTGTCACTGTCGAAAGCGACCTGCAGTACATTCTCTTCCTGGCTAACGCTGATGCCGTCGAGCAGTGAGAGCGCCATCGTGCCCTTGCTGCCCTTAACGGTGAGATCGGAACCTTCCAGTTTGATCTCAACGCCGGCCGGCAGTGTTACCGGATTGTTTGCGACTCTAGACATTTTGGTTGCTCTTCAATTCAATCAGATTAGAAAACGGTGCAGAGCACTTCACCGCCAACACCGGCGGCGCGCGCAGCGCGATCAGTCATCACACCCTTGGAGGTGGATACGATTGCGACACCCAGACCACCGCGAACTGAAGGCAGTTCGTCCTTGCTCGAATAGGAGCGCAGACCGGGACGGCTCACGCGGTCGATTTCAGCAATAACCGGCTTGCCCTGGAAGTATTTCAGGTCAATAGCCAGGCGCGGTTTGCCGGAATCGTTATTCGCCTTGAAGCCGGCGATATAGCCTTCGTCTTCCAGCACTTTTGCAACAGCAGATTTCAGCTTGGAACCGGGCATCTCCACGGATTTCTTGCCTGCCATCTGGGCGTTGCGAATACGGGTCAGCATATCTGACAGCGGATCTTGCATACTCATTTCAAATACTCTCCGTTACCAGCTGGCTTTAACCAGGCCGGGTACATCACCGCGCATTGCAGCTTCGCGCAGTTTGTTACGGCACAGACCGAATTTACGATACACCGCGTGCGGACGACCGGTGACCTGGCAGCGGCGCTGCTGGCGGATCGGGCTCGCATCGCGGGGCAGTTTCTGCAGCGCGATCTGGGCATCCCACTTGTCGTCGTCGGAAGCGTTGACGTCGGCGAGAACTGCCTTGAGCGCTGCGCGTTTTTCCGCGAATTTAGCGACCAGGCGTGCGCGTTTCTTTTCACGCGCGATCATAGATTTCTTAGCCATGTAAAGCCTCTTAACCTTTCAGTGGGAAGTTGAAAGCGCGCAGCAGTGCGCGGCCTTCATCGTCCGTACGAGCAGTTGTGGTGATGGTGATGTCCATGCCACGCAGGGAATCGACCTTGTCGTAATCGATTTCCGGGAAGATGATCTGCTCGGTGACACCCATCGCGAAGTTGCCGCGGCCGTCGAATGACTTGGGGCTGATGCCACGGAAGTCACGGATACGCGGGATAGCGATGCTGATCAAACGCTCCAGGAATTCGTACATGCGATCGGAGCGCAGGGTTACCTTGCAGCCAATCGGCCAGCCTTCACGCACTTTGAAGCCCGCAATGGATTTACGCGCCTTGGTTACTACCACCTTCTGGCCGGCAATAGCTTCCATGTCCGCAATAGCGGCTTCGAGCACTTTCTTGTCGCCAATCGCTTCGCCGACACCCATGTTCAGGGTGATCTTGGTGATGCGAGGCACTTCCATTACGTTGCTCAGGCCCAGCTCTTCTTTCAGCCGGGGAGCAATCTCGCTCTTGTACTTGTCTTTCAACGTTGCCATGTCTTTTACCTGTTAGCCCTTTGACCAGCTCGCGACTCAGCTGATTGCTTCGCCACTGGACTTGTAAATACGGATCTTGGCGTCGCCTTCAACTTTGAAGCCCACGCGATCAGCCTTGCCTGTACCAGGGTTGAAAATCGCGACGTTGGAAACCTGGATCGGTGCTTCCTTCTCTACGATGCCGCCTGCTACACCAGCCTGTGGGTTGGGCTTGGTGTGCTTCTTTACCATGTTAATACCGGCAACAATCACGCGATTGTCATCCAGCACCTTGCGAACCTTGCCGCGCTTGCCCTTGTCCTTACCGGCAAGAACAATCACTTCGTCATCGCGCTTGATCTTCAACATTTCCTTTCCTCTCCTGCTGGCCGGCCTAAATGACTTCCGGGGCCAGAGAAATGATCTTCATGAACTTTTCACCACGCAGCTCGCGCGTCACCGGCCCGAAGATACGGGTGCCGATCGGCGCCTGCTGGTTGTTCAGCAGTACTGCGGCATTGTCGTCAAACTTGATCAGCGAACCATCAGCGCGACGAACACCTTTACGGGTGCGCACTACAACCGCAGTCATTACCTGGCCTTTCTTGACCTTGCCGCGGGGAATCGCTTCCTTCACAGTTACCTTGATCAGGTCACCAACACGTGCATAGCGACGCTTGGAGCCACCCAACACCTTGATGCACATCACACGGCGAGCGCCACTGTTGTCTGCGACTTCCAAATACGACTGTGTCTGAATCATCTTCTACTCCAAACTGCGGCGCGAGCCGCACTATCCTGCGCTTAACCGACCTGAGCGGCGCTCTCGACGACTTCCTGGAGCTTCCAGGTTTTCGTCTTGGAAAGCGGACGGGACTCAATCACTTTTACGGTGTCGCCAATTCCGCACTCATTGTTTTCGTCGTGAGCGTGGATCTTGGAAGAACGGGTAATGTACTTGCCGTACACGGGGTGCTTGACCCGGCGCTCGATCAGTACAGTGATCGTTTTGTCCATCTTGTTGCTGACAACCCGGCCGGTTGCCGTGCGGATACGCTTCTCTGCACCTGACATGCTATTCACCTGCCTTCTGAGTGAGTACAGTCTTGACGCGTGCGATGTCGCGCTGGTTTTCCTGGAGCAGGTGAGTCTGCCCAAGCTGACCAGTGGACTTCTGCATGCGCAGCTTGAACTGCTCCTCACGCAGGGTGAGCAGCTGCTTGTTCAGGTCCTCTACGGACTTTTCACGCAATTCGCTAGCTTTCATCACATCACCGACCGTTTAACAAAAGTTGTAGCCACCGGGATCTTTGCCGCTGCCAGGGTGAATGCTTCCCGTGCCAGCTCCTCAGATACGCCCTGTACTTCGTAAAGCACCTTGCCGGGCTGAATCTGGGCTACCCAGTACTCAACGTTACCTTTACCTTTACCCTGACGAACTTCCAGCGGCTTGCCGGTAATCGGCTTGTCCGGGAAGACTCGAATCCAGATCTTGCCGCCACGCTTGATGTGACGGGTCATCGCACGACGCGCTGCCTCGATCTGGCGAGCGGTAATACGGCCGCGGCCAGTGGCCTTCAGACCGAATTCACCGAAGCTCACCTTGCTGCCGCGATGGGCCAGACCGCGGTTGCGGCCCTTCATCGTCTTGCGGAATTTTGTACGCTTTGGTTGAAGCATCTGCGTAACCCTTAATTAGTAGCTGATTTCCGGGTGTTTTCGGAAGCGTTCTCGCCGCCAATCACCTCACCCTTGAAGATCCAAACCTTCACACCGATGATGCCGTAGGTGGTGGTCGCTTCGTATGTCGCGTAATCGATGTCCGCGCGCAGGGTGTGCAGGGGCACACGACCTTCGCGGTACCACTCGGTACGTGCAATCTCGGCACCGCCCAGACGACCGCTGACCTGGATCTTGATACCTTCGGCGCCCTGGCGCATGGCGTTCTGTACCACGCGCTTCATGGCGCGACGGAACATCACACGGCGCTCGAGCTGCTGGGCAACGTTCTGCGCTACCAGCTTCGCGTCCAGGTCCGGCTTGCGAATCTCTTCAATGTTGATGTGCACGGGCACACCCATTTTCTCGGTCAGCACCTTGCGCAGTGAATCGACGTCTTCACCTTTCTTGCCGATCACGATACCGGGACGGGCAGTGTGAATGGTGATGCGCGCGGTTTGCGCCGGGCGCTCGATCACTACACGGCTGACTGAAGCGTTTTCCAGTGCCTTCTCAATGTACTTGCGAACTTCCAGGTCAGTAATCAACTGCTTGGAGTAGTTCTTGCTGTCGGCATACCAGATCGAGTTGTGATCCTTGACGATACCCAGACGGATTCCGACGGGATGTACTTTCTGACCCATGGTCGTCTCCTTTCCTTAGCCTTCGCCGTCTGCAACTTTCACAGTAATGTGACAGCTACGCTTGAAAATACGGTCTGCGCGACCCTTGGCACGGGGGCGCAGGCGCTTCATAGTCATGCCTTCGTCGACGAAGATGGTGGACACTTTCAGTTCGTCCACATCGGCGCCTTCGTTGTTCTCGGCATTGGCGATTGCAGAGTCGAGAACCTTCTTGACGATCTGCGCCGCTTTCTTGTTGCTGAACTCCAGCAGGTTCAGCGCTTCTTCCACAGGCTTGCCGCGGACCTGGTCAGCGACCAGGCGGGCTTTCTGCGCTGAGATGCGCGCGCCTTTCAGTCTTGCTGCTACTTCCATTTCCTCAACCTCTCAACGCGGCGCTTAGCGCTTCGCCTTCTTGTCTACAATGTGGCCCTTGAAGGTGCGCGTCACTGCAAACTCACCCAACTTGTGACCAACCATGTCCTCATTGATCAGGACAGGTACATGCTGACGGCCGTTGTGCACGGCGATGGTCAGGCCGACCATGTCCGGAGAGACCATCGAACGACGTGACCAGGTCTTGATCGGACGGCGATCGTTGGCTTCGACAGCGGCTTCTACCTTCTTCATCAGGTGCAGGTCGATAAAAGGACCTTTCTTCAGTGAACGCGGCACAATCTGTTTCCTCTACTCTCGATTCTTACGATCGCAATTACTTTTTCCCGCGACGGCGCACAATCAGCTTGTCAGTGCGCTTGTTCTTGCGGGTCTTGTAGCCTTTGGTCGGGGTACCCCAGGGGCTGACCGGGTGACGGCCACCGGAAGTACGACCCTCACCACCACCATGCGGGTGATCGACCGGGTTCATCGCCACACCACGAACCGTGGGGCGAACACCGCGCCAGCGTGCAGCACCGGCCTTGCCGAGCTTGCGCAGGCTGTGCTCACTGTTGGACACCTCACCCATGGTCGCGCGGCAGTCCACCAGCACCTTGCGCATCTCACCGGAGCGCAGGCGGAGGGTGGCGTACTGGCCTTCACGCGCTACCAGCTGTACAGAGGCACCGGCGGAACGCGCGATCTGGGCGCCTTTGCCGGGCTTCAGTTCCACACCGTGCACAACACTACCCACGGGGATGTTGCGCAGCGGCAGGCAGTTGCCGACCTTGATCGGGGCTGCGGCGCCGGACTGGACCACGTCACCTGCCTGCACGCCCTTGGGAGCGATGATGTAGCGACGCTCGCCATCCTTGTACAACAGCAGCGCAATGTGCGCGGAGCGGTTCGGATCGTATTCCAGGCGCTCTACGCGCGCAGGAATGCTGTCCTTGTTGCGCTTGAAATCGATAATCCGGTAATGCTGCTTGTGACCACCACCCACGTGACGGGTAGTGATACGGCCCTTGTTGTTACGACCACCGTTGCGGCTCTGCTTTTCCAGCAGGGGCGCGTGCGGTGCACCTTTGTGCAGGCTCGTCTCAACAACACGGACAACGTGGCGACGACCGGGCGAAGTTGGTTTGCTCTTCAGAACTGCCATTTTGATCCGACTCCTTACTCTACTGCCGCAAAGTCGATATCCTGACCTTGCTCCAGTCGTACATATGCCTTTTTCCAGGTCGGCTTGCTGGCGTAGCCGTAACGGTTACGCTTGACCTTGCCCTTGACCTTCAGGGTCTGCACGCTGTCCACTTTTACCTTGAACAGCTGCTCAACCGACTTCTTGATCTCCAGCTTGGTCGCGTCTGGCGCAACCTTGAAGACGAACTGGTTGTTGGCATCGGCAGTGATCGCCGCCTTTTCAGATACGTGCGGACCTACCAGCACCTGGAATACGCGCTCGGGGTTCATGCCAGCATCTCCTCAATCTTCTTCACAGCGTCAACCGTGACTACCACTTTCTCGTGGGAGATCAGGCTGACCGGATCCACGCCGTTCACGTCACGCACGTCAACCTTGTGCAGGTTGCGCGCCGCGAGGTACAGGTTTTCACCGACTTCAGCGGACACGATCAGTGCGTTGTCCAGTCCGTACTCGCCGAGCTGCTTGACCAGCAGTTTGGTCTTGGGCTGCTCGAGGTCGAGGTTCTCCACGACGACCAGGCGATCCTGACGGGCCAGTTCCGACATGATGGTGCGCAGTGCCGCGCGGTACATCTTGCGGTTAACTTTTTGCGAGTGATCCTGGGGCTTGGCCGCGAAGGTCACGCCACCGGTACGCCAGATCGGCGAACGGATGGTACCTGCGCGAGCACGACCGGTGCCCTTCTGACGCCAGGGCTTCTTGCCACCACCGGAGACCTCGGAACGGGTCTTCTGGGCACGGGTACCCTGACGGGCGCCGGCCAGATAGGCGGTCACAACCTGGTGAACCAGATCCTCGTTGTACTCTTTAGCGAAAGCGACATCGGACACGGAGACTTTACCCGCATCGACATTGCCCGGCTTCACAACATTCAATTCCACGTTAGAAACCCCCTAACCTTATGCCTTGACGCTCGGGCGCACGATAACCTGACCACCGGGAGCACCGGGAACAGCACCCTTGATGAGCAGCAGATTGCGCTCTGCATCGACACGCACGACTTCCAGGCCCTGGGTAGTAACCTGTTCGGCACCCATGTGACCGGCCATTTTCTTGCCCTTGAACACCCGACCGGGCGTCTGGCACTGACCAATGGAACCCGGCGCACGGTGCGACAGGGAGTTACCGTGGGTAGCGTCCTGGGTGCGGAAGTTCCAGCGCTTGACCGCGCCCTGGAAGCCCTTACCTTTGGATTTACCCGCCACATCAACGATCTGGCCGGCTTCGAAACGCGCAACAGTCAGCTCAGCACCAACCTCGAACGCCTCATCGGCGTCTTCCAGGCGGAACTCCCACAGACCGCTTCCTGCCTCAACACCCGCCTTGGCGAAGTGTCCGGCTTCGGATTTACTCACTTTTGAGGCCTTGCGGTTGCCCGCAGTGACCTGAATCGCCCGATAACCATCGGTTTCGAGCTCTTTGATTTGAGTAACGCGGTTTGGAGAAACCTCCACTACGGTTACTGGAATGGATGCGCCGTCTTCGGTAAACACGCGGGTCATACCGGACTTACGGCCGACTAAGCCAATAGCCATTTTGCTAACCTCTCAGTGTACGGGGCTGGTAACCCTCTATGGCCTTCCCCACCCGGCACCTGCCGCTGTGGGTCTGTTACACACCCGGCAGCTGGCTAGCGACCGGGCAGGTCTTGTTACGAAATTTCGTTAACCAAGACTAATCTGTACTTCTACACCTGCTGCCAGGTCGAGTTTCATCAGGGCATCTACCGTCTTTTCAGTCGGTTCAACGATGTCCAACAGACGCTTGTGGGTACGAATTTCGTACTGGTCACGTGCATCTTTGTTAACGTGCGGTGAAATCAGCACGGTGTATTTCTCCTTCCGGGTAGGAAGGGGGATCGGACCCCGGACCTGGGCGCCTGTACGACGCGCAGTTTCGACGATTTCCTGAGTCGATGAATCGATCAGCTTATGGTCGAAAGCCTTGAGGCGGATACGAATACGCTGGTTCTGCACCTGACCTAACTCCAATGAATAAAAAACCAGAGGCCCGCAAAGGAACCCCCCGAAAAAAGAGACGCGAATTCTAATTACCGCCCCAAGTTGTGTCAAGGCGGTTTGCGGACAATTTTTCGGAATTCTGCCAGCCCGGGAAGCGCTGGCGTTACAGGGCGCGAACTATACCTGAAATCCGGGCCTGTGCCAGCCCGCGCAGTGGTAAAAATTGCGCATTTGGCAACTGCAGTTCGTGTCAGCGCCTCCCGGCGGGATCGGATTGCCGGGAAAGGCCGCTAATCAGCGCAATTGACGCAACGGGTTGCCTCGGGGAGCGCACGCAGGCGCGGCAGGCCAATATCCTCGCCACAGACCTCGCACTCGCCATAGGTGCCCTCGGCGATTTTATCCAGCGCTACCTGGATGGAATGCAGCGACAGCCGGGTTTCATTGCCGATGGCGTCAACCACCTCGTCATTTTCACGTTCCTGGGCCTGCTCGGCGGAATCGCCCGAGTGCTCGCGGGTGACATCGCGCTTGATACTGTGCAGCCGTGACTGCATCTGCGCCAGGCGGGCTTCCAGCTCCGCCCTGAGTTCCTCGTATGCCATAGCATCTCCCAACCCGGGTAATTGGCCTCAAATTCCTCGCAGTCCGCCGCAGAACCGCCCCTCACCGGGAACCATTCTGGCAAACTGGTAACTACTACTATTATATCGCTGGTCGGCAGACCGGAGACTGCCCACAGCCAGACTATACCTGCCACCCGGAACAGAGGACAACCGATGAGCAACTCCCGCGACAGCCACTCCGTACTGATGGGTTACCTGCTATGGATATTCGGCTTTATGGGCGCACACCGCTTCTTCTACGGCCGCCAGATCACCGGCGCCATCTGGTTTTTCACCCTCGGCCTGTTTTTTATCGGCTGGATCATCGACCTGCTGCTGATTCCGGGCATGGCGCGCGATGCCGACGACCGCTATATCCCGGGTCCGGTGGACTACAACCTGAGCTGGATACTGCTGGTGTTTCTCGGGCTGTTCGGCGTACACCGGATGTACATGGGCAAGTGGATCACCGGCATCATCTACCTGTTTACCGCCGGCCTGTTCGGTATCGGCTGGCTGTGGGACCTGGTCACCCTCAACGAGCAGCTCTCCGAGGTCAACCGCGGTTACCGCTGAGCGGCTCAGTGCTCCCGGGTGGCGCGGAACTGGATATCCGGCCAGCGCTCTTCCATCAGTGAGAGGTTGACCCGGGTCGGCGCCAGGTAGGTGAGGCAGCCGCCGCCGTCGATGGAAAGCTGGTCCGCGGCCTTCTTGCGGAACTCCTCCAGCTTGCGCGCGTCATCGCAGTAGACCCAGCGCGCGGTATAGACGCTGACCGGCTCGTAGATCGCCTCGACCTTGTACTCGTCCTTCAGGCGGTAGGACACCACCTCGAACTGCAGCTGGCCCACCGCGCCAACAATCAGGTCGGTGGAGCTGATCGGCGCGAAGACCTGGGTCGAACCCTCTTCCGACAGCTGCTGCAGGCCTTTCTGCAGCTGCTTGGACTTCATCGGGTCCTTCAGGCGGATGCGCCGGAACAGCTCGGGCGCGAAGTGCGGAATCCCGGTGAATTGCAGTTCCTCGCCCTCGGTAAAGGTGTCGCCGATCTGGATGGTGCCGTGGTTGTGCAGGCCGATGATGTCGCCGGAGACCGCGGTCTCCACCATCACCCGCTCGCCGGCCTTGAAAGTCACCGCGTCGGCGATCTTCACGTCCTTGGCGATGCGGGTATGGCGCATTTTCATGCCCTTCTCGTAGCGCCCGGAGCAGACCCGCAGGAAGGCGATGCGGTCGCGGTGGCGCGGGTCCATATTGGCCTGGATCTTGAAGACGAAGCCGCTGAAACCCTGTTCCGTGGCGCCGACGACGCGGCTGGTGGTTTCCCGGTCCTGGGGCGGCGGCGCCCACTCGACAAAATCATCGAGCATCTCGCGCACCCCGAAGTTGGCCAGTGCAGTGCCAAAGAACACCGGACTGAGCTTGCCCGCCAGGAACTGCTCGAGGTCGAAGGCGTGGCTGGCGCCCCGCACCAGCTCGATCTCCTCGACGAAATCCTCGTAGTCGGCCCCCAGCAACTCGCGGGCCTCGGCGGAATCGATCCCGTCGATGCGTTTGTCGTCGGGCAGCACACTGCCCTGTCCGGGGGTATAGACATGAATGGTGTCGGTATAGAGGTTGTAGACCCCCTTGAACAGGCTGCCCATGCCGATCGGCCAGTTGATCGGCGCACCCTGGATGGCGAGGACCTCCTCGATCTCGTCCAGCAGCTCGATCGGGTCGCGGATGTCCCGGTCCATCTTGTTGACGAAGCTGAAGATCGGGGTGTCGCGCAGGCGGCAGACGTTCATCAGCTTGATGGTGCGGTCTTCCACGCCCTTGGCGCCGTCGATCACCATCAGCGCGGAGTCCACCGCGGTGAGGGTGCGGTAGGTATCCTCGGAGAAATCCTCGTGCCCCGGGGTATCCAGCAGGTTGACCGTGCGGTCGTGGTAGGGGAACTGCATCACCGAGGAAGTCACGGAAATACCCCGCTCCTGCTCCATGCTCATCCAGTCCGAGGTCGCGTGTGGACCGCGCTTGCCCTTGACACTGCCCGCCACCTGGATCGCCTGGCCGAGCAGCAGCAGCTTCTCGGTAATCGTGGTCTTACCGGCATCCGGGTGCGAGATGATCGCGAAGGTGCGCCGCGAAGCAATGGCTTTGTCGAGATCGGACATCGTGGGGTTCCGCCAAAAAGCGCGGATTATACGCGCTCGCCAGCCGCTCCGGAATGCCGCCTGCCGCGACAATCTGCCACTGCCACCGGGCCGCCTGTCGCCGCTATAATCGCCGGGTGACCATGCCATTCGCCCAGACCAGCTACTCCCCCAGCCTCGACAACCTGCGCAGCCTGCTGCTCATGCGCTGCGTGGCCCTGCTCGGCCAGACCGGGGTACTCGCCTGGGTACTCGGCGTCAGCCGCACTTCTGACAACCTCGTGGGACTGGGCGCGAGCCTGGCCGGCTTTGCGCTGCTGACCCTGCTCAGCTTCTGGCGGCTGGGCCGGCGCTGGCCGGTATCGGATATGGAATTCCTGGTCCAGTTTCTCCTCGATATCGCCGGCTGGAGTGCGCTCATGTACTTCACCGGCGGCGCCGGCAACCCGTTTATCTCCTACTATATCGTGCCGCTGGTGGCCTCCGCTGCGCTGCTGCCCTGGCGCTATACCTGGCTGGTCGCCGGGGCCGCGCTGGGCGCCTACAGCCTGCTGCTGTACCACTACCGCCCCTTTCCCCTGTTCTCGCCCTACGCCGGCCACGGCCACGAGATGGGGGGCCGGGCCCATGTGCTCGGCATGTGGTTCAACTTCCTGTTCAGCGCCGCCCTGATCACTTTTTTCGTGGTGCGCATGGCTGCCCAGCTGCGCCTGCAGGACGCCCGCGCCAATGCCCAGCGCGAACAGCGCCTGCGCCACGACCAGATCCTCGCCGTTGCCAGCCTGGCCGCCGGCACCGCCCACGAACTCGGCACCCCCCTGACCACCATGACCGTACTGCTGGATGAAATGCTGGCGGACCCAGCTCTCACCCCCACCCAGCGCGGCGACTGCGAGACCCTGCGCTTCCAGCTCGACCAGTGCCGCCACACGCTGGCCAGCCTCACCCGGACCGCCCAAGCGGCGGACAGCGACCAGCGGCAAAACACCGCCGCGGACCAGTTTGTCGAACAGTGCGTGCGCCGCTGGTCGGTGCGCAGGCCCGGGGTCAGCTACGGGATTGAATACGACAGCGAAGGCAGGCCGCCGGCAATTTCCGTGGACTCGACCCTGGGCCAGGCGCTGGAAAACCTGCTCAATAACGCCGCGGACGCCGGTTCGCCGCGGGTACAGGTGACGCTCGGCTGGAATGCCCGCGAATGCCATATTGCCGTGCGCGACTGGGGCCGCGGCGTCGCCGCGGAGATCCTGGAGACCCTCGGCAAGCCGGTCATCCATGCCAGCCGCAGCGGGCTGGGCATCGGCCTGCTACTCAGCCACGCTACCGTCGAGCGCTTCGGCGGCCGGCTGGAACTGCGCAACGCGGCGGATGGCGGGGCCATCGCCACCCTGACCCTGCCACTGGCGGGTGAGGTGTAACATGGCGGAGCAAGCGCACATCCTGCTGATCGACGACGATGAGGTATTCACGGAGGTGATGGCGCGGGGTTTCTCCCGCCGGGGCTTTGCGGTCCGGCGCTGCCACGTGCCCGGCGAAGCAGTCGCGGCCTGCGCCGACTTCCAGCCCAGCCACATCCTCCTCGACCTGAACATGCCGGGCACCTCGGGCCTGTTGATCCTGCCCGCCCTGCTCGACGCAGCCCCGGATGCGCGACTGGTAATCCTGACCGGCTATTCGAGCATCGCCACCGCCGTGGAGGCGACCAAGGCCGGGGCCCTCAACTACCTGTGCAAACCGGTGGGTATCGACGAGATTCTCGCCGCTTTCGATGGCAGTGCCGCCGCGGCGCCGGCGGAGGTTCCCGCGGACCCGATTTCCGTTGACCGCCTGGAATGGGAGCACATCCAGCGGGTGCTCACGGATAACGGGGGCAATATCTCGGCCACGGCTCGGGCGCTGGGGATGCACCGGCGGACCTTGCAGCGCAAGTTGCAGAAACGGCCAGTCCGGCGTTAGGGGTTCGGGGTTGATTCCCGGGCTGACGGGCAGCTTGTCCCTCCCTACCCAGGGCACCCTGGTTCTTCGCCTGGCCTAGCCCAGCTTCTCCGCGAGAATGCCCAGCAGGCGCCGCCCGATCGCGTCCATATCCAGCTCCGCATCCGGCAGCAGGCGCGCCATCGAGGTCACCTGCAGGCCCTCGTAGCCGCAGGGGTTGATACGCTGGAAGGGCTCCAGGTCCATATCGACGTTGAGCGACAGCCCGTGATAGGTGCAGCCGCGACGTACCCGCAGGCCGAGGGAGGCGATCTTGTCGCCATTCACGTAGACGCCCGGCGCGTCGGGTTTCGCCGCTGCCTGAATGCCGTATTCGGCGAGCAGTGCGACGATACTGTCCTCGATCAGGGTGACCAGCGCGCGCACGCCCATACCCCGGCGCTTGACGTCGATCATCAGGTAGATCACCCACTGGCCGGGGCCGTGATAGGTGACCTGGCCGCCGCGATCGACCTGGATCACCGGGATATCGCCGGGCGCCAGCACGTGCTCCGCCTTGCCGGCCTGCCCCTGGGTAAACACCCGCGGATGCTGCAGCAGCCAGAGTTCGTCGGGAGAATTTTCGTCGCGCGTCTCGGTCAGTTCGCGCATGGCCTCGAGCACCGGAACGTACTCCGCCAGGCCCAGTTCGCGGGTTTCCACGGCCATCAGATCACCATCTGCACGTGGCCGGTGGCCAGCAGGTCCTCGTGCAGCGCTTCCAGCTGCGGTTTGCCGGTAGCGATGATCACCACCGTAATCGCGGTGAAGGTCCCCTTGCCGCTATCCCGCTGGGTCACCCGCTCGCGGTCAAAGCCGGGAGCATGGCGCTCGAAGACCTCGAAGATGACTGCCTCGAAACTGGCGCTGGCCCGCCCGAGCACCTTGATCGGGTACTCGCAGGGAAATTCAATCTTCGGCGGTTCCTGCTCTGCCACGTCCAGCGCTCCACTCAAACCCGGAACAGGCGGTTGATCCACATCAGGACCATATCCCAGAGGCGGGAGAAAAACCCGCCGGGCTCGACCGCCTGCAGGGCGACCACGTCGCCCTGGTAAATCTGCTTGCCGTCCAGCGTCATGGCAATGCTGCCCACCACATCGCCCTCGGCGAGGGGGGCCTCGATTTCCTGGCGCAGGGTGACTTCAGTCTGGATTTCGTCCTTGCGGCCCCGGGGCACGGTGAGGAGTACGCCCTCTTTCACCCCCACGGGCACGCTGTCCACCACGCCTTTCCAGATACGCGGCGATTCCAGCACGCTACCCGCGTCGAGGATCGAATCGGTTTCGAAGAAGCGGAAACCGTAGTTCAGCAGGCTGCGCGACTCGGCCGCACGGGCCTTGGTGGAGCGGGTGCCGAGCACCACCGAGACCAGCCGCATCTGTTCGCGCTTTGCCGAGGCCACCAGGCAATAGCCGGCCTCCTTGGTGTGGCCGGTCTTGAGGCCGTCGACACTGGGGTCCTGGCCGAGCAGGGTATTGCGGTTGTACTGCCTGATGCCGTTGTAGGTGAATTCGCGCTCCTTGTAGATCGGGTACTGGCTGGGGTGATCCCTGACCGTCGCCCGGGCCAGCAGGGCCAGGTCGCGCGCGGTGGTGTACAGCTCAGGATCCGGCAGGCCGTGGGAATTCACGTAGTGGGTATCGTGCATGCCGAGCCGCTGGGCCTCGCTGTTCATCATCTCCGCGAACACCTGCTCACTGCCGGCGACATGCTCGGCTACGGCGACACAGGCGTCATTGCCGGAGGATATGATGATGCCCCGCTCGAGGTTGGCAATGGACACATCCTTGCCGGGCTCGATCCACATCAGCGAGGAGCCCTCGAAGATCGGGTTCTGGGACCAGGAGTTTTCGCTGACCGTAACCATGTCGTCCCGGCTGATCCTGCCGGCACTGATCTCGTTGGCGAGCACGTAGCTGGTCATCATCTTGGTCAGGCTCGCCGGCGGCAGGCGCTCATCGGCGTTGTGCTCGGCCAGCACCGCGCCGCTGTCGGCGTCCATGAGGATGTAGGCACTGGCTTCGAGCTGGGGCGGATCGGGTATCGGCGAAGCGCTGGCTTCGGCGGTAAAAACAAACAGGAAAAGAAGAGAGACAAGGCGGATCATAGAGAACAGGCACACTCGGATGGGTGGGGTTCAGTAGCTGCGCATGGTAACGCATGCGCCCCTGCAGCGAAAGGAAGGGGCCGCCCCTCAGGGCAGGGGCTGGCCCTCGGGATAGCCGCCATCGCGCAACTGCTGCTGCACCAGCGCCAGTTCATCGCCGTTGGCCACCGGGCCGATGCGCACCCGGTACATGACGCTCCCGGAGACATCGACCTCGCTGACAAACACTGGCACCTGGACGAACGCGGCGAGCTGGGTCTGCAGCCTGCGGGCCGATTCCGGGGAGCCGAAGGCACCCAGCTGCAGGAAGCGGTAGTGGCTGCCGGGTACGTTGCGCAGGTCGTCGACGCCGGTGACATCGATGACTTCAACTTCCACCCGCGCCGTTCCCTGGTTGGCGTAACCCAGTTTGACCGCCGCGCCGTAGGAGAGGTCGATCAGGCGCTCGCTGTGGAAGGGGCCGCGGTCGTTGACCCGCACAATCACCTTGCGGCCATTTTCCAGGTTGGTCACCCGGGCATACACGGGGATAGGCAGGGTGCGGTGGGCCGCGGATGCGGCGTACACGTCAAAGATCTCGCCGTTGGAGGTCTCGTGGCCGTCGAACTTGGCCCCGTACCAGGAGGCGATGCCCTGTTCCCGGTATTCGCGGTAGTCATCGAGGATGGCGTATTCGACACCGGAAACAGCATAGGGGCTGCGGTTGCCCACCGCCAGAATCGGGTCGGCGCGGGGCACCGCATCCGCGACCTGGTCGGGGCTGATTGCCCGCAGCGGCGCTCCGTCGCGATCCCGGCTGTAGCGGGTGGCCTGGTATTCGTCGCCCGCGGCCCCGGGGGCGGGAGCGGCGGCCGTCTCCACCGGCCGGGAGGCACAGGCCTGCAACAGGGATGTGGTCAGGAGAAGCAGAGCGCACAGGCGCAGGGGCTTCATTCCGCGACCCCCTCGGCAATCGCCTCGCTCAGCTGGTAGACGCTCATGGCGTACTTGGCGCTGTGGTTGTAGCGGGTGATGACGTAGAAATTGTGCAGCCCCAGCCAGTATTCGTGGCCGTCGTCAGCCAGTTCAAAATCCAGTGCGATGGCCTTTTCCTGCGGGTCCACCGGCGCGCCCGGTACCAGGCCGGCGGCGCTCAATTCGGCAACGCTGTAACGGGGTTCAAGGGCCCTGCCCTCGCTGAACATCTCCGCGGGCAGCGCGCGTTCCTCCCGCGCCGGCACCACCACCGTGGCGCCGGGAGTCCAGCCGTGGGCCTTGAAGTAATTGGCCACGCTGCCGATGGCGTCAACCGGGTTTTCCCAGATATCCGCGGTGCCGTCAGCGTCGAAGTCGATCGCGTAGGAGCGGTAGCTGCTGGGCATGAACTGGCCGTAGCCCATGGCCCCCGCGTAGGAGCCTTTCAGGGTGCGCGGGTCCTTGCCCTGTTCCCGGGTGAGAATCAGGTAGTTGCGCAATTCGCCGGTGAAGAAGTCGGCGCGGCGCGGGTAATCAAAGGCCAGGGTGGTGAGCGCGTCGAGCACCCGGTAACTGCCCATGATCCTGCCGTAGAGGGTTTCCACACCGATGATGGAGACGATGATGCTGGCGGGAACGCCGGTTTCCGCCTCCGCCCGCAACAGGGTTTCACGGTGTTCGCGATAGAAAGCGATGCCGTCGTTGATGCGCTTGGGGGTCAGGAATATCTGCCGGTATTCGTACCAGGGCTTGGCCTTCTCCGCGGGCCGGGAAATCGCCTCGAGGATCGATTCCTGGCGCCTGGCGTCGCCCAGCAGGAGCAGCAATTCCTCGCGCTGGAAGCCGTCTTCCGCCACCATCTGGTCCACCAGCTCGAGCGCCGCCGGATTGCCGGCGTAATTCTCGTCGCCGGCACAGGAAACGGCGGGACACAAACCCAGCGCCAGGGGAATCCAGCTCCAGCGCCGCACCACTCTATCGAGACTGCCTTTCATTGATTTCCTCTTGAACATCAGCGAACCACCATCCGCTTTTCAGTACTGACGGCCATCAATATGCCGAAGCCCGCCATCAGGGTTACCAGCGCTGTACCGCCCGCGCTGACCAGGGGCAGTGGAACACCCACGACGGGAAGCAGGCCCGCCACCATGCCCATATTAACAAACACGTAGACAAAGAAGGTCAGTGTCAGGCTGCCCGCCATCATGCGCCCGAAACTGGTCTGGGCGTGGTAGCCAATCCAGAATCCACGGGCGAGGATCAGCAGGTAGAGGCCCACCAGGGCCAGCACACCGCGCAGGCCGAACTCCTCCGCCAGTACCGCGATGATGAAATCGGTATGGCTCTCGGGCAGGAAATCGAGCTGTGACTGGGTTCCCGTCATCCAGCCCTTGCCCATCCAGCCGCCGGAGCCGATGGCGGTCTTGGACTGGATGATATTCCAGCCTGCACCCAGCTTGTCGCTCTCGGGATTGAGCAGGGTGAGAATGCGCTGCTTCTGGTAGTCCTTGAGCATGAACAGCCAGGCCGGCCAGGCGGAGGCCACCGCCACTACCACCGCACCGAAAATATAGCGCCAGCTGATGCCCGCCATGAACAGCACGAACAGGCCGCTGGCGGCAATCAGCAGGGCGGTGCCGAGGTCGGGTTGCTGCAGGATCAGGGCCGCCGGCACACCGACGATGACCAGGCCGACCAGAAGCGTGGCGAAGCGCGGCGGCAGCGAGCGCTCGGCGAGATAGCAGGCCACCGCCATGGGCACCATCAGCTTCATCACCTCGGAGGGCTGGAAGCGGAAGCCACCCAGGTCCAGCCAGCGCTGCGCACCCTTGGCGCCGACACCGAAAAACATTACCGCCACCAGCAGTCCGATACCCGCCAGGTAGAGCCAGGGCGCCCAGCGGGTATAGCGCGGCAGGCTGATCTGCGCGGCGACGAACATCACCGTGTAGGCCACCAGGTAGAAGCGTCCCTGGCGGATGACCGCACCCATGTCCTGGCCGGATGCACTGTAGAGCACCACCAGCCCGTAGCCGGTCAGCGCCAGCAACAGCAGCAGCAGGGGCATATCGAGATGCAGCCGCGAGGCCGTGCTGGGGCGCCGGGCCAGGTCGGCGCTGCCCTGGTGGGGCATCTGGCGAACATAATCACCCATCGGCGGGAATCTCGAAGTCGGAGCTGCCGAGCAGCCAGGTATCGATAACACGGCGCGCCACCGGCGAGGCGGCACTGCTGCCGCCGCCGTTCTCGACAATGATCGCGACCGCGATGGTGGGCGCCTCTACCGGCGCAAAGGCGACAAACAGGCCGTGGTGACGGTGGCGCTCCATGACTTCGTCCTCATCGTACACCTCGCCCTGGGCAATGCCGATCACCTGGGCGGTGCCGGTCTTTCCGGCCATCTGGTAGCGGATGCCCTTGGCCAGGTTCTTGGCGGTCCCGCGCTTGCCATAGACCACCTCCAGCATGCCATCGATTACCGCGTCCCAGTATTCGGGATTGGTCTGGATCGGCGGCAGTGCCGGCACTTCCAGCTCCTGTCCGTTGATCGCCTTGACCAGTCGCGGTACGTGGCGTTCGCCCCGGCTGGCGATCACCGCCACCGCCTCTGCCAGTTGCAGTGGCGTCGCCAGCATGTATCCCTGCCCGATGCTGGCACTGATGGTCTCGCCGGGATACCAAGGCTGGTTCATGGTCTCGCGCTTCCAGCGCACCGAGGGCAGGACTCCCGGACGTTCGTGGGTGGTGTCGATGCCGGTCCGCTCGCCAAAGCCGAAGGGCAGAAGGTACTCGTGTATCCGGTCGATGGTAAGGCGCCGGCCCAGGTCGTAGAAATAGGTGTCGCAGGACTCGGCAATCGCCATGTTCAGGTCGACCCGCGGCGCGTGCCCGGTGCCGCGGATGCGCAGGATCCAGTCGCGGTAGCGGTGGGAATCCCCGGGCAGGCTGTACCAGCCCGGGTCCGGCACCGTGTACTCGGGCGTCACCAACCCTGAAATCAGCCCCGCCATGCCCATCATCGGCTTGATTGTCGAGCCCGGCGGGTATTGCCCCTGAACTGTGCGGTTGAACAGCGGCACATCCGGGGAATCACGCAGCTCGGCGTAGTCCTTCGAGCTGATCCCGTTGACGAACAGGTTGCTGTTGTAGGCGGGCGTCGACACCAGCGCCAGCACACCGCCGGTGCGCGGGTCGATGGCCACCACGGCCCCGCGGCGATTACCCAGCGCTTCGGTTGCCGCGCGCTGTACGTGGATGTCGAGGTTCAGGGTCAGGTTGGCGCCCGGCGTGGGATCAAAGCGTTCCAGTACCCGCAGGATCCTGCCGTGGGCATTGGTTTCCACGTTCTGGTAACCCACCTTGCCATGGAGGATATCCTCGTAGTAGCGCTCCACCCCCACCTTGCCGATGTGGAAGGTTCCGCGGTAGGCGTTCTCATCGATCTGCTCCACCTCCCGCTCATTAATCCGCCCGACATAGCCCAGGGCGTGGGAGAACAGGTCGCCGTAGGGGTAGTAGCGCAGCAGCTGCGCCTCCACCACCACCCCCGGCATGCGAAAGCGGTCCACCGCGAGGCGCGCCCGCTCGGATTCGGTGAGGCGAAAGTGCAGCGGCACCGCCTCGTAGGGACGCCGCCGGCGCAGGCGCTCGTGGAACTTTTCCAGCTCACTCTCGGTGATCGGCAGGATACCCTGCAGCTCACCGAGGGTCGCCTCCAGGTCCTTCACCCGCTCCTTGATTATCGACAGGGTATAGCTGGGGCGGTTGTCCGCCAGCAGGACACCGTTGCGGTCGTAAATAAGGCCGCGCTTGGGCGGCAGGGGCTCCAGCCGGACCCGGTTGCTCTCCGACTGGGTCCGGTAGGTCTCGTATTCGGTGATCTGCAGGTTGTAGTAGCGGGCGACTATAACGCCCAGCAGGACCAGGACGATGGCGATGGCGGTTAAGGTTCTGGCCTGGTAGATCCGGATCTCCCGCTGCGGATCTTTCAAAGCAATGGGTTGGGGCATGTAACCGCGGGCCTGGGTTCTTATCGTGGGAGATTACGGTATCGAAAGCCGGAAAAAATTCCGGCTGGCGACGCTAGTCGCGATGATACGGGTGATTGACTGTGATTGTCCAAGCCCGGTACAGCTGTTCGGCGAGTAAAACCCGCACCAGGGGGTGCGGCAGGGTGAGGTCCGACAGCGACCAGTGCATTTCCGCCCGCTGCAGGCATGCATCCGCCAGGCCATCGGGGCCGCCAATCAGCAAACTGACGTTGTTGCCGGACATCTGCCAGTCATTGAGTTTTTGCGCCAGGCCCGGGGTGCTGAAGGATTTGCCGCGCACGTCCAGCGCAATGACCCGGTCGCCATCGGGGATAGCGCGCAGGATCTGCTCGCCCTCCTTTTCCACCAGCTGTTCGGGCTGGCTGCGCTTGCCCCGCTGAGGCAGGGGCAGCTCGCGCCACTCCACTTTAAGCTCGCGGGGCATGCGCCGGGTGTACTCGTCCACGCCCTCATAAACCCAGCCCGGCATCCGCGTACCCATGGCGAATACGGTGATGCGCATTACTTCGCTTCGGGGTTGCGCAGGTCCGCCCAGAGACGTTCAAGGTCATAGAAGTCGCGGGTGGCGGGCAGCATGACATGGACGACGACATCGCCGAAATCCACCAGCACCCACTCGCCGGCGTCCTCACCTTCCACGCCAAGCGCCCGCTGGCCCTGCTTCTTGGCCTCGAGGCACACGTTATCGGCCAGCGATTTGACGTGGCGATTGGATGTGCCGCTGGTTATCACCAGGTAATCCATGACATCGGTCAGACCGGTGACATCCAGGGCCACCGTGTTTACCGCCTTGAGGTCATCGAGCGCATCGATGACCAGATCCTTCAATTGCTCAGCCTGCATTTCGCTGACAGGTTTCCATAGTTTTCGTGTTCCTCTTCACAGGTACAGTTGATTGTCTTGAATATAGTCCAATACCGGCGCCGGCAGCAGGTATCGCGGCGAGCGCCCCGCCGCCAGCATCTGGCGGATCTCGGTGGATGAAATCGGCAGCTGGCGCAGGCGTTCCACCAGGACCGCGCCGGCCGGCCGCAAGCCGAGTTCCGCCGCATCCGGCACCGCGTGCTGCCGCAGCCAGTCTGCAACCACCCCGGATTCGGGCAGCTGCCAACCGGGGCGCGCCAGCACCACGATGTGGGCCAGCTCGCCGAGTTGCTCCCAGCGGTTCCAGCTATCGAGGTGCGCGACCGCGTCGCCCCCCATGACCAGGCAGAGGCTGGCGCTTTCGCCGAGCTCGCCGCGCAACTCCAGCAAACTGTCCACGGTGTAGGACGCGCCGCTGCGCCCGAGTTCGCGGGCATCACAGGAAAGGCGGGGCTCATCACGCACGGCCAGCTCCACCATGGCCGCGCGGTGCCCGGCGGCCACCGCGGGCGTTTTGCCGTGGGGAGGCTGGGCACAGGGCATCAGGCGCAGGTGGTCCAGCTGCAAAAGTTCGACCAGTTCCAGCGCTGAGCGCAGGTGGCCGTTGTGCACCGGGTCAAAGGTGCCGCCAAAGACACCCACCGGCCCCGATCGGGTACTCAACGGCGGACCTGCCCCTCGCCCAGCACAATGTATTTTTCCGAGGTCAGCCCCTCGAGACCCACCGGGCCGCGGGCGTGGAGCTTGTCGGTGGATATGCCGATCTCCGCACCGAGGCCATATTCAAAGCCATCGGCGAAGCGGGTCGAGGCGTTGACCATCACCGAGCTGGAATCCACCTCGCGCAGGAAGCGCATGGCGCGGCCGTGGTCCCGGGTCACGATGCTCTCGGTATGGCGCGAACTGTACTGCTCGATATGCGCCATGGCGGCATCCAGACCGTCGACGATGCGCACCGCCAGGATCGGGCCGAGGTACTCCTCGTACCAGTCGCTTTCGGTCGCCGCCACGGCGCCGGGCAGCAGCGGGCGCGATCGCTCGCAGGCGCGCAACTCGACACCCGCAGCGGCGTAGGCCGCCGCCAGCCGCGGCAGGATGGCCTCCGCCTCGGCGGCATGCACCAGCAGGGATTCCATGGTGTTGCAGGTGCCGTAGCGCTGGGTTTTGGCGTTCACGGCTATCGCCTCGGCCATATCCAGGTCGGCGCCCTCGTCGATATACACGTGGCAGTTGCCGTCCAGGTGCTTGATCACCGGCACCCGGGCCTCGGCACTGATGCGCTCGATCAGGCTCTTGCCACCGCGGGGCACGATCACGTCGACGAACTCCGGCATCGCAATAAGCCGGCCGACCGCCGCGCGGTCGCGGGTCTCCACCACCTGCACCGCGGACGCCGGCAAACCGGCGGCCTGCAGGCCCGCGGCGAGGCAGCGGGCAATGGCCAGGTTGGATTCCAGCGCCTCGCTACCGCCGCGCAGGATGGTCGCGTTACCCGACTTGAGGCACAGGCTGGCAGCTTCCACAGTAACGTTCG
This sequence comes from Haliea sp. E17, assembly GCF_048323675.1. NCBI lineage: Bacteria > Pseudomonadati > Pseudomonadota > Gammaproteobacteria > Cellvibrionales > Halieaceae > Haliea > Haliea sp. E17. Next base: position 389,947 of record NZ_JBLWFK010000004.1, read on the forward strand.
GACGCGACTCGTAGATGATGCCGATAACCCCGAGGGGCACGCGCATGCGCCCGACCTGGATACCGCTCGGTCGGGTTTTGACATCGTTGATACTGCCCACCGGGTCAGGCAGGGCGGCAACCTGGACCAGCCCTTCGAGCATGGCATCGAAGCGCGGAGGCGTCAGTTCCAGGCGGTCCATCAGCGCAGCGTCCAGGCCGTTTTCCCTGCCACGCTGCAAATCGGCGGCGTTGGCTTCGGCGATTGCATGGCGGGCGGCTTCCAGCGCATCCCGCGCCGCCAGCAAGGCGTCGTTGCGCACACGGGTCGAGGACGCCGCCACGACCCGCGCAGCGGCGCGCGCCGCGCCGCCGAGCTCCGACATGTACTGCTCTACATCCATAACCGAACCGTGCCCTGCACCAGTGAAAGCGCGGGATTATACCCGAAGCCCGCGGCTGGCGCGCCCTGCGGGTGAATAATCCCGCGGGCAAAAAAAACGCGGGCAATGCCCGCGTTTCGCTTCCGCTTGCAACCTTACAGCGCGTCGGCGTTCTCGGCCAGGTAGGCGGCGACGCCGTCGGGGGACGCGGACATGCCCTTGTCGCCCTTGTTCCAGCCCGCGGGGCAGACTTCGCCGTGCGCTTCGTGGAACTGCAGCGCCTCGACCAGGCGGATCAGCTCGTCGATGTTGCGGCCCAGCGGCAGGTCGTTGACCAGCTGGGAGCGCACGTTGCCTTCCTTGTCGATCAGGAACGCGCCGCGGAAAGCCACGCCGCCGGCGGTTTCAACGTCGTAGGCCCGGCAGATGTCGTGGTTAACGTCCGCAGCCATGGTGTAGGACACAGCGCCGATGCCGCCTTTGTCGACAGGGGTATTGCGCCACGCGTTGTGGGTAAACTGCGAGTCGATAGAGACTGCAACCACTTCCACGCCCAGCTCACGGAACTTGTCCATGCGGTGGTCGAGTGCAATCAGCTCGGAAGGACAAACGAAGGTGAAGTCCAGAGGATAGAAGAACACCAGGCCGTACTTGCCGGCCATCGCCTCGGACCGCTTGTAGGAATCAACGATCTCGCCTGAGCCAAGTACCGCGGCAACATCAAAATCAGGTGCAGGTTTGCCAACTAAAACGCCCATCTTGTCACTCCCTTTGTGAGGTTGAATAGCGCGGGGCGAATACCCCGCTTAGCGGCAGAATCCTAACCGCGCGGGAACATAGAGGCAAATAAAATGCCCGAACAATACCGGCCGCGATGCTGTGGTCGCGCGGTGCAAACAGCCCCGGAATGATCTGGCAGAGAACACTGTTGACAATCATTCTCGTTTTCAATAACTTTAACCCGGTCAGGATTCATACAGTATAAAGAAACGCCCATGTACGTCTGTCTTTGCAAAGGTATTACCGACTCCCAGATCCGCACCGCCGTGGAAGAGGGCGCCAGCTCCCTGCGCGAAGTCCGCGCCGCCCTCGGTGTCGCCAGCCAGTGCGGCAAGTGCGGCCTGCTGGCCCGGCAGATCGTGCGCGATGCCCTGGCCGAAATGCCACAGCTGGAAGAGCCCCTTTACTACGCGGCAACCTGAGCAGACAACGGCGACAGGAGCTGATAATCAATCTGATTATCAGTATCAAAACCCATAAAAATCAATAACTTACGCTTGACAAAGCGGAGCGTTTAGCCCATTCTCCGGCGCAGGAACTTTGCAACGGAGGCATTTATGAAAGGCGACCCCAAAGTTATCGAGCACCTCAACCGGATTCTCGGCAACGAACTGGTGGCGATCAACCAGTACTTCCTGCACGCGCGCATGTACAAGGACTGGGGCCTCAAGGAACTCGGCGATCACGAATACCACGAGTCTATCGACGAAATGAAACACGCCGACACCCTGATCGAGCGTATTCTTTTCCTTGAGGGACTGCCCAACCTGCAGGACCTGGGCAAGCTGATGATCGGCGAGAACACCAAGGAGATGCTGGAGTGCGATCTCAAACTCGAGCACAAGGCCCACGAAGACCTCAAGGACGCAATCGCCTACTGTGAAAGCGTCAGCGACTACGTCTCCCGCGAGATCTTCGTCCACATCATGGAATCCGAGGAAGAGCACATCGACTGGCTGGAAACCCAGCTCGGCCTCATCGACAAAGTCGGCCTGCAGAACTACCTGCAAACCGCGATGCACTCGATCGGCGAATCCTGAGACCGGAAAACGCCGGGGCACCTGCGCCCCGGCCCGGCCCGGCCCGGCCCGAATAAAGAAAAACCCGCTGCCCCTTGCCGGAACAGCGGGTTTTTTAATGCCCTGCGAAACTATTCGGAGGCCGCGCTGGACTGCGCCGATTCCTTGATCAGGGTTTGCAGCTCCCCGCTCTCGAACATCTCGGTGACGATGTCGCAGCCGCCGACCAGCTCGCCGTTGACCCACAGCTGGGGGAACGTCGGCCAGTTGCCGTACTTCGGCAGGTTGGCGCGGATATCCGGGTTGGTCAGCACGTCGACATAGGCGAAACGCTCACCACACTGCATCAGGGCCTGCACCGTGCGTGCGGAAAAGCCGCACTGGGGCGCGTTGGGAGATCCTTTCATGTAAATAAGGATGGGGTTGTTTTCAATCTGCTCTTTGATGGTATCGAAGATTTCCATGGGAGTTCCTGTATAACACTGTCCGGGCGACGCCTGCTCCACCGCTGTGGACGGGCCTGCCCGGCAACCACTTGATGACAACTCATTATTCTACCGTATTAACCCCGGACAAAATACGCCCTTCCCCACACCGTGGGAATTGAAGCCAATCGCACCTCCCGGAAAGAAGAGACAAAGCCCGCCAGAGACTGGTCAATCGCGGCCAGATTCCGGGCTTGCTCCACCGGCAGGGCGTGAGGCGGAACCTGCCTGCTGGAACCGTGTGGCGACAGGACGTCGCCACCCGAGCCCACACAGGGACGTGCGCTTTTTGGCGTGTTCCAGCAGGCAGGTTCCGTCTCGCGACCGGCAAGATAACCCCCAAGCCTGGTACTCAATAACTGCCAGCCACCACCCGCCGATAGACCACATTGCCAAACCCCTGACACGAGGATATAGTGGTCGGTTCGAGGCAGCTCCCGCTGCCTTTTTGCGTTTACTGGAGAAGAAAAATGTCGGCGCTGATGCCTACCTATGCCCGCTTGCCCGTCTCGTTCGAGTACGGTGAAGGTGTGTACCTGTATGACAGCGAAGGGCGCCGATACCTCGACGGAATCTCCGGCATCGGCGTCACCGGTCTCGGCCACGCCCACCCCGCCGTCACCGATGCCATCACTTCCCAGGCGGCGAAGCTGCTGCACACCTCCAACCTGTACGGCATTGGCCCCCAGGAGCGGCTGGCCGAGCGCCTCACCGCGGCCACCGGCATGGACAACTGCTTTTTCGGCAACTCCGGCGCCGAGGCCAACGAGGCGGCGATCAAGCTGGCGCGCCTGTACGGCCACAATCGCGGCGTGGACAAGCCGACCATCATCGTCCTCGAGGGCGCTTTCCACGGCCGCACGCTGGCGACCCTGAGCGCCACCGGCAACCGCAAGATCCAGGCGGGCTTCGAGCCACTGGTCAGCGGTTTCGTACGCGCACCGCGCAACGATATCCAGGCACTGCAGCAGATCGCCAAAAACAACCCCGACGTGGTGGCCTTCCTGGCCGAGCCGATACAGGGTGAGGGCGGCGTGCTGCCGCTCGACGCCGATTACCTGAGCGCCGTGCGCGAACTGTGCGACCAGCAGGGCTGGCTGATGATGCTCGACGAGGTGCAGACCGGCACCGGGCGCACCGGCACCTGGTTCGCCTACCAGGGCCTCGGCTTCCTGCCCGATGTGGTCAGCACCGCCAAGGGCCTCGGCAACGGCGTGCCGATCGGCGCCTGCCTGGCCCGCGGCAACGCGGCGGAAGTATTTCACGCCGGCAACCACGGTTCGACTTACGGCGGTAACCCGCTGGTCTGCGCGGCGGCCCTGGCGGTCGTGGAAAGCATTCTCGACACCGAGATCCTGCACTCTGTACCCAGCCGCGGCGAACTGATTCGCAGCATTGTTCGCGAGCGCACCGCCGCCAGCGGCAAGCTGCTGACAGACCGCGGCATGGGCCTGATGCTGGGCTTCCAGCTCGACCGCGAATGCGGCCAACTGGTCGGTCAGGCGCTGGAGCGCGGCCTGCTGATCAACGTCACCGCCGGCGACACGATACGCCTGCTGCCGCCACTCATCATCTCCGAGGATCAGGCCAGGGAACTGGCCGAAGGCGTAGCAAGCCTGATCCTGGACCTGTAACCGGACAAAAACCGAAGCGAGCTGTACCTATGGCAAGCCCCCGGCACTTTCTCACTCTCAACGATTTCAGCGCAGGCGAACTGCAGGCGCTGATCGACCGCGCCATCGAGATGAAGACGGAGCACCGCGCCGGCACCGCCCGCCCGCTGTTCCCGGGCAAGGTGATGGCGATGATCTTCGAGAAATCATCCACCCGGACGCGGGTTTCCTTCGAGGCCGGCATGGCCCAGCTCGGCGGCCACGCCATGTTCCTGTCCCCCAACGACACCCAACTGGGCCGCGGCGAACCGGTGGAAGACTCCGCCCGGGTGATCTCATCGATGGTGGACATCGTCATGATCCGCACCTTCGGCCACGACATCATCGAGCGTTTTGCGGCGGCGTCCTCGGTGCCGGTCATCAACGCGCTTACCGACGACTACCACCCCTGCCAGCTGCTGGCGGACATGCAGACCTACCAGGAGCACCGCGGCAGCATCGCCGGGCGCACCGTGGCCTGGGTCGGCGATGGCAACAACATGGCGCAGAGCTATATCAACGCAGCCGGCCAGTTCGACTTCCAGCTGCGGGTGGCCTGCCCCGCGGGCTATGAACCAGCCAGCGCCCTGCTCGATGCCTACGCCGACCGGGTGCAACTGGTAGAGGACCCCCGCGAAGCGGTGGCTGGTGCCGACCTGGTGGTGACCGACGTGTGGGCCTCCATGGGCCAGGAGGAGGAGCAGAAAACCCGCGAAAGGGCCTTCGCCGGCTACCAGGTCAACGCGGCGCTGATGGCTCACGCCGCCGCCGACGCCCTCTACATGCACTGCCTCCCGGCGCATCGCGGCGAGGAAATCAGCGCCGAACTGATGGACGCGTCCGACACTGTCATCTGGGATGAGGCCGAGAACCGGCTGCACGCCCAAAAAGCCCTGATCGAAGCCCTGCTCAACGCCGCAGCCTGAGCCCCTACCCCGGGCTGTGGAAAAGCCCCCCCCCTGCGGCGCCCCTCCGGGCCCGCGCCGGGGAAAAAATTTCACCGGCGATTTGTGTCGAAATATCCCAGCCCCCGCAAGCTCCACGGCACCCGCCCGGTTAGTGGGCGCCGACCCACCTTTAAATCAACAAGTTATCCACAACATAAACCCAGCGTGGTGCCTTGCATTACGCCAGACCTCGCATTATCTTGTATCTCACGCTTTCAAAAACCCCAATATATGGGGTATTCGCCGGGCAAAGAGCAATCATAATGTCACCCGGCGTTACTGATCTGCACAGATTAGCCCGCTGCGGGCAAGAAAAGCTTCCCACCACCAGTGTGGGGATCACACAGTGACGCCAATCGGAGCCCCCTCCAGCAGGGGCAAGGTGAACCGGTTGAGCGACGTGATAGACAACACAACGCGGCCAGGGGAATCGGGACTGGCGGTCGCGATACAACGGAGAGACCATGCAGACTGAAACCCAATCCGGCTCCACAGCTCCTGTCAGCACCCCATCAACACCCACCGCCTCCAGTGGCGCCATCGCAGCAACCGCACCGGGCCAGCTGCGGGTTATCAAGCGCAACGGCACCGTAGTCAGTTTCGAAGACAGCAAGATTTCCGTGGCCATCACCAAGGCCTTTCTCGCCGTGGAGGGCGGCACCGCCGCAGCCTCCAGCCGCATCCACGAAACCGTCGCCCGCCTCACCGAACAGGTCATCGCCACCTTCAAGCGGCGCATGCCCTCGGGCGGCACCGTCCACATCGAGGACATCCAGGACCAGGTCGAGCTCTCCCTGATGCGCGCCGGCGAGCACAAAATCGCCCGCGAGTACGTTATCTACCGCGAGGAACAGGCCCGCAAGCGCGCCGCCCGCTCGGCCCTCTCCCAGGAAACCCAGGCGGCGGCCAGCAATATCAGCGTGGTCCAGCCGGACGGCAGCAGGGCCCCGCTCGACCTCGCCCGCCTGCACACCATCGTCAGTGAGGCCTGCGCCGGCCTCGAAGACGTCAGCGAAGCGCGCATCCTCGACGCCTCGCTGAAGAACCTTTACGACGGCGTCACCAGCGCGGAACTGTCCACCTCCCTGGTCATCACCGCACGCACCCTGATCGAGCAGGAACCCAACTACAGCTATGTCGCCGCGCGCCTGCTCTGCGACAACCTGCGCGCCGAGGCCCTGAATTTCCTCGGCGTCGCCGACAGCGCCACCCAGTCGGACATGGCCCTGCTCTACGCCCGTGCCCTCCCCGCCTACATCGCCCGCGGGGTGGAACTGGAACTGCTGGACCCGAAACTGCTCGCCGACTACGACCTCGACCTGCTCGGCCGGGCACTGCTGCCGGAGCGCGACCTGCAGTTCACCTACCTGGGACTGCAGACCCTCTACGACCGCTATTTCATCCACAGCAACGAAGTGCGCTTCGAACTGCCGCAGATTTTCTTCATGCGTGTGGCCATGGGGCTGGCGATAGAGGAGCCGCAAAAGAACGAGCGCGCCATCGAGTTCTACCAGCTGCTTTCCTCATTCGACTACATGAGCTCCACCCCGACACTGTTCAACGCCGGCACCCTGCGGCCCCAGCTGTCGTCCTGCTACCTCACCACGGTACCCGACGACCTGAGCGGCATCTTCGGCGCCATCCAGGACAACGCCATGCTCTCCAAGTTCGCCGGCGGCCTGGGCAACGACTGGACGCCAGTGAGGGCGCTGGGCTCCTACATCAAAGGAACCAACGGCAAGAGCCAGGGGATCGTGCCTTTTCTCAAGGTGGTCAACGACACCGCGGTCGCGGTAAACCAGGGTGGCAAGCGCAAAGGGGCAGTTTGCGCCTACCTCGAGACCTGGCACCTGGATATCGAGGAATTCCTCGACCTGCGCAAGAACACCGGTGACGACCGCCGGCGCACCCACGACATGAACACCGCCAACTGGATTCCCGACCTGTTCATGAAGCGGGTCTTCCAGGGCGGCGAGTGGACCCTGTTCTCGCCCAACGATACCCCCGACCTGCACGATCTCTACGGCCGTGCCTTCGAGGAGCGTTACAACCACTATGAAGAAGAGGCCCGCGCGGGTCGCCTGAAACTGCACAAGACGGTGAAGGCGGAAAACCTCTGGCGCAAGATGCTCGGCATGCTGTTCGAGACCGGCCATCCCTGGGTGACCTTCAAGGACCCCTGCAACCTGCGCTCGCCGCAGCAGCATGTCGGCGTGGTGCACTCCTCCAACCTGTGTACCGAGATCACCCTGAACACCAACGCGGATGAAATCGCGGTCTGCAACCTGGGCTCCATCAACCTGCCACGGCACATTGGCGAGCAGGGCCTGGACCTGGAGAAGCTGCGCAACACCGTGCGCACCGCCGTGCGCATGCTGGATAACGTAATCGATATCAACTACTACTCGGTGGATACGGCGCGCAATTCCAACTTCAAGCACCGGCCTGTCGGCCTCGGCGTGATGGGCTTCCAGGACGCGCTGTACAAGCAGCACGTCGCCTACGCCTCCGACGCCGCTGTCGAGTTTGCCGACCGCTCCATGGAGGCCATCAGCTACTTCGCCATCGAGGCCTCCAGCGACCTCGCGGCGGAACGCGGCAGCTACCAGACTTACCAGGGCTCGCTGTGGAGCCAGGGCGTGTTCCCGATCGACACGCTCGACCGACTGGCCGAGGAGCGCGGCGCGGACTACCTCCAGGTCGATCGCAGCCAGACCCTTGACTGGCCGGGCCTGCGCAACAAGGTCCAGCGCGACGGCATGCGCAACTCCAACGTCATGGCGATCGCACCAACCGCGACCATCGCCAACATCACCGGCGTTTCCCAGTCGATCGAGCCGACCTACCAGAACCTGTATGTCAAATCGAACCTGTCCGGCGAGTTCACGGTGGTCAATCCCTACCTGGTCAACGACCTCAAGTCCCGCGGCCTCTGGGATGGCGTCATGGTCAACGATCTCAAGTACTACGACGGTTCAGTCCAGGCCATTGACCGGGTGCCGGCAGACCTCAAGGCCGTCTACGCCACCGCCTTTGAAGTCGAGCCGCGCTGGCTGGTGGACGCCGCCAGCCGGCGCCAGAAATGGATCGACCAGGCGCAGTCACTGAACCTGTACATCAACAACGCCAGCGGCAAGAAGCTCGACGTGACCTACCGCATGGCCTGGTACAACGGCCTGAAGACCACCTACTACCTGCGCTCACTGGCCGCCACCAGCACCGAGAAATCGACCATCGAAAGCGGCGCCCTGAACGCGGTATCCCGGGATGCAGTCGCACCGGCACCGGTGCCCAAGGCCTGCTCGCTGGACGACCCGGATTGCGAGGCCTGCCAGTAAGGTGCCAATGGAACCGAGTGAAACACAACAGGAAACAAACGCCAGGGGACAAAACCAGATGTTGAGTTGGGACGACTACCACAAGGAAGACAGCGCCAGTAACAACCAGGCTCGCGGGGCAGCGCGCCTGGCTGAACCGACGGTGACCGCAGCGCCAGCTGCCGCCGAAATGCCGGTGCCGGCCGCTGTCGAAAAACCGGCCGCGGTGCCCGCGCCGGAGCGTTCCACCGAATCATCTCTGGCAACCACCGAGGCCAGCGCAGCCAAAGATGCGGATCTCGCGGCACTCGCCGCCGAGGCAGTACAGAACCTGGATGTCGCCCCGGGGCTCGAGGAACTGGAGATGGGCGCCTCGCGGGTCTCGGTAGATGAGAAAGCGATGATCAACTGCCGCGCCGACCTCAACCAGCTGGTGCCCTTCAAGTACGACTGGGCCTGGCAGAAATACCTGGACGGCTGCGCCAACCACTGGATGCCCCAGGAAATCAACATGACCGCCGACGTCGCCACCTGGAAGAGCCGCGACGGCCTGACCGAGGACGAACGGCGCATCGTGATGCGCTCACTGGGCTATTTCTCCACCGCGGACTCGTTGGTGGCCAACAACCTGGTGCTGGCCATCTACCGCCTCATCACCAACCCCGAGTGCCGCCAGTACCTGCTGCGCCAGGCCTTCGAGGAAGCCATTCACACCCACGCCTACCAGTACTGCATCGAGTCGCTGGGCATGGATGAAGGCGAGGTGTTCAACATGTACCGGGAGATTCCCTCGGTGGCGAAGAAGGCCGCCTGGAGCCTCAGCCACACCCACGAACTCTCGGACCCGACCTTCAAGACCGGCACACCGGAAGCGGACCGCACCCTGCTGCGCAACCTGATCGGATTCTACGCAGTCACCGAGGGTATCTTCTTCTACTGCGGCTTTACCCAGATTCTCTCCATGGGTCGTCGCAACAAGATGACCGGCGTCGCCGAGCAGTTCCAGTACATCCTGCGCGACGAATCGATGCACCTCAATTTCGGCATCGACGTCATCAACCAGATCAAACTGGAAAACCCGCACCTGTGGACGCCGGATTTCCAGGCCGAGGTCACCCAGATGATCCTCGAGGGCACCCAGATCGAAATCGAATACGCCAGGGACAGCATGCCGCGCGGCGTGCTGGGGATGAACGCCGCAATGATGGAGGAGTACCTGCACTTCATCGCCAACCGGCGCCTGGCCCAGCTCGGCCTGCCCGAGCAGTTCAAGGGGGCGCAGAATCCCTTCCCCTGGATGAGCGAGATAATGGACCTGCGCAAGGAGAAGAACTTCTTCGAAACCCGGGTCATCGAGTACCAGACGGGGGGTGCCCTGAGCTGGGACTGACAGTGGCGTTGTATGCGGCGCTCCCTGCGGCAGTGAGCGCCTTCAGCACCAATCGGTAGAAGCACAGTTGCGGTTAATGGACGATACAGTCACACGAGGACAACCGGATGAGTGAGAGCAAACCGAGCGAGACCGAGACCATCCTGATGGCGCTGGACCAGATCAGCCAGACCATCGACGTGATGACCAGCGTGGTGGGTCGGCTACGCCACTATGTGCAGCAGCAGGGTGCCAGCGCGGATTCCGCGCTTGAAAACGGCATGCCCCTGCCCTCCGAGCGCATAGTCCACTAGAATACCTGTCGGCGCCTCTCCCCGGGGCGCCGACGCTGGAATCAGGCTCCCACTCCCCCGACACACTCCCACGGGGCAGGCCGGTTGCCCACTGTCCGGCGGCCCCCGCAATTTGCAAGGAGTACTTGATGAGCACTGTTATCGATGGTGTGGACTACGGCCCGCTGGCGCAACTGATCGGCACCTGGTGGGGCGACCGCGGCCTGGATATCGCCCCGGAACCCGATGGCGAGGATTCCGAGGCCTACTACGACAGCATCACTTTCACGCCCTCCGGCCCTGCCGATAACGCCGAGGAACAGGACCTGGTCTCCCTGCGCTATCACCAGGTGGTGCGCAAACGCGCCAATGGACGCATCTTCCACGACCAGGTCGGCCACTGGATCTACGAGCCGGCAACCGGGCTGATCGCCCACTCCCTGACCATTCCCCGTGGGGTGGTGCTGCTCGCAGGCGGCGAACTGAAAACCGAGGGTGACGCCAGTATTTTCACCGTCAAGGCGGAAATGGGCAGCGAGACCTTCGGCATTGCCCAGACCCCCTTCATGCTGGAAAAAGCCCGCACTACCGCCTTCCACATGGAAATGCGTGTGGAGGGTGACGAGCTGTCCTACAACGAGACCACCTTCCTCGACATTTACGGGCGCAAGTTCGAGCACAAGGATCGCGCCAAACTGCAGCGCGTGATGTACGACATCTGACAGCCGCAGGGGGCACCGCGCCCCCTGTCCCCAGCCGCCTGGCGGAGGCAGGCCTCCGCCATATCCCCGAAACACAAGCTCTCGCCAAAGCAATGTTATCGGTGTAAACTTGTTTCGCCGTTGGCATCCCGGGTCTACACTGAAACATTCCACCCCGCCTCCGGCATTCCAGGCCGACACGCCACGGTGCGCAAGCACCGGGTGAGGCGACCCACAATTCATGACCACAGGACACTGACATGATGTATCAGAGTGAGCAGTTTACGCTCCGGCGTCTCGACGGCGACATCGCCGAACTGTGTTTCGACCTGCAGGGCGAATCCGTAAACAAGTTCGACCAGGCCAGCGTTGCCAGCCTGACCGCGGCCCTGGACGCCCTCGAAGCCGAGCAGGGTATTCGCGGCCTGCTCCTCACCTCCGGCAAGTCCGTGTTTATCGTCGGCGCCGATATCACCGAGTTCCTGCAACTGTTCGGCGCCAGCAAGGAGGAGATCAAGGCCTTCTCCGGCGTCAACAATGCCAATTTCAATCGTATCGCCGCCCTGCCCTACCCCACCGCAGTGGCAATCAACGGTTTCGCCATGGGCGGCGGCATGGAGATCAGCCTGGCCTGCGACTTCCGCATCATGAGCACCGCAGCCAAGATCGGCCTGCCGGAAACCAAGCTCGGCATCCTGCCCGGCTGGGGCGGCACCACCCGCCTGCCGCGCCTGATCGGCGTGGACGAGGCAGTCACCTGGATCGCCACCGGCGCCGACCAGCGCGCCGACGCGGCCCTCAAGGCCGGCGCCGTGGATGCGGTCGCCGAGCCGGGTGCGCTGCGCGATGTCGCGCTGGCGACCCTGCAAAACGCCATCGACGGCAAACTCGACTACCTCGAGCGCCGCGCGCGCAAGAACGGCCCCCTGCCGCTGAACGACATCGAGGCCATGATGAGCTTCTTCACCATCAAGGCCATGGTCGGCCAGCAGGCGGGCAAGAACTACCCCGCGCCGATCAAGGTCGTGGATGTCATCGAGGCGGCCCGCAGCATGTCCCTGGAAGACGCGCTGGCGGTCGAAGCCGATGCCTTCGCCGAACTCGCCAGCACCCCGGTCGCCACCGCGCTGGTCGGCGTCTTCCTCTCCGACCAGTTGCTTGGCAAGAAAGCCAAGGGCTGGGAAAAACAGGCCGACAAACCGGTGGAGCACGCGGCAGTACTCGGCGCCGGTATCATGGGCGGCGGCATCGCCTACCAGAGCGCCTACAAGGGCACCCCGATCAAGATGAAGGACATCAATCAGGCCGGCCTGGACCTCGGCCTGTCCGAAGCCAACAAGCTGCTGTCCAAGCGGGTCGCCCGCGGCCGCATGAGCCCCGAGGAAATGGGCAATGTGCTCAACAGCATCGACCCCACCCTGACCTACGCCGGCTTCGACGCTGTGGACATCGTGGTCGAGGCTGTAGTGGAGAACGAGAAGGTCAAGGGCATCGTACTGGCGGAGACCGAGGACCACATCACCGAGGACACCATCCTCGCCTCCAACACCTCGACCATCTCCATCACTCGCCTGGCGCAGAACCTCAAACGCCCGGAAAACTTCTGCGGCATGCACTTCTTCAACCCGGTGCACGCCATGCCCCTGGTGGAAGTCATTCGCGGCGAGAAAACCTCTGACCGGGCGGTCGCCCGCACCGTGGCCTACGCCAACAAGATGGGCAAGAAAGCGGTGGTGGTGAAGGACTGTCCCGGCTTCCTGGTCAACCGGGTGCTGTTCCCCTACTTCGGCGGCTTCAACCTGCTGATCCGCGACGGCGCCGACTTCACCGCCATCGACAAAGTCATGGAGCGCTGGGGCTGGCCGATGGGCCCGGCCTACCTGATGGACGTGGTCGGCATCGACACCGGTGTCCACGCCGCCAAAGTCATGGCGGAGGGCTTCCCCGACCGCATGGCGCCGGACTTCAAAAGCGCCACCGAGATGATGTTCGAGCTGGAGCGTTTCGGCCAGAAAAACGGCAAGGGCTTCTACGAATACGTGCCGGACAAGAAAGGCAAGCCGAAGAAAACTCTCAACGCGGACGTCTACGCCATGTTTGGCGACAGCGCCGGCCCGCGCCAGGAGTTCGCGCGCGAGGAGATCGAGATGCGCATGATGCTGCCCATGGCCATCGAACTGGCGCGCTGCCTGGAAGAAGGCATTGTCGACTCCCCGGCGGAAGCGGACCTGGCGATGCTCTACGGCGTCGGCTTCCCGCCCTTCCGCGGCGGCATCTTCCGCTGGATGGACACCATCGGCCTGGCCGCCATCGCCGAGGCTTCAGAGAAGTATGCGCCCCTCGGCAAGGCCTACGAGCTGACCGAGCGCATGCAAGCCATGCTCGCCAATGGCGAGACCTACTACGCCTACAAATGAGCCCGGGCCGGGATAGAGGAGAGAGATTGTGAGTATGAATCCCCGAGACGCAGTAATTGTCGACTACGCCCGTTCCGCCATGGGGCGATCCAAGAATGGCTGTTTCCGCAACGTGCGCGCGGACGACCTGTCCGCCGCCGTGATCAAGGGCATGCTGGCCCGCAACCAAGCGCTGGACCCGAAAGAGATCGACGATCTCATCTGGGGCTGCGTGATCCAGCGCGGCGAACAGGGCATGAACCTGGCGCGGATGATCGTGCTGAACGCCGAACTGCCCCACGAAGTTCCCGCGCAGACCGTCAACCGCCTGTGCGGCTCATCGATGAGCGCCCTGCACACCGCCACCGCCAATATCATGGCCGGCATCGGTGACGTCTACCTGGTGGGCGGCGTCGAACACCTGGGTCACCTGCCGATGATGGACACCGCCAACATCGACCCCAATCCGCGCATGGGCCGCTCGGTGGCCAAGGCCGCCGGCCTGATGGGCATGACTGCCGAGTACCTGGCGATCCTCCACGGCATCAGCCGCGAACAGCAGGACCAGTTCGGCCTGCGCTCCCACCAGCTGGCCCACAAGGCTACCCTGGAGGGCAAGTTCGCCCGGGAGATCATCCCGGTGGACGGTCACGACGAAAGCGGCAGCCTGGTCTCTATCACCGCGGACGAGACCATCCGCCCGGAGACCACCTTCGAAGGCCTCGCCGCGCTGCCGCCCGCCTTCAACCCCCAGGGTGGTACGGTGACGGCGGGACAGTCCTCCCAGGTCTCCGACGGCGCTTCCGCCATGCTGATGATGTCCGCGGAAAAAGCCCAGGCGCTGGGCCTGAAGCCTATCGCGCGGGTCCGCGCCGCCACCCTGGCGGGGGTCGATCCCTCGATCATGGGTTACGGCCCGGTGCCCTCCACCAAAAAGGCGCTGAAGCAACTCGGCCTGAGCATGGGTGACATCGAGATGATGGAACTCAACGAGGCTTTTGCCGCCCAGGCGCTGGTGGTGCTGAAGGACCTGGACCTGCTGGACAAGATGGACGAGAAGGTCAACGTGCACGGCGGCGCCATCGCCCTCGGCCACCCCTTCGGCTGCTCCGGCACCCGCATCACCGGCTCCCTGCTGAACATCATGGAGGACCGCGACATGACCCTGGGCGTGTCCACCATGTGCATCGGCCTGGGACAGGGCATTACCACGGTGCTTGAGCGGGTATAAGCGCCGGCGCCGACTGGCAATCACGACCCGACAATGGCCCTCGAGAGAGGGCCATTTTTTTATCTGGCCCGGGAGATTTTCCGGCTCAGGCTGTGGACTGCGTCAGCAGGCGGTCGATATCGTCGAGCACTATGATGAGCTTTTGCACCGGCAAACCGCTGCCGCGGAAGTGTTCCTCCGCCATCGGCGCAATGCCGCACTGCCCCGGCAGGGGCTGGTCTTCGTCGAGCAGGCGCCGCATGGTGGGCAGGAACACGAATTGCAGCCACTGCGGCAGAGACATGGTATCGATAAAAAAGGGCTGGGTAGACGCGAACGCCTCGGCTGGCGGCGCTTCTGCCTCCCACATATCCAGTTGCCGAAGCTGGGCTTCGATATCGATCAACAGCGCTGCTACCTGGGTCCGCACGGCATTCCTCCCGGGGTACCGAGTCGCCCGTCACTCAGGGCCACTCGTTTTACGGATACAAAAACCGGATTCTACAGGATTTGTCGCCGGGACCTTTGACCACCTGCACGATTGCCAGTAATCTCTGCCGACCACTGCGGGTGTAGTTCAATGGTAGAACTGGAGCTTCCCAAGCTTCAAACGTGGGTTCGATTCCCATCACCCGCTCCAGTCAATTGCATCACCGTTTTGCTTTGCACAGGTCTACAGGGCACAGCCCGGCCCCTTGGCCAGGCGTTGCTGCCCGGCGGGTAGCATCTATACAGCATATAACGCGGACCTCCCTGTCCGTATCGATCAGTCTCTCTGGCGCAGCCGGTACTACACCCGCGTCGTCATGGCGGCAGCTTCCGTCACGGAGAATCTGAATTCCAGGTGTCCCTGATGTAGAGCCACTTACCGTCCTTTTTCACCGAGACAGACAGGTATTTCCCGGTATCGACGACCGCGCCGGAGCTGTCCGTCGCCCGGTAATAGCCCGACTGCCAGCCGAGGTCACCGGAAACGCCGCCGGTGGGCTCGGCGTCCAGGTGCATACTCATCCCGGCGCTCATTGAGGCCGCCGTGTCCTTCGCATAGTAAGCGCGGATCGCCGCCCGACCCTGTACTGGGGCCACACCCGGGGGCATGAGTACCGCGTCCTCGGCGTACAGGTTCGCCAGGGCATCGGCATCGCCGCTGTTATAGGCGGACATCCAGGACTCGTCGACAGCCCGTAACGCCGCCGAATCGGCGGCAGAGTCCGCCATCGCCTGCCCGGCGCCGGTGAGGATGAATACCAGGGTCAAGCAGATGATTCTGGTTATTTTCTGGATACACACGTTCTTAACCTCCCAGTCAGATTGGTAGTCCTGAACACGCGTCAGTGCGACACGCCCAGACTCGCGGCGGTCGTATTGGCAAGCTGAGTGTAGACCACAATGCAAACAGCGGTGCTTTCAATCGCACGGCGATTCCGGCTATCGTGCCTGTACTTTTCCCATCGACACCACGCGGTGACGCCTTGCGCATAGAGTCAGTCAACACCTCCACCGGCCGCGAGGTTGAATACCGGGGCGAGCCGGTGAGGACCGGTATCTTCAAGCGACCCATCGTCGACCCGCTCCCGGTACACACCAGTGGCTGCGATGGCGACGAGCAATCCGACCTCGTCAACCATGGCGGCGAACACAAGGCGGTCTATGCCTTCGGCCTGCAGCACTACCCGCACTGGCAACAGGTGCTGGGTCGCAGCTATTCCGCCGGCGCCTTCGGCGAAAATCTCTCGGTGAGTGAACTCGACGAAAAGCAGGTCCACCTGGGCGACCGATTCCGCGCCGGTGATGCGCTGCTGGAAGTGAGCCAGCCGCGCAATCCCTGCTTCAAGCTGGGTATCGCGCTCGGCGACGAGCGCGCGCCCGCCCTGTTCACCCTGCACTTTCACACCGGGGTCTATTTCCGCGTGCTGGAGGCAGGAACGATTCGCGCCGGTGACGAGCTGGTACTGGAGCGCCCCCACCCCTCGGCGCTTTCCGTCCACGCGCTGTTCCGGGCAAAGCACGACCGCAACAGCTCCGGGCGGGAACAGGTATTACGCAGCGCACTGGAAATCGAGGAACTGGCGCCGGAGTGGCAGGCCCAGGTGGAGCACGCACTGCAGGCCTACTGAAGTTTCAGCCCAGTTCGCGCCGGAACGGCGGCAGTGAATCCAGGATCGCCCGCCCGTAACGCTTGGTCAGAACGCGTCGGTCGAGCAGGGTCACGCGCCCGGTATCGCTCTCGGTACGCAGCAGGCGGCCCGCGGCCTGCACCAGGCGGATCGCCGCGTCCGGCACGCTGATTTCCATGAAGGAATTGCCCCCGCGGGCCTCGATCCACTCGCTCAGCGAAGCCTCCAGCGGGCTATCCGGGACGGCGAAGGGTATCTTGGCGATCACCACGTGCCGGCAGTACTCACCGGGCAGGTCGACCCCCTCGGCGAAGCTCGCCAGGCCGAAGATCACGCTGCCCTCACCCGCGTCGATGCGCTCGCGGTGCCGGCGCAGGGTTTCCTGCTTGCTGTAGTCGCCCTGCACCAGGATCCGCTCGCCCATGCTGGCGCTGACGCCCTCGTAGACATCGAGCATCTGGCGGCGCGAGGAAAACAGCACCAGGCAGCCCTCGCGCGGATCCAGCAGGGTTGGCAGCATCGCAATGATCGCCGCGGTATGGGCACGGGCATCACCCGGCTCGCAATCCATGGGCGGTACGGCAAACACGGCGCCACTGTAGTCGAAGGGGCTGGCAACCTGCTTGTAGTTGCCCGCAGCCGGCGCTCCGGAGTGCAGGCGAAAACGATCGAAGGAGTTCAGCGCGGTGATGGTTGCCGAGGTGACGATCACCCCCGCCGCGCGCCGCCACAGGTGATCCTGCAGGATCTCCGCCGCCAGTACCGGGCTGCTGCGCAGTTCGAAACCGAACTGCCCGTTGTTGTTGAGCATGGTTATCCAGCGGGCGATCGGGGGTTCCGAACGGTCGTCCCCGGCCGGGGCGGCAAAACTTTCCCACAGGGCCAGCGCCGATTCAGCCCGCCCCAGCATGCCGCCGAGGTTGAGGTGCCAGGTTTCCACTTCGTCCTTGTCGACCGCGGCCAGGTCGTCTTCCAAGGCGCCCTCGAGCCGCGCCTCCATGCGCGCCAGGGCGCCGCCGAGTTTGCCGAAGCGGGTTTCGAGGGTAGAGGCGAGCTGCCGAAGGTGATCGGGCACGATGCCGTGGGCAAAGCGCAGGCGCGGTTCGTCCGCCTCGGTATCCTCGCCCTCGAAGAGCTGGGCGACGGTCTGCTCGGCGAACTGCAATTCGGCGACCGCGGCGTCCATGTCCTCCTGCAGTTGGGTCAGGGCGTGGGCGGAAATATCCAGCGAGGTCAGCAGCGCACTGCCCTGCCCCAGCGCCTTGCGCGCATCCTCCAGCCAGGCGATGGTGGAATGCAGTCGGCAGAAACTGGAAAAGTGGGACAGCGCCTTGTCCGGCAGGTGGTGGCCTTCGTCGAAGACGTAGATGCTGTCCTCCGGCGGCGGCAGGATCGCGCCGCCACCCAGCGCGAGATCCGCCAGCACCAGGTCGTGGTTGGTCACCACCACGTCCGCGCCCTGCAGGCTCTCCCGCGCGCGGTAGAAACTGCACTGGCCGATGTTCGGGCAGCGTCGCCCGGAGCACTGGGAGTGGTCGGTGGTCAGGGGGTACCAGACCGCCTCGGCCAGGCTGTCCTGCCAGTTGTCGCGGTCGCCGTCCCACTCACCCCGCCCCAGGGCATCCAGCATCGCCATGTAGACTGGCGCGGCTTCGTCGGGCGTCGCAGCGGCCACTTCATCCGGATAGAGTGGCAGCATGCCGCTCTCGCCCTCACGCTGCATGACCAGCCGGTCGAGCCGGGAGAGGCAGACATAGCGACGGCGCCCCTTGGCCAGTGCGGAATCAAATTGCAGGCCGCTATGCTTGCGGATGTCCGGCAGATCGCGGTTGATGAACTGTTCCTGCAGGGCGACGGTGGCGGTGGCGACCACCAGCCGCTTGCCCAGCGCCTGGGCCAGGGGAATGGCGGCCACGGCGTAGGCGATGGTCTTGCCGGTACCGGTGCCCGCCTCTATCACACAGACCGCCGGCTGCTCGGGGTCAGGCTCGCCGGCCTCGGGAATCCGCGCCAGGGTATTGGCGATCTCGGCGATCATCTGCCGCTGCCCCCAGCGCGGGGTCAGCTGCTTGCTGTCCATCAACGCGGTGTAGGCAGTGCGGATGGCGTCCTTGAGTTCGTCGCTAAGCAATGTCTCAGTCTGCGAGCCGGTCCATCTTGCTCATCACGGCGTTGGCGTAAATAGCCAGCGCGTAGGGGCGATGGGCTTCCGGCAGCGCGTCGATGCGGGCATCGAACTGTTCGCGCGAACACTCGCCCGGCTCCAGGTAGAGATTGTCCGGGCGCGGCGCGTGTTCGCCATAGAGGTGGTCATAGGCATACAGGTTGGTGGGGTGCAGGCAGTAGTTGGCAATCACCTGGCGGTCGATTTCCTCGGCGACCTCATCGGCATTGCTGAATTCCGCCCCCAGCGGCGTACCGAAGGTGATGTGTACCTGCCCCTTCTCGCCAGAAATGCCCAGGCCGATGGAGGCAACATCTTCCTGCTCGCCTTTCTCGTAACGGCCGCTGGTGGCGAGCGCATGCAGTTCGTTGGCCTTGCGCCCATCGTTGGGGTCCAGTTCGTAGGAAATGGACACCGGCACGATGCCGAGCCCGGCGATATGTTCGCCGAATTCCTCGCTGTTCTTGTCGCGGCTCATCGACAGCATCTTGATCACCGCCGGCTCGGTGCGATCCAGCCCGTCCTTGGCCCGCCCCTCGCGCTGGGCGATCCAGACCGACTCCTGTTCCGACTGCAGCGAATGGCGGATGTAGTTCGCGAGGTGGCGGGAGGCCGCCAGCAGTTCCCGCGGGCCACTGACCGAGCGCCTGACAATGAAACTCTTGTTGAGGCGCATCAGGTCCGAAACCCAGGGCTTGGTCAGCAGGTTGTCGCCGATAGCGATGCGCACCGTGCGGTGACCGCTGCCGTTCAGGGCGTAGTTGGTAAATGCCGGGTCCATGGCGATGTCGCGGTGATTGGAGATGAACAGGTAGGGACGCGCAGGGTCCAGCTGGTCCAGGCCCGACACTGAAAAGCCGGCACAGCTGCCCTCGATCATGCGGTCCATGTAGACCTTGATGACCTGCTGCAGGGAGCGGATGTCGTCCACGCCGCGCAGTTCGCGCCTGAGCCCGAACTTCACCAACAGGCGGGCCAGCGGCGCGGAAAAGCCGGCCAGCCCGGACAGGCGCATTCGCGCCAGCACCGAGAGAAACTCCCGGTCGGCGAGCAGGCGGGAGAGCACCTCGGCAACCTCATCATCACGATAGGGCCGAATGTCAGCAAAAGGGTCAGACAAGCGAAATTCCTCGAATCCGGACGCCGCAACCTTAACCAAATTCACTGCCCGCGTCATCAACCAGTGCCGTTCAGGCGCTGACTTGCCCGATCCTTTCTGCTAATCTTCCCGCCGACCAATAAATCCACAAGACTTCTGGGAGAAGTTATGGACGCTGCTTCCGCCGCCCTGACCACGTTTGGTGTCGCCGCTCTCGCGGTGAGCTGGATTCTGCTGATGATCGCGTCCTGGAAGGAAGACTACTCCTGGGGGCTGTGCACCCTGTTTCTCCCCCCGCTGTCCTACCTCTACAGCCTGGCCCGCCTGGACAAGGCCGGCGAGGCAATCCTGGTGGCCATCGTCGGCTGGCTGCTGATCTGGTTCGGGATCGGCTGAGCACTGCGCAACCGGCGCATTACACATCTTTAACCCGCGCCCGGAAATTCGTATTTTCTATATATATCAGAGACCTGCGGGTATCTGACGAGCAGCCGCCCACACTCGCCACGTGAATTACTGCGCATTTTCCGTGGCGGGCAGTAACGCTTCCCCCGCCAGCGTCCTACAATGTCAACCGCCGAATCATCTACCCGCCCGGCAAAAGTCCGGTCGCGAGTGGCGCCTTCAGCCGCCGCACCATACATGTCAGTATACTGACACAAAAAACGACTTTCAGTTACCGATTCTTGTGAATTGGGTCACTTTGTTACGCTTATTCCCACAAAATTAACAAACGGTAACGCAACAAGGCGTCACCGGGGGTTATAATCCGCGCCATACAGTCACCCTCGACTGACAAATCACCAGGATTGTCTGCAACCCTTAGGAGTAATACACATGAAACTGATCAAGATCGCCGCCTTCACGGCACTCGCGGTAGCTTCCGCCAGCAGCTTCGCGGCCAAGCCCCGCAGCATCGTCTTCGACGCCAACAAGGAAACTGCCGACGGCACCGCCTACGCGGCCTACGTCGTCAAGTGCTCCGATGGCAGCGACAAGGCGCTGACCGCCTGGGACAACCGCAAGAAGTGGTGTGTGGGCGACGCTACCAGCGAAGAGTGCGAGAAAAAGCAGATCAAGGCGGCTAAAAAAGCCTGCAAAATGGACTAAGACTCCACTGCTCTGACAACCGGCCGCCAGCCCCGCTCGCGGCCGGTTTTCGTTTCAGGGCTCCAGGTAACGCCGGCGGAGTTCCGCAAGCCCCTCCGGACCCAGGCCCAATCCCTCTTCCAGGTAGCGTTCTACCGAACCGAAGTTGCTGTCAATGCTGGCCAGCGCCGCGGCCAGGTAGTCCTCGTGCACTTCGAGGATCGGCAGGACCACATCGCTGTTGAGGTGATGCAGGTCGTATTTCTTGCGCACCCGCTGCAGTTCCAGTTCCGGATCAAAGTAGTTGCCAGTCAGCAGGTAGTCCTGCATGACCACTTCGCGGGGCACACCCAGGGCCAGCAGCATCAAGGCCGCGGCGAAGCCGGTGCGGTCCTTGCCCGCCGAGCAGTGCACCAGGAAACGACCTGCCTCGAGTTCCAGGATTTCCCGGAACACCCGGGCGAAGGTATCCCGCTGCCCCTCGGCGAAATCCCGGTTGATCCCGCACATGAAGTCGAACATGTCCTGACGGGTGTAATTATCCAGCGCTGCCCGGTGCTCTTCCGCCTGGGCGAAAAAGCTGCTGCTGTTGCCGGGGATTACCGGCACGTTGAGCACCCGCGGCTGGCCCGCTTCAGGCAGGCGGCTGGGGTGGGTGACCTGCTCCATGGTCTGGCGGAAATCGCAGACCAGTTCCAGGTCCAGGCTGGCGAGCAGTTCGAGGTCGGCATCGCTGAGATGGGCCAACTGCCCGGAGCGGAACAGGTAACCCCACTTGACCCGGCGGCCATCGGCCCCGGTGTAGCCGCCGTAATCGCGGAAGTTGGGCGTACCGTGCATCCCCAGGCGCCGCTCGGCGGCAAGCAGTTCATTGCCGTGCTGGTCGCTCAGGCGGAAGAAGTGCCGGTTGCCCGCGGGAAGGCCGGAAAAGCGGGCCCGTAAACCCGCCTCGTCGCGCTCCTGGACCGACTGCACATCCGCCAGCGGCTCGATCTGCACCTGCGTATCGGGGCTGCTCTGCTCCCACTGTACGTGGTAATCGCCCGACGCCTCACGCCAGATCAATACTGCCTCTTTGTTCAACATCCCGCTATTCCTGTCATTTTCCTGGCTCCAACATAACAGCAGATTATGACCGAGAATCGGGCCCCGGGCGACGAATACCCCACCCGCTGCAATCTTTTGGTCATCAACGCGCACTATACTTCGCCCCGCGAAAGCCTGATCGGAGGCCTGCTTCGGGAGAGCAATTGATGGGACATTCCAGCGCACAGATACGCAAGGTGCGCGTCGATAAACAGACCGGCATGTCCAAGCCGGATCGCCGCGGCGTCGCGCGCCTGGTCGCCGCTACCCGCTATTCCTGGAAGGGCTTCAAGGCCGCCTGGATGAACGAGGAAGCCTTTCGCCTGGAAGCCAGCCTGGCCATCGGCTTCGTGCCGCTGGCCTTCCTGATCGGCGACAGCCTCGCCCACCAGGTCGCGCTGGTCATCACTTGCGGACTGGTGATCCTCGCGGAGGTCATCAACACTGCCATCGAATCCATCGTCGACCGCATCGGCACCGAGTACGACCCGCTGTCAGGCCAGGCCAAGGACCTCGGCTCGGCCGGAGTCTTCGTCTCGCTCAGCCTGTTCCTGGTGGTCTGGATTCCCAGCTTCTGGCACTATTTCCACTCGGCATGAGCGCAGTTGACAAGCGACCCGTGAATATGGAAAATCCCGCCTCCTGAATTTTGACCCCAGAGGACAGAACATTGGCAAATTCACCGCAAGCCCGGAAACGTGCCCGCCAGGCTGAAAAACGCCGCTCACACAACGCCAGCCTGCGTTCGCTGGTGCGCACCCGCATCAAGCAGGTCATCGCTGCCATCGGCACCGGTGACGCAGAAAAAGCGACTGCTGCCTACACCACCGCAGTGCCGGTTATCGACCGGATGGCCAACAAGGGCATCATCCACAAGAACAAGGCCGCTCGTCACAAGAGCCGCCTGAGCGCCCAGATCAAGGCCCTCTCTGCCTGATTCCAGGCTCTCTGCAGAACACGGAAAGCCGGCCCTGCGCCGGCTTTTTTGCGTTTGTGGCCGCTAAAAACCCGGGACCCGGGCTTCAACTGATGTATTCGTCGAGGTAGCGCTGGACTTCCTTTTTCAGCTTGCCCTCGAACATCGAGGCGAGCAGCCCCAGTTTCACCGAAATATCGATCAGACCGTCATCGAAAGAGAGCTCGCCATCGACTCCCGAGCCCTTGATCCGCACCCTGTCGCCGCTCCACTTGGAGCGCACCCCGTACTCCCGCTCCAGATCAGCCGCAAAACCCTCCGCCGCCGCCCGGACTTCTTCCCGGGGCATCGTGTAGTGCTTGGTAATACGAAAACCGGCCATGTCGTTCCTCTGTTTTCTGGCGAGTATAGAGCCGGGTCGCAGGCGGGAAAACCCCGCAATTTCACCGCTATCACCGGATGCATCGCGCGTGCGGCCACGGTAGCATTAGCACATCCCCCCAACCGATTCCTTGCGAGACGCAAACCCTATGCGCCCCGACCAGAGCCAGCGCTTTATCTTTGAGCACGCGGACATCCGCGGTGAAACCGTTCAGCTGGAGGACGCCTACCGGGAAATACTCTCCCTGCACCAGTACGCGCCCGGCGTCAGCCGCCTGCTCGGCGAATTCCTCGCCGCCTCGGCGCTGCTGGCCACCACCCTCAAATTCGAGGGGCGGCTGGTCCTGCAGGCCCGCTCGGAACGGGAAGTGCCGCTGATCATGGCCGAATGCAACGACAACCTGGAAATCCGCGGCATCGCCCGCGGCGCGGAATTCGCCACCGGCACCAGTTTCGAACAACTGCTGGGAGGCGGCCAGCTGGCGATCACCATCGACCCGCTGCGGGGCAAGCGCTACCAGGGGGTGGTTCCCCTGGAGGAAAACTCACTGGCCCACAGCCTGGACAGTTACTTTCGCCAGTCGGAGCAACTCGGCACCCGGGTATGGCTGGCGGCCGGCAGCGACCGGGTCACCGGCCTGCTGTTGCAGCAGCTACCCGCCCAGGTGGAACCCGATCCCCAGCGCCGCGCGGAGCAGTGGGAGCACGTCCACACCCTCGCAGCGACCCTGGACGAGGCGGAAATGCTCAGCGTGGACACGCCGGAGCTGCTGCATCGCCTGTACCACCAGGAAGCCCTGCGGCTGTTCGAGGCCCGGCCGCTGCGCTTCCACTGCGATTGCTCGCCGGAGCGCTCCTATAACGCACTGTCTGCCCTCGCACCGGCGGAACTGAACGAAATCCTGCAGGAGCAGGGTGCGATCACCGTCGACTGCGAATTCTGCAACCAGCGCTACCGCTTTGAACGCGACGATCTCGCCGCCATCCTCGGTGTCAGCGGAGACGACGCCCTGCACTGATCTGGGGCAACCCGCTGATTCTTCGGACTTATTCCCGCTATAGTTCGCTTTCGGGGCCGATTCTGACATAATTGGCGCCCCAAAATTTCCCCACGACTGCACCGCGACGACTGGCACGGTTTTTAGGACAGGATACACAATGACTGCGAGCGCCCCCACTATTCAGGTTTTTACCGACCTCACCCCGTCCCAATTGATTGAAGAAGCCCTGAAACGCGGCGAAGGCATTCTCGCCGACACCGGCGCCCTGCTGGTCACCACCGGCAAGCGCACCGGCCGTTCGCCCGCCGACCGTTTCACTGTCCGCGAGCCCAGCACCGAGGACAGCATCGACTGGGGCAGTGTCAACCGCCCCTTCGACAGCGACAAGTTCGACGCCCTGTGGGAGCGCGTCGAAGGCTACCTCAGCGAGCGCGATCAGTTCATCTCTCACCTGCACGTGGGCGAGCACGCAGAACACTACATCCCGGTCAAAGTCACCACCGAAACCGCCTGGCAGAACCTGTTCGGTCGCAACATGTTCATCCGCCCCGCCAGTTACAACGGCGGCCGCAAGGAAGAGTGGAACATCCTCAACGTCGCCAGCTTTGCCTGCGACCCGGAGCGCGACGGCACCAATTCCGATGGCGTGGTGATCGTCAACTTCGCCCAGCGCAAGGTCCTGATCGCTGGCATGCGCTACGCCGGTGAAATGAAGAAATCCATGTTCGCGGTGCAGAACTTCCTGCTCCCGGAAAAAGACGTGATGCCGATGCACTGCAGCGCCAACGTCGACGAGGAAGGCAACACCACCCTGTTCTTCGGCCTCTCCGGCACCGGCAAGACCACCCTCTCCGCCGACCCCGCCATGTACCTGATCGGCGACGACGAACACGGCTGGGCCAAGGGCTCTGTGTTCAACCTGGAGGGCGGCTGCTACGCCAAGACCATCGACCTGTCGCAGAAGAACGAGCCGATCATCTGGGACGCCATCCGCTTCGGCGCGATCATCGAGAACGTGGTACTGGACGACAAGCGCCACGCTGATTACACCGACACCAGCCTCACCGAGAACGGTCGCTGCTGCTACCCGCTGGAGCACGTCGAGAAGCGCACCGAGAACAACGCCGCCGGCGAACCGCGCTGCGTGATCTTCCTGACCTGCGACGTCTCCGGCGTCCTGCCGCCGGTTTCCATCCTCAGCAAGGAAGCCGCGGCCTACCACTTCCTGAGCGGCTACACCGCCCGCGTTGGCTCCACCGAGCTGGGCGCCGAGGCCGGCATCAACCCGACCTTCTCCACCTGTTTTGGCGCGCCCTTCATGCCCCGCCCGGCTTCCGATTACGCCGAACTGCTGATGAAGCGCATCGAGGACTTCGGCAGCCAGGTCTACCTGGTCAACACCGGCTGGACCGGCGGCTCCGGCGCCCCCGGCGGCAGCGGCGCCCGATTCCCGATCCCGGTGACCCGCGCCGTGGTCAACGCCTGCCAGAGCGGCGCCCTGCTGGACGTGCCGACGCAACACCTGGACATCCTCAACCTGAGCTTCCCCACCGAGATCCCTGGTGTCGACGCCAGCTACGTGAACCCGCGCGAAGGCTGGGGTGACACCGCGGCCTACGACGAACAGGCACGCAAGCTGGCGAGCCTGTTCAACGGCAACATCGCCAAGTTCGAGGTTTCCGACGCCATCCTGGCTGCCGGCCCCAAGGCCGACTAATACGCCGACGGCAATCGCAAAGGGGCCCCATGGCCCCTTTTTTATGTCCGCTTTTTTATTCCTGATTGGGCCTGCATACTCCCCATTTCCCAACAATAGGTTATGCTTGGCGAAAACGGGCGGGAGTACCAATGGCAACACTCGACGATCTGCTGGCAGAGATAGCGGCAGCGCCTACCGGGCCGGAGACACTGGCCATCTTTGATTTCGACGGCACCCTGATCGCCGGGTACTCCGCCACCGCCCTGCTGCGGGAACAGGTGCGCCGCGGCCACCTGTCGCCTGCCCAGGTGGCCGAGGTCGTGGCCGCCATGGCCACGTTTACCCTGGGCAATACCGGCTTCTCGGCGCTGATGACGGTAGCCGCGAAATTCCTCAAGGGCATGCCGGTCAGCGAGTACGAAGAGGTCGGCCGCGATCTGTACCAGAAGCACCTGGCCCGGCGCATCTATCCCGAGTCCCGGACCCTGGTCAAAGCCCACCTCGCCCGCGGCCATACCGTGGCCATCATTTCCTCGGCCACGCCCTACCAGGTGGAGCCGGCCGCCCACGACCTGGGTATCGAACATGTTATCTGCACCCAGCTGGAGGTCGAGGACGGGGTGTTTACCGGCGCGGTGATTCGCCCCACCTGCTTTGGCCAGGGCAAGGTCGATGCCGCCAGGAAGCTCGCCGGCATCGTCGGCGGGGACCTCACCGACGCCTGGTTCTATTCCGACAGCACCGATGACCTGGAACTGCTGGAGGAGGTAGGCCATCCCCACGCCCTCAACCCCAGCGACGAGTTGCAGCGGCTGGCCCAGCAGCGCAGCTGGCCGGCGGCGCGCTTCGGCAGCCGCGGGCTGCCCAGTGTCGGCCAGGTGGTGCGCTCGATGGCCGCCACCAGCAGCATGGTGGGCAGCTTCCTCGCCGGCCTGCCGATCTACGCTCTCACCGGCTCCAGGCGCGACTCCATCAACTTTGCCATCTCCACCTTCGCCGATACCGCCAGTGCGCTGATCGGCATGCGCCTGCAGGTCAGGGGCGCAGAGCACCTGTGGTCCGCGCGCCCCTGCGTGTTCATCTTCAATCACCAGAGCAAGGCCGACGTGATCATCCTCGCCCATCTCCTGCGCCGCGATTTTGCCAGTGTCGGCAAACAGGAGATCAAGACCGAGTCGCCGATCGTCGGCCGGGTCATGGAATACGCCGGGGTGGTATTTATCGACCGCTCCAACACCCGCGCCGCCATCCGCTCGGTAAATGCGCTGGTGGAGGTCATGCACAAGGAGGGCAAGTCCGTGGTGATGGCCCCGGAGGGCACGCGTACCGTGTCCCCCACCCTGGCCCGCTTCAAGAAGGGCGCGTTCCATGTCGCCTTGCAGGCCAAGGTGCCGGTGGTGCCCATCGTGATTCACAACGCCGGGGATGTCGCGCCCAAGGGCGAGTTCGTCTATCGTCCGGCCACCGTCAAGGTCGATGTACTGCCCCCCGTGGACACCTCCGGCTGGAGCCGCCACACCATCGACGAGCATGTGCGCGAGGTGCGCAACATGTACGCCGCCGCACTCGGCCAGCCACTGGAGCCCGCGGCCGCGCAGAGCGCGAAGGAAGCCGAAGCGGAGGCGCCGGCCAGCGCCCCCCGCAAGCGTGCGGCCACCGGCAAGGCCAGGGCGAAACCCGGCGCCGCCAACGCTGCCGCAAAACCCCGCGCGGCAAAGAAAAAAGCGGCCAGGAAACCCGCGGCGCCCACCGGCAAACCGGCCGCGGCGGCAAAGACCCGCGCCAAGGCAAGGCCCAAGGCAAGGCCCAAGGCACAGGCAGGCGATAGCCGTTGAAAGCGGACAGCATCTTTTCGCGCTCCAACCCCTGGCCCTCGGGAGAGAACACCCAGGCGCTGTTTATCCTCGACGCCCGCAACAGCCTGGAAGAGGAGTTGCTGCGCGGCTGGGTCGCCTTCCACAGCGAACGCGAGGATTCCCCGACCGCCCCCCAGGTCTGCATCGACCTGAAGGACGAACGCACCGGCTTTCACAGTGACCACCTGTCGATGGCCACGGCGCTGCCGCCGGAAACCCTGGTGGCCCCGCTGCGGGTCTCCTGGATGGCGCCCGACACCTCCGCGGGCTGGACCAGCCTCGCACGGCAGGTCCTGCAGGGGGACCCGCGCCAACCCTCGGTGAACCGCGGCCGCCGGATACTGCGCTCCAGTCCGGGCCGGGTACAGCTGGTGGCCGGCGAACCCGACAGCCTGGCAAACCTGCGCGACCGCTTCGAGGAGCACCGCGCGGAATCCCGCGCCGTCGGCGAATCCGGCTTCGCCAGTTTTGTTGCGCGCCAGGCCGCGGTGGTACTGGACATCGCCGAGCGCAAACTCAAGGGCGGTCGCTACAAGGTACCGCGCCACGTGGCCGCCACCCTGATGACCAGCGGGGAATTCCACCGCGCGGTGGAGGAGCTGGCCCACCAGCAGGACCGGCCGATCAAGGAGCTGCTCGACGAGGCGGCCGAATACATGGAGGAAATGATCTCCACCCCCACTTCCTTCTGGCTGGATATCTTCGCCCGCTTCAATACCTTCTGCCTGCGCCTGGGTTACGAGCAGAAAATCGTCTTCGATCCCGAGGCCATGGAAGAACTGCGCACTGTGGTCCGCAACTACCCGTCCATCCTGCTGTGGACCCACAAGACCTACCTCGACGGACTGGTCGTACCGAAAGTGCTGTTCGACA
Organism: Haliea sp. E17; assembly: GCF_048323675.1. Classification (NCBI taxonomy): domain Bacteria; kingdom Pseudomonadati; phylum Pseudomonadota; class Gammaproteobacteria; order Cellvibrionales; family Halieaceae; genus Haliea; species Haliea sp. E17. The sequence continues at coordinate 418,758 of NZ_JBLWFK010000004.1, forward strand.
ACGATTTTCCGATGCCCCACATGTTCGGCGGCGCCAACCTGAACTTCCCCGGCTTCGGTCACCTGCTGCACCGCGCCGGCGCCATCTTCATCAAGCGCAGTTTCCAGGACAACGAACTCTACAAGCTCACCCTGCGGCACTACATCGGCTACCTGATGGAAAAGCGCTTCCCCATGAACTGGGCCTTCGAGGGCACCCGCTCGCGGCTGGGCAAACTGATGCCGCCGCGCTACGGCCTGCTGAAATACGTGCTGGAGGCCTGCCACACCACCCACGCCGAAAATATCCACATCGTGCCGATCTCGATCAGCTATGACCTGATTCGCGACGTCGACGAGTACGCCAAGGAACAGACCGGCGAGGGCAAGGGCGCGGAGTCCCTGCGCTGGTTCATCGGCTATGTGCGCAGCCTCGCCCGGCCCATGGGCAAGGTGTACATGAATATCGGCAAACCCGTGGTCCTGCCCCGGTCACCGGACCCCGAAGACCGCCTGGCGCTGTCGAAAATCGCCTTCGAGGTCGCCGTGCAGGCCAACCAGGTGACCCCCATCACCTTCCCCTCCCTGGTCTCCATGAGCCTGCTGGGCGCCGCCCCGCGGGCGCTCACCGAGTCGGAGGTAGTCGGCGACCTCAACCTGCTGCTGCACTGGGCGGAAGAGCGCCAGCTGCGTATCTCGGCGGATTTCGACCGCAGCTTCGCCGACCAGATGGAAGGCCTGCTGGGCATCATGATCGACGAGAACATCGTCACCCGTTATGACGAGGGCCCCGAGATCGTCTACGGCATCGGCCTGGAACAGCACCCGGTGGCGAGTTACTACCGCAACATGGTCATCCACTTCTTCGTCAACAAGGCGATTGTCGAACTGGCCCTGCTGCGCGCACTGGAAACACCCGGCAGCGAGAGCGTCGAGCTGTTCTGGCAGGAAGTCGACCACTTGCGCGACCTGTTCAAGTTCGAATTCTTCTACGCGCCAACCGAGGAATTTCACCAGCAGATCCGCGCGGAGATGCAACGCCACAACCCGAACTGGGAAGAGGTTGTCGCCAGTGGCAAATCGGGCATCGGCAAACTGCTGCGCGGGATGACACCGCTGGTCGCCCATGTCACCCTGCTCACCTATGCCGAGGCCTACCTCGTCGCAGCGCGCGTGCTGGCCCGGGTCGACCCCTGGGAGAGCCTGGAAGAGGACGATTGCATCAAGGATGCACTCACTTTCGGCCGCCAGCTCTACCTGCAGCGGCGTATATCCAGTGAATCGTCGATCGGCAAACTGCTGTTCAGCAACGGTTTCCGTATCCTGCAGAGCCGCGGCCTGACCGAGGGAGGCCCCGACTCCGTGGCCGGCAAACGCCTCGCCATGGTAAAAGAGCTGCGCGAACTGATTCGTCGCATTGAAGTCATCCGGGCGTTCGGCCTCGCCAATCGCGGCGCCGCCGGCGCAGATTAGAGAGCAGTATGAAAGCACAAACCATTGCAGTCCTGGGCGGCGGCTCCTGGGGCACCACCATCGCATCGGTCATCACCCGCAACGCCGACGTGGTGCTGTGGGCACGCAATCCGGAAACCGTCAGGGAAATCAACAACCAGCACAGTAACCAGCGCTACCTGCCCGGGACGCAACTGCCGGCCCGGCTGCGCGCAACCAGCGACATCACCGCCGCGGTGGAAGCAGCCGACGTGGTGGTCATGGCGATACCCTCGCAGCACTTCCGCCACGTGCTGCGGGAGTTCAAGCAGCACGTCCGCCCCGGCACCCCGGTCATCAGCCTGACCAAGGGCCTGGAGCTCAGCACCCACATGCGCATGACCGAAATCATCGCCGAGGAACTGCCCGGGCACCCGCGCGGCGTGCTCACCGGGCCCAACCTGGCCCGCGAAATCATGGAGGGCAAGGCTGCGGCCAGCGTCATAGCCATCGAGGACGAAGCCATCGGCCGCCAGTTACAGGATGTGTTCAAGAGCGGCCTGTTCCGGGTCTACACCAATACCGACGTGACCGGCTGTGAGCTGGGCGGGGTGCTGAAGAATATCATCGCCATCGCGGTGGGCATGGGCGACGGCCAGGGCGCGGGGGACAACACCCGCGCGGCACTGATAACCCGGGGCCTGGCGGAGATTACCCGGCTCGGTGTCGCCATGGGCGGCAAACCGGAAACTTTCGCCGGACTCGCCGGCATGGGCGATCTCATCGCCACCTGCACCAGCGCCCAGAGCCGCAACCGGCACGTCGGCATCGAGCTGGCCCGGGGCCGCGACATGCACGAGATCGTCTCCGACATGACCATGGTCGCCGAGGGCGCCAAGAGCGCGCCCGCAGTGATGGCCCTCGCCGACCGCTACGGCGTGGCGATGCCGATCGCCTCCGACGTCGCCCGGGTGCTGGCCGGCGATGCCACTGCCAGCCGCGCCTTCCGCGGGCTGCTGCGGGTCGAGGCGGGCGCCGAGTCCGAACCGGGCTGAGCCTTCCCTGGCGTTTGCGCCGGGCATTGGCACAGACGTGTGGCTTGAGGCAGAATTAGTCCAGAACAGCGCTGCACAGACGGCGCATCAACGACTGAACGGGACGTGTAACCATGGGATACGCAAGAAAACTGCTTGCGGTGCTGGCCTGTGTGGCGGCGCCTCTGGCCGGCGCAGATGACGCCATAGCAAAATTCACCCACCTCACCGGCAATCCGGGCCTGCGCTCCGCTTCGGCGCTGGTCATGGACCAGCAGGGCAACGTGATCTACGGCAAGGACACCGACAGCGTGCGCCCCATCGCCTCGATCACCAAACTGATGACCGCAATGGTGGTACTGGATGCCGGACTGCCGCTGGATGAGAAAATTACCATCACCAGGGAAGACCGGGACACGGTTCGCCTCACCGGTTCACGCCTCGACTACGGCGCCACGCTCACCCGCCAGGAGATGTTACTGCTGGCCCTGATGTCCTCGGAAAACCGCGCCGCCGCAGCACTCGGACGCACCTACCCGGGCGGAATGAAAGCCTTTGTCGAGGCGATGAACAGCAAGGCCACCTCCCTGGGCATGACCAAGTCCAACTTCTCCGACCCCGCCGGGCTGCACTCGGAAAATGTTTCCACGGCCAGCGACCTCATGCGCATGGTCAAGGCCGCGGATGACTACCCGCTGATCACCGAGGCCACCACTACCCAGCACATGGAGGTTCGCCCCTACCGCAGCCGCGGCCCCCTGAATTACGTCAACACCAACCGGCTGCTGAAGAACTCGAGCTGGAATATCGAACTGTCCAAGACCGGTTACATCAACGAGGCCGGCCGCTGCCTGGTCATGCAGGCCAATATCGAAGGTGAGGACGTATCCATCGTCCTGCTCAACTCCTTCGGCAAGCTCACCCCCTTCGGCGACTCCAATCGCCTGCGCGACTGGATGCTGGCAAGCAACTGATCAGCCGCAGCGGTAAACCCTGAACGCCTGCGAACCACCCGCGGGCGGTCCTTCCGCCACCAGCGTGTCGCCACCCATGGTGGCCGCGCGGTTGCGGGCGAGGTCGAGCAGTTCCGCGGCCACTTTTTCCTCACTGCGCATGACACCGGCTACGTCCGCCTTGGTGTTCGTGGTGATGTTGCCCAGCGGCTGGCACTGGCTCACGTGCACCGGTTTCACCAGGGTCACCTTGCTGCCCCCGGCGGTCGGCTCCACCCAGGTACAGGCGCTGGCGGACAGCGCCAGCAGGCCGGCGATCATCAGATTCTTCATGATTTCTCCAAGCAGGAATTCAGATACGGGTCCGGCGCACAAATTATCGTCATCGATCGTGCTTTGCATCTGGAATCCTTGCTGAATATTGCCGCCGCGGCGGGATAACGACCACGTCACAGTTTGCATTAAATCTCGCCGCGCGGGATTACAGGCGGCGGGCAAATCTGCTATAAATCGAGTCAACAACAAGCCGGTAAAGGGGCATGAACAGGGGACTGATTTTTTTCGCGCTGCTTCTACTCAGCCTGAGCGCCCGCGCCAGCGATTTTCCGCGGCCAGCATCTCTCGAACCCGCCGTCCAGTTCTGGACCCGGGTGTATACCGAAGTTTCGACCAACCAGGGTTTCGTTCACGACGCCCGCCACCTGGCCGTGGTTTACGAGACCCTCGACCTGCCTGTCTATGGCAGCAACGCCCAGCGCCAGAAGGTCCAGGATGCCGCCAAGGCGCGGATAGTCAGCGCGCTGAATGCGCTCGCCAGGGGCAAGCGCGAGCATCTCGACGCCACCGAGACCCGGGTTCTCGCGGCCTGGCCCGCCGGCACCAGTAACGCCACCCTGCGCGAGGCCGCGCAGAACGTGCGCTTCCAGCTCGGCCAGTCAGACCGCTTCCGCGAAGGCCTGGTGCGCGCCGGCCAGTGGAAGCCCTACATTCGCCAGGTGCTGGCCGACCAGGGACTGCCGGCGGAACTGGACGTACTGCCCCACGTGGAGTCCTCCTTCAACCCCGCGGCCTGGTCACGGGTAGCGGCCGCCGGCATGTGGCAGTTCATGCCCGCCACGGCGCGCCAGTTCATGCGAGTCGATCACGTCGTCGACCAGCGCATGGACCCCTTCACCTCGACCGAGGGCGCCGCCCGCCTGCTCAAGCGCAACTATGCGGTCACCGGTACCTGGCCGCTGGCCCTGACTGGTTACAACCACGGCGCGGCCGGCATGGTGCGGGCCACCAAAGCCGTCGGCAGCAACGACATCGGCAAGATCATCGCCACCTACAACGGCCCGGCGTTCGGCTTCGCCTCGCGCAACTTCTACCCCTCGTTCCTCGCGGCACTGGACGTGGACCGCCAGGCCGAGCGCTTTTTCCCGGGGCTCAAGCCGCAAGCGCCGGTGGATTACGAGGTGGTCACGCTCAGCGAATACATTCCGGCCAGCGCGCTGGCACAGGGCGCCGGCATCAGCGTGGCGGACCTGCAACTGCACAATCCGGCACTGCGCGAGCCAATCTGGAAGGGCGACAAATACCTGCCCCGCGGCTACCCCCTGCGCCTGCCGCGCGGCCAGCTGCCGAAGTCGCTGGATTCCTACCTGGCGGCGATTCCCAGCCAGCAGCGCTTCAGCAACCAGAAACCCGACCGCACTCACCGCATCGCCCCGGGCGACTCGCTGTGGCTGATTGCCCGCCGCTACAACACCTCGGTGGACCGGCTGAAGGCGCTAAACGGCATGCGCGGTGACAATCTCCGGGTCGGCAAGACCCTGATCCTGCCGGGCTCCCTGGTGGCCGAGCCGGCAATCGCCACGCTCACCCGCCAGCCCTCGGCTCCCCGGGTCTACACCATCCGCAAGGGCGACTCCCTGTGGAGCATCGCCAAGCGCTTCCAGGTCAGCCACGAGCAACTGGCGGCGTGGAACGGGCTCTCCGAAAAGCACTACCTGCATCCCGGGCAAACCCTGCGGGTCGCAGCCATGGACAACACCCAGCGCTGAGTGCAGTCCGTGTGGCCAGGGCCGCCCCGCGGCCCTTGACCTGCCCCCGAATCACCACAACACTTGTATTTCCTGCCCAGGAGTACCTGCAATGATCAATCGAAGAACAACACTGAAACTCGGCGCGGCGCTGCTCGCGGCTCCCGCCCTGCTGCGCGCGCAGGAGCCCGAGTTCCCCACACTCATCCAGAAGCCCATTCCCGCCAGTGGCGAACTGCTGCCGGTCATCGGGATGGGCACCTCGCAGACCTTCGATGTGCCCGCCAGCGAGGCGACCATCGACCAGCTGGCGAAGGTCATGGCGGCCTTCTTCAGTGCCGGCGGCAAGGTGATCGACTCCTCCCCGATGTACGGCGAAGCCGAGGCACGGGTGGGCGACGTATTGCGCCGCCTGTCACCCCGACCACCGGTGTTCGCCGCCACCAAGGTGTGGACCGAGGGCAAGGAGGCGGGGGAGGCGCAAATCGAGGCGTCGGCAAAGCGCATGGATGTCGCCCCTCTCGACCTGGTCGCGGTGCACAACCTGATGGACTGGAAAAACCACTTCAGCACCCTGCGCCAGTGGAAGGAAGAGGGCAAGGTCCGCTACTACGGCATCACCACCTCCCACGGCCGGTTTCACCATGAACTGCTCAAGATCATGCGCAGTGAACCGCTGGACTTCGTCCAGTTCAGCTACAACATCGCCGACCGCGAGGCGGAAGCCCAGATGCTGCCGCTGGCACAGGAACGCGGCATCGCCACCATGATCAACCGTCCCTTCCAGCGCGGAGAACTGTTCACCGCGACCCGCGGCAAGCCGCTGCCGGAGATCGCCGGCGAAGTCGGCTGCAGCAGCTGGGGGCAGTTTTTCCTCAAGTTCATTGCCAGCCACCCGGCGGTAACCTGTGTCATCCCCGCCACCTCGAAGCCGCAGCATATGATCGACAACATGGGCGCGATTGCCGGTGTGCTGCCCGACGCCGACCAGCGCGCCGCGATGCTGCAGGCATTCAAGGCCGCCGCCGGCTGATGTCCGGGACTGTCGCAGGCCTGCAGTCGCTACTGGCCCGGGCCTGCGATATCCGGCCCGGAGAGACCCGGGCCACCCTCGCCTCCTTCAGCCTGGTGCTGCTGTTGATGGCCTCCTACTACCTGCTGCGCCCGGTGCGCGATGCCATGGCCAGCGACTGGAGCGACGCCCAGGTCAGCAGCCTGTGGACCGGCACTTTCCTGTTCAGCCTGCTGGCGGTGTCCCTCTACGGCTGGATCGCCTCCCGGGTCAGCCTGCGCCGGCTGGTGCCCGGGGTCTACACGCTGTTCGCGCTGAGTTTTACCCTGTTCTGGCTGGTCTCCCGCAGCCTGCCCCGCGGCGGGCCGGTGGACATGGCTTTCTATGTCTGGGTCAGCGTGTTCAGCCTGTTCCATGTCTCGGTGTTCTGGAGCCTGATGTCCGACAGTTTCAGCCGCGACCAGTCCAAGCGCCTGTTCGCCTTTATCGGCGCCGGCGCCAGCGTGGGCGCCCTGCTCGGCCCCTCGCTGGCCACCGGACTGGCGGGGGCCGCCAGCAGCGATGACCTGCTGCCGCTCGCCAGCGGCCTGCTGCTGCTTGCCCTGCCTCTGGTGGTCATGGTGCAGGGCCGCAGCGCCAGCGGCGACGGACCGGACCCGTCGGCGGCGCCCCTCGGCGGCAACCCGCTGTCTGGCTACCGCGACCTGCTCTCCAGCCCCTACCTGCTGGGCATCTGCCTGTTTATCTTTCTCTACACTGCGCTCAGTTCGTTCATTTATTTCGAGCTGAAAAACCTGCTGGAGGACTATGACCGCGACCAGCGCACCCAGATCTGGGCGGCGATGGACCTGGCGGTCAACGGCCTGACCCTGCTGGTCGCCCTGTTCGCCACCGGCAGGATCGCCAGCCGGCTGGGGCTACCCTTCACCCTCGCCTGTGTGCCGGTACTGATCTGCGCGGGCATGGTTTTGCTGGCAGCGCTGCCCCAGGTGGGTATCGTGGTCGCCGTCCAGGTCGTGCGCAGGGCCGGCAACTACGCGATTTCGCGGCCCGCCCGGGAAATGCTCTTCACCGCCGTGGGCAAGCACACCCGCTACAAGACCAAGCCGGTGATCGATATCGTGGTCTACCGGGGCGGCGACATGCTCAACGCCTGGGCCTTCACCGCCCTCACCCAGGGCCTGGGGCTGGGGCTCGCTGCGGTCGCCGGTGTCGGTGCCGGGGTGGCCTTCCTGTGGGCACTGGTCGGCGTAGCCCTGGGGAGGCACTTCAACCGGCAGCAACCCCCGGAAACTGATCGCGGTTCCTGGCGGTCTGAACCTTCGGGCTGACCGCGAATTGCAGCCCGCGGGAAAACGAGCGTGGCCAGCGCTGCCTCCCGACATGAAATTCAACGGGTTTTCGCTACAATAGCGCTGCACCAGAACCGACCGGCCGGGAACATTGTCATGAAAAAGCTGCTTACCATTCTGCTCACCACCGCCCTGCTGCCCGCCTGCGCCACCAGCCCCACCGGGCGGTCGCAGCTGATGCTGATCTCCCCTGAGTCGGCCATCGTGGAGTCCAGAAAGGCCTATCTCAGCACGGTGCAGGAACTGGGCGCAAAGGACAAATTGGTGAGTGACCCGAAAGTCGTGGACCGGGTGAAGGATGTCACCGGCAGGCTGGTCACCATCGCCAAGCAGGAGTACCCCAACACCGCAAACTGGGAGTGGAGTGTGGCCATCATCGATGATCCCGAAACGGTCAACGCCTGGTGCATGGCCGGCGGGCGTATGGCGGTCTACACCGGATTGCTGAACAAGCTCAAGCTGACCGATGACGAATTCGCCCAGGTCATGGGTCACGAGATCTCCCATGCACTGGCCAACCACACGGCCGAACAGATGTCCCGGGCCATGGCGACCACGCTCGGCATCGTCGCCATCGGTGTGGCCTCGGAACACTCCGGCGCGGCCATGGTGGGCGCCGCAGCGGCCGCCAAGATCGCCCTCGACCTGCCCAACAGCCGAACCGCTGAAACCGAGGCCGACAAGATCGGCATGCGTATCGCCGTGGAGGCGGGTTACGAGCCAGACGCCGCGGTGACCCTGTGGCAGAAGATGGGCAAGGAGGGCGGCAGCGCACCGCCCCAGTTCCTCAGCACCCACCCCTCCCCGGGCAACCGGGAAGCCACCCTGAAGGCGATGATCCCGGAGATGCGCAAGCTCAACCCGACCGGCGCGATGGCGCCGGTATCGCCGGTGCGCATCGAGGAAAAACCCTAGAGCAGGAACTCCGCACGCACCTCCTCGCGCAGCATGTCCGGCGGCAGCAGGCCCTGTTGCAGGATGAAGTCGTGGAAGGTCATCTGGTTGAAGCGCTCTCCCAGGGCCATGCTCAGTTCCGTCCGCAGGCCCATCAGGGTGACGAAGCCGAAGTAGTAGGAGGTCGCCTGGCCGGGCATGCGATAGGCATAGCGATCGGCCTCGGAGCTGGCCATCGGCTCGGACATCAGCAGTTCGCGCATCAGGAAATCCCGGGCGCCGTCCCGGCTGAGCTGCCCGGTGTTGACCATCGGGTCGAGGAACATGCGCGCCGCCCGCCAGCTCAGGCTGTGCAGGGCGAACAGCTGCCCCTCCGGCGGCAGGTAGGGCAACATCACCGATTCCGCGTAGAGGGCCCAGCCCTCGGCGTTGGCGCTGTTGAAGGCGTAGGTGGCGCGGGCGAGCGAGACGCCCTCTTCCACCATACTGGAAAACTGCAGTTCGTGCCCGGGGCGCACTTCGTGGATCGTCAGGGTCCAGGCGTAGGCGGCATGACTGAAGTCGTCCATCTGGCTGGACTCACCGAGGGCCGGATTTTTCTGCACCAGCACGAACTCCCCGTACTGCCCGGTGTTGTTCACCAGTTGCGGCGGGCTCATGTAGGAAGCCGGCATTGCCGCGGATTCCGCCGCGGTGGCCTCGCGGATTGACGCGGCACGCTCGGGCAGGCTGACGATGTTCTCGCGGCGGATGATCGCCTCCAGCTTTTCCAGGGTATCGAGGTAGGTCGGCAGCACCTGCTCCGGGGCCAGCTGTTCGGCCTTGAGCGCGGCGAGAACCGACAGCAGGTCCCGCTGTTCCCAGTTGCGCTGCTGTGCGATTTCCGCCGCCAGCACCTGCATCTGGCTGCGCAGCAACTGGTAACTGTACTGGCCCTGCGCGATCAGCGCCTGCGGCGACATATCCACGCCGTACTCTTTCAGCGCGTTGGCGTACAGTGCCGGCGGCAGGCGGTTTTCCTCGCGAGCGCGTGGCAGCATGCTATCGCGCAGCCACTGGGTATAGGCTTCCAGCTGTTGCGCCAGCAGTGCATAGTCGTCTTCCCAGCCGCTCAGTTCGCTTTCAGCCAACAGGGTATGCAGGCCATCCAGGACCAGTGGTGCCTTTTCCACGGCGTTCTCCACAGCACCGCGGTAGGGCCCGACCAGCCCTGCGACGCCAAAGCGCTCACTGCTGAACTGCCTGGCCATCTCGGTGATCGGCTGGTAGCCCGGCGCACGGCCGTTGTACTTGCGCAGGCGCTCCAGCACCGCGGGGCGGCGCTCGGCGGCCACACGCGGGTCCAGCAGGCTATTGATGCTGCCGAATACCAGGTCGTGCACATCGACAAAGGGCAGCAGGTACTGGTGTTCCAGCTCCGAGGTGGTATTTGCCCGCTGCAGTGCCTGGACCAGGATTTCCACGTCCTGGCGCACCCGGCTGTCCTGCTCGGTTTCCAGCATCGCGGAGAGGCGCTGGATCTGCTCGCGGTTGACCGCCAGTTCGGCGCGCCGTGCGGACTCGCTGATCTCCATTACCTCGGGGTCGAACTGGGCCAGCCCAACGCTACTGCGCTCCTCAGGTGCAAAGGGACCCTGCGCGCGCATCAGTTCCAGGGTAATGGCGTCGGAACGCTCGACCCAGTCCGCGTGGACGGGCAGGGCTACAGCCAGCACAGCCGGGAGAATAATTCGGGGAAACTTCATCTAGGCCAATACTCCGGGTGAACATCAGGGGACATAGACGAGCAAAATCGCATCTACCTCAATGCTCCGCGCGGGAAACCGGTCCGGAACAGCTACCCCTTTGGTGGAATCGCGCCTTCCGGCGCAAGCGGTAACATGCGGCGGTATAACCATCCACGTGGAGGAACTCAGCGTGCTTGTCGGCGTACCGAAGGAAATCAAGAACATGGAATTCCGGGTCGGTCTAACCACCGGGTCGGTGCAGGAACTCGTCCATCACGGTCACCAGGTCCTGGTGGAGCGCCGCGCCGGGGAAGGCGTGGGACTCACCGATGACATGTACCGCGCGGCCGGGGCGGAAATCGTCAGTTCCGCAGCGGAAGTCTTCGAGCGCAGCGAAATGGTGGTCAAGGTCAAGGAGCCGCAGCCGGACGAGTGCCGGATGTTGCGCGAGGGCCAGCTGCTGTTCACCTACCTGCACCTCGCGCCGGACCCGGAGCAGGCGCGACTGCTGCGCGAATCCGGCTGTATCGCCATCGCCTACGAAACCGTTACCGCCGCTGACGGCAGCCTGCCGCTGCTCTCGCCGATGAGCGAGGTAGCCGGGCGTATGTCCATCCAGGCCGGCGCCCACGCGCTGGAAAAACACATGGGTGGCTCCGGCATGCTGCTGGGCGGCGTGCCGGGGGTGGAAGCGGCGCGGGTCGTGGTGATCGGCGGCGGTGTCGTCGGCACCAACGCGATTCGCATGGCCATGGGTATGGAGGCCCACGTCACCGTACTCGACAGCTCGCTGAAGCGCCTGAAAGAACTGGATTTCCAGTTCGGCTGCATGCTCAACACCATCTACTCCACCCGCGAATCCCTGTGGAAACATGTGACCGGCGCGGACCTCGTCATCGGCGCCGTGCTGATCCCCGGCGCCACCGCTCCCAAGCTGGTCAGCCGGGAAATGCTCCGGGCGATGCGCCCCGGGTCGGTGGTGGTGGATGTCGCCATCGACCAGGGCGGCTGCTTTGAAACCAGCCGCCCGACCACCCACGAGAACCCCACTTACATCGAGGAAGGCGTGGTGCATTACTGCGTGGCCAATATGCCCGGCGGTGTCGCCCGCACCTCGACCATGGCGCTCAACAACGCCACCCTGCCTTTCACCCTGGCGCTGGCGGACAAGGGCTATCGCAAGGCACTGCAGGATGACCCGCACCTGATGAAGGGCCTCAATGTGTTCCGCGGCGCGATCACCTGCCCCGCCGTGGCCGAGGCCCTGGGTACCGACTACCGGACCGCGGAGGACGCGCTGGCAGCCTGATTCCGGGGTTAATGCCGGCATGGCTGGGCGTGCCGGCGCCAGTGGCGCAGTTCGCGCACTTTCACGTTATGATTGGGGTTTGGCTCAACCGCAATCAACACCATGACCCAGCTATCCACCTACAGCCGCCATATTGCCGGGCTCGTCGACAGCATCGAAGATGAGAGTTTTCCGCAACGCCTGATCGCCCTGCTGCGCGATCTGGTGCCGGTGGATGACGCGACGATTATCGCCTACCCCGAGACGACCCTGCCGGTGCTCGAATACTTCGAAGTGCCGGACAATTCCGGGGGATCGACGCTGGACAAGTTCGTCATGGGCGCCTTTCTGCTCGACCCCTACTACCTCGCCGGCTCCCGCGACCACAAGTTCGGCCTGTTCCGCCTGCGCGACCTGTCGCCCAAGGGCTTCAAGGAAAGCGAGTACTACAAGACCTGGTACCGCAACTGCGGCTACCAGGATGAGTGCGGCTTTGTCATTCCCATCTCCGATGAGGGCTTCGTGAACATCGCGCTGGGCAAGACCGCGGCCCGCGCCAGCTTCACCGCCCGGGAATGCGAAATGCTGCAGGATGTGTATCCGGTGATCGAATCGCTGGCCCGGCAGTACTGGAGCCAGGCGCTGCAACCGGCCGGCGGCATCAACCTGCGGGCGCAGTTGCACCAGGCGTTGGAGGCTTTCGGCTCCAGCATGCTCACCGAGCGCGAAGCGCAGGTCATCAACCTGGTGTTGCACGGTCACAGCACCAAGACTGTCGCCGACAAGCTCTCCATCTCCATGGAGACGGTCAAGCTGCACCGCAAGCACGCCTACGCCAAGCTGGAAGTGTCCTCACAGGCGGAACTGTTCTACCTGTTTCTCGACTCGGTGATGAGCGCGCAGGATTACGCCGGGGGCGACACCCTGGTCGCCTATATGCAGCCGCCGCCGCGGCCGGCAAAACCCGCCAGGCGCTGAGTTTTTCCAAGCACCAGGCGCTTCGCTACCACGCCGCTTCCGGAATCAGGGTTGCGCCGGATCACTGCGCTGATAGACCCTGCGCCCACCCAGCCAGGTGCTCTCCACCGGAACTGCGTGAATCTCGTGCACTGGCACCTCGAACAGGCCATCTCCCAGCACCACGAAATCCGCCCGCTTGCCTTTCTCGATGGAGCCAATCTCGTCTTCCATGTGTAACTGGTAGGCTGCATCGATGGTATAGCCGCGAATCATTTCCGCCACCCCCAGGCGTTCGCTGGCGCGCGGTTGCACCGGTGCGTTGGGGTCGCCGGGATCCTGCCGGGTAATGCCCACCTCCATCTGCAGCAGCGGCGCCATACCCCCGAGGCCTGGACCGGAGGCGGGAAAGTCGCTGCCCCAGGTCAGCCTGACGCCGCGCTCGGCCAGGCTGTGGTAACGCCAGTAGCGCTGGAACTGGTCGTCACTGACCAGCTCCTTGCCGATTGAGTCGTAGGAGGCCCACAGCGGCGAGGACTGGGCGATCACGTCGAGGTCGGCGAAACGCTGCAGGTCCTCATCGGCGATCACTTCAATGTGGCAGATGGTGTAGCGGGAGGAGCTGTCCGGCGAGGCCTTGCGCGCCGTTTCCACCGCGTCCAGCCCCTGGCGAACGGCGCGGTCGCCGATGGCGTGCATGTGCACGTCGATACCCGCGGCGGCGGCCTCGCGGACCATCGCGGCAACCTGGGCATCAGTAAAGTTCAGGTCGCCCCGGTTGTCCGGCTCCCCCCGGTAGTGGTCCAGCATCGCCGCGGTGCGGCCTTCCACGGTGCCATCGAGAAGCAGTTTGAGCACCCGGTAGTGGTAGTGGGGGCCGCGCAGGTGCTCGCCCCAGTCGAGGGCGGTCGCCACCGCCGCTTCCGCCTGCTCGGGACCCGCGGGCTTGTAACTGCCGACGATGCGCACGGTCAGGTCGCCGCTGCTCTCCAGGCGGCGCAATACCGCGGGGAGAAAGGGTTCGATATCCATTTCATGGGCGTCGAACAGTGCGGTGACACCGTAGCTGTTGAGTGCATCCATGACGATGGCACTGCCCGCCACCAGGCTGTCCTCGTTGATCACTGCAAAGGCATCCATCGCCCGCTGCGCGGCGTCCTCCAGCAGGTAGCCGGTGGGCTCGCCTGCCGCATCGCGGCGGTAATAGCTGAAACCCGGCGAGGGATCCGGGGTATCGCGGGTAATGCCGAGAACCTCCAGTGCGCGGGTATTGGCCCAGGCGCCGTGGAAACTTTCATCCATGATCAATACCGGACGATCCGCCACCACGGCATCAATCTGCTCGCGATGCGGACCCGCCGCCCCGAAGACCGAAGCGAGAAAGCCATAGCCGAAAATCAGGCCATCACCGGGATACTCCCCGGCATAGTGTTCAATCGCGGCTAGCCAGTCCGCCACACTGCCCCCGGTGTCCAGCGACAGGGTCTGGATATAGGCGCCGCCGGACAGGGGATGGATATGGGTATCGATGAAGCCGGGCAGCAGCATGTGGCCCTGCATCCGGTGGATGGTCGAATTCCCGTCGGCCATGGCGAGCGCAGTCGCATTGTCGCCCACGTAGGCAATGCGGCCATCCTCCACCGCCATTGCCCTGGCCCGAGGCTGGTCGTCATCGAGGGTGTAAATATCGGCATCGATGAAAATCGCATCCGGCGCCGCAACGGCGGGTCCGGGCGATGCGGCAAGCAGCAGCGCCGCCAGCATTGCAGACAATACGCGAAGCGAAACTTTCATCGTGCCAACTCCGGACCGGTGGGCCCTCAATCGTCCAGCGGAATGCCCGCGGATTGCAGAATATCGATGACCGGCGCCAGTTGTCGCTCATAGCGGCGCCAGCGCGCCACCGAACCGCGGTGGGCGGGCTGGCGCACCTGCACCGCGCTGGCGGTGTTGACCGCGCTGGCCTGCAGGTGGAAGTCGCGGCAGGCGTCCTCCCAGGGCAATTCGAGGTAGTCGACGATGCGCCGGGCCTCGCCCTCCACATCCGCCACCACCGCCTCGTAGCGCACATCGAGAAAACGCCCGGGGAAGCGCGCCCGCCACTGCGCCATCAGGCGGTAGTAGCGCACGAAGTGCCGGGCCATCTCGCCGAGTTCGTAGGAGTGGGGATAGGCGTCGGCGAACAGCTGCTTGAACACCGAGAAGCAGACATCCCGCGGGTCGCGCACCAGGTGAATGATTTTCGCCTGCGGCAGCGCGGCGAGAATATGTGGCAGGAACAGGTAGTTGTAGGGCAATTTGTCGACGAAGCGCGGCAGCTCCCCGCGCAGCCGCCGCGAACGCTGCAGGTATTCGTTGCCGAGCTTTTCCGGATCGAGGCCCAGGGCCGACTCGAACAGCGCCGGACTGAAGCGTTCCTGGCCGTCGTAGTCGGCGAGGCGGCGCACGCTGTTGCCGAAGTACTGCAACTCGCCCGCCGAGTGCACCGCGCTGTGGGCGGTCACGATGCGCTCCACCAGCGTGGTGCCGGTGCGCGGCTGGCCGATGATGAAGATCGGGCTGGTATCAGCGCAGCCGGCGCCCTGCCCGGAAAGCCATTCAGTGGTGTAGTGACGGGCGAGGCTGGCGAAGGTCGCCTCCTCGTTGGCCTCGTCGTAGGGCAGGCCCTTGCGCCGCGCCGCGGCGCCGGCACTGAATGCCTCGAAGGCCTCGTTCCAGGCCTGCAGGTCTTCCAGTTCCTTGCCGATCGCGTAATTCAGGAACGCCTGTGCCTGCAGCGGCAGGCGACGCGCGGCCAATACCTCGCGCATCTCGGTGATATGTACACTATCCGTGGCCTTCGCCAGCCCGGCTTTCAGCCAGTGGGCCTGGGCGCTGCCGGGAAACTCGCGCAATACGCCGTCGAGCGCCTCGGCAGCCTCGCCGGTGCGGCCGAGGTAGATGAGGTTGTTGGCGTGATTGATGCGAAAGGCAGGGTGGCCGGGACGCCCCTTGCGCGCCCGGTCGAACCAGGCCTCGGCATCCGCGTGCTCACCGAGCAGCGACAGGGCGCTGCCGATCACATCGTGGATCTCGGGGATTTCGCCGTCCTCGTAGCGCAGGGCGTTGGCGAGGGCCAGGTCAGCGCGGTTGACCTGGCCGCCCTCGGCCAGCAGTTTGGCCAGGTGAGCCCAGGCGGCAGCGTGCTGCGGCTGCAGGCGAACGACGGTACTGAAGGCGGCCTGGGCGGAGCGGCGGTCGCCGCTCTCCAGGCCAATCAGGCCGACCAGCAGGTGTGCGGGCACGACCCTGGGGTTCTCCGCCAGTACCAGCTTGCAGCAGGTGGCGGCCTCGTTGAGCTTGCCCTGCGACAAGGCCCGGAAACCCCGGGCCAGCATATCGCGAGAGGTCATGGCATCAATCGGTGCTCATCCTGATCTTGATGCCCACGGTGCGCGGCCGTGCCGGCCCGATGAAATGCGCGGGGAAGACCGAATCGCCGTTGGTGCCCTGGTCGTAGTAGAACTCGTCGGTGAGGTTATCGACGTAACCGGTGATACTCCAGACATCGCCGCGGTAACCGGCGCTGAGCTGGAGTTCCTCGTAGCCGTCGATCTCCAGGCTGTCCGGTTCCCAGCCGCCGTACTGCTCGGTCTGGAAGGTGAAGGCGAGCAGGCCGAACACCTCGCCATCGAAGAACGGCACGTGGGCGCCGAGGGTGGCGAAGCCGGACCATTCCGGCGCCCAGGGAATCGCCTGGCCTTCGCAGACATCGAGGCCGCCGCAGATCAGCTGCACCTCTTTGCCCTCGCTGTCAAACCAGGCGATACCGGCGTTGAAGTCGAAGTAGTCGCCGAGACCCTGGGAAAGGGTGCCCTCGAAGCCCCAGCCATCGACCTGGCCGACGTTCTTGGCGTAGAACAGCGCGCCCTCGTAGTAGCTGGCCTGCAGGTCCTCGTACTCATAGTAGAACGCGTTGGCGGTGATCCGGGTCGAGTCGCCGAGGCTGCCCTTGTAACCGATTTCGTAGGAGACGGATGTTTCCGGGTCGAAACCGGCTGGTTTGTACGCGTCGGGCGTGGCCTCGGTGACTCCGTATTCCGCCGGCGGTGTCAGGCCGAAGGTATTGAAGCCACCTGACTTGTAGCCCCAGGTCACACTGCCGAAGAGCAGCATGTCCTCGTTCGGGTGGTAGTTGAGAATGACCCGCGGGGTGAACTCGTCCCAGCTGTCGGAGGCCTTCAGCGGCCCCTCGGGGGTGGAAAAACCGAGCGCGGCGCGGTTGCCCAGCACCGGGCTGTTGGACGGCAGCACGAGATTGCTGAAGTCTTTCTTGTCGTAGGTATAGCGCACCCCGACACTGGCGTCCCAGCTCTCGTTGAAGTCGTAGCCCACATCGAGGTAGGCCGCATAGCCCTCGTACTTGCCGCGGGCGTGGTTGCGGTCGATCATCTCGCCGTTCGCGCTGCCCTCCCAGTCGAAGGTGCCGAAATAGTCGAGGAAGTACTGCACGTACTCGCCGTCCGGGTAATAGGCGGCGTAGTCCTTGTAGTAAGCGAACAGGTCGGCGCAGGTGGTCTCGTAGTAGGCGTAGTAGGCGGAGCAGAAGAAGTCCTCGCTCATCGCCTGGGAGAAGGTCGCCTCGATATCCTCCTTGTAGTAGGAGGCACCGGCGTACCAGTTCAAGGGGCCGTCACTGTTGGAGACCAGGCGCAGTTCCTGCTCGAAATACTCGCCGGTCTGGTCCTGGGCGTAACTGTTGATGGTCAGCGGCAGGCCGTCGAAATCCTCGGCGTAGTCGAAATCGTGGTCGCGGTAGCCGGTGATCGAGGTGAAGGTGGCAAAATCCATGTCGTAATCGATCTGCAGGCCGTAGCTGTAGATCTCCCCGCCGTCGCGGTTGCCGAGGCTCATGTCGGAGTTGATCACGTTGTCGGGGGTCGGGAAGCCGAGGTCGCCGTAGATATCGACGAGGTAGTCGTAGCCCTCGCCGTCGCCGGATGCAGCATAGATAGAGCCGGACTGGTCACGGTTCTCGTACTCGGCCATGAAGTTGACACTGAGGTCACCGGTCTCGAACAGCGCGGACAGGCGCACCGCGTCCTTGTCGTGCTCGATGTAATCCTTGCCGTCGAAGAGGTTCTTGACGTAGCCGTCCTCCTCGGAGTGGTAGGCCGACAGGCGGAAGGCCAGGCTATCGCCCACGGGAATGTTGATTGCGCCCTCGGTCACCAGGTGTCCGCGCTCACCGGCGTCCACCTCGGCGTAGCCGTGCACGCCGTCGAAATCAGGACGCACCGTATAGATGCTCATGGCGCCGGAAATCGCGCCGCGGCCGAACAGGAAGCCCTGCGGGCCGCGCAGCACCTCGGCGCGTTCGATGTCGTAGAGACTGGTGACCACGGCACCGTTGCGCCCCTGGTAGAGGTTGTTCTTGTACATGCCGACGGAGGGGTCGCCGCCGATGCCGAAGTCGTTGGTCAGGATGCCGCGCACACTGACGTAATCGATGAAGCTGTCCTTGGAGTTGCCGGTGACACCGGGACTGTAGGCGATGAGGTCCTTGATATCGTCGAGGTTGGCGTCCTGCATCACGCTGCCGGAGATCGCGGTGATCGCCAGCGGCACGTCCATGACCGACTCGGAGCGCTTGGTCGCGGTGACCATCACTTCCTCGAGCATCTGCGCCTGCAGCGGTGCCGCGACGGAGCCTGCGAATACTGCTGACGCGACTGCCATCGAGAGCCGTTTACGACCGCCCAGCGGTGCGATGGAATTCCGTTCTTTCACAGATATGATCCCCTATGTAATATCGACTTTGACGATAGGACAGAGCCAAACTCAAAGTCAATTCACTGGGCGCAATGCGTGAATAATACTCCCCCAAAGGGTTAGGGGTTAGGGGTCAGGGGGTAGGCACGGCCCGGATTTGCTGTCTGCTACCGGGTTTTAAACTATAGTGATTGCACTGATTGTAACCCGCAGCCGCCTCGATTCATGTGCACCCGACCTCACCACCTGAGCCTGCCGGCATTCCTCGCCATCGCTGCACCGGTTTTCGGACAGGGCCTCGATGAGGCGCGCGATGAACTCGCCAGGGAAATCCAGCGCAGTGACATCGGCACCGGTTATGCGCAGATGCTGAGCATGTTTCTCGACCGCTCCGTCAGCCTGTCCCGGCTCGAGGTAAAGGATTACCGTGACAATGACGAAATGGATATCCTCAAGGTGCCGCTGCGCTATGACCTTCCCATCGAGAACAGCGACTGGAAGTTGGCCCTGCGCGGCACTCTCAGTCACTCCCGCTACAGCTCCCGGACCTATCTGGAGGACAACGATTACCTCGATGCCGAGTGGCGCGCGGACAGCGGCCAACTCGGCCTGGGCCTGATTTTCCCCTGGGGTGAGCACTGGTCCGCCACCGCGGTAGGAGAAGCCGGCCTCAGCCGCCTGAAGAACACTGCGGATTACCGCGGCCCGCTCATCGAAGCCCTCGCCCCGCTCCTCGACGGGGTGCTGGTCAACTGGGACACCGACGTCGCCGTGTACAGTATCCGCAGCGGGCTCGATTACGATCGTATGCACGGTTATCGCAGCGGTTACCGCATCAAGGCGCGCTACAGCTACAGTAAAATCCGCAGTTTCTCGGAATCCAGCGACTTGCCGCCCCTGCGTGCCGACACCCAGACCGCAACACTCTCCGGTGAATTCCGCCATCCCTGGGGCATGGATGTCGGCGTATTCCCCCTCTTCGGCATTGTCAACGCCGGGGCCACCACCTTTCTCGGCGATGACCGCGACGCACTCGGCTTCAAATATTACTACCAGGCCGGCTATTCCGTTGCCCTGGATTTTTCCGCCAGCACAGCGTGGATCAAAACCGTCAGCATCGGCTACCAGTGGAACCAGGGCGACAATGTCAGCGGGCAATCACTGCTGATCAACTGGGAATTGCGCTAGGCAGGCGCCGCTCAGAGTCCCGCGTCGTACTCCAGTGGCGTCACGTGGCGATCGAACTCGTCGATCTCCTGCTGTTTCAGGTTGGCGTAGACGGTCTGGAATTCCGCGCCGAAGGTATCGCGGATGTGCGCGGAATCGCGAAAGCGCTGCAGCGCCTCCGGCCAGTGCTGCGGCAGGCTCGGCTCGAGCTGCTCGTAGGCGTTGCCGGCCATGGGTTCCGGCGCCTCCGCCCGGGTTTCGATGCCGCGGAGAATACCGGCAAGCAGCGCGGCGATCGCCAGGTAGGGGTTGGCATCCGCACCAGCCACGCGGTGCTCAAGCCGCATGGCGGAAAGTGCATCCGCCGGGACCCGCACGGCGACCGTACGGTTTTCATAGCCCCAGCTCGGCGCCAGCGGCACATGGGTGCCGCGGCAGAAGCGGCGGTAGGAGTTGAGACCCGGGGCGAACAACAGCATGCTCTCGGCCATCGTCTCCAGGCAGCCGGCAATGGCATGGCGCAGTAAGGGCGCGCCTTCCTCGCTGCCGTCATCGAAGGCGTTGTCGCCGTTTTCGTCGATCAGGCTGCAGTGCATGTGCAGGCCGTTGCCTGGCAGGTCGCCGAAGGGCTTGGCCATGAAGGTCGCCTGCAGGCCGTGTTTTTTCGCCACGCCGCGGATCAGGCGCTGCAGCAGCACCGTCTGGTCCGCCGCCACCAGTGCGTCCGCACTGTGCTTGAGGTTGATCTCGTACTGGGAGGGTCCGGCCTCCTTGATCAGGGTATCCACCGGCAGGTCCTGCTCGGCGCTGGCGTCGCGAATCTCGTGCATCAGGTCCGCAACGTCCTCCATGCAATCGATCCCATAGGTCTGGCCGGCGCCCAGAGTACCGCCGACGCCGTCGGCCTGGGTGTGCAGGGGGCGGCCGTGGGAGTCGCGCTCGTCCTGCAGCAGGTTGAATTCGAGTTCAGTGGCAATCACCGCGCGCAGGCCGTGCCCCTGCAGGCGCTGCATGAGCCGTTCGATAATCAGGCGGGGGTCGTAGTCACAGGGCTCGCCGTCCACCTCGAACAGCGAAACCAGCACCTGGCCGGTGGGACGATCCAGCCAGGTCACCGGCGTCAGGGTGCGCAGGTCGGGGTGGCACCAGCCGTCGCCATCGCCCTTGTCGAAGACCATGTCGCCGACGTCGCGGCCCCAGGCGTCCATGGCCAGCGTGGTGAGCGGCAGTTTCATCTCGCCGGCCAGCACCGCGTCCATCTTGTCCGGGGCTACCCACTTGCCGCGCAGGCCTCCTCCGAGGTCCAGCAGCATTACTTCAAAGACCTCGGTCTCCGGGTAACGGGAGAGAAACGCTTCCAGTGCTGTGCTCGGGTCGATCATTGTCGGGTGCTCATAAGGGGCCGGTGGGGCGGGAATCCGCAAACACCACCTTCGGGGTAATTTCCTGCAGCACTGACTATGCAAGACTACCCCCCACTGAGGCTATACCACTTCCGGGTAGAACGCGACTGTTCGCGCCCACCCCGCACAGGGAAACCGCTTATGAACATGCAGGCGACCACCAGTTCGCTCAAGGCACTGGACCAGGCACACCACCTCCACCCCTTCACCGATTTCAAGGCCTACGCGGAGAACGGCGGCCGGGTATTCTCCCGCGCAGAGCATATCTACATCTACACCTCCGACGGCCACCGCATGCTCGACGGTATGTCCGGCCTGTGGTGCTGCAACCTGGGTTACAGCCAGCAGGGCATTATCGACGCGGTGACCGAGCAGATGAACACGCTGCCCTTCTACAACAACTTCTTCCAGTGCTCCAACCAGCCGGCGATCGAACTCGCCCGGGCGCTGGTGGAAGTAACCCCGGAGCGCTTCCAGCACGTGTTCTTCACCAACTCCGGCTCCGAGGCCAACGACACCAACCTGCGCATGGTAAGCCGCTACTACCAGCTGCAGGGTCGCCCGGAGAAGAAATTCATTATCAGCCGCAACAACGCCTACCATGGGTCCACCATTGCGTCGGCCTCGCTGGGCGGTATGAAACCGATGCACCAGCAGAGCAACGGCCTCGACTATGTCCACCACATCGACCAGCCGCACTGGTTCGAGCTGGGCGCCGAGGAGGACCCAGACGCCTTCGGCATCCGCGTCGCCCGACAACTGGAGCAGAAAATCGATGAACTCGGCGAGGACAAGGTCGCCGCGTTCATTGCCGAACCGGTGCAGGGCGCGGGCGGAGTGATCATCCCGCCGGACTCCTACTGGCCGGAAATCCAGCGCATCTGCGACGAGCGCGACATCCTGCTGATCGCCGACGAAGTGATCTGCGGTTTCGGTCGCACCGGCAAGTGGTTCGGCTCCGAGACCTACGGCATCAAGCCCGACCTGATGACCTTCGCCAAGGCCGTGACCAACGGCTACCAGCCGCTGGGCGGGGTGATGGTGTCGGACAAGGTAGCGGATGTGTTGATGTCCGAATCCTACGAATTCGCCCACGGGCTCACCTATTCCGGCCACCCAGCCGCGGCCGCCGCGGGGATCGCGACCCTGAAGATCCTGCGCGAGAGCAACATCATCGAAGAGGCCGCCCGGACCCTCGCGCCGCACCTGCAGTCGCGCCTGCAGGAACTGACGGACCACCCCATCGTCGGCCAGGTGCGCGGTCGCGGCATGTTCGCCGCCGTCGAACTGGTGCGCGACAAGGGCTCCCGCGAGCGCCTGGCGCCGAACAGCGCCGCCGCGGTGTTCTGCCGCAACACCGCCAACGAGATCGGCCTGATGGTGCGCCAGACCGGCGATGCCATGATCATGGCGCCGCCGCTGGTCAGCAGCACCGAGGAACTGGATTCACTGGTGGAGATGCTGGGGCAGGCCCTGGATCGCACGGCGGCGCATTTCGGCGCCTGACGCAAACTCACAGTTTCAACATGTATTGCCCGGCCTTGCGCCGGGCTTTTTTTGCCTCTCGCGGTGCCCTGCCGGGATGAATCACCGGCGCAATGCCACCGCACGCCCGAACCATCATCAAGCTCAGGGACTCGCGGCACACAACTCCATCCAGCGCCGCAGGGTCCGGCCATGGAACTTCTGCCGGTGTACGATCAGGTTGAACTGGCGGGAAAAATCTCGCTGCGGCACCCGCAGGGGAACCAGCGAACCGCGGGCAAAAGCCTCGCTGAGGGTGATCTTCGACAGGCAGCCCACCCCCAGGCCCGCCTCCACCGCCCGCTTGATTGCCTCGGTGTGCTGCAACTCCATGCGGATTTCGAGATCCGGCAGAATCCCGTGCATGGCCCGCTCGAAGGTCTGGCGGGTACCTGAACCGGGCTCGCGGACGATCCACGGCAGCGCCAGTAATTCTGCGTCGCTGACCTTGCGGCGTCGCGCCAGGGGATGCCCGGGCGCGGCAAATACCTGCAGTTCGTCCTCGCGCCAGTGAATGGTCTCCAGCCGCGGGTGGTTCATCTCACCCTCGATCATGCCGATATCCAGCTCGTAGTCGGCAACCCCGCGCACGATCGTTTCCGTGTTGGCGACATTGAGGGAGACTTCCGCATCCGGGAAGCGCTCGCGAAAGGCTGCGATCATGCCAACCGCAAGGTAGTTGCCGATCGTCAGGGTCGCGCCGATACGCAGCGACCCTGCGGCCTCGCTGCCCCGCAGCGCCTGCTCGAAGGCCTCGGCGCGGGCCAGCAGGTTTTCCGCCTCGGGTCGCAACTCCCGGCCCAGTTCGCTCAATTGCAGTCGCTTGCCCAGGCGGTCGAACAACTGCACGCCGAACTGCCGTTCCAGTTCGGCCAGCGCGCCGCTGGCGGCGGACTGGGACATCGCCAGCGCTTCGGCGGCCCGGCTGACGTTTTCGTGGCGGGCGGTCGCCAGGAACACCTCGAGCTGGCGCAGGGTGTAGTGCATGGACAATCTCCACTCCTTTATCGAGTTAACCGATATATAATATTTATATTATCCGTTTATCAAATAAAAGTTACCGGCGTAAAGTTGGCAGCTGAACGGATATTGCTACGAGGAATCACCACCATGGCCACCCTGCTGCGCGAACAGGTTACCGAAGTCCACCACTGGACCGACCGCCTGTTCAGCTTCAAGACTACCCGCGACCAGGGCTTTCGCTTCAAGAACGGCTATTTCACCATGATCGGCCTGGAGCACGAGGGCAAGCCCCTGCTGCGCGCCTACAGCATGGCCAGTGCCAATTACGAGGACCAGTTGGAGTTCTTCAGCATCAAGGTGCCCGACGGTCCGCTGACCTCGAAACTGCAGAACATCAAGGTCGGCGACGAGGTGCTGGTCAACAGCAAGGCCACCGGCACCCTGGTCAACGACAACCTGCTGCCCGGCAAGCACCTCTACCTGATCGCGACCGGCACCGGCCTCGCGCCCTTTCTCAGCATCATCCGCGACCCGGAGATCTACGAGAGCTATGACAAGATCATTCTCACCCACGGCTGTCGCGAGGTAGAGGAACTGGCCTACCAGGAAATGATCACCGAGCACCTGCCCAACCACGAATACCTCGGCGATATCGTGCGCGACAAGCTGGTCTACTACCCCACCGTGACCCGGGAGAAATACGTCAACAACGGTCGCCTGACCGACCTGCTGCGCATTGGCAAGCTGGAGCAGGATATCGGCCTGCCGCGAATCAACCCGGACGACGACCGCTTCATGATCTGCGGCAGCCCGAGCATGCTGAAGGATATCTGCGTGCTGCTGGATGAACGCGGCTTCCGCGAATCGCGGCACGGCCAGCAGGCCCACTACGTGATCGAGCGGGCTTTCGTCGAGACCTGATCGAATTATTGGTCGTACCCTTACGGCGGGATTTGCGGGGTAGCGGCTCCGTAGGCCGGCATCCCTCCAGGATTTTTCCTAAGCGACGACTCAGAACGCTTTGGAGGAGTGTGGAAAAATCCTGGAGAGATGCGCTTCGAAACTCAGAAGCCGGGAAGTTTGAATGCTCGAATGCTTGAAAGACCGGGCTACTTACCCCAGGGCATCATCCGCAACAAAGTAGTGCGGGTCCTCGATGACATTCACCTCCACCAGGCTGCCGGCCTTGCGCAGCAGCTTCTTGCACTCCGGGGACAGGTGGACCAGGTGCAGGGTCTTACCCGCCGACAGGTAGCGCTCGGCCAGACTGTCGATCGCTTCGAGCCCCGAGTGGTCGCAGACCCGCGAATCGGCGAAATCGACAATCACGTCATCCTTGGCCAGGGCCGGGTCGAACTGCTCGAGGAAACTGGTGACGGAACCGAAGAACAGCGGCCCGTGGATACTGTAGACGGTCGACCCCTTGTGGTCTTCCCGGGCGATCACCTGCACATGCTTCGCGTGCTCCCAGGCAAACACCAGCGCCGAAACAATCACGCCGACCACAACCGCAATCGCGAGGTCGGTGGCGACAGTCACCGCGGACACCAGCACCAGCACCAGCGCGTCGCTCTTCGGCACCTTGCGGATCACCCGGAAGCTGCTCCACTCGAAGGTACCGATCACCACCATGAACATCACCCCGATCAGCGCCGCCAGCGGAATCTGCTCGATCAGCGGCGAGGCGACCAGGATAAAGGCCAGCAGGAACAGCGCCGCGGAGATGCCGGACAGCCGGCCGCGGCCGCCGGAATTCACGTTGATCATGCTCTGGCCGATCATCGCGCAACCGCCCATGCCGCCAAAGAAACCGGTCACCAAATTGGCCACGCCCTGGCCCACACACTCCTTGTTGCCGCGCCCGCGGGTCTCGGTAATTTCGTCCACCAGCCGCAGCGTCAGCAGCGACTCGATCAGGCCGATCGAGGCCAGGATCACCGAGTAGGGGAAGATGATCGTGAGCGTCTCCCAGTTCAGCGGCACCATCGGAATATGGAACGCCGGCAGGCCGCCCTTGATCGAGGCCACGTCCCCCACCACCCGGGTATCCAGCCCGAATCCGACGACCAGCAGGCTGACCACCACGATCGCCGCCAGCGACGAGGGAATCGCCTTGGTAAGCCGGGGCAGGAAATGGATGATGATCATGGTCAGCAGCACCAGGCCACACAGCAGGTACATCGCCGCGCCCTCCAGCCAGGCCACGTCCAGCACGCTGCCCTCGAGGAAAGTACCCGCAGCCCAACCAGCTTCACCCGGCGTACCGAACTGCTGCAACTGGGCCATGAAAATCACGATGGCCAGACCATTGACGAAACCGAGCATCACCGGGTGCGGCACCATGCGAATGAATTTGCCGAGCCGCAGCGCCCCCGCCGTAATCTGCAATATACCCATCAGTACCACCGCGGCGAACAGGTACTCCACGCCGTGATCCGCCACCAGCGACACCATCACCACGGCCAGCGCGCCGGCCGCCCCGGAGATCATGCCCGGGCGCCCGCCGATACACGCGGTAATCAGGCCGACGAGGAATGCCGCATAGAGGCCAACCAGCGGCTCCACATCGGCGACAAAGGCAAACGCCACCGCTTCTGGCACCAGGGCCAGCGCGACGGTGAGTCCGGAGAGCACATCGTTCTTGACGCTGCTGACTTTACTCGGATGAAACTCGAACATGGACGACTCCACGGGTGGCTGGGCGCGCTTTGGCGGCGCGGGTTGCTGGATACCGTGCGGTGTAGTCGTTGTTATGCCCGGCGGGAAAGGGGCGCCGATTCTACGGGATCACCGGCTGTGGGGCAATTTTTAGCCAGTTCGAGAGGTTTCCCGGGGTTCGGGTTCAGTGGGGTCGTCCCGGCACGGCCAGGGATGTCCGAGGCCGAGCCTGCACCTGGATGTGCGCCTTTTGGCGGTCCCGGCGAGGCGCAGCTTGCTATGCGGGCCGGGCTACAGGGCTCCAATAACGAGTCTCAACGCACTCGAATACCTGGTGCCATCAACAAAACCCTAGAGCAAATCAGTCAACACCACACCGGCGCCAATCCGGTTGGTCTTCACATCGTAATCAATCAGGCTCTCCCCATAGCCATAAAAATACTGCAGATAGCCGCGAAACCGTCGCGTTTTGGGCAGCGGGAAAGTCCAGTCGAGCTGCACCGCTCCCTGGTCGCCGCCCTCGATGATATTGCGCAGGGTGACGCCAAAGGTCTGCTGGTCCCACTTCCACAGGGCCTCCAGGTCACCGTAGCCCAGGTAATCCTCGATATCCGGGTTGTCGTCGTCTTCCCTGCTCTCCGGAATCCGGTACCAGGCGCGCGCCGCCAGCGTCAGGTTGTCGCGCTCGAACAGGGCCGTGCCGATCACCCGGTTCCAGCTGCGCGACAGCGGCTCGCTGCGACCGTTGGACTGGTGGTTGAGGGACACCGCCAACAGACTGTTGGTGAAACCGAGGACCTCCCAGTTGTTCTCCTTGCTGAGAAACAGCTCCGGCTGGTAGTTGGTCTCGCGGAAAGGGCGCGACTGGTCCGAGTTATAGGCCTGCCACCAGCTCTCCTGGGTGTAGGCGCCCCACAGGCGGGTGCCCCTGCCCAGGGGGTGGTCCCAGATCAGCGCCTTGAAGCTCACCTGGAACTTGATCTCCACGTCGTTGGATTCACCCCCGGGATAGATCTCGTCCCACTTTTCCTCGTTGAAATCCGCGTTGTAGGTGACCGGCAACAGGTAGTTGCGATGGTGGGGGATGATGACCCAGGGATTGTTCGCCTCTTCCTTTTCTTCTTCCACGCGCTGGGCGTAGGCACCCTCGGGTCGCTCTGCGCCCGGGGGCAGGACGCCCTCGGCGGCGTCCTCCTGGGGTTGCGGGCTGCGCCCGGCGAGTGCGTCGTAGCAGGCGAGCCGCTCGTCGTCATCGTTGATTCCCGTGCAGTCCTCGAGCCCGCCGCCCAGGGCGGGCAGTGAGGCTGAGAGAACCAGGGCGGCCGGCAGCGTTGTCAGTCGCATCATAGTCAGGTACTCCAGTGATGCCGTTCAGACCCGTCGGGGAAAGGGAGGTTCAGCCGTCGAAGTATTCGCGTAATTTTTCCTCAGCTTTGTCGCCGAAGAAAATCGCACAGGCCTCGTGCAGGCCCGGGGCGCCCTCGATCTCATCGCGGCGCAGCACCAGTTCGATCTTGGAGCGCCGGCGCATGAAGTCCTCGAGCCGGGTAATCATCTCGCGGCGCGCCGCCAGTTCGATTTCCCCGCGGGTGTACTCGGCGTTTTCGATCAGCAGGTCGGCCTCGCGTTTGTCGGCGCGAATGCGCTCCAGCAGGATGAAGGCAGCGGCGCCGTAACGGCGCCAGAAGCGCTCGGACAGGGGTTCGGAAGAGATCGGCGCGGTCATCGCATCGAGGTTCATCAACTTCGCCTGCAGCATGAATTCCCGGCGGGTGTCCGGGCCGGGCTCGCCGTACCAGCGGTTTTCCGGGTAGGGAACGATCACCCCCATGGCGGCGACCCTTTCCACGACCTCGTCGCCGACATTCAGGCAGTCGGTGAGCTTGCCGCCGAAGATGGTGAGTTGCCGGTGGTGCTCGCTCTGTTCGATGACATGCTTGCGCGAGAGCTGTACCCAGTCCGCCTTGCCGCCCTTGCCGGACACCGCCAGCGGGCGCACGCCCACCCGCTCGGCGATGACGTCATCCCGGGTCAGCGGCTTTTCCAGGTCGAGCAGCGCATTAACGTTGTCGAGGACAAAATCCCGGTCGGCCTCGGTTACCCCGACCTCGGGATTCTCCACCTGGGTATCGGTGGTGCCGATGCAGGTGCGCCGCCCCATGGGGATCAGGAAGAACAGGCGGCCGTCGCTGGCGAAGAAGGTCAGCACCCGGCGGTTGTCGGTGAGCCGGTCGACAATCAGGTGGATGCCCTTGGAAAACAGGTGGTGGTATTCGGTTTTCTCGCCGACCATCTGGTTGTAGGCGTCCGCCCAGGGCCCGCAGGCGTTGATCATCACCCGGGAGCGGATGGTGAATTCCCGGCCGCTCTCCTGGTCCCGGGCCGTAGTGACCCAGAGCTCCCCGGCGCGGCGACAGGCGACGGACTCGACATAATTGGCCGCGATACAGCCATAGTCCAGGGCGGTGCGAATGAAGTTGAAGACGAAGCGCGCATCGTTGTCGTAGAGATAGCAGTCGGAGTATTCGAGCCCGCCGGCGGCATTACTGGTATTGACGATGGGCTCGCGGCGCTTGATATCCCCCGCGGTGTTGTAGCGCGGCGCGGCGGTGGCGAAGCGCCCCATGATCCAGTACAGCAGCGCACCGAGGTAAACGAAAAACGACCAGAAGCGGAAGCCCTTCTGGATGGTAGTGAAGAAACGGATTTCCTTCACCGTGGAGGGATAGGCGCGCATCAGCTTGTTGCGCGACTTGCACAGCTTGTTGACCAGCAGGTATTCGTGGCTCTCGAGGTACTTGATCCCGCCCCAGGCCAGGTTGGAAGAGTTGGAACTGACCCCGCTGGCGAAATCCTCGCGGTCGATCAGGGCCACCTTGACGCCGCGCCCGGCGAGCGCCGCCGCGGCCACGGCCCCATTGATCCCGCCCCCCACGATGAGCACATCGTAGACCTGTTCAGTGAGCTTGCTGATATTGGTCGCGCGCAGTTTGCCTGGCATAACCCCTCCCCCGGGCACTGTTTACTCTACAAGTTCCAGCGTTCCCCGCAAAGTGAAACGAATCGCGCAGCACTTTCGCTCAACGCCTGGTCGGCGCGGGAGTAGACCCCCACCTGTTTGGAGATCGTGCCGAAGGAGACGTCGTCGATCACCCGGAAGTCCGCGCAATCGGGGTGTTCCAGCAGGACCTGCCGGTCCATGAAGGTCACCCCCATACCCTCGCCAATCAGGTGGATGCGCAGGGACAGGCTGCTCACCTCCCACACCGTGGAAAACTGGTCGCGGATACGCTGGATGGACGGGCGCAGCTCGGGGTTGTCGAGGGCAGAGGTGATCAGCGCGGTCTGCTGCAGGGCCTCCTCCTCGCCGCGCATGATCGCGGCGAACAGGGGGTGGCGGGGCCCGACCACCAGGTGGCGGGTGTCGGAGTACAGCGGCACCGCCCGAAACGCCTGCATGTCCTTCTGGAAGGGCCCGAAGCCCAGCTCCACGGCACCCGACAGCACGGCGTAGATGATATTGCGGGCGGGCATCTCCACCACTTTCATGCGCACGCGCGGGAATTGCCGGCAGTAGTCGACCACCAGGTCGGGGGCGTGGAAGCGGTTGATCGAGGCCGAGAGGGCGAGATTGAGGGTCTCACGGCGGCCGCTGCGCAACTGGGCGATGTCCTCGAGGGTCTGCTGCTCACTGGAGAGCACCTCGAAGGCGTGATCGAAGAGCCGCCGGCCGGCGTCTGTCAGGCGCATCTGCTTGCCGCGCTCGATCAGGCTGAGGCCCAGCTTGGACTCCAGCGCCGCCACCGCCTGGCTCACCGCCGACTGGCTGATATGCAGTGCTTCCGCGGCGCGGCGAAAGCCCCCCTCCTCGATCACCGCGCGAAAAGCCCGCAATTCGCTGTTTTCAAATCTCATATAAGTTTTACCGATCAAGTGATAAGTAAGATTAACCCTGCTGATCGAACGCCCTGAGTATACTGCTAAAAAAACTCACCTTCCGGGAGGACCGCAATGTCTGAAAACAACTCACCCCTCATTTCCTACGACCTCGCCGGCGTCATCGTCGGTGAAACCGCCATCTCCGATGTCCAGGGTGAAGTCGGCCTCCTCAACTACCGCGGTTTTGATATCAATTCGCTGATCGATGTCCCCTTCCTTGAGGTGGCCTGGCTGGTACTGTTCGACGCCTGGCCGAATCCCGAGGAAAAACGCGCGCTGGAAGCGTTCATGTGCCGCCACCAGCAACTCGACAGCGCCGAGCAGGAACTGCTGGGCCGGGTGGCCCGCGACCTGCATCCCATGCTGGTGCTGCAGGGGATCGTACCCCTGCTGGGCCTGCCACAGGAGGACACCCTGGGCCGCGGCCTCGACGCCGAGCAGGGCCTGTTCATCGCCGCCAAGATTTCCGCCCTCATCGCCGCCCACCACCGCCTCGGCAAGGGGCAGCCGATTGTCGCGCCCACCGCGGGCGCCAGCTACCACGCCAACTTCCTGCACATGTTCCACGGCCAGGCCGCGACGCCGGACCAGGTGCGCATGCTCGATGCCGCCCAGGTCCTGCAGATGGAACACAGCTTCAACGCGGGCACCTTTGCCGGAAGGGTCTGCGCCAGCACCCTGGCGCCCATCCAGTCGGTGATATCGGCGTCCATCGGCACACTCTTCGGCAAACTGCACGGCGGCGCCGACCAGGCGGCGCTGGAGATGGCCATGGCGATCGGCGAACCGGAACACGCCGGCGCCTATGTGAAGGAATGCCTGGCCAACAAGGTGAAGATCATGGGTATGGGCCATCGCGAATACCGCACCGTCGACCCGCGGGCCAAAGTGCTCAAGCCGATGGCCATGGCGCTGTGCCGCGAGCCCGAGAGCCGGCGCCTGCTGGATACCCTGGTGGCGGTCGAGGCCGCCTGCCAGGAAGAGTTCGCCAGCCGCGGCAAGGAAATCTGGGCCAACGTGGAATTCTACAAGGGCGCGGTGTTCCACAGCCTGGGTATCCCGACCCACTTTTTCACCGCCATGTTCGCCATGGCGCGGGTCTTCGGCTACATCGCCCACTTCCTCGAGTTCCGCCAGGACAGCCGGTTGATCCGCCCGCGCGCCGCCTACATCGGCCACCCGCCCGGCAGCCGGGAAAAGCTCGCCGCCCAGGCCATCTAGCGGCGCTTTCTGTGCGGTGCTCCGCCCTGGGGCAGCACCCCGGGGGCCGCGGGGCGCCGCAAATTGCATCGCAGCGGGCGAGCGCGTATAAGATGTAGGCCCCCACCGCGGACAAGGACTCGACATGCGGGCTGTTCTCGCAGTTTTACTGATTTGCGCATTCACCGGCTGCGGCGAAGAACCCGCCACCCAGGCACTCGGCACCCTCGAGCGCGACCGCATCATCCTGCGCGCCACCGCGGCCGAAATCATCACCGCCCAGCCAGTGCCAGAAGGCAGTCAGGTCACCGCAGGCACCCTGCTGGTGCAACTGGATGACCGCCAGCAGCGGGCGGTCGTGGCCCGCTCCCGGGCGGACGTGGGGCGCGCCCGGGCGGAGCTCGAGGAACTGCGCAACGGCGCCCGCCCCGAGGAGATCGCCGCCGCCACCGCCCGGGTCTCCGGCGCCCGTGCCTCGCTGGTCCAGGCCGGGGCCCAATACACCCGCACCGTATCCCTGGTAAAGCAGAAACTCGCCGCCCAGGCGGAGCTGGACCAGGCACTGGCCACCCGCGACGAAGCGGAGGCCAACCTGCAATCGGCGCGTGAGGACCTCCTGCGCCTGACCAACGGCACCCGCCAGGAGCAACTCGACGCCGGCGCCGCCGCGCTGCAGGCGGCGGAAGCGCAACTGGCGGTGGAGGAGCACAAACTCTCCGACCTCAGCGTGGTGGCCACCCGCGACGCCTGGCTCGACAGCCTGCCCTGGAACGAGGGCGAACGCGTGACCAGCGGCGCCACCCTGGCAGTGTTGCTGGCCAACTCCCGCCCCTACGCCAGGGTCTACGTTCCCGAACCCTGGCGGGCGCGGGTGAAGATCGGCGACAGCTACCCGGTCCACATCGACGGCGTCGACCAGGCCATCGAAGGCCGCCTGCGCTGGATCGCCACCGAGCCGGCCTTTACCCCCTACTACGCACTCAATGCATCGGACCGCTCGCGCCTGGTCTACCTCGCCGAATTCGACCTCACCTCCGGCGATGACCTGCCCAGCGGCGTGCCCGCCCAGGTACTGCTCGGCGATGAGTGAACCCGCGGTGCGCGCGCGCGGCCTGTCGCGCCGCTTCGGCGAGGTGCTCGCGGTCGACAATATCGACCTCGACATCCCGCACGGGCAGATTTTCGGCTTTCTCGGCCCCAACGGCTCCGGCAAGACCACCACCATCCGCGTGCTCTGCGGGCTACTCACCCCCAGCAGCGGCGAAGTCACCGTGCTCGGCAAACAGATACCGGCGGAGGCCGAGGCGGTGCGCCGCCGCATCGGCTACATGACCCAGAAATTCTCGCTCTACGAGGACCTGAGCATCGAGGAAAACCTCAATTTCGTGGGCAGTATCCAGGGCCTGGGCAGGCGCGCGCGCCACCAGCGCATTGCGGAACTGCTGCAGCAATTTGATCTCGAGGACCTGCGCAAGCGCCGCGCGGACGCCATGAGCGGCGGCCAGCGCCAGCGGCTGGCGCTGGCGGCGGCCACCATCCACCGCCCCGACCTGCTGTTTCTCGACGAGCCGACCTCCGCGGTAGACCCGGAAAACCGCCGGGACTTCTGGGAAAAGCTCTTCGACCTGCTCGACACCGGCACCAGCATCCTGGTCTCCACTCACTACATGGATGAAGCCGAGCGCTGCCACCAGCTCGCCATCCTCGACCGCGGCCGCCTGCGCCTGGAGGGCAGCCCCGCGGAACTGATGGGCGCACTGGACCGGCGGGTCGTGGAGATCGACGGCAGCAACCTGCGCAAGGTCAAGGATACCGCGCTGGCCCTGCCGCAGGTGGAATCCGCGGCGCAACAGGGCCTGCGCCTGCGCGTACTGATGCAAGACGGCGTCGACGACCCCGTCAGCTACCTGCGCAGCGCGCTGGACGGCGCGGCACTGGAAATCCACCCGGCCCGCCCCAGCCTCGAGGATGTCTTCGTCGCCGCGACCCTGTCCGAACCGCCGGAGAAGAAGCCGTGAACAGCCTGCGTCGCATCGGCAGCGTCACCGCCAAGGAATTCAAACACCTCGCCCGCGACCGCCTCACCCTCGGCATGATCGTGATGCTGCCGCTGATCCAGCTGCTGCTGTTCGGTTACGCCATCAACACCATGGTCCGCAACATTCCCATCGCCGTCGTCGATCTCAGCAACAGCGCAGTCGGCCGGGTAATCACCGAGCAGGTCCGGGTGACCCAGGTGGTCGAGATCACCGCCCACTACGCCACCCCCGCCGAGGCCCGCGACGCGATCATCGCCGGCAGGGTCCGCGCGGCACTTGTGTTGCCCGAGGACCTGCCGCACCGCGTCGCCAACGGCACCACCGTCGGCCAGTGGCTGGTCGACGGTTCCGACACCATGGTCGGCAGCGCCCTGCTCGGCCTGCGCCAGATGCCCCTGCACCTGGAAGCAGGCACCCCGGCCGGCGCCTACCAGGCGCAGGCCCCGAGCTTCGAGATCGCCCTGTTCTTCAACCCGGAGCGCCGCTCCCAGGTCAACATCGTCCCGGGCCTCACGGCGGTGATCCTGACCATGACCATGATCCTGTTCACCTCCGTCGCCCTGGTCCGCGAGCGCGAAAAGGGCAACATGGAAATGCTGATCACCACGCCGATTCGCCCGCTGGAACTGATGGTCGGCAAACTGGTGCCCTACATTTTTGTCGGCACGCTGCAAATCTCCATCATCATCGGCCTGGGCTGGACGGTGTTCGATGTGGCCTTCCTCGGCGACTACCTGAACCTCGCGGTCATCACGTTCTCTTTCATCGGCGCCAGCCTGACCCTGGGCCTGCTGATCAGCACCCAGGCGAAAACCCAGATGCAGGCGATGCAGATGACGGTCTTCGTGCTCCTGCCCTCGATCCTGCTCAGCGGTTTCATGTTTCCCTACGATGCGATGCCGGTTGCGGCCCAGTACATCGCCGAGGCCCTGCCCGCCACCCACTTCGTCCGCCTGATCCGCGGTGTCTACCTGCGCGATGCCCAGCTGGGGCAGCTGGCGCCGGATATTCTCTGGCTGCTGGGCTTTACGGCGGTGATGCTGACGGTGGCTACGTTGCGGTTCCAGAAGACGCTGGATTAGGCCTTTTTCAGGTCAGCCCCTGGTCCGGGTTCAGGTTTGGGTGCCACTTCGGGTAGTTTCGAAGCCGGCCTGTTCACGGCACAGCGCCGCCCGAAAAACGCAAAAGCGCCATCCATGGCAGCTCGGCTTCGGCCATCCATGGCCTCAGACGTTTTCGTGCGGCGCTGTGCCGTAAACAGTCCTATTCCGTGCCGCGGACGGGTCCAATGCCCTCGATCATCGGTGCAACAGCCAGGCGACATTGAATCACGCACCGAAGCCGAGGACATAGAGCGCGTTATCCCTCGCCGGGGCGTCCGAGGCCATGGATGGCCGAGGCCGAGCCTGCACATGGATGTGCGCTTTTTGGCGGTCCCGGCGAGGGATAACGCGCTCTACGGCCCGGCCTACGAAGTGCCCGACCAGGACACCGAGATAAACAAACTAGCCAGGCTACAACCACCGAATCCGCCGAAACAGGATTACCAGACCGACTCCCATCACCAGCATCACACTGAGCAGGGCGAAATACGCATAGCGCCACCCCAACTCCGGCATGTACTCGAAGTTCATCCCGTAAATCCCGGCCATAAACGTCAGCGGCACGAAGATCGCGGAGATGATCGTCAGCACCTTCATGGTCTGGTTGAGGTTGTGGGAACTGAGCGAGATGTGGCCATCGACCAGGTCGCCGCAGATCTCGTAGTACATGCTGCAGAGGCTGTAGACCCGTTCACAGCGGTCGTGGAGGTCGCGGCGGAAGTGGAAGCTCTCGTCCTCCCCGGTGCCCAGGAAAGCCGTGCCCTCGGACCAGATGTATTCCGAGAGATCCTTGTGATAGCTGAAAATCCGCCGCAGGCGGCGCAGGCGGGTGCGGAACAGCACCAGTTCCTTCATGTCCTCTTCGGAACGATCGCCCTGCAGGCCGTCCTCGAGGTCGCCCAGGCGCTCCTCGAACTCCAGCAGCCGGTCCAGGTAGCGCCCGCTGGCGTAGTGCAGGAGGCGCAGGGCGAGGTCGCCGGGGCGCGCGAGCAATTCGAGGGACGCGTCGCCGCTCCAGAATTTACCCACACTGACGGATACCCCGCGGTGGACGGTGATCAGGAAGTTGCTGCCGACCCACAGCCCGATCTGCTGGGGTTTCAGTTCGAGGTGCTCGTCGATGCTGGCGATGCCTCGAAACAGGACAAAGGTGCTGTCGTCGAATTCCTCGATCTTCGGCGGGTGGCGGGAACGGAAGCTGTCCTTGATCGCCAGCGGGTCGCAGCCCATGCTCTCCAGCAGTTCCGCGGTGCGCGGCTCGTATTCACCCTCGATGTCCACCCACAACGCGCCGCCGGTGCTGCGCCAGTGGGCCAACAGCTCCAGCCCGCCTTCGGCCAGGGTATTGGTTCCGTTTCCGCTGTCGAGCAGTTTGCAGCGTATCATCGCCCTGTTACTCCCGTGATCAATTCGCAGCCAGTGCGCTAGTATGGCCGAGGTGCCTGCCATGATAATGCAGGCCGGCGCAGGGGGTACAACCCGCGAAGGCGATGTTTGGCATTCCCCGGGGCCGCAGATTGCGGAATAATCCAGCCCATCAGGGCACAGCGCAGTGCGCCAACCAGGAACAGACCCGGCAGCGGAGGGCAGGGGGCAAAATGGAAGAGATGCACAAACTGCTGAATACGCCGCTGGTCTCGATGGGCGACAACCCGATCACCATCGGGCAGGCCCTGTCGGTGCTGGTTTTCGCCCTGGTCGGTGGCCTGTTTGTCTTCTGGAGTACCCGTTTCCTGCGCCGCCACCTGCACTCGCGGACCCTGAACGCCGACGTGGTACAGATCATCACCCGCGCCTGGCTGATCGTCGGGCTGGTGATACTGGTATTCATGGTGCTGGATATCCTGCGGGTACCCCTCGGGGCCTTCGCCTTTATTTCCGGCGCCGTCGCCATCGGCGTCGGTTTTGGCGCCCAGAACATCATCAACAATTTCATCAGCGGCTGGATACTGATGTGGGAGCGGCCGATCAAGATCGGCGACTTCCTCGAACTCGGCGAGATGCGCGGCACGGTGGAAGCCATCAATACCCGCTCCACCCGCATTCGCCGGGTCGATGGCGTGCACCTGCTGGTTCCCAACAGCCAGTTGCTCGAGAACACGGTGACCAACTGGACGCTGGTGGACCGGCTGGTGAGGACCTCCGTGGTGGTGGGAGTCGCCTACGGCTCCGACGTGGAGCTGACCCGCAAGCTGCTCCTGCAGGTGGCGGAGGAAAACCCGAACGTGCTGAAAGAGCCCGCCTTCCAGGTGTTCTTCGAGGACTTCGGCGACAGCGCCCTGGTATTCGAGCTGCAATTCTGGATTCACTCGGCGGCGGAGCGCGGCCTGCGCACGATTCGCAGCGACCTGCGCTTCCGCATCGACGCGCTGTTCCGCGAGCACCAGGTGGTCATCGCCTTTCCCCAGCGCGACGTACACATCGACGGCGAGGTACGCATTCGTTCCTCGGACTGAACCCACTGCAAACTGGAATCTTCAGCATGGCAGAAAAGCAGCAACTGGGCTGGCGCGAATGGGTCGCCTTCCCGGACCTCAAGCTTCCCCGGATCAAGGCCAAGGTGGACACCGGTGCCCGCACCAGCGCCCTGCACGCCTTTTTCACCGAACCCTTCGAGCGCGACGGCGCCCCCTGGGTGCGCTTCGGCGTCCACCCCCAGCAGAAAGACATCAGCGAGGTGGTGGAGTGCGAGGCCCCGGTGCTGGAACAGCGCGTGGTGCGCGATTCCGGCGGCCATGAAGAGCTGCGCTATGTCATCGAGACGACGCTTGCCATAGGTGGCAGTACCCGGCGGGTCGAGGTTACACTCACCGACCGCGACAGTATGAAGTTCCGCGTCCTTATCGGCCGCACCGCGATGCGCGGCCGCTACCTCGTCGATCCGGGCAGGTCCTACCTGTCCGGTGACTAAAATCCCAAAGCTCCAGGAGTCTGGCGTGATTATGAAAATCGGCATCCTGTCCCGCAACAGGAAGCTTTACAGCACCCGCCGCCTGATCGAGGCCGCCACCGAGCGCGGCCACGAAGTGCGCGTGTTGGACACATTGAAATGCATCATGGATATCAACTCGTCGGACCCCGGCATCTACTACAAGGGCGAGAAACTCGAGGGCTTCGACGCGGTGATCCCCCGCATCGGGGCGTCGATCACCGATTACGGCACGGCGGTCATCCGCCAGTTTGAAATGATGGGCGTCTACTGCCTGACGGAATCCATCCCGCTGGGGCGCTCCCGGGACAAGCTGCGCGCCCTGCAGCTGCTTTCGCGCAAGGGCATCGGCATGCCCACCACCGGTTTCGCCCACGACGTGGAAAACGGCCGCGAACTGATCAAGCGCCTGGGTGGCGCCCCCGTGGTTCTCAAGCTGCTGCGCGGCACCCAGGGCCGCGGCGTGGTGCTGGCGGAGACCATCAAGGCGGCGGAGTCGGTGATCGATGCCTTTACCGAGCTCGGCGCGGACTTCCTGGTACAGGAATTCATCAAGGAGGCGGGCGGCTCCGACATCCGCGCCTTCGTCATCGGCCGCCGGGTGGTGGCAGCCATGGAGCGCTCCGCAGCGGAGGGCGAGTTCCGCTCCAACCTGCACCGCGGCGGCACGGCCAGGGTGGTCAAGCTGACCCCCGAGGAACGGAGCACTGCAGTGAAGGCGGCCCAAACCATGGGCCTGCACGTCGCCGGCGTCGACCTGCTGCGCTCCTCTCGCGGGCCGCTGATCATGGAAGTGAACTCCTCGCCCGGGCTGGGCGGAATCGAGGCTGCCACCAGCAAGGATATCGCGGCGAAAATCATCACCTACGTGGAAGACCACGCCCGCCCGGCCCACGGCAGCCGCAAGACCCGGGGCTGAGCATGAAGGGCAAGGGGGCTGACCTGGAGATTGGCGGACGGATAATCACCCCGGGCGAACGCACCACCGTGGATATCCCGGTCGCCCCCATGTACACCCACGACGACCTGTCGATTTCCGCGCAGGTGGTGCGCGGCAAGCGCGCGGGCCCGGTGCTGTTCATCAGCGCCGCGGTCCACGGCGACGAGATCAACGGGGTGGAGATCATCCGCCGCCTGCTGCGCCACAAGGCCCTCAACGGCATGCGCGGCACCCTGATCGCCATTCCCATCGTCAACGTCTACGGCTTTCTCAACCACGCCCGCTACCTGCCGGACGGGCGCGACCTCAACCGCTCCTTCCCCGGATCGGAAAAAGGACCGCTGGCCAGCCGGGTGGCGCACACCTTCCAGCGGGAAATCGTGCGCAAATCCACCCACGGCATCGACCTGCATACCGGCGCCCGCCATCGCAGCAACTTCCCGCAGATCCGCGCCAACCTCGACGATCCCCGGGCGCTGGCGATGACCGAGGCCTTCGGCGTACCGCTGGCGATCAACGCCGCCCTGCGCGACGGCTCCCTGCGCGCCTGCGCCGACGAGGCCGACGTGCCGATCGTCCTCTACGAGGCGGGAGAGGCGCTGCGCTTCGAGGAGCTGCATATCCGGGCCGGCGTACGCGGCTGTATCAATGTCATGCGCCACATCGGCATGCTGCGCGAGAGCCGCAGCCGCAAGTCACTGCCAAAGCCGATTATCAGCGAACAGACCGCCTGGGTGCGGGCGCCGGAGAGCGGCGTCCTGCGCACCCTGGTGCCACTGGGTGCGAAAGTCAGCAAGGGACAGGTCCTGGCCCTGGTGGCGGACCCCCTGGGCACCATGGAAACCGAAATCACCGCGCCGGAATCCGGTATGGTCATCGGCCGCACCAACCTGCCGCTGGTCTACCAGGGCGACGCCATATTCCATCTCGCCTACTACGGCCGCCGGGTCGGCCGAGTGGAAAAACACGTGGAGCAATTCCAGGAGGAGTTCGGCAACGGCAACGACCCTGACGGCGATGCCGCTGGCGGCTTTGAAGAGCCCGCCATCGCCTGATTTACCCGACGACAAGAACGAGAACCATGCTGCAAGAACTGACCCAGACATTCCCGGCCCTGTCCGAGCTATTGACCCTCTCGGCCCTGTTCCTCGCCGCCCTGCTGGCCTACTGGCTCACCCGGCAGTTGCTGGTGCGCGCCGCGCGCAGCATGGCGCTGCGCTCGGCAGTGACCTGGGACGACGCCCTGGTGGCGCACCGGGTCCCCGGGCGGCTGGCACAGATGGTGCCGGCGCTCATCATCTACGCCGGGATCGACCTGCTGCCCCAGGTCCACGACACCCTGGAGCGCATTGTCCTCAACCTCACCGGCGCCTATATGGTGGTGATCGCCACCCTCACCCTTAGCGCTGTGCTGCAGGCGGCCAACACCATCTACGAGGCAACCCCCGGCGCCCGCCAGCGACCGATCAAGGGCTTTCTGCAGCTGGTCCAGCTGCTGTTGTGGATTATCGCCGGTATCCTGGTCATCTCGGTGCTGATCGACCGCTCGCCGATCATCCTGCTCTCCGGTTTCGGCGCTGCCACCGCGGTACTGATGCTGATCTTCAAGGACACGATTCTCTCCCTGGTCGCCAGCGTCCAGCTCAACGCCCAGGACATGATCCATGTGGGCGACTGGATCGAGGCCCCCGCCTTCGGCGCCGACGGCGATGTCATCGACGTGCAACTGCACACCGTCAAGGTGCAGAACTGGGACAAGACCATCACCACCATCCCCACCCATCGGTTGATTTCCGACCCCTTCAAGAACTGGCGCGGTATGTCCGAGTCCGGCGGCCGGCGGATCAAGCGCAGCCTCTACATCGATGCCGGCACCCTGCGTTTCCTCTCCCCGGAAGAAATCTCCCGCGCCGGGCGGGTCGCGCTGCTGCAGGACTACCTGGCCGGCAAGCAGCGGGAGCTGGCGGAATACAATGCGGGCCTTGCGGATCGCCAGGTCGTGGGCGAGATCAACATGCGCCGGCTGACCAATATCGGCACCTTTCGCGCCTATATCTACCACTACCTCAAGCACCACCCGCGCATCCGCCAGGACATGACCCTGATCGTGCGCCAGCTGCAGGCGGGCGCCGAGGGTATTCCCATCGAGATCTACTGCTTTACCGACACCACCGCCTGGAATGAGTACGAGGGCATCCAGTCGGACATCTTCGACCACCTTTTTGCAGTGGTCGGGGAATTCGGGCTGGAACTCTACCAGCACCCCTCGGGGCGGGACTTCGCGCGCTGGGGCGGGGAGGCCAGGGGCCCGGGCTGAGCCGGACCCGCCGGGCGTATCCCGGGTCAGTTGGCACGAATCGTGAGTGTATTTTGAGGGGTCGGCAGTCTCACTCGTCTATCACTATACTGTTTTGCAAACACAACAAATCCGGACCCCGATTCATGCCCTTTTTGCACCGTGCCCTGCTCGCAGTCCTGCTTTCCACCCTCGTCGCCTGCACCGGCGGTGAAACCAACGTAGAAAAGGGTAACCGCGAGGGAATCCTCCACTACGGCAACGGCTCCGAGCCCCAGGGCCTCGACCCCCACGTGGTGACAGGCGTGCCGGAAAACCATATCGTGCGGGCCATTTTCGAGGGCCTGGCGGTGAAGAACCCCTGGACCCTGGAACCGGAGCCCGGGGTGGCCGAAAGCTGGGATATCTCCGACGACGGCCTCGTCTATACCTTCCATATCAACCCCGAGGCGCGCTGGTCCAACGGCGAGTCGATGAGCGCCGAGGACTACGTCTGGTCCTGGCAGCGGGCGCTCAACCCGGCGATGGGCAACCAGTATTCCTACATGCTCTACCCGCTGGTCAACGCCGAAAAATTCGCCAAGGGCGAGATCAAGGACTTCAGCGAAGTCGGGGTCAAGGCCCTCGACAGGCTCACCCTGCAGGTCACCCTGAACGCGCGCACACCCTACTTCCTGCAGCTGATGGACCACTACAGCACCTTCGCCGTGCACCGCGCCACCATCGAGAAGTTCGGCGCGGCCACCGACCGCTATACCCCCTGGACCCGGGTGGAGAACATCGTCAGCAACGGCGCCTTCAGGCTCAAGGAATGGCAGCTCAACCGGCGTATCGAGGTGGAGAAAAGCGATACCTACTGGGATCGCGACAAGGTCAAGCTGAACGGCATCGTCTACTATCCCACCGAAAACGTGGTCAGCGAGGAGCGCATGTTCCGCGTCGGCCAGTTGCACTATTCCCAGACCGTGCCGCTGGACAAGATCCCCGTGTACGAGGACATGCCGGACACGCCTTTCGTCCAGGCACCCTACCTGGGCACCTATTTTTACCTGCTGAATACCAACCGCAAGCCGATGGACGACGTGCGCGTGCGCTGGGCGCTGTCGCTGGCGGTGGACCGGGTGACCCTGACCAACACGGTGCTGAAAAAGTCGCGGATTCCAGCCTATACCATTACCCCGCCCGGCACCCTCGGCTACCAGCCGCCAATCCTGTTCCAGTACGACCCCGAGAAGGCCCGCAAGCTGCTCGCCGAAGCGGGCTATCCCAACGGCGACGGCTTTCCGCCGGTGGAGGTCACTTACAACACCTCCGAGGACCACCGCAAGATCGCCGTGGCCCTGCAGCAGATGTGGAAAAAGGAACTCAACATCGAGATCACCCTGGCCAACCAGGAGTGGAAGGTCTACCTCGACACCGTGGACACCATGAACTTCCAGATGGCCCGCCGCGCCTGGATCGGCGACTACGTGGACCCGACCTCCTTCCTCGACATGTACATCACCGGCGGCGGCAACAACAACACCGGCTTTGCCGATCCGGTCTACGACGACATGATCCTGCGCGAGGCACCGCGGGCCGCCACCAAGGAGGAGCGCTTCCAGATCTTCTACGATGCGGAAAAGCGCCTGATGGAGCAGATGCCGATCCTGCCGATCTACACCTATACCAGCAATCACCTGATCCACCCCAGCGTCAAGGACATGCCGTCCAACCTGATGGATTCGATGAACTTCAAGTACGTGTGGCTTGATCCCGACTGGGACAGGGAGCAGCCGGCGGCGAAGGAGCACTGAGATCATTCCCGTGCCCAGAGCCCTGCACTGCGCGCTGCTGTCCACCCTGTTGCTGGCGGCCTGCGGGCAGGGTGAACCCAACGTCGCCAGCGGCAATCGCGAAGGTATCCTGCACTTCGCGATCGGGGCCGAGCCGCAGTCGCTCGACCCCCACGTGCTGACCGCGGACTCGGACTCCAAGATCGCCCGGGCGCTCTACGAAACCCTGATCACCCTCAACCCGGAAACCCTCGCGGTGGAACCGGGCGGCGCGCAAGGCTGGGATATCTCCCCCGACGGCAAAACCTACACCTTCCACCTCAATCCCCGGGCGCGCTGGTCGGACGGCGACCCGATCACCGCCCAGGACTGGCTCTGGTCCTTCCGCCGCTCGCTGCACCCGGACATGGGCAACCAGGTTGCCTACACGCTCTACCCGATCACCGGCGCGGAGGACTTTGCCCAGGGCAACACCGACTTCAGCGCGGTAGGCATCAAGGCGATTGATGACTACGCCCTGCAAATGACGCTGATCAATCCGACGCCCAACTTCATGCGGGTGCTCTCCAACAACCCGAACTATCCGGTGCAACGCAAGACCATCGAGCGCTTCGGCAAAGTCACCGACCGCTACACCGGCTGGACCCGCCCCGGCAACCTGGTCGGCAACGGGGCCTTCACCCTCGAAGACTGGCGCATGGGCCGTTCGGTGGTGGTGCGCAAGAACCCCTATTACTGGGACGCGGACCACGTCGCCCTCAATGGCATCGTCTTCCATACGGTGGAAAACCGCTCCGCGGAAGAGAAAATGTTCCGCGTCGGCCAGCTGCACTACACCGACAACGTGGTGCTGGCGAAGATTCCCTGGTATCGCGAGCAACCCGACTCGCCCTACCAGCAGGCGCCGCAGATGGGCAGCTATTTCCTGATGTTCAATACCGGGCGCTTTCCACTGGACGACACCAGGGTTCGGCAGGCGCTGGCGAAATCGATCGATCGCAAGTCGCTGATCGACACGCTGCTGCTGGGCACCGCCATTCCCAGCCCGGCGCTGGTGCCGCCCGACGTCGCCGAGGGCTACACCCCCCCGGACCTGCTCGATTACGACCCGGTGCAGGCGCGGCAACTGCTGGCGGACGCGGGTTATCCCGGCGGCCGCAACTGGCCGAAGGTGGAGCTGCTCTACAACACTTCCGAGGACCACCGCAAAATCGCCGTGGCGCTGCAGCAGATGTGGAAGCAGGTGCTCGGTATCAAGGTGACCCTCACCAACCAGGAATGGCAGGTATTCCTCAATACCGTGGATGTCGGTAACTACCAGATCGCCCGACTGGGCTGGATCGGCGGCACCGCCGACCCGACCGACATGCTGGAGATCTACACCAGTGACAACCTGATGAACATGACTGGCTTCTCCGACTCCCGTTATGATGACATATTGCTCAAACAGGCCCCCGCAACCATCGACCAGGCCGAGCGCATGGAACTGCTGCGGGAAGCGGAGACCATTCTGATGCAACAGGTGCCGGTACTCCCGCTGTATGCCTACACCAGCAAGCATCTCGTGCAGCCCAGCGTGAGCGGCATGCCCGCCAACAAGCTGGATATCCCCAATTTCAAATACGTCCGACTGGATCCCGATGCGCCAGTCTGGAAAGCGGAGGACTGACCCGAAACCATGTGGCGATTCATCTCTTACCGGCTGCTACAGGCAGTCCCGGTTATCCTGGCGGTCATCACGGTGACCTTCTTCCTGGTGCGGGTGGCCCCCGGCGGGCCCTTCGCCAGCGAAAAGGCCGTGCTGCCGGAGGTCAAAAAAGCGCTCGAGGCTCAATACAACCTCGATAAACCCATGTTCGAGCAGTACATGATCTACCTCGGCGACCTCGCCCACGGCGATCTCGGGCCCTCCTTCAAGTACCCCGGGCGCAGCGTCAACGAACTGATCGCCGCCGGCCTGCCGGTGACCGCGGAGCTCGGCCTGTATGCACTGCTGGTGGCGGTGATCATCGGCGGCCTCGCCGGGGTGATCGCGGCGCTGAAACCCAACACCGCCCAGGACTACATCCCCATGTCCGCGGCGATGATCGGCATCTGCCTGCCCTCCTTCCTGCTGGGGCCGCTGCTGGTGCTGGTCTTCGGCATCCACCTGGACTGGCTGCCGGTGTCCGGCTGGGGCGACATCCCCGGCGACAAGATCCTGCCGGCGATCACCCTGGGCTCCACCTATGCCGCC
Organism: Haliea sp. E17; assembly: GCF_048323675.1. Classification (NCBI taxonomy): domain Bacteria; kingdom Pseudomonadati; phylum Pseudomonadota; class Gammaproteobacteria; order Cellvibrionales; family Halieaceae; genus Haliea; species Haliea sp. E17. Next base: position 463,331 of record NZ_JBLWFK010000004.1, read on the forward strand.
TACATCGCCCGCCTGTCCCGGGCCGGCATGCTGGAGGTAATGTCCCAGGACTACATCCGCACCGCCCGCGCCAAGGGCCTGCCGGAGTGGCAGGTGGTGATCAAGCACGGCCTGCGTGGCGGCCTCATTCCAGTCGTCGCCTTCCTCGGCCCGGCCTTCGCCGGCCTGCTCGCCGGTTCCTTCGTGGTGGAAACCATCTTCCAGATTCCCGGCCTCGGCCGTTTCTACGTGCAGGCCGCGTTTAACCGCGACTACACCATGATCCTCGGTACCACGGTGTTCCTGTCCACCCTGATCGTGCTGTTCAACCTCCTGTCGGACATTCTCGCCGCCTGGATGAACCCGCGCCTGCGCGCCCAGTTCGGAGAAAAATGATGGTTTCTGAAGTCATAACCGATATCACCGAGGCGGAACAGGGCACCTCCCTGTGGAAAGACGCCTGGCTGCGCCTGCGCAAGAACCACCTGGCCCTGGTGGGCCTCGTCGTGCTGGTATTCATGATCGTGATCGCGCTGCTGACCCCGTGGATCGCGCCCTATTCCTACGAGACCCAGAACCTGGAGCTGGGGGCCTCGGCACCCTCGGCGCAGCACTGGCTGGGCACGGACATCTTCGGCCGCGACCTGCTGACCCAGATCATGTACGGCGGCCGCATCTCCCTCGCCGTCGGTTTCGTCGCCACCTCGGTGGCGCTGGTGATCGGCGTCACCTGGGGCGCCATCGCCGGCTATGTCGGCGGCCGCACCGACGCCATCATGATGCGCCTGGTGGACATCATGTACGCCCTGCCCTTCATGATCTTCATCGTGCTGCTGATGGTGGTCTTCGGTCGCAACATGCTGCTGCTGTTCCTCGCCATCGGCGCGGTGGAGTGGCTGACCATGGCGCGGATCATGCGCAGCCAGGTGCAGACCCTGCGCCAGCAGGAGTTCGTCGAGGCGGCGATCTCCCTGGGCCTGTCGCCGGGCACCATCATCCGCCGCCACCTGATTCCCAACGCCCTGGGGCCGATCATCGTCTACACCACCCTGACCATCCCCTCGGTGATGCTGCTGGAGGCCTTCCTGAGCTTCCTCGGCCTCGGGGTGCAGCCGCCGAAAACCTCCTGGGGCCTGCTGATCTCCTACGGCGCAGAAACCATGGAGGAATTCCCCTGGCTGCTGATCTTCCCCGGCCTGGCCCTCAGCATCACCCTGTTCTGCCTCAATTTCCTCGGCGACGGCCTGCGTGACGCCCTCGACGTACGGAGGTCCAAAGACTGATGTCACTACTCGACGTACAAAACCTGCAGGTCAGCTTCGTCTCCCGCCTGGGAACGACCAGGGCCGTGGATGATATCTCTTTCACCGTGGAAACCGGCAAGATCACCGCGATCATCGGCGAGTCCGGCTCCGGCAAGTCGGTGGCCTGCTACTCCCTGCTCGGGCTGATCCCGCAACCCCCCGGCCGCATCGACGGCGGCCAGGCCCTGTTCGAGGGACGCGACCTGCTGCAGATGAGCGAGGCGCAGCTGCGCGAGATCCGCGGCCGCGATATCGCCATGATCTTCCAGGACCCGATGACCTGCCTCAACCCCTTCATGACCATCGGCAAGCAGCTGGTGGAACCGCTGATGTACCACAAGAAGGTGAGCAAGGCCGAGGCGAAGAAGCGCGCCGTGGAGCTGCTTGCCGAGGTGGGCATCCGCGACCCGGAATCCACCTTCGACAACTTCCCCCACCAGTTCTCCGGCGGCATGCGCCAGCGGGTGATGATCGCCATGGCGCTGATCAACGAGCCCAAGCTGCTGATCGCCGACGAGCCGACCACCGCGCTGGACGTGACCATCCAGGCGCAGATCCTGAAGCTGATCGCCGACCTGCAGAAAAACCGCGATATAGGCGTGATCTTCATCTCCCACGACCTGGCGGTGGTCGCCGACATCGCCGACCAGATCGTGGTGATGCAGCAGGGCAAGATCGTCGAGGGCGGCAGCAGCGACAAGATCTTCCACCACGCCGAACACCCTTACACCCAGAAGCTCCTGTCGGCGATTCCCGCGGGCAGCAAGGAGGGGCCGGTCGCCCACCCCGAACCGCTGATCCAGGTGCGCAACCTGTGCACCTGGTTCGAACAGGGCAAGCACAAGGAGCCGGTCAAGGCGGTCAACGACGTCAGCTTCGACATCAACCGCGGGGAGATCCTCGGGCTGGTGGGCGAATCCGGTTCCGGCAAGTCGACCATCGGCCGCTCGATCCTGCGCCTGGTGCCGGTGACCTCGGGGCAGGCGATGTTCGACGGCACCGACCTCACCCGGCTGGAAGGCTCGGACCTGAAGAAGATGCGCCGGCGCATGCAGATGATCTTCCAGGATCCCTTCGCCTCCCTGAACCCGCGGATGACCGTGTTCGATACCCTGGCCGAACCGCTGCTGCTGCACGGTATCGAGAACAAGAAGACTGTCGCCAGCGGCGTGCTCAAGCTGATGGACGATGTCGGCCTGGCCCGCGCCTTCGTGCGCAAGTACCCACACGAGTTCTCCGGCGGCCAGCGCCAGCGTATCGCCATTGGCCGCGCCCTGGCCACGCGGCCCGAGTTCATCGTCGCCGATGAACCGGTCTCCGCACTCGACGTGACCATCCAGGCGCAGATCCTCGACCTGATGCTGGATCTCGGCAAGGAGTACGGCCTGACCATGCTCTTCGTCTCCCATGACCTTGCCGTGGTGCGCCACCTCGCGGACCGCATCCTGGTGCTCTACAAGGGCCAGGTGGTGGAACAGGGCACCGGTGTCGAACTGTTCGACAACCCCCAGGAGGACTATACCCGCAGCCTGCTGGAGGCCATTCCGGGCCGGACGCTGCTGGCCTGAACCGGGGCCGGCTGCGCCCGACTCAGCGGCCGTTGTCGGCGGCGGACGCCAGGCGCAGTAATACCCTCGCCACAGCACCGCCGCAGGCACCGTTTTCCAGGCTGAAACCGTAGCCCAGTTGCTCGCACAGGCTGACTACGATATGCAGTCCCAGCCCGTGCCCCTCAACGCCGGTGTCGCCGCGCCGGTAGGGCTGCGCGAGATGCTTCAACGCTGCGGCGGGAAATCCCGGCCCGGTATCCACCACGCACAACACACAGTGTCCCCCCTGGCGCCGGCAGCCGACCAGCACGCCACCGCTGGCAGTGTGCTGGATGGCGTTCTTCACCAGGTTGCCGACAATCCGCACCGTCGCCACGGGGTCGCCCGACACCTGCAAGCGACTCGGGCGACCGCGCAGCTCAATGCCCCGGGACTCCGCTTCCGGGGCAAACATCCGGCATACCGCATCGATAATCAGCTGTACCGCGAAGGGTTCGCTGATTGCGGAAAGTTGCGGCGGCGTGCCTGCTTCACCTTCCTGATCCTGTTCGCTATCGAGGTAATTGCCGACCAGCGCATCCAGGTAGGCAATACTGTCGAGCGCCGACCGCGCATCACTGCCCTCTCCGGATAACTGCCCCAGCGCCATTTTCAGCGACACCAGCGGCTGGCGAATATCGTGGCTTGCGGAGGCCAGGGCCAGGCTCTTTTCCCGCGCCAGGCGCAGGGCGTCGGCACGGCCGACTTCCGCCGCCTCCAGCGCGCTGCGCGTGCGCACCTGTTCGGCCAGTGCCGCCATCTCCCGCGCCAGTGCCGCGTCGCGCTGGCGGCGCACATCCGCGGACTGGTCGGCAATCGCCATCCCGAACATCACCGCGTCGAACAGCAGGCCCACCTTGGTAAAATCAAAGCCCAGCGCTACCGGCAACACCCCCGGCAGGCTGTGCACGAAACTCGACACCAGGGTCGCCAGGCACAAACCGACCCATCCGGCGACGTAGAAACGGGCAAAGCGCTGGCCGCCGCGCAGGGCGTTGATGCCCGCGGCCAGGTAGACCAGCGCCCCGACACTGCTCAGCCAGAACCCCGCGCGCTTGACCCAGAGGTCCTCGACCAGCAAACCCCAGGCCAGCGTCGTCAGGAATACGCCTATCAATACGCGGATCAGCAGGTCGAAGCGCGGCGCACTCTCCCAGGTACGCAGGAAGTGGCGGGCAAAATTGGCCGCGGCGATGTTGATCGCCAGGCCCAGGGGAAGGGAGGCAAAGGCGTTCCAGCCCGGCAACTGCGGCCACAGGTACTGGAAACTGAGGCCGTCCATGTGAAAGACGTAAAGCAGGGCCGCGCCGAGGTAGAGAATGTAATAGAGGTGAATCCGGCTGCCCAGCAGCAACCACTGGAACAGGCCGTACACCAGCATCAGCGCGGCGGCGGTATAGAAACCGGCGCTGCGGGTCGCCTTGCGGGCGCGAACCTCGGCGAAACTCGCCGGGCTTTCGATCGTCACCGGCAGATAGGTAGTGCCCCGCGACTGGTAACCGATCAACAACCCCCCCTGTTCCCCGGCGGCGAGGGCAAATTCCACCGCGAGCAGGCGGTAATCCACCGGTCGCTCGGCAAAGGTCGAACGCTCCGAGTTGCGCAGGAGCAACTGCCAGCCCGCGGCGTGGCGCTGGTAGACTGCCAGCTCGTTCATGAAGCGGGTATTCAGGGACAGTATCCAAACGCCGGCTTGCGCGCCCGCATTGGTCACTGGCAGGTACAGCCAGACGGTGCCGTGGGTGAAGCCAAAATCGACCTGCCGGGATGGCAGCGGCGCAAAGCGGGAATCCCTGCGCGCCAGGACCCGGTCCGGGGCCGTGCTTACCGGCAGATCGTCGACCGCATAGCGAATATCCGCGTGGAACTGGCGGCTGGCCTGTCCCGGCTCCAGCGACAGGGCGTGCAGCGGCGCCGCGGAGAAAAACAGCAAGAAGAGCAGCACTGTGCGCAAGCGGGCGGTGATGGGCGATCCCCCTGCCGTGGTTTGTCTATACTGGTGCTTTCAGCCTACACCCGGTACCGGCAATCCGCCATGCAAGCACAACGCCTCGTGATCGCCGACGACCACGCCATCGTGCGCAGCGGACTGGCCACACTCCTCGCACAGTTCGCGGACGTGGCGATCGTCGCGGAAGCCGAGCACGGAATCGACGCCATCGCCGCGGTCAAGCTGCAGCAACCGGACCTTCTGCTCCTCGACATCGCCATGCCCCATGTCGGCGGCCTGGAAATCATCGGCGAGATCGCCCACTGGAGCCCCGCTACCCGCGTTGCGGTGTTTACCGGGCTGCGCTCCGGCGGCGTGATGCGGCAGCTCATCGACAGCGGTGTCGATGGCCTGTTGCTGAAAAGCCTGGCGCCGGCGGAGCTGCAGCAGGGACTCCGCCGGATTCTCGATGGCGAGACCTGGATCTGCCCGCAGGCCCGGGAACTCGCCGCCGCGACGCAGGGCCTGGTGGAACTCACCGAGCGCGAACGCCAGGTCATGCAGCAGGTCGTTTCCGGCGCCAGTAACCAGCAGATTGCCGAGCGTTTCAGCATCAGCGCCAAGACTGTGGACAATCACCGCACCAGCATCATGCGCAAACTGGATGTGCACTCCCTGGGCGGCCTGGTCCAGGTCGCCCTGCGCGAGGGACTGCTGGACGCCGGCGAACAGGCCTAGTCTTCGATCACCGCGCTCACTCCCAGCCGGTTGATGCCGGCCAGCAGCGCGGCGGGGTCGAGCACATTGAAATCCACCGCATATTCCCTGCCGCCATCGAAGGCGAGGTAGGCGGAATAGGCCCCGTCCACCACGCTGTAGCCAACCCCCGCGATCCCCGGCAGCTGCCGCAGCCCGGCCTCGACATCCGCGCGCGCGGCCTGCAGCGACTCGCGCAGCGGCAGGCTGTCCACCAGCGCCCGGGCGCTCACCAGGGTGGCGCTGGCCGCCGGAATCCGCTCGATGTTGTCGGCGGCGGCGAGGATATCTGCGGCCTGTCCGGCGCTGAGTACGTCGCGGTTGATGCGGTAGCTGTCGCTGACGCTGATGGTTTTGATCAGTATATCGACGGAGACGGTGACGCTGACCGTTCGATCGATGTGCCGGTAATCGTAAGCGGCGTACAGTGCCTGGCGCAGCGCCTCGCGGACCGCGTCGTCGTCATCCTGCGCAGCGCGGTCGCGCAGTGCCTCCATGGCATCGATGTAGGGAGCGATTTCCACCCGCGCCTTGCTCCGCGCACTGCTCGCCGCGGAGCTGGCGATACTGTCGCGCTTGCTGTCCGAGGGAGTGCAGATACCCAGGGCGCAGTAACGGCGGCTGTTGATTTCACTGCGCACGCCCGCATAAACGGCGGAGTAGACATCCCCCGGGATGGCCTCGACCCGGGCAATCGCCTCGGCGGTAATCGTCGGGATCACCGCGCGCAGGCCACGCAGGCTGAGCTCGAACTGGTAGTCCGTCGCCGCGGCCTCCAGGTCGTCGAGCGCCGCGTCGAGCTGTGCTTCTACATCGTCGAATACCTCCCCGGCACTGCGTCGCAGGTAGGTGCCAATTTCCGCATCGAGGTCGACGCTGGCATGGGTCTCCCCGTCGACAAAACTGATGGACACCGGCATCAGCAGCGCCGGCAATTCCACCCTGGCCTGCATGCTGACGCCCTCGTTGCGGATGAGGATTTTGCCGCGCAGGTCCGCTGCGGGCAGGACCGACCGGTAGCCGCCCGCGAGCGTGGCCCGCAGCGTGCCCGCGGCGTCAGCGGCAAAGGTCGCACGCAGGCGGGTGGCGGGCAGGATCGGCATCCAGTCCGGCTGCCAGGCGACATCGGGTTCGATATTGGCGTAGAGCGAAAGCCGCTGCTGGGCCGCCCCCCTGAGGGGCTGCACGTCGAAATTTGCGCTGGCTTCGGCGAGGTCGAAGTCGAACAGGCCGAAGCCCAGGATGGCGAAGGCGACGCTGGCGTGACCGTTGAAACCGGCGAAGTAACCCACCGGTGAAGCGAAGGGATCGGCGAGGTCGATATCGGCGAAAGTCGGGTCGCGGACGATGTACTCGCCGCGCAGGTTCAGGATATCGAAGATCTTGATGCCGACGGATTTCTCCCCGGTCTCGTAGCGATGGCCGTAGAAGGCCACCGCTCCGGCAATGCCCCCGAGGGGCACATAGGGCAGCAGGCCCTGGTCGGACTCGGCCTCGCCGCGGGCTTCGCCCAGCAGGTTGCCGTAGCGGTAGAGCATCTTGTCGACGAGGTCGTGCACCAGGATCACGCTGCCGCCGAAGGGCGGGTCGATGCTCACCAGCGTGCCGCCGCCGGCGCGATCACCGACCTCGAGTTCGACCCCGCCAGTGAGGTAGAACAGCAGGTATTGCCGCTCGTCGATCAGCCGGATATTGATGTCTTCGTCAGCGTTCAGCTGCGCACCGCTGTACAGGCCGACCTGCGCCCGGCTGGTGCCGATCACGCCGATGTAATCGGTCAACTGGCGTGGCAGGACGGTGCCGCCGAACAGCGACAGGACTTCCCCCTCGCTGTCGAAGCGGATGTCCACGTCGGAGTCGGTCAGGGCCTGTTCCGGCGTGGCCGCGGGCGACAGGCGGAAGCTGCCCTGGATATTGATCCCCCCCGGTATCGGGGTTTCACTGCCCTCGACACTGAGGTCATCCCGGACGAGCCGCGGATTCTCGAGAAACACCGGGCGGAGGTAAAAGGACCGTCCGGATTCGAGGATTGCCAGCAGGCTGGCGTTGTCCGCGAAACCGCGGGTGGACAGCGCGCAGTTGCCCTGGCGGTTGGCGCACAGGGCGCCAGCGCCGGCCGCCCAGCCGAGGAAGGCGTTGTTTCCCGCCGGCCTGGCCGCGAAGACTTCACTGAAATTCTGGTCGACCACCTCGAGGGTGCAGGTGCTCCCGGGCCCGCACTGGTAGGCCCCGGACTGGCTGACCACGCTGCCGCCCGCGGGCACCTCGACCACCAGCCTGCAGGCCGGCAGCAGGGCGATGAGAACGACCACGACAAGGCGCTTCGCCCACCGGGTTTCCATGGCATGACGCCTCCTTCGACTCCGGGTCGCGACCAGTATGCCCCCCGCAGCGGACTCGCCCAATGAGGGATTTTCCTCATTTTGTTCACGGGCCGGGCGGGCTGCGGGATGGTAGACTTGCCCGCATGAACTTCGACCACGACAAGATCTGCGCCGCCATCGTCGAGACCGCGGCCCAGGAAATCATGCCCCTGTGGCAGAATCTCGAATCCCACCAGATCGAACTCAAGCAGGCCAATGATGCGGTGACCGTCGCCGACCGCGCCTGCGAGCAGGTGCTCAGCAAACGCCTGGCAGCCCTGCTGCCCGGGTCGCTGGTCATCGGTGAAGAGGCGGTTCACGAAAATCCCGCACTGCTCGACGCCCTGCTCGGCGACGCGCCGGTGTGGGTGCTCGACCCGCTCGATGGCACCAATAACTTCGCCGCCGGCGACGGCCCCATCGCCACCATGGTGGCGCTGGTGAAAAAGGGAGAGACGCTCGGCGCATGGATTCATTATCCGGTGCGCCAGCAGACCCTGTTCGCCGAGCGCGGTGCTGGCAGCTGGCTGGACGGTGAACGGGTTTCCGTCAGCGCCTACGACGGCGCCATGAACGCCGTGAGCGGCGCCATGTCCGCCAAGTACCTGCCGCAACACCTGAAGGCGCAGGCGCTGCGCGGCGCCAGCAGCCTCGGCCACCACTGGGCCAGCGGCTGCGCCGGCTTCGACTACCTGATGCTGGTGACCGGCAACTGCCAATACCTGTTCTACTACCGGACGCTGGTCTGGGACCACGCCCCGGGCGTGCTGATCGCCAACGAGGCCGGCGCGGTGACCGGTCGCTACGACGGCAGCCCCTACCGCCCGGAGGCTGACGGCGTGGGCCTGATTTGCGCCAGCGACGCCGCCATCTGGCAGGAACTGCAGCGGAGGACACTGCCCGCAGGCGCCATGCAATGAGGCGCCGTTCGGTACTGCCTGTCCTGTTCTGCCTGGCCTGTGCCGGCTTCGGCGCCCGGTCGCTCGCCCAGCCACCGGCCAACCAGCCCTGGCTGCTGATCGACACCAGCGCCATGACCGTGAGCATCATGCGCGGCGACAGTTCGGTCAAAACCTACGACAACATGGCCATCGGCAGCGGCGGCACCAGCTGGGACAAGCGCCGCGGCGACGGCAAGACGCCGCTGGGCGAGTTCCGTATTCTGGAAATCCGCCCCAGCGCCCGCTTCGACCTGTTCATGGCCATCGACTACCCGACCATTCACCACGCGCTGCAAGCGCGCTCCCAGGGCGATCTCAGCGATGCCGAGTTCGCCCGCATCGAGTCCGCCTGGCACGCCAGGCGCTGGCCGCCACAGGACACCGTACTCGGCGGCCACCTGGGTATCCACGGCACCGGCGCCGGCAGCCTGGAAATACACCGCGACATCAACTGGACGGATGGCTGTATCGCCCTGACCAACGAACAGGTGGAGGACCTGGCCACCCGAATAGGTCCGGGCACCTTTGTCAGGATACGCTAAACTGAACCATTGCTGTCAGGGGCTGTCCTGATAGATTCACGATAACGTGAGCACTACCAAGGAGAATCAAATGAAATCACTTTACAGGGTTACTGCGGCCGGCCTGATGCTGGCGGCACTGGCGGGGGCAACTGGCTGCGCGTCGACGTCAGACATGAACGCCCTGCGCGCAGACATGCAGTCGGATATCGACAAGGCCAACGCCACTGCCAGCCAGGCCGCCGCGGACGCCGCTGCAGCCCGCCAGGAAGCCGCTGCCGCGCGCGCGGCCGCCGAGCAGGCGAATGCCACTGCCCAGGACACCAACGAAAAACTGGACCGGATGTTCAAAAAGTCCATGTACAAGTAAATACACCCGGCCCGTGTAATTCCTGCGGGCCAGGAAGTACAATCCCCTCAGGCCCACCCCGGTGGGCCTGTATTTATCAACGCAGAAACCCGCCCAGGCCCGCCTCCGGACAACGTGGTTTCGCCGCGTCCTGAACAGAGCCAGAATAAAATCAACGGGGTTTCAATCCATGCAGTATTTCAGACTTTTTGTCCTGTCGCTGGCAGTGGCCGGCGCCGGTTGCAGCGGCGACAAGGGACCCACAGCGCCCGACCCGCAACAGGTTCCAGCGGTCTCCGCAGCGCCGGCGCAGTCCGCGCCCGCGGCGGCCGATTCGACGGACTGGCCCAACTTTGGCGGCGATGGCAGGGAACAGCACTACAGCCCCCTCGCCCAGGTCAACCTCGACACCGTCGGCAAACTCAAGCTGGCCTGGTATTACGACCTCGAGGACGGCTTTTCCGTCTCCACCCCGGTGAAGGGCGGTGACAAACTGTTCACCACCACCGGCCACAGCCATATCCGCGCCTTCGACGCGGCCAGCGGCAAGCTGCTCTGGGAATACGACGCCGGGGTCCGCGAGATCGCCCAGTCACCCCTGCACCTGAGCTGGGGCAACAAGGGCATCGCCTGGTGGGACCACAAGGTCTATCTCGCCACCACCGACGGCCGGGTGATTGCGCTGGATGACAGCAGCGGCGAACCGGTGTGGGAGGCCCGCCAGTACGCGCTCGACGAGATCCGCTACAGCAATGGCGCGCCCCGGGTCTTCGACGGCAAGGTCATCATCGGCCACGGCGGCGCCGATATCACGCCGATTCGCGGCTACGTCACCGCCTATGACGCCGAAAACGGCGAACAACTCTGGCGCTTCTACACCACCCCGGGCGACCCCAACAGCCCCGCCACCAGCAAGGCGGAAGAGATGATGCGCGCCACCTGGAACGGCGACTGGTACGGCAAGGGCGGCGGCGGCACTGCCTGGAACGCCTTCAGCTACGACGCCGAACTGGACCTGCTCTACCTCGGGGTCGGCAACGGCTTCCCCTACAACCACCTGATGCGCAGCCCTGGCGGCGGCGACAACCTGTTCCTCGCCTCCATCGTCGCGGTCAAACCGGACACCGGCGAATACGTCTGGCACTACCAGGTCTGCCCCGCCGAACAGTGGGACTGCACCGCGGTGCAGGACATGACCATCGCCAACCTGGAGATCGACGGCAAGCCGCGCCGGGTACTGATGCAGGCGCCGAAAAACGGTTTCCTCTACGTGCTGGACGCCGCCACCGGCGAGTTCATCTCCGCGGAGAAAATCGCCAAGGTGACCTGGGCGGAAAAAATCGACCCGCAGACCGGGCGCCCGGTGGAAAACCCCGCCATGCGCTTCGAGGGCCTCGGCGACAAACTGTTCGAGCTCTGGCCCGGCCCCCAGGGCGCCCACAGCTGGCTGCCCCAGGCTTTCAGCCCGCGCACCGGCCTGGTGTATATCCCGATCATGGAAATGGGCGCCCTCTTCGGGCCGCCGCAGCCCAACATGACCGGGATCACCGCCAACATGGGCGTGACCATGATCCCCGACCCCGATCTCCCGGAAAGCCGCCGCAGCTACCTGCGAGCCTGGGACCCGGTCAAACAGCAGGAGGCCTTCACTATCGACCTGCCCGGCGACTGGCCCGGCGGGGTACTGGCCACCGCCGGCGACCTGATCTTCCAGGGGCGCATGGACGGTTACCTGAAGGCTTATAACGCCAGCACCGGCGAGGAAGTCTGGTCCTGGAAAACCGCCTCACCGGTTGTCGCAGCGCCGATCGCCTACAGCGTGGACGGCCGCGAGTACATCACCGTGCTCACCGGCAACGGTTCCCAGGGGGGCGGCCTGCTGGCCACCGGCAACGCCGCCTACCGCACCGATTACCGGCTGCCGCGCCGGGTGCTGACCTTCGCCATCGACGGCGCGGCAACGCCGCCGGATGTGACGCTGCCGGAGCGCGTGCCGCTGGAGGACCCGGATTTCATCCCCGACCCGGAGAAAATCCAGGCGGGCGCCCTTACCTTCCACAGCGGCTGCCTGGTGTGCCATGGCATGCAGGCCATCGGCGGCGGCGCCGCCCCGGACCTGCGCTACTCGCCGATGATCCTCAGCGCCGAGCTGTTCCAGTCGGTCGTCAGGGACGGCGCGCTCAAGCCCCGCGGCATGCCGCCCTCGCCGCAGCTGTCCACCGACGAGCTGGAAAACATGCGCCACTACCTGCGTTTTCGCGCCATGCAGGCGGCCCAGGCCGCCGGTGGTGAAGCGGGTGCCGAGCAGCCGGCGACACCGCAAATCTCCACCGGTACCTGAGTGGCTCGTCAGTAGACCGGAATCCGGCTGCCGGAGATTTTCACGGGCAGCCCACTGGGCCGGGCCAGCTCCCGCTCGATGGCGGCCACGTTGATAGACGTCGGCCGCTGGAACAGGGCCGCGTCCACTGCGTTTTCCGCGAGTGTATACAGGTCTGAATGTTCCGGGCTCGCACCCTCCAGCGGCGGATAGACCTGGATGTAGAGCTCATCGCCGTACCAGCCTACCTTCACCGGCTGGTTGATGATGCGTACCGGGGTGCCGACCGGTACCGTCTCATAGAGGGTTTCAATATTTTCCGGCAGCAGGCGTACACAGCCGTGGGACACCTGCATGCCCACCCCGAATTCCTTGTTGGTGCCGTGCATCAGGTAACCGGGAATGCCCAGGCGCAGCGCGTAACGCCCCAGCGGGTTATCCGGTCCGGGGGGAACGACTCGCGGCAGGGGGTCGCCCTGCTCCGCGTGCTCCCGGCGGATACTTTCCGGCGGTGTCCACGACGGATCTTTCTGCTTGGAAATCACCCGGGTTTCGCCCAGGGGTGTCTCCCAGTCCATGCGTCCGATACCCACCGGGAAGGAGTAGACCACCGGCTCCTCGCCCCGCGCGGGTTTCGGGTAGTAGTAAACCCGCATTTCCGGCAGGTTCAGCACCAGCCCCTCGCGCGGCGCATCCGGCAGGATATGCCGGGAGGGCAGCACTACCCGGGTCCCGGCTCCGGGCAACCAGCGGTCGACCTCGGGATTGGCGAGCACGATCGCCTCCTGGCCGACGTCGTTGCGGCGGGCGATATCGATCAGGGTGTCCTGCTGCAGCGCCGTGACCGACATCTCCATGCCGACCAGGCTGAACTCCGCCGGCGGCAGGTAATACATGGCCGCACCGGCAGTACCCGGAAGCCAGCCCAGGGCGATAACCAGAGTGACGGGAAAACGGAAAATACGCATTACCAGGCGACTACCGTACCGTCCTTGCGCATCTCGGTCGCGCCCTGGTAGACACCGCTGTGCGGGTCGCGCCAGATAGCCTGGTAGCCGCCGAAGCGCACACCGCTGCTGTCGATCTCCACCCGGTAACCCATGCCGCGCAGGCGTTCCGCCGTCGCCGCGGGCACGCCCGCCTCCAGGTAGAGGGTACCCAGGGGGTCCTCGTCGACCCCGGTGGGCTGGCGGCCGCCCTCGTGCATGAAGCGCGCGGCGTCGCCGGCCTCCTGCAGGTTCATGCCGTAGTCAATAAGGTTGACCAGCACCTGGACGTGACCCTGGGGCTGCATGGAGCCGCCCATCAACCCGAAACTCATCAGCGGCTGGCCGTCCTGCATCAGGAAGCCGGGGATGATGGTCTGGAAGGGTCGCTTGCCGGGGGCGTAGACGTTCGGGTGCCCGGGCTCCAGGGAAAACAGCTCGCCCCGGTCCTGGAACATGAAGCCGAGCCCGTTCGCGACCATCCCCGAGCCCATGCCCCGGTAATTGGACTGGATCAGCGAGACCATCATGCCGTCGGCGTCGGCCACCGTGAGGTAGGTGGTGTCGCCCTCGCCCTCGACTTTCGGTTCACCGGGGCCGAATGCGGGCGAAGCTTTCACCGGGTCGATCAGCGCAAAGCGCTCCCGGCCATAGGCATCGGAGAGCAGCGCGGTCTCCGGGAAGGCGCTGAAAGCGGGGTCGGCGTAGTAGCGGGCCACGTCCTCGAAGGCCAGCCGCTTGGCTTCCACCATGTAGTGGAAAACCTCGGCCGACTCGCGCGGCCACTGCTTTAACTCAACGTTTTTCAGGATCGACAGCATCTGCAGGGCGGCGAAACCCTGGCCGTTGGGCGGCAGCTCGTAGAGCTGGTAGCCGCGGTAATCGACGCTGGCCGGCGCAACCCACTCGCCGCGATGGGCGGCGAAGTCCGCGTATTCCAGGCCGCCGTCCATGGTCGCGAAATAATCGGCCATGGCCCGCGCGAGGCTACCGCTGTAAAACGCCTCCCGGCCGTCGCGGCCTATGGTTTCCAGGGTTGCCGCCAGCTCCGGATTGCGGAAGATTTCCCCGGCCGCGGGCGCCGAACCATCGCGAAACCAGGTTGCGCGGATATTCGCCAGTTCCGGCCGGCCCGCGTAGACGCGACTGAAATATGCCCAGTTGCGATCGAGGTAATAGGCGATGACGGGAGACACCGGGAAACCGTCCCGGGCATAGCCGACCGCAGGGGCCAGCACTTCCGCCATGGGCAGTTTGCCGAAGCGCTCGTGCAGCGCAAACCAGGCGTCCACGGTGCCGGGAACCGTTACCGGCAGCGGGCCGATGGCGGGGATACCTTGCGCATTGCTCCCCGGCGCACCCGCCGCCCTGCCCGCGGCAATCCGCGCCTGCAGCTGCGCCAGGTCCTGGTTCTGTGGCGAGCGCCCGGAGCCGTTGTAGCCCTGCAGTTCGCCGCTCGCGGGGTCCCAGACAATGGCGAACAGGTCGCCGCCGATGCCGCAGCCGGTGGGTTCCATCAACCCCAGCGCCGCGTTGGCGGCAATCGCCGCGTCCACCGCAGAACCGCCGCGGCGCAGGATATCCAGCGCCACCTGCGAGGCCAGCGGCTGGGCGGTGGCGGCCATGCCGTGCTCGCCGTAGACCGGGCTGCGCGACCAGGCGGCGCCCACCGGTCGGCCACCGGGACCGAGTGCGCTGTCGGTATTACTCACTGTCGGGGCCGGGGTGCTGCAGGCGCTGAGCAGGAGCAGGGCGGGCAATAACTGGCATAGACTTCTCATTGTTGCTTTTCGGCCTTTTGTCTTCGGCTTCCAGCATAGCGTAACCGGCATTTACTCGCAGCGGTCCACTTGAATGGGTTTTGTCGGTAGATTGCCGGTCGCGCGCGAGGCGTTTGGCCCGTTGAAACACGCCAAAAAGCGTACCTCCATGTACAGGCTCGGTCGGCGACGTCCTGTCGCCTCACGGTTTCAACGGGCCAAACGCCTCGCACACACCCTACCCACAGTGCCATATCCTCTTACACTGGTATACGGGAGTACTGGCGTAAAGCAGTCAACGTCCTCCGGGTGGACAGCGCCCCCCGGAAATCCGACCATAGGAAGACTCAGCAAGGTATAAATCAAATGCTCGCAGAAACCCCGGAAATCTATCGTGGCCTCAAATACCCCTTCGGGCGCAAACCGGACATCCGCCCGGGCAAGCCCGAGGAGATCGCCCCCGGCGTGTACTGGGCGCGCTTTGCCATGCCGATGTCGCTGGACCATATCAACCTGTGGCTGCTGGAGGACGGCGAGGGCTGGACGATTGTCGACACCTGTCTCGATATTCCCTCCACCCGCGAGACCTGGGAGACCATCTTCAGCGATTTCATGGGCGGCAAGCCGGTCACCCGGGTCATCTGCACCCACCTGCATCCGGACCACGTGGGTTCGGCGGGCTGGCTGACCGAACGCTTTGACTGCGAGCTGTGGATGTCCCGCGAGGAGTTCCTGATGTGCAAGGCACTGACGGCGGATACCGGTCGCCCGGCGCCGGAAGTGGCCCTGCGGTTCTATCGCCGGGCAGGTTATACCGAGGAGCAGCTCGACCACTACAAGGGCCGCTTCGGCCAGTTTGGTCAGTACGTCTACGCGCTGCCGGACAGTTTCCGACGCCTGGTCGACCGCGAAACCATCACCATCGGCGAGCACTACTGGCAGCTGCTGGTGGGCCGGGGACACTCGCCGGAACATGTCGCCCTTTACTGCCCGGCGCTCAAGCTGCTGATTTCCGGCGACCAGGTCCTGCCGCGCATCACCCCCAATGTCAGTGTCTTCCCCACTGAACCGGAGGGCGACCCGCTGCGCGAATGGCTGGCCTCCAACGCGGATTTGCGCGACACGCTGCCCGACGACCTGCTGGTGCTCCCCGCCCACGAGGCGCCTTTCCTGGGCCTGCACTACCGCCTCGGCCAGGTCATCGAGTCGCACAATCGCGACCTGCGCAACCTGTTCGCCTTCCTCACCGAGCCCAAGCGGGTGGTGGACTGTTTCCCGGCGCTGTTCAGGCGCACCATCGGCATGGAGGATCTCGGGGCGGCGACCGGGGAGACGCTCGCCCACCTCAACTGCCTGCTGCGCCGGCGGCGGATTACCCGGCGGCGGGACGAGCACGGGGTGCACTGGTACCGGCAGATCGCGGCGACCGCCGGGGCGGACGTCTAGGGCCGCCGGAACCCGCCCGGCGCAGCGGTCGCCGCGTTCCAAAGGAAAAAAACAGACAGCGAGCAGCGCCCGAAAAATCCTGCTACCATGAAACAAAGCAGGAAAAGCCGGGCACAGAATCCGGCGTTCAGTTCACAACAGCACCGCTACTCGCAATACACGCTCGCGCCCTGGTAAAGGCAATTCACCCGGCTATCGTACTGCTACAGTTCGAGGTTCATTAGCGCATGAGTCAGTTGGTCGACCTGGTCATATTCGGCGGCACCGGAGACCTCTCCTCCCGCAAGCTGCTGCCAGCCCTGTTTCAACTTCACCGCCACGGCCTCGCCGAGCGCCTGCAGCGCATCGTCGCCACCGGACGGAGCGAGATGGATACCGACGCCTTTCGCCAGATTGCGCGCGACAACCTGCTGCGCTACCTGCCCGATGACGACTGGGACGAAACCATCTGGAGCGAATTCCGCGAGCGCCTGCACTATGTCCGGGTCGAGGCGGCGCACGCGGAGCACTACCGCGCGCTCGCCAGCCTGTTGCAGGAGGGGCATTCACAGGGGCAGCTCTACTACCTGGCCACGCTGCCAGCGCTCTACGGCGAGATCTGCCAGCAACTGCAGGCCGCGGGCGCGGTGGGCGAGCACAGCCGGGTGGTGCTGGAAAAGCCCCTGGGTCACGACCTCGCCTCCTGCCAGCAGATCAATCACCAGGTGGACCAGGTGTTCAGCGAGGAGGCGACCTTCCGCATCGACCACTACCTGGGTAAGGAGACGGTGCAGAACCTGCTGGCCCTGCGCTTCGGCAACCAGCTGTTCCAGCCGATGTGGAACAACACCTTTGTCAGCAGCGTGCAGATCACGGTGGCGGAGGAGATCGGCGTCGCCGGGCGCGGCAGCTATTACGCCGAGACCGGCGCCCTGCGCGACATGGTGCAGAACCACCTGCTGCAGGTGCTGTCGATTGTCGCCATGGAGCCGCCTGCCAGCCTGCAGGCCAGCGATATCCGCGACGAGAAAATGAAGGTCCTGCGCAGCCTCGAACCGATCACCGCCGCCAACGTCAAGGAGCGCACGGTGCGCGGCCGCTACGCGGAGGGCGCGGTGGATGGCCACGCGGTGAAGGGATTCCTCGAGGAGGACGAATTCCAGCACGCCGAGGACACCGAGACCTTCGTCGCCCTGAAGGCCAGCATCAACAACTGGCGCTGGGCCGGCGTGCCCTTCTACCTGCGCACCGGCAAACGGCTGTCGCGGCGCTATTCCGAAATTGTCATCGAATACCGGCGGCCGCCGTTTTCGCTGTTCGCCAACGACCCGCAGGAGTTGACCAACAAGCTGGTGATCCACCTGCAGCCGGAGGAAAGTATTTCCCTGCACACGCTGAACAAGAAGCCAGGGCTGCGCAGCAAGCTCAAGCTGCAACCGGTAGAGCTGCACCTCACCGACGACCAGCAGCGGGTGGAGGACAGCTACGACGCCTACGAGCGGCTGCTGCTGGATGCCCTGCACGGCGACCAGACCCTGTTCATGCGCCGCGACGAGGTGGAAACCGCCTGGCGCTGGATCGATACCATCATCGCCGCCTGGGAAGAAAACAGCACGCCGATCAAGAACTACAACGCCGGCACCATGGGACCCAACGCGGCCACCGCGCTGATCGCGGTGGATGGACGTCAGTGGCATGAGTGAATGGCGCCGCTTCGCCAGCCGGGAAGAACTCGACTGCGCGCTGGCGGCGCACCTGGCCGCGCGCCTCGGCGCGGCAATTGAACAACACGGTGCGGCGAGCATCGCCCTGTCTGGCGGCAGCACACCGAAAGGCATGTTCGCGCAGTTGTCGCGGCAGCCACTGGACTGGGACAGGGTCTATGTCACCCTGGTCGACGAGCGCTGGGTGGATGCCGACCACGCCGACTCCAACGAGCGACTGCTGCGGGAAAACCTGCTCGTCGGGCCCGCGGCGGACGCCCGATTCATTGGGCTGAAATCGCCGGCACCTTCCGCTAGCGAGGGACTCGCGGCCTCCACGGAACAGCTATCGGCGCTTCCGCTGCCCCTCACCTGCGTGGTGCTGGGCATGGGCGGCGACGGCCACACCGCCTCCTGGTTCCCCAGGGCCGCCAATCTCGCCGCGCTGCTGGACCCCGGCAACCCGGCGCTGCTGGGTACCTGCGACCCGGTGACCGCGCCGCACCAGCGCATTACCCTCACCCTGCCGGTGGTGCTGGCGGCGGGCGAGATCATCCTGCATATCACCGGCGAGGAAAAAACCGGCGTGCTCGCCGCAGCCGCCGCGCGGCACTACCCCGTCGCCGCCATTACCGAACAGCAAGCCAACCCCGCGACCATCTGGTGGGCCCCCTGATGACTGACCCGAGACTGACCGCAATTACCGACCGCATCGTCGAGCGCAGCCGCGACAGCCGCGCCACCTACCTGCAGCGCATGGATAAGCTGCGCGGCCAGGGGCCGACGCGCAGCCGCATGTCCTGCTCCAACCTGGCCCACGGCTACGCCGCCTGCGACAGCGGCGAGAAACAGACCCTGCGGCTCACCGAGGCGGCCAACATCGGCATCGTCAACGCCTACAACGACATGCTCTCCGCCCACCAGCCGCTGGAGACCTACCCGGCGCTGATCAAGCGGGCAGTCCACGAGATCGGCTGCACGGCCCAGGTCGCCGGCGGCGTGCCGGCGATGTGCGACGGCGTCACCCAGGGCGCCGAGGGCATGGAACTCTCCCTGTTCAGCCGCGACGTGATCGCCACCGCGACCGCGGTGGCCCTGTCCCACAACATGTTCGACGGCGCCATCTGCCTCGGCGTGTGCGACAAGATCGTCCCGGGCCTGTTGATCGGCGCGCTCTCCTTCGGCCACCTGCCGGTGATCTTCGCCCCGGCGGGTCCCATGACCACAGGTATTTCCAACAAGGAAAAGGCCGCGGTTCGGCAGCAGTTCGCCGAGGGCAAGGTGGGTCGCGAGGAACTGCTGGCGGCGGAGTCCGCGGCCTACCACGGCCCCGGCACCTGCACCTTTTACGGCACCGCCAACAGCAACCAGATGCTGATGGAAGCCATGGGCATCCATATTCCCGGCGCCGCGTTCGAGCACCCCGGCACCCCCCTGCGCGATGCGCTGACCCGGGAGGCGGCCCAGCGCCTGTGCCGGATCACCGACCTCGGGCCGGACTACACTCCCCTGGGCCGGGTGGTAGATGAAAAGTGCATCGTCAACGCGCTGGTCGCCCTGCTGGCCACCGGCGGCTCCACCAACCACAGTATTCACTGGATCGCCGTGGCCCGCGCCGCGGGCATCCATATCAACTGGCAGGACTTCCACGAGCTCTCCGCCATCACCCCGCTGGTGGCGCGGGTCTATCCCAACGGCAGCGCCGACGTGAACCATTTCCACGCCGCCGGCGGCTCGGCCTTCGTGATCAGAACCCTGCTGGAAGCCGGCCTGATGCATGAAGAAGTGCTTACCAACTGGGGCGCGGGCCTGTCCCTGTACACCCGCGAGCCGCGCCTGCAGGAGGGTGGCCTGCACTACGTGGCCGGCCCCACCAGCAGCGCCGACACCGAGGTGATCCGCCCCGCCGACCAGCCCTTCGCTCCCGAGGGCGGCCTGCGCCTGCTGCAGGGCAACCTCGGCCGCTGCGTCATCAAGACCTCCGCCATGGCCCCCGAACACTGGCTGGTCGAGGCCCCCGCCCGGGTATTCGAGACCCAGGAGGCGCTGAAGGATGCCTTCGATGCGGGGGAACTGGATCGCGACCTGGTGGCGGTCATCCGCTACCAGGGCCCGTGCTCCAACGGCATGCCGGAGTTGCACAAACTGACCCCCTACCTCGGGGTGCTACTGGATCGCGGCTACAAAGTGGCACTGGTCACCGACGGCCGCATGTCCGGCGCTTCGGGCAAGGTTCCCGCCGCCATCCACCTGAGTCCCGAGGCCGCGCACGGCGGTGCGATCGCCAAGGTCCGCGACGGCGACGTGATCCGCGTGGATGCGGAGAAGGGCGAACTGAACTGCCTGGTGGACGCCGTGGAGTGGGAGTACCGGGAGCCGGCACCGCGCGTATCCGACGACTGCGAGTGGGGCATTGGCCGGGAACTGTTCAAATTTATGCGCCGCGCCGCCAGCGAAGCCGAAGCTGGCGCCAGCGTGCTGTTTCCCGAGGGCCACTAGGCAAGGGCTACTGCCGCTGGATGCGGACCGCGCTCTCAACCATGCGGATGGCGTCGGTGGCCAGCGCGTCCCGGCTGTCGAAACTGTCGCGCCAGATATGTTCGGGCCGGGCAGGTTCTTCGGCGATGCCCAGCGCCTGGACTACCAGCCAGCCGCTGTAGTCGAGGAAGGCGAGGGTGGCGAAGGTTTCCTGCCACTGTACCTGGCCGCGCCCGAGTTCCCCGCGGTGGCTCTCGGACAGGCGCACGTGAAACAGGTAGTCACCGGCGGCGGGCAGTGCCCGCGCCGGGTTGAACTCCTCCAGGTGGGCGTGGAAGGTATTGTAGGTGACCCCGATGTTATCCAGCCCCACGTCCCGGCACATCCGCGCCGCGGCGCTCGCGGTATTCACCAGGTGGGCGTCATAGCGGCTCTGGAACTCCAGCCCCAGCGCCAGGCCCAGCCCGGCCGCGTGTTCCGCCGCCGCCTGCAGGCAGTGCCGGCTCCACTCCCATTCGCGGTCGGTGGGCGGTGTGCCGGACAGGCAGCCCTGCGCCTGGCACAGGCCGCCAGCGAGCAATTCGGCGCCGATCAGGGCCGCCTCGTCGATTCGCCGGCGCAGGTAGTCCAGCGCCCGGGCACGCACCTTCGGATCGGGAGAGACCGGGTTGGCCTCGGCCGGCAGCCGGGTGCTGGCGGTAGCGGCGAGACCGAGGTCGGACAGCGCGACGCGCAGCAGCTTGAGCACCGATTCGCCCTGCCCGTTCACCGGGATCTCGACCCCGTGGTAACCCAGGCCTGCCAGGCTCTCCAGCACCGGCAGCTGCGCGACGCCAGTAGTCTCGCCCCACAGGCGCATGTCCATTCCAATCCTGACGTCCAACGTCGCCCCCCTGTCCCCGCGTTGCCGGCGTGCCCAACCCGCACCGGCAGCAGGCCCAAGCATGCCATGAGCGGAGTGATTAATCCGCGCTTTAGTGGCGAAAAAGCCACATCCTGCGCCGCCCGTAGCGGGTGCATTCCACCCCCGGGTCGCTGCCCCATGATCCAGCGTGAAAATTGCCGCAATTCACCGGACACTCCCCCTAAAAACCCCAATCTCGGGTTATGATTAACTGTTATCTTTCCTGAACAGTGAAGAGTTACCCTCGATGGCGGCTTTCGGCACCAGTTTTACAGCCAACATGGTTACCAGTTATTTCAGTGACGGGCAGTGGTCACCGGCGCGCCTCGAGCCCGTCGCACCCTTTGCCCTGCACCCGGCGACCCACGTCCTTCACTACGCCAGCGAATGCTTCGAAGGCCTCAAGGCCTACCGCAGCGACAGCGGTAGCGTGCACCTGTTCCGCCCGAACAGCCACGTCGCACGCATGCAGCGCAGCGCGGCCCGGCTGTTGCTGCCGGCCCCCTCGGAAGAGGTCATGCTGCAATCCCTGCAGATGGCGGTTGCCGCCGCGGTGGACGAGATTCCCGAGTACCCGGGCGCCCTCTACCTGCGGCCTACCCTCTTCGGCACCACCGAGGATATCGGCGCCGCCGCCCGCCCCTGCGATCGCGCCACTTTCTGTGTCCTGGCCTCGCCGGTCGGCGACTACTTTGCCGGCGGCCTCAAGCCCCTGCGGGTGAAGGTCGATGACAAGGCCCAGCGCACCACGCCGGGCTTTGGCGAGGTGAAGACCGGCGGCAACTACGCCGCCGCCCTGCGCGAAGTCGTTATGGCGAAAAAGGAACTCAATGCGGACCAGGTACTGTTCGCACCGGGCGGCGTCATCCAGGAAACCGGCGCCGCCAACTTCGTGCTGATTGAAGGCGAGGAACTGATCACCAAGCCCCTGGACGGCTCGATCCTGCCCGGCATTACCCGCGACAGCATCCTCACCCTGGCCCGCGCCGCCGGCCTGAACGTGGTCGAACGCGACTTCGACGTGGCCGAACTGCTGGAACGCGCCCCGCGCGGCGAAGCAGCCCTGACCGGGACCGCGGCGGTGCTTACCCCGGTCGGCGAACTGGTCTACAACGGCGCCACCATCACCGTCGGCAACGGCGAGATGGGGCCCTGGTCGGCCCGCCTGCGCGAGCAGCTCTGCTCGATTCAGAGTGGTGCCGCCGAGGACCCCCACGGCTGGCGCGTGGCGCTGCAGGCTGACTGAGCATGCGGCGTTACGTCGCGATCAATCCCGCGGACCAGTCGCTTTCGGTCGAGCGGGACACTGTACCGCAGCCTGCCGCTGGTGAATTGCTGATCGAGGTCTGCGCCGCCGGCCTCAACCGCGCCGACCTGTTACAGCGCGCCGGCCATTACCCGCCGCCCGAAGACGCCTCACCCATCATGGGCCTGGAGGTCTCCGGGCGCGTCGCGGCGATCGGCGCTGGCGTGGAAGGCTGGGCAGTGGGCGACCGGGTCTGCGCCCTCACCCACGGCGGCGGCTATGCCGACTGGGCCCTGGCGCCCGCCAGCCAGTCCCTGCCGGTGCCCGCGTCCATTGACCTGGAAGCCGCTGCGGGCCTGCCGGAAGCCCTGTTCACGGTCTGGCACAACCTGTTTCAGCGCGCCCGGCTGCAGGCCGGTGAACGCGTGCTCATTCATGGCGGCGCCAGCGGTATCGGCACCCTGGCGATACAGGCCTGTCGCGCCCTCGGCGCGGACGTCTACAGCACCGCCGGCAGCGCGGAGAAATGCGCTGCCCTGGAGGCCCTGGGCGCCACCCGCGCGTTCAATTACCGGGAGGAAGACTTCGAGCAGGCCCTCGCCGGGCTCGGCCTGGCGAACCGCATCGAGGTCATCCTCGACATGGTCGGCGGGGACTTCATCCAGAAGAATTTCAATGTCGCCGCCCCCGAGGCGCGCCTCGTATCCATCGCCTTCATCCGCGGCTTCAAGGCCGAGGTAAACTTTGCGCCGCTGCTGTTCAAGCGCCTGACCTTTACCGGCTCGACACTGCGTGCCCAGTCCTTCGCCCAGAAGGCCGTCATGAAGGAGGAAATTCTCCAGCACCTGTACCCTCATCTCGACAGCGGCGCCCTGCGCCCGGTCATCGACCGGGTATTCCCGCTGGAGGAAGTCGACGCGGCGCAGCAGTGGATGCAGGGCGGCACCCACACCGGCAAGATCCTGCTGCGGATGTAAGCGGCAATTGCCGCGAGCACCGTATCCCGCAAGCCCCCCGGACCGACCATGCCACACTTGATACAGGTTTTCCTGACGCTCGCGCTGTGCCTGCACATCGCTGCCTGCGACAACCACACGGCGCCTTACCCCGAGGGTATTTTCGGGCCGGGCGCCAACACCTGGGAAAACGGTGCCGACAGCTTCATGCATGACGCAGGCGACGAGGCCGCGCTGCGCGAACTCTGGCTTGCGGGCAGTCTGGAGTACGGCGAGCTGGAGCAGATCGCAAGCCGTTTCCTGGCACAGGCGGACTGGGTCACACCGACCCTGAGCAGCGAGGACTACCACCAGTTCATGGCACTGCAGCACCTGTTCATCCAGTACGGGGAAAAATACGGGGTCGATTACCAGCTCGCCGCGGCGGTCGGCTTCCAGGAATCGCGGCTCAACCAGGACGCCCGCGGTCCCGGCGGGGCGATCGGTGTCATGCAGATACTGCCCAGCACCGCGGTCGACAGCAACGTCGGCATCGCCGACATCCACCAACTGGAGGCCAACATCGAGGCCGGCATCAAGTACGTTGCCTACCTGCGCGACAGTTACTTCCCGGAACCCGAAGTGGACCGCATGAACGGTACACTGATGGCGCTGGCCGCGTACAATATCGGCCCGCACCGGATGGCCGTGATGCGCGAAAAAGCCGCAGAAATGGGTTATGACCCGAACAGCTGGTTCGACAACGTCGAGTTGCTGGTTGCGGAACAGGTCGGAAAGAACTCCGTGCAGTATGTGGCGAATATCTTCAGGTACTACCTCGCCTACCGCTTCAGCGCGCAGCAGCAGCTGTCGGAAGAACCAGGGGGCCCGCAGGCGCTATCGGGCGAAGACGGCGCCAGCTAGCCCGCCGTCCAACTGTGCCGGTGCTGGCAATCCCTCAAACGCGTGGCACCCGCCCTCACCGGGCCCCGGCGGGATACCTGATTCCCCGGGCTGGCCGGAGGCGCCTCTAACTGCGGGCGGCCCCGGCCGGCGGGTGTGGATCAGGGGGTAGCGGCTTTGGGTGCTGCCTTGGGTCGCGTGGCGGCTTTTTTCTTCGCCGGTGCTTTTCGAGCAGCTGCCTTTTTGGCGGGCGCCTTCTTCACCGGCGCCTTTTTGGCGGCCGGTTTACGCTTCGCGGCAGCTTTTTTCACCGGGGCTTTCTTACCCGCCGCCTTTTTCTTCGCCGGCGCTTTTTTCGCCACTGTGGTGCCGTAGGCCTTCTCTACCATCTTTGCCGCCTGGTCGGCCGCCTTGGTCTTGCGCTCGATCAGTATCAGGTCCGCTTTTACTGAACCGTATTGTTGCGCGGATTCATAGGCTGCAACGGCGATTTTCGCGACCGACTCCGCCAGTTCCTGCACCTGTTTAACCAGTGCATCCACCTTCTCCTGGTTGCGCGGTGTGGCCTTCGCTTTCAGCGTGGCGCGCGCCTTTTTCAGCCTGTCGTTGGCCGTGCGATGCCGTTTGCGCGCCGCCTCCAGTTCACGCTTGGCCCTGGAACTGGCCTGTTCGGTTTCCGCCACCAGCTTCTTGCGAAGCTGCTCCACTTTTTTATTGGCCTCGGCCGCCATCCGGGTAGCCTGGGCGAGTTCTTTCTCCAGCATGGGCGTGTCGCTCCGTCTGAGGTTGGGATACCGCGTTCTAAGTGTAGGCAGAAAACCGCCGCGCGAATACGACTTTTTCATCCGCGGAAAAAACCTACCGCGGCGGGGCGCAGTTTTTTCAGTTTTTCAGCGAGAGCATATAGCGTGCGGCGGCCAGCAAGGTTTCCCCGTCGAGGTGCTGCTGCGGCGGCATTTCCGGATAATCCTCGCGCTTCTTCACCGGCTGCCGGGCGTACGCGGCAATGCCCTGCGGATTGTCCATGTAGAGCGCCTGGATGATTTGCGTCGGCGGGCCGATCAGACGCACGGAGTAAGCGTGGCAGCCGGCGCAGATACCGTAGTAGGTGAGCTTGCCGATATCGACATTTTCCAGGCCGCGCGGCGGAACCGGCTGCGGCAGGGTATAGGTCGCGACCTTCGCTGTCGTGTCGAAGGCGCATTCGCCGTATTTTTCCAGTCCGATGGTGCGGTAGCGCGCCGGGTGCAGGATGCAGCCATCATCCATTCCCACGGTATCGACGATGTCGGGTCCCCGGCTTTCCAGCTGGGTTGCCAGGTAGGCGCGCACGACAGGCGCGGGATCGAGGCCGTTGTCGCGCATCAGGTTATCGAGCAGTTTGGGACGATTGGGATTGGGTTCCGATCCGGGGTCGTTGGGAATATTGGTCGCGAGGGTGAAGTCGGTAAAGATGATGCCGGCAGAATTGTTGCCGGTGACAATATTGCCCTCGATAACCACATCGTCACAGGCCATCACCAGCATGCCGGTGCCCGCGGGGACATTGGCCACAATGGATCCGGGCACAGCGAAATTTTCGTGATTGTTATCGATCACGAAATTGTTGCGGATCAACACGTCACCACAGGTCTTGATCGGCAGGCCCGGCGTGACGAAGGCGAGAATGCCGCCGGTGTTGTTATAGACGTAGTTGGCCTCCACCAGGGCGGAGCGGCTGTTCTCGATCTCGATGCCGGCAACACTCTCGAACACCCGGTTGTAGACCACGTCGACATTGTCGGACATGCCGATGTAGATGGCCGCGTCCTCAATTCCCGAAAGCACGTTGTGGGAGACAATCCCGTTCTGGCCCAGCTGGGGAAAGATGCCATAAACCCCGGTATCCACGACGATATTGTTGCGGATGATAAAGTTGTTACCGGCCTGCCCCATCACGCCGTTGCCCTTGTAGTGTGTGATATGGAAATTCTCGATGGTGGTGCCATTGCCGGAATAGAGAATTGCGTCGTTGCGCACCCCGTCCCCCTCCAGCACCGGGTAGTTGCCCTGTTCGATCACTCCGGACAGGGTGATATTGTCCTTGTCGATATACACGGTCTCGCGGTAGGTGCCGGGCATGACCTTGATCACGGCGCCCGGCGCCGCGCGATTTACCGCGTCCTGTATGGATTCACCGTCCCGCACCAGGATCACTTCGCCGCTGGTCGGTGTCGCCAGCCGGCGCACCGCGTCCTGCGCAACCGCCCCCACCGACTCGCTACCCGCGGAATTGAATTGGGCCGCCGGCGTCGAGGGCACTTTTATCACGACGGGTTCGGCGCGCTGCCGGGTGCCGAGCTGGTAGGCGCCCGCCAGCAGGGCCAGGGTGACAATCGGGACGATCAGCTTGCGCATAGTGTTATTCTCCTTGCGAACCGGCGGCGGCTTCCGGCCGATTGTGAACCGGCGGCAATCCCGAAGGCAACTGCGCGGGTACCTGCGGCATGAAACTCTGGTCGCTGAGGGCGCCGAGGAAATCCACCAGGCGATCCACTTCCTCGTCGCTGAGCCGGGGATTCCAGATATGCCAGTGAATATTCAGCTGCTCGCCAGCGGGAACGGCGTGACCGCGGCCACCGTTATAGAAAGCGACGGCCGCGCGCAGTGTGGCGAAGTTGCCCGCGTGCATGTAGGGCGCGGTGAGGGCGACATTGCGCAGGCTGGGAACCCTGAAGGCGCCGCGCAGGCTGGCGTCCCCGGTGGCGCGCTGGGCGCCCGGGTCGAGGGGAGCGCCATCGGCCTCGGGTACACCGATGACCGCCAGTTGCTGGTTGCTGAACAGGGGCGGAGTGTGGCATTCGGCACAGCGGGCCACAAACGAGCGGAACACGTTGAGTCCCTCCTTCTCGCGGTCACTGAGCGCTCCCGCGGCACCGTGGGCGTACAGGTCATAGCGGCTGTTCAGCGATATCAGCGAGGATTCAAACGCGGCGAGTGCGGTATACACAGACGCCAGTACGATCGTATCCGTGCCGGGAAACGCCGTGGCGAACAGCGCCCGGTAGGCGGCGCTGGCGCGCAGCGCTTCGAGCAGGCTGGCCGGGGTGGTCGCCATTTCCCGCGGGTCATACAGGGGCCCCTGCATCTGCGCCTCCAGGCTGTCGGCCCGGGCGTCCCAGAACAGGCGGCGCTGGAAGGCCACATTCCACAGGCTGGGCGCCGAACGCTCCAGCAGTTCACCGCCTACGCCTGCGCTGCGCGCCCGGCCATCGGCAAAGCCGAGTTGCGGCTGGTGGCAGCTGGCACAGGACAGGCTGTGGTCGGCGGACAACAGCGGGTCGAAAAAGAGGTAGCGGCCGAGATCGATCTGCTGCGGCGTGAAGCCTTCGCGCAGCGCGGGCAAGCCGCTCTTCAGGCCTCCCACACCCGCCGATTGCAGCGAGTCATACTGCCGATACAGGCTGCGCAGGAAGCAGCCCCCCCGCTCAAGCTCGAAGCCCGGGGGGCAGGTGGTGCTGAGGGTAAAACCGAAAGCGGCACTGCAGTACAGGCCTGCGGCAACCAGGGTAACGCGCAGCAACTGCCCCACAGGCGCTATTTCGCGAGGCTGCGCAGGTAGCTCACCACGTCGCGGACGGCCTGGTCATCGGGCAGGGTAGCGGCCATCGCCCGCATTTGCCGGCCGTTCAGGTCCGCCGGGGTACTGCCCCGGCTACCCTCGCGGAAGGCATGCAACTGGCTTTCCAGGTACCAGTCATCACTGCCCGCCAGGCGCGGCGAATGCAGGGCCTTGTTACCCATCGCATCGGCGCCGTGGCAGGCGCCACACAACTGCCGGTAATAGTCGCCGCCCAGCCCGCTGTCCCCGCTAACCGTCACCGGCGAGACCGGACTGTCGAGACTGGCTATGTAATCACTCACCGCGTACAGCGCCTGGTCATCCGGCAGGCTTTTCGCCATGGCCGCCATGGCCTGGGCCCGCGGGCTGTCGCTTTCCCCACCGCGCAGTCCGCTGCGGAATTTCTCCAGCTGGGTGGACAGGTAGACCGGCGCCAGGTGATTGAGTCGCGGGGCACCCTGGGCGGGGTTCCCCCCGGCGTCAGCCCCGTGGCAGCTGGCACAGACCACATAGAGGGGACGCCCCGCTTCGGCGGACTCGGCCTGCGCCGGCGCAGCCACTGCAGCGACCAGGCCTGCGGCCAGTAAAACGAGGGGATAGCGCATGCATTATTCTCCGAACTTGTATCATCCCGGGCTGCGTATAATAATTCCAAATTACGCCACACTGAAATTTCACCCACTGGCCCGGGAAGACAGATTCAGCTGTATCGGCTAGACTCGGAGCCATGGGGGCTGCTGCACCGGCAGCGCGATAACAGACTCTCCAGACATCACAGGGACCATCACATGGAATTCAACCCCGAAACTCACAGCATCCAGTGCCCCAAGTGCGGCCATGGCATGAACGAGGTCACCTACGGCGACGTGACGATTGATCGCTGTTCCCACTGCCAGGGGCTGTGGTTCGATACCGGGGAAGCGGACGCCCTGAAGGGCAAGTGGATGGGCGATGCACTGGACCTGGGCGCCTCCTCCGAAGGCCGCAAGTGGGATGCGGTAGAGGATATCTCCTGCCCGCGCTGCGGCAAGGACATGGAAAAGCGCTCCGACCCAAAACAGAAACACATCTGGTTCGAGGAGTGCCCCGACCACGGCATGTTCATGGATGCCGGCGAATTCACCGACTACAAGCACGAAACCTGGGCCGACTGGTTCCGGCGCCTGCTGCGCGGCAAGCGTTGATGCTTTGCTGGCTGTGAAAAAGGGCGACATTGTCGCCCTTTTTCGTGGCTGTCGCTAACGCCCGGGGGCAGCGCCTGCAGCCCGGCCGCCGACTTACCAGGTGTAACCGAGGCGGACCGAGTAGGTCTGGTCCAGCTCATCGACGGTGTCCGGAACACCGGAATCGTATTCCAGCAGCACTTCCGCCGCGGCCTCGAAATTCCACAGCAGCGGGAAGGCCAGGCCAAAGGTCGTATTCACCACCACGTCCGAGGTATTGTTAAGGTTCCACAGGCCGTTCTGCAGGAAGTACAGGCGCGAATCGCCGCCCAGGTAGTTGCTGGTAAAGTCGATATTCCAGGTCGCGCCGGGGTAGTCGTTGTCCGGCGCCACAATGTAATCCTCGTTGACGTAGGCCAGGCCCGCATCTGCGGAGAGGGCGAAAATCGGGTCGGTATAAAATTCCCGGCCGATGTAGGGACCGATGTAATAGCGCAGGTCCAGGTCGGCGAATTTATCCGCCTCCGCATAGGCCTGGATACCGCCGTAGGCCGGGCCGTCGAAGAAATAGTCGTATTTGCCCTGAACGGTCCAGTTATCGGCATTCTTGAGGCCATTCACCTCATCCAGTTCGCCGAAGTAACGCAGGGTGTAGCGATCCTTCTCGCTGCGCCAGACACTTTCCAGCCGGTAGTCCAGTTCGTCGGTATCGGTGTTGCCGCGCTCCATGGTGAGGGCGAAGTTCACCAGGCCTGTCCATTTATAGCCCTGGCCCAGCTCCCAGGGCTCGGGATTCACCAACAGCAGGTCTTCCAGGTCGGGGACCTCGCCGTCGGCGGCGACGCCGCTAACGACCAGTTGTTGTTGCTCGACCACCAGCGGCTGGTCCTCGATCACGGTGTCGTCCACCAGTTCCATTACCACCGGAGCCGCGGTGCGGATATCGCTGACTTTTTCCATCGGGATGGCAAGGGTGCCGGCGAAATCGGTTTCCAGTTCCAGCGCGCCGTCGCGCACACTGAGCACCTTGCCCCTGATTACCGAACCGTCAAGCATCGTCACTTCGTCGGGCGTTACCGGTATCTCGGTGGCTATTGCTTCACTTTCTGCCCGGGCACCGCCTATGCCCAGTGCCAATGCGCCTGCAAACAGCGCCGCGCCTAGAAACCTGTTCATTTGGTCACCTTGTTTTCATCATGGGGTACGCCGCGGCGGCCAGCTTCGCGGCTGCGCACAATGGTAACGGCCTGTCGCGAGGTTACAAGCCCTTCCGAAAGCCACTTGCGTGGTTCAGGGTGACGGCGCCTGCTGATAGACTAGGAAGCACCGGGGACTGTGCTCGCGCACAGGGTATCCCGGAATCATTGCACAGAGGGGAAAACCAGGTGGCTGACTTCGACTACGACCTTTTCGTCATCGGCGCGGGTTCCGGCGGTGTGCGCGCCGCGCGCATGGCGGCCGGTTTTGGCGCCCGGGTAGCCGTGGCCGAAGACCTCTACCTCGGCGGCACCTGCGTCAACGTGGGCTGCGTGCCGAAAAAGCTGTACGTCTACGCCGCGGAATTCGGCAAGGGCTTCCGCGACGCCCAGGGCTTCGGCTGGGACAGCGGCGAACCGGTTTTCGACTGGGCTACCCTGCGCGACAACAAGCAGGTGGAAATTTCCCGGCTCAACGCGATCTACCGCAATATTCTCGGCGGTGCCAACGCGCAGATCATCGACGGCCGCGCCCGCATCCTCGGGCCCAGTCGCGTGGCGGTGGACGGCCGCGAGTTCAGCGCCGGCAAAATCCTGGTCGCCACCGGTGGCTGGCCCTACATCCCGGAATTTCCCGGCAGCGAATACGCCATCACGTCCAATGAAGTCTTCGACCTGGAAGACTTTCCCCAGCGCCTTGTGGTGGTCGGCGGCGGTTATATCGCGGTCGAGTTCGCGGGAATTTTCAACGGCCTGGGCGCCGACGTGACCCAGTTGTATCGCGGGCCGCTGTTCCTGCGCGGTTTCGACCAGGACCTGCGCCAGCACGCCGCACAGGAAATCGCCAAGAGCGGCGTCGACCTGCGTTTCCAGACCCAGGTGGCGAGCCTGCGGCCCGGCATCAACGGCCTGCATGTCACGCTCGACAATGGCGATACGCTGCACGCAGATGCGGTGCTCTATGCCACCGGCCGCAAACCCAACCTGGCAGGACTGGGACTCGAAAACGTCAACGTCCGCTGCGACGACAAGGGCTATATCGCCGTGGATGCGCATTTCCAGACCAGTGAACCGACGATTTATGCCCTCGGTGACGTCACCGGCGGCATGGAGCTCACCCCGGTCGCCCTGGCCGAAGGCATGGCCTTTGCCCGGCGCGAGTTCGGCGGCCTCGACGCCAGGCCGGAATACGACTTCGTTCCCACGGCGGTGTTCTGCCAGCCCAACATCGGCACCGTCGGCTTCACCGAGGAAGCGGCGCGGGCGGAGTTTGGAGACGTCGAAATCTACAAGAGTACGTTCAAACCGATGAAGCATACGCTCTCCGGACGCGACGAGCGCAGCCTGATGAAACTCATTGTCGACAGGGCCACGGATCGGGTGGTCGGCGTGCACATGGTGGGACCGGACGCCGGCGAGATCATGCAGGGTATCGCCATCGCCCTCAAGGCGGGCGCTACCAAGGCAATCTTCGACAGCACCATCGGCATCCATCCCACCGCCGCCGAGGAGTTCGTCACCATGCGCGAACCCTGGTCAGGCAACTGAGGCTGACGCAATCCGGCAATGATTGAAGCGCGTCACCTCACCCGGCAATTCGGGCGCACCACCGCGGTATCCAACGTCTCTTTCCGGATCGAGGACCGCGAAGTGGTGGGCCTGCTCGGCCCCAATGGCGCCGGCAAGACCACCATCATGCGCATGCTCAGCGGCTACCTGGAGCCGACCACCGGCAGCATAGAGGTCGGCGGTGAAAGCCTCGGCCAGAACGCCTATTGCATCCAGCGCCAGCTCGGCTACCTGCCGGAGAACCTGCCGGTCTACCCGGAAATGATGGTCGCCGATTACCTCGACTACGCCGCCACGATCAAGGGTATCGAGCGCAGTGAACGCATGCGCAGCGTGCGCGAGGCACTGGTCGCCACCGACATGCTGGAGCATGCGCTGGACAACATCGGGCGCCTCTCCCGCGGCCAGAAACAGCGCGTCGGGGTTGCACAGGCCATCCTCGGCCGGCCCCACTACCTGATTCTCGACGAACCCACCAACGGCCTGGACCCGCGCCAGACGGAACAGATGCGCGAGCTGATCCAGCAGCTGGCCCGGCGCGCAACGATCATTGTCTCCACCCACATCATGCAGGAAGTCGAGGCCGTCTGTGACCGCGTACTGATCCTCAACAGCGGGCAGCTGGCGCTGGACCAGCCGCTGGCGCAACTGCGCAACTGCCGCGAGTTGCTCCTGCACACCGACGCCGGAACCGCGAACCTGGAGCAGTGCCTGTCCGGGCTCGAGGGTATCGAGAGCTTCTCTCACAGCGCGGGTTCCGACGGACTGCACTGGCGACTGCGGCTGCGCGCCGGGACCGATTGCGACCAGCTGGCGGGCGAGGTTTCACAGTGCGTGCTGCAGGCCGGAGCCCGGCTTTACGGGCTGAGCCCGCAGCAGGCGCACCTGGAAGACATTTTCCGCGAGGTCATCGGCGATGGACACTAGGCCCGCCGCCCGCCGGGTGGCGCGCAAGGAACTCGGCATCTTCTTCGCTTCACCCGCGGCCTGGTTGTTCCTCGGGACTTTTGCCGGCGTATCCCTGTTCGCCGTGTTCTGGGTCGAATCCTTCTTCGCCCGCAACGTGGCCGACGCCCGCCCGCTGTTCCAGTGGATGCCGCTGCTGCTGGTCTTCCTGTGCAGCGCCCTCAGTATGCGCAGCTGGAGCGAGGAGCGGCGCAGTGGCACCCTCGAACACCTGCTGGTCCAGCCCACCCCGCTGTGGCGTATCGTACTCGGCAAGTTCTACGCCTGCCTGGCCCTGCTGAGCCTGGCACTGGTGTGTACCCTGCCCCTGCCAGTGACCGTGGCGCTGGTCGCCAACCTCGACTGGGGGCCGGTGTTCGCCGGTTACCTGGCCAGTATTCTGCTGGGCGCAGCCTACCTGAGTATTGGCATGTGGGTGTCGGCGCGCACCGATAACTCCATCGTCGCCCTGATCGGCAGCGTGACACTGTGCGGGCTGTTCTACCTCGTCGGCAGCGACCTGTTCACCAATTTTTTCCCCAGCGCGCAAGCGGAACTGCTGCGCGAGCTGGGCAGCGGTTCACGCTTCGACAGCATCACCCGCGGGGTGATCGACATTCGTGACCTGTTCTATTATCTGAGCCTGTGCTGCGCCTTCCTCGGCCTCACCATCTACCGCCTGGAGCGGGAGGGCTGGGCGCGGTTTGCCACCACGCCACGCCAGCGCCACTGGCGCGTCGGCATCGTCCTGGTACTGGCCAACCTGCTGGTGGCCAACCTGTGGCTGGCAAAGGTACCGGGACTGCGCCAGGACATTACCGAGGGCCGCATCTATTCGCTCTCCGACACCAGCCGCGAACTGCTCGGGCAACTGCGCGAGCCGCTGTTGATCCGCGGCTATTTCAGCGCCCGCAACCACTCCCTGCTGGCGCCGCTGGAGCCCCAGCTGAAAGACCTGATCGAGGAATATGCGACAGCCGCCCACGGCAACGTGCGGGTGGAATTTGTCGACCCGGCCGGGAACCCGGAGCTGGAACAGGAAGCCCTGCAGCGTTTCGGCATGCACCCCACCCCGATCCAGGTTGCCGACCGGCACCAGACCTCACTGGTCAATGCCTGGTTCCATGTGCTGGTGGAGTACGCCACCGAGTTCCGGGTACTGGGATTCAGCGACCTGATAGAGGTTCGCACGGCCACCAACGGCCGACCGGAGGTTCTGCTGCGCAATCCGGAATTCGATATCACCAGCGCCATTCGCGATGTGATGCACGACTACCGCTCCGGCGGCGACCTGTTCGCCGGCATCCAGGACCCGGTCGAATTTATCGGCTATATCTCCGCCGACGGGAAACTTCCCCAACGCCTGCGCGACTATCGCGACGTGATCGAAAAAACCCTGGCCGATGCGGTGGCTGCGTCTGCCGGCAAACTGAGTTTCCGCCTGCTGCAGCCCGAGGATGGCGATGGCGCGCTGGCGCAAAAGCTCGAGCAGGACTGGGGCTTTACCCCGCTGCATGACCCCGATACGGACACCCCGTTTTTCTTCTACCTGACCCTGGCGGATTCGCGCCAGGTGGTGCGACTGCCGGGAGAGGGCTTTGACCCGGCCAATTTCCGCCTGGTGCTCGACGCCGGGTTGCGACGCTTTGCCCACGGATTCACCCGCAGCGTGGCCCTGGTCGCACCGCGCACACGTCCGGAGCTGGCGCGCCTCAATCTCGGCGGCCCCGGTTTTGCCCGGCTGCGCGAGGCCATATCCCGGGACTACACCCTGATCGAGGAAAGGCTCGACGATGGCAGCGTCAGCCCCGAGGCGGACGTGCTGGTCCTTGCAGCACCGGAAAACCTCGATGAAGTCGCCGTTTATGCCGTCGACCAGTTCCTCATGCGCGGCGGCACGGTGATCCTCGCCACGTCCCCCTGGACAGTTACCCCCGGCGAACAGGGCCTGGAGCTGCATGGGTACAACAGCGGGTTGCGGGATTGGCTGGCGCACAACGGTGTCGGGATCGGCAAGGGTCTGGTCATGGACAGCCGCCAGGCGAGATTCCCGGCCCCGGTACAGCGCGCCCAGAGTGACAGCGCCGCGGACAACCTGAAAATCATCGACTATCCGTTTTTCGTCGACGTGCGCGACGACGGACTCAGCGAGCACCCGATCAGCCGAAACCTGCCCCATGTGACCGTGGCCTGGCCCTCTCCGCTGGAAGTCCAGCACCTGCCCCAGCGCCGGGTAACTCCCCTGCTGTTCTCCAGTGCGGATGCCGGGGTCAGCCAGCAGCCGGAAGTGGCCGCGCGCGAGAACAGCAGCTGGCAGATTCCCGAACCCCGCGCCAGGCAGGTGCTGGGGGTTTCGATTCACGGGGTGTTCGACTCGGCTTTCCAGGCTCCGCCCCTCGCCCTGGCGCGGCACATCGACGGCCGCCTGCCCCAGGCCTTCGTGCGCCGCTCGCCGGAATCCGCGCGGCTGATTGTCTACCCCTCCAACGATATCTTCAGTGACCGGGTGCTCAGCGCGCTGGTGCAGGCCACCGGCACCCAGTACCTCGGGCCGATAGCCCTGTTCAGCAACACCCTCGACTGGGCGCTGCGCGACCAGCGCTTCCTGCCAATTCGCGCACGGGCGCACTTCAACCGCACGCTGCCGCCGATGACAGAAAAGATGCGCCTGGGACTGGAACTGTTCAACTACGGCGCCGCGCTGGGCTGGCTGCTGCTGCTGGCACTGCTGGGTTGGCTGTTGCGGCGTCACCGCAGGACCTGGCTGCGGCGGGAGCTGGGGCTGTGAACCGGCCCGGCATTTTCCTGCTGACGCTGTTGCTGTTCCAGCTGGGCCTGCTTGGCTGGCTGCTGCGCAGTGCGGGCAACGCGGATGGCAATACCATCCCCCTGCTGGTGCAAACCGGCACCTATGTGGTGGATACCCTGCGTATCGAAGACAGCGCGGGTGACAGCGCGATGCTCCACAAGGGCGCCAACGGCTGGATGCTGCCGCAGCTGAACGGCCTCCCCGCTGACAGCGAGCGTGTCGAAGCGCTGCTGAAAACCCTGACGGCAACCGATGCCGGCTGGGCCATCGCCCACAGCAGCGCCGCCCGGCAGCGCTTTGAAGTGGCCTCCTACCGTTTCCAGCGCAAGATCACCCTGGTCGCCCAGGGCCGGGAACTGGGCAGCGTCTATATCGGCTCCTCCCCGGGCTTTCGCCGGCTCTACGCACGCAGCGCCCACAAAAACCCGATCTACAGCATCCCGCTCAACCGCCACGAAATCCCGGCCCACGACGATGGCTGGCTACTGCCGTCGCTACTGCAGGTGCGAGCCCCGGTCGCGATCAGTTCCGACGGTTACAGCCTGCGGCACAGCAATGGCCAGTGGCTGGACGGCAACGGGAACCGGGTAGCGGAGGAGCAGATCGAGGCACTGCAACACGCCCTGCGGGACCTGCGTGCAGAGGGGCTGGCGCCGCAACAGCTCGCCGACAGCCTGCAACCCGCCCAGGCGGAACTGATTCTCGGCATCGAATCCCTGGGCGGCAACTTCACCCTGGAGTTCTACCTGCACGAGGGGCAGCACTACCTGCGCAGCAGTCGCTACCCCTTCCTGTTCCGTTTGCCCGGTTTTATCTACGAGCGGATCCGTGGACTCGACAGCCTGATCCTCACAGGCGCAGAATAGGGCCAAACACAGGAGAAGCAGCGATGCGATTACTGGGCATGATTCTCGCCCTCGGTGCAATCGGCTGGTTGCTGTATACCGCCGCCGGCGGCGAGGATGCCGAGACCGCCATTCCGGAAGGTTACCAGCAGTCGCTGGAAAAGGCGCAGGGCGTACAGGACATTGTCAACCAGGCCGGCGTCCTGAAGGAAGAGGATACCTACTAGTAGTAGCGGGTAGGTGCGGGTAGTAGCTGGCGCTCAGGAGATTGCGTGCAGTTGCGCGGCATTCTCCGCCACCTCCCCGGGGCCGTTGAGATGCTTCATCAGCAGCCCGCGCATCCACTGGTGGGGGGCGCTGCGCGAGGTCCGGGTGTGCCGCATCAGGGACATTTTGCCGCGGTTGCTGCTGTGGGTATTGCGAATCATGCGCTGCAGTTCCATGGGCAATTCGCGGCCGGTAATCAGCTCGCTGTACAGGCCCGAGGCTTCGAATCCCGCATTCGCCACCAGCAGGCTGTCCGTCCGCGCCAGCACCCCGACCGCCGAGGCAAACTGGGTGGTTTCCAGGGCGATGGTGCGGTGCACGCCGTACTGTCCGAGCACATCGTCCACCATAGAGGTGTTTTCACGGGTTAGCCGGGGCAGGTACAGGCGCAGGTGCGGGTAGTCGAGAAAGTCCTGCAGGCCGATCGCCCCCTTTTCCGCCAGGGGATGATCCCGGCGCATGTAGCAACGCGGTGCCAGTGTGGTTATGGGTTCCGCGTGAATATCGCGGCAGGTTTCCAGCGCCACGAACGCGGCAAAATCCACTTCGCCCTTTTTCAGCATCTCCTGGTAGTCGGGCGTGATCTCCGCGGCGATAACCTGCACATTGGGGGCGCTCACGTACAATTCCGCGATCAGGCCGGGCAGCAGAGCTTCACAGAGAATGGGCGGTAGCAGTAGTTTGAAGGTACCGGAATAGGTGGCGGGGTCAAAATCTGCATCACCCAGCACCCGCTCCACAGTCTCCAGCAGCCGGGGCAGTTCCAGCGCCAGTTCCTCGGCCCGCGGGGTGGGCACCAGGCCGTGGGCAGTGCGGGTAAAAAGCTCATCCTCGAAGGCGTCGCGCAGTTTCTGCAAGGTCTTGCTCAGCGCGGGCTGGCTCACCGCAAGACGCTCCGCAGCCCGCGTCACGTTGCGTTCCTCGAGCAGAATCTGCAGTGCGACCAGCAGGTTCAGATCGGTACGAATCAGTTTCTTCGAGATCATTCACTTCCCCCGGAAACAGCGATAACCGCCTGTTGTAGTCGGATGCTAGCAAAGACTAGTCAAATACCGGAACAAAAACTGCCCTTTTTGCCAGTTAGTGGCCGCGATCCGCATCGATCTGCGAGTATGAGGCCGTTAAAATGTCGCCGCCGGAAACTCCGCGCCCTCGATACATGGCCGGAAGTCCCCTGCCCTGCTACCCTTTGATTCATCGCAATATCACTTGCCGAGGCATAATATGCGCAAACTTTCCGCCTTTTTCACCCCCTGGCTCTTGCTCCTGCTGACCGCCTGCAGCGGTATCGAGACCCAGCCCGCCGACACGGCGACGTTTGCCGCAGGTTCCTACAAGTACTACAAGTGGCGCAATGAGCCCCTGCGCAATACCAGTAATTCAGGCGATTCCTTCTACCTGGTAGACCGCATCCTGCGCGAGGAAGTTGACGCGGCGCTGGCGGAAAAGGGCTACCTGCTGGATCCGGCGCGCGCGCAATTCAGCGTGGGTTACGT
Source organism: Haliea sp. E17 (assembly GCF_048323675.1). Taxonomy (NCBI): domain Bacteria; kingdom Pseudomonadati; phylum Pseudomonadota; class Gammaproteobacteria; order Cellvibrionales; family Halieaceae; genus Haliea; species Haliea sp. E17. The sequence goes on from NZ_JBLWFK010000004.1 coordinate 501,614, forward strand.
GCAGGGCCCCGGATTTCTCGAAGGCGTGAGCAGCCAGGACGCCTGGGGCGGTATCGACCCGATCCCTTCGGCCCGCCCCAACCGGCAGGTCAACCAGGCGATGGTCGATAACGCCAATGCCCTCTCGGGCGTGCATGAAACCCAGAACATCGCGCTGCAACTGGACGACACCGCCACCCAGACCGAAGTCTGGCATGTCCTGATAACCAAGATCGTGGAAAACGCCAACGAAACCGACGTGAAAAAGCTGACTGACGTCATCCACCAGGGCATTCGCGAGGGCCTGAAAACCCTGCCCGATGCCGACTAGTCCCGGTAGACCCCGGGGTTGGCGCAGTGCGGCATGCGCTGCCCGGCCAGCGCCGCCAGCGCATTAGCCACGGCCATATCCGCCATCCGCGCGCGGGTCTTCAGGGTGGCGCTGCCAATGTGCGGCGCCAGCACGACATTCGGCGCCATCAGCAGGGGATTGTCAGCGTCCACCGGCTCGCGCTCGTAGACATCGATCCCCGCCGCCGCCAGCCGGCCGTCCGCCAGCGCCGCCGCCAGCGCGGCTTCATCCAGCACGCCCCCGCGTGCCGTGTTCACCACGATCGCCCCGGGTTTCATGCGCGCGATTCTCGCCGCGTTCAGCAGGTGGTGGGTATCCGCGGTCAGGGCCACGTGCAGGGAGACAAAATCACTCAGACCGAGCAGTTCGTCGAGATCGACCATCTCCACCCCCGGGACCTCGCGCGGCGTGCGATTCCAGGCCAGCACCCGCATACCGAAACCCTGTGCCCGCCGCGCCACCGCCTGGCCGATCTCGCCCAGTCCGACCAGGCCGAGGGTCGCCCCGCCGACGTCCGTGCCGACGAAGAATTCCGGCGCCCAGGCCTGCTGTGGGGACCACCTGCCAGCGCGCACGAAAGCATCGGCTTCCGCCACCCGGCGCGCCGCTGCCAGCATCAGTGCAAAGGCGGTATCCGCCGTGGTTTCCACCAGCACACCCGGCGTGTGGCCCAGGGGAATTCCGCGCGCGGTGAGGGCGGCCACGTCGACATGATCGACGCCCACCGACATACTGGAGACGAATTCCAGCTGGCGCATGGACTCAATGAAGCCCGCATCAATCCGGTCCGTGAGCAGGCAGATCAGGCCCCGGCAGCCGCTGGCGGCCTCGCGCAGAGCAGCGGGCCCGATCAGGCCCGGTCCCGGCCAGACCTCGAATTCACAGTGCTCACCGAGGTGACGGAAGCCTTCGCCGGGCAGCGTGTGGCTGACGAATATGCGCCGGCTCATCCCGCCCGGTCCGGCAGCGCAGCGGCCTGCAGCCCGGCCATGCGCACCAGCAGTTCCTGCCACTCGCCGAGGGTTGTCAGGGAGTAGTCCTCCCCCGGCGGCAGGTTGCCCCAGATGGGCTGCGGCCAACAGGGGTCGTCCTGGGCACGGCCGACGATGTGCAAATGCATCTGCGGCACCTGGTTGCCGAGGCCGGCAAAATTGACCTTGGCATAGCCGAGCGCCGACTTGACCAGATCGGAGAGCGCCGCGCAGTCAGCCAGTACCGCGTTGCGGTGGTCCTCCGGCAGGTCGAGAAAATCCGTCAGCCGGGTTTCCGGCACGAGGATCAGCCAGGGCAGGCTGGCGTTGCGGTGCAACAGTACAGCCCCCGTCGGCATCTGCCCGAGGTAGTGGGCATCCGCCAGCAGCTGGGGATGAATATCAGACTTGTCCATTGCCATGCTCCATGGTGAACGCCGGGGCTACCTGTTACTTTAGTCCGGCTATCAGTGTCCCTGCCAGCGCTGCACCCGGTCGACCGTGATGCCAAACAACTCGAGGGTCCGCCCCACGGTCTGGGTAACCAGCGCATCGATGGAGTCCGGACGCGTATAGAAGGCCGGCACCGGCGGCGCGATCACCGCGCCCATTTCAGAGAGCTGGGTCATGCTGCGCAGGTGCCCGGTGTGCAGGGGCGTCTCCCGCACCATCAGCACCAGCCGGCGGCGCTCCTTGAGCACGACATCCGCCGCCCGGGTCAGCAGGGTCGAGGTCACGCCGGTGGCGATCTCCGACATGCTGCGGATGGAACAGGGCGCCACCAGCATGCCCAAGGTGGGGAAGGAGCCGCTGGCGATGGTGGCGCCTACATCCTTGATCGGGTGAAACTCGCTGGCCAGTGACTTGAGGGCACCCAGCGGCATATCCAGCTCGTGGTGCAGGGTCAGCTCGGCGGACTTGCTCATCACCAGGTGGGTTTCCACGCCCAGTTCGCGCAGGATTTCCAGGGCGCGCACGCCGTAGATAATGCCGGAGGCGCCGCTGATGCCGACAATGATTCGCTGCTGCATTGGATGGTGCTGTCCGGGTGGTATGTGTGGTGGACTCTAGCAAAAATATGGCGGGATCGCTTGAAATTACGCTGTTGTCTATTGTGCCGTACTCAAGCTATTCCGTTGATCTCGTGCCCTTGGTTGGCGGGTCCACAAGCTCTGGAGTACTAGCGCCGAGCGCGATCCGGCATATCCCCGCTGGAACACGCCAAAAAGTGCACGTCCGTGTGCAGGCTCGGGTGGCGACGTCCTGTCGCCACACGGTTCCAGCGGGGATATGCCGGCTCACACTCTACCTGTGGCGCAGAATTCGAAGAACGGCACTGCGTAGAACGAAGAGTAAAACCAGAGTAATTGTATTTACTCGTACCAAAAGGCTGGAGGTTTATTTCTGGAACGAAGGAACAGAATTCTGAGTTCGCTGCATACGAGAGACTCAGTTCCGTACTGCCCCCACGGTGAGTTAAAGCGCTCTCGAGCCGTGGGGGCAGTACGGAACTGAGGCTCCATCGAGCACGCAAAAGCACGACAAAAAAGCCGGGTTGCCTCGAAAAAACAGGGCAGACCCGGCACTCGAACCTCTCACATGGCGCCTAGAAACGCAGGCGCAAACCGGCCTCCACTCCGCGTCCAGCCTCGGGTGCCACCTCTCGCAGGAAGGAGGTACTGAGGCGGATCTCCTCGTCGGTGAGGTTGTTCAGCGTGGCGAACAGCAGCAGTTCCGTTTCACCCAGGGGCAGGGCGTACTCCGCGCCGAGGTCCCAGCGCGTGTAACCCGCGGTGGGCAGCTCGTTGGCGCCGGGACGGTCCTGGTCCGCGGCGTCGAGCACCTGGCCCCAGACGCTGAGGGCATCGCCGGTCCAGGACAGGCGCGCGCCGAGGCGCAGCGGCGGCAGGCGCGGTACGTCACCGCCACCGTCGAGGCTGCCGCGGACCGAGTCACCGAACAGTCGCAGCCGCACCTCGCCGGCGCTGGTCTGGACGAGGGAAAACTCGCTGTCGACCTCGACGCCATAGAATTCGGCATCGCGGTGGGCGTAGAGGTACACCGGCACCCCGTCCCACTCCTCGCCGCTGGCGAACAGGCCGATATAGTCGCTGAAATCGTTGTAATACAGGCTCAGCGTGGCAAAGTGCCCCTCCTGCTGCCACTCCAGGGAGAGGTCGATGTTGTTGGACACCTCGGTATCGAGCTTATCGTCGCCGATCTCGATGGCGTTGGTGGCGGCGTGGACCACCCACTGCGCGGGACTGCTGGCGCTGGTATTGGAATAGAGTTCCTCGATGGCCGGCGCCCGCTCCGCCCGCGACAGCGATGAGCCAACCTGCCACGCGGGCGATAGCTGCCAGAGGGCCGAAGCGGACGCGCTGAAGGCGGTGAACTCACGGCTTTTCGACGGCCCCTCCGGATCGCGCGAATCGCGGTCGAGGCGCAGCCCGAACTCGAACAGCCAGTCGCCCACGTGGTAGTCCTCGAGCAGGAACAGGCCGCTGTCGTCGCGCTCGGTGGGCGGGATGAAAGCCTCCGTGCCGATGGCGCTGAAGTCACCGGAGACTGCCTGCAGCCCGACAACCCCGTGCAGCGGCCCCAGGGGCTGGTGCACCAGTTCCAGCCGGCCCTCCCAGCTGTCGTTGACATAGCGGGTACCCACCGCGCCGTCGTCTTCCACTTCCGCGTGCTCGTACTCGGTGCGGGTGAGGAAAGCGCTCAGTACTTCGACGCCGGGCAGCGGTTCGTGCAGGTGCAGCGCCGCGTCGTAGCGGGTCTGCTCCATTTCAATGGTCACGCCACCCTCCTCCAACTCATTCACTTCTTCGGCGTCGTGATCTTCCTCGTGGGCGTGATCGTGACCGGCAAGGGGGATGCCGTAATTGTTGTCCAGCCGGTTGACGGCGAGGCCGAAAAAGCCCGCGTCGAAGTGATAGCTGCCACCCAGTGTCAGGCTGCGGCTATCACCGGCGGTATTCTCCAGAGTGCCCAGGCTGTGCTCGTCGAGGTCCTCGTCGGGCGTCGCTTCCGGGCTGCCCGGAATATCCAGGTCGGACCAGTCACTGGCGAAGCCGTCGACATGCAGGGCGAGGGGACCCAGCGCGGTTTCCGCGCGAGCGACCACAACATCCCTGTCCGAGGCGTTGTCGTGGCGGTATTCCACCCCCCCTTCGGGTGCATCGGGCAGGGCGGTGGGGATGCGGTTGTCCAGCACATTGACCACACCGCCAATGGCACCGCCGCCGTAGAGCAGCGTCGCCGGCCCGCGCAGTACTTCGATGCTGTTGGCCAGCAGTGGCTCGAGGGCTACCGCGTGGTCCGCGCTGATAGCCGAGGCGTCGGCGCTACTGGTGCCATTTTGCAGCACCCGCACCCGGGCGCCCTGCTGGCCGCGCACCACCGGCTGGCCGACACCGGGTCCGAAGGAGGCGCTGGCGAGGCCGGGGTTGCCGTCGAGGGTGGCACCGAGGCTGCTGGCCACTGTCCGGTGCAATTCGTCACCGGAAAGCACGGTAACCGGCAGCGCGGTTTCGGCAGATTTCTTGTGCAGTGGTACGGATACCAATACGTGTTCCATCGGCAACTGCTCTGCAGCCGCCTGCGCCGCGAACAGGGCCGCGGCGATCGGGGTAAAACGCTTCATGTCTGTCTCCAGTCGAAATCAAGAAGGATTGCGTCAGGAGAAGTGCGGTGGCCCCCGGGCGAGGAAACCGATGCGGGGAACGGATTCAAAGGAAGGGCTGGCGTGCCGGAGTGGCGGTAACAGGCCAAATTGCGGCAGGCTGGAGGAAGAGCTCGTGTTGACCGCGAGGCCGGTGGTGCTCTTGCAAACCAGGCAGTGGGAAGCGGTGTCGGCGTCGCTGTGCCAGTGATCGAGTTCATGCAGTTGCAATCCGGCGACGCACAGCAACGCCGCCAGGGCGAGCAGGCGCGCAAATCGGAAGCGGTGCAGGGGCAGCAGGGAACGCATGATTTCGGGAGTCAACTCAGTAGCGCGGTATTATAGCGGGCAGGCGCTGCGCCGCACTACCCTCTGCGGTGTCCCTGTCACTCCATTTTGAAAGTGGCGACGACCTCTTCGCCGGACAACAGGTCCATGGTGTTGCCGTCCATGCGGTAGGCATCCACGCCTGCAAGCATTTTCAGGTAGGCCTGTTCCGTCTCCATGCCGGAAACGCAGGCCATCATGGTGCTGGCCATCTCGCCAAAGCGGATCGGGGTGCCGTGTTCGGACTCGCCCTCGGAACTGAACTGGCCGTGGTAGCGGTTACAGCCACTGAAGCCGGCGACCGACTTGTCCTGCTGGTTCAGTTGCAGGTTGACAGGTCGTTCACCTGCACCCAGCGGGGCCGGTTCACCACCCAGGGTTTCCAGCACCCAGGCCGGGTCGTCACCAGTGGCGGCGGGGCTTTCACCGGCAGCTGCCGCGGGCGCAGCGGCGGCGGGTCGCGGCGGCGGTTCCGCCACACGCCGCACCAGGATTTTCAGCGGTCCCTCGGCAAAGGGATCGATGTATTCTGTGGTGGTAAACATGAGCTTGCCACCCACGGAAACCGTTGCGCGCAGGGCGTAGCGCATACGGCTGTCTATAGCAGCGGGATCGTAACTGATACTGAAGGGCCAGGGTGGGCCGGACTCCGGCTTGAAAATCACGGTTTCCATCACTGACGCGGGCGCATCGGCGCGGGAAATATCCTGCAGCTGAACCTCGACCTCGGCGCCGGGCGGCAACAGCATGCGCTCGCGGTAGTAGACCTCGCCTTCGATGAGCGCCGTATCCGCCTGCCCTGTCGCCATGCCCGCCTTGCCTTCATCATTGCCGCAGCCCGCGACGCTCACCAAAAGGCCCGCACCCAGGAGGGTCAGCCAACTGCGCAAAATCGATTTCATAACTGTTTTCTTGCCCCGTTCCGACAGCCCTAACTATAGAACAGATTGCCTCCGGCAAGTAGTTATCGGCCTGCGTCCGCCGGTCACGGATCGAGAGACGCGAGGAAAGTATCGATGGCTGCGCGTGCCGCGGGCTCGTCCAGGGTCGGCGCATGGCCGCGGTTGGACAATTCGGCGTATTGCAGGTCGGGCTTCCTGCGCTGCATCGTCGCCACGCAGGAGGCCGCGAGGATATCCGAAAGCGCCCCGCGCACCACCAGCATGGGGTGCGCCGCGGCTGCGTCGAACACCGGCCAGAGGTCTGCGGGTATGGCGGCGCCATCGTCGGCATCAACCGGCTGGGCGATTGCCTGGTCGTAGGCCAGAACCGGCACCCCGTGCTCTTCGCGATAGACCGCGCGGGCGAAATGCAGCCAGTCGGCATCGGTGAAATCCGGAAATGCCTCGCCATTGATCCCCCGCGACTGGGCGACGGCCCCGGCCCAGTCGATCACCGGCTGCGCCTTGCCCACATAGTTCTTGATCCGTTCCAGCCCGCGGGGATCGATCTCCGGCCCGATGTCGTTGAGGATGATCGCGCGCACCCGCGCGGGTGCCATCGCCGTCATCAAAAGCGCCATCAGCCCGCCCATGGAAGTACCGCAAAGCACAGCCTGCGGCACATCGAGCTGGTCCAGCAGGTGCAGCATGTCGCGGGCATAGGTCAGGGGCGTGTAGTTGGCCGGGTTGCTGTCGTACTCGGAGCGCCCCCTGCCGCGCACGTCCACCGCCACCACCCGGTAGCGCTGGCTCAGGTGCGGGGCCAGCCCGGCAAAATCCGCGGAATTGCGGGTCAGGCCGTGCATACACAGGACCAGCCCGGGTTGCGCCACTGCGGGGTCGGCACAGGGATAGTCCCTGGCGTAGAGTTTCAGCCCGTCCTCACTGTGGTACCAGATATCGCTATATTCACTCATAGTGCCGGTCTCCGAAGGTCTGGCGCAGCTCGCGCTTGAGTATTTTGCCATTGGGGTTGCGCGGCAGTTCGTCGACGAAAATCACCTCGGCGATGCGCTGCTGCTTGCCCACCCTGCCGTTGGTCCACTCGCGGATAGCACCGTGGTCCGCGCCGGATTCCGCCACCGGCACCACCAGCGCCACCGGGGTCTCACCCCAGCGCCTGCTGGGCAGGCCGATCACCGCGGCATCATCCACCTCGGGGTGTTGCACCAGCACCGCTTCAATGTCCTGGGGATACACATTCTGTCCCCCCGAGAGAATCATGTCCTTCTTGCGGTCCACAATGTAGAAATAGCCGTCACTGTCGTAGTAGCCGATGTCGCCGCTGCGCAGCCACTGTTTCCCTTCACTGTCGACGAACATCGCCTGTGCGGTAACGTCCTCCCGTCCCCAGTAACAGGGCATGGCGATACGCGCGCGGGAGACGATCTCGCCCGGCTGGTCGGGACCCAGTATGCGATCCTCGTCATCGATAATGCAGATGTCGGTTCCCAGCAGCGGCCGACCGACACTCGACCAGCGGCCCTGCGCTTCCTCCGGTTCCAACGTGGTGATGATCCCCTCGGTCAGTCCGTAGAGCTCGATCACCCCGCAACTGAACTGCTCGAAAATTTCCTGTTTCAAGCCCTCGTGCAGCGGCGAGCCGCAGCTCATCATCGCCTGCATGCTGCTGACATCGCCGCCTGCCGATTTCAGGGCCTCGATCACCCGCTGGTACTGGATCGGCACCATGGCGATATGGCTGATGCGCTCCCGCTCGATCTGCCGCAGGGTATCCGCGGGATCGAAGCTGCGGCAGACCACGGCGGTGCCACCCGCCAGCAGCGTGCAGAGCATGCCCACCCAGGAAATGTTGGAATACAGGCCGATGGTAAACAGGCTGCGCGCACTGCCGTGGTAGCGCAGCGCAATCGCCAGGTCCATCGCCCAGGCCAGGCGGCCCTGGTGGGTATGGAGAATACCCTTGGGCAGGCCCGTGGTGCCGGAACTGTAGATGATGTTCAAGGGCGCATCCGGCGCGATGGCTATGCCGGGGAAAGCTGCAGGCTGCCCCTTGCAAACCTCCTCCAGGCTGAGCCAGCCGGAGCTGCCCGGGGACGCGGCAACGATGCGCAGGGCCAGTTGCGCCGGCAATCCCCCGTCGAGGTTGTCCAGCCGCGCCCGCTGGTCCTCGCTGGCGATCAGCGCGCTGGCGCCGGCGTCAGCAAGCATGCCGACCAGGGCCTCGTCGCTGACCGAGAGGTTGATCGGCACCGAGCAGGCGCCGGCGGCCATCACGCCGCACAGCGCCTGGACCATCTCCAGGCTGTTGGACATGACCACCGCCACACGCTCGCCGGGCTTGATGCCACGGGCCACCAGCCCATGCGCCAACTGGTGGCTGGCGGCGCAGAATTCCGCCCAGGTCCAGCGCCGGTTATCGCAGATGACCGCCTCCTTGCTGCCGCGCCACTTGCCGTGCAAGGCCAGGATCTCCGGCAGGAGCGGGGAAATTGATTCGAACTTGTCCACTGGGTAGTTTCTCTTCTCGTAGCCGTGCGTGCCGATGCCACTAGCGCCAGGCAGTCTAAACCGGGAAAAAATGCCGCGGGATATCCCGCGGCGAAGTCAGGTCGGGCTGCAGGCCCGCCTCCACCTGGTTCAGAATTTGTACTCTACCGAGGCACTGATAGTGCGCGGCGGCGCATAGAATACTGTCGTGTTGTTCTCCAGCCCGAGCGCGGACGGACAGGTAAACCCGAAACAGTACCCGGAGGTCTTGATCTCCTCGTCAGTCAGGTTCTTGCCGTTGAGTCCCAGCAACCAGTCGCCGCTGGCGCTGGTCCAGACGATGCTGGCGTTGATGGTGTCGTAGGCGTCCTGGTCGATCTCCGGCACCGGAGTCTCGAACTGGGCCACATCGCCCTTGTAGGACCAGTTGAGGTTGAAGTTGGTGTTGCCGCTGAACAGGTCGCGGTTGTAGTTCAGGGCGATATAACCCATTTCCTCCGGCGTATTCTGGATCACGACGTCGTCGGAGACATCCACGCCATCGACGATCCACTCCTTGATATTGGTATCGAGGAAGCTGGCGGCCACCTGCACGCTGAAGTTTTCGGTCAGCAGGAAATTGCCCTCGATCTCGATGCCGGAGATCTCCGATTTACCCGCGTTGTAGAGGGTGCCCACGAAAGTGTCGTTGATGCCGTCCGCGTTGGTATCAAGGCCCGCGGAGCCAGGCACCTGCATGTCGGTGTACTCACTGTAGAACAACGCGATATTGGTCACCGCGCGGCCGTTCCAGTAGCGGGATTTCAGGCCCACCTCGAATGAATCCAGGTTCTCCGGCGCCACCCCGTCCTCGACATCGGCGAACACGAAGTTGGCGCCGCGGGGATCGAACATGCCCGCCTTGAAACCCTGGCTGTAACCGGCATAGGTGGTGATGTCGTCATTCCAGTGGTAGCTCAGGTTGATGCGCGGGGAAAAGTCGTAGAAGGTTTTTTCCGCGCTGTAATCACTGGTCACGCCCAGTTGCACGCCGGTACCACCGAAAGCCGGCGAATTGATGCCCAGGTAGGACGCGCGGTAGACATCCGCGCTGCGGGTATCCTCGGTATAGCGTCCGCCCACGGCCAGGGAAAGCTGTTCGGTCAGGTTGTAGGTCAGGTCGGCGAAGGCAGACCAGGATTCGGTTTTCGCCACCCCGTTGCTGTAGGCGGAAACCCCGATATTGCCGAGCACCACGTCGAACTCGGTGCCCGCGCTGGCATCGAGGTAGTAGAGACCGGCCACCAACTGGATGCGCTCGCTGTTGTACAGCAGCTGGAATTCCTGGCTGAACTGTTCGTTGTCGTAGATGCCCGGGGCATCGAGGTCCATGCCCGCGAGGCCGTCGAAATCGATTACCGTGTTGAACTCGTCCTCGCGATCCGCGGTAATCGAACGCAGGGTGATGGTTTCGCTGAGTTCCCAGTCCACCGACAGCATCCAGCCGTCGGCCTCGAACTCGTTGCGCCCGCCAATGCCCGCGGTGGAAGGCTGGTCGGCGGCACCCGCGGTGCTGTCGTAGATATCCTTGAGCACCGGGGTACCCGAGAAGGCGCCCGGATAGACGCGGTAACCCGCCACCGGGCTGCTGTCGTCCTCGGTATTGTCGTAGGCGAAGCGGAACAGCAGGCTATCGGTGGGTTCCCACTCGGCGCTCAGGCGGTAGGCAAAGATGTCCTTGTCGTATTGGTCCTGGCCGGTGGTCAGGTTGTCGCCGTAACCGTCGCGCTGGAAGGAGGCAAGGGTGCCGCCGACGCGGAAACTGTCGCCCAGCGGCGCGGACACCGTGCCCACCAGGTCGGTCTGGTCATAGCTGCCGTAGGTGGCTTTCAGCGAACCGGAGAACTCGTCGTCCAGGCGCCGGGTGACATACTTGATCGCCCCGCCAATCGTATTGCGCCCGTAAAGGGTGCCCTGCGGCCCGCGCAGGATCTCGATGCGCTCCACGTCGTAGATGTCCAGTACGTTGCCCTGGGGCCGCGCCAGGTAGACGTCGTCCAGGTAGAGCCCCACGCCCTGCTCGAAACCGGCGACCGGGTCCTGCTGGCCGACCCCGCGGATAAACGCGGTCAGGGTGTTGGTAGTGGCGCGGGAGGCTTCCAGGGTCACGCTGGGCACGGAGAGCGCCAGCTCGGTAATGTCCGACGAGCCCTTCAGGGCCAGCTCTTCGCCGGACAGCGCGGTTACCGCGATCGGCACGTCCTGGAGGTTCTCCGCACGGCGCCGGGCAGTCACGACCACCTCCTCAAGGGCAAACTGCTTGCTCGTGGCCTGGGCGGCAACCTGGGGAGCGGTGACAGCACAGCTGGCGGCGAGCGCCAGGAACAGGGGTGTACGGGTGCAAATAGGCTTCATCGGTTTTGACCTCGTGGGTACTGTTATTCTTTCAGTCGGTTATTAGCATTATTTTCGGGGACTGTGTCGCCCGATATTTCAACGCATGTTGAATTTTTCTGGAAACATATTCAACAAACGTTGAACTGTCAAGCGCTATTCAGTCGGCTGTGGACAAATCCGCCGGACCAACCGCCCGCGCAGGGCTCAACAGGAGCCCGCCAAGACCAAAGACCAGCGCCGCGAAAATCGCGTAGGTGGCTGAAACTGCGGGATTTTCTACCCCCAGAGCGAGATTGAGCAGGAGGTGGGCAGCGAGGCCGATCAGGGCCGCCCCCCAGACAACCCAGACCGGTATAGGCCGCCGCACCAGCACCCCGAACAGAATCGGCACCACCGAGGCGGCGGCCAGCCCGTAAACCCCCTTCTGGGCAAACAGGCCCACCAGTGGCGGCGGGTTCCAGGCCAGCACGACGCCGATGACACCGACCCCGACCAACACCCAGCGCGACAGCTTCAGGCCGTCGACGCGCCTGCTGGCCAGCGGGCCGACAATGTCGTTCACCACCATGGCGGACAGCGCGACCAGGATACCGTCCAGGGTGCTCATTCCCGCCGCCAGCAAGGTGATGAAGACAAACACCAGCGCGTACTCGCCCCAGGGCGACGAGCCCAGTTCATGCAGCAGGTACTCCCGCACCACCGCATCCTGCGACTCCACCTCGACACCTGCCAGTCGGGCGTAGAAACCGATCATCAACATCAGCGTGAACACCGAGCCCACGACCACCGTGGAAATGATGAACTGGCGAATATCCTTCTCACTGCGCAGGTACAGCACCTTGGTGAGAATGTGCGGCTGCAGCATGAGCGCAAAGGTAATCACGAAACCGCTGACAAACACCGAGAAGAAATCGAAGTAGAGACTGCTGTCGCGATTGAAGGGCGCCGCGTATTCGGCGCCGACACTGCGCAGCGCACCGATGAAATCACCGTCGAAATACTTCCAACCCTGCACGAACAGCACTGCAGTCACCAGCAGCATCATGATGCCCTGCAGGGAATTAGTGTAGGCGTGGGCGTAAGTGCCGCCCATCAGCACATAGGAAAAGACGAACACCAGCACCAGTACCAGCGCGGTCTTCTGGTCCACCGGGAACAGGCCGGTCACCAGCAGGCTGCAGCCCACCAGGATCAGCACCACGAAGGTGATCGACAACAGGTTGATGAAGGCGAAGAACAGGCTCAGCCCCCGGTGCTGGTAGCGGTAGTGGATCCACTGCGGGATGGTAAGCGCGGCGCCGCGCTCGCCGAGGCGCAGGAATCCCCGGGTCAGCACCAGGAAGGCGGTCAGGATGCCGAGGGAACCCGCCACGCCGTAGTGCAGGTAGGCCGAGAGTCCGTCCGCGTAGACGAAACCGGGATTGATGACAAAGGTGGCGGTGGAGGAGATGGACGCGGCCAGGGTGATCCCGATCAGCCAGGGATGCATGTCCTTGTTGCCGATGGAAAAACCCGCTACCGACCGGGTGCGGCGCATGCCGCGCCAGGACAACCAGTAAACCAGCGCGGCGTAGGCGCCGACCACGCAATACTTGAACACTTCCGGAGTCATGGGAGAAATCCTGAGTTTATTCGATTTATAGGAGGCGAAGATTATTCAACATTTGTTGAATAATCAAATATGATAATCTTCTGGTCGAACGCCGACAGGAAAAACAATGAGCAAAAAGCCGCCCAGCACCAAGAGCGAACGCATTCTCGACGTCGCCGAGGAGTTATTCGCCATTCACGGTTATGACGGTGTGACGCTGCGCCAGATCGCCCAGGGCGCCGGTGTCGACGTGGCGCTGGCCAACTACCACTTTGGCAAGAAACTCGACCTGTTCAAGGCGGTTTTCGACCGCCGCGCGGTAGAGGTCAACCAGGCCCGCCTGGACGCCCTGCGCGCCTGCCAGGCAGCCGCCGGGCCCGGCGGCCCGCCGCTCGAGGATATCATCGGCGCGTTCCTCACCCCGCTGGACGACGCCCAACAGGGCGGTGGTCCGGGCTGGACCAATTACCTGGCGCTGGTCGCCTACATCAATAACTCGCCCTACTGGGCGCCCAAGATGATGTCGTCGCTGTTCGATACCCTGGTACTGGAGTTCATCGCAGCGTTGCGCAAGGCCCTGCCGGGGGCCAGCGAAGAGGATATTTTCTGGTGTTACCAGAGCCTGTCGGGCGCGCTGACCCTGGCCCTGGCGAAAACCGGGCGGATCGACAAGCTGTCGGGAGGGAAATGTAAATCCGCGGACATCAGCGCCGCCTTCGAGCGCATGATCCCCTTCACTGCGGCGGGTTTCCGCGAGGTCTGTCGCTAGGCCCCCGCGGCGGGCGGGTATTACAGGCGCAGGGTCGCGTTCTGGTAGCCTTCGCTGGCACAGGTGGTGCTGGCGACGAACTCCTGCAGGCGGCCATCGACCAGGTTGTTGTTGTCGGCGGCGATATCAAACATCAGGCCATCCACGTAGCCGATGGCCTTGGCCAGGATATTGTCACGTTCCGTGTCGTCGAACCCGTCGAGCACATCGTGGGTGCGCGCACCGTACTCCACCTCGGTGAGGTAGCCAAGCGACTGCTCCGCGAGCACGCAGGCGAGCTGGCGGGAAGCATTGAATTCCTCGGGCGCCAGGGACAGGGCGGCGGCCGGCAGCGCCACCAACAGGGAAATAAAACCGGCCATCACAGCATTTCGCATTTGCATCGGGTTCCACATTCTTTACGCCAGCGGAATCGACGCATCCGCGGCCTGATGAGCGCGAAGTTAACCGCCTTTGGTTACAGCAATATGACAGTATCTTGACACCCGCAAACCGGCCGCAACCGGTGCAGCGCTTATATGTCATAAATATTTATTAAATATGAATTTTTTATGACAACGATAGATGCACGCACCGGTTTATGCGTATTCTTGCCCCATACGCCTAGCAAGCGATTACTACAACATTGTTACAGTATTATGAATTTTGGCCGCCATCGGCCCCGCCAGGAGATAGGTACCATGAAAAAAATCGCCATAGCCCTGTCATCGTTCGCCCTGATCGCCTTCGCCTCAATGTCACAGGCGGACAGCGCCAAGGACTGCATGCTCGAGGGCACTGTCTATAAATCCGGCCAGGGTGACGAGCAGAGCACCAAGGTCGAATTCCACTCCATGCAGAAGTATGACGAAGACGCCAACTGCCGCGTACGCCGCAACGAAAAGATGGAATTCAAGCTCCCCGCCGACACCCGCCTGAAGGAAGCGCCTTCCGGCAGCACGGTACGCTACCGCTACCAGGAAGACAAAAACGGTAAAGCGGATACCCAACTGATTTCAGTCGGCGCATAAGTCTCGGCTGCAGGGTAAAAAAAGGGGTGCGCAAGCACCCCTGAATCACTAGAACCTGGCCTTCAGGCCAAGACTGTAGGTAATACCCGGATCCCACTTCTCGTAGACCTGTCCACCCTGGGTCCACTCGATGTCGTCGCCGAGAATATTGGCGGCTTTCGCCTCCAGTTCCACTTCCTCGCCCCACAGTTCGAAACCGTACTTGACCAGTACGTCGATGCGGTTGCGGTCTTCTTCGATGATATCCGGCGCGTTGTTGTCACCCACCAGCACGATGCGGTCGCCGGTGAAGTTATAGGCGATACTCGCGGTGATACCCGTGTCGTAGTCCTGGTAGGAAAACAGCGCGTTGGCCAGCAGGTCTGACTGGCCGGTCATGCGCCGGGTGTTGGAATACAACGGCGCAATCTGGCGCCCGCCGGTCAGCGGCACGTCAGCGGCGGTTTCACCCGAGCCCAGCAGCGTCACCTCGGAATCGATCCAGGAGACGTTGGCGGAGATCCGGAAGCCGTCGAAGGCCGGGCTCAGGCCGAACCACTCGCCGAAGTACAGGTCCTTGCGCATGTCGAATTCCACGCCCTCAAGCTGCGCTTCATCCGCGTTGAACCAGGTGTAGATATCGCCCTGGGCCTGGATCTTGGCCAGCTCGATGGGATTGCTGAAATCCTTGCTGAATATGCCGATCGACATCTCGTCGGCCTGGCCGAAATACCACTCCCAGCGCAGGTCGAGGTTCTCCACGTCCGCGGGCTCCAGGAACACGTTACCGCGGTAGAGGTTCTGGTCTTCCGGGTTGCGCAGCGTGGAACCGGTGATTTCCAGCAGGCTGGGGCGGTTCACCGTTTCCGAGTAGGCCAGGCGCACCTGCATGTTCTCGATGAATTCCCAGGTCACGGAGACCGAGGGGAGGAGGTCGTCATACTTGCGCTGCGTGGCGTTGATCGTGCCCTTCTCGGTGTTGCCACCCCAGGCATCGGCTTTCAGCTCGGTATCCTCGCTGCGCGCGCCGAACTGCAGGCGCACGGTGGGCAGGACCTGCATATCCACCGAACCGTAGTAGGCGGCAATTTCCTCCGAAGACTCCGCGAAGGGATAGATGCCCGAGGCATTGGCCTGGCCGGCGGAGAAGTCCCGCACGCTCAGGTAGAGGTTGGCCCAGTTATCGTTGCTGAACAGCTGGCTCGGGGTTTCCCAGCCGATGTAACCGGGCGCGGTCGGCTGCAGGCCGAAGCGGAACAAGCGGTCGTTGCTCTCACGGGTGCGCTCGTAGGTGGAATAGCCGGCGCGCAGCGTGGTATCCATGAAATCTACCGGCAGTTCGATATCGAAACCGTACTCACTGATATCGTCGTCCAGCTTGCTGTAGTTGCGCTCCGGTGCCTGGTACACGTCGCGCAGGTCACCCGCCGCCTGGCGGCTGGGATCGACCAGCGCCATATAGCCGGAGTTGTCCTCCGCGTAGGTGAAGGTGCGGGTGTCCGGCGCCTTGCGCGAACCGCCGCCGTCCACCGCGCGCCAGTCCAGGCGCATATCGTTGAGCGCGGAAAAGTAGTGCTCGCCGGACAGCTGGTAGGACTCGATCTCGTTCTCGGTCCACTGCAGGCGGTAGCTTTCCACCGGCGTACCGTCGGTGACATCGTCTTCGCTGGACAGGCCGCGGTCCTGCTGTACCTGGTCTTCCGACTGGCGCAGGTCAATGGCGGTGAAGGAGATCGAGTTGTCCTGGTTTATCTCCCAGCCGACATTGAGGAAGCCGCTGAGGTTGACCTGCTGGGTGGTGATCCAGCGGGTGTAGTCCACGGTCTGGTTGCTGCCGCCGTCCACACCGGTAAACTCGTAGCGACGCATGTCCTTGATGGTATTGAGCCAGGAATTGCTGTATTTCACGCTGGCGAGCACCCCGAGGGCGCCGCCATTGTCGAAATCGATACGCTTGCCCAGTTCGGCCTCGGCACCGTAGATCGGCTTCACATCCTTTTCGTAGATGTCCCAGTTGTTGTAGAAACTGGCGCCGAGGTTGGCCTTGTCCGGGTAGGGCGTCGCCTCGAACTCCTCGCTGGTCAGGCCCTGGATATTTTTCGGTATCTTGCGGGTACCGTCATCCCAGCCCCAGTTGTCGTTTTCGCCGCCCTTGTAGTAGACGCCGTCGCCACCGGTGGACTCCGAGTTGCCGCCCATGCGCAGCTTGAACTCGAAGTAATCCTCGTCGGGCAGGGTCTTGGTGCGAATATCCACCACACCGCCGGAGAAGTCGCCGGGGTACTGGGCGGAATAGGTCTTCTGCACCAGCAGGCTGTTGACGATATTGTTCGGCACGATATCCAGCGGCACGGTCTTCTGGAAGGGTACCGGGCTGGAAATGCGCGCCATGTTGATCAGCGTCGATGAGTAGCGCTCACCCAGGCCGCGCACATAGACGTACTTGCCGCCGACCAGGCTGAGGCCGGCCACCCGTGACAGGGTGGAACCGACATCGGTTTCGGGGACGAGGTTCATGTCCTCCTCCCCCAGTACATTGGAAATCTCCGAGGTGTCGCGCTTTTCGTCCGGGATGAACTGCCCGGTGACGAACACCTCTTCGATCTGCGGCACCGCCATGGGTGCCGGATTCGCGGCTTCCTGGGCGAGAGCGCCGGGAACCTGGGTTCCCAGCGCTGCCAGTACGGCCAGTGATAACTGCTTGCGTTTCATCAGTTGCACTCTCACTTGCAGGCCGACCCTTAGAGGCCAAATACCCAGTTGCCCTTCCAGCTGTCGAAGTCGGAACCGACCACGCCAGAGGACTGGAAGAAGCCGTCGGCGGGCAGGGTCGCTGCCGACGGGATGCTGCCGTCCTGGGTCACATTGACCGCGCCGTCCAGGTACATCTGCAGGTCGGCGTTGTCGCCATCCACCACATCGGCGCAGCCGAAGGAGCTGCTCTCGATGTTGATATCGATGCCGAGCAGGCCGACGGACTCACCGGACACGTCCAGGCAGGTTGCGGAGCCGGTGACCAGTACGTTGTAGAGGTCGGCACCGGTGCCGCGACGCAGGCGGATGGCCCGCTCGCCGGTGTTGCCGATGATGCTCATGTTGGCAATTGTCGGGTTGGAGCGCGGCTCGACGTTCTCGTCGCCCTCGCGGTTGTCCGCCTCGATGCCGTTGTCGCCGGCGTCATCCGCCTGCACGATGTGCACAAACTGCATGCGGCCAACCCAGCCATCGGTCCAGTCGAGGGAGTCGTCGCCGTTGCCGGTCAGCACGATGTAGCTCACGTCCACGGCGCCGCCGAAGAACTCGACACCGTCGTCCAGGTTGTTGTGCACCTGGATGTGGTCGACCTGGGTGCCGCGACCGATACCCTGGAAGGCGATACCGTTGAGCTGGTTTTCCGGGTCGACGTTGGAGCCGGCGTACTTGACCACCACGTAGCTGAGCTTGCCGCTGTTGTCGTCGGCGTTGCTGCCGCCGAACAGGCCGGAATTGGCCTCGCCTTCCTTGGTGCAGGCATCGGTGCCACCCACTGCGCCTTCCGGACAGTCGTTGATCGGCGCGTTACCGTTCAGCACGACGCCACCCCACAGGCCGCGGGCGCCGTCCAGGTTCTGGCCCTGCACGTCCTCGATCGCGGTGAAGGTCACCGGCGCATTCGCGGTGCCGTTGGCCATGATCTGCGAACCGCGGGAGACCACCAGGAAGTCGGTGTCGTCGTCGCCGAGGATGGTGGTGCCGGCGTCGATGACCAGGGTGCCGGTGTCGGTGTTGTCACCGCCCACGACCACCTTGCCGTCGAGCACGTAGTAGTTGCTGTTGTTGAGCTGCAGTTCACCGGAGATGGTGCCGCTCAGGACACAGCTGGGCATACCGGCGATTTCCGCGCCCTCGGTAGTGCCCGCGGGGCAGCCAGCCGCCGGGAATTCCGGCACGCCGGTGTCGATGTCGCCAAAGGTCCAGCCGCTGGTCCAGTTGACGTCGCCCACCGCACCGATAAAGTCGCTGCTCTCGAGGTTGGCGATGCCGGAGAGGTCAGCCGGGGATACCGCGCCGCCGCTCTGGGAGACATTGCCCAGGCTGTCGAGGAAGGCCTGCAGGTCGGGGTTGTCGCCGTCAACCACTTCGGGGCAGTCGAAGGAGACGCCGTCGAAGGTGATGTCGGTACCCAGCAGGTTCAGGGACTCGCCGGAGACATCGATACAGGTCGCGCTGTTGGTCAGGTAGCTGCTGTACATGTGGATGCCGGTGCCGCGACGGAAGCGCACGCTGCGCTCGGTGGGGCTGCCGACGATGGTCATGTTGGCGATGGTCGGGATGGAGCGCGGCAGCGCATTCTCGTCGCCCTCGCGGTTGTCCGCCTCGATGCCGTTGTCGCCGGCGTCGGTGGCCTGGTTGATCAGCACGTACTGCATGGTGCCGGTCCAGCCATCAGTCCAGTCGAGGGAGTCGTCGGCGTTGCCAGTGAGAACAATGTGGCTGGCGTTGACGGTGCCGCCAAAGAACTCGAAACCGTCGTCAAGGTTGTTGTGCACCTGTACGTAGTCAACCACCGTGCCGGAACCGATACCCTGGAAGGCGATACCGTTGAGCTGGTTTTCCGGATCGACGTTGGAGCCGGCGTATTTCACTACCACGTAGTTCAGCTTGCCGCTGGAATCGCTGGCGTCGCTGCCGCCGAACAGGCCGGAGTTGGCCTCGCCTTCCTTGGTGCAGGCGTCGGTGCCGCCTGCGGCGCCTTCGGGGCAGTCGTTGATCGGGGCATTACCGTTCAGCACCACACCACCCCACAGACCGCGGGTAGTGGCCGGATCGACGTTGCCGAGAAGATCGTCGGCGCCGGTAAAGGTCACCGGCGCGTTGGCGGTACCGTTGGCCATGATCTGCGAGCCGCGGGAGATCACCAGGAAATCGCTGGAGGTGCCACCGAAGACGGTCACGCCTGCAGCGATGCTCAGGGTCGCGGAATCGGTGTTGTCACCGCCGACAACCACTTTGCCGTTCAGGCGGTAGAGGCGACCGGCGGTCAGGTTCAGGTCCTGGGTAATGGTACCGGTGAGGTCACACACGGTCTGGCCGGCGAACTCCTCGGCCTCGGTGGTACCCGCAGGACAGCCCATGCCCGGGTTCGGGGTGGTGTTGCTCACGGAACCGGCCACGGTCCAGCCGGCGGTCCAGTTGTCGCCGCCGATGGCGCCGATAAAGTCGGCACTCTCGAAGAAGCTGCCGCTCGGGGTAACCGGTGACACGCTGCCTCCGCCCAGGGAAACCTCGTCGGCGCTGTCGAGGTACATGGCGACCGAGCCATCGTCATCGTCGGTCACCGCTTCGGCGCAGTCGAAGCTGGTGCCGGCCACGGTGAGGTCCGAGCCGAGCAGGTTGCGGGATTCGCCTTCGACACGGATACAGGTGCCGGAGCCGCTGACCAGCGAGTTGGTCAGGTGCAGGCCGGTACCGCGACGCAGGCGCAGGCCGTTTTCGCCGGCGAGACCGAAGCCGGACATGTTGCTGATCGAGGGAATGGAGCGCGGCATGGCGTTCTCGTCGCCCTCGCGGTTGTCCGCCTCGATCAGGTTGTCACCGGAGTCGGACTGCTCCAGGTAGAGGTACTGGATGCTGCCGCTCCAGCCGTCGGTCCAGTCCAGGGAATCGTCACCGTTGCCGGTCAGGACGACATATTTGGCGCTCACCGTACCGCCGAAGAACTCGATACCGTCGTCCAGGTTGTTGTGTACCTGAACGTACTCGACGCTGGTGCCGCTACCCACGCCCTGGAAGGCGATACCGTTGAGCTGGTTTTCCGGGTCGACGTTGGAACCGGCGTAGCTCACCACCACGTATTTGAGGACACCGGAGTCGTCGCCGGGGTTGTCGCCGCCGAACAGGCCGGAGTTGGCCTCGCCTTCCTTGGTACAACCGGCAGTGCCGCCCTCTTCGCCTTCCGGGCAGTCGTTGATCGGTGCGAAACCGTTGATCACCAGGCCGCCCCAGAGGCCGCGCACGTTGTCTTCTACCGAGCCGGTAACCGCCTGCTCGGCGGTAAATTCGATGGGCTGGTCTGCGGTGCCTTGCGCGTCGATGCGACAGCCCTGCTCAATGACGATGAAGTCCTCGCTGCTGCCACCGACAATGGTGGCACCGGGCGCGATTTCCAGGGTGCAGGACTGGGCCTGCGCCTGGCCGGAAACGCCTCCGGCAATAAGGCCTGCGGCGGCCAGCGCTGCGTAAAGTTTGCTGCGATTCATTGCTTTCACTCCCCTTAATCGTTGCTAACGCGCAATGCGCCGCCAGTAATGCGGAAGACCACATCGTTGCCCAGTAACAGGCCGTCCGGGTTCAGCTTGCCGCCGGGCAGCTGGCTCACGTCGATGTCGTAGATTTCGCGGCCGTCGTTGGCGGTTTCGCCGCTGGCGGTGATCGCGGAGGACAGGGAGTCCGGGATGACGCTCTCGATCACGTCACCATCGCCGTCTCCGTCGCCATCTCCGTCGCCATCGCCATCGCCGTCTCCATCGCCATCACCATCTCCGTCGCCATCGCCGATAACAATCTGGCCGGGAGAGACGTTGTCCGAGGAAGAACCGCCGCAGGCAGTCAAGGTGGCTGCGGTCAGCGAAGTCACGCACAGTGCGAGCAGGAATTGCCGCAGTCGAGAGTCAAGAACCATGTTGAACCCCTAATCCGAGTTAGTGGAATAAAGACACGAATGTGCCCGGCGTTAGCCGATCTATGTGGGGTGCATGGTAGGAATGGGAGGTGACACATATGTGATAGTAATGTTTCATTTCTGTTAAACGTTGGGAGGTGCTCATTTTTCGTGCGCAATATGCCCGGTTATGGACAGGCGGGGTCACATAGGGCTCCGCGCGGGTGGTGGCGAGGGATTTTGGCCGGCAGCGGGCGCCGAAGGCCGGGGTCGTTATTGCTGCGTCAGAAAGCGACAGGTCGTGGAGAAGGATTCAGGGTGTGCGGCGCGGCCCCTTCGCTGCCGACGATAACCCGCTGCAACACCCGCCGCCCTACCGCTGCCAGCGAGCCTCGGGCGTGCTGCAGCGCCCGGTTATCCCAGATCACCAGGTCGCCGCGCCGCCAGATATGCTCGGCGATGTTGTCCGGGGCGTAGAGGTAATCGAAGGTCTCGCGCAAGAGTTCCCGGCTGTCCGCCCACTCCAGGCCCACCAGCTGCGCAGCATGCATTTCGCTCAGGTTGAGGTAGGACTGGCCGGAGTGCGGATTCTCCAGGATGGTTGGGCGACGCCCCCGCTGCATGAACTCGGGATCGGGAACATCGCAGACCCGCTGTTCCAGCAGGCTGAAACCCGGGGTGATCATGTCGACCTCGCGACTGGCGATCGCCTGGCGCAATCGCTCCGGCAGCTTTGCCAGGGCCCGCTCGGCGTGGGCGAAACGGGTGGAGGAAGCGCCATCGACCACGTCCAGCGCATGCAGTGCGATGGCCTCGAAAGGATGCTCGGTGTAGGCGGCGTCGGCGTGAAAGGCCAGTCCGCTGCGCACCACCGCGTGCTCGCCCTGGTTGCTGAGCACGCCGCTTTCGCCGTCCCGCAACAGCACCGGACCGAACCAGCCGAGCACCTCGCGCTGCCGCGACAGGCTCAGTTGCTGGCCGGGCGCGACCAGCAGGCTGTGGCGCCAGAAGAGCCTGACCAGCCTTGCGATATCCGCCTGCTCCAGCCGGCCGGCGAGATTTGTGCGGACCTCTACCCCGTAGGGCGTGAGTTGCCGCCAGCTCAGCTGTCCGTCGGTCTGCCAGCCAGCGCCCATGTCTCCGGATTCAGACCAGGTCGAGATCCCGGTAACTGGCGTCGTCAGGACGGCGCCCGCCGGGCTCGATCATCATGCCGAGCATGCCCTGGGACCAGTCCGCGGAGTCCGGGTACTGGCGGAACCAGTCGGTGACGACTTCGCGGCGGATGACCCGCCATTCGTCGCCGCGCTTTTCAAACTTGTCGATATAGCGACCGGCGCCGATGACATCCATCTTGCCGCCATCGGGCGTGCTGATGCGGTGAATGCCGTAGAAGTAGGCCTCGACATCCGCCTGCTGACCGCGGATGCTCATCAGCACGTTGGTGATGTGGTGCATGGTCTGGTCCATGCCACCGCCCATCAGGGGAAAGGCCCAGTCGACAAATTCCTGGGCATTGCCGGTGAAGTCCAGGTGTTTGTCGACACAGTCGGGCCAGTAGGCGCTCAGCACCATGTCGGCGTCGAGGCGATCGACGCCGCGGGCGTAGCGGTAGAGGCATTCGCGGATGGCCTCGCGGTCGGCCAGTTCCTCGAGAATTCGGCTGGTGGCTGTTGTCATCGGGCTTCGACCTCTGTTCTTTCATTATTGTCGGGGGCGGGCGCGGAGAATCCGCGCCATGCTGCCAGTATCGCAATTTGCCCACACATTACAATCTGCCCGGACCCGGCATTGCTGCCACAGGCAAGCCCGGTAACCCGTCACAAAACATTCACCGGTGTTTATTCCCGCTGTAACACGCAAATCCGATGCTTGTACCCACAAATCGGGAGGGGACACCGATGAACCGAAACAGTACAGGCACCAACCCAATTGAGAAAGGCCGGATCCGCGACGAAATCAATGCGCAGATCCATGAATTCCTGCAGCGCGGCGGCAAGATCGATGTCCTTGTCGCCAACCAGCGCCAGCAAACCAGCAGCACAGCGATCGGCTCCGTCTGGCGGGTAGACGACCTCGCCGAGCTGGATCGCTAGGGGAGCACTTCCTTGCTGGAGATACAGGCGTTCCTCGAGCGCCGCTACCCCGATTTCGTACAGCGGCACCAGCGCACGGCACGGACGCTGGGCCGCTTCCTCGGCTTCCTTTTCTACGAGTCCCGCTTCCAGCAGTTCGAGCGTGATTATCCGCACCTGCAGGGCTTCGACTTCATTGAACAGACCCTGCGCTACTTCGACTTCACCCTGCGCCTGACCGACAAGGAACGCGCCCGCATTCCCGCCTCGGGTCGCGTGGTGATCGCCGCCAATCACCCGATCGGCTCACTCGACGGGCTGGCGCTGATGCAACTGGTGCGGCAGGTCCGCCCGGATGTCAAAGTGGTCGCCAACGAACTGTTGAGCGCGGTGCACCCGCTGCAGCCGGTACTGCTGCCGGTCAACAACATGGGCGGCTCGACGCCGAAGAAGAACCTGCGCAATATCCGCGAACATCTCGAAAACGACGGTGCGCTGATTATCTTCCCCGCGGGGGAGGTCTCCCGCTTCGGGCCGAAGGGCGTAAAGGACGGCGAGTGGCAGAACGGCTTTGTAAAAATCGCCGCAGCCACCCGGTCGCCGATCCTGCCGGTGTTCGTCGCCGGGCGCAACTCGCTGTTTTTCTATAGCCTGTCCTTCCTGGCGCGCCCGCTGTCGACCCTGTGGCTGGTGCGCGAGATGTTCAAGCAGAGCCACAATACGGTCGACGCCCGGGTCGGCAACCCGATTCCCCACGAACACTACGCCGGCATCAAGGTATCGGCGAAGAAGCTCGCGGCCATGTTCCGCAAGCACGTGTATCGCCTGGCGCGCAATGGCCGGCCGATTTTCCAGTCGGTTGAAACTGTCGCCCATCCCGAGAACCGCCTGCTGCTGAAGCGGGAAATTGCCGCCAGCGAACACCTTGGCGAAACCGCGGACGGCAAGAAGATCGTGCTCTGCCGGATGCAGGATTCACCCTGCGTGATGCGCGAAATCGGCCGCCTGCGCGAACTGACCTTCCGCACCGTGGGTGAGGGCAGCGGCAAGCCCCGCGACACCGATCGCTTCGACCGCTACTACCTGCAACTGGTACTCTGGGACAGCGTCGACCTGGAAATCGCCGGCGCCTACCGCCTCGGCGACGCGCGCATGATTGTCGCTGAACTGGGCGTGGACGGACTCTATTCCGCCAGCCTGTTCAACTACGGGCCGGGCATGCAGGATATCTTTGCCCGGGGCCTCGAACTGGGGCGCAGCTTCGTACAGCCGCGCTACCAGAATCGCAATGCCCTGGACTATCTATGGTTCGGGATCGGCGCATTCATCAGCAAGTATCCGGCTTATCGCTACCTGTTCGGTCCCGCGTCGGTCAGTGCCATCTACGGCGAAGAGGGCATCGCGCGCATCGCCCACTTCCACCACCTGTACTACGACCGGCCGGGCCTGGAAGCCTCAGCGCGCACACCCTTCCGGATACCGGCGGACCTGGCGTTCCGCTTTACCACGGAATTTACCGGCGCCGACCACGACGAGGACTTCCGCGCCCTGCGCGACGCACTGGCGGAAAAAGGCCTGCCGGTGCCCACGCTTTACAAGCACTACGCACAGGCGCTGGAGCCCGGTGGCGTGAGCTTTACCGCCTTCAATGTCGACCACGATTTCGGCGACTGCGTAGACAGCCTGGTCCTCGCCGACCTGGACATGCTCAAACCGAAAAAGCGCAAACGCTATCTGGGGGCCGCCACGGCCGCATGCGACAGCCTTGGGGAGGGCTCACACCATGAACGCACTGAATGCTGAAGGCCGTATCGACTGCGAAACCCTGTGGATTTCCGACGTCCACCTCGGCAGTGTGCACAGCAAGGCGGAATACCTGCTGCAGATGCTCAAACGGGTGAACTGCAAAAAGCTCTACCTGGTGGGCGATATCGTCGACGTCTGGGCCATGCACCGCCGGGTCTACTGGCCGGAAGCGCACAACGCAGTATTGCGGGAACTGCTGAAAAAGTCCCGCTCCGGCGTGGAAGTCATTTATGTTCCGGGCAACCACGACCAGAATTTCCGTGAATTCTGCGGCAGCCAGTTCGGCAATGTCACCCTGCGCGAGCGCGTCGTTCACACCACGGCCGACGGGCGGCGCTTCCTGGTGATCCACGGCGACGAACTGGATTTCGCCGTGCGCTACAGCCGCATCAATCGCTGGATCGGCGACATCGCCTACGACACGGTCATGATGCTGAACCGGCTGCTCAACCACTTCCGCGCCTGGACCGGCCGCCCCTACTGGTCGCTGGCCGGCTGGCTGAAATCCCATGTCGCCCAGGCCGAACAGGCGATCAAGGCCTACCAACAGGCGGCGGTGAAACTGGCCATCGAGAGCGGCTACGACGGTATCATCTGCGGCCACCTGCACCACCCGGTGGTGCAGCAGTACGGCGACGTGCTCTACTGCAACGATGGCGACTGGGTGGAAAACTGCACCGCCCTGGTCGAGGACGCCCAGGGCGAACTGCGCCTGGTCAAGGCGATCAGCCTGGACGCCCGCGCCACAGAGCTGGTCCTGGCCGCGGCCTGAGCTGCCCCCTCACTGCGCGGCGACCGGCAGCAGGCTGCCCTTCCCGTCATCCGCCGCGAGGATTTTCTGCGCCGCCAGCAGGGTATGCTGGACGTTGTCCACGCGGATCACGTTGTTGTAGACCGTGGTGCGCAATCCGCCACTGGTGCGCAAGAGGTCGTCCACGAACCACTGGCCATCCGCATCCCTGAACTGCAACTGCATCGCGCTGCGCAATCCCTGCACAATCGCGCTGCGGTAGCGCTGCTCGCGCACGCTGTCACCCAGCGCCCGCGCCAGCTGCCAGGCATCCACCAGGCCCTCCAGGTACACGCCGGTCGAAGATGCGTGGGGCGGCCCGTATGCCGGCACTCGCGGATTGTAAAAGCGCCCGGGGGTGTCCGGGTAACCGTCACCGGAGTGCTCCTGCATCGCCAGTAGCCAGTCGTTCATGCTGAAAATCCAGTCGGACAGTTGCGCTGAACCGCCGTCCTGCCAGCGCAGGTAGGCCGCCTGGGTCTGCCAGGGCACAAAGGCCGGGCGACGGTGGTCGCGATGCCACTGGCGATAGAACTCGACGCTCTGCATGAAACGTCGCTCACGCCCGGGGTCTGCCTCACGCTGCAGCAGCGCAGCCCACAACAGCAGGGTTTCACCAGGATAAAAATTGTGGAAATTAGCCTCCCGGTTGCGCTTTTCCGGGCGCAGGAAGTTGTTGAATTCACCGCTGTCCTGCCACAGCAGGTCCGTGGTCGCCACCAGGGAATGCAGCTGTGCTGCATATTCATCGCCGGGCATTTCCAGCAGGGCCAGCGCCGCCAGGGCTACCGCGCCGAGCTTCACCTGGCCCTTGTACTGGATAATGCCGAGCTCACCCTCGCGGCGGTAGAAGTGCGCCAGGTTGTACTCGATATTGCGGCGGGCGGCGGCGAGGTCCTCCCCGTCGCCGCTGACCCGGGCGAGGCGCACCAGCGCGAGCGTTGCCATCCACTGGCGGATCATGTTGTTGGCGTGGCTCTCGCGACCTGAACCGGGGTAATACATATAGGTCATGCGGCCGTCCGGGTGCAGGTTCGCATGCATCCAGCGGCCCATCTGCCGGGCAAACTGCGCTACCGAATCCCGGTTCACCGCAGCGGGCGGCAGCGTTCGCTGGCCCCGGAACAACTGCTGCGCCCGCGGTTCCGGCTGCAGTGTGACCAGCACCTGGGCGGCTTCGAAACTGCGCAGCTGCGCCTCCCGGAGGAGCGTATCGCCATCCACCTGCAGGAACCTGGCCGCGCGCGACAGCGCCCGCTCGAAGGACAGGTTCTCCGCCACCATCATGGTGGGGGCAAAGCGCAGGCTGCGGCCCGCGTAGATGACCTCCAGGCCGCGCACCCCGCGCTGCGCCGGCGTGAGATCGTCCCCCAGCTGTTGCGGATCGAGATCGCGGAAGCAGCAGGCCAGCGACAGCTCGACACTGTCACTGGCGGTGGCAGCGCGCTGCCGGGCCCGGCTCACGGCGTCGAACACGCTGTCCGGTCCGGCCTGGCTCCAGGCCTGTCCGTCGCGTTTGCCGTCACGCCACAGGGCGGCATACACGGACTCCCATGCGGGCTCCAGCGGTGGCGCCGCGGTCACCGGATCGCCGCGCAACGCGCTGTCGACGACTCCCGCAAGCGTCTCCAGCCGGGTCGCCGACAACTGCGGCGCGGCCGCGGGCGATCGCCCCTGCAGCCACTGGAAATAGACGCCCTCGAGAAGCGCAGCAAGCAACAGCGCCGGCACCCACAGGGCAGGTCGCAGGAATTTCGGTTTAGGCATGACCGCGGGCGCCTGGAGACATGGGGGATTCCGGGAGGGTGCGAATCAGAGATCGGTTTCCTGCTGGAACTCCCGCTCAATGCGCTGTTGCAGTTCGTAGCGACTGCCGGCGCGCTGCTGCTGGGTAGCCCGCAGGCGATCCTGGTAGCGCTGGCGACGGTACTGGGCGACCAGGCCGGGAAATCGCTCCTGCTCGATCTCGCCGGCGATCAACTGCTCGATGAAGGCGATATCAATCCCCACCCGGTAGGCGATGCGGCTGGGGCGAATCTTGTTGGCGTGAAACAGGGCCACGATATGAATCTGCTCCTCGCGACTGTGCTCACAGGGGCGCGAGTAACCGTAGGGCGGCGAGGGCGTGCGATTATCGGTACTGGAATGCTCGGCAGACATGGCTGCATTATCGACACAAGGCCGCGCTTTTTCCAGTGTGACTGGCGAGCACCGCCCGCCGATGCAATACTACCCGGGGCCAGCGCAACAATTGCGGCAAACGGAGAGCAGACATGAAAAAGATACTGACTGTGGCTATCGTACTCGGACTGGCCGCCTGCAGCGCCGAACCCGGCAGCAAGAAATGGTGCGAAGCCAAAGCAGAACAGCCGAAAAGCGAATGGAGCGGCTCCGACGCCACCACCTACCTGGCCAACTGCGTCATCGAGGGCAGCGAGGTAGGGTCGGAACGCTGGTGCAAAAAACTTGAGGAAAAGCCCAAGGGCGACTGGACGAGCAACGAGGCCGCCAGCTACGCCAAACACTGTGTAATGTAATCCCCGGGGAGAGCGACCGTACATGCTGAAACTGAATCGACGCACACTGGCGGGCTGGATGCTCGCGGGCCTGATGGCCCTGCCATTCACCGCCACTGCCGGCGAAACCCTGCAGCGGATAACCGACTTCAAGGTGCTCAAGGTTGGCATGTCCGCCGACCAGCCGCCGATGACCACACTCAACCGCCGCGGCGGAGTCATGGGTTATGACGTCGACCTCGCCCAGGCCATGGCCGCAGCGATGCGCGTCCAGCTGGACATCAAACTGATTCCCTTCGGCGACCTGCTCGATGCACTGGAAAAGGGTGAGGTGGACATGGTGATATCCAACCTGTCCATTACCCCGGAGCGCGCCGAGCAGGCCTATTTTGCGGGCCCCTACATGATGTCGGGCAAGTCGATTCTCACCACCGACAAGGTCCTGGCGGAAGCCACCACCAGCGACACCTTCAACACCGGGGACGTGCGACTCGCCGCGGTCAAGAATGGCACCAGCGCGACCTTCGTGACCGAAAACATACCCGAGGCCACCCTGATCCTGGTGGACAACACCAACCTCGGCATCCAGAAAGTGCTGAACGGGGACGCCGACGCCATGCTCGCGGACCTTGCAGTGTGCAAGCTCGCCGTGCTGCGCAACCTCGGCACCGGTCTCGTCACCCTGCCGGAACCGCTGACCCTGGAGCCCATCGGCATCGCCGTCAGCCGCGACGACCCGCAGCTGCAGAACCTGGTGGAGAAATACCTCGACTCCTACGCCAAGACCGGCGCGCTGAACAAGCTGCGTGACAAATGGTTCGAAAATGCCGACTGGGTTACCGAGCTGCCCTGATTGCCCGTTCCCCGCTGGCTGCTCGCGCTCGCTCTGCTCGCCGTGAGCACTGGCATTCATAGCGGGCCGCTGGTCATCGCCCATCGCGGTGCCAGCGGCTACCTGCCGGAACACAGCCTGGAAGCGAAGGCGCTGGCCCACGCCATGGGCGCGGATTTCCTGGAGCAGGATGTCGTGCTCAGCCGCGACGGTGTCCCGGTCATCCTCCACGACATCCACCTGGAGTCCACCACCGACGTCGAGCAGCGCTTTCCGCAGCGGGCGCGCGAGGACGGCCGCTTCTATGCGCTGGATTTCGATCTCGCCGAGCTGCGCAGCCTGCGGCTGCACGAACGCAGTCATCGCGACGCCGATGGCCGGGAGCGCGCCTACTACCCCGGCCGCTTTCCCCTCGGCCAGGGCAGCTTCCGCCTGCCCACCCTGCGCGAGGAGATTGAACTCATCGATGGCCTGAACCGCTCCACCGGGCGCCCGGCAGGCCTGTATATCGAGCTCAAGTCTCCCAACTGGCACACCGCCCAGGGCTACGATATCGCCACCGCGGTGATTGCCGTGCTCGAGGAGACCGGCTACGCGGACCGCTCGCAGCAGGTCTTCCTGCAGTGCTTTGACGACCTCACCCTGCGCCGGCTGCGCGAGGAGTTCAGGACACCCCTGCCCCTCATCCAGTTGATCGGCGAGAACAGCTGGGGCGAGGACAGCAAGGTCGACTACAGCTGGCTGCAGACCGACGCCGGGCTCGCCTATATCGCCGGCTACGCCGACGGGATCGGCCCCTGGATTCCCCAGGTGGTCGCAGTGCACGATGACGGGCTTCTCACCCCCACCGGCCTCGCAGCGCGCGCCCACCAGCACGACCTGCAGGTGCACCCCTACACCCTGCGTGCGGACGACCTGCCAGCGGGGGTCAGCGACCTCGGCAGCCTGCACCGGGCCCTGTTCACGGAGGCCGGGGTCGACGGCCTGTTCAGTGACTTTCCCGACCTCACGGTGGCCTTCCTGCGCGGCGCCGCGCAGCAGTAATCTGCGGCAATCCTGCCGCTTCCCGGGTACTGGCACTGGCACTGCCCGCTGGAACAGGGCATCATTTCACCCCTGAGCAATGCCGCCCCCACCTCCCTGAACAAGACTCTGGAACACCCGTGACACCCAAGGTAAACCGACGCACCAAAATCGTGGCCACCATCGGCCCGGGCAGTGAATCCGAGGACATGATCGGCCGGCTGATCAACGCCGGCGTCAATGTCTTCCGCCTGAACTTCAGCCACGGTACGGCGGAGCAGCACGCCACGGTGGCCCGGCGCATCCGCCGCCAGTCCGCCGCGGCAGGCCGCTATGTGGGCATTCTCGCCGACCTGCAGGGACCCAAGATCCGCATCGCCGGATTCCGCGACGGCGCCATCAACCTGTCGCCCGGCGACCGCTTTGCCCTCGACCTCAGCCTCGGCAAGGACGCGGGGGATATCCGCGCGGTGGGCGTCGACTATCCCGAACTGTGCGAGCACGTGGGGCCGGGGGATACGCTGCTGCTGGACGATGGCCGGCTGCGCCTGACCGTGGACGCGGTAAGCTCCCCGGTGGTGGAATGCACGGTGCTGATCGGCGGTCGCCTGAGCTCGCGCAAGGGTATCAACCGTCTCGGCGGCGGCCTCGCGGCCCCGGCGCTGACCGCCAAGGACATGGCGGATATCGACGACCTGACCCAGGTGGCCCCGGATTTTGTCGCGGTTTCCTTTGTGTCCAGCGCCGAGGATATCCACCAGACCCGCCAGCTGCTGCAGAACGCCAACCTCAACCCGGCGATCATCGCCAAGATCGAGCGCGCCGAGGTGGTAGCCGACGAGGAACTGCTCAACGGCATTATCGAGGCCTCCATGGGCATCATGGTCGCCCGCGGCGACCTCGGCGTGGAAGTGGGCGACGCCCAGTTGATCGGTATCCAGAAATCGCTGATCGCACGGGCGCGCAAGATGGACCGGGTGGTGATTACCGCCACCCAGATGATGGAATCCATGATCGACAGCCCGATGCCCACCCGCGCGGAGGTGTTCGACGTCGCCAACGCGGTACTCGACGGCACCGACGCGGTGATGTTGTCGGCCGAGACCGCCGTGGGCAAGTACCCGGTGGAAGTGGTGACGGCGATGGCCGACGCCGCACTGGGGGCGGAGGTACAGGCGGTGGCGCGCACCTCGCGCTATCGCATCGACCGGCAGTTCAGCACTGCCCAGGAAACCATCGCCATGTCAGCCATCTACGCGGCCAACCACTACCCCAACGTCCGCGGCATCGCCAGCCTTACCGAGTCGGGCAATACCCCGCTGCGGATGTCGCGCCTGAGTTCCGGCCTGCCCATTTTCGGCCTCAGCAACAACGCAGAGACGCTGCAGCGCCTCTGCCTGTGCCGCGGCGTCGTCCCCCTGTACTTCGACGCCAGCGCGTTTGAGGAAGAGGAAGTCGAAGCCCGCGCCATCGAGTTTCTCAAGGACGGCAATTACCTGCTCAAGGGGGATTCCATCCTGCTGACCAAGGGGACCGTGATGGGCCGCGCCGGCTCCACCAATATCATGAAAATCCTGCCGGTCAGCTGATGGGCGACCGCGGCACGGAAATCCGGCTGGTTGCCGATATCGGCGGTACCAACACGCGTATCGCCCTGTT
Organism: Haliea sp. E17; assembly: GCF_048323675.1. Classification (NCBI taxonomy): domain Bacteria; kingdom Pseudomonadati; phylum Pseudomonadota; class Gammaproteobacteria; order Cellvibrionales; family Halieaceae; genus Haliea; species Haliea sp. E17. The sequence continues at coordinate 533,365 of NZ_JBLWFK010000004.1, forward strand.
TGACACGCAGACGGGGGAGTTTCGCGGGCTGCAGGAATTTCTCAACCGGGACTTTGCCGGCCTCGGCGAGGCTATCGAGGCCTGGCTCGCCACCCTCGATGAAACCCCGCCGGACCGCGCCTGCATCGCCGCGGCAGCCTACCAGTCCGGCGATCACCTGCGCATGGTCAACTGCAACTGGTCGTTTTCCCGTCGGCAGCTGCAGGAACGCTTCGGCTGGCGCAGCGCCGGCTGGCTCAACGACTTCGAGGCCAATGCCCACGCCCTGCCCTGGCTCGGCGCGGAGAATTCCCAGCCGCTGCAGGCGGGTAATACGGCCAATCCCGGCAGGCTCGCCGTGGTCGGTCCCGGCACCGGTTTTGGCGGCGCCAGCCTGCTGCAGGCTGGCGGCCGGGCGGTTGCCTGCAGCGCGGAACCCGGCCACATGGGGCTGTCACCAGCCAGCGACCTGGAACTGGCGGTGTTCGAATACCTGCTGCGCGACCACCCGGACATCTTCGTCGAATTACTGGTCTCGGGCCCGGGACTGTGCCGGCTCCACCAGGCGCTCTGCGCCCTGGAAGGACTGCCGGCGGAACCCCTGCAACCGGCCGACATCAGTACCCGCGCGCTTCAGGGCAGTGACCCGAGCTGCAGCAGGGCCCTGGGACTGTTTTGCAGCCTGTTCGGCTCCGCCTGCGGCGACTTTATCCTCGCCAGCGGCGCCTGGGGCGGACTCTATATCGCCGGGGGAATTTCCCTGAAAATCATGGACTTCCTGCAGCAGAGCGAGTTCCTCCCGCGCTTGCGCGCCAAGGGCGCCATGGGCGAGCACCTCGCCGGGGTGCCGGTGTGGATGATCACTGCGAGCCACCCCGGCCTCATCGGTGCCGCTCACGCACCGATTTGAGCCGTTTTTGCGGTTTTTCCTGCACTAAAAACTGGCTAAAAATTCCGCATTATTCCCAAATAATATTTTTTTCGGGATACGGCCTATTTCCCCACCAAGTGATACACTCAAAGATGTCGAGGGTTTTTCTTCGGCAGGATTTGGTATGCGCTCGAAGTTCCGCTGAGGTCCTTTGCACGTCTCCAAGTACTTTATTGGCAGTTCCCCGCACGGGGCGTTTCATCTAGACAGGTAATATGTATGTCCACCACCACTGGCACCGTTAAATGGTTTAACGAAAGTAAGGGCTTTGGTTTTATCGCTCGCGAAGACGGCCCGGACGTCTTCGTTCATTTCAGCGCCATCCAGGGCGACGGCTTTCGTACACTTGCTGACGGGCAAAAAGTCCAGTTTGAAGTGACCGAGGGCCAGAAAGGTCCTCAAGCGGCAAACGTTGTAGCGCTGTAACAGCACCCAATAAAAAAGGAGCTTTCAAAGCTCCTTTTTTATTTCTATTGCTGTAAAGGGAAGAGCCAGTCATCACACCGGCTCTGGCCAGGTTCAGCCCTCTGCAAGGCTGCGCTGACGCTCCAGTTCGGAATCCATAAACTTGATCCACTGGCTCGCATATTCCTGGGACCGCTTGTCCTTGGCGGCAGCCTGGAATGCATCGCGCGCTTTCGCGTACTGCTTGGTATTGAAGTAAGCCATACCGAGCACCAGTCGAGCCGTATCGGGGCGGCGTACACCTCCGCGTGACAGGCCCTTGTTGATCGCGTCAATCGCCTTCTCATTCTGGTCGCCGTCGAGGTAGATATTACCCAGTCGGGCGTACAGTTCACCGGAATCGGACTTGGCCGCGGCCTTTTCCATCGCCGGGATGGATTTGTCCACTTCCTGTGCCTGGCGCCAGGCGCCACCGGTGATTTCCCAGTTCTTCGAGGTGTCCTCGATGGAGCCGTCCTTGAGGCCCTTGTCCATGACTTTGGCCGCGTAGTAGGGAAGCTCGCCGTTCAGGTAGAGGTAGGCCATGGTGACCTGCTCGGTCCCCTTGTCCAGCACGCCCTGCACATAGGCGGTATCCATCGCCGCCAGCTGCTCTTTCTCCTTCTTCTGCTCGCCGTACATGTGCGACAGCTGTACCCAGTAATCCTTCTTCGGGTAGTAGGTCAGCAGAATTTCGAGCATCGCCACGGTATTCTTGACGTCGTTTTTCTCGAAGTAGAGGAAACGCGCCAGGTTGTACCACTGCTCCTTGGCCGGCTTGCGCTCGGCAGCGGGCTTGTCGGCCTGCCGCTGGTTGTGCATGCTGATCGCCTTTTCGACATTGCTCAGGGCCTTGTCGTAGTCTTTCAGCTGGTAGTAACCCTGGGCGAGCAGTACATAGGCGTCCGGATTCGGGGAGTCGGTCATCTTGAACCATTCGTTCAAGGCATTGATACCCTTCTGCCACTGCTCCTGCACGAAATACAGCTGTGCCACGGTGAAGCGGGTATTGATCTCCATCGCCAGCGGGATGTCCGGCTGCGCAATGACCCTCTCGTAAGCTTTCAGGGCATTGGCGTAGTCACCGCGCTCGTAATAAATGAACGCGTACATGTTCCAGACGTTGGCAAGTTCATAGCTGTTCAGCTCGTTCTTGCCGCCGGCGCCGATCAGTTCGTCGAGCAGCTTCTGGGCAGTTTTCATGTCCTTGGCTTCGGCCGCAACCTGGGCCTCGGACAGTTTTTCATAGACCTTGGCCCGCAGTGCCGGAGTACGGCGGGTTTCACGCTGGTCGGGCTGTTTGTCCTGTGCCATTACCGTTGACAGGGCGGAGAAGCCCATGTCGCTTTGCAGCTGGGTAACGGCAACCTGGGCGACCAGCACCGGGAGCGCGAACAACGCGGCGCGACTCCAGGTTTTTGGATGCAACAATTTCATATCACTTACGCCTCGTTACTCTTCCAGCTCATAGGTGAACTTGTTCTGTACACCGGGCACTTCGATCGCCTGGCCGTCCATCACACGGGGCTTGTACTTGAACTTCATCGCCGCACTAACCGACGCCTTCTCGAACACGCCAGAGGGCTGGCAGTCGACCGGCTGGGGATCGCGGATCGCACCCGAGGTGGTCACGGTGTATTCGACGATGCAGTAGCCGGTGATGCCGCGGGTCTGGGCCCGGCGCGGATAGATCGGCGCGACCTTCACGATCGGCAGGTATTCGCCATCGGTACCGACACCACCGCTGACATCGACATTCACATCGACCTTGGCGGTCGGCGCAGTGTTAACAATGTCGATATCCACGTCCATGTCGAGCTCCGGGGTTTCCATTTCCGGCGGCGGTTCTTCGGGATCCTCGACCTTGTCGGGCTTCTTGACTTCCCGCTGGGTCTCGATCTCCTTGTCCTGGCGCACGATCTCGGCAACCTTGGTCGCCTTGACGTCGGGGTTTTCGAAGTTGCGGTCGATCAGTTTGTACATGATCACAAACAGACCGAGCGCGGTGGGAACGGCGAGCAGAATCGCCACAATCATTCTTACAGACTTACCCATTTCTACTTACCCCGCCTCTTCCGTAGATGCACACAGAGGCGAGCCTTCCATCAACGGCTTCAATATCGTGAACAATTTGCTTACTACGCCGGTCGGTGAATCGACGTCCGCCTGGATCACGAAGTTGGCCTTCGGCGACTCCTTCTTGGCCGCTTCCGCCAGGCGGCGGGCGTTGTCCAGGGATATCTCCTTCTTGTCGTAGTAGATATCGCCGAGCGCAGTTACCGCGAAGATAATCGTGCCGCGCTCACAGGCGCCGGTCGAAACCGCTTCGGTCTTGGTGATCTCGACACCGGGTTCTTTCACAAAGGAAGACGTTACGATAAAGAAGATGAGCATAATGAAGACCACATCCAGCATCGGGGTCAGGTCGATTTCACCCTCCCCGCCACCCTGGGCTGCGGCTCCGCCACCGGAACTCCCACGCCTACTCACTTCTTCGCCTCCTCTGGCCAGTTCACAGCTATCACCCCAGCTTCTCGGGCGGCGTCACCTACTTCGATCAGTGTCCTGGAAGTAGCACCGGGCTCGGTTTTCACCACAAAGGCCTGTTCGGGATCGGACGCCAGCAGTTTCGCAACGTTGGCGCGCACCGCCCGGATATCGATCCGGCGGTTCTCCATCCAGATCTGGTCGTCACCGGTGATGGTGACCACGATACTTGTCGCATCTGACGGATCCGCCTGGGATTTATCAGGCCGGTTGACTTCGATACCGGCTTCCTTGAGGAAGGAAGCGACGACGATAAAGAAGATCAGCATGATAAAGACCACGTCGAGCATCGGCGTCAGGTCGATCTCTGCCTGGTCGGCATCCGCATTTTTGTTTCGTTTACGCATTAACTACGCTCTCAATGATCTGTTGTCAGGTTGTCCTGCAAGAATTCACTTTCGCGCTGGGCAATCCTGGTCACGTAGGTGTTGCCGAATACTCCGGACAACGCTGCCACCATGCCGGCCATGGTGGGGATGGTGGCCTGTTGCACACCACCCGCCATGGACTTGGCGTCGCCGCCGCCGGTCACAGCCATCACGTTGAAGACCTCGATCATCCCGGTCACCGTACCCAGCAGACCGAGCAGCGGACAGAGCGCCACCAGGGTCTTGATCACCGGGAGGTACTGGCTGATCTGCATCCGGCACTCGGAAATCAGCTTGTCGCGAACCTGGTGGGCATTCCAGGACTTGCGCTCGGGGCGGCTTTCCCAGGCAGTAATCGCCTTGGCCACATCCGACTTCCAGCCCATCTTGAAATAGCAGATTCGCTCGAAGATCAACATCCACATGACGAAGAGCAGGGCGGCAATAAGCCACAGCACGTCGCCGCCCTTGTCCATGAAGCCCATGATGGCTTCATACAAACCTCCTAATCCGACCATGTCTTAAGACCTCAGGTTGGCTTCGGTGTGCTCCGCGATGATACCGGTGGTCTGCTCGTCCAGGATGTGGACGATGCGCTGGGCACGACCGTTGACGAAGGTGTGCAGCAGGACGACGGGGATCGCCACCAGCAGGCCGAGAACCGTGGTCACCAGAGCGCTGGAGATACCGCCGGCCATTGCCTTGGGATCGCCGGCACCGAAGATGGTGATGGCCTGGAAGGTAATGATCATACCGGTCACCGTACCCAGCAGACCCATCAGCGGTGCGATGGCCGCGATGATCTTCAGTACAGTAAGACCGCTTTCCAGTTTCGGAGTTTCCTTCAGGATGCCTTCGGAGAGCTTCAGTTCCAGCGTCTCGGTATCCATGTTGGGGTTGTCCTCGTGAATCTTCAGGACGCGACCCAGCGGGTTGTTGGTGTTGGCCTTGTCGGACTTGAGCTGGGCGCTAACCTTGCCACCGACGATGGTCAGCACGATCAGGCGCCATACGGCCAGGATCAGTGCGAACACACCCACTGCGGTGATTGCATAACCCACGTAGCCACCCTGGTGCCAGCGCTCCTCGAGGGTCGGGCTGTTGATCAGGGCAGACAGGTAGGAACCGCCGGTCGGACCGGTCGGGTCAACACCGAACTTGTTCATGCCGCCGGAAGAGGCGACCAGGGACTTGGCCCAGCTCTGGTAAGAGCCGGAGGGCTGGCGAGCCAGTTCTTCCAGGCTGCCTTTACCCGGCTGGTAGCTCAGGTACTTGCCTTCGTCGGAGACGACGTTGAAGGTACCGACACGCACCACGCGCTGTTGCAGTTTGTCGCCGTTCGGCTTGGTGACTTCGGCGTCGAAGGATACCACGCGGCCGGACTCGACCATCTCCCGGTTCATCTCGTACCAGACGCGCTCGATTTCCTCGATGGAGGGCAGCTTGTCGGACTGGCTCATTTTCTCGATGAGTTCTTTCAGGAACGCTTCACGACCGGGGTATTCGGCGGAAGTGAGCGAGTTTTCCAGGTTGCGGGCGAGGTCACCGGCGGAGGAAGTCAGGTGACCGAACAGCTCGGACAGGGTACCCAGCTTCTCGCGCAGCTGCTGCTGCTTGGCCGCCACCTGCAGCTCGTTTTCCTCGAATTTGCCTTCGAGGTCAGCAGAGATCTGCTCCTGGCGGGTGCGTTCGGCTTCGGCGCGCTTCAGCTCTGCAGCCTGGTTGGCCTTGTCCTTGGCGAAGCGCTGCTCGCGCTCGCGGTTTTCCTGGGCAGCATTTACCTGGCCGCGTTTTACGAACTCCAGCAGCTGGTCCAGGCTCTGCGCTTCCTGGGCCACGGCACCGGTGGAAATCGTCAACAGGCCGGCGAATGCAGTTGCCGCGACGGCCTTCACTAATTTGATACTCATGTTACTTGGCCTCCGGTGCGGCAATAGGCAGGGTCAGCAGGTCGATGGCGGCCTCTTTGCGAGCGATGCGCAGTCCCGACATGATGGCGTTGCGGTATTCACCGCGATCCAGCGGTACCCATGTGCGGCTGGCCTGATCCCAGGCGCCGGACAGCTCGGTGTCGGTGGTCTGGTACAGCAGGGCTACACGACCGACGCTGAGGAAGTTGACTTCACGCTCCTGGCCATCGATTTCTACCGATCCCTTGTAGGCTTCGATGCTGCGACCGTATTCATTTTCGATCTGGTACGCTTCAAGCACCTGACGGAATTTCTCCGCGATGCTGACGTCAGCGCGATCCACGTTGGCGCGCAGGAAGGCGACACGCTGGTTGCGCTCGTCCATGTGGAAGGGCACGTCCAGCTCGATGAATTTTTCCAGGCCGTCGATCATGCGGATGACAAGCGGGGTCATCTGGCGCTGGATCACGGTTACCTGGTCGATGGACTCATCGATTTCCGACATCCGCTTCACCTGGTCGTCGATCTGGCGCTGCAGGCGGGCGTTGTAGACCTTGAGGCCGTCGATCTGCTTGTTGACTGTTTTGTAGTCATTCAGCAGGTCGCGGGTCTCGTCGGCCAGCTTGTCGATTTTGACCTGCGAAGCCCGAGCGGCGTCGTGTTTGGCTTCACCAACATTGATAACGGAGTCAAGCGTACTGGCCTGCGCTGTCGTGCTCAGGCCCCCGAGGGCGCCCGCTGTGACAAGCGCAGCGATCAGTGCATTTTTTAATCGATGCATAGTCATGGGAGTTTTGTTTCCTGTGTCCAACAAAAGAAGAAGCGGCTCTGAGTAAACCGGGGATCGGAATTACACTAAGTGAATAACAACAGAGTCGGTATACAGAGGGACCTCATTTAAGCTGATTGCAAAATTATTTTCAATTTTCCGACGCACCTGATTGTTCCTCTCTGCACAAGCGGGAAATAAGGTAACACCTGTCAAAGTGCGATACCATCTGCGGTAACACTTTTCTACCCTAACGGGTTAGAAAATCGCGTTCAAATGTCACAAAGCTGTAGTCACAGGGGTTCTCAGCGTCGTTGGCGTGACGCTCCCGACTGACCTCGCGCCACTCATGCCAGTCAATTGATGGCAGCATCGTGTCACCATTTAACACCTTATGAATCTCGGTGAGGTAGATGCGATCGGTGTCGGGTAACAGCTGCCGGTACAGTTCCGCCCCGCCGATCACCATGACCTCAGCCACCCCCGCTGCGAGCGCCAGGTCCCGCCCCCGGGCCAGGGCCGCAGCTGCATCATTGGCCACGTGGACACCCTCAGCCCCCCACCCCGGGTTGCGGGTCACCACGACATTGGCGCGGCCCGGCAGCGGCCGGCCAATCGACTCGAAGGTCTTGCGCCCCATCAGCACGGGCTTGCCCATGGTGATCCTGCGGAAGTGGCGCAAGTCCGCGGGCAGGTGCCAGGGCATGCCGCCATCGCGCCCGATCACGCCGTTGTCGGTAGCTGCCACGATCAGGGCGATCACCGGCTCGCTCATATCGCCACCGGAGCCGCGATATGCGCGTGCGGCTGGTAGTCCAGTATCTCGAAGTCCTCGAAGCGATAGCCGTAGATGCTGTCAGGCTTGCGCAGGATGTTGAGCCGGGGCAGGGCCCGCGGTTCCCGCGCCAGCTGCTCACGCACCTGTTCGAAGTGATTGCTGTAGAGATGGGAGTCACCGGTGGTGATGATGATCTCGCCGGGCTCGAGGTCGCACTGCTGGCACAGCATGTGGGTCAGCAGGGCCAGGCTCGCCGTGTTGTAGGGCAGGCCGAGGAAACTGTCGCTGGAGCGGATATAGAGCTGCGCCGAGAGCCGGCCGCCCGCCACGTAGAACTGGTAGAGCAGGTGGCAGGGCGGCAGCGCCATGCGCCCGGCGCGGGCATTGTCCTGGGGGCTGACCTTTTCATCCGGCAGGTACTCCACGTTCCAGCCGTGGAACAGGATGCGGCGGCTGTCCGGGTTGTTGCGCAGGCAGTCGACCACGTAATCGATCTGGTTGATGTGGCCGCCGTCGCGGGTGGGCCAGGCGGTCCACTGGGCGCCGTAGATGGGTCCGAGGTCGCCGCTTTCCGTGGCCCACTCATCCCAGATGGAGACACCGTTCTCCTTCAGCCAGCGGGTGTTGGTGTCGCCGTTGAGGAACCAGATGAGCTCGTTGGCTATGCCCTTGAAGTGCAGCTTCTTGGTAGTGAGCAACGGAAAACCAGCGGCGAGGTCGTGGCGGAACTGGCGGCCGAACACCGACAGGGTACCCGTGCCGGTGCGGTCGTCCTTGCGCACGCCGTTGTCGAGAATATCCTGCAACAGGTCGAGGTACTGTTTCATGTCTTGCTCACGCTCCCGGCTGAACTGGACCGCCCCTGGCCGCGGTAGGCGACGACCAGCAACACGATACCGATAATGATCATCGGGGTGCTTAGCAGCTGGCCCCGGGTCAGCCAGCCGAAGGCATCGAAACCGATATGCGCATCCGGCTCGCGGAAAAATTCGACGAAAAAGCGCGCGCAGCCATAGATCAGCGAAAACAGGCCGGACACCGCGCAGGTTGGCCGCGGCTTCGAAGAAAACAGGTAGAGCACCGTAAACAGCAGCACCCCCTCGAGGGCGAACTGGTAGAGCTGCGAGGGATGCCGCGCCAGCTGCGCCGGGTCCGCGGGAAACACCATTGCCCAGGGTACATCGGTGGGCCTGCCCCACAGTTCCTGGCCGATGAAGTTACCCAGCCTGCCGAGCCCCAGCCCTACAGGTACCAGCGGCGCCACGAAATCCATCAGTTTCCAGAAGGGGATGCTGTTGCGCCGACCGAACAGCCACATGGCGAACAGCACGCCGAGGAATCCGCCGTGGAAGGACATGCCACCCTCCCAGACGCGCAGCGCCCAGCTCGGGTCCTCGACCAGGTGCTTGCCGCCGTAGAGGAAGGTGTAGCCGATCCTGCCGCCCAGCACCACGCCGAGGGCGGCGTAGAACACCAGGTCGTCGAGTTGCTCCCGGCGCACCGGACTCCAGGGCAGGGCGCAACGGCGCCGGGCCAGCAACCAGCCCACCGCGATACCGGTGAGGTAGGCCAGGCCGTACCAGTGGACTTTCAGCGGGCCGATGGCGACAGCGACCGGATCGATTTGCGGGTATGGCAGCATGGGGGGTACCGTGCGAATGAGCGCGTATTATGTTGCAGCGATTGCCGTTTCTCAATTCCGCCCCGGTTCCGGGCGACGCCGCAGTATTCCACCGGAAGGTTACAGCGGGTAAGCTTGCCCCGCATGTGCCTGATATTGTTTTCCTGGCGGCAGCGCGCCGACATTCCGCTGCTGCTCGCCGCCAACCGCGATGAATTCCACGCCCGCCCCTCGCGGGCCGCCGGCTTCTGGCCGGAGCACCCGGAAGTGCTGGCGGGCAGGGACCTGCAGGCCGGGGGCACCTGGCTGGGGCTTACCCGCGGCGGCCGCTTTGCGGCAATCACCAACTTTCGCGATCCCTCGCGCACCCGGCCGGCGCCCCGCACCCGCGGCGAACTGACCCTGAACTTCCTGCTGTCGGGGCAATCGGCCGCCGCGTATATCAGCGACATCCGCCGCCACGAGGCCGACTATGCCGGGTTCAACCTCCTGCTCGGCGACGGGCAGGCGCTGTGGTACTACAGCAACACGGGCGGCGGCGCACAGCAGCTCGCGCCGGGCACCTACGGACTCTCCAACGCGCTGCTGGATACCCCCTGGCCGAAGGTCGAACTGGGGCGCGCGGCCTTTGCCCCGGTGCCATCCACCTCCCCTTCACATGAGCAACTGGCGGCAGCGCTGGCAGACCGCAGCATTGCCAGCGAGGCCGGCCTGGCCCTGCAGGGGCTGGAGGGAGAAATGGAGCGGGGCCTGTCCGCGCAGTTTATCGTCGACCCGGTGTACGGCACCCGCGCCACCACTACCTTGTGGCTCGGCGCCGACGGCGACTGCAACTTTCGCGAGATCCGCTACGACAATCGGGGGGAAGAGAGCGGCAGGACCGAAGAGACCTTCCGCAGCACCTGAATCTAGTCCACCGGCTTGTGGATGTAGCGCTGCATGCCGTGGTCGCTGAGGAAGGTCACCATGCGCTCCTGGATGGTTTCCGCCCGCTCCATCTGCAACACCTCGGCGAGCAGCGCCCGGGCTTCGGCCAGGGTGATATTGCGCAGCGCGTTCTTGACCCGCGGCAGGCTGGTGGCGTTCATCGACAGCACCTCGTAACCCATCGCCATCAACAACACCGCGCCCGCGGGATCGCCGGCGAGCTCACCGCAGATGCTCACCCGCTTGCCCTCGCGCATGGCGGCGTCGGCCACGGCAACCAGGGCGTGCAGGACCGCGGGATGCATCGCGTGGTACAGATCCGCCACCCGGGCATTGTTGCGGTCGACCGCGAGCAGGTACTGGGTGAGGTCGTTGGAGCCGACCGAGAGAAAGTCCACCCGCCGGGCCAATTCCCGGGCCTGGTAGACCGCCGAGGGCACTTCCACCATCACGCCGATGAGCGGCAGTTCGGTCTCGATCCCCTCCTGGAGAATTTCCTGATGGCTGCGCTGGATCAGCTGCAGGGCCTCGTCGAGTTCGGCGACATTGCAGATCATCGGCAGCATGATGCTCAGGTTGTTGAGGCCGGCATTGGCTTTCAGCATCGCCCGCACCTGGGACAGGAAAATCTCCGGGTGGTCGAGGGTCACGCGGATGCCCCGCCAGCCGAGGAAGGGGTTGTCCTCCTCGATGGGAAAATAGGGCAGCGCCTTGTCGCCGCCGATGTCGAGGGTGCGCATGATCACCGGCCGCGGCGCAAAGGCCTCGAGCTGGCTGCGGTAGATCTGCCGCTGCTCCTCCTCCGAGGGGAAGCGGTCGCGCAGCAGGAAAGGTACCTCGGTGCGATAGAGTCCGACGCCCTCGGCGCCCTGCTCCAGCGAGCGCACCACATCGGCGGTCAGGCCGGTGTTGACGAACAGGGGCAGGCGGTGCCCGTCGAGGGTCTCGCAGGGCAGGTCGCGCAGGGATTCCAGGTCGCGGCTCAACTCCCGGTCGGAGTCCAGCACCGCCTCGAAACGCTGCAGCACCTCCGGCCGCGGGTTGAGGTGAACCGCACCGTTATAGCCGTCGACCACCACCTGGCGCCCCTCGAGGCGGGTATAGGGCAGGTCCACTGCGCCCATCACCGTGGGGATGCCCATGGCCCGGGCGAGAATCGCCACGTGGGAGTTGCCCGAGCCGCGTACGGAAATCAGCCCCGCCAGCTGTTCGCGGGGAATCTCACCCAGCGAAGACGCGGTGAGCTCCTCGCCGACCAGCACCGCCTGCGCGGGATAGGTCTTGACCTGCTTGTCCTCCGCCTGCAGGTGGGCGAGCATGCGGGTTCCCAGGTCCTTCACGTCGACCGCACGCTCCTTGAGGTAACTGTGCTCCATGCGCTCGAAGTGGCGGATGTGCTCGATCATCACCTGGCTCAGCGCACCCTGGGCCCACTGGCCCTCCTTGATCAGGGTGACCACCTCGCGGCCCAGCTTGGAGTCGTCGAGGATGCCGAGATAGACGTCGAACAGGGCGTGATCCTCGGGGGATAACTGGCCGCCCAGGTTATCGGCCACCTGCTGGATATCCTCGCGCACCCGGCGCAGCGCGGTGCGAAACGCGTGCAGTTCCGCGCGGCGGTCGGTAATGGTCTTGCGCGGCACCGCGTAGAGGTCCGCCACCGGCGACACCACCACCGCGGTGCCGATGGCGATCCCCGGCGCACCCGGCACGCCGCTGACCCGGGCGGCGGCGGAGTCATCCTTGCTGTCGGGATCGAAGGAACCGGTCACCCGGGCGTGGGCGATCACCGCGGCCAGCTGGGCTGACATGGTGACCAGGAAGGCCTCTTCGCCCTCGTCGAAGCGCCGGCGATCCGCCTGCTGTACGACGAGGACGCCCAGCACCTTGCGCTGGTGGATGATCGGCACGCCGAGGAAGGCGTGGAAGGGCTCTTCGCCGATGTCCGGGAAAAAGCGGAAATTGGGGTGCGCCGGCGCATTGTCCAGGTTGAGCGGCTCCTCCCGTTCGGCGACGGTACCGACCAGACCCTCCCCCGGCCCCAGGCTGGCGACGCCGACCTGGTCCTGGTTGAGGCCCTCGGTGGCGCGGAAAATAAAGCGCTCGCCGCCGCGATCGCGCAGGTAGACACTGCACACCTGGGTGCCCATGGCGTCCCGCACCCGCCGCACGATGATGCGCAGCGCCTCGTCGAGACTGCCTGCGGCGTTGACCTCCTGGACGATATGGCGCAGGGTTTCGAGCATCGGCCTAGCTCCCGGCCTGCAATTCGGTCAGTCGTCCCAGCGGCAGTGCCAGCTCTTTCATGGCCCGGCGGTAGACCTCCCGCTTGAAGGAAATCACCTGGTTCAGCGGGTACCAGTAGCTGACCCACTGCCAGTGGTCAAATTCCGGTTTGTCATTGAGGTCCAGGCACACCGCGTTGTCCTCCGCCAGCAGGCGCAGCAGGTACCATTTCTGCTTCTGGCCGATACAGGCCGGGGTCTGCCCCTTGCGCACATAGCGCTTGGGCAGGCGGTAGCGCAGCCAGCCGCGGGTCGCGCCGAGCACCTCGACGGAATCCGGCCCGAGGCCGACTTCCTCGTAGAGTTCGCGGTACAGGGCCTGCTCGGGGCTCTCGCCCTCGTTGATCCCGCCCTGGGGAAACTGCCAGGCGTCACGCCCCCCGACCCGCCGGGCCCACAGCACCTGCCCGTGGTCGTTGGCGAGGACTATCCCTACGTTAGGCCTGAAACCGTCTTTATCTATCACTGTTGTCGCAATCTTATGGTTGGCGAGCTATTGTTCCACACTTTAAAGCACCTGAGAAATTTACTCCACGGGTAGCAGGCGCTATCCTCCCGCACCCGGTTTGTGACAGTTCAACGGCCCCAAAACTCCATGTCCCTCGCAATATTTGATCTCGACAATACCCTCCTCGGCGGCGACAGCGACTACCTGTGGGGCGAATTCCTCTGCGAGGAGGGCCTGGTGGACGGCGCGCACTTCGCCGCCGAAAACGAGCGCTTCTACTCGGACTACAAGTCGGGCAACCTCGATATCCTCGCCTACCTGCGCTTCGCCCTCGGCCCCCTGCGGGGCCAGCCGCCCGCGGTCCTGGAGGCCTGGCACCGGGAGTTCATGCGCCGCAAGATCGCGCCGCTGATTCTCCCGGAGGGGCTGGAACTGCTGGACAAGCACCGCCGGCTGGGCGACCAGCTGCTGATCATCACGGCGACCAATGCCTTTATCACCCGCCCGATTGCCACCGCACTGGGCGTGGCCGAGCTGCTGGCCTGTGAGGGGGAGATCGTCGACGGCCTCTATACGGGGGAACCGGCGGGGGTTCCCAGTTTCGGTGCGGGCAAGGTGACCCGGCTGAATGACTGGGTCGCGCTGCACGGGGCCAGTCTCGACGGGGCCTGGTTCTACAGTGACTCCCACAATGACCTGCCGCTGCTGGAGGTGGTCGACAACCCGGTGGCGGTGGATCCGGACGAGCGGCTGCGCGCGCATGCGGAGCAGGCGGGTTGGCCCGTGATTTCCTTGCGGGAGAATTGGCCGGGGTGAGCAATCAGGGCGACTTCATGCCCGGAATCAAAACCTCTCCTAACCCCGCTGTCACACCAGCCAGTCGGCTCCAATACCAGATGCGATCCTGCCATGTTGACCACTTGGCGGGCAGGCACTCTGCAGCCCGGGCCACCGACTCCAGCACGCCTCGCCGGGACCGCCAAAAAGCGCACGTCCATGTGCAGGCTCGGCCTCGGACGTCCCTGTCCTCGGACGCCCCGGCGAGGCGTGCTGGAGCCGATGTCCCTGATGGGTTGCCAGCGACTTAACTGGCGTTTGCACTTCTAGAAATGGGCATTGCCGGGGGTTCTGGGGAACGGTATCGCGTCGCGCACGTTTTCCATGCCGGTCACATAGTTCAACAGGCGCTCGAAGCCCAGACCGAAGCCGGCGTGGGGGACGGTGCCGTAGCGGCGCAGGTCGCGGTACCACCAGAGCTCCTCGCGCAGGTGTTCTTCCATGCGTGAATCGAGAACATCGAGGCGCTCCTCGCGCTGGCTGCCGCCGATGATCTCGCCGATGCCGGGGGCCAGGACGTCCATCGCGGCGACGGTTTTGCCGTCGTCGTTGAGGCGCATGTAGAAGGCCTTGATGTCCTTGGGGTAGTTCATCAGGATCACCGGGCGGCCGACGTGTTTCTCGCTCAGGAAGCGCTCGTGCTCGGAGGCGAGATCGACGCCCCAGCTGACCGGGAATTCGAAGGACTCGCCGCAGTTTTCCAGGATCCTGATTGCCTCGGTGTATTCCATGCGCTCGAAGCGGTTGTCAATGACGGCGCGCAGGCGCTCGATGACGGTGTTGTCGATACGCTGCTGGAAGAAGGCCATGTCGTCCTCGCGCTCTTCCAGCACCCGGGTGAACAGGTGCTGCAGCAGGCCCTCGGCGAGGTCGGCGTCGTCCTGCAGGTCGGCGAAGGCGATCTCCGGTTCGACCATCCAGAATTCGGCCAGGTGGCGGCTGGTGTTGGAGTTTTCTGCCCGGAAGGTGGGACCGAAAGTGTAGACATTGCTCATGGCCAGGCAGTAGGACTCCACTTCCAGCTGGCCGGAGACGGTGAGGAAGGCGTCGCCGCCGAAGAAGTCCTGGCTGTAGTCGGGCTTGCCGTCGGCGCCGCGCGGCAGGTTGACGGCGTCGAGGGTGCTCACCCGGAACAGTTCGCCGGCGCCTTCACAGTCGCTGCCGGTGATGATCGGGGTGTTGATCCAGTGGAAGCCCCGCTCGTAGAAGTAGTTGTGGATGGCGTTGGCCAGGGTGGTGCGGACCCGGGTGATGGCGCCAAAGGTATTGGTGCGCGGCCGCAGGTGGGCCTGGGTACGCAGGTACTCGAAGGTGTGGCGCTTCTTGGCGATGGGGTAGCTCTCGGCGTCTTCCACCCAGCCCACGACCTCGACCGCGCTGGCCTGGATCTCCACGCTCTGGCCCTGGCCCTGGGATTCGACCAGTTCGCCGGTGACTATTACCGCACAGCCGGTGGAGAGCTTGAGCACCTCGTCCTGGTAATTGGACAGGGTATCCGGCGCCACGGCCTGGATGGCATCGAAGGCGGAGCCGTCGTGGATGGCGAGGAAGGAAATACCTGCCTTGGAATCGCGCTTGCTGCGCAGCCAGCCGCGTACGGTTACGCTCTGGCCGATGGCTGCGCCGCCCCGCAGGGCGGCGGCAATGGAGAGGATGTCCGGCATGGTTGCTGTCTCCGGGTTGGGGGTATCTCAAAAACCCCGGAGCATACCGGATTGGACACTCAGGGCGCTACGGCAACGCTCTTCTTCATGTTGCGGGTGTAGCGGTTGCCGTCGAGGGTCACGTCCGGCACCACGCCCTTGTCGGAGATCACGAAGCCGAGTACGGAGCCGGACTCCCCAGCCAGTTCGACGCCCTTCGCGGCATCGATTTTCGGCAGGGTCACGTTGCCGTTCTCGCCCACCTTCCAGCTGCTTTTGTTGCGGAAGGTGTTGAGGGCGTCGATGTCGCGGAACACGATGACCTCGGACTTGCTGTGGTGCTGGGCGGTATCCAGGCCGTAGTTGTGGCCGGCATTGGTGTAGTAGGCGACCGGCTTGCCTTTCACCAGCAGTACGCCCTCGCCGTATTGCCCGCCGAGGCCGAAACCGAGGCGGAAGATGTCCGGGAACACCAGTACGCCCGCCGCATCGTCGAGCATTGCGTCGGCGCCCTCGGCCTGCTGCTTGAACTGGTCAAGCACCTTGGAGGTGTTGGTATTGATGTACTCGATGGAGTCCGCCATGACCGGCGGGCAAAGCAGCGAGAAAAGCAGTGTGGCGATAGCGCCATAGCGTGTAGTCGGTTTCATCGTCCCTCCCCTGCGGGCTGTGCCAGGGATGTCTTCAGAGAAGCTCCCGCTGCTGCCTGCAGCGTGGAGTACCGGGCGCAGTTTACACCAGCACGGGCACCGGTGGCGGCAAAAAAATCGAAAAACGCACAGAAATTGTGCGCGGCTGTCAGGCGGCGGTGTGCAGGCCGCATTCGCGGCCGTCGTGGACCTTGGTCGGGTCGAAATAATGCTTGCAGGTGGGCAGCTCGAAGCGCGCCATATAGTCTTCCACCTGCTGGTCGCTCCAGCTGAAGATGGGCGCGACCTTGACGATGCCGCGGCCGTCGACGGAGACGATATCCAGCGACTTGCGGTGCTCGGTTTCCTCCCGGCGAATGCCGGTCAGCCAGATTTGCGGCTTGAATTCCGCCAGCGCGCGGTCAAAGGGTTCCAGCTTGACCTGGCGGGTGAACTCCTGGTGCAGGTCTTCCTCGTCGACGGTAGGGATGCCGCCCATGATGGCGTTGCGCCGCTCGCTGGTCATCTCCGGGGTATAGACGTGCATGTTGAGCCCGAGGTCCTTGATCAGGCGCTCGGCGACAATATAGGTATCGCGCAGGTTATAGCCGGTATCGACCCAGATGGTCGGCAGGTTGCGGTCGATCTGGCTGACCAGGTGCAGCATGACCGCCGCATTGCGCCCCATGCTGGTGGTGGCAATGGTCGGAACCTGCAAGTTCAGCGCCCAGCGCACGACCTCCGCCGCGTCGGCATCACGCAGGGATTCATTCACGCTGTCGAGGTCCAGGTCCAGCACTGCATTACATCTCTTGGGGGCAATCGGAGCCGAACTTTAAAGAATCAAATCCCCCATTACAAATAACGGAAAATTATATGGTTATTCCGCCGCCTCAGGCCGCAGCCCGCGATGCGGAGCGCTCCAGCTCGGCGTGCAACTCGAGGTACTGACGGGTCAGTTTGTGGCTCGGGGCGAGATCGATCAGCGGCCGGTGCTCGCGGTGGGATTCGCGCATTTTCACCGAGGCGCCGAGATAGGTCTGCAGCACCGGATAGCCCTCCTCCTCCAGTTCGGCCACCAGCTCGCCGGGCAGGCGGGCCTGGGCATTGAACTGGTTGATGACCACGCCCTCCACTTCCAGCTCCGGGTTGTGATCCTCCTGCAGCTCGGCGATGTTATCCATCAGCGCGTAGAGGCTCTGGCGGGCGAAACTGTCGCAGTCGAAGGGCACCAGCACGGTGTCCGCGGCAATCAGGGCCGACTTGGAGTAGAAATTGAAATTCGGGGGCGTGTCGATGTAAATCCGGTCATACTCGTCCTCGAGTTTGGACAGGGCATCGCGCAGCTTGTAGATCTTGTAGCGGGACTCCAGCTCCTTCTCCATCGACGACAGCGTGGGGCTGGAGGGCATCAGGAACAGGTTCTCGTAGTCGGTCTCCCAGACAAAGGTATCCGGGTTCTTCTGCATGCGCCGGGAACCCACGGTCTGCTTGAACAGGCCGGCCACGCCCTGGGCCTCCGCGGGGTAGGCCTCGGCGTCGATCTCGCCGACCAGGTAGTGGGTGGTGTTGCCCTGCACGTCGAGGTCAACCACCAGGGTACGGTAACCCATGGAAGCGCCGATCGCGGCCAGGTTACAGGTAATGCTGGTCTTGCCGACCCCCCCTTTCTGATTGAAAACCACGCGTTTCATCTTCGTCTCAACCATCAACCTTCAAAGCGGACATTGGTTCCGAGTTTACTTCAATGGCGTGTGGCAATGTAAGCACCCCGCCCCAATTCCACTATGCTGGGGACAGGACCGGGACACCGGCGCGCGGCGGGGAGACCGACATCGAACAGGACATCGGCAACATCCACGACTTCTGGTTTGGCGAACTGGACAGCCAGGGCCTCAGCCCGCCCGACCGCCAGCGCCTGTGGTTTGGCGGGCTGACGGAAACCGATGCGCTCTGCCGCCAGCGCTTCGGCAGCCTGTGTGAGTGCGCCCTGGGAGGTGGGCTGCAGCACTGGGAGGACAGCGATGCCGGGCTCGTCGCCCTGCTCCTGCTGCTCGACCAGTTCCCGCGCAACATCCACCGCGGCAGCCCCCGCGCCTTTGCCGGTGACGCCCGCGCCCGCGCACTGAGCCGGGAATGGGTGGAGCACGGCCACTACCAGCGCCTGCCGGCCATTCACCAGGTGTTCCTTTATATGCCACTGGAACACAGTGAGGACCTCGACGACCAGGATACCTGTGTCGCACTGTTCGCGCAGCTGGCGGCGACCACCGGTTCGGACCAGGTGGCGAGCTTCAGCCGCTACGCCGCAGCCCACCGGGAGGTGATCGCGCGCTTCGGGCGCTTCCCCCACCGCAACGCGCTACTCGGGCGTGAATCCAGCGCCGGGGAGCTGGCCTGGCTCGACGCACATGGAGGTTTTTAAAGCAGCCTCGCGGTTTGGGCCTGGCGCGTGACTCCCGCCCCCCCGGCGCCACCAACCGGCTGGCACCTCCCCGGGCCCACCCGCGCCAGCGGCGGCAAGACCGCTACGGACCGACAAACCCGGTGCCCGGCAGCAGGCAACAGTTCCGACACCCGGGCAATCCCGCTATCCTTGGCAGCTCCGCAAACCAGCACAGAAACCAGAGACCAGGCCATGAGCGAGACCAGCCCGCGCGTACAGCTACTGCTGACCGGCAACGAGTTGATGAGTGGCGACACCATCGACTCCAATTCCGCCATGATCGCCCGCCGTCTCGACGAACTGGCCATCGACGTACGCCGCAAGGTCACCGTTGGCGACGACCCCGAACTGCTGCGCGAGGAACTGGCCGGCATGGCCGCCAGTGCCGATGTGGTGATCGTCAACGGCGGCCTCGGCCCGACCGTCGACGACCTCACCGCGGAAGTCCTCGCCCGGGTCGCCGGCGTGCCGCTGGAAGAAAATGCGCAGGCCCTTGCGCACCTGGAGCACTGGTGCGGCGGCCGCAAACTCACCCTCAACGCGGCCAATCGCAAGCAGGCCATCCTGCCGCAGGGCTGCCGGATCATCGACAATCCCATCGGCAGCGCGGTGGGCTTCGAGCTCACGGTGGGCCGGTGCCGAATCATCTGCACGCCGGGCGTCCCGGGCGAGTTGCGGGCCATGCTCGACAGCATCCTCGCAGGACTCGCGGCGCAGATGGGCCGCGTCCTGGAGCGCGACATCCTGCGCCTGCAAACCTTCGGGCTCGGTGAATCCAGCGCCCAGCAACTGATTGCCGACAACATCGGCGACTGGCCCCCGGAGGTGCACCTGGGCTTTCGCGCCGGCGCGCCGCAACTGGAGATCAAGCTGGGGGTCGACAGGACCCGGGACCTGCCCCTGCGCGAGCGCTGCCTGGCGCAGTTGCGCGAGTTGTTCGGCGACCACATCATCGGCGAGGGCGACGCCAGCCTGGCCGGCACGGTTATCGACCTGCTGCGCCAGCGCGGCGCGACGCTCACCACCGCGGAATCCTGTACCGGAGGCCTGATCGCTTCCATGCTCACCCGGATTGCCGGCTCCTCGGATGTCTTCCATGCGGGCTTCGTCACCTACGCCAACGATATCAAGCGCGACATCCTCGATGTGCCCCAGATCGACCTGGACACCCACGGCGCGGTGAGCGGGGAAGTGGTGCTGGCCATGGCCCGGGGGGCGCTGGAGAAATCCGGCGCCGACTACGCGATCGCGGTTTCGGGGATTGCCGGTCCCGGTGGCGGCAGCGCGGAAAAGCCGGTTGGCACGGTCTGGCTGGCCTGGGGCTGCGAGGACAACCTGCAGGCCCGGCGCCTGCTGTGGCCGGTGGAGCGCAGCCTGTTCCAGACCATGATTGCCGCGGCCGGCCTCGACATGATCCGCCGTACCTTGCTGGGGATCGAGGAAGAATCCCGCTACATGCTGTCGCGGCGGGTATGACTCCGGGCCGGGGGCGGGAGTGGGCCGGTCAGGGTTGCAACTGCTCGATAGCCCAGCCACCCGCGTTGCGGGTGTAGAGGAAACGGTCGTGCAGGCGGTGTTGGCGCCCCTGCCAGAATTCGATGCGCTGGGGCAGCACCCGGTAGCCGCCCCAGAAATCCGGCAGGGGAATTTCCCCGCGGCCGAACTTCTCGCGTATGGCCCGGGCCTGCTCCTCGAGCAGGGCACGGGTGGAGATGGGCCGGCTCTGGCGCGAGGCCCAGGCGGCGACCTGGCTCTCGCGGGGCCGGGTGGCAAAATAGGCGGCGGACTCGGCGAGACTCATTTTTTCGGCGCGCCCGGCAATGATCACCTGGCGATCGAGCACGTTCCAGGGAAAGTGCAATGACACCTGGGGCCGGGCCGCGATATCCCGGGCCTTGTTGCTGCCGTGGTTGGTATAGAAGACAAAGCCGCCGCGGGACAACCCCTTCAATAGCACGATGCGCTGCCAGGGGGCACCGTGCTCGTCCACCGTCGCCAGCACCATCGCCGTGGGGTCGCCGATATCCGCCTTTACCGCCTGCGCCAGCCAGTGTTCAAACTGGGTGAGCGGGCAGTCGTCCAGGCTTTCCCGGCTCAACCCGCCCGCGGTGTACTCGCGCCTGAGCTGTTCGTAATCCACCGCTGGCGCCCGTCAGTTGCTCGCGGCTTCTGGCGGGAACCCGGCAAACACCAGCTCCGCGGCCTTCTTGCGCCGCGCCGCGGCCTTGTCGGCATCCGGCTGGGGTTTCAGTTCGGACTGGATGACCGAGCGCCACACCGAGCGGGTGCGCTCGGGATCGATCATGTCCACGATCAGGGTACCCTCGGTGTACTGGCGCACGCTGACGTCGGACACCGCGGGGCCGCAACGCCAGCAATTGTAGTAGCTCATGCCGTCGTAGGTGCGCACGTCGGTGCGGTCCTGGGTCACCAGGTGCCAGGTCAACAGGAGGTCGGCAGCCGGGGTGTCGGCGATGACCTGGTAGCCCTTGCTCTCCAACTCCGCGGTGATCGCAGCATTGATCCGGTCGACCTGCATGTCGCTGATCGCGATGCTGGTGACTTTGGTGCGGTCGAAGGGCTGGATGGCGATGGTTTTCACCCTGGAGAAATCGTAGTCGTGATCGAAGTCCATCACGGCCTGGGGTCCGCTGGCGCAGGCGGAAACAAAAAGCATTACGCATACAATGCTCAGGAACTGCAGCAATCGTGAGGACATGTGGAAACTCCTTGTGTAGGTGGCAGCCATTATAGTCAATCCGCGCTCGTGGGAACCACCGGGGCACGGCGGGCAAAGGCAGGAATTTCCGGGAAAACATGGAATGTCTCCCAGCCTTCTCCCAGGCTTGCGGAAAGAGAGACACCGAAGGCCCGGCGGTAGCAGTCGTTCATCCGCTGCTGCAGTTGCTGCGGGCTGGCACCGAGTAGTGTGGCGGCTTCCAGCAGTCCCTCGGTGCGCAGGCGCAAACCGGGCGGCAGGTCGCCGCCGTTTGCCAGCGCGCTGAAGATAGCCTCCAGGCGGCGGTCTATCTCTTCTATCAACTGTTTCATTGCATCTCCCTGGTGCTGTGTATCCCCCGGCACTGCAGCGAAAATCAGCGCCGTGAAGCGGGCTTTGCGCACTCAACGCAGCGAATCAGCGCGCGCCGCCGCATTAGCTGGTCAATCCCTGACCGAAACGGTAGGCGCCAACTATAAAAACCGTTAAAGTCTTTTGTTACCGATCGCCACTCAAGCTGCTGTAATTATCGTGAAACTACCCAAGATTTTCCTCTCTTCGCTACTCGCCCTGGGACTTGTCCTGCCATTCACCACAACCGCCGAGCCCGCGCCCGGCGCACTGCCGATCATCGACTACGGCGAGCGCTTCCTGCCCGAAGTCGCCCGCAACGGCATGGTCGTCGGTCCGGAGCGGCTCGCCTCGGAAGTCGGCCTCGACATGCTGCGACGCGGCGGCAATGCGGTGGACGCCGCCGTCGCCACCGGTTTCGCCCTCGCGGTGACCTACCCGCGCGCAGGTAACCTGGGCGGCGGCGGTTTCATGCTGATCCACCTCGCGGACGGGGACCGGCAGGTCTTTATCGATTACCGCGAGGCGGCACCGGCGGCCGCTACCCGGGACATGTTCCTCGATGACACCGGCGCGGTGGACAAACAAAAGGAATATTTCAGCCTGCAGGCCGCCGGGGTTCCCGGCACTGTAGCCGGGCTGCTGGCGGCACTGGACAAGTACGGCTCGCTGTCGCGCAAGGAGGTTCTGGCGCCGGCTATCGCCCTGGCGGAGAAGGGCTACCCGATGAGCTTCGCCCAGGCGCGGGACCTCAACGAGCGCGCCGTGATGCTGGCCATGGACGCTGCGGCCAGCGCGGTCTTCTTCCACGATGACGGTTCGCCCTACGCCATGGGCGACACCTTCCGCCAGCCGGACCTCGCCTGGACCCTGCGCCAGATTGCCGAGCGCGGCCACGACGGTTTCTACAAGGGCCCGGTGGCGGCAAAGATCGTCGACGCCATGGAAAAGGACGACGGGATCATGACCGCGAAGGATCTCGCCAACTACCGCAGCCTGGAACGGGAACCGGTACGCGGCAGCTTCCACGGCTTCGAGGTGGTATCGGCTCCGCCGCCCTCCTCCGGCGGCATCCATATCATCGAGATGCTCAACATCCTCGAAGGCTACGACCTCGCCGCGATGGGCCACAACAGCGCCAACTATATCCACCACCTCGCCGAGGCGATGAAGCGCGCCTACGCCGACCGCAGTGAATACCTCGGCGACCCGGATTTTGTCGAGGTACCCAAACGACTGACCGACAAGGACTACGCAGTACAGCTGCGCAAGTCCATCGACCCGGACAAGGCCACCCCCGCCAGCGAGATCAAACCCGGCCTCGAACCCGTCAGCGAAAGCCGGGACACCACCCACTTCAGCGTCGCCGATGCGGCGGGCAACGTGGTCACCAACACCTACACGCTGAATTTCAGTTTCGGCAACCACCGGGTCGTACCGGGCACCGGCTTTCTGCTCAACAATGAAATGGCGGACTTCGCCGCCGCCCCGGGCACCGCCAATGCCTTTGGCCTGGTACAGGGCGAGCGCAACCGAATCGAGGGCAACAAGCGGCCGCTCTCCTCCATGTCACCCACCCTGGTCCTGCGCGACGGCAAACCGTGGATCGCCACCGGCAGCCCCGGCGGCAGCCAGATCATTACCACGGTGCTGCAGACCATTCTCAACGCCATGGTCTTCGACATGAATATCGCCACCGCGGCCATGAGCCCGCGGGTGCATCACCAGTGGCAGCCCGACACCCTGCTGCTGGAACAGGGCGTCAGCCCCGACACCCTGACCCTGCTGCTGGCGCGCGGCCAGCCCGCGGAGTACACGGAACGCACCCTGGGCCGCACCCAGTCGATCATGCTGCGCGATGGCTGGCTGTTCGGCGCCACCGACAGCCGCCGCCCGGAGGGTCACGTTGCCGCCTACTGACGGATAGCCATACAGCGCCTATACTGACACACGTTGTTTCTTCGCTTTGATAGAGGGGCGCCCTGAGAGCCCCCCCAAAGAGGCAACCCATGATTATAAAATTACCGCGTACGCTTACACTGGCCATCGCAACGCCATTCCTGATGACGAGTGGGGCCGCCCGCAGCGACGCCGTTGCCGTCTACGAGCCCGGTGCCGAAGTGCACCAGGCCGGCGATGTATTGCCCGACAGCACCCGTTTGAACCTGGTTTCGCCGACCCGCGGGATGTCGTTCGAGGTGGATGATGGCCGATCGGCCGGCACCTCCCCGGAATTTGTCATCCCCGGCCAGGCCCTCGATTTCCGCAAGGCCATCCGCGCCCTGGAGTCCGAGCACGGGGCCTATGCCGAACAGCTGTCGGAATACCTGGGCAGCCTCGGCGTCAACCTGCAACAGCGGGGCATGCACAAGGAGGCCATCGAGGTCTTCAAGCGCGGCGTCCACCTCTCGCGAATCAACGAAGGCCTCTATAGCTCGGGCCAGATTCCACTGCTGGAAAAGGAAATCGCCAGCCTGGTGGCGGTCGGCGAATACACCGAGGCCGACGAGCGCCAGGTCTACCTGTACCGGGTGCAGATGCGCAATTTCGAGGCCGGGCCGGAGCGCGCCGAGGCGTTCATGCACCAGGCCGACTGGCAGTACCGGGCCTACCGCATGGGGCTGGGGCAGAACGACTTTTCCCGCCTGGTCAGCATCTGGGATCTCAACAGCCTCGCCCTCAACGATATCGCCACCCTTGAAGGGCAGGCATCCGCCGCCCTGATCGCGCCACTGAAGGGCATGTTGCGAGCCCAGTACCTGATCGCCGATTACAACTTCAACCAGACCGAGTACGGCGTCACCAGCAACGACAGCTATACGGCCCAGTCGCAGATGAACCGGTTCAACGCGTTTCGCTCCCAGAGCTTCGGCAAGGGCGAGGCGGTCGTGGATTCCATCTATGACATCCAGGTCAACAATCACGGCCAAAACAGCGCCGAGGCAGCCGAGGCCAGGGCCCTGCAGGGTGACTGGTTGCTCTACCACGGCCAGCGCAACGGCGCCGAGGAACACTATCGCCTCGCGGTAGCGGAACTTGCGCCGCGCGATGATGCCGAAGCAGAGATAGAGCGATTGTTCGGTGAGCCCGTGGAACTGCCCGACGACGACGTGGTGCGTTACCTGCCGACACCGGTAGCAGTGGAAGAGGGCCGGCTGGTGCTGCAATTCTCCGTCAGCGACAGCGGCCGGGTAACCGACATGGAACGGGTCGACAACAACGAGGTCAACCAGAGCGCGGTAAACCGCATCATGCGCACCCTGCGCAGTACCCGTTTCCGGCCGCGCCTGGAAAGCGCCGGGCCGGTAGCAACCGAGATGGTAACCAGAGCTTATGACATCGAGTGAAACCGGCAAATCGACCAGCGCAGTGCTGGCACGCCTGCGCCCGGCAACGGCGCTGGGGCTGGTGTGCGCCTGCCTCGCCCTCGCCGGCTGTCCCAGCGCCAGTAATCCGCCGGCACCACAGTCACCGAGCATGCCCTCGTCGTCCTCGAGCTCCAGTTCATCCAGCTCCAGTTCATCCAGCTCCAGCTCTTCCAGCTCCAGTTCATCCGGCAGCAGTGGCAGTACATCCAGCACATCGAATTCTTCACCCGCCGGGTCCGCGTCGAGTTCCGGGTCGTCCGGCGGCAATTCCAGCCCGTCCTCAGCGAGTTCTGCGGGCAGCACGGGCGCTTCCACAGACGTCTCGACCGGTAACATGCCCGGCGCGTCGATGCCCTCCACCGCCGGCGGCAGCGCGGGCAGCGACGCCACCGCTGGCAGCCCGACCGGCGAAACCGGCACGGCAGGCGACGGCGGCATGGCGGACGCCAGCGGCTCTGCCGCTGGACAGGCCGGTGCAAGCGGCGCTGAGCCCGGTTTCGAGACCGGCGGCGGACTGGGCCTGCCGAGCATGGAAGACACCCCGAGCTTCGAGGATTCCTACCCCGGTTCCGGGGGCGAGGGCGAGGGCAGTGATGCGCCCAGCGGACAGGGCAGCACTGCAGCCAGCGGCGGGAACGGGGAAAACAGCGGCGGCAATGAAGGCACTGGCGGCGGAGACGGCAGCGACGGCACAGGCGGCCAGGGCAGTACCGCCGGCACAGCGGACGGCAGCGGCACACCCGGCCAGGGCAGCTATGGCGCGTACGGCACAGGCAACGGCGGCGGGCGGGTACTCACTCCCGCGGAGCAGGTCGCCATTCTCGACGCCCAGCTGGAAAAAGGCACCGGTGATTTCGACAGCATGATCCTCGAGCAGCAGGCCCAGCAGCGACAGGGCGCCCGGCAGAGCAGCGACAGCCGCGCCGCCAGCGCCGCCCGTGGCACCGCGGCCAGCAACGGCGCCTACGGCGGCGAGGTTGCCAGCGCCGGCGGGGTCTATGGCGGCAGTTACGGCGGCGGTATCGGCACGGCCACCGCGTCGAGTGAACCGCCACCCAGCACTGCCAAGTACCCGCCGCCGGCGGACATCCCCTCCGGCGAGGACGACGACGTGGTCGCCCGCCAGTTGCGCGAAGCCGCGATGCGCGAGGCCGATCCGCAGGTCCGGGAAAAACTCTGGGACGAATACCGCAAGTACAAGGGCATCGACTAATGCTCCGTGACACAACAAGAATAAACTGCACCGGCAAAATCGCCACGGTCTTCCTGCTGGCAATGCTGGCCGGCTGTGTCAGCAATACGATCAAGACCACCTCGGTGCCATCGGTGGACACCCCCTCGGTCGCCGTCGCGGAAAACCAGCTGCTGGATGTGGGGATCGCCATTTTCGACCCCGGTATCGATGATGCCGGGGACGAGGAGGAAACCATCTATCCCGAGGTGCGCAGGGCCGAATCCCGCTTCATGCCCAACCAGCTTGCCCAGGCCATGCAGCAGAGCGGCGCCTGGGGCGCAGTGCGCGTGGTACCCGACCCGGAGCGGGTGTCCGACCTCTCGGTACACGGCAAAATCGTGCACTCCGACGGCGAGTACCTGGAGCTGGCGATCACCGCGCGCGACTCCCGCGGCCACACCTGGCTGGAAAAAAGCTACTCCGGCCACGCCAGCGCCTATGCCTACAAGGCGGGCACCGTAAACACCAACGACCCCTTCCAGGCCATCTACAACACCATCGCCAATGACCTGCTGCGGGCCCAGGAAAAACTGCCCCTCGCGGACCGCGACAAGGTGCGGATGACTACCGAATTGCGCTTTGCCAGCCACTTCGCCCCCGACGCCTTCGGCGGCTACCTGGCCGAGGACAAGGACGGCGAATACCAGCTGCTGCGCCTGCCGGCCGCGGGCGACCCGATGCTCGAACGCATCGAGCAGATCCGCGATCGCGACCACGCCTACGTCGACACCATGCAGGAGTACTACAACCAGTTCGGCGACCAGATGTACCCACCCTACCAGGAGTGGCGCAAACAGAGCTTCCAGGAAGCCATCGCCATGCAGGAGCTGAAGGCCGAAAGCCAGCGCAACCTGATCCTCGGTGCCGTGGCCGTGGCCGCCGGTATCGCCGGAGTGGCCGGCGGTGACAGCAGCACCACCCGGGCGATGGGCAATATCGCCGTGATCGGCGGCGGCTACATGATCAAGAGCGGCCTCGACAAACGCAACGAAGCGCAAATCCACGTCGAGGCGCTGGAAGAACTGGGCACTTCGCTGGAAGCTGAAATCACCCCCCAGGTGATCGAACTGGAAGACCGCAGCATCACCCTCAGCGGTTCGGTGGAAGACCAGTACGCCCAGTGGCGCAGCCTGCTGACCGAGATTTACGCCACCGAGGTCGGTGCTTTGGAGATGCCGGAGTCGGTAGCGGACAGCTCTACCAGCAAGGCTGAAGTTGAGCATTAAGCTTTCGGGGCAGGCGAGCACACTTTGAGCTTTTTTGGTGGCCGGCTGTACCGTCAGTCAGGGGGAACCTACTCCGAGCGCGAGTCAGAACATTCCCCGCTTGAACACGTCAAAAAGCGCACATCCCTGTGCAGACTCGGTCGGCGACGTCCTGTCGCCTCACGGTTCCAGCGGGGAATGTTCTGACTCACACTCTACCTGCGGCACGAGATTTACTTTTAGCGGGACTGTTCCAGACTTCAAATTACACAGTGACCATCAGATCAGCTTCAATACACCGCGCTTCTGCTGAATTGCTTTTGGTGCCACTGTGCTGAACTGCGAAGCGCGGAGAGTGTGCGGCCTGCCTTCTCCCGGGGGGACCGTGAGGCGACAGGACGTCGCCGACCGAGCCTGTACATGGATGTACGCTTTTTGGCGTGTCCCACCGGGAGAAGGCAGGTCGCGCGCTCGGTGCCTGAATCTGGCACCGGACGAAAATGACCGGTCACTCGCCAATCCAGAGTCCAGAGGCCAGAGTCCAGAGAAGACAAGCCGCAAACAACGTAATAGAGTTACACACTCGAACCATCCCGATCCCAGCAAGCAGCAACCAGCCAGAGCCAAGGTCCAGCCAATCGATGTCGTCTCCGCGAGAGCCCCTGCAAGCCACGCCCCTGGAACCCGCAGCCAAACCTGGCACCGACACCTTCGATACCCCGGGCACACCGCGCTGGGTACTGCCCGCCCTCGGCGTCCTGCTGCTGCTCGCGGTGCTGGTCATCTTCTGGCTGCCGGGGCAGATCGAACCGGCGAACCCACGCCTGCCAGAGCCCGCCGCAGTGCAGCAGGACCAACCCGCGCCTGCAGCCAAAGCCGGCGGTGGCGAGCGCGACAGTGCCGGCGCAGACGCCGGGACACCCTGGTCCGATGCACAGGCAGCGAAGCTGCGCCAGGAAGCCAAGGACGCCCTGGAGAAACTGCTGGAAGCGCAGTATGAGCTGGAAGAGCGCGGGGTGACGCAGTGGGCGGCGGAGGACTATAACAACGCCCTCGCAACCGCGAAAACCGGCGATGAGCAGTACCGCCAGCAGCAGTACACCGAGGCACGGGGTTCCTATGAACAGGCGCTTGCGGCCATGCAGGCAATCAGCGCCGGTATACCCGCGATCATGGATCAGCAACTGGCCGCAATCAGTGCGGCCGTTGACGACGGCGACGTGGACTCCGCACAGCAAACGCTGGCGGTGGCGGAAAAACTGGAACCGGAGAACGCGGCGCTGCCGGAACTGCAGCAGCGCGTGGCCAACCTGCCCGGGGTCCTGGCACAGCTCGACAGCGCCGCGCAGGCGGAAGCCGGCGGCGACCTGGCCAGTGCAGAGCGGGCCCTGCAACAGGCCGTGGCACTGGACCCGCAGCACCAGCGCGCCGCCGCGGAACTGGCCCGGGTATCCGCGGCCTACGGCGAACAGCAGTTTGGCGACGCGATGAGCGCCGGCTACCGCGCCCTCGACAGCGGCGATTACGCCGCGGCGCGCAAGCAGTTCAACAATGCGGCCAAGCAGCGCCCGCAGTCCGCCGAGGCGCGCAGCGCCCTCGCCGAACTGGCCGTTGCCGAGCAGGCGGGCAGGCTCACCAGTTTGCAGCGGCAGGGCGAACGCCAGGCCGCGGCGGAAGACTGGGACGCGGCGGTGAAGACCTACGAGCAGGCCCTCGCGGTGGACGACAATGTCGTGTTTGCACGCGACGGGCTGCCCCGCGCCCGGGAGCGCGCGGCCCTCGACCAGTCCCTGCGCTCGATCATCGAGCAGCCCGGGCGGCTCTCGGATATTGCCGTGGCCGAGTCCACCGCACAATTGCTCGCAAGCGCACGCGCGGTCAGCGGCGCCGGGCCGAAACTGCAGGGCCAGATCGACACGGTGGACAGCCTGCTGCAAAGCGCCAATGCGGTTATTCCGGTCACCCTCACCTCCGACGGCCAGACCGAGGTGATCATCTACAAGGTGGCGCGACTCGGCACGTTCCAGCAGCGCACCCTGGACCTGCGCCCCGGCGACTACCGGGTGCGCGGTTCCCGGGTGGGCTTTCGCGACGTCCTCTACACCCTGGAGGTCGGGCACGACGCCCCGCCGCCCACCCTCGCCGTGATCTGCACGGAGAAAATCCTGTGACCGACAACAACCGCCGGGGCCCGATCGAGCCCAGCGCCTTCGAACCCCTGGACAGCGCCAAAACCGCACCCGTGCGCAGGGCACACCCGCTGCGCTGGACGGTGGGCGGCGCGCTGGCCGTGTTCGCGCTGATCATGCTGTTCCTGTTCAGCGCCCGCTCGCTCGACGTGGTTGTGATCAGCGAAACCCCGGCAGAGGTCGACGTTTCCGGCCTCGCCCTGCCCTTCGGCGAACGCTACCTCCTGCTACCCGGCACCTACCAGGTTCACGCGGAGGCAGAGGGCTATTACCCCGGTGACACCGAGGTCAGCGTGGAACGCGGCGACAGCCAGCGTATAGAGCTGGCCCTGCAGCCCCTCCCCGGACGCCTGAACATCACCAGCACCCCGGCAGACGCAAAGCTGTCTGCAGATGGAGAGGAACGCGGCAGTACGCCGCTACAGGACCTATCCCTGGAACCCGGCACCCATACCCTGCGCTTCGAGGCGGAACGCTACCGGACACTGGAACTGGACGTCGAGGTTACCGGCCGCGACATACTGCAGGAGCTGGCCGTCGAGCTGGAGCCCGCCTGGGCGCAGGTCAGCCTCGACAGCGCACCCACTGGCGCGGAAATTCTCGTCGACGGCGAGCCCGCCGGCACGACGCCCGCCACACTCGAGCTGATCGAGGGCGAGCGCCAGCTGCTGCTGCGCAGCCCCGGTTTCGCCGACGGGATTCGCGAACTCGCGGTGGTCGCAGGGGAAGCCCAGGACCTCGGCAGCATCACCCTGCTGCCCGCCGCCGGCCTGCTGCAACTGGATACCCGGCCCTCGGGCGCCAACGTGACTCTCGACGGCGAATTCCAGGGCCAGACCCCGCTGCAGCTCGAGGTCAGTCCGGGCCGCGACCACCGCCTCTCGGTATTCAAGCCCGGCTACCGGCGCCACAGTGAAACCATCCGCATGCAGGCGGCGCAGGCAGACGAACGCAGTATTGCCCTGCAGGCGCAGCTCGGTGAGGTGGAATTCGTGATCAGCCCGGCGGACGCGGTGCTGCGGATCAACGGCCGGGAGGTCGGTACCGGTAGCCGCACCCTGTCGCTGCCGGCGGCGGCGCAGAGCGTGGAGGTATCGCTGGCAGGCCATGCCACCGTGCGCGAGAGCGTGACCCCGCGTCCGGGCTTCCGCCAGCGGGTCGCAGTCACCCTGCGCACCGAGGCGGAAATCAAGGCCGCGCGCACACCGAACGAGATCACCACCGCCCTCGGCCAGACCCTGCTGCTGTTCCGCCCGGCCAATACACCCACCGCCGACTTCACCATGGGCGCGTCGCGTCGCGAACCCGGTCGGCGGGCCAACGAAGTCCTGCATCCGGTGGCCCTGCGCCGGGCCTTCTACCTGCAGACCACCGAGGTGACCAACGCCCAGTTCCGGCAATACACCGCGGACCACAACTCCGGGCAGATCGAGGGCAACAGCCTGAACCGCGACAACCAGCCCGCGGTGCAGGTGAGCTGGCAGCAGGCGGCCAGTTTCTGCAACTGGCTCAGCCGGCGGGAGGGCCTGCCGCCCTTCTACAGCGAGACCCGCGGCATCATCACCGGCTTCAATCCCGCATCCACCGGCTACCGCCTGCCCAGCGAGGCCGAGTGGGCCTGGGCCGCCGGCTCCAAAGGCGGCGTGCTGTTGCGCTTCCCCTGGGGCGAAGACTTCCCGCCGACCAAACCGGTGGAAAACTATGCCGACAACTCCTCCGCCTATGTTACGGGGCGCTTTCTCGCCGGCTACGAGGACGGCCATATCGTCAGCGCACCGGTGGCGTCCTTTGGCGCCAACCCGCAGGGACTCTACGACATGGGCGGCAACGTGGCCGAGTGGGTGAATGACGTCTACAGCATTCCCGCCGCGGACGGCGCAGTGGAGACCGACCCGCTCGGCGCGCAGAGCGGCGACAACTACGTGCTGCGCGGCGCCGGCTGGTCGCACAGCCGTATCGGGGAACTGCGCCTGTCCTACCGCGATTATGGGCAAGCCGGGCGCGATGACGTAGGATTCAGGATAGCCCGCTACGCCGAGTAGCGGCTGGTGACTCAAGGTCGATGTACCGAACCATGACAAGAACTCTTGCCCTGCTGCTGCTACTGGCGCTGCCACTTTCGCTTTCGGCACAGGAAGCGACGCAAGCCCCGGACGGCGAAGCGGCCGACGCAACTGCACAGGCTGCACCCGCCGGGGAATCATCGTCCAAAGCGACGGTCGAAAAAGGCCAGCCCGCCGACAAACCGGCGCAAGCGGACAAGGACCCCTTCGACTACCAGGCCTCGGAGCAGATCTCCGAAGACCTGTCCGTTTCCTTTCCCGTGGATATCTAATTTCCAATACAGGCGCTGCACATGAAGAACAGCATGTCCTCAGAATTCATCTACCAGTTGTTCGCCCTGCTGATTGCGATCATCGTGGTCCATGCGGTCTACGTAGGCGCTATCCGTCCCGCCGCCGACGCGCAACTGCAGCAGCAGGCGGCGCTGCTGGAAGCCGGAGAAGAGGCGCCGACCAACCGCAGCCTGGTGGTCGTCATCCGCGACTTCGAACAGGAGTCCTGTTTCATCCTGCTGATCTGGGCGCTGGCCATCATGGGTTACAAGGCACGCCACTCCCTGCGCGAACAGTCCCTGCTCAACCGCCGCCTGCTGGATATTCCCGAGGGCACCAGTGTCCTGCCCCAGGATGCCCGCGAATACAGCCGCGCGCTGGAGTCCCTGCCGCCACAGGAGCAGGACTACCTGCTACCGCGCACGCTGATCGCCGCCCTGCAGCGCTTCGCCAGCACCGGCAGCATCCAGGCGGTATCCGACACCATCCGCGAGAGTTGCGACATCGAGGCGGACCGCCTGGACTCTGAACTGTCGATGGTGCGCTACATCTCCTGGGCCATACCGTCGATCGGCTTTATCGGCACCGTGCGCGGTATCGGCGACGCCCTGGGCCAGGCCTACAAGGCGGTGGAGGGTGACATTTCCGGCGTAACCGCCAGCCTCGGCGTGGCCTTCAACAGCACCTTCGTGGCGCTGGTCCTGTCGATCGTCATCATGTTCTGCCTGCACCAGCTGCAGTTGCTGCAGGAGCGCCTGGTACTGGAATCCCAGCGCTACGCCGACCAGCGCCTGCTACGCCACCTGGTGGTCTGAGGATCGAAGCGTGGCGAGCGCCCTGCTGGACATCAACGACTGCACCCTGAGCCTGTGGACCGAGCATGGACGGGTAGAAAGCCCCGGCTATGCGCTGTTGCAGGGCCGCGACTATCGCTTTGGCGAAACCGCTCGCGCCAGCGCCCGCCTGACCCCGCGCAACATCAACAACCGCTACTGGTGGCAGCTGGGCACCGCGCCGCTGCAGCCGGCTCTCGGACCGGCGCGGCACACCGCCGACCTGGTTCACGCCCACCTGCTGCAGTTGCACGCCGAGGCCGGCGCCCCCGGGTCGCTGGCCATCGCCTGCCCCGGCAGCATGAGCCGGGAACAGCTCTCGCTGTTGCTGGGGATCACCCAGCAGTGCCCCTTCACGGTCACCGCACTGGTCGATCGCAGCACCCTGATCGGCAGCCTGCAGCCGGGCGCTTACCACCTGGAACTCCAGCTGCACCAGGCGCTGCTGACCGAACTGGTGCGCACCGATGGCAGCGTCGCCGCCGGCAGCTTCACCCCCCTGCCCGGCTGCGGCCTGCTGCAGTTGCAGGAACGCCTGGTCGCGCAGATCGCCGATGCGTTTATTCGCCAGACCCGCTTCGACCCCCGGCGCCAGGCGCACAGCGAACAGGCGCTCTACGACGCCCTGCCCACGGTGCTTGCCGCCCTCGCCGGGCAGGGCGAATACAATTTCGAACTGGGCGGCCATCGCGCCCGCCTGAGCCGCAGCGAACTGGCCGCGGCCAGCGCGCGACTGGTCAGCGCCATCCGCGAAACCATCGGTGAGCGCAGCGCCAGCCTGCTGCTGGATCCCCTGCCCGGAGCGCTGCCGGGACTGCCTGAAGCCTTTCCCGGCTGCAACACCCCGCCGCCGGATAGCGCCTGGCGCGCCGCCCTCGAACTGGCCGACCACCTGCACAGCGACAGCGGACAGTTCAACCTGCACGACAGCCTGCCGGATCGCGCTCCCGCCGCAACAACCAGCGCTGCGCGGGCGGCTGCGACAAGCCCGGCGCGGCCCCAGCCCACCCACCTGCTGCAGGGTGCCGTGGCGCGCCCGCTCGGCGAGGAACCCGTGGTGCTCGCGGACGGGGTTGTCCTGCAACGGCAGGCGCAGGGCTGGACCGTCTCGGGGGAGGCAGAGGTCAACCGCGGCGCTGCGACGCCGGGACAGCCACTGCGCAGTGGTGACCTGATCCGCGTGGCCGGGGAGGAATACCGCCTGATCGAAGTCCTCGCCAGGGGAAGCTGACCATGGCCCGCCGCAAGAAACGCAGCGCCATCGCCTTCAACCTCAGCTTCCTCGACATCATGTCCTGCGGCTTCGGCGCCGTGGTGCTGGTCTACCTGATCATCGATCACTCGGTGGAAGTGCAGTCCCGGGAAATCAACCGCGACCTGCTCTCGGAAGTGAACTTCCTGCGCCAGGAGGTCGACGACGGCCAGGCGGGCCTGGTGAAACTGCACAACACCCTGTCCGATGTGGACATGCAGATGGTGGAAGCCCAGGGCCGCGCGGACCGCATCAGCGAGGAACTGGAGGACTACCAGAGCCGTATCGCCGCCCTGCGCGCCGACGATCCCACCGATCCGAAGGAGATCGAGGCGCTGAAGGCGGAGATCCGCTCACTCGAATCCGAGGTGGAACAACTGCGCTCGGCCGCGGTCGAGGACAGCGGCCGCAGCGCCCGCACCTTTATCGGCGAGGGCCAGCGGCAGTACCTCACCGGGCTGCGCCTCGGCGGCAGGAACATCGCCATCCTGCTGGACGTCTCCTCCAGCATGCTGGCGGACCGGCTGGTCAACATCATCCGCCTGCGCAACATGGGCGCCGACGTGCAGCGCAAGGCGGACAAGTGGACCCGCTCGCTGGCCACCGTGGACTGGCTCACCGCGCAACTGCCGGTGAACGCCAACTTCCAGCTCATCACCTTCAACACCCAGGCCCAGTACGCGCTGCCCGATACCGCCGGCAAGTGGCTGGAGGTGGCCGATCGCGACCGCCTGGAAAAACTCTCCGCCCAGCTGCGCGACATCACCCCCAGCGGCGGCACCAGCCTGGAGAACGCCTTCAACGCCCTGAAACAGCTGACCCCGGCGCCGGACAATATCTTCCTGATCACCGACGGCCTGCCCACCCAGGGCAGCACGCCACCGAAGGGCAGCAAGGTCAGCGGCAAGGACCGGCAGAAACTGTTCCGCCAGGCGGTGCGGCAACTGCCCGGCGGCGTGCCGGTGAATATCATCCTCGCCCCCATGGAGGGCGACCCGATGGCGGCGGCGGAATTCTGGCAGCTGGCCCAGGCCAGCCAGGGTTCCCTGCTCAGCCCCTCGAAGGACTGGCCCTGATGGCGCGGCAGCGGCGGGCAGCGGAAGAGTTCTCACTGTCGTTCCTCGACGTGATCTGCTGTGGCTTCGGCGCGGTGATCCTGCTGCTGATGATCACCAAGACCGTGCAACCGCAAATCATCGAGGCATCCACGGTAAACCTGCAGGGCACGGTGGCGGAGCTGGAACAACAGCTGCAGGAAATTCGCGGCGAAACCGTGGTGCTCAACCGCGACCTCAATGCCAAGCATGAGCAACTTTCCGCCTACGAGGAGCGCATCGCCATCCTTCGCGGGCAACTCGCCAGCGCCCGCTCGCGCTACGACAACACCCGTGTGGAGAGCCAGAGCAACGAGGTGATCACCGAGCAACTGGCCCGCGCCCGGCAACAGCTCAGCGACGAGATGCAGCGCCTGCTGGGCACCCAGTACCAGTCGAAAAACAACCTGATCGGCGGCATCCCGGTCGACAGCGAATACATCATATTCATTATCGACACCTCGGGATCGATGTTTTCCTACGCCTGGAACCGCATGATCCAGGAGGTAGAAAACACCCTGAGCATCTATCCTGAGGTAAAAGGTATCCAGGTAATGAACGACATGGGCCAGTACATGTTCAGTCGCTACCGGGGCCAGTGGATTCCAGACACCCCGGGGCGGCGCAAGGTCATCATGCAGAACCTGCGCAACTGGAACGTGTTCAGTAATTCCAGTCCGGTGGAGGGGATCGAGGCGGCCATCCGCACTTTCTACGACCCGGGCAAGAAAATCAGCCTGTATGTCTTCGGCGACGAGTTCACCGGGGATTCCATCTCCGAAGTGGTGGACACCGTCGACCGGATAAACCGCGCCGATGCCAGTGGCAACCGGCTGGTGCGCATTCACGGGGTCGGCTTCCCGGTGCAGTTTATCCGTGCGCCGAACCTGCAGACGACCGGCATCCGATTCGCTACCCTGATGCGTGAACTCGCCTATCGCAATGGAGGGACCTTTGTCGCGCTCAACGATTTCCGCTAGTCGCTGCCTGCTGGTGCTGGCCCTGGCCCTGCTCGCGGGCTGCGGCCCGAATACCGTCAAGGTCGAAGGCCACTTCCCGCCGCCGCTGATGGACGCGCTGCCAATCCGGCTCGGCGTCTGGTACCCGGAGGAATTCCGCAACCACGAGATTTTCGATGAGGCGCGCAGCCGCAGCGAATCCGACTGGGTGGTGCAGACCGGCACCGCGCAGGTCGCCATGTGGAACAGCCTGCTGCAGGGCATGTTCATCCATTTCGTGCCGCTGCAGGAAGCGCCGGCGAAGGGCAAGCCGATACCCGGCGTGGACGCGGTGCTGATCCCCCACGTGGACGAACTGCAGTACGCCATTCCCCAGCAGACCCACATCAAGGTCTATGAAATCTGGATGCGCTACCGCTTCGAATTGCTCGACGATAAAGGCGAGTCCCTGGTTGGCTGGACCATGCCCGCCTACGGCAAAACCCCCACCGCGTTCCTGCGCAGTGACGAGGATGCCGTCAATCTCGCCGCGGTGATGGCCCTGCGCGATGCCGGCGCCAACTTCGCGATGACCTTCCCCGGCATACCCGAAGTGGCGGCGCTGATGGGCGTGCCGGAACCAAAGCCCGACGAAGCCGCGCACGGCGAACTGCCATCCGGCGACGAACTGCCGCTGCTGCTCGATGATGGCCCGGCGATGGATACCGGAGTCATCCACGAGGTCGAGAACGTCCCGGTGGAAACCGGTGGCGAGGATACGCCGTGAGCAGGGACCAGTACGATTTCCGTCCCGGTGGATGGAGCCGGCACAGCCCGTCGGCCGACGATAATAAAAAGGAGAGCGCGACATGAAACGCCTATTGCTGCTCGCAACGACCGCCCTGTTACAGGCCTGCGTCAACGCCACCGTCGACCAGATGGTCTACAACGCCCCCGAGGCCGGGGTGGGCGATGGCACCGTAGTCATCCTCGGCCGCCGCCAGAACAGCGACTATGAAACCGAGCCGGATTTCGTCCAGTGTATCGGCGACTACATCCACAGCCACGACAAGTCCATCTACGTGATCGACGAGCTGGATTTCGTCAACGCCCTTTATCCCTGGTTCGAACCGCGTACCGCGCCGCTCTACCCCCAGGACGTGGAGCGACTGTTGGAACACGAGGTGGTTGCCCAGCGCATGCGCGAGCTGAAAACCGAGTACATGGTCTGGGTCGACGGCTCCACCGAAACCACCGACTCCTCCGGCTCCATGACCTGCGGCATCGGCCCGGGCGGCGCCGGCTGCTTCGGCTTCGGCACCTGGTCCGACGATTCGGAGTACGAGGCGATCATCTGGGACTTCACCGACAAGGCGGAAGTCGGCCGGGTCGCCACCAGTGCCACCGGCCAGTCCTACATGCCCGCGGTGGTGGTGCCGATTCCCATCATTGCCCCGGTGCAGGGCACCGCCTGCGACGGTCTCGGCGAACAGCTGCTGCAATTCTTTTCCAGCAAGTACTGATGACCGTGCGCCTCTTGTACCTCGTCGCTTTCGCCCTCGCGCTGCTGGCCCACCCGGCCAGCGCGGAAAGCGTGGGCGAGAAGCAGTACCGCGAATTCAAGGAGGCCGGCGCGCTCTACGATGACGTCGAATTGCAGGCCTATGTCACCCGCATCGGCGAGAGCCTGCTGGCGGTGTCCGGCGAGAAGGGAGAGAAATTCACTTTCTCGGTCCTCGACTCGCCGATGATCAACGCCTTCGCCGCCCCGGGCGGTTACATCTACGTCAGCCGCGGCCTGCTGCCCTACCTCGAATCCGAGGAGGAACTGGCCGGCGTGCTGGGCCACGAGATCGCCCACGTCGACGCCAACCACCACGGCCGGCGCAAGGGCGCGAGCGTCGCCAGCAAGGTGGCCTCCATCACCACCTATATCCTCACCGGCAGCGGCGAACTGGCGCAGGCCTCGGACATGTACGGCGCGGAGCTGATCAGCGGCTACGGCCGCGACATGGAACTGGAGGCCGACGGCCTCGGTGCCGAGTACATGTACCGCGCCGGCTACGACCCCCAGGCCCTGCTGCAGGTGATTAGCGTGCTCAAGGACCAGGAGCAGTACACCCGGCTGCAGGCGCGCAGCGCCGGCAAGCCCGCCGGCACCTACCACGGCCTGTACGCCTCCCACCCGCGCAACGACAAGCGCCTGCAGACGGTGATCGCCAAGGCCCGGGAACTGGACGTGGGCGACTACGTGGAGAGCCCGGAGCAACCGGGTGAATTCCGCAGCCATATCGAGGGGCTGGTGTGGGGCGAGAGCGTCCAGGGTGAACGCGAGGAAAACCGCTACTACCACAACAAGCTGGCCTTCAGCTTTGCCCACCCCGAGGGCTGGACCGTGTCCACCAGTGGCCGAGCGGTAATCGCCCAGGCCCCCGACGGCAGCGCCTCGCTGACCATTACCCTGGCGCGGCGCGACAATGACACGCCCGAGCAGGCACTGCGCGGCAGCGTCGTTGGCGACCTCAGCGCGGGCACCGCGCTGGAGCAGGGGGGGCTGCAGGGCTACACGGCGCTCGCCAGCAGCGGTGGCGCCAGCAAACGACTGGCAGTCATCGATTACAACTACCGCTACCGCTTCGAGGGCGCCGCAACGGACATGACCAGCGGCGATGCCGCGCTGAAGCAGATCATCGAGTCCTTCCGCCCGCTACAGCCGAAGGAAAAGCAGGCGGCAGAGCCCCACTACGTTCACTACTACCAGGTCCCGCGGGGGGCGACCTTTGCCAGTATCGCAGCGGGCATCAAGGTGCCCGATGCGGAAAACAAGTTGCGCCTGCTTAACGGGATGTACCCGCGGGGAGAGCCGCGGACCGGCGACTGGATCAAGGTCATCCGCTAGGCGCGGCAAATCGAGGCAGCCGCACGGGCCCGGGATAGGCAGGCCCTGCCGCACTCTGCTATTGTGCACCTCGCCCGGTAATTTCTGCTGAAGGATCAGGCACATCGGCACAAAACCCCATAGCGCAGCCAGCGATCGCATTTGCCGCATTTGCCGGACACTCGCGGTGCTCCTGTCCCTGCCCTACCTGTTTTACTCCCTCAATTCCGGCATCACCATCACCAACGACGGCAGCCATTTCGCCCTGCTGGATGCCCTGCTGCACGACGGCAGCGCGGAACTGAAGAACCCCCGGCAGTTCGCCTTCGGCGACAGCGCGCTGTATGAAAACCGCTACTACTCGGATCGCAATCCGGGTCTCGCCTTCTTTACCTACGCGGAGACGCTCCTGCTGATGCCCATCCGGGGCTGGTTCTACCCACTACAACTGGACCCGAGGATAAGCCCGCGTTACAACGAAGCACAGCGACAACTCATCCCCGGGGTAATGCTGGTACCCGCCTTCGCTGCCAGCGCCCTGTTCGCAGGAATGATCGCACTGTGCCGCACCCTCGGCGCGAATCTTCCCACTGCACTTAGCGCAGCGCTGATGCTGTGCCGGCAGTGCTGGCCGGACTGGTGCCGGTTTTCACCGGGGCGCTGCGGGCAAGGGAGCGCCGGGGCGCGGCACTGACCCTGGCCATCAGCATGCTGCTGGTGGTGATCGGCGCCGCCGGCGTATTCGCTGCCTATGGCGGGTGGAAACTCCTCGCGGCCAGGGGGGTTCCGCCGCGCGGCCAGGACCCCGGGGGCGGGCTTCAGTTTTCGCTGATTTCCTGTACCAGCACCCAGGGCGGCGCTACCACCGCCCAGAGCGTAACATCGGCCTCGTACCAGGCGAGCGCCTGCTCGTCATGGACGGCGATGATCTGCTGGTCGGCGATCCAGGCCTGAAACTGACTCGTGTTATCGAGGCCGAGCTGAACCGCGACTTCCACCAGGTTGAGACCGGGAGCAATACGGATCACGTTGCCGTGGGCATAGTAAGTCTGCAGTTCGTGCCAGCGGATTTTCGCGGTCTGGCTGTGGAACTCCTGGCGCAGGAAGGCTTCGTAGTCCGCTTCCTCAGCCATACTTCGCGTCCGCCACGAAGGGGTTGCTGCGGCGCTCCTCGCCGAAGGTGGAGGTCGGGCCGTGGCCGGGCACGAAGGTGATGTCGTCGCCCAGCGGGAACAGCTTGCCGCGGATGCTGGCGACCAGCTGGTCGTGGTCGCCGCGGGGAAAGTCGCTGCGGCCAATGGATCCCTGGAAGAGGACATCGCCGACCCAGGCGAGTTTCTGCGGCCGGTAGTAGAACACCACGTGCCCCGGGGTATGGCCGGGGCAGTGCAGCACCTCGAAGACCTGCTCGCCGACGGTGACGGTATCGCCGTCGTTCAGCCAGCGGTCCGGCTCGAAGGCATCGGCGTGGGGGAAGCCGGACATCTTGCACCACTCGGGCAGTTTATCCAGCCAGAAGCTGTCTTCCTTCTGCGGCCCCTCGATGGGGACTTCCAGTTGCTTGCGCAGGACGTCCGCTGCAGCGCAGTGGTCCATGTGGGCGTGGGTGAGAATGATCTTTTCCACCGTCGCGTCCATCTTTTCCACGGCTGCGAGGATGCGCTCGATATCGCCACCCGGATCGACGATGGCCGCCTTGCCGGTGGCCTGGCAGCGGATGACGGAACAGTTCTGCTGGTAGGGCGTGACCGGCACGACCGTACACTGAATTGACATGTTTACTCTCGAAAACAGGTTCGCTGGGAGTTCAGGATACCACAGGGCGGGGCACCGCCATTCAGTGCCCCGAACCGTGTGAGGGCCGCGCCGAGGCCTCCATGTCCGCGTAGGGATCGTCGTAGATCTTCTGGTTGAACTGCCCCTCGCTGCGGGCAACCACCACCGAGACCATGGCGTCGCCGGTCACGTTCACCGCCGTACGCACCATGTCGAGGATGCGGTCCACACCGATGATCAGGGCGATGCCCTCCAGCGGCAGGCCGGCCTGGCGCAGCACCAGGGCGAGGGTAATCAGGCCCACGCCGGGTACCGCGGCGGTGCCGATAGACGCCAGGGTCGCGGTCAGGATTACCGTCAGGTAAGCACCCAGTGACAGGTCCACGCCGTAGACCTGGGCAATGAACACGGTGGCCACACCCTGCATGATTGCGGTGCCGTCCATGTTGACGGTGGCACCCAGCGGCACGGTAAAACCGGCGACGGAATTATCCACGCCGAGGCGTTTTTCCACTGTACGCAGGGTGACCGGCAGGGTCGCGCCGGAGGACGCTGTACTGAAGGCGAAGGCCCAGACCGGGCGCATCTTGCGGATCATGACCAGCGGCGAGACCCGCACCAGCAGGCTGAGGATCAGGCTGTAGACCCCGAGCGCGTGCAGCAACAGCACAGCCAGCACCGTCAGGACGTAGGCGCCGAGATCGAGGATCGCGGAGAGGCCGAGGTCCGTGAACAGGCGCGCCAGCAGCGCCAGCACCCCGTAGGGCGCCAGGCTGATCAGGATTTCCACCATCTTCATGATCACCGCATCCATGTCCTCGAAGAACCCGGCGATGCGCCGGCCGTGCTCGCCGGCATGCGAAATGGCATAGCCGAACAGCAGGGCGAAAACGATGATCTGCAGCATGTTGCCCTCGGCCATCGCCGCCACCGGGTTAGAGGGGAAGATATTGATGATCACCTCGGTGAGCGGCGGCGGTGACTTGGCTTCGAAACTCACATCGCCGGCCAACTCCACCCCGGAGCCGGGGCTGACGATACGCGCGACCAGCAGCGCCAGGGAGATGGCGATCGCGGTGGTCGCGAGGTAGGCGAGGATGGTCTTGATGGCGATCGGCCCCATGCGGGCGCTGTTGCCGAGGGAGGCGGAACCGCAGACCAGCGAGACGAACACCAGCGGCACCACGAGCACTTTCAGCGAGGCGATAAACACCTTCCCCACCACGTCGAATACACCGTCCACCAGCCAGGTTCGCACCCAGGCCTGGTGGGCCGCCGTCAGGGAGTCAGTGGCCAACAGCAGGTTGAGCACCGAACCCACCACGATGCCGACCACCATGGCGATGAGTATGCGATTGGTAAGACTCACTTGCCGCATTCCCCCGTCTGGTAGCTGGTGACCTGGTCATCGGCACAGGCGTTGCACGCCGAGGCGTACTGCCTGGTGGCGCCGGCGAGGGTATTGGCGCAAACCGGCGCCCACTCCATGGTACAGACCTGCGGCCGGGGAGTGGCACAGGCGGTGCCACCGGGGCCCGCGCCGGAGGAATCGACGATAGGCGCCGGCTCCGCGCGGCCGCCGAAGCCACAGGCAGTGAGTAAAAAAGCCAAAAGACACACGGAACAGGCACCGAGGGCGCTGCGCATGGGAAGGACTCCAAGGGATGTTAATAATGCACAAAGACTATCATCACTTGGGCGCGAGCGCAGCCG
Organism: Haliea sp. E17; assembly: GCF_048323675.1. NCBI lineage: Bacteria > Pseudomonadati > Pseudomonadota > Gammaproteobacteria > Cellvibrionales > Halieaceae > Haliea > Haliea sp. E17. The sequence goes on from NZ_JBLWFK010000004.1 coordinate 575,813, forward strand.
ATGGGGGCCCCATTATGGCTGTGGAAAGATGATTAGGAGGAAATTTCAGGGTTCGGGCAGGAATAGGGAGCCCCGGGGGACGCGGGCGTGAGGCCCGCGCCCTGTTCCGGCGGCTCCGGCAGGAGAGTGATATCGATCAGGCCGCGGGAGCGACCCCCAGCCGGCCCTCCTGGTAGTCGCGAATCGCCTGCTCGATCTCCTCGCTGGTGTTCATCACGAAGGGTCCGTAGTGGGCGATCGGTTCGCGCAGCGGTATCCCGCGCAACAGGATCAGTCCCGCGCCCTGCTCACCGGCGGTCAGCGGCCAGCGATCCCCGGCGCTGGTGACCAGCATCCGGCCCGCCGGCTGGCTGCCGTCGCGGGTGGCGATCGCGCCGTCGTAGACATAGGCGAGCACGTTCTCCTGGTCCGCCAGCGCCAGTTCGACCGAAGCGCCCGGCGCCAGCTGCAGGTCCAGCAGCCCGGCAACCTCCGCCAGAACCTGCAGCGGCCCCGTGACCTCGCCGCCCGGGCCGAAATCCCAGTGGCCGGCGATGGCGGAGGCGCGGAAGCCCGCCCCCTCGAGGTGTGACAACTCCGCCTCCGGCACGTCTCGGTACTGCGGCTCGGCCATTTTCTGCACCGCCGGCAGGTTCACCCAGATCTGGAAGCCGTGCAGTTCACCGGTGTCCGGGGTGGGCATTTCCGAGTGGATCACCCCGCGCGCCGCCGACATCCACTGGGCGCCGCCCCCGCGAATCTCGCCGCGGTTGCCCTGGGAGTCCTGGTGGATGATGCCGCCGCGCTTCATATAGGTCAGCGTCTGCATCCCGCGGTGCGGGTGGGGCGGAAAGCCGCCGATAAAATCCTCCCGCGAGGTGGACCGCAGTTCGTCCAGCATCAGTATGGGATCCATCCCCGCGTGGCCCATGCCGACGATGCGGGCAATGGCCACCCCGTCGCCATCGCGGCTGGGTTGGGCGGGACGTACTTCAATTACCTTGCGCTGTGTCATTTCGAGACCCTCCTTGATTGCCTGCAATAACGTCTTGCGTTGGGCCCAGATTATTGTCGTATTAGACGAAATAAAATCGCATAATTTAGCCACATTTGTTCTAAATATTAGGACGATTTATGAATACCCATCGCACAACCCTCGAGCAGTGGCGCATGTTCCAGGCGGTAGTGGAACACGGCGGCTTCGCCCAGGCCGCCGAGGCGATCCACAAGAGCCAGTCCAGTATCAACCACGCGGTGCACAAGCTGGAAGCACTGCTGGGCCTGCAATTGCTGGAGGTGGTCGGGCGCAAGGCGCAGCTCACCAAGGCCGGCGCCCTGATGCTGCGGCGCGCCGAACAGCTGCTGTCCCAGGCCGGCCAGCTCGAGGCCGTGGCCGGCAGCCTGGCCACCGGGGTGGAGGCGGAGGTGCGGGTGGCGGTGGATGAAGTCTACCCCAACTGCCCGCTGGCGGACGCCCTGCAGGCACTGTCCGAGGCCTATCCCAACACCCGGGTGCAACTGCACGAGACCGTCCTCTCCGGCGGCGCGGAACTGCTCACCGCGGGCGCGGTGGACCTGCTGATCAGCGGCCAGACACCGCCCGGCTTCCTCGGCGAACCGCTGATGCGGGTGGAGTTCATCGCCGTGGCCCGCCCCGATCACTCCTTGTTCGCCCTGCAGCGCGAACTCACCCTGCAGGACCTCGAGCAGCAGCGGCAGGTGGTGGTGCGGGACTCGGCCCGCCATACCAGCGTGGACTCGGGCTGGCTGGGCGCCGAGCAGCGCTGGACGGTCAGCCACATCACCACCTCGGTGGAGATGGTCGAGCGCGGCATGGGCTTCGCCTGGCTGCCAGGCTCGCGTATCGGCGCTGCCCTCGCCGCAGGCCGCCTGCAGGAACTGCCGCTGGGCGCGCAGTCCCGACGCTACGCCGAGCTCTACCTCATTTACGCCGACCGGGACCGCGCCGGCCCGGCCACCTGCCGCCTCGGGGAACTGTTCGCCGCGGCCTGCGCCAAACGGCGCTGATCAGTCGAGATCGCGCGGCCGCAACAGGCACTGCAGGCGCGCGCAACCGGGCTGCAGGTCCCGCCAGCTATCCACGGCCAGTTCCAGGCGGGCATAGGCCGCGGTGGGCAGGTTGTCCAGCTGCGCGTCTGCGGCCAGCCAGTTGACCAGGTCGGTGAGCGCGGGGTTGTGGCCGACCAGGAACAGGCTGTCGGCGCTGTCGTCACCGCTGAGCAGCCAATCGACCAGGTCCTCGGCATCGAATGTATACAATGCCTCTACGGTAGAGTGCTCAACGTCCGCCAGTGCCGGCCAGCCCTCGCACACGCCCTGCAGGGTGAGTTGCGCCCGCCGCGCCGGGCTGGCGTGTATGGCCATCGGCGCCAGTTGCGCGGACAGCGCCGCCCCCATGCGCGGCGCATCCCGGTAGCCACGCGGGCTCAACCCGCGCTCGCGATCACCGAGGCCCGGCTCATCCCAGGCTGATTTGGCGTGACGCAGCAGGTGCAGGGTCTTCACAATGGCGTCCCTCCGGGGATCACTTCGCTTCTGGACAGGGCATACCGTCGCCGGGAACTGCTATGCTGGCGATAGTCCAATTAAAGCGCACAACGGTGTTTCCAGTATGCAAATCGGTGTCATCTATCCACAAAAAGAACTCCGCGGCGACCCGCAGGCCGTGCGCCTGATCGGGCTCGCCAGCGAGGCCATGGGCTTCGATGCCCTGGTCGCCTACGACCACGTACTCGGCGCCAGCCACGACCGCGAGCCCCCGCTGCAGGGCCCCTACAACGAACACGACCCCTTCCACGACCCCTTCGTGATGTTTGCCTACCTCGCCGGGATCACCGAGCGGATCGAATTCGTCACCGGCATCCTGATCCTGCCCCAGCGGCAGACCGCGCTGGTCGCCCGCCAGGCGGCGGACCTCGACCTGCTCTCCGGCGAGCGCTTTCGCCTGGGTGTCGGCATCGGCTGGAACTATGTCGAATACTCCGCCCTCGGCCAGGACTTCAGCACCCGCGGCAAACGGGTGGGCGAACAGGTGGCCCTGCTGCGCCAGTTGTGGCGCGAACCCCTGGTGGACTTCCACGGCGAGTTCGACCGCATCGACCGCGCCGCGCTGCTGCCCCGGCCGCGGCGGCAGATTCCCGTCTACATGGGCGGCTTTGTCGATATCGCCCTGCAGCGGGCCGCGAAAATCGCCGACGGGTTTATCTTCGCCGATGGCGCCGCTGACGCCTTTGAGCAGTTGCCGCGCCTGCAGTCTCTGTTACAGGCTGAACAGCGCGACGGCGCGGACTTCGGTTTCCAGTGCAACATGCTCAGGGCAAAATCGGCCCGGGAGGTAGCGGACACGGTGTGCCGCTGGCAGGAGGCGGGCGGGACCCATGCCGCCATCAATACCATGGGCATGGGTTTCACCACCGCCGACGCCCACCTGGACTACCTTGATAAGGTGGCCGACGCCCTGGACAAGGCCGGGTTCAGTCTCGCCTGACCTGTCCGGCGGCACAATAACAATAAGCGGGCCGGTCCCTGACCAGGCCCTTGAACGGCACCGGGGCGCCCGCTCCCCGGTCATGTCGCGAGGAACCAGTATGCTCAATCGCTTTGAAGGGAAAGTCATCGCCATTGCCGGCGGCTCCGGTGGTATCGGCAGCAGTGTGGCAAAACGCCTCGCCAGTGAGGGCGCCGCCGTCCTGGTCGGCGACATCAATTTCCCCGCCGCGCAGCAGACCGCCGTCGAGATCGCCGAGGCGGGCGGGATCGCCACCCCCATGACCCTGGATATCGGCGATGAAACCAGCGTGCAGCACTTTGTCGCCGCCGCGACACGGCTCTACGGTGGCCTCGACGGTTTCCACGTCAATGCCCTGGACAGCTCCCGCGCGGCGGGCGACACGGACGCAGTGGCCATGGATATGGCGGATTACGACGCCATGACCGCGGTCAACATGCGCGGCTATTTTCTCTGCACCCGCCACGCGGTGCCGGCGCTGGTCGCCCGCGGTGGCGGGGGCCTGCTCTACACCAGTTCCGGTTCCGCCTACGCCGGGCTGGACAGCCGCCCCGCCTACTCGATGATCAAGAGCAGTATCCACGCCCTGGCTCGCCACGTGGCCAGCCGCTGGGGCAAGCAGGGGGTGCGCAGCAACGTGATCGCACCGGGGCTGATCATGCACCCTGCGGCGGAGGCCGCTGTCGGTGCCGACTACGGCGAAAAAGTCCTGCAGGGCCTGCCGGTCACGCGCCTCGGCAAACCCGAGGATATCGCGGCGATGGCGGCGCTGCTGCTGTCCGAGGACGGGGCGTTTATTACCGGCCAGGTGATCAGCGTGGACGGCGGGGCCTCGATGCGGCCCTGAGGCGCCGACCGTGCCCGGCCGGCAATTGCGGGGCTTGGCCGCAATTACATAGATAGCGTACACTATCTTTGGCTGGACGCAGGCGCGCCAGCCATCCTCGAATCGCGTGTCACCTGAGCCAGCCCCTTCACCCGGAGTGCGGCGGAACGCGCCCCGCTTAACGGAACCCGAGCAGCCATGACGACAGACAATAATATTCTCGGCTACCTGCAGGACCTGCAGAGAGCCGTCGACAACCTGGACAATACCTGGCGCCCGGAGGATCCCGCCTACCGCGCGGACGTCTACCGGCAGACCATGACCAGCCTCTCCTATGCCTATTTCGCCTACTTCCACGCCGATGCCGAGCACCCCGACTGGGCGCCCCTGTGGAACCCGGTGTACACCCTGCAGCCCAATCCCGACGACATCTACCTGCAGTCGCCGATTCGCGGCGACCTCAGCTACCGGGTTTCCGGCAACCGCGGCACCTGCAAGATTCTGTCTTTCACCACCCAGAAAGTGCTCTCCGGCACCGTCGACCAGATGCCCCAGCCCAGCGGCCACAACGAGGTGGACTGCAGCGACCTCGGCCTGGCATTGGGCGAGGACTTCGAAGTCATTTTCAGCGCCGCGCGCCCCGCGGGCTACACCGGCAAATGGGCGCCCATCGACCCGGAGGCCGGCGGCATGATGGTGCGCTTTCGCAGCTACGACTGGCTGAACGAGGTTGACCCGACCCTGTCCATCGAGTGCCTCGACCCGGTGCCGCCGAAGCCGCGGCTCTCCCCGGACGAGATTCTCGAGCGCATCCGCGAGATGGCGAAATTTCCCGCGCGCAAGACCAAGCTCTACTACGCCATGCAGAACGGCGTGAAGGAGCGGGTCGGTTTCAACGTCTTCGAACCCATCCGCTATCCCGGCGCGCTGGTCAAGCAGACCTACTGGCCGGCCTGCTTCCAGTTCGAGCCCGACGAGGCGCTGATCATCGAGACCGAGCTGCCGGCGCGACGCCCCTACTGGAACATCCAGCTCAACGACCCTTATTTCAACGCCCTGGAGTATGTCTACCGGCTCTCCAGCACCAACGGCCACTTCGCCAAAGTGAGTTCCGACGGCAAGTTCCGCGCGGTGATTTCACTGGAGGATCCCGGCGTGCCCAACTGGCTGGACCCCGCGGGCTACACCGAGGGCGGCATCTACGGCCGCTGGTACGACTGCGACAGCGAACCCTTGCCGACACTGACCCGGGTCAAACTTGCACAACTGCGCGAACACCTGCCGGCGGATACACCGGTGGTCACAGCAGAAGAACGCGCCGAAGAACTGCGCCTGCGGGTGCGCGCCTGCCAGCGCCGGAGGAGATGGTAATGATCAGCGAACAACTGGATTTCGGCGGCAAGGTCGCCATTGTCACCGGCGGCGCCACCGGCATCGGCTACGCCACCGCCCTGCAGCTGGCGCGGCTCGGCGCCAGCGTGGTGATCGCCAGCCGCACCGCGGAGGAACTGGAGGCCGCGGCGCAGCGCATTGCCGAAGCAAGCGGGAGCCGCTGCCTCGCGGTGCCCACGGATGTCAAAAACGAGGCGGCGGTGGTCCACCTGGTGCAGCGCACGGTCGATGAATTCGGCCAGGTCGACATCCTCATCAACAACGCCGGCGGCACCCGCATGGGGCCGCTGGAAAACATTCCCTCCCGCGGCTGGGATTCGATCTTCGAACTGAACACCCGCTCGGCCTACGTCGCCACCCGCGAGGCGGGACGCCACATGATCGCGCGCAAGTGCGGTGCCATCGTCAATATCTCCTCCAATGCGGGGATTACCGGGGTCAAGGGCGGCGCCCACTACTCCGCCGCCAAGTCGGCCCTGCAGATGTTCACCACGGTGACCGCCGCCGAGTGGGGGCGCCACGGCATCCGCGCCAACTGCGTGGCCGCGGGGATGATTGCCTCGCCCCGCGCCGCCGCAGCCTGGGAGGCGGCGGGCCTGGACGAGAAGGCCATGGGCGCGGGCATTCCCCTCGGCCACCCCGGCACCCCGGACGAGATCGCCAACATGATCGTCTTCTTCGCCAGCGACGCTGCGTCCTACATCACCGGGCAGACCGTCGCGGTGAACGGCGGGCCGTCGCTGGGCGGCATCGAGCTGGACTGAGCGACCATGGACCTCTCCTATGACCCGCCCGCCAGCTTCCGCCACACCCTGGACCAGTTGCACGCCACCGTCGCCCGCGAAGTGGGCAGCGACGACTTCGGCCCCGGCGACTACCTGCCCGGCCTGAAGGCTTTGCTGCAGTCGATGGACTACGACCCGCAGTTCTCCGAACAGGGACGCCGCGTGGCCTGGGGCATGGTGGTGGGCGTGCTCAGGGGCCGCGCCCAGGCCTTCCGGGCGATGGCGGAAAACCCCGGCTTTGACACCACGCCGATCACCAGCCCGGTGGTCATAACCGGCGTACCGCGCACCGGCACCACCGCCCTGCACCGCCTGCTGGCGGTGGACCCGCGCTTCCAGGGCCTGCAGACCTGGTTGCTGGATTCCCCGATGCCGCGACCGCCGGTGGCTGCCTGGGGGGATTACCCGGAGTTCCAGAAAAGCGTCGCCAGCATCGAGGCACGCTACGCGGCGGCGCCGCAGAAGCGCGCCGCCCACCACATCGCCGCGGAGGAAGTACACGAGTGCTGCATGCTGCTGCGCCAGTCCTTCGTCTCCAACATCTGGAGTTGCGGCTGGTCGGCCCCCAGCTACGACGCCTGGTGGCAGTGCCAGGACGAGGTCGCCGCCTACGACTATTACCGTCGCTGCGTGCAACTTATCGGCAGCAGCGAACCACACAAACGCTGGCTGTTGAAAAACCCCGGGCATATCGAGCACCTCGACCTGCTGTTCGCGGTATTCCCCGACGCCAGGGTCATCCAGACCCACCGCGACCCGGCGAAGGCGGTACCCTCGCTGGTCTCCCTGCTGATGCAGCTCTACCCGATCATGGAGAGCGGCGACCCGCAACTGCGCGGCGAGGTAATGCTGCGCCGGGAGGTGGCCAAGTGGGCCCACGCCGTGCGCAAGGCGGAGCGGGTTCGCGAACAGTACCCGGGACAGGTGCTGGATATCGTGCACGCGGACTTCCACGCGCAGCCGATGGCGGTGCTGGATACGATCTACAGTTTCATCGGCATGGACATTCCCGACAACACCCGCGCGGCGTTCGCCCGGCGGATCGAGGAAAAGCCCGAGCTGCAGCACGGCGTCCACCGCTACGATATCGCCGACTACGGCATGAGCGAGGCCGAGGCGCGGGAGCCCTTCGGGGACTATATCCAGCGCTTCGATCTCGCTGAACATAACAAATGAAAGAGGTATTCCGATGAAAGCGGCAATCTACCCCGGCGACGGCAGGGCCATCGCCATCGAAACCCTGCCCGACCCGGAGCCGGGTCCCGGCGAGGTCATTATCAAGGTCGAGCGCTGCGGCATCTGCGGCACCGACCTGACCATGACCAAGGGCGGCCAGTGGGACTACGGCAGCGGCGTGCAGTTTGGCCACGAGTACGCGGGCGAGATCATCGCGCTGGGCAGCCAGGTCAGCGGCTACCGGGTCGGCGAACGCGTCGCGGTGCAGCCCTCGGTGGCCTGCGGCGAATGCCACGCCTGCCGCAGCCACGGCAACACCATCCTCTGCCAGTCGCGGCTGGGCTCGGCGATGCACGGCTTCGCGGAACTGGCGCGGGTACCGGTCAGCGTCGCCACCCGCCTGCCCTCGGTACTCTCCGCGGCGGACGGCGCGCTGATCGAACCGCTGGCGATCAGCCTCTACGGCGCGCAACTGGCGCAGATCAAATCCGGCGAGCCAGTGCTGGTGCTCGGCGGCGGCACGGTGGCGCTGTACGCGATCTACTGGGCGCGGCGACTGGGCGCCGGGCGGATTGTCGCCATGTCGCGCTCGGCGCGGCGCAGGGACCTGTCGCTGGCCATGGGCGCCGACCAGTTCATCGCCTACGGCGACAACGAAATCGGCGAGGTCATCGAAGCGCTGGGCGCCCCGCCGGCCATCGTCTTCGAATGCGTCGGCGCCGAGGGCCTGTTGCACAAGGCGGTGATGCACGCCGCGCAGTTCGGCCGGATCATTTCGCTGGGTTTTTGCACCGCGCCGGACACGGTAATTCCCGCCCTGGCCTCCTACAAATGCGCTTCGATCCAGTTTTCCGTGGGCTACACGATGGGCGAGTTTCTCTACATCGCCGACCAGATGGACAAGGGTCACTGCGACCCCAAGGTCATCGTCAGCAACGAAATCGGCCTCGACGCACTGCCCGCCATGTTCGATACCCTGCGCGGTCCCAATGACGAGACCAAGGTGCACGTGTGCTGCGGCAGCTGATTACCAGCGCCGGCGGCGCTGGCAACCGCGTACCCGGCGGCGCAGCTCCCCGGCCCTTGCCTCCGGGCTGACCACCGGCGTATCCGTCGGCAGGTACTGGCGCAGTTCGGCAAATTTCACCCGCTTCAGGGTCGGTGTCGGACAGCTGTCGCAGTCGTACCAGCGGCCGTAGATCGTGCCCTCGGTGTAGCCCGCGGGGTCCAGCCAGTTGGGCACCCCCGGGTCCTGCAGGGAAATCACCGCGCGAAACCTGCCGTCCGCATCCAGCTGCGCAAAATGCCCGTTGGTGCTGGAGAGGCGGTAGACGTATTCAACCGCGTTGAAATAGGGGTCGTTGAGCTGGAAGTTCCAGTAGGGGCGCACCTCGGGCACGTCCGTTTCTAGGATCAGCGCCTCATCCGCATCGAACTCGAACACCGCTGGCAGGTAGACCTGTTTGGACAGGGCGCCACCCAGCGGGGCGGGCTGGAAGACGTTGACGCCCGCGGTGGCCCGGATCTGGTTCTGCATCTGGTAGAACAGGCCCATCGCCGCAGCCGGCATCGCCGCCATCTGGCGGATGCGCAGGAGGATGTCCTGCGGCGACAGCCGCGGTTTTGGCGGCACCGGGTCGAGGCACTCGATCGCCAGGTTGGCGTCGATCTCGTGCAGCCAGTCGTAGCTGCGCTGGCGCACCATCAGCACCGAGGCCCCCGGCCTGATCTGCAGCCAGTTGCCGCCGTAACCCTCGGGGCGCTGCGCGCTGAGCAGAATCTCGAATTCACCGTCGGCGTCGATCTGGAGATCGCGATCATCGAGGTCCGCGTAGCATTTGCCGGTGGTGTCGATTTCGCCGGGCAGGCCCGGCAGCGCTGCCTGGGTGTTGAAGGCCAGCATCTTCACCGTGCCGCGGGAACCGCTCACCCGGTAGCGGTAGTCAGTACTGACCGGCGCGTAGAGGTAGATGTCGTCCGGGTTGGGCTGCAGGGTGTAGACCGGGTTCCACAGGGGCGCCCAGTCGGGATGCTCCGGCGTCGCGTGGAAGAAGGCGAAATAGCCATAGGAGAACTGCATCATGATCTGGCGGTAGACGTCCGCGCGATAAGCGGGATCCTCCGGCCGCCAGGTGTTGGCGATCTCATCCACCGCCCGTTCGAGGTCGGCGAGGTAGTCCGCCAGTGGTCCGATAGCATTCACGTGCTCAGGTCCTCGCGACGCTGTCGAAGAAATTCATCCCGAGCTCGCTGGCAAACAGGTATTCGAGATAGTGTTCCAGCCCCGGGACCTCGACGAAACACACTTCCACCAGCGGGTTGCTGCTGTGCGAGGCGATGCGCAGCTGGTTGTTTTCCGCATTGGCGAGCAGGGCGTCCCACTGGGCCTGGCTCTGTACCAGGTAACCGAGGTGGTGGTGTTTCAATACAAATTCCTCGGTCCTGGGCAGGCGGTCGGAAAAGATCTCCGATCCCGGCCCCTGTGGCTCGATCAACTCATACATGATCGAACCCACCCAGGCGAAGTCCGCCTTGATAAACCCGCCGTCCGGGGTCTCCCCCTCCAGTCGGGTGAATTCGCGGATGCCCAGCCGCTCGCGGAACAGGCGCCCGGCCCGTTCGATATCGGTGGTGACGTAGGCCATCTGGAAATGCTCCAGGCACAGGACCCCGTTCCCACTGTCGAAATCCGCCGCCGGCCGGTTCAACTTGTATGGCATGTTTCTCTCCGTCAGTTCAGGGGCCCGGGAAGGCCCTCACTTTATGATAGTAAATACTATCATAAGCTACCATCCCCGCCTGCGCATCAGTCCTGCAAGAACGGCTGCTGACCCCACTGCCGGCGGCTGAACAGGAACACGGCAACCAGGCCCACCACGGCGAACAGCAGCAGGCTGCCAAATATCTCCACCGCGGAAGCGCCCGCGGCGATCATCCAGCCGCCGTAGACCGGGGCCAGGGTGGCGCCGAGGCGGCCCATGGCGCTGGCCGCACCGATCCCGCCGGCGCGCAGCTCCGCCGGGTAGATGGCCGCCGCCAGCGCGGCGATGGCGTAGGAGACGCCGATCACACCGGCGCCGATCAGGGCGATCAGGGTCATCCACAGCAGCACCTCGGGCGGCGCCACGGTGAGCCCGATCGCCCCGGCCCCGGCGACGACAAAACCGCTGTAGAGCGCCAGGCCGGTATGCTGCCTGTCCACCAGCCAGCCGATGACGAAACCGCCGACCACCCCGCCAAAACTGAAGTACATGATGCCGCGCACCGACTCGGCGATCGGCCAGCCGTACATCCGCATCAGCGTGGGCAGCCAGCTCGACACCACGTACATGGAAAACAGGCAGACGAAATACAGCAGCCAGAGCAGCAGCGTGGTGTAGCGATAGCGCAGCGCCAGCAACTGGAAGATGTTGTGCAGCACGCCACCGGCGAGCGGCCGGCCGGCCGCACCGGGCACCTGGCGGGGGAAGACACTGCCCGGCAGGCCCTGCCACAGCAGCGGCAACAGCAACAAAGGCACCAGGCCGCCGGCGTAGTAGAGCCCCTGCCAGGCGTAGTGCTCGATCACCGCCGGGGCCAGGAAGCCGCCGATGATACTGCCCACCGCGGACATCGAATACACGCAGATGGTGATCCGCGTGCGCCACTGCGGCCGCGCCACCTCGGAGGCCAGCGCCAGGGCGTTGGTGATACTGGCGCCCATGCCCAGCCCGGTGACAAAGCGGAACCCGGTCAGCTCGAGAACGCTGGATGACAGCGGCGAACCCAGGCTGGCGACGCCGACCACCGCGAAGCTCGCCAGCAGCACCGGCTTGCGTCCGTAGCGATCCCCCATGGGCGCCAGGAACACCGCCCCCAGCGCCATACCCAGCACCGTGGCCGCCAGCGCCGGGGTGAAGGCCGCCGCCTCCAGACCCCAGTCGTCCACCAGCAACGGCACGCTCACCGGCGCCACCAGTACGTCATAGCCATCGAGCATGCAGACCAGCGAACACAGCAGGACCACCCACCAGTGACGGACCGAGGAGAGGGATTGCAGGGGGGTGGCGGATGGCGCGCAGGCATTGTCAGGGTGGACCACGGTGACTACTTCTCCGGTTGCTGTCGTTATCGTTAAGTGGGTAGAAGTCAGCTGCTTTTCGGCCGGCTCAGGTTCCGTACATCGACCGGGGCACTCATTGCACGGCGGTTAATCAGTGGCCGGGTATACGAGGGATCGTCCGGCGTACGGCTGGGCCTGCCATTGGCCTGCAGGTCGGGAATATTCTGGAACAGCGGCACCTGGCTGCCTTCGACAGCGCCCGACCACTCCATGATGGTGTAGCGAAAAGCTACCTTCCACAGGCCCTCGCGGCGTTCCAGGCGGTCGAGGTAGCGACCGCCGCCCACCCAGTTGGAACCGTCGCGGTTGAGGCCGTGATAGAAAAAGTAGGTCTCTGTGTGCGCGCTGTCGCCATCGATCTCGCAGTAGTGATTCAGCAGGTTGTGCAGCGTGGACAGCTGCCCGTGCTCGTGCAGTTCCGCGCCCTTGTCATAGACCTCGCCCGGCGGGCCTACCAGGCTGCCGGCATCGATCACGGCATCAGTGTGATAGGCGGACAGGAATTGCTCCCGGTCGAAGCGGTCGATGGCCCGGCTGATGCGGTAGAGGCAGTCGAGTATCTCCTGCCGGTCCAGCAATTGCGTCAGGCGGGCGCTATCAACGCTGCGGTGCTCACTCATCGTTCAGCTCCGCTCGAAGTTCATCGCGCTGCGCACCGATTCCTCTTTCAGGAACATGGGCATATTGTCATCGGTGAGGTGACACCACTTGATGTTGCAGCCGCCGTCGGCAATCAGGCACTGGCCGGTCATGAAACTGGCGAGGTCGGACAGCAGGAACAGCACCGGCCCGGCGATCTCCGCCGGCTCGCCATAGCGACCCATCGGGATGCCCCGGCGCAGGCGCTGGGGGTCGGTGGACAGGTTCGCGGTCGGCGTCATCACCGGGCCGGGCGCCACCGCGTTGACCCGGACGCCCGAGGTAGCCAGCTCCAGCGCCATGGTTTCCACCACCGAGCGGATCGCCGCCTTGCCGGCGCCATAGCCCACGTTATAGGGGGAGGAGGTCATGCCGTTGATCGAGGAAATCGCCACGATCGACCCACCCCGCCCGGCGCGCTGCAATTCGGCTGCCACCGCCTGGCTGATAAAAAACATGGAGTCCAGGTTGAGTTGCAGCTGGGCGTGCCAGTGCTCGCGGGACAGCCGGGTGGCGGGTCCCCAGGTCGGCGGTGGGGCGCCGCCCACCACGGTGACCAGCCCGTGCAACTCGCCGGGGCACTGGGCCACGCAGTGCATGATGGCCTCGATGCCGGCATCGCTGAGCGCATCGGCAACGCAGGCGGTAACTGGCAGTCCCTGTTCGCGCAACTCGCTGACCACGGGGTCGAGACGGCCGGCATCGACATCAACGGCGACCACCGCGGCCCCGGCCTGCGCGGCCAGTTTGACCACCGCGCTGCCGATGCCATTGCCGCCACCGCCGGACACTATGATTTTTCGCCCGGCGAGCAAACCCGCCAGGGCGGTGCTGGGAACTGACATCCGGCGACTCCTTTTATTATTCCGGTCTGATCAGGGATTACACGAGTACCGCTTGAGCGCGCTACCAGTCAACATTTTTCGGCAAAAAATTGTTCCACCGGCCTCCCTCGGGCCGGCAACCAGCCGGCAGGCAGAGGCGGCGCAGGGACAATTCACCGGGAACCAAGTCGGGCTATACTCCTGAGTACAGCCGTTTTGCCTCGAGGGCGCCCCCATGCTCCAGTCCGTCAACCTGCGCGATTACATGATCCCCAATCCGGTGAAGGTCAAGCCGGACGACAATCTCCTGACCGCCATGCAGATGATCCTCGACAACAAGATCTCCGGCCTCTGCGTGGTCGACGAGGCGGGCAACCTGGTCGGCATACTCTCGGAAATGGACTGCCTGCGGGCCGTGCTCACCGCCACCTACAACAAGACCAGTGTCGGTGCCGTGCGCGACCATATGGCGCGGGACAACCTGGTGGTGGCCCACCCGGACGAGGACATCGTCGACGTCGCCCAGGACATGCTGGCCAAGAACAAGCGCCGCCGCCCGGTGGTGGAAAACGGCAAGCTGGTGGGCCAGATTACCTGCCGCCAGCTGCTGTCGGCGGTGCGCAACTTCCAGGGCGCCTGAGCGCTTGCGCCAGGCGTATCAGAGGCGGCTGACGCTGACCACCTGCTGCAGGGGGGGCGCCGAGGGGCCAAACTGGGTGTAGAGGGCGACGTCCGCCGCATCGCGGCCATAACCAATGGCGACATAACCGCACTTTTCGCTATTCTGGGTCGCGTCGAAGGTATACCAGCGCCCGCCGACAAACGCCTCGAACCAGGCGTGCATATCCATCGGATACAACCCGTGCAGGTAACCCACCACCATCCGCGCCGGAATGCTCAGGGCCCGGCACAGGGCGATGCCCAGGTGCGCCAGGTCGCGACATACGCCGGACTGGCGCGCATTCACCTCGATCGACGAGATCGGCACGCTGCTGCTGCCCGGAATGTATTCAATGTTGGCGCGCAGCCAGTTCTCGATGGCCGCCACCTGGTCGTAGCCCAGCAGGCATCCCGCAGTGAGTTCCAGCGCCATGCTGCCAAAGCGGTCCGACTCGCAAAACCGGCTCGGCAACAGGTAGTTCAGCACGGTTTCCGGCAGGTTACACACATCCACAAAGGCCGCGCCGGGGGCAGAATCGAGCAAGTCCGGGGTCTTCACCTCAGCCGCGGTGGATATGGCGAACGCCCCCGCGGGCGCCACCAGTCTCTGGCAGAGGTTGCCGTAGACATCCGTGAACTCGGTGACCGGCACGGTCGGCGAGATGTTGTACTCCTCACGGGCAATCCACTGCTGTGCTCCACTGCGAGGCCGCAACATGAGGATAAACGAGGTAGGCACCTCGAATTCGAAGTTCAATTGACAGGAGACGTGCAACCACATGCCGGTGTCCATATTGGCTGGAAAGGCCGGGCGCCAGCGGGATAGCGGCGCCGCGAAACGTCCATCAATAATAGGGCCGAAGAGGGACTCTCCACAATCCGCATCACCACTTTCGGCCCCGTGGCCCGAAAGCGCCCTTCAACTCGCGGGGACAGCCGTTCCAATCGCGGCGTACTCGCGAATCACCTCGAGGAACTGTGCCCCGTACTTGTCGAGCTTGCGCTCGCCGACGCCGCCAATCCGCCCGAACTCCTCCAGCGACCCGGGAAGCAGCGCGCACATTTCCTGCAGGGTGCGGTCGTGGAAAATGATGTAGGGCGGAATCCCCTGCTCCTCCGCAAGGCTGCGGCGGCGCTCGCGCAGGGCTTCCCACAGGCCGACGTCGATATCCTCCGGCAGGGCTTGCCGGGTCTGTTGCTTCGCCGCCTTGCGCACGGGGTCGCGGCGCAGGTCGAGCCGCTCCTCCCCGCGCAGCAGCGGCCGGCAGTTGTCGCGCAGGCGCAGGGCGCCGTACCGCTCCATATCGACACTCAGGAAGCCGCGGGCGACCAGTTGCCGGAACACCGAGCGCCACTGGTTGCCGTCGAGGTCACTGCCGACCCCGAAGGTGGGCAGCGCGTCGTGCCCGAACTGCTCCACGCGCTCGGTGCGCTGGCCGCGCAGCACGTCCACCAGGTGATTGACACCAAAGCGCTGGCCGGTGCGCCAGGCCGCCGACAGCGCCTTCTGCGCCGCCTCGGTGCCGTCCCAGGTGGAGACCGGCTCCAGGCAGGTATCGCAGTTGCCGCAGGCCTGGTCGAGGGTGTCACCGAAGTAGTGCAGCAGGGCCTGGCGCCGGCAGCTGGTGATCTCGCACAGGCCGAGCATGGCGTTGAGCCGCTGCTGTTCCGCCCGCTTGTGTTCCACGCTGCCCTCGGAGGCATCCATCATCTGCCGCAGCTTGATGACATCCTGCAGGCCGTAAACCATCCAGGCGTCCGCGGGCTGGCCGTCGCGGCCGGCGCGGCCGGTCTCCTGGTAGTAGGCCTCCACGGTCTTCGGCAGGTCGAGGTGGGCGACAAAGCGCACGTCGGGCTTGTCGATACCCATGCCGAAGGCGATGGTGGCCACCATCACCACCCCCTCCTCGCGCAGGAAGCGCGCCTGGTGGGTGGCGCGCAGGCGGGCGTCGAGGCCGGCGTGGTAGGGCAGCGCGGCAAAGCCCTGCTGGCAGAGCCAGGCGGCGGTTTCCTCGGTCTTGCTGCGCGACATGCAGTAGACGATACCGGCGTCCCGCGGGTGCTCCTCGCGCAGGAAGCGCAGCAACTGCTGCCGCGGGTTGTGCTTGAGCGCCACCCGGTAGCGGATGTTGGGCCGGTCGAAGCCGGCGATGAACTGGCGGGCATCCCCGAGGTCGAGGCGGGTCAGGATTTCCTGCCGGGTGCGGGCGTCGGCGGTGGCGGTCAGGGCAATCCGCGGGATATGCGGATAGCGCTCGTGCAGCAGGCTGAGCTGCAGGTAATCGGCGCGGAAATCGTGGCCCCACTGGGACACGCAGTGGGCCTCGTCGATGGCGAACAGGGCGATGCGAGCCCGGTCCAGTAACGCCTGCATGCGCGGCTGGATCAGGCGTTCCGGCGCCACGTAGAGCAGGTCGAGCTCCCCGGCGAGCAGGGCCGCCTCCACCGCGCGGGCCTCCTCGGCGGGCAGGCTGGAATTCAGGTACCCAGCGCGCACCCCGAGCTGGCGCAGGCTGTCCACCTGGTCCTGCATGAGGGCGATCAGTGGCGACACCACCACCCCGCAGCCGTCCCGTACCAGCGAAGGCACCTGGTAGCACAGGGACTTGCCGCCCCCGGTGGGCATCAGTACCAGCGCATCGCGACCGGCGCACAGCTCGCCGACGACTTCGCCCTGCAGCGGGCGAAACGCATCGAAACCGAAGGTGGATTGCAGAACCTGGAGGGCGGGGTCGAATGACATGGCGGCAGTATAACCCGAGCGCTGCACCGGCTGGGCGTCAAAAGCGCTCGCCGGGGCACAAATTCCACCGTGTTCCCGGAGCGACCCATGCAGCGGCGTTCGCCGGATGCCAACTGCCCTGTCCTTGTCTACACTGACAATCGAGCCAACTGCGTTGGAGGCGACATGGACATTCAGGTTGGGGGCGTATTCGGCCTGCTGATTCTGATCGGCGATATCTGGGCCATCATCAATATTCTCGGCAGCAGGAGCGAGACTCTCCACAAGCTCCTGTGGATCCTGCTGGTCATCTTCCTGCCCCTGGTTGGGCTGGTGATCTGGTTCTTCGCGGGACCGCGGTCCAACAGCGGCTAGCTGTTCTGCTGCCGGTTCGGGTGGCGGCCTGACGGGCGCTGCACGTCTTCCTGCGATACCTGGTCTTGTTTGGGTGGGGTGGGGTGGGCGGCCCGGCGGCCGCCAGACCGCCAGACCAACCGACACGCCAACCCCGGGGGCCGCAGGCTGTCCTCGCCAGTCCCGACTAGACATAAGTCACGCGGAAATTCCATATCGAATTGCCCTGCGCCTTGACGCATAATCCCCCTCCGAATCCATCCCGAAGTTTCACTCCAATCGCGGTAGGCACTGAAAAAAACAGCATGACTAACAGCATCTCCCGGCGGATCGCCGACGAACTCGCCGTGGGCGAAAACCAGGTCAACGCGGCTATCGGCCTGCTCGACGAGGGCGCCACCGTGCCCTTCATCGCCCGCTACCGGAAAGAAGTCACCGGCGCGCTGGACGACACCCAGCTGCGGACCCTGGAAGAGCGCCTGCACTACCTGCGGGAAATGGAGGAACGGCGCGGCGCCATCCTCGCCAGCATCGAGGAACAGGGCAAGCTGACCCCGGAGCTGAAACAGTCGATTCTCGGCGCCGAGACCAAGCAGCGCCTCGAGGACCTCTACCTGCCCTACAAGCAGAAGCGCCGCACCAAGGCGCAGATCGCCCGCGAGGCCGGGCTGGAGCCGCTGGCGCTGGGGCTGCTGGAAGACCCCAGCCAGGACCCGGAGGCGCTGGCCGCGCAGTACCTGAACCCGGAAGCGGAAATCAAGGACAGCAAGGCCGCCCTCGACGGCGCCCGCCAGATCCTCATGGAGATGTTCGCCGAGGATGCCGACCTGCTGGCCAAGCTGCGCGCCTTCCTCGAGGAGCACGCCCTGCTCGCCTCGCGCATGGCCGACGGCAAGGAACAGGAAGGGGCCAAGTTCCGCGACTACTTCGAACACACCGAAGCGCTCAAGGGCGTGCCCTCCCACCGCGCCCTGGCCATGTTCCGCGGCCGCCGCGAGGGCGTGCTCAACCTCAACCTGGTAATGGACGCCGAGGAAGACCTGACCGCCACCCATCCCTGTGAGGGCATGGTGGCCGAGCACGTGGGCATAAAGGACCAGGGACGCCCCGCCGACGGCTGGCTGCGCGACACTGTGCGCTGGACCTGGCGGGTGAAACTGCTCACCCACCTCTCAACCGACCTGCTGGGCAAGCTGCGCGAAGCAGCGGAGGAAGAGGCCATTCGCGTCTTCGCCAGCAACCTCAAGGACCTGCTGCTGGCGGCCCCCGCCGGGCAGAAGGCCACCATCGGCCTCGACCCGGGCCTGCGCACCGGGGTGAAAGTGGCGGTGATCGACGCCAACGGCAAGGTGCTGGACCACGGCGCGATCTTCCCCAACCCGCCGCAGAACAAGATCCGCGAGGCCGAGGCCGTGTTGCTGAAGATGATCCGCGCCCACGACGCGGAGCTGATCGCCATCGGCAACGGCACCGCCAGCCGCGAGACCGACCGCTTCGTCGGCGACCTGTTGAAGGCCAACCCCGACCTCAACTGCCGCAAGGTGATGGTCAACGAGGCCGGTGCATCCGTTTACTCTGCTTCAGAATTTGCCGCTAAAGAATTCCCCGACCTCGACGTCACCATCCGCGGCGCCATCTCCATCGCCCGCCGCCTGCAGGATCCGCTGGCGGAACTGGTGAAGATCGACCCGAAATCCATCGGCGTCGGCCAGTACCAGCACGATGTCAGCCAGGTGCAGCTGGCCCGCCAGCTGGACGCGGTGGTCGAGGACTGTGTGAACGCGGTGGGCGTGGACGTGAACACCGCCTCCATTCCCCTGCTGGCGCGGGTCTCCGGCCTCAGCCAGAGCATCGCCGCCAACATCGTCGCCCTGCGCGACGAGCAGGGCAGCTTCGCCGACCGCCAGGCGCTGCTGAAAGTCTCCCGCTTCGGCGACAAGACCTTCGAACAGGCCGCCGGCTTCCTGCGTATCCAGGGCGGCAGCAACCCGCTGGACGCCTCGGCCGTGCACCCGGAATCCTACGCGGTGGTGGAAAGCATCGCGGCAAAACAGGGCCGCGAGGTCAGTAGCGTGATCGGCGACAGCAGTTTCCTGCGCGCGGTCAACGCGGCGGACTACGTCACCGACAGCGTCGGCCTGCCGACAGTGAAGGACATCCTCAGCGAGCTGGACAAGCCCGGCCGCGACCCGCGCCCGGAGTTCAAGATGGCCAGCTTCCAGGACGGGGTGGAGAAGATCTCCGACCTGCGCCCGGACATGGTGCTCGAAGGCACGGTTACCAATGTGACCAACTTCGGCGCCTTCGTCGACATCGGCGTCCACCAGGACGGCCTGGTGCACATCTCCGCCCTCTCCGAGAAGTTCGTCAAGGATCCGCGCGAGGTGGTGAAGGCCGGTGATATCGTCAAGGTGAAGGTCATGGAAGTGGACGAGCCGCGCAAGCGCATCGGCCTGTCCATGCGCATGTCCGACAAGGCCGGCGAGCAGGCGGAGCAGCGCGGCGGACGCCGCGATGACAAGCGCCGCGGCGGCGGCAAGCCGCAACAGCAGCGGCAGCAGAAGACCTCGGCACCGCCGGCGAACAACGCCCTGGCGGCGGCGTTCGCCAACGCGAAGAAAGGGCGCTAGGACGCGCCCTCAGGGCGTTAAGGTCCGCGTGCAGCGCACTCGCGCGGAATCGCTCTTGGAGACCACAGTGACCGACTGGTAGCTGAAGGGGATCTGGTACGCCTCATTCGGCGCGGCCTCTGTGGAAGCCCAGTAGGACCCCAGCGCATAGCCTCCCACTGCCACCCTGTTCAGGTACATCGACGACAGCTCGTGGGCGGCTGGCAGGAACCAGTCGGTGTAGCAGGCATTGCCCGCCTGGCAGGGGGTATTGCCCTGTGAGTCCACCTCGTAGTCGGCGCACAGCTGCGCAGCATAGGGCGTGCCGCCATTGTTGCCGAGCACCGCGACGATCTGCGCCGTATTCCCCGCGCCATTGCCCAGGGATTGCGCGCCGGTCGCCGTGCCGAACCCGCCCCACTGGATGCCTGCGCTGCTGTCGGCCGTCGCCGCCACCAGGCTGTTCCCGCCATTCAGCGCCGTGATCACGCCGCCGCCGGCCGCCTGCCCCACCGCGGTCGCGAGATAGGTGAAGCCGCTGGCGAGGGTGGCAGTGCCGGCGGGCGCGCTCACTGCGACGTCCACCGCGCCGGCCGCGTGCGCCGGCGCGACTGCCGTGATGGTCGTGCTGCCGACCACGTTGACGCTGGTCGCCGGCACGCCGTCGAAGGTGACCCCGGTCGCGCCGGCCAGGTTGGCGCCGGTAATCGTCACGCCGACCTGACCGCTGGCGCTGCCGGAGGCGGGACTGATCGCACTCACCTCCGCCAGAGACGTGTAGAAATTGCGACACACAGTGTCCACGTCCACCCGGCAGCTGTCGCCGTCGGCGAGGACCAGCCCTGCCGCACAGGCGGACGGCACCGGTGTCGGGGCGCTGCCGGCGGGCAGCAGTACGCCCGACAGCCCGCCGGGGAAGCACTGGGCGGAATCCGGCTGGGTGATCGACGCGACCCGCAGCGCGACGCCCGATGCGTTGGTGAAATCCGCGACCTCGAAGCCGGCGATGTCGCCGCCCGAAGGTATCTGCGTCACCGGAATGGACAGGGTCTCGCCCGCCGGGTCGCTAAAGGTGAGCAGCAGCTGCGCCCGCAGCTCTGCGCTCTGGGCGAAGAGGCCGGCGCAGATAGCGGACACCAGCAGTGGCAGCGCTCGCCCGAAGCTGCGCCCCCGGCACAGCGCCAGCAAGCCCAGCGCCAGCAGCGCCATGGACAACATGCCGAGCAACCAGCCGGCATCGACCGGGACGGGGCTGGCAACGGCTGCCGCCGATGGCGCAGTGGTAAGCTGCTGCCCGAACGCAGAAGTCCCCAGGCCCAGAAACAGAACTGCGCAACCACGCCCGCGCTGTGAACAACCCATACACTTCTCCTTGTGCACCCACCACGGGGACTGCGGCTACGAAAAAAAGGATTGTACAAACTGACTTTTGTAGGAATCGATCAATAACTGGAGATTTTTACATTGGGGAATCGGTGCGCTCCCCTCACTCCCAGCCCAGTTCCGCCGCCGACAGCGATACCGCCGGCGGCCCCGCCGGGTTATAGCGCCCGCGCAGCCAGCCGCTGCTCGCCTGCAGCGCCCCGGGACTGGCGTACAACAGGGGCAGTTCCACCAGCGCGGAATCGCCGGCCCGGTTCAGGGTCACCAGGTGGCCCGGGCGTCCCTGCAACGCGGTCACCTGCAACTGGTCCCACTCCACCGCCACGCCCAGCGCTGGCTGGCGCGCCAGTTCCGAGGCCAGCGCTTCCAGCTCGCGCATCAGCTGGCCGCACAATTCGCGCCGCGTGTTCAGGTTGGCCGTACCGGGAAAGTTCACCCGCAGGTTGCGGTAAACACAGGCCGCGGTCCCCGGCCCGAATTCCCAGTTGAGGTTGACCGGGGCCGGCGGCGGCGCCAGCGGTATGGCATCCACAGCGACCAATTGCTCGCAGACACCGGGGCGGCAGAAGCGCGCCAGCACGGCCTGTTCATAGGCCGCCTGCTGCTCCGGTCGCGGGTGCGCGAGGATCACCACACGCCCGGCCACGTCGAGGAAGGGCACATCGTTGGGGTGCCGCTGCATTGCCAGCGGCGCGCCGGCTTCCAGGGTTTCCACCAGCGGCAGCAACTGCATGGCATAGCGGTCTACCGCGCCGGCCCAGGAACGCAGGGTGCGGGCGTCGGCTTCCTCGGTCTCCCGTGCCTGGCGGCGGGCGAGATCCGCCTCCGCCAGGTAGGTTTCGGTGAGCTCGAGGATGGCGACGCTGGCAAAGCGCGCCCGCAGCGACTGGTCCTCGCTCGCCGCGAGTGAACTCACCACCCGCTCAAAGCGCGATTCGGCGTGTACCGGCAAGGCTGGAATCAGCGTCATCGCCAGCAGCAGGCCGCGCGCACTACAGGAGATTAGGCGCATCCGCTATTCCCTCTCGGCTTCCACGACATGCGACGCGCCGTCGAACTCGTAGGCCATGGCACGCAGCAGGTTGCGCTCGACCACCAGGAAGACGACGAAATCCGGCCGCTTTTCCCGCACAAATTTCCGCAGGCGCTCCCCGTTCAGCAGGTAGGCAATGTGGGCGTGCCAGACAGTCTGGAAGCTGTGATTGAAATATTGTGATACCGCAATGCCGAACGAGTCCTGCACCAGCAGCAGGGATCTGGCATTCAGGGCATCCGTGTTGCGCAGTTCACGGGCAAAGAAATAGGTGGGCACCACCGGCTCGTCGCCCACCGGCACACAGTCCGTGCTGCCCCTGAAGTCCTGGTCGAGCTTGATAAAACACTGCGCCGGCGCGCGCCGGTGAATCCGCTGTTCATACCACTGGTCGTAGTCCCCGGGCAGCAACTGGTTGATACGCAGTAGCTTGGCGAGCCCCGTGGCGGGGCCTCGTGCCAGGGTGAAACTCACATCGCTCTCCTCGAGAGCCCGCAGTTGCGGGTCCTGGGCGGCCAGTGCCTGCATGACTGCCGCATAGCCGGAAAATGCCGCGGGTGCCGTCCAGTGGGAGTCGGTGCGGTTGTAGAGCACATCGCGACAGCATTTCCCGGCGCCGATGACCGGTGCGGTGTCCACGATCTGTACACCCCCCGCGAGCGCCGCCGCCACCAGGCGCTCCCGGGTAGCGTCCTTGCCGAAGGGCAGCCAGGCGGGCGCGAATTCCGGGTAGATGGTGTGCTTGTTGGGCGCTATCGCAAACAGCGAACCCACCCCCTGGGCCTGTAACCAGTCCTGCCGCTGCAACAATTGCCCGGACCAGCGCCCGGTGGACACCGGCGGCGGTGAGCCATCGCCACCGGCCGCCGCGGAGGCCACCCCTTCGAACTTGTCACCCAGGTAGAGCCAGCCCTCCCTGCCGACCAGGGCAAAGCGCGGCTGCACGCTGATCCCCGAGCGGTAGAGTGCCAGCGCCACGCGCTCACTGATATGCCCGTTCTCGAACAACAGGTGCAACCGCTCCGCCGTGCCGCCCCGCGCGAAGCGCCGGGCTTGCTCTTCAGTCCACTGCTGCAGGTTCCAGGCCGCATAGGTCGCCAACAGGCCAATCACGATGGCCACGAACGCCACAATCTGCCGGCTAGAAGTTGAAATAGAGGAATACACTGGGACTTCCCGCAAGAAGGAACAGGACTGCCAGGGCGAATGCGCAGGCGGCGATCACGATTTTCCAGTTGGGCAGCGCAATGGCACCCGCATCGTAACCCGACTGCTCCATGCTGTTACGCGCGAACACGGTCGCCAGCAGCACCAGCGGCGCCAGCCACAGCAGGGACAGGTTCAGCCCGCCGACGACAATCGAATACAGCGGATTGTCCGCCTGTTGCATCGCCTGGTACAGCAGCACACCGGACAGGCCGCTGTCCGCCGGGGAAAACATGGCGCCAATAATCCGTTGCGCTGTCGCCAGGTCCGGCGCGCGGAAAAACACCCAGGTGATGTTGATGAAATTGAAAGTCAGCAACCAGCCCAGCCAGCGCGGCATGGGGCGCGCGAATGTACTCCACAGGCGCTGAACCACCATCGCCAGCCCGTGCATCCCCCCCCAGACGATAAAGGTCCAACCCGCTCCGTGCCAGATACCGCCGACGAGAAAAGTCAGCAGCAGGTTGCGCAGGGTTTTCCTGGTTCCCGACTGGCTGCCCCCCAGCGGGATGAAAACATAATCACGCAACCAGGTGGACAGGGTGATGTGCCACATCCGCCAGAACTCCCTGATGCTAGAGGCGCGGTAGGGCGACAGGAAATTCACCGGCAGGCGAATACCGAACAACAACGCCGCGCCGATCGCCATATCCGAGTAACCGGAAAAGTCGTAATACAGCTGGAAGGTATAACTGAGGCTGGTCAGCCAGGCATCGGAGCGGCTCAGCACGGCCTGGCTGAAACCGGCGTCGGCGAGCGGTGCGAAGGAATCGGCGACACAGACCTTCTTGAACAGGCCGAGGGCAAAAATGAACAGGCCCTGTGCTGCCAGGGCGCTGCCGGCAACGGAGTTGCCGCCGGCGGCCACCGCCGCGAACTGCGGCATCATCTGCTTGTGGTGGACGATGGGCCCGGCGATCAATTGGGGAAAGAAGGTGACAAATACGCAGTAATTGACGAAACCGTATTCATGGGCGAAACCCTTGTAGCAATCGACGAGGTAGGCGATTTGCTGGAAGGTAAAAAAACTGATCGCCAGTGGCAGCACCAGTGCGGCCATTGAAAAATCACTACCGCCCAGGGCGTTGAACAATTCCAGCAGGAACCCGGCGTATTTGAAGTAGGCCAGCACGCCCAGGTTGAAGAACAGGCCCAGTCCCAGTAACGCGCCGGCGTGCCCCCTGCCCTCCCGTGTCTTTGCCAGCGCGATACCGAGGTAGTAGTTCACCACGATGGACAGCAAGAGCAGCGGCAGGTATTCCAGCTTCCAGTAGGCATAGAAATACAGGGAAGCGATTACCAGCCAGGCCTTTGCTGCGCCGGCTCGCCCCAGGCGCAGCAAACAATGATAGGCGAGTACCACCAGCGGCAGGAACAGGAACAGGAAGGTGGTGGAATTGAACAGCATCGGGGCCCGGGCGGCGGTTATTGTTGTGGGTAAAAACGCGAAAGCTTACTACCAAGCCGCCGAGGAATCACCTGCACCGGCATCCGGGGAGTTTGGCACTGGCCTGCTGGCGCGAAGAAATATCCCGCGCAACTACCAGCCGGCGGAGCCCCGCGGGCATTCCCGCGGCCAACCGGGCGACTGCGGATTCAGTGCTGGGCCAGTGGCGTCCTCACGCCACTGCTCCGGGTCCACGCGGTAGTAGTCTTTCAATACCCGGAACAGTTCGGGATAGGCCCTGGCCATGGCCCGGGGGCGTTCGTAGAACAGCTCGGTGATGACCGCAAAGAATTCCGCCGGGTTGGTCGCGCCGTAATCGTCGATCAAGCCGTGGCGGCCGTGGTGAAGCTGGTTGCGCAGGTGCTCGAACTCGTGTCCCAGTACCGCGGACCACTGCCGGTAGCCCTCGCGGGTGTAGAGCAGCGGCGCGCCGTCGGCGCTGCCGTCTTCCTGGTCGAGTTGGTGGGCGAATTCGTGCAGCACCACGTTGTGACCGTCGCTGTTATCGAGCAGGCCCTGCTGTACGCTGTCCCAGGCCAGTACCACCCGCCCGTTGCTCCAGGAAACACCGAGGAACGAGGTTCTCGCGTGGGACACCAGGCCGTCCTCATCGTGCTGCGGCTGGCGGTTGCGAAAGGCCGTGGGAAACAGGTAAATCCAGCGCAGGCCGCGGAAACCATTGGTGGGACGGTTCAGTAACAGGGTACAGGCCTGTGCTGCGATAACCACCCGCATCTGCTCGGTGACTTCCAGCCCCTCACAGCCGCTGAACCGCTTGTCGTAGAGGAATGCCTGTACCTGTTGACGCAGTTCGCACTGCAGCGACGCGGGCATCCGGGCAAACCATGGCAACTGGTGCAGGAAAGCCTCCCAACCGGGAGGAAAGGGCTGGGCCAGGGCCCGGCGGCGGCGGTAGCGAGGCAGCCAGACGAACAGGGCGGCGCCCGCCAGGCCCAGCAGCAGGCAGAACAGGACCCACTGGAGAAAGCTCATCGCAGTCTACTCCACCGTGCAGATCCGGTTGCGCCCGGTTTGCTTGGCCTGGTACAGGCTGCGATCCACCCGTTCAATGAACGCCAGCGGATCGTCGCCGCGGTCAGGTACGGTACTGCCGACGCCGAGGCTGATGGTCAGGTTGCCCCCGGCACGAGAGCGGGCATGGGGAATCGCCTCCCGGCGCAGCAGTTCCTGGCAGCGCTGGGCCACCATCTGCGCGGCTGCGGCCTCGGTTTCCGGTAACACCCAGATGAACTCCTCGCCGCCAAAGCGGGCAAAGAAGTCCCGTGGCCGGCGGGCGGCGTTTTCCAGCAGGTTGGCGACCCGCCGCAGGCATTCGTCACCCTGGATATGCCCGTAGTGGTCGTTGTATTCCTTGAAAGCATCGATATCGAGCAGGATCAGCGACAGCGGCTGGCGGCTGCGAATCGACTGCGACCACTCGACATCCATGATCGAGTCGAACATCCGCCGGTTGGCGATGCCGGTCAGGCCGTCCTTGTAGGAAAGCTCCTCCAGTTCCTGCTGTACCCGGGCCAGTTTCTCCTCAGTGCGCTTGCGTTCACTGATATCGAACATAAAGCCGACCAGGGCCTCCACCGAACCGTCCTCCCGGCGCACCACGTGGACCACGTCGCGAATCCAAACGTACTCGCCATCACTGGTCAGGGCGCGATAGTCCGCCTCGTGGTCGACACCGGACTCGGATTGCGACACGCAGTAGTTCACTACCCACTCGCGGTCCTCCGGGTGCATGCGCTCCGCCCAGTCCTCGACGCTGACCCAACTGGACTGGCGCCAGCCGAGCAGCGATTCGATCTGCGGGCCGATGTAACTGAACTGCATGGTCGCCCAGTCAATGCGCCAGGGAATGGCGCGGGTCGATTCGAGCAGGGTCCTGTAGATGCCTTCGTCATCCTGCTGTGCGGGTACTTCCTGTTTGGTCATGGCTCAACTTGTTAAATCGGGAAAATCTGCGGGTACTGAATAGTACATGCTGGGGCCACAGGCAAGGGCGGCGAGGTGAAAACGGGAACTGGCGCCAGGTTACAGCCTGGTCATCGTCACGACCGGGGCCCGGTCGCAGCGATCATTCGAGCTCGCTGTGCACAATGCGGGAATTCACCTTGCCATCCTTGACAGATTCCAGCACAACGTCGAAGCCCCACAGGCGTTGCAGGTGCTTGACCACCTCTTCCCCACTGGATTTCTCCAGGGGACGGCCGCGGTGCATGTCGTGGCGCAGGGTCAGGGAGCGGTTGCCGCGTACATCCACGTTGTAAACCTGGATATAGGGTTCGAGGTTGCCGAGATCGTAATTGGCGGAGAGCGCCTCGCGCACCATCTGGTAGCCGGCGTCATCGTGAATTGCGGTGACCTCCAGGTAATCGCGGTCCGAGTCGTCGAGTACCGCAAACAGCTTCAGGTCGCGAATCATGTGCGGCGAGAGAAACTGCAGGATGAAGCTCTCGTCCTTGAAATCGCGCATCGCGAAATCCATCGTCTCCCGCCAGGGAGTGCCGGCGATATCCGGAAACCAGCGGCGGTCTTCCTCGGTGGGGTTCTCGCTGATGCGGCGCAGGTCCTGCATCATGCCGAAACCGAGGGTGTAGGGGTTGATGCCGCTGTAGTAGGGCGAATTGAACGGCGGCTGGTAGATCACTGCGGTGTGGTACTGCAGGAACTCCATCATGAAACCGTCCGTCACCAGCCCCTCGCGGTACATTTCATGAATGATATGGAAGTGCCAGAAGCAGGCCCAACCCTCGTTCATCACCTTGGTCTGGCGCTGGGGATAGAGGTACTGGGACACCTTGCGCACGATGCGGATGATTTCCCGCTGCCAGGGCTCCAGCAGGGGGGCGTTCTTCTCGAGGAAATACAGGATGTTTTCCTGCGGCTCCTCCGGGTAGCGATGTTGCTGGCGGTGGTCCGCCACCCGGTCCGAAACCGGTATCGTCTTCCACAGCTCATTGACCTGCTGCTGCAGGATGATCTCCCGCTCCTCGCGCTTTTGCCGCTCCTCCGCCACCGACATCGGGTAGGGGCGCTTGTAACGGTCGACGCCGTAGTTCATCAGCGCGTGGCAGGCATCGAGGATTTCCTCGACTTCCTCCACACCGTGGCGCTGCTCGCACTCGGCGATGTAGTTCCGCGCAAACACCATGTAGTCGATGATCGATTCGGCGTCGGTCCAGGTGCGGAACAGGTAGTTGCCCTTGAAAAAGGAATTATGGCCATAGCTGGCGTGGGCGATGACCAGCGCCTGCATGGTGAGGGAGTTCTCCTCCATCAGGAAGGCGATGCAGGGGTTGGAGTTGAACACTATCTCGTAGGCCAGCCCCATGTGCCCGCGCTTGTAGCTGTTCTGCACCGCGAGGAAGTGCTTGCCGAAGCTCCAGTGGTGATAGTTGATAGGCATGCCGGATGAGGCATAGGCGTCCATCATCTGCTCCGAGCTGATGATCTCGATCTGGTTGGGATAGGTATCGAGCTTGAAATCCCCGGCGATCCGGGCGATTTCCCGCTCGTAGTCCTGCAGCAGTTCGAAGGTCCAGTCGGATTCTGTCGACAGTGGTTCGCGCGTCATGCAGTCTGCTTCCGGAACAGTTCGTGGAATACCGGATAGATGTCCCCCGGACCGGTAATGTGCTGCATCGCGAACACATCGTTCCAGCGCTCCAGCAGGGTGGAGTAGATATTCCACAGGGGCTTGTCGCCAGCGTCGGTAATTTCCACGTAGGCGTAATACTGGCAGAGCGGCAGCACTTCGTTGATCAGACGCAGGCAGCGCTGGGCGTCGTCGGGCCAGTTGTCACCGTCTGAGGCCTGGGCGCCGTAGATATTCCACTCCGTCGGGGAGTAACGCGCCTCGATAATGGTTTTCATCATCTCCAGCGCACTGGACACCACGGTACCGCCGGTCTCGCGGGAATTGAAGAACTCGTCCTCATCCACTTCCTTGGCCACCGTATGGTGGCGGATGAAAACCAGTTCCGTGCGGTCGTAATTGCGCGACAGGAACAGGTAGAGCAGGATGTAAAAGCGCTTGGCCAGATCCTTGATCGACTGGTCCATGGAACCGGAGACGTCCATCACGCAGAACATCACCGCCTTGGAGTGCGGGATTGGCTCGTGATAATGCCGGTGATAGCGGATATCGACGTCGTCGAGGAAGGGGATGCGGGACAGCGCCTCGCGCAGTTCGCTGATGCGCGCCTCGATCTCCTCGCGGCGCTCGGCAGATTCCTCCGGCAGTTCCGCCAGTTCCTTTTCCAGTTCCCGTAGCTCGGTGCGCCGCCCGGCGCCGAGGGCTATACGCCGCGCGGTGGCCGAGCGCATGGAGCGCACCACGCTGAGATTGGAGGGCGGCCCGGCGGAGGTGAAGCCACCGCGCAGGCGCTTGAACTCCTCCTGGCCCGAGAGCAGGCGCTTGGTCAGGTTGGGCAGTTCCATATCATCGAAGAGGACGTCGAGAAACTCGTCGCGGTTGATCTGGAACACGAACTCATCCATGCCCTCCCCGTCCGCGCTACCCTGCTGGCCGCTGCCGCCCCCGCCACTTTCCGGGCGCGGGATGCGATCGCCGCGCGTGTACTGGTCATTGCCGGGAACCACATGGGTAATCCGGCCACCGGCGCCGTGATGGAAGCGGGGTTCGCCGATATCCTTGCTGGGGATGGCGATTTTCTCGCCGCGATCATTGTCGGTAATATGGCGGCCGCGCAGGTTCTCACTGACCGCTTCCTGTATTTGCTGGCGATAGCGGCGCAGGAAGCGCTGCCGGTTGACGGTGCTTTTCTGTTTCGGGTTGTTCCTGCGGTCGATCAGAAATCCCACGTTGTCCTCCGATCGCGACTGTATTCAGTATCGGCACTGCAATGCAATATAGACCTCGCTGCCCTTCCAGCTTTGACAAGACTTTGGGGCAACGGTTTCCAGCCCGCTTCACCGGCACGACAAAAACCGGGCAACCCGCCTGCCAACGCGAATTACGGCTAAGCAGGCTAAAAGTTGGTCCGAAGGCGGCTTCGTAGTTCGGCGTGTATTCACACGGTGGTATTTGCCGACACGCCGTGAACCCGTCCATGGGGGCTCGGGCTCGGCATCCATGCCTCGCACGGTCGGCAAATACCACCGTGTGAATACCCACCTTACTTCATACCAAACTTCTACTTTGGCACATCAAGTGCCAGGAAAAATCTACTGCGACTTGCGCACCCTCAGGTACCACTCCGACAGCAACCGCACCTGTTTCTCGGTGTAGCCGCGGGCAACCATCCGGTCCACGAAGTCGGAATGCTTCTTCTGGTCCTCGGCGGATGCCTTGGCATTGAAGGAAATGACCGGCAGCAGGTCTTCGGTGCTGGCGAACATCTTCTTCTCGATAACGGTGCGCAGTTTTTCGTAGCTGGTCCACCTCGGATTCTTGCCGGCATTGCTGGCCCGGGCCCGCAGGGTGAAGTTGACGATCTCGCTGCGGAAGTCCTTCGGGTTGCTGATACCGGCGGGCTTCTCGATTTTCTCCAGTTCGTCGTTGAGCGCGGAGCGGCTGAGCATCTCGCCGGTTTCCGGATCGCGGTACTCCTGGTCCTGCACCCAGAAATCGGCGTAGGTGACGTAGCGGTCGAACAGGTTCTGGCCGTACTCGGCATAGCTCTCCAGGTAGGCGGTCTGGATTTCCTTGCCGATGAATTCGACGTAGTTCGGCGTCAGCCATTCCTTGATGAAGTTCAGGTAGCGGTCGTGCACCTCCGCCGGGTACTGTTCCTGCTCGATGGCCATCTCCAGCACATAGAGCAGGTGCACCGGGTTGGCGGCGACTTCCACCGGATCAAAGTTGAATACCTGCGACAAGACCTTGAACGCAAAACGGGTGGACAGGCCGTCCATGCCCTCGTTGACGCCGGCGTTGTCGCGGTATTCCGCGATCGACTTGGCTTTCGGATCGCGGTCTTTCAGCGATTCGCCATCGTAGATACGCATCTTGGAATAGATGCTCGAGTTCTCCGGCTCCTTGAGACGCGAGAGCACACTGAACTGGGCAAGTATGTCGAGGGTGTCGGGCGCGCAGGGCGCCTCGTGCAGGGAGCTGTTCTGCAACAGCTTCTCGTAGATCTTGATCTCCTCGGTCACCCGCAGGCAGTAGGGCACCTTGACGATGGATACCCGGTCGAT
The DNA here is from genome assembly GCF_048323675.1 of Haliea sp. E17. NCBI lineage: Bacteria > Pseudomonadati > Pseudomonadota > Gammaproteobacteria > Cellvibrionales > Halieaceae > Haliea > Haliea sp. E17. The sequence goes on from NZ_JBLWFK010000004.1 coordinate 606,653, forward strand.
GAAGGCCTCATTGTTCTTGTTGTTCTTGAACGACTGCCACTCGGACTCGTTGGAGTGGGCCAGCACGATCCCCTCGAAGGGGATGCCGCCGATACTCTCGGTACCGTTGTAGTTGCCTTCCTGGGTCGCCGTCAGCAGCGGGTGCAGTACCTTGATGGGCGCCTTGAACATCTCGACGAATTCCATCAGGCCCTGGTTGGCGCGGCACATGCCGCCGGAGAAGGAATAGGCATCGGGGTCGTTCTGGGCGAAGTGTTCCAGCTTGCGGATGTCCACCTTGCCCACCAGTGAGGAGATGTCCTGGTTGTTCTCATCGCCGGGTTCGGTCTTGGAAATACCCACCTGGTCCATCACCGAGGGGTACATCTTGACCACCCGGAACTGGGTGATGTCACCGTGGAATTCGTGCAGGCGCTTGACTGCCCAGGGAGACATCACCGACTTCAGGTAGCGGGTGGGTATATTGTACTCCTCCTCGAGGATCGCCCCGTCCTCGTCCGCGCTGAACAACCCGAGGGGCGACTCGTACACCGGCGAGCCCTTGATGCAGTAGATGGGCTGCCGCTCCATCAACTGCTTGAGGCGCTCCGCAAGTGAGGACTTACCACCGCCGACGGGTCCGAGGAGGTAGAGGATTTGCTTGCGCTCTTCCAGGCCCTGCGCCGCGTGGCGGAAATAGGAAACGATTTTCTGGACCGCTTCTTCCATGCCGAAAAACTCGTGGAAGGCGGGGTAACGCTTGATGACCTTGTTGGCGAATATCCGGCTGAGCCGGGGATCCTTCGAGGTGTCGACCAGCTCGGGATTACCGATTGCCAACAACATCCGCTCTGCGGCGGAGGCGTAAACGCTTGGATCGGATTTGCACAACTCCAGGTATTCCTGAAGGCTGTACTCCTCTTCCCGCGTCGCTTCGTAGCGGTCCTGGTAGTGATTGAACAGGCTCATCGTCCACTCCTCCCTGTCTTTGGGCAAAGACAAAAACCACTTGAGGTTGAGTTTCAGCATACAGGAAATTGCGTCGGCTAGAAGAGGAAAAGAAAAAATAAAAAGCGTGATTTTTACGACAATGCGTTTTTTAATGGGTGTTCCCTGATGCGCTGCGCTGCCCGCCCCGGTCACCGCGCACTCGCGACCAAACCGCAGCCCGCCATCTTCCCTCGCCTTGCCGTGTAGGCTACATTCAGCGAATGTTTGAAGCGTTTATTTTCCTCCTCGCCGCGGTCATCGCGGTGCCCATCGCGCGGCGCCTCGGCCTGGGCTCCGTCCTCGGCTACCTGGTCGCCGGCGCCGTTATCGGCCCTTACGCGCTGGCACTCGTCGGCAGCGATATCGAGGAAGTCATGCACTTCTCCGAACTCGGGGTGGTGATGATGCTGTTCCTGATCGGCCTGGAAATGGAGCCGGCAAAACTCTGGCGCATGCGCCTGCCGATACTCGGCATGGGTGCGGCCCAGGTGTTCAGCACCGCCGCCGCGCTGGTCGCCCTGGCGCTGGCCTTCGGCCTGGGCTGGCGGGAAGCGCTCGCCATCGGCTTCATCCTCGCGCTCTCATCCACGGCCTTCGTGCTGCAGATGCTCTCGGAAAAGGGCCTGCTGAAAACCGAGGGCGGTCGCTCCGCATTCTCCGTGCTGCTGTTCCAGGACATCGCAGTGATTCCCATGCTCGCCCTGCTGCCGCTGCTGGCGGAGCATGCGATCGACGACGGCGAGAACTATTTCCACGAGGGACTGTCCGGCTGGCACCACACCCTGGTGGTCGCCGCGGTCATCATCGGTATCATCCTCGCCGGGCGCTTCCTGGTGCGCCCGCTGTTCAACATGGTTGCCTCGGCGCAGATGCGGGAGCTGTTCATCGCCACCGCCCTGCTGCTGGTGACCGGCATCACCCTGCTGATGGAGCAGGTGGGGCTGTCCGCGGCCCTCGGTACCTTCCTCGCCGGCGTGGTGCTGGCGGACAGCGAATACCGCCACGTGCTGGAGGCAGAAATCGACCCCTTCAAGAGCCTGCTGCTCGGCCTGTTCTTTATCACTGTCGGGGCCAGCATGGACTTCCACCTGCTGGCGGACAGACCCCTCGACATCGCCCTGCTGGTGACCGCCCTGATCGGCATCAAGGTGATCGTGCTGCTGGTGATCGGCAATGTCTTTGCGCTGGCCCGCGACCAGCGCTGGCTGTTCAGCCTGGCGCTCGCCCAGGGCGGCGAATTCGCCTTTGTGCTGTTTGCCTTCGCCACCTCGCTGTCGGTGATTCCCGAGGCCATGGCCAGCACCCTGATCCTCGCGGTCGCCCTGTCGATGGCAATCACGCCGCTGCTGATGCTGTTCTACGAACTGTGGCTGCGTCCCCGGCTGATCAGCCAGTCCGGCGAGGAACGGCCCTCCGCCGACACCATCGACGACGGGGCGACCCCGGTCATCATCTGCGGCTTTGGCCGCGTCGGCCAGATCATCGGCCGCCTGCTGCGCACCAGCGGCTTCCAGGTCACCGTTCTCGACCACAGCGTCGAGCAGGTCGAACTGGTGCGGCGCTTCGGGCACAAGGTGTTTTTCGGCGACGCCTCGCGCCCGGAACTGCTGGAGGCGGCCGGTATTCGCGATGCCCGCTTGCTGGTGCTGGCGCTGGCCGATCCCGACAGCACCCTGCAGATCGCCCAGTACGCCCGCAAGCACTGCACCCACCTCACCATCATGGCCCGCGCCATCGGCCGGCGCGAAGCCCAGAAACTGCTGCGCGCGGGGGTCGACGTGGTGGTCCGGGACACCTTCCACTCGGCCATGCAGCTCGGTCAGCAGGCCCTGCAGTTCCTCGGACTGGACGAGGCCCAGAGCCGGGAAAAGGCGGACACCTTCCGCAGTATGGACGAGGCCCACCTGCTGCAACTGGTGGATTTTGTCGACGACGAGAAGGAATACATCAACCGCTCCAGGCAGAACAGCCTGGAGCTGGAACGCGTGCTGCGCGCCGAGGCGGAAGAAGCCGCGAACTGAGCAGCCCGCAAGCGCCCCCCAGCAGCCTGCATTCCCGACCGCCCCCAAGCGCCTGAAATATGATTTGGCGGGAATACAAAACTGTAATATATTCAGCTTTTAAGGCGGTCACGCCTTAGCTACAGCACCTGATCTAACAATAATTAATAGGTAATTATCTTTATCGCACTCACCCCCCGACTTGTCCCGGGCTTGATGCGATATCTCCTGGGCCAGCCGGTGGAACCATGCTCGCCACTCTCACAGGAGATAACAATGAATAACCGTATCATGCAACGCGCAGTACTCCTCGCCATCGCCGGCGCCGGCTGTGTGCCGGCAATTGCCCAGCAAACCGCCGAAACTACCCAACCCACCCTTGAGATCGTCGAGGTCATCGCCCAGCGCAGCCGGGAGCGGCTGGTAGACGTGCCGATTTCTATCACCGCGCTGAATGACGACCAGTTGCAGCGCTCGGGCATCGAATCCACCCGCGACCTCGGCCGCCTTACCCCCGGGCTGGAGCTGACCTTCAACGGCGGCTACCTGCAACCGGCCATCCGCGGCGTCACCTCCGCCGGTTCCGACGCCGGTGACAGCTCCAATGTGGCCATGTACCTCGACGGGGTCTACATGGCCTCCCAGGCGTCCCAGTTGATGGACCTGCCGGACGCCCAGCAGATCGAAATCCTCAAGGGCCCCCAGGGCACCCTGTACGGCCAGAACGCCACCGGCGGTGCCATTATCATCACCACCCGCGCACCCAATACCGAGGAATTGGAGGGCCGCATCAGCGCCAGCTACGGCGACTACGACGATGCGGAAATCAAGGGGTATATCAGCGGTCCCCTCGCGGATATGGTCGCCGGCAGCCTGGCCTTCGCCTACCGGGAGCGGGACGGCTACCGCGACCAGATTGTCTTTGGCGGCAGCGACAAGGGGCTCGATTCGCAGATGCTGCGCGGCAAGCTGCTGTACCAGCCGAACGACTCCATGGACTTCACCCTGAGCGGCTTCTGGTCCGACCGCGAGGACAGCAGCCTGTATGCCGGCCAGGCCTGGGAGCGCAACTCCGTGGGCTACCTGTTCTACCCGGGCGCCCCCTTCCCCGACGCCAAGGAAACTGCCTACAGCTTTACCACCGACAGCGATTTTGAAGCCTGGGGCGCCAGCCTGCTGGCCAACTTCGAGTTGCCCTTTGGCACCCTGACCTCCACCACCGCCTACGTGGATACGGAGGTGAAGCAGTGGGCGGACGTCGACTACAGCCCGGCCAACTACGCTGACGTTTCGGTCAACCAGTTCCAGGACAACTGGGTGCAGGAGTTCAACTTCGTCTCGGAGCAGTTCGGCAAGTGGCGTTTCAGCGGCGGCCTGTTCTACCTCAATGGCACCGACAGCTTCGACCCGAACATCTTCCGCCTGCAGTCCCCGCCGACCCTGGCGCCGGTACCCGAGGGCCCGACCGTGTACACCTCGATTTCCATCGGCCACATCGAGAAGGAAATCATGGCGATCTACGCCGAGGCCAACTACGACATTACCGAGGCACTGGCGCTGACCGTCGGCGGCCGCTACAGCGAGGAGGACCAGGACACCTGGTCCAACGGCGGCGGCCCGGGTATCGAGGAACTCCCCTCGCCCTACAACACCGAGAGCTTCAGCCAGTTCACCCCGCGGGTCACCCTGCGCTACGCGCTGTCCGACAACTCCAACGTCTACCTGAGCTACGGCGAGGGCTTCAAGAGCGGCCTGCTGAGCATCGCGGCCTACGACAGCCCGCCGGTCAAGCCGGAGAAACTCGACGCCTGGGAAATCGGCTACAAGGGCTATCCCACTGAGAGCCTCTCGCTCAGCGCGGCGGCCTACTACTACGACTACAGCGACCTGCAGGTAGCGCGCTATATCGCCCCGGACTACATCTACCAGAACGCCGCCTCGGCGGAAATCCACGGTGCCGAGGTCAACGCCGGACTGGAAATCACCGAGAACCTGGTACTCTCCGCCGGTATCTCCTGGCTCGACGCCGAGTACACCGACTTCCCCGAGGCCGGCATCTTCGCGCCCTCCCCGACCGGCGGCAATATCAACGTCAACATCGACGCCAGCGGCGAGGCGATGATCCGCGCACCGGACTGGACCGGCTTCATCAACGCCAACTACACCAGGGACACCGCCATCGGCCAGTTCGGCGCCTTCGCCTCCTGGTACTACAACGACGGCTTCAACTTCGAGGTATCGGGCCGCATCCATCAGGAGTCCTACAGCCTGCTGGACGGCGAACTCTCCTACACCCCGGCCGCCGCACCGCGCCTGAAACTGGCCCTGTGGGGCCGCAACCTGACCGACGAGGACTACCTGCAGAGCCTGCTGCAGACCGCACTCGCCGACGGCGTCAGTTACGGCGCACCGCGCACCTACGGGGTCCGGCTGGAGTTCACTCTCTGACGTTGAACTGAACGCCATTCCACCCGGTATGCGCCAGTACTGGTCCATGCCGGGTGGCTTGTTCTCTGGATCCATACGGACCCGGTGACGGAGGTGACAACTCGCGGGGCGGTGCACTGAATCCGAGACTCAAGCCCAGGCCCGCAAAACAAGCTGCACCGATTAGCGTGCTACCACCGAACCCGCCTCGAGTTCCGCCGCATCCGGCGTGGACCCCAGGCTGAACAGGGCCACTGCGCTCACGGCCATCAGCCCCATGGTCAGGTAGAGGAAACTCGCATAACCACCGTAGAGGTCGTAGGCCACCCCTGCACCCAGCGGACCGAAAGCCACCCCCAGCGACAGCGCCATGACCATGGCCCCGTAGAGCGCGCCGAAGTTGCGCAGGCCGAAGTACCTGGCCGCCAGGTAGGCGATCACATCGACCTCCGAACCGAGGGTCAGGCCGAAAATTGCCGCCGCCACCGCCTGGCTCAGTGGGTTGGACCCGTCCAGCAACAGCAACATGCAGGCGATAATGGGAATGATAAACGCGACACCACCCACCAGGTGACCGGGCAGGCGATCGAGCAGGAAACCGGTGCCGAGGCGGCCGATCACCGAAAAGACACCCACCAGGGAGGCGACCCCCGCCGCCGCCAGTGGCTCGGCGCCGGCATCGGTGAGAATCGGCACGAAGTGCACCACAATGCCGATGGCCGTGAAGGAAAAGAAGCCGCCGGCCATGACCAGTTTGTAGAGCGCCGGGGAGCGCAGGCCCTGGCCGAGGCTGACCCCGCTGAGGGCTTTCACTGTATGAGTCACCGGCGTCTGCGGGTTGCCGAGCCTGTCGTTGGCGCCGCGGAAACTGATGAATAGAACCGGAAACACCAGCGCGATCCACACCCCCGCCATCAGCGTGAAGGCCTCGCGCCAGCCGGTCTGGGCGATCAGCCAGGTGGCGAGAACGGGAAAAATGGTTGCGCTGAGGGAGGCGCCGGACAGGGTAATGGCCAGGGCCAGGCCGCGGGAATGCTCGAAACGGCTGGTCACCGCGCTGGTCCAGACGGTGGCCTGCACGAACAGGGTGGACACCGCGAGCAGGCCCCACAGCATGACCCAGTTGGTCTCGGTGCCCGTCGCGGAACCCAGCAGGGCGACGCACGCCGCCATCATCAGCGCGCCGAAAAGGCCCACCCGGCGCGGCCCGATGCGATCCACCAGCATACCGATGGGGATGCAGAAAATGGCGCTGAAAAATGCGGCGATGGTAATGCCCGAGGACACCCGCGCCCGGGACCAGCCGAACTCCTGTGAAATCGGTTCGATAAACGGTCCCATGGCGTAGACGTACATGACGGCCGTGGCATAGCCCAGTCCGGCGGCAAATGGCAGCGGCCAGAATTTGCGCCACTCGGCCAGGGCGGTTGCGGATAACAGCATTCTTTTTCTCCTGTCGTGCTTTTGTCGTTCGGCAAGGGTAGCGGGCGTTATTATTCCCAACATGGCGGTATTTGATAAGCCATACAGGCCCGACGTTCGCCCCCGGCACGGACAAGCGACCACATCGACCTGACGCACCCCGACCCGGCTCCCCTCAACCCCGCGGACTCCGGCCCGTTGACGGTTTGGCCAGCAAATCTGGCCGGATTGGTAATTGCCGGAAAAGACCCGCCCGGCGAAGCTGTCTCTCGCCCCCGCACGGAAATCCGCCGCCCCGGGACAGGCGCCCAATAATTACAATCGACGGGAGAACCCCCATGGCATCAGGCTTCCCCAGCAGGTCCCGCCTGGTTTTCGGCATCTACCTGCTGGCACTCATCATCGCGCTGGAACTGGTATTACACCACTACCAGCTGCCGGCGTGGCCAGTATTCCTGGTGATGATTTTCTTTTTCGAGACGCACATGAACCCCGGGCGCGCGCCGCACCTCCTGCTGGGCGGATTGGCGGGCATCTGCTGTTTCGTACTGACGGTGTATTTTGTCGACCTGGCGGGCACGGCCCTCGGGGCGTGGCCGGCAAAGCTGCTGTTTGTCTGCCTTGTGGTGTACGCCATAGTCGCGCTGGGCGAAGTCTGGCCGATGCTGTTCAACAACTACGCGTTCATGTTCTACCTGGTCAGCGGGCTCGCGGCCCGCGATACCGCGCTCGCGCCTGCGCCCCTCGTCTGGATGGGGCTGGTTATCGGCGGAGGGGCGATCGTTATCGCCGCTGTCCTGTTGATCGGGCAATTGATGTCAAAGTCTGCCGCGAAAACAAAGGCCACGGGGCAGTAAACCCCACCCGGGGCATACCCGGACAGCCGGCCCTCGCCAGGCCCGTGCGCATCGGGCCTGATTTCACCGGCTGATTGATGAAACACCGGAGTTATTCGTCTTAAGCGACGTATACCGCCAGTGAATCAATCAACCTGGGAGAATTCATGCCTTTTATGCCCGCCCTCAAGCACCTTGTGCTGGCTGTCAGCCTCGCCGCAGCAGCCGCCACAGCCACCGCCCAACCCCGTGAACGCAGTGAAATTCCCGACCAGTACAAGTGGGACCTCTCCTCGATGTACGCCTCTGCCCAGGCCTGGGAGGCGGACGCAAAGCGCCTGCAAGCCCTGATGCCGAAGATCAAGACCCACCAGGGCCACCTCGGCGATAGCGGCGCCGCACTGCTGGCGGCGATCCAGCAATACGAGGAACTCAACCTGCTGATGGAGCGCCTGTACGTCTATGCGGGAATGAAGTCCTTCGAGGACATGCGCATTGGCGACAACAGTGCCCGCTACTCCCGCGCCCAGGCGCTGGAGGCCGAGCTGAACACCCTCACCGCCTTCATGTCACCGGAGCTGCTTGCAATCCCCGAAACCGAGTTGAACCGGATGGTCGCAAGCACTCCCGGCCTGCAGGTCTATCGCCACTTCCTCGACGAGCAGGTGCGTATGCGCCCCTACACCCTGTCCGAGAAAGAGGAATCCCTGCTGGCCATGGCCTCCGACCCCCTCGGCAAGTTCAGCAGCGGCTTCTCCGCGCTGGAAAACGCGGACATGGTATTCGGCAAGGTCAGGACCCCCGATGGCACCACTGTCGAACTGACCAAGGGGCTCTACGGTTCGGCGCTGTACAGTGACGACCGCGCCTACCGGGAGGCGGCCTGGAAGGGTCTCTTCAGCACCTACGAGCAGTTCGGCAACACCCTGGCCGCCAACTATGAGGGCCACGTCAAGGGCCGCATTTTTGCCGCCAGGGCCCGCGGCTTCGATTCGGCCCTGCAGGCGGCCACCTACACCAACGGCATCCCGCAGGAAGTCTATTTCAACGTGGTAAAAGTGGCCCGCGAGGGCGCTCCCCAGCTCCAGCGCTTCCTCGAACTGCGCCGCAAGGAACTCGGCGTCGAGCAACTGCAGGTCTGGGACATGTACGCACCGACCATCGAGAACGCCTACGGCGAGATCGACTTCGAGGAGGCCAAGAACATCGTCGCGGAGGGCCTCAAGCCACTGGGCGAGGATTACATCGCGCTGTACTGGAAGGGCTTCGACGAGGGCTGGGTAGACGCCTTCGAAAGCGCCGGCAAACGCGGCGGGGCCTACTCCTGGGGCATGTACGACTCCAAGCCCTACCTGTCGATGAACTACCAGGGCAACCTCAACGACGTGTCGACCCTGGCCCATGAGTACGGCCATTCCCTGCACTCCTACATGGCGCGCCAGGCACAGCCCTACCTGTACGCCGACTACCGCACATTCATCGCGGAAATCGCCTCCATGACCAACGAGGCGATCCTGTTCCAGAGCATGCTGGCACACGCCGAGACCCCGCAGGCCCGCGCCTACCTGCTGCAGCAGTACCTCGACGAGTTCCGCGGCGGCTTCTTCCGCCAGGCCTCCTTCGCGGACTTCGAGATGCAGGCCCACGCCATGGCGGAGCGCGGCGACGCCCTGACCAAGGACTCGCTGAACCAGCTCTACGCGGATGTCTTCAATGCCTACTACGGTGACGCGGTGGTCGTCGACCCCCTCAATGCCAGCGAGTGGAGCCGTATCCCCCACTTCATGCGCACCGACAACTTCTACGTCTACCAGTACGCCACCTCCTTTGTCGCCGCCAACGCGCTGGCCAGGGCGATCCTCGAGGAGGGCGAGCCGGCACGGGAGCGCTTCCTGGAGATGCTCCGCTCGGGCAGCAGCGACTACCCGATCGAGTTGCTGAAGAAAGCCGGGGTTGATATGACCTCCCCCGAGCCGATCTACGCTGCCCTGGGTGTATTTGAGGACCTGGTCGACCAGCTGGAAGCCACCCTCGAGCAGATTTGAGCCCCAAACCGCCCGGACCGGCCTGCGGTCCGGGCGGTTTTGCTTTACAGAACTTTACGCGACTTTCTCCACACCCCCCGGTTTCGGGGATTCACCCCTTCAGCTGAATACGGTAGTCTGGAACCTGGCGGCAATGCCGTTGTGGCAGGCCGCAGCAGGTATATGGCAAAACGACGGGGCAAGCTGTAATGGGTAGTGCTCGGCTGGGCATGGCGGTATTTCTGGCGGTTTCGGCCTGCCTGCAGGCAGCGGAACCCCCACTGCAACCCGCCGAAATGCCCGCGCAATCCCCTGTCGACCCCAATTCTCCAGCAGTTATGGCAGCAGCGCCCCACCGCGCGACCAGTATCAAGCTCGACCAGCCCGTTGTAACCGCTGAGCCCGAGCCAGGGGCTGACCCGGAAGTGGTACCGGCGGACGCGGACAGCCCCAGTCCAGCGCCAGCCAGGGCGCCATCGGTGGAGCTCGACAAGCCGGTCATCGCCGAACCCTCTCCCGAGACCACCCCCGAGCCAGCTGCCCCGGTACAGGCCGCCACGGAGCAGGCCGCCCCCGAAGAAGCTGGCCCGGAAACGGCGTCCCCGGACCCCGCCGCTCCTGAACAGCCAGCCCCTGAACAACCAGCCCCTGCCACGGCGGACCCGGCGCTGGCGACCGCAGCGCAGGCGCCCGACCCCCAGGACCCCCTCACGGTAGTGGCAGTCGAGGAAGCCCCGGCGGACACTGCCGAAGAACCCGCACCCGCGGAGGAGCCCCAGGCCACAGAGGATCCGGCGCTGCTGATACTCGGCACCGAAGTTCCCCGGTCCACGGCCACGCGGCTGTCCTGGTCGCCCAGCCAGTCCCTGGACGGCATTGCCACACCCACGCCGGTACTCATCGTCAACGGGGCTGAGCCGGGACCCGTGCTGTGCCTCACCGGGGCCATTCACGGCGACGAACTCAACGGCATCGAGATCGTCCGCCGCGCCCTCTACAATCTCGATCCGGAATCCCTCAGCGGCACGGTCATTGGCGTGCCCATCGTCAACCTGCAGGGTTTTCACCGCAGCTCGCGCTATCTCGCCGACCGCCGCGACCTGAACCGCTATTTCCCGGGTTATCCCGAGGGCAGCTCGGCGTCGCGTATCGCCTACTCCTTCTTCGAGGAGGTGATCCGCCACTGCGACGCGCTGGTGGACCTGCACACCGGCTCCTTCCACCGCACCAACATGCCCCAGCTGCGCGGCGACCTGCGCGACCCCAGGGTGCGCGAACTGACCGAGGGTTTCGGCAATACCGTGGTCCTGCAAAGCCGCGGCGCGTCCGGCACCCTGCGCCGGGCGGCGGTCAATGCCGGCATTCCCGCGGTAACCCTCGAGGCGGGCGGTTCCATGCGCCTGCAGCAGAGCGCGGTGAACCACGGCGTCAACGGTATCACCACGCTGATGAACAAGTTGGGGATGATCAAGCGCTTCAAGCTGTGGGGCGACCCGGAGCCCATCTACCACCGCTCGCTCTGGGTGCGCGCGGAACAGGGCGGCATCCTGCTGGGCCACGCCAGACTGGGGGACAACGTCAGCGAGGGCGACCTGCTGGGCAGCGTCACCGACCCCATTACCAATATCAGCACCAACATTTTCGCACCCCGTGACGCGCGGGTGATCGGCATGGCGGTCAACCAGGTGGTGCTGCCGGGCTACGCGGCGTTCCACCTCGCCTTTGCCACGCCCAAGGCGGAGGTCGAGAAAATGGCCGAGGATCCCCTGCAGTTTATCGAACCGGCCGGCCAGCGGGTGGGCGAAGCGGCCGTACCGGTGGCCGAAACGACCCCCAGCGAGTTCCCCGAACCCAGCCTGGATGAAGACCCCGACGCACCGCAAAGCACAGAAGAGCCGATGATTGCGGCGGACCTCGACGATTACGACGAGTGAGCGGTTTTCCCGGGTAGTCCATCCTGCCGGTCGGCGCCTGGCAGCTTCCTGTGGGCGACCGCTGACCAGGCAGATATCTACCCTCCCGCGAGGTGCTCGCGGAAAAACGCGCTGATCCGGCCCCGCGCATCGGCGGCATCGCGTGCGTTGAATTTTAGCGCCAGGAGTTTGCCGAGAATCCTCGGCACCAGCGTGTGGTGGTCGTCCATGAACGAGTGATAGGCCTCCGGGTACTCCTTCACATCGTGGGGTACCTGGTTGAGGGTCAGCGCCTGCTCGATCTTGTCCGCCGCGCCGGCGAGGTTCTTGTCCTTTCCTGCGTAACTGGCGATCACCGGGCAGGCATCCCGGAAAATTTCCTCGAGGTCGCCCTTGGGCAGCATCCCGTAGTTGGGGGCCGAGGCCTGGAAATCGTGGCCCGAGGCCAGCATGATGCAGAAGCCGCCGCCCATGCAAAAGCCGATCACGCCGATATTGCCACTGCAGTCATCCCGCGCCGCCAGCCACTGGCGCACCGCGTCGATATCGTCGAAGGCCGGGCCTGAGCCGTTCATCATGTCGGTCATGGTGGCTTTCACGCACTTCAGGGTCCCGCCCCAGGAATAGAGGTCCGGCACCACCGCGACGAAGCCCTCGCTGGCCAGCCAGTCGGCGTGGCCCCTGGCCACCGGCGTCAGCCCGAAGACGTCGTGGATGACCACCACGCCCGGGAATGGCCCCGCGCCGGCGGGCACGGCGAGGTAACCGTCCAGCTGGTGGTGGGGTGTTGGCAAGGTCACGTTATTGCTCATGCGGTGGTCTCTCCCTGGAGTTTGTTATTGTCGACAGCTCTAACTGTAGCCGCTTCGCGCCCCGGCACAAGACCGCGCCCGCCGGGCGACGACTTCAGCAGCTACCCGCCAGCAACCCGCCGTCGATATGGAATTCCGCGCCGGTGATATAGCTGGATTCATCGGATGCCAGCATCACCGCGACCGGGGCGACTTCCGCGGGCGTGCCAAAGCGGCGCATCGGGGTACCCGCCACAAAAGCGTCCATATGGGCCTCCCGTTCCGCGCCACTCCCCAGCACCGGTTCCCACAGCGGGGTCATGATCGACCCGGGGTGAATCGAGTTGCAGCGGATATCCAGCTTTTTTGATGCGCAGTACAGCGCAACGCTCTTGGTGTGGTTGCGCACCGCCGCCTTCGAGGAGGCGTAGGCAGCCGCGCCGGGCACCCCGATCATGCCCGCGCGCGAGGACATGTTGATAATCGAGCCCCGCCCGGACCGGCGCATCGCCCGGATCGCGTACTTGCAACCGAGAAAAGTGCCGTCGAGGTTGATCCGGTGCACCGCGCGCCAGTCCTCGAGGTCGGCGTTTTCCGGGTCCTGGGGCGCACTGCCATCACCCACGCCAATAACACCGGCGTTGTTCACCAGGATGTCCAGGCTGCCAGCAGTTTCCAGTACCTCGTCGATGACCTGCGACCAGTTGGCCTCGTCCACCACATCCAGGTAATGCCAGTCCCCGCCGATCTCCGCGGCCAGTTGGCGTCCCGGCTCCGCCGCCACGTCAGTGACGATGACGTGGGCTCCTTCGCGGGCAAATGCCCTGCAGATCTCCTCGCCGAGGCCACTGGCGGCGCCGGTCACCAGCGCGGTCTTGCTCTTTAATCGCATACCTGTTTATCCGCTTATTGTATTGGCCCGCCATCTTATACCGATCCAAAGAAAAAAGGCCCACCCCGCCAGGGTGGGCCTATAGTCAGCGATACGGGCAGCAGGTCGGTAACCTGCTCACTCTCTCCGGTCAAACTGTGCAAGCGCGGTGACGCACAACCCCTTCAGTGTCGTCATCTACGCCACTCACCGTCGCTTGCTCTACCCACAATTTTCTACCCTAAGGAGCTTCGGCGATGTGCGTATCCGTCAGCGCACGGATATAGGCCGCAAGGGCGGCTTCCTCCTCGGGGTACAGATCCAGGATACCAACTCCTGCAAAAGTTCCCGGATTCGGAAATTCAGGCTCGGGCCAACAAACATTTGCCATCGCCTCCGCCTCGGTGGCGTCAATAATTTCAGGCACTACGTCTTCGCAAGCTGGCTTGAGATCCCGGGTACCGTAGAAATTGATAATCCCTTCCAGGCTTTTGAAGTAACCGTTATGAGCAAAAGCCTTGACGAACCCCGCGTCGTGCAGATTGTCACCCTTACCCACTTCCCGCATGGTCGGTGTTCTGAAGCGACCGGGCACGGTCAGCCTGTCGTTGGGGCGGTCTGAACGGAATGACACATGATCGAATATGCCAGTCACCTCTCCCTTGAGTGTGTTCGGGATTTGGCGATTAAAGGGTATGCCGATAATGTGATAGGCTTGGTCAGCGTAACCCTGTCGCGGCTCGGTACCGTCATCAAGGCCGGGGTTATCGCTGTGACATTCAGAGCACTGGGCATTGGTACCTACTCCATCGTAACTTGCGGGTCCGCCACCCAATGGCCCAGATGAATTGCCACGAAGGGGCCCCGGGTTGCCATCGTTAAGGTCATCTGCAGCCGTCGCGACACCGTAAAACAGGTCATGACCGCGGTTTATCTTACGAATTTGTTCATCGGGCAAGCCGAGCCCCACAAACGCGAGAGGAAATTGACCCCATGTAGTGACGTCTGGTTTAGCTTCGGCGAGATCAAGGCAGTCCTGCGCCGAGGCGTATTCGGAAAAGCCTGCATCGCCGCCACAATCCAGCTCTTTATATAAGGCCAGATCGCGAAGAGAACTGAACGCATTGACATCAGGCGATCCCTGATACGCCGACAGTGAGAGCGCGATGCGCTTGAAGGCGACCCTGAAAGCGGGGTTGTCTTCGGGTTCTTCCTCGCAGTTAATTCGTTCTCCAAAAGCCTGCCGGTACAAACGCTTGTACTTTGCAGTCTTGACCTGCTGACATACTTTCTTCTCACCCGCATTTTGCTCGATACCAAATTGCGCAGGGTTTAGCGCCTGATCTGTAAGCGGCCCAAGGAAGTCCGAGTATTCTGCGAGGTAGATGCCATCCAACTGCAACTCCTCCCAGGAAACAGACTCACTGACGGCTCTATCCCCCTCGGGGTAAGTGCCAAAGGGTTCGGTCCCCTCGGCGCGGCCGTCCCAGAACAAGCCACTGCACCAGCGACCACCGCCGGGATTCCCAATATTGCAAGGCTGGAAATGGCGCACAAAACTCGCGTAAGCTACCGTAGGAGGCTTTATCTTGCCCCGCGCGTGCGGCAAGGCCCCCGGGTTCCCCACCGGACCAAGGTTGACGGCGGCGTCAGGGAAAGTCCAGCCTCGCTCAGGAGCGTGACAGGACACGCAGCCCTGTTTGTTGCCCGGCGTGGACAGCGACTCGTCAAAAAATACTTCTTTACCCAGATCAGCCAGTATCTGTTGCTGGGGGGTATACACCAGAGGCTGGGCATTGCTCCCGGCAGCCAAAAAACCCAGCGCGGCACCGAGCACCAACATATTTTGAGTGCAAGCTTTCAATTTTATCTTCACAACAGTTCCTCCCTTGAACGACACACGAACACCCTTTCTCGAGCATGAAGCGAATAAACCATACTGGGAGGGCCGGAACCCTGCCCCACTATCCAATATCCAATCGTGCCCTCGTTGCGAATTACCCGGGTTGATGGATATACGATCAATTCACGCGCAAAGTAAGTCGAAAAGACTTTTCAGTAAGGAGCAACAGGACCCCCACGACCGGGGGTTGAGAAGTGAATTTCGTCTTCCTGACGCGCTTACCTCATAGAATCGCAAGCACACCCAGAAGACGAGCTCCGTATCACTCAAAAATTATAATTACAAGAATTTACTTGAGATTTGACGAATAATAGTAGTCGAGCTTGGCCAATTATCCATGTAATTTTCAGGGATAATGCGTGCTTTTTGTGACACGCATCACACTTCTTACCCATCGAACCTGAAATAGCTTTTGACTGATGTTGAACCCTGTACCTAGCCCAAAGAGGATATTGGCTTTCGCGGGCCTACAAAAAAGGGCCCACCCTGGCGGGTGAGCCCTTGTCTTTTCGCAGTCTGTCGACGTTGCGACAGGCCTCCGATCAGTCGTCGGCCTGCAGGGCCTCGGACAGTGCCGCTTCGATCTCCTGCGCCGACACGGAGGACTCGGACGCGCTTTCACGCTTGCGCTTGCGCTCGTCGTGATAGGCAAGGCCGGTACCGGCGGGGATCAGGCGACCCACAACGACGTTTTCCTTCAGGCCGCGCAGGAAGTCGCGCTTGCCGGTCACCGCCGCTTCGGTCAGTACGCGGGTGGTCTCCTGGAAGGAGGCCGCGGAGATGAAGCTCTCGGTTGCCAGCGAGGCCTTGGTGATACCCAGCAGCTCACGCTCGGAGTTGGCGGGGACCATGCCCTCGGCCAGCAGGCGCTCGTTCTCCTCGAGGAAGGTGGTGAATTCCACCTGCTCGCCCTTGATCAGGGTGGAGTCGCCGCTGGAGGTGATGATCACCTTGCGCAGCATCTGGCGGACGATAACCTCGATGTGCTTGTCGTTGATCTTCACACCCTGCAGGCGGTAAACCTCCTGGATCTCGTTGACGATGTACTTCGCCAGCTCCTCGATGCCTTTCAGGCGCAGGATATCGTGCGGGTTCGGCGGTCCCTCGGAGACAACTTCACCACGCTCAACGAATTCACCTTCGAACACCGACATGCTGCGCCACTTGGGAATCAGCACTTCATAGGTATCGGATCCGTCCGGCAGGGTCTGCCCGTCGGTCGGGGTGATCACCAGGCGGCGCTTGCCCTTGGTCTCGCGACCGAAGGACACGGTACCGGAGATCTCCGCCAGGATGGCGGGTTCCTTCGGCTTGCGCGCCTCGAACAGGTCGGCAACGCGCGGCAGACCACCGGTGATGTCGCGGGTCTTGGAGCCTTCCTGCGGGATACGCGCGATGACGTCGCCCACACCGATTTTCGCGCCGTCTTCCAGGCCCACCAGAGCGTGGGGCGGCAGGAAGTAGTGTGCCGGCACGTTGGTGTTCGGCAGGAACAGTTCCTCGCCCTTCTCGTCCACCAGGGTCAGGGCCGGACGGATGTCCTTGCCCGCCGCGGGACGCTCACCGGCTTCCATCACGGAGATGCTGGACAGGCCGGTCAGTTCGTCGGTCTGGCGCTTGATGGTGATACCTTCTTCCATCCCGCTGAACTTGGCGAAACCCGCCACCTCGGTGACGATCGGGTGCGTGTGCGGGTCCCAGTTGGCAACGATGGCACCGGCGGTGATCTTCTCGTTGTCCTTGACCTTCAGCACGGCACCGTAGGGCAGCTTGTAGCGCTCGCGCTCGCGACCCAGGCCGTCGAGCACCGACAGTTCACCGGAGCGGCTTACCGCCACCAGGTTGCCGTCGTTGTTCTCGACCGTCTTCAGGTTGTGAATACGCACGGTACCATCGTTCATCACCTGGATGTTGTCCTGGGCAGTCTGCCGGGACGCCGCACCACCGATGTGGAAGGTCCGCATGGTCAGCTGGGTACCGGGTTCACCGATCGACTGCGCCGCAACCACACCGATCGCCTCGCCGATATTGACGCGGTGACCGCGGGCCAGGTCGCGACCGTAGCAGTAGGAGCAGATGCCGTGGCGGGTTTCACAGGTGATCGGCGAGCGCACTTCGATCTCGTCGATACCCATTTCTTCCAGCCGCTTGATCCACAGCTCGTCGAGCATGGTGCCGGCGGTGATGGCGATTTCGTCATCGGAGCCAGGCTTCATCACGTCGCGGGCGACGATACGACCGAGCACCCGGTCACCCAGGGATTCGATGATGTCGCCGCCGTCGATAACCGGGGTCATCAGCAGGCCGGCGTCGGTGCCGCAGTCTTCCTCGGTCACGACCAGGTCCTGGGCCACGTCGACCAGGCGACGGGTCAGGTAACCGGAGTTCGCGGTTTTCAGTGCGGTATCCGCCAGGCCCTTACGGGCACCGTGGGTGGAGATGAAGTACTGCAGTACGTTCAGGCCCTCACGGAAGTTGGCCACAATCGGGGTTTCGATGATCGAGCCGTCCGGCTTGGCCATCAGGCCGCGCATACCCGCCAGCTGGCGGATCTGGGCCGGTGAACCCCGCGCGCCGGAGTCGGCGTACATGTAGACGGAGTTGAAGGAGGGCTGCTCCTCTTCCTCGCCTTCGCGGTTGATCACCGTCTCTTTCGACAGACCTTCCATCATGGACTTGGAAACCAGGTCGTTGGCGCGGGACCAGATGTCGATCACCTTGTTGTACTTCTCGCCGTGGGTCACCAGGCCGGAAGCGAACTGCTCCTCGATCTCCAGTACCTCGGCTTCGGCGTGATCGATGATCTCGGCCTTGGCGTCCGGAATCTCGAAATCGTTAACGCCAATGGATGAACCGGAGCGGGTGGAGTACTCGTAGCCGGTGTACATCAGGCGGTCGGCGAAGATAACAGTCGCCTTCAGGCCGACAGCGCGGTAGCACTGGTTGATGATGCGCGAGATCGCTTTCTTGGCCATGTTCTGGTTGACCATGTCGAAGCCGATCCCGGTGGGCACAATCTCCCACAGCAGGGCGCGGCCGACAGTGGTGTCGGCGATGAAGGTGCGCTCGATCGGGTCACCCTCGTCCTGCACCACGGTCTCGGTGATACGCACTTTCACCCGGGCCTGCAGGTGGGCGTGACCGGCCGAGTAGGCGCGGTGCACCTCGGAGACGTTGGCAAATGCCATGCCCTCGCCCTTGGCGTTAACCCGCTCGCGGGTCATGTAGTACAGACCCAGTACCACGTCCTGGGACGGCACGATGATCGGCTCGCCGTTGGCGGGCGACAGGATGTTGTTGGTGGACATCATCAGCGCGCGCGCTTCCAGCTGGGCTTCCAGGGTCAGCGGTACGTGTACCGCCATCTGGTCGCCGTCGAAGTCCGCGTTGTAGGCGGCACACACCAGCGGGTGCAGCTGGATGGCCTTACCCTCAATCAGTACCGGTTCGAAGGCCTGGATACCGAGGCGGTGCAGGGTCGGCGCGCGGTTCAGCAGTACCGGGTGCTCGCGGATAACCTCGGCGAGGATGTCCCACACTTCCGGCGGCTCGCGCTCGACCATTTTCTTGGCGGCCTTGATGGTGGTCGCCAGGCCACGGGCTTCCAGCTTGCCGAAGATGAAGGGCTTGAACAGCTCCAGCGCCATCTTCTTGGGCAGGCCGCACTGGTGCAGGCGCAGGGTCGGGCCCACCACGATCACGGAACGACCGGAGTAGTCGACGCGCTTGCCCAGCAGGTTCTGGCGGAAGCGGCCCTGCTTGCCCTTGATCATGTCGGCCAGGGATTTCAGCGGGCGCTTGTTGGAGCCGGTGATGGCGCGGCCGCGGCGACCGTTGTCGAGCAGCGCGTCCACGGATTCCTGCAGCATGCGCTTCTCGTTGCGCACGATAATGTCCGGCGCATTGAGGTCAAGCAGACGCTTCAGGCGGTTGTTACGGTTGATCACCCGGCGGTACAGGTCGTTCAGGTCGGAGGTCGCAAAGCGGCCGCCGTCCAGCGGTACCAGCGGACGCAGGTCCGGCGGCAGTACCGGCAGGGCGTTCATGACCATCCACTCGGGCTTGTTGCCGGAGCTGGCGAAGGCTTCCATCAGCTTCAGGCGCTTGGACAGCTTCTTGATCTTGGTCTCGGAGTTGGTGGACGGAATCTCTTCCCGCAGGCGGGCGATTTCCTGTTCCAGGTCCAGCTGCTTCATCAGGTCCTGGACAGCTTCGGCGCCCATCTTGGCGGCGAATTCGTCACCGAACTCTTCCATCGCCTCGTAGTACTCTTCATCGGAGAGCAGCTGGCCGAGTTCCAGGGTGGTCATACCGGGATCGGTCACCACGTAGGATTCGAAATACAGCACCCGCTCGATATCGCGCAGGGTCATGTCCAGCAGCAGGCCGATACGGGACGGCAGCGATTTCAGGAACCAGATGTGGGCGACCGGCGAGGCCAGTTCGATGTGGCCCATGCGCTCGCGGCGCACTTTGGCCAGCGCCACTTCCACGCCGCACTTCTCGCAGATCACGCCGCGGTGCTTGAGGCGCTTGTACTTGCCGCACAGGCACTCGTAGTCCTTCACCGGGCCAAAGATCTTGGCGCAGAACAGGCCGTCCCGCTCCGGTTTGAAGGTGCGGTAGTTGATGGTCTCGGGCTTTTTCACTTCGCCGAATGACCAGGAGCGGATCATCTCCGGCGACGCCAGGCCGATACGGATAGCGTCGAACTCTTCCGTCTGGCCCTGGGCTTTAAGCAGATTCAATAAGTCTTTCAAGGTCTTTCCTCCGCGAGGTTATGTCGTCGGTCAATTACTCGTTCTCAAGCTCGATATCGATACCGAGAGAACGGATTTCCTTGACCAACACATTGAAGGACTCGGGCATGCCCGGCTCCATACGATGGTCGCCATCGACAATGTTCTTGTACATCTTGGTCCGGCCGGTCACGTCGTCGGATTTCACCGTCAGCATTTCCTGCAGGGTGTAGGCCGCGCCGTAGGCTTCCAGCGCCCATACTTCCATCTCACCGAAGCGCTGGCCACCGAACTGCGCCTTACCACCCAGCGGCTGCTGGGTAACCAGGCTGTAGGAACCGGTGGAACGGGCGTGCATCTTGTCATCCACCAGGTGGTTCAGCTTCAGCATGTACATGTAGCCGACCGTCACCTTGCGATCGAAGGCGTCGCCAGTGCGGCCGTCGAACAGGGTGAACTGTCCGCTTTCCGGCATGTCAGCCAGCGCCAGCAGTTCCTTGATGGACTCTTCCGCGGCACCGTCGAAGACCGGCGTCGCCATCGGCACGCCACCGACGAGGTTGCTGGCGAGTTCCAGGATCTCCGCATCGGACAGGGACTTGAGGTCTTCCTCGCGGCCCGCGCCGTTGTTGTAGATAGCCTCGAGGAACTTGCGCACCTCGGCCACCTTGCGCTGCTCGCGGATCATCTGGTCGATTTTCACGCCCAGGCCCTTGGCGGCCATGCCCAGGTGGGTTTCCAGGATCTGGCCCACGTTCATCCGCGAGGGTACACCCAGCGGGTTCAGTACGATGTCGACGGGCTCGCCGTTTTCGTCGTAGGGCATGTCCTCGACCGGCATGATCACGGAGATCACACCCTTGTTACCGTGGCGGCCGGCCATCTTGTCACCGGGCTGGATGCGGCGCTTGATCGCCAGGTACACCTTGACGATTTTCAGCACGCCGGGGGCCAGGTCGTCGCCGGACTGCAGCTTGCGCTTCTTGTCCTCGAAACGCTCTTCCAGCAGCTTGTTCTGCTCCTCGAGCTGGCGCTTGGCGGAGGCCAGGGCCTCGTTCAGGTCGGCGTTGTCGAGCTTCAGCTTGAACCACTGCTCGCGTTCCAGTTCCGCCAGCACCTTGTCGTTCAGCGCGGTGCCCTTGGACAGGCCGGCACCGCTGACCGTCTTGGCGCCGTTGATCAGGTTGGCCAGGCGGGCGAAGGTCGCCTCTTCGAAGATACGGTACTCTTCTTTCAGGTCCTTGCGGAACTCGTCCAACTGGTGCTTTTCGATCTGCAGGGCGCGCGGGTCTTTTTCCAGGCCGTCGCGGGTGAACACCTGCACGTCGATGACGGTACCCTTGGTGCTGGAAGGCACGCGCAGGGAGGTGTCCTTAACGTCGGAGGCCTTCTCACCGAAGATCGCACGCAGCAGTTTCTCTTCCGGGGTCAGCTGGGTTTCGCCCTTCGGCGTCACCTTGCCTACCAGGATGTCACCAGCGTCCACTTCAGCGCCGATGTAGACAATGCCGGACTCGTCCAGTTTGGACAGCGCGCTCTCACCGACGTTGGGAATATCCGCGGAGATTTCCTCCGGCCCCAGCTTGGTGTCGCGGGCGATACAGGTCAGTTCCTGGATATGGATGGTGGTGAAACGGTCTTCCTTCACCACTTTCTCGGACACCAGGATGGAGTCCTCGAAGTTGTAGCCATTCCAGGGCATGAACGCGATGCGCATGTTCTGGCCCAGGGCCAGTTCACCCATGTCTACCGAGGGACCGTCGGCGAGGATGTCGCCGCGGTCTACAGCGTCGCCCTGCTTGACTATCGGGCGCTGGTTGATACAGGTGTTCTGGTTGGAGCGGGTGTACTTGGTCAGGTTGTAGATGTCGACCGGCGCTTCGTCCACACCGACGTCGGCATCGTTGACCCGTACCACGATGCGGCTCGCATCCACGGAGTCGATCACCCCGGCGCGACGCGCGACCACGCAGACGCCGGAATCAGAGGCCACGTAGCGCTCCATACCGGTGCCCACCAGCGGCTTGTCGCTCTTCAGTGTCGGTACCGCCTGGCGCTGCATGTTCGAGCCCATCAACGCGCGGTTCGCGTCGTCGTGCTCGAGGAAGGGAATCAGCGCGGCTGCCACGGAGACCACCTGTTTGGGCGATACGTCCATGTAACCGATGTCTTCCGGCGGCTTGACCGTGAATTCGTTCATGTAGCGAACGTTGACGATTTCGTCGGTGAAGCGGTTGTTCTTGTCCAGCGACGCGGAGGCCTGTGCAATCACGTGTTCCGCTTCGTTAATGGCGGAGAGGAACTCGATCTCGTCAGTTACCTGGCCGTCCACCACCTTGCGGTAGGGGCTCTCCAGGAAGCCGTAGTCGTTGGTGCGGGCGTAGGTCGCCAGCGAGTTGATCAGGCCGATGTTCGGACCTTCAGGGGTTTCGATCGGGCACACGCGACCGTAGTGGGTCGGGTGTACGTCGCGCACCTCGAAGCCCGCGCGTTCGCGGGTCAGGCCGCCCGGGCCAAGCGCGGAAACGCGGCGCTTGTGGGTCACCTCTGAAAGGGGGTTGTTCTGGTCCATGAACTGGGACAACTGGCTGGAACCGAAGAACTCTTTTACCGCGGCAGACACCGGCTTGGCGTTGATCAGGTCCTGGGGCATCAGGCCCTCGGACTCGGCCATCGACAGGCGCTCCTTCACGGCGCGCTCGACGCGTACCAGGCCCACGCGGAACTGGTTCTCTGCCATCTCCCCGACGGAACGCACGCGGCGGTTACCCAGGTGGTCGATGTCGTCGACCATGCCCTTACCGTTACGGATGCCGACCAGGGTCTTCAGTACGTCGACGATGTCTTCCTTGTCCAGTACGCCGCTGCCGATCACTTCCTCGCGACCCAGGCGGCGGTTGAACTTCATGCGGCCGACGGCAGACAGGTCGTAGCGATCCGCGGAGAAGAACAGGTTCTGGAACAGGTTTTCCGCAGACTCCTTGGTCGGCGGTTCGCCGGGGCGCATCATGCGGTAGATTTCCACCAGCGCTTCGAGTTCGTTGCGGGTGGTGTCCAGGCGCAGGGTATCGGAGACGAACGGACCGCAGTCCAGTTCATTGGTGTACAGGGTCTCGATACGGGTGATGCCCGCAGCCACCATCTTCTCGATGATGTCCTCGGTCAGTTCGGTGTTGCACTCGACCAGGACTTCGCCGGTTTTCTCGTCGACGATGTTCTTGGCCAGGGCGCGACCGTGCAGGTAATCCCGGGGGATTTCCATTTCGGTGATGTTGGCTTTTTCCAGCTCGCGGATGTGGCGGGCGGTGATCCGGCGGCCCTGCTCTACCACGACTTTCTTGCCGGCCTTGATTTCAAAGGTGGCCACGTCCCCGCGCAGGCGCTCGGGAATCAGGGTCATCATGAAATTGCCGTCGTCATTGAGATTGAACTCGTTGACGTCGTAGAACATGTCGAGGACTTCCTCGGTCTGGTAACCCAGCGCGCGCAGCAGCACGGTCGCCGGCAGCTTGCGGCGACGGTCGATACGCACGTAGACCAGGTCCTTCGGGTCGAACTCGAAGTCCAGCCAGGAGCCACGGTAGGGAATCACCCGGGCGGAGTACAGCAGTTTGCCGGAGGAGTGGGTCTTGCCCTTGTCGTGGTCGAAGAACACACCCGGGGAGCGGTGCAGCTGGGAGACGATCACCCGCTCGGTACCGTTGATGATGAAGGTGCCGTTCTCGGTCATCAGGGGGATTTCCCCCATGTAGACTTCCTGCTCCTTGATGTCCTTGATGGTCTTGCTGGAGGAGTCCTTGTCGTAAATGATCAGGCGCACCTTCACCCGCAGCGAGCAGGAGTAGGTCACACCGCGCAACTGGCACTCGCCCACGTCGAAGACCGGGGTGCCAAGCGCGTAATCCACGTACTCCAGCGCCGCGTTGCCGCTGTAGCTGACAATCGGGAATACAGACTTGAATGCCGCGTGCAGGCCATAGTCACCGCGCTCGGCGGCAGGCACGCCCTGCTGCGTGAACTTGCGATAGGAATCCAGTTGGATTGCCAGCAGGTAAGGCACATCCATAACCTTCGGCAGGGTGCCGAAATCCTTACGAATGCGTTTCTTTTCAGTGTACGAGTATGCCATCGGTACTCCCCAGCGATTTAAGCCATCCGCCACATCGGGCGGCTCAACAGCCCTGGCGGGCTGCAGTAAAGGTCTGGCGACCTTTTCGATTAAAGGGTGGATTTAAGGGGTCAGAGCCCTTTTCCAGGAAAAAGGGCTCTGACCCCTTAAATCCCCTCGATTCCTTTAATCGAATGTTGCATCCATGAAGCGGGAAAAGGCCGGTGGGCTTGCGCGCCACCAGCCTCGTCCAAAACTCGAAAAATACGAGCGGTGTCCAGCTTACTTGAGCTCGACAGTGCCGCCAGCTTCTTCCAGCTTCTTCTTGATTTCTTCGGCTTCGTCCTTGGAAGCGCCTTCCTTGACAGAGGAAGGAGCGCCGTCGACCAGGCCTTTGGCTTCTTTCAGGCCCAGGCCGGTGACTTCGCGGACAACCTTGATGACGTTTACTTTCTTCTCACCAGCGGAAGTCAGAACCACGTCGAAATCAGTTTTCTCTTCGGCAGCAGCGCCGGCGTCAGCGCCAGCAGCGGCCGGTGCAACTGCAACAGCAGCAGCAGCGGTTACGCCGAATTTTTCTTCCATTGCTTCGATGAGCTCTACGATATCCATCACGCTCATTTCAGCGATTGCATTCAGAATGTCGTCTTTGGACAGTGCCATGACTGTTTTCTCCTATCTAGCTGATTAAAAATCCTGTGACGAGGGCTTACGCCGCCGCCTCTTTCTGATCGCGTACTGCAGCGAGTGTGCGAACCAGTTTTCCAGGTACTTCGTTCATTGTCTGGACCAGCTTGGTTGCCGGCGCTTTCATGACACTCATCAACATCGAGATTGCCTGATCGCGCGTCGGCAGCTTAGCCAGCACATCCAATTGATCCGCACCCAGCATCTGGCCGCCTACCGCCAATGCTTTTACTTCAAAGGCGCCGTTTTCTTTGGCGAAGTCCTTGAAGAGTCGTGCTGCCGCACCCGGATCTTCCATGGAAAATCCGAACAGGGACGGGCCGACGATGGCGTCGTTGACGCACTCGTATTCCGTTCCTGTCAGCGCGCGCCTGGCCAGGGTGTTCCGTACGACACGGAGCACAATCTGGTTTTCGCGAGCATTCTTGCGCAGAGCAGTCATACCATCCACCGTTACACCGCGGGCATCCGCGATAACGAGGGACAGGGCACTGGTGGCAGTCTCGTTAACTTCAGCTACGATCGCTTTCTTGTCTTCGAGTCCAATTGCCACTGGCATTACTCCTGGATTGCTAACGTAAGCAGTCGCAAAACTATGCGACCACCGATTTACTGGTGAACACGTTCACCATCTGCGTAGGCTGGGGCGCGCCTTGCGGATTGCCCGGATTAAGCCCCCGTCTGCCTACCGCCCGACAGGGACACCTACGGTCTTTGATGGCCTTAAGCTCTCAGCTAAATGGGCTACAGCCCTGCTTCGTCCTAAAGACCTCAAAGTGGACCGGTTGAAACCTGTGGGCTTCTCCCGGACCGACTACTTCACCATCCCTGGCAAAGTATCGAGGGGGTACACCTTTTGGGAGCACCCCGACAATGCATGCGGCCCTGCCGGGCCGCGGCGACCGGACTCAGACGTCGATGGACGACTGGTCGATGGTCACGCCCGGGCCCATGGTGGTGCTCAGGCTGATTTTTCTCAGGTAGACACCCTTGGCAGAAGACGGCTTGGCCTTTTTCAGGTCAGACAGCACAGCCTCGAGGTTGCCGCGCAGGGCGTCCAGTTCGAAGCTGACCTTGCCGATACCACCGTGGATGATGCCGTTCTTGTCGGTGCGGTAGCGCATCTGACCAGCCTTGGCATTCTTGACGGCAGTTTCCACGTCGGGGGTCACGGTGCCGGTTTTCGGGTTCGGCATCAGGCCGCGGGGACCCAGCACCTGGCCGAGTTGGCCGACAACACGCATGGCGTCGGGGGAAGCGACAACCACGTCAAAATCCATCATGCCGCCCTTGATCTGCTCGGCGAGGTCTTCCATGCCGACGAAATCAGCGCCGGCAGCCTTGGCCAGCTCGGCAGCTTCGCCCTGGGTGAAAACTGCGACGCGAACCTCGGAACCGGTGCCGTGGGGCAGGGTGGTCGCACCGCGCACTGCCTGGTCGGATTTGCGCGCGTCGACACCGAGGTTGACCGCAACTTCAACAGTCTCGTTGAATTTCGCGGTGGCAAATTCTTTCAGCAGGCTCACGGCCTCTTCCAGCGGATAGGCTTTGCGCGGATCCACTTTTTCCTTGAATGCGCGTACGCGCTTGGACAACTTGGCCATCTTAGTTCACCCCCTCGACTTCGATGCCGGCGCTACGGGCGCTGCCAGCAATTGTACGCACAGCCGCATCCATATCCGCAGCGGTGAGGTCAGGCCACTTCTGGGTAGCCACTTCCTCGAGCTGGGCGCGGGTTACCTTGGCCACCTTGTTGGTGTTCGGGGTGGCGGAGCCTTTCTTGATCTTCGCGATCTTGCGCAGCAGAACTGCGGCCGGCGGCGTCTTCTTGATAAAGGTGAAGGAACGGTCGCTGTAGACGGTGATCACCACCGGAATCGGCAGACCCGGCTCCAGGCCCTGGGTGTCGGCGTTGAACGCCTTGCAGAATTCCATGATGTTCACGCCGTGCTGACCCAGCGCCGGGCCCACGGGCGGGCTCGGGTTGGCCTGGCCGGCGGCAACCTGCAGCTTGATATAAGCTTCGACTTTCTTAGCCATTGCTAGTCTCCCGGGTTCAAACGCCTGTTCAGCCTCGCGGCCTACTGGAGCTCCCCACTGTTGGTTTAAAAAGGGGTCAGAGCCCTTTTTAGGGAATTGCTATAAAAAGGGCCCTGACCCCTCTTTTACAAACCTCAGGCCTTTTCGACCTGGCTGAACTCGAGCTCCACCGGAGTGGAACGCCCGAAAATCAGCACCGCCACGTTGAGGCGGTTCTTTTCGTAGTTGACCTCTTCCACGACACCGTTGAAGTCGTTGAAAGGCCCATCGATAACCCGCACCATCTCGCCCGGCTCGAACAGCGTCTTCGGACGCGGCGCCTCGGCACCGGTTTCCACGCGCTTGAGGATGGCATTGGCTTCGGCTTCGGTAATCGGCGCCGGCGCATCGGCCTTGCCGCCGATAAAGCCCATCACCCGGGGCGTTTCCTTCACCAGGTGCCAGGTGTCGTCGTTGAGCTCCATCTGCACCAGCACGTAGCCAGGGAAAAACTTGCGCTCGCTGCGACGCTTCTGGCCGCCGCGCATCTCAACCACTTCCTCGGTCGGCACCAGCACTTCGCCGAACAGGTCCTGCATGTTGTGCAGCTCAATGCGCTCTTTCAGGGAAGAAGCGACCTTCTTTTCATACCCTGAGTAGGCGTGAACCACATACCAGCGCTTAGCCATTGACCAATCCTTCCCTTCTCGACCTTATCCGATGACCTGTGAAGCGGCCCATCCGAGCAGGGTATCCAGACCCCACAGGAACAGCGCCACCAGCACAACGAAAGCCACCACCATCAAGGTGGTTTGCACGGCTTCCTGGCGGGTAGGCCAGACTACTTTGCGTATTTCAGTACGCGCGCCCTTGACCAGCGACCAGAAAGCGGCGCCTTTCGCAGTTTTCAGGGCAACCAGCGCAGCAATAACCCCGAGCACGACAATGCCGAGCACGCGATAGAGCATCGACTGGTCCGCGTAAAAGCTGTTGCCCAGAACCGCGACTGCGATCAGGGCAACGACGACCAGCCACTTGAGCCCATCGAAGCGGCTGCCCGTGGTTTCTGCACTCATCTATATCCAATCCTTACTGAAGGGTCCCGCTCGCCGTGCGGCAAAAACCCTTCGTATTCGTTCAGTTAGCGGCATATGCTGCGCCGCTCCTGCCATAAAATGGCAGGCCAGGAGGGAATCGAACCCCCAACCTGCGGTTTTGGAGACCGCTGCTCTGCCAATTGAGCTACTGGCCTGTTATCTCTACTTAGACGACGAAGCCGAACTGCTGATTCAGCGGTTCGGCTTGGCCTGGTCGGGGTCAACTCCGGTCGGGGTCAGAGTCGCGACTCTGACCCCATTCCGTGTGACTCCGACCGGGGTCAGAGTCTTTGACTCTGACCCCATTCATCAATTACTCGATGATTTTAGCGACGACGCCAGCACCAACGGTACGGCCACCTTCGCGG
>NZ_JBLWFK010000005.1:0-587302 GCF_048323675.1 Haliea sp. E17
GAGCGGCGATACAGGTCCCGGTACTGGTCCGCGTTGATATGGGCGTCGCTGAAGTTCGCGGGGACCGGGTGGACGGGAAACTCGTGCATGGCATCAATCCGTTGTTATGTGTATCGGGTTGATCATCATACGCGTTGTGGGGGTCAGTAAAACCCGACCAAGGTCGAATAGCCTTTCCCCCACGCCGCCGCCACGGCAATGGCGGCAGCTACTGTCACAGTCTTCAGAAGCTGTACTGCAGGCCCAGCTTGAAGGTCCTGCCCTCGCCCGGCAGGGCGGCGAACTGGTCGTTGCGCTCCCCGGCGAGCCAGCCGGAGAGGTAGACGCCGCCCAGGGGGAGTTCGTATTCCTCGTCCAGCAGGTTGTCGATGGCGGCGCTCACGGTCACGTCCCGCCAGCGGTACTCGGTGCTCGCGTTCACCAGCCCATAACCGCCGGTTGCGTTTTCCAGGCGCAGTTCATCCACCCTGTCCTTGCGATCCACCCATTCGTATTCCACGCGATTGCGCCAGCCGCTGGCCTGGTGTTCCAGCGCCAGCACAGCGTTGAGCGGCATGATGTGGTAGAGGTTGCCGCCGTCATCGCTGCGCTCGCCGCGGGTGTAAGCCAGGCGCGCGTCCAGTTGCAGGCCCTGCCGCTCGTCGCTCCATAGCTGGCGGCGCCCGTGCAACTCCGCCCCGTAGAGTTCGGCGTCGAGGTTGGTGAACTGCAGCAGCGGGCGGGTGACCTGCATCGCGTTGCGCGGATTGAAGCTGCCGACCTGGCGCGCGTCGATGAAGTCGTCCACGTAGGTGTAGTAAGGCGTCAGAGACAGCAGGTTGTTGTCGTCCTCGGCCCACTGCCAGGTCGCGCTCAGGGTGTGGGCGATCTCGGGGTCGAGGTCGATGTCGCCGACGTAGCCATTGCCGTCGCCGTACCAGCCGATCATGGTCATCGCCATGGTGCCGCGGCCCCAGCTGTAGCGCTCATACAGGTTGGGCGAGCGGGTCTTGCGGGCGTAACCGAAGTCCAGGGTCTGGCTGCCGGTAAGGGCGTAGCGCCCCACCAGGGTCAGGTCGATGTTATCGTCTTCCCGACGGTGGTCGCGGGCGTTGAACGCGCTGGCCGCCGCGGCGTCGGGATTGGCCATCGGCATCGCCATGCCCATGGTCATGCCGCCGCCCAAGGTCATACTGTTGTAGGGCTGCACATCGCCGGTGTCCGAGACCACCCGCTCATAGCGCACGCCGGCCTGGCTCGACCAGCGCGGGCTCCAGGCATTCTCGACCTCCGCGTACACAGCATATCGAGTGCGCTCGCCGTCGTTGATGTTGCTGTAGTTGTCCGGCCCCATCATCATCGACCCGGGCACCGCGGGCCACCAGTCGTCGAGAGTGAAGCGGTGGTATTCATTGCCCAGGCGCAGGATATCGCCGTCGCGCAGCGGAATGATCGCCGCAATCTTGTAGCCGATGTCCTGGCCCTCGGTGTTCATCGGCATGGTGCCGGGCTTTTCATCGCTGAAGAAGCCCATCTCGTGCTCGACATCCTGCCAGGTAAGGCGCGTGTCGAGCTGGCCCCAGGCGAACTCGCGCAGGTAATTCAGGTTCAGGCCGAAGCTGGTGTTGTCCACCATGTCCATGTACTGGTTGGGGAAGCCCTGATAGGGCACCTTCTGGTAATTGAGCTTCAGCGTCGCCGACTGCTGTTCGCCGCGCAGGCCGAGGGTCAGGTTGTGGCTCTGGCTGCGGTAAAGGGTATCAAGCACCTTGTCGCCATTGCCGTCCTCGTAGCTGTCCGCCTCGTCATAGCTGCCGCTGTAGCCCAGGCTGGCGAAGTGGTTGGCGACACCGGCGTTCAGCGCCACGCCCTGCTGGTTGGCGTTACTCTGGTAGAAATAACCCGCCGAGCCTTCCAGCAACAGTTCGCCTGCTGCTTCTGCGTAGCGCGGCTGCTGTGACAGCACAGCAATGGTCCCGGCAATGCTGTCCCCGCCGGCACTCACCGGCGTCAGCCCGGCGATCACCTCCACCGACTCGATGCGGCTGGCGTCGATGTAGGACAGGGGCGGGTTCATGTGGTTGGCGCAGGAAGAGGTCACCTCGGCGCCATCGATGGACACCTTGATCCGGTCGTCATTCAGGCCGCGCAGCACCGGCAGGGCCGAAATACCTCCCGCACTGGAAAAATTCACCCCCTCGCGGGAGAGCATGTCGTCCGCACTCCCGGTACCCGAGAGCCCGGTCTCGGACTGGCCGGTTACCAGCAGCTGTTCGACCGGGCCGGGTGCATTCTGCTCCTGCGCCATGCCGCCGGCGGAGGCCAAAAGTATCAGGGGAAGGCTCGCAAGCTTCTGTTTTGACAGAACTTTTCGCACATTCATCAGGGAAATCACCTTAAACATTAACCACTAATCAGCGAGTAAGGGCGCAGATTGAATCTTGTGCCATGGGTAGAGTGTGAGACGGAACCTGCCTGATGGAACCGTGTGGCGACATGGATGTCGCCACCCGAGCCTGCACATGGATGTGCGTTTTTTGGCGTGTTCCATCAGGCAGGTTCCGTTTCACGCTCGGCGGTATTACCCGCGAGCTGTGGATTCAAGCAGAGACCATTACGCCGGAATCACTGGGAGGCGTGATTATAGGGATCGGGCGTCACCCGCGAATGAGGCAAATTGTCGCAGTGCGACAGGCACTGGCGAATCGCCGGATTCCTGATCCAGATCAAGGAATCCGGCCGGCTGGCGTTCTAGTCTGGGGGTCAAGCTGAGCAATTCCGTCCGCACACAAG
Source organism: Haliea sp. E17 (assembly GCF_048323675.1). NCBI lineage: Bacteria > Pseudomonadati > Pseudomonadota > Gammaproteobacteria > Cellvibrionales > Halieaceae > Haliea > Haliea sp. E17. The sequence goes on from NZ_JBLWFK010000005.1 coordinate 2,773, forward strand.
CTGCTCCGGGAACTTCAGCCACCCGAACGATGAACAGGAGTTCGCACGATGACTGCTGATAACAACAATCTCCGGGCCGCCAACCCGGGTAACTATGTCAAACAACACCTGATCGACCCACTCTCCTGCGCCCGCTGCGGTTCCTGCGAGTACGCCTGCCCCGAGGAGGCCATCAGCATGGCGCCGAACGGACAGAATTACGTCGTCGACCCCGAGCGCTGCAGCGGCGGCCACGAGTGCCTGTACGCCTGCAGCACCGAGGCCATCAACGCCTGGCGCATGGTACCGGAGGGGCAGATGTATTCCCTGGAGGAGCAGTACGCCTGGGAGGAACTGCCCGCGGAGGTAGAGCTGGACGGCCACGCGATACCCCACCCCGATGCGGCGGAGGAAATGCTGCCGAGCAATCCGCCGCCCGCCTCCGCCAGTGTGGCAATTACCTTCCTGCATACGCAGAAGAATCCCCTCACCGCGCGGATCAAGCACAATAGTCGTGTGACTGTGGGCGAGTCCGAGGTACACCATATCGTGCTGGACGTTGGCGACGGCGATTTTCCCTGGCTGGAAGGCCAGAACATCGGCGTCCTGCCCCCGGGCAATGATCCCCAGGGCCATCCGCACCACATGCGCGCCTACTCCATCGCCAGTGACCGGGACGGTGAAACCCGCGCCTCGCGGGAGCTGGCCCTGACGGTCAAACGGGTGGTCGACGAGTGGGAGGGCCAACCCTACCACGGTGTCGCCTCCAACTTCCTCTGCGATCTGGAGCCTGGTGACGAGGTGCGCTGCATCGGCCCTATGGGCGAGAAATTCCTCATGCCCCAGGATCCCGAGGCGCGCCTCCTGATGATCTGCACCGGTACCGGCATCGCCCCGATGCGCGGTTTTATCCAGCGCCAGCAGCGTATCAACCCGGCACCCCATCACCCCCTGCAGCTGGTCTATGGCGGGCGTACCCGGGATGAAATGGCCTATCTCGACGAACTGGAAGCGCTGCCGGCCTCGCTGGTGGAAACCCGACTTGCGCTGTCCCGCGAAGCCGCGGAGCCGAAGCGCTATGTGCAGGACCTGCTGCGGGAGCGGGCGGCGGAACTGGCGGACTTCCTCGCCGCCGAGAAGAGCTACATCTTCATCTGCGGACTGGTCGCCATGGAACAGGCGGTGCTGGACGCGCTGGCCCACGCTGCCAGCCTGCGCGGACTGGATACCGACGACTTCTACCACCGCCTGCTACTGGAAGGCCGGCTGCAGGTCGAGACCTATTGAACCACGGCCAGCGCCTTCTCGTGGGCATACACCGCTACGGCCATCCCTGGACATAAAAAAGCCGGCGCCGCGTAACGCGGGGCCGGCTGATTGTTTCACCGCGGGTCAGCTGCCGAATTCGCGCACCAGCCCGGAGATCGACTCCTTGGCGTCGCCGAACAGCATCCGCGTGTTGTCCTTGTAGAACAGCGGGTTCTCGATGCCGGCGAAGCCGGAGGCCATGGAGCGCTTGAGCACGAACACGGTGCGCGCCTTGTCCACGTTGATCACCGGCATGCCGTAGATCGGGCTGCCCTCGTTCTCGCGGGCCGCCGGGTTGACCACGTCGTTGGCGCCGATGACGATGCACACGTCGATGGTTTCCATGCGCGGGTTGATGTCGTCCATCTCCAGCAGCTGGTCGTAGGGCACGTCGGCCTCGGCGAGCAGCACGTTCATGTGACCGGGCATGCGGCCGGCGACCGGGTGGATGCCAAAGAAGACTTCCGCACCGTTTTTCTCCAGTTCTTCCATCAGCTCCTTGACCACGTGCTGGGCCTGGGCGACGGCCATGCCGTAACCGGGCACGATGGCCACGCTGCTGGCCGCTTCCAGTACGTAGAAGGCGTCCTCGGCGGAGATCGGCTTGATCTCGCCTTCCACCGCGGTGGTTTCCACCTTGCCGGAACCGAAGCCGGAGAACAGCACGTTGGACAGCGAGCGGTTCATCGCCTTGCACATGATCTGGGTCAGGATGATACCCGAGGCCCCCACCAGCGAACCGGCGACGATCAGGATGTTGTTGTTCACCGCGAAACCGGCGGCACAGGCGGCGAGGCCCGAGTAGGAGTTCAGCAGGGAGATCACCACCGGCATGTCGGCGCCGCCGATAGGGATGACCGCCATGATGCCGAACCACAGGGACAGGGCGACGACGATGTAGAGCCACAGGTGGTTGTCCGGCTGCAGGCAGAACATCACCGCGCTGGCAAGGATGCCGAGCACGATCAGGCTGTTGACGACCTGCTGGCCGGGGAACTGCACCGCGCCGCTGCCGATGGTCTCGGACAGCTTGCCCCAGGCGATCAGCGAGCCGGTGAAGGTGATGCCGCCGATCAGGATCGACAGGACGATGGTCACCAGGGTGAAGGTGCCCGCGGTCGGCGCAATCGCCGCCCAGCCCACCAGCAGGGAGGCCAGGCCGCCGAAGCCGTTGAACAGCGCCACCATCTCCGGCATGGAGGTCATCTGCACCATGCGCGCGGCGGCGGCGCCGATGGCACCACCGACGATGATGCCGATCACGATCCACTGGTATTCGACGATGCCCTGGTCGAGCAGGGCGGCGACGACCGCCACCAGCATACCGACGGCGGAGATCATGTTGCCGCGACGGGCGGTCGCCGGCGAGCCGAGTTTCTTCAGGCCGAGGATGAACAGCGCGGCCGATACCACATAGGCGAATTGAATCAGGTTATCCATTGCGGCTTAGCTCCCCTTCTTCTTGAACATGGCGAGCATGCGGTCGGTCACCAGGTAGCCACCGACCACGTTGATGGTGGCCAGGGCCACGGCGCCGGCACCCAGCCACTGGGCCAGGTCGGTGTGGGCCGTGCCGCCGGCCAGGCTGACCGCGCCGACCAGGGTGATACCGGAAATCGCGTTGGCACCGGACATCAACGGCGTGTGCAGCGTCGCCGGTACCTTGTTGATCAGTTCGAAGCCCAGGAAGATGGACAACATGAGAATGAACGTCAGGAATGCAGCTACCATGGTTACGCCCCTCCTTCCACGATGTTCTTGATGGTTTCGTTGGTGATCGCACCGTCGTGGGTGATGATGCAACCGGGCTGGATGTCGTGGTCGAAGTTGATCACGAACTTGTTCTGTTCCTTGTCCCAGCAGTCTTCCACCAGGTTGAACAGGTTGGCGGAGTACATCTGGCTGGCGTCGCGGGCCACTTCGCCTGCGAGGTTGCCCTTGCCGATCACGGTCACGCCGCCGATGGTCACGGTTTCGTTGGGCACGGAGCCCTCGACGTTGCCGCCGGTCTCCGCCGCCATATCGACGATCACCGATCCGGGCTGCATGCCCTCGACCATATCTTTGGTGACCAGCACCGGCGGCTTGCGGCCGAAGACCTGGGCGGTGGTGATCACCACGTCGGACTTGGCGATCAGCTCTTTCTGCGCCTGGCGCTGCTTTTCCACCTGTTCGGGAGTCAGTTCCTGGGCGTAACCGCCGGCGGTTTCGCCGGTCTCACCGAGGTCGATCTCGAGGAACTTGGCGCCCAGCGAGCGCACTTGCTCGGCAGTGACCGGGCGGGTATCGAAAGCGGTGACCTTGGCACCGAGGCGCTTGGCGGTGGCAATGGCCTGCAGGCCGGCCACGCCGGCGCCGATGACGAAAACGTTGGCGGGCTTCAGGGTGCCCGCCGGGGTCATCATCATCGGGAAAATCCGCGGCAGCGCAGCGGCCGCCTCGATCACGGCGACATAGCCGGCGAGGTTGGCCTGGGAGCTCAGGGCGTCCATCTTCTGGCTGCGGGTGGTGCGGGGAATCATCTCCATGCTGATGCTGGTGATACCCGCATCCTTGAAGGCGTTGACCAGACCGTGCTCGTTGAAGGGGTCGAGGTAGCTGACGTGGATACAGCCGCGCTTCATCTGGCCGATTTCTTCCAGTGTGGGCTTGCGCAGGCGCAGCAGCATATCGGCGTTGGAAATCAGTCCGTTACGGTCGCTGGAAACGCTTGCACCGGCCTCGGTATATTCCTCATCGGAATAACCAGCACCTGAACCCATCCCGGATTCAACAATCAGTTCAGCTCCCAAGCGAACCAGTTTCTTGGCTACTTCGGGCGTAACAGGCACCCGGCATTCGCCTGGATGGGTCTCCCTGGGTATGGCAATTCGCATTGCAGTCAACTCTCCCCGTTGGATTAATCTGGTGCGCACCGTGCACGACAACCCGTTCCCGGGAGCTGCCAGCGGTGGCGCTTGTAATCGCTTTTATTTACCCGGATTCGGGCAGCGCGCTACTCTAGCACAGCCCAACTCAAGCACAAACGATGCCGGATATTCAGATTATGGATGCCCGACAGGGGCGCAACTGTACCCCAAGGGGCGGATCATGTCTATAAAAAACATTCGTGATGGTTTTATATATCCGTCGCAGGGCCGTAGCGCCACCACGGTGGCAGCAGCTCGCGATAGCGCGCATCGCGGTAGCGCGGGTCGATGAGTAGCGCCCGCCCGCGGTCGCTGTGGGTCCGCACCACCCGGCCCAGGGCCTGCGCCACTTTCTGCATGCCAGGGTAGCGGTAGGCAAATTCGAAACCCGGTTCGCCCCGGTCATCGTGCCACTGGCGCAACTGCTCCCGCTCCCGCCCGACCTGCGGCAGGCCCACGCCGACCACGACGACGCTGGCAAGCTGGTCGCCCGGCAGGTCCACACCCTCACCGAATACCCCGCCGAGAATGCAGAACGCGGCGACGTCGCGGCGCTGCACCAGCAGTTCCAGCAGTTCCTCCCGCCGCGCGCCGGACTGCTGCCACAGGCGCCGGCCGGCGACGCCGGGGTCCAGTTGGTGGATCAATTCCAGGCAGTCGCGCAGGTACTGGTGGGAGGGGAAGTAGACGATGCAGTTGCCCGGGCACTCCTCCAGCCAGCGCAGGATCCGCCGGGCCAGCAGCGGCAGGGAGGCGGCGCGCTGCTGGTAGCGGGTATCGATACTGCCGTCGATTTCCACATCCAGCTGGCTCGCGTCAAAGGGTGAGTCGAAGCGCCGCGCCACGCCGCCCCCGGCCAGGCCGAGCGAGCGCTGCATCCAGCCCGCTGGGGACAGGGTGGCGGAAAAGGCCACCAGCGCATGCACCCGCTGCTGGGCCAGGGCCAGCAGGCGCGCGGGGTCGATGCAGCGCAGTTCCAGCACCAGCCCCTGCTTGCCCGCGCCAAGGGTCAACTCGAAGCGGAAATCGTCGCCCCAGTGCTCGGCGACCCGCGACCAGTGCAGCAGGGCAAAGAAAAAGTCCATCACCTCCGGGTGCCGGGGGGCAAAGCGCGGGTCGTCGGCCAGCGCGCCACCCACCGCCGCCGTGCACTCGGCGAGCCGGCCGCTGAACTGCTCAGGCAGGCCGGGGCGGCTGTCCCAGCCGCGCGCTGCCCAGCTCTCCTTCTGCAGTTCCAGCAGGCTGCGGTTCAGTGCATCCAGCGTACGCCTGACGGCGGAGGGGGCCTCGCCGCGGGCGCGCATCAGGGCGGCCTTTTCCAGCCGGGCGCTGTACATGCCCCGCGCGCGGTCCGGCAGGTTGTGGGCTTCGTCCACCAGCAGGCTCCAGCGGCGGCTGTCGCCACCGATGCGCCGGCCCATGCCACTGTTCAGGCTATATATATAGTGGGCGTCTGCGATCACGATATCGCACCAGGGCAGCATGTCTTCCGCCAGCTGGTAGGGGCAGACCTGGTGGCTGCGGCCGATGGCCTGCATCTGTTCGCTGTCGAGCACCCCGCCGTCGAGGGCATCGCGCATGGCGGCCGGCAGCCGGTCGTAGTAACCCCGGGCATAGACGCAATCATCCCCGTGGCAGGCGCTGCCCGGCGACAGGCAGACGCTGTCCTTCGCGCTGAGGCTGAGACTGCTGGCGATCAACCCCTCCCCCTGCATCAGCCGCAGGCACTCTTCCGCTGCCCGGCGCCCCACGGTGCGAAAGGTCACAAAGACCAGCGCATCGTGCTTTGCCAACCCCAGGGCCTTGAGCGCGGGGAACAGCACCGCAGCGGTCTTGCCGATACCGGTCGGCGCTTCTATTAACAGCTGGCCGCCGCGGTCGATGCATTTATAGGCCAGCTCGGCGATGTCGCGCTGGCCGGGGCGGAACTCGCCGTGGGGAAAGGCCAGCGAGCCGATGCTGGCGCCGCGCGCGAGACGCAGCCGGTGCAGTGCCTGCAACCAGCCGGCAAAGTCCGCCAGCGTGGCGTCGAGAAACTCCGCCAGTTGCCCGGCGCTGTAGTGCTGGTCGAGGGCCTGCTCCTCGTCGCTGTCGATGTTCAGCCAGGTGAGCCGGACCAGCAGGGCATCCAGGCCCTCCTCTGCCGCCACCAGCGCGGCGTAGAGGCGCGCCTGCGCCAAGTGCTGCTGGCTCACTTCCGCCGGGATCGCGGAAAACGGCACCCGGCAGGTCTTGATCTCCTCGAGCAGGCACTGCTCGGGGTCGTAGCCGTCCGCCCTGCCCTGCAACAGCAGGGTGATGTCGCCGCAGTCAACCCGCCGGCTGACCGCATATTCACGCCGGTAGCTGGCCGGGCGCCGCCGGTAGATACGCTCGTGGCCCTGCATGCCCTGCTCCCCGGTCGGCGACGGCGTGAAGCGGTGATCGATGCTGCCGCGGCGATGGCAGAAGGCGGCAAGGTCGCGCACCCCGATGCGGTATTCAGTCATCGCGCCAACTCACCTGCGCCACCGCGGCGGGAATGCCCTCGGCGGCAAAAAAGCGCAGCCAGCGTTTCTGCGACTCCTGCAGCTTGTCGCCCGGGCCTTTCACCTCGACCAGGCAGTAGTCGCCGGGCGCCGCCCCGAGCGCCAGCAGGTCGGGAAAGCCGCGGCGGTTTTCGCCGGGGTCGAACAGCATGCGGCGCCAGATCGCCAGCAGGTGCGCCGCCGGGATAACCGCGGTGGCGGCGGCGATGAGCGCCTCGTCGACCTGGCGCCAGTCGGTCCAGCGGCACTGGTAGGCCTGGTACGCGCGGCAGGCCCGGGTCAGTTCCCGCTGCAGGTCGCTTGTCGCCAGCGCTTCGAAACGCGCCTCGATGGCGTCCTTGCGACTCTGGTAAAAGGATCGCTGGTACATGTCGGTCGGCGCACCCTGGAAGGCGTTATTGAAGGCGCCGGGCAGGGGGGCGAAGATTTCCTGCCAGAAAGCCAGGCCGAACAGGGTGTTCATCAGCGCGTTTTCCACGTAGTGCACCGCCGCCCAGTCAGCGGACAGGTGCGCCGCGGTGGCCAGTTCCACCCTGCTGTTGCTGGCAGGCAAGGCCAGTTCTAGCTGGCTGAACCTGTCCCTGGCTTGCGGTTCTCGTGGCAGGCCCAGTAGGCGGCGCAAGCGGGTGCCGATGCGGCCCATGGCATCGCGCTCTTCCTCGCACCAGGGGTCGCCGATGGCGGTCTCGGCCAGTCGTAGAGCCCCTTGCAGGTCGCCACTGCGTTCCATGACCCGCGCACTTCGCTCGCGGGCAGGGTGGGTTTCGCTTTGCCGGTAGAGGGCGAGCGCCAGCTCAAGTTCATCCTGGCGTTCCAGTTCCCGGGCGAGGCGGTTACAGAGGCGGTCGCGGCGGGCCTGGTTAGCTATGTGCTGCGCCGGGGTTTCCAGAGTGAGTTGCGCGAGGTGACGGAGCGCCTGTCCACGGTCGGTCGGCTCACTCTCCCCCCGTCGGGAACGCCAAAAAGCGCCATCCATGGCAGGCTCGGGTTCGGCCGTCCCTGGCCTCACACGTCCCGCCGGGGGGAGAGTGAACCGCCCGCCCTGCTGCGAAGCGTCGTCTGCCACTTCCCTCCATATATCTTCCAGCCGGGCGAACTGCAGATATTCCTCCACTGCGTCACGACTGGGGAACAGCCGCCGCGAGCGGTCGAGCTGGTAGGGATAGTACCGCGCGACGCCGAGGTCGCTGAGGACGAAATCGGTAAGGCTCTGGCGGCGGTTGCCGAAGAACAGCAGCTGCAGCAGGGCGACTGTGTCAGTTGCCGCGGGCGCGACGATGCGGGCGCCGTCCAGTGCGGCGAGTGTGGCGCAGAGGGATTCGGGGGTCTCGCCGCGCGCGTCGAGGGCCGCCAGCAGCTCGGCCTTGCGTGCCGGGGCCAGCGCGAATCCGCGAATGAGTTCCTCCCGGGTCGCCAGGCGGGCGAATTCATCGGACTCCAGCTGGCTTGCTTCCACGGCGAGTTCGGCGGCGAGCAGTTCGTCGAGCGGCGGTCCGCAGGCACCGATTTCCGGGTAGTGCAGCGCGGCCTCGCGGAACCAGGGCCCGACCCGGGAAACCAGCCGCACATAGAGGCACTGGGCGGGAAGCGACGCGTCTCTCCAGCGCTGCAGGAATGCTGTCTCCTGCGCATCCAGCAGGTCGCCGTACTGCGCGTCGACGGTGTCCAGCAGGCGCGCGAAGTTGTCCCGGTAATACAGGGGCTGGAGTTCAGGCGGCGCTGGCTCGGGGATCACTGGCATGGCCGTCCCATTATCCTGTATCTGCGCGGGATTCGCCCCTGCGCCATGCTGTACCGGGCACGGAAATTGCGGCATCCTGATCCACGACTGGCTAGAGCAGGTATTCGCAGTGACATTTATTCCCCCGGGCAAGGAGCGCCTCAACCCCCTACTGGCGCTCACTCCCATTGTCTTCCTGGTGGTTTTGCTCGCGGCTTCTGTCTACCTGTTCGGCTCGGATTCCTCCTACGGCGCCAACCAGATCGCCCTGGTCCTCGCCAGTTGCGTGGCCGCGCTGGTGGGGCGCCGGGTCGGCCTGCGCTGGCACCAGGCGCAGGAGGGCCTGATCCACGGTATCAGCCTGGGACTGGGGCCGACCATGATCCTGCTGGCGGTGGGCATGCTGATCGGCACCTGGATTCTCTGCGGCACGGTGCCGGCGATGATCTACTACGGGGTGGAGCTGTTGAACCCGCGCTTTTTTTACGCGGCCAGTGCACTGATCTGCGCCATCGTCTCGATCAGCATCGGCAGTTCGTGGACGGTAGCGGGCACCATGGGCATCGGGTTGATGGGCATCGCCGGCAGTTTCGGCCTCTCCCCGGGAATCGCCGCCGGGGCCATCGTCTCCGGGGCCTATTTCGGCGACAAGCTTTCGCCGATGTCCGACACCACCAACCTCGCCGCCGCAGCCACCGGGGTCGACCTGTTCGAGCACATCCGCCACATGCTGTGGACCACGGTGCCGGGTTTCGTCATCGCCCTGCTGATTTTCACCCTGCTCGGCCTCGGCAGCGCGCCCGCGGTGGAGCCAAAGGAGATCAGCGCCCTGCAGGCGGCAATCACCAGCGAGTTCAACGTCGGCGCCCATTTGCTGCTGCCGCTCGCGCTGATGCTGTTCCTGGTCTACAAGCGCACCCCCGCCTTCCCGTCGATCGTGGTGAGCGCGCTGGCCGGCGCCCTCTTCGCCCTACTGTTCCAGCCGCAGCAGGTGGTGGCGCTGGGCGGCGCCGGCGAGGAGCTCGGCCGCTTCTTCAGCCTGCTCAAGGGCATCTGGCTGGCCCTGGCCAACGGCTATGTCTCCAACAGCGGCAACGAATTCCTCGACGCCCTGCTCAGCAAGGGCGGCATGAGCAGCATGCTCAATACGGTCTGGCTGATCATCTGCGCGCTCGGCTTTGGCGGGGTGCTGGAACGCACCGGGATTCTCGCCTACCTGCTGGAACTGGCCCTGCGCCGGGTGAAAAGCATCGGCTCGCTGATCGCCACCACGGTCGCCACCTGTTTCGGCACCAACATCCTCGCCGCCGACCAGTTCATCGCCGTGGCCCTGCCGGGCCGCATGTACCGCGACGCCTACAGCGAGCGCGGGCTCTCGCGGCTCAACCTGTCGCGCACCCTGGAGGACTCGGCCACCCTGACCTCGGCCCTGATCCCCTGGAATACCTGTGGCGCCTACATGTCGGCCACCCTGGGTGTGGCCACCTTCGCCTATGCGCCCTACGCCTTCTTCAATCTCGCCTGCCCGCTGATCGCCATCACCTACGGCTACCTGCACTTCGCCCTGAAGCCGGCGGAGTACGATGAACAGCACGCGCACGGCTCAGCCGGCAGCGCGGAAACCGCGCCACCCGCCAAGTAGCCATTCAGCAGGGATAAGGGGTCAGCAGCGCGACCAGTCGAAGGCCAGGACCTGGCTGATACTGTCGCGCCCCAGCGCCAGCATCAGCAGCCGGTCGAGCCCGAGGGCGACGCCGGAGCAGTCGGGCATTCCCGCCGCCAGCGCCGCCAGCAGGCGCTCGTCCAGCGGCCGCTCGGGTTGACCCTGTGCGCGCCGCCGGGCGTTGTCGCGCTCGAAGCGCTGGCGCTGTTCGTCGGCAGCGGTGAGTTCGTGGTAGCCGTTGGCGATCTCCACCCCGTCCACATACAGCTCGAAGCGCTCGGCCACCAGCTCGCCCGCGTCCTCGACCACCCGGGCCAGCGCGGCCTGGGAAGCCGGGTAATGGTAGACGAAACACAGGCCTCGCCCGGCGAGGCGCGGCTCGACAAGATGACTCATCAGCAGATCCAGCCAGAGGTCGCGGTCGCCCGCGAGAGTGCCCGGGTCGAGGTGGTTGCGGGCCAGCACTTCCAGCTCGGCAACCGTTGCCCGCAGGGGGTCCAGCCCCAGCTCGCGCTGGAACAGCGCCCGGTAGCTGGTGAATTGCACCGGCTGCTCGCCGATGCAGGCCTGCACCAGCGCGGCCACCTCGTCCATCAGCTGGAGCAGGTCGAAGCCGGGCCGGTACCATTCCAGCAGGCTGAATTCGGGATTGTGGCGGCGCCCGGCCTCGCCGTCGCGGAACACCCGGGAGACCTGGTAGATCGGGCCGGAACCCGCCGCCAGCAGGCGCTTCATGGCGTATTCGGGGGAGCTTTGCAGGTAGCGGGGACGGGACAGCGACACCCCGGCGGTCAAGGCCAGGTTTTCAATCGCCGGGTCGGTAACCCCGGCCTCGCAGAGTTGGGGGGTCTCGACCTCGAGTACATCGCGGCTGTCGAAGAAGCCGCGCACCGCCTGCAACAGGCGGGCGCGGGCGCGCAGCGCTTCGAGGTCAGCAGAGGGCTGCCAGGACATCGCTGCAACTACCGGCGAGCCGGTTTTACTTGCTGACGCGGTTCTGGTATTCGCCGGTGCGGGTGTCCACGCGGATCACTTCGCCCTGGCTGAGGAACAGCGGAACCTTGACCACAGCGCCGGTCACCAGCTTGGCCGGTTTGTTGCCGCCCTGGGCGGTATCGCCCTTGAGGCCGGGGTCGGTCTCGACGATTTCCAGTTCGACAAAGTTGGGCGGCGTAACCGACAGCGGGCTGCCGTTGTACAGGGTGACCACGCACTCATCCTGCTCTTTCAGCCACAGGTGGGCTTCGCCGACGGCCTTGGCGTCAGCCTGGAACTGTTCGAAGGTATCCGGCTCCATGAAGTGCCAGAAGTCGCCGTCGCTGTAGAGGTACTGCATGTCGCGGTCGACCACGTCGGCGCCCTCGAGGGATTCACCGGAACGGAAGGTCCGCTCCCAAACCCGGCCGGTGTTGAGGTTGCGCAGCTTTACGCGGTTGAATGCCTGGCCCTTGCCCGGCTTGACGAATTCGTTCTCGAGGATGTTGCAGGGCTCGCCGTCCAGCATGACTTTGAGGCCACCGCGAAATTCATTGGTAGAATATGTCGCCATGATTGTTGGGTCCGGTTTTAAAAGGGCGCTAATGATACCCCAGCGGACAGCGCTTTGGGAGCCACTGCGAGCAGGCCAAATCGGCGGAAGTGCGCTACTCTTCTGGCTTGATGACTCACTATTCGAGGATGATGGGAAATGAGTAGGGAAGCCCTGTTCGATATCGTGCTTCCTGCCCAGGACCTGGCGCAGTATTCGCATTTCCAGCCCGATGCCGAGCATGCCCGCGCCTGGGCGGCACAGCTGCCCGTCACCAATATTCGCGCGGTATCCGCCCAGTTGCTCGAGGCGCTGGGAGACCTGAATCACTGTAGCCTGCCCCCGGAAATCCGCTTCGAGATACTGGAAACGCTGTCCGATTACCTGCGCGTCACGCTCACCAATCTCACCCGCCGCTTCCTCCACCAGCCCCTGGTGATGCCCGCCGAGCCCCAGCGGCTGGCGGAGCGCGCCGAGGCGCTGCTCGCCGAACTGCAGGCCGCCTATACCATCGTCGCGATCGAAACCCAGCGCAGCCACGAGCGCATCCACGCGGTCAACCCGGCGAAACTGCTCTGTGAATCCCTGCAACAGGCCCTGGAATTTGCCGGGCGGCGTATCCTGCTGGCCTTCCAGTTGCACCGCCCGGCGCCCCTCAACAGCTGGCTCGATCTGCACCGGCTGTATGCCCTGGCGGAATGGCAGGGGCTGGAACACCACGCGCTCAAGGGAGCCGCGCAAGCGGGCAAGACCGTCGCCTCTACCTACCTGCAGGCACTCATGCTCGGCTGCAGCAAGCCCAACCAGCTGCTGCAAACCGACCTGGAAGCGGTATTTTTCGCCCTTGGCGAGTGGCATGGGAAACTGCACATCGGTCCTGTCGGCAAGCTCGAGGGCCTGTTCTGCGTGGACCTGGCCAGCGACCAGCCGGCCGTCTACAGCAGTCTCTATGGCGACTCCGGTGTGGCCACCCGGCGGATCATCAACTGCGAGGAACTGGTGGGCCACCTGCAGGCACTGCGCGACCCGGACAACGGCTACGACGGGCGCGGCATCCGCCTCGGTTGCGGCCTGACCCTGCCGGACGCCATGCTGGCGCACCTGATGGAGGCCCTCGGCAGCATGAGCATGCGCACCTACAAGCGCATTGCCACCAACACGCCGGTGCTGGTCAGTCTCGGTATCAGCGGCGCCCACTACCACGCGGCGGGAGAACACAACTTCGCCCAGCTGCTGCACGGCCGCGACCACCGCTCGGACAGCCTCGACGCGGCAAACCCCAACCCCTTTCTCCAGCCCCTGCACGGGGGGGACATCTGGTCCGGGTCGAATTCCGGCGCCCACGACAGCCACCGCGGCCAGCAGGCGGGCAGCGCCGCCGATTTCTCCCACAACATTGAGCTGGATATTTTTACCCGGCAGGTCATCGAGGAACTGGAGGTCGCGCCGATGGAGCGCGCCGTGCCCCTGTACCGGGTGCAGCAGCGCAACGCGAGTCCCGGCGGCTACTGCCTGGAATGGGACCAGAACCTGCCGGTGGACGCGCGCAACGGCGAAATCCTGTGTATCCAGGAAAACCCCCGGGCCCACTGGTCGATCGCCATGATCCGCTGGGTCAGCCGGCTGGAAAACGCCCACACCCTGGTCGGCGTGGAATTACTCAGCCCCCGGGCCACCGCCTGCGGTATCCAGCCGCGGCAGAATATCGGCAACAACCGCAGCCCGCAGCGCGGCCTGCTACTCCCCGAGATCAACCTGATCGGCCAGCCCGCCACCCTGATCACCCCCCGCGCCGGCTTTCGCGAGGGCATGAAGGTCAGCCTGTTGCGCTACGGCGAGGCGCGGCACATCCAGCTGGAACGGCAGCGCGCCAGCACCGGCAGTTTTACCCAGTTTGAATTTCGCGATATCCACCGGCTGGATGAATTGCTCAACGAGAAAAAACTCGGCCCGCTGGATTCGCTTTACGACTCCGTGTGGAGCAATATCTAGGGCCTGCTAGAGGCCCGGGCGGTTCTGCTGGTAGCGGTCGCTGAGCCCCAGCAGGTAGAGGATGGCGTCCAGCCCGAGGGTTGAAATCGACTGCTCGGCCGACTGTTTCACCAGCGGCTTGGCGCGGAAAGCCACGCCGAGACCGGCGATACTCAGCATCGGCAGGTCGTTGGCGCCGTCGCCCACGGCGATCACCTGTTGCAGGTCTATGCCCTCCGCCTCGGCCAGCTGGCGCAGCAACTGTGCCTTGCGCTGGCCATCGACGATTTCACCACTCACCTCGCCCGTCACCCTGCCATGCTCGATGTCCAGTTCATTGGCGAACACGTAGTCGATGCCCAGGCGGTGCTGCAGGTAGCGGGCGAAGTAGGTAAAGCCCCCGGAGAGAATCGCCGTGCGGTAGCCCAGCGCGCGCAGGGTGGAGATCAGGTGCTCGGCGCCCTCGGTGATTTTCAGGCGCGCCGCCACTTCTTCCAGCGCCGACTCTTCCAGTCCCTTGAGCAGGCCCACCCGGGCGCGGAAGCTCGCGGAGAAATCCAGCTCGCCGCGCATTGCCCGTTCGGTGATCGCGCTGACTTCCTCGCCAACACCGGCGCAGGCCGCCAGTTCGTCGATCACCTCGGCCTCGATCAGGGTCGAATCCATATCGAAAGCCACCAGCCGGCGGTGGCGGCGGTACATATTGTCCTGCTGGAAGGCGAGGTCGATCTCCAGCTCCGCGGCCACCTCCAGCAGGTCGCGGCGGAATACCGCGGCATCCACCAGCGGCCCGCGCACGGAAAACTCCACGCAGGCCTTGGACAGCGCCGGCAATTCGCCCAGCGGTATACGCCCGGAGAGCCGGGTAATACTGTCGATATTGAGCTGGTGGGCGGACACCACCCGGGTCACCCGGGATATCTGGTCGGCGGTCAGTTTGCGCGCCAGCAGGGTAATGATATAGCGCGGCCGCCCCTGCGCCCCGACCCATTCGCTGTAACTGGCCGCATCCACCGCCGAGATCCGCGCGCGCATGCCGCGCTGCCCGGCGTTCGCCTCCACCGCGGCACAGATCGCCTCGCGGTCGCTGCCGTCGGGCAGCTCCACCAGCATGCCGAGGGACAGGGTGTCGTGTATCACCGCCTGGCCGATATCCAGCACGTTCACGCCCTGCGCGGCGAGGATCGCGGTAACGCCGGTGGTGACGCCGGGCTGGTCTTCGCCGGAGAAGGTTATCAGCAGTATTTCGCTCAAGGGGGGTGGCCGTGTCGCTGGACTGGTTAAAAGGGGGGCTATTCTACCTGCTGGCCGCTTGGGGATGGAAGCGACCTGGATTCAGGCTCCGTTTGCCTGTTTGCTGGGGTGGCTTCGGTGCGGGGGGGTGGCTACGGTGCGGGGGTGGCTACGGTGCGAGGGTAGTTTCGGCGACGAGCGCGAAGCGGAACCTGCCTGCTGGAACACGTCAAAAAGCGCACATCCATGTGCAGACTCGGGTGGCGACATCCATGTCGCCACACGGTTCCAGCAGGCAGGTTCCGCTTCACACTCTCCCTCCGGCGCAAGATTCACATTGGTCACGCTGTAAAGCTGGAACTGGAACTGGAACTGGAACTGGAGCGTGTGCCCAATCGTACTTTTTCTTCGGGAAAGAACAGCCGTCGTCCGGATTTACCACTGAACGTGAGAGCCTCTGCGGGCGCTTTACCACCCGTGCCTGGACCCAGTTACCACTGGGCCTCCGAATCACTTCCAAATAAACAGAGACATCAGCCGTAGAGCAACTCTGGAGAAGCTCACAGCGACACAAACCCCGCGCCACCCCGGCGAGTGGTTTATACTGGCGCCCACTTTCATGGGGGAAAGAACAACGTGCTCGACCGACTCAGGAACGCACCCTTGAGCCACCAGATTGCCACCGCCGCAGCGCTGCTGTGCCTGCTGGCGAGCCTCGCCATGGTGGTTCTCGGCGCCATTTCCAGCCGCCACATGCAGCACCGCCAGCAGGCGGAATTCGGCAACGCCCTCGCCCGGCAGGTGGCGGCGCAGGTCGGGCTGGCGCTGGAGACCGGCGACCTGCTGCGGCTGCGTGCCTCGCTGCAGCGCTTTGTCGACACGACTGCGGCGCAACAGGCGGTGGTGCTGGATATCGAGGGCAAACCGCTGGGAGAGGCGGGCGAGCCGGAGGGGCGCTACCTGCAACAGTACCGTGCGCCCGTGCATATCGAGTCCAATATCGCGGGTGAGGCGGTGGTGACCATCGCCACCGACACCGCCAGCACCGACCAGCGCCGCTTTGTGCTGAGCCTGCTGGGCCTGGCGGTGGTGCTCAGCCTCGCGGTTTATGGCGGCGGCCTGCAGCTGGGTAAATCCCTCGGCGCCCGTATTCGCAAGCTGTCGCGCTACCTGGCCCTCGAGGACGGCGGCAACCGCTTGCCGGCCAACGAAGTGGCGGCGCTGGAATCCCGCATCAAGGCGCTGCCCATGGACCTGCTGCGCACCCGGGAAAACCACGCCGCCAGCGACGAGCACTACAAGGGCACCGCGGTGCTCTACCTGCAACTGGATAGCCTGAGTGATTACGTCGATACCCTCGACGAGCAGTCGCTGCAGCGCTACATCACCCGCTTGCACCGGCTGGTGCACACCGCCGCGGGATTCTATGGCGGCGAGTTGCAGGTGGTGCGGCAGTTCGCGCTGGCCGTGTACTTCAGCGGCCCGGGCAAGGCGGGCAGCGCCGCGTTTCGCGCGGCCTGCTGCGCCTGGCTGGTGCAATCCGCCGCACGCGAACTGGAAGCGAAGCAGTCGCTGTCCATGCGCGTGTTCATGGCGGTCGGCGAGAGCGAGTTGGGTATCGGCGACAGTGCAGACATCTACCCCGGCCTGTACATGCAATCCACCCTGGATGAGCTGCAGCAGGCCTGCGAGAGCCGGCCGCCGAAAATTCTGCTGTCGCCCGCGGCCTGCGGGGACACCGACGTGGACGGGCGCCTGCAGCACCAGGCCACCGAGGTAATGGACTACGCGATGCTGGAGGCGGTGAGCGATCCCTACGGTGACCTGCTGGAACGGCAGCTGCGCCTGACCCTGAAACGGCTGGCGGAGCCGGCCTGAGCCCGGATCCGGGCAGCGGCTCCCACATGCGGGCCGGATTGCGCGACAAGCGCAGCGGCACATCCCCGGCCGCTGCCCTCCCCGGCGGCGATTACTCGATCACCATCGCCTCGACGCGCTGGAATCCGCGCGGCAGTTTGTTGCCGCGCCGGCCGCGCTCGCCGCGATAATGCTCGAGGTCAGCCGGTTTGAGCCGGTGGTGGCGCTTGCCGGCATAGACCACCAGTGAATCGCCCTCGCCCAGCACCTGCACCGCGATCATGTATTCCTCACGGGACTGAACCCGCGCCGAGGGAATGCCGATGATCTTGTTGCCCTTGCCGCGGGCCATCTGCGGCAGATCGGCCAGCGGGAACACCAGCAGGCGCCCCTCGTTGGATACCGCCGCGACCCAGCTGCCCTCGGGATTCGCCGGCACTGGCGCCGGTTGCATGACCCGGCCGCCCTTGGGCAGGTTGAGCACGGCCTTGCCTGCCTTGTTCTTGGCCTGCAGGTCCGCCAGTTTGGCGACGAAGCCGTAGCCGGCGTCCGAGGCCAGCAGGTAGAGTTGCTCGTCGCTGCCGGTCAGCACCCCCTCGAAGGTGGCGCCGGAGGGCGGGTTGATCCGCCCGGTCAGCGGTTCGCCCTGGCCGCGGGCAGAGGGCAGGTTGTGCGAGGCCAGCGTGTAGGCCCGGCCGGTGGAGTCGAATACCACCGTGGGCTGGTTGCTGCGCCCTTTGGCCACCAGCTTGAAGCTGTCGCCGGACTTGTAGCTGAGGCTGGTGGGGTCGATGTCGTGGCCCTTGGCGGCGCGAATCCAGCCCTTTTCCGAGACCACGATGGTGATCGGGTCCGAGGTGGTCAGTTCCAGCTCGCTGAAGGCCCGCGCCTCGTCGCGCTGCGCCAGCGGCGAGCGGCGCTCGTCGCCGTATTCCTCGGCGGCGGCCAGCAGCTCCTTTTTCATCAGGGTTTTCAGGCGCGCGTCGGAGCCGAGTATCTGCTGCAGGCTGTCACGCTCGGCGCTCAGCTCGTCCTGCTCGGCGCGGATGTTCATTTCCTCGAGCTTGGCCAGGTTGCGCAGTTTCAGGTCGAGGATCGCCTCGGCCTGCACGTCGGTGATGCCGAAGCGCTGCATCAACGCGGGCTTGGGCTTGTCCTCGGTGCGGATGATGTGGATGACCTCGTCGATATTGAGGTAGGCGACCAGGTAACCCTCGAGGATGTGCAGGCGTTTTTCCACCCGCTCCAGCCGGTACTGCAGGCGCCGGCGGGTGGTCTCCTTGCGGAATTCCAGCCACTCGCTGAGGATGCGGTCGAGCCCCTTCACCGCGGGCCGGCCGTCGATGCCGATCATGTTGAGGTTCACCCGGTAGCTCTTCTCGAGGTCCGTGGTGGCGAACAGGTGGCCCATTACCGCCTCCACATCGACCCGGTTGGAGCGCGGCACGATGACCAGGCGGGTGGGATTCTCGTGGTCGGATTCGTCGCGCAGGTCGGCGACCATGGGCAGTTTCTTCGCCTGCATCTGCTGGGCGATCTGCTCCAGCACCCGCGACCCGGAGACCTGGTAGGGCAGCGCGCTGACCACGATATCGCCGTCCTCCTGCTCCCAGACCGCGCGCATCTTGAGGGCGCCGCGGCCGCTTTCATACATCGCGATGATGTCCTCGCGGGGGGTGATGATCTCGGCCTCGGTGGGAAAGTCCGGCGCCAGCACGTGCTCGCAGAGCTCGCGCACGGTGGACTTCGGCGCCTCCAGCATGCGGATGGCCGCGGTCACCACTTCCCGCAGGTTGTGGGGCGGGATATCGGTCGCCATCCCCACCGCGATCCCGGTGGTGCCATTGAGCAGCACGTTGGGCACCCGGGCCGGCAGCACGGAGGGTTCGTCCATGGTGCCGTCGAAGTTCGGCACCCAGTCCACGGTGCCCTGGCCCAGTTCGGACAGCAGGACTTCCGCGTAGGGCGTCAGGCGCGATTCGGTGTAGCGCATGGCGGCGAAGGATTTCGGGTCGTCCGGGGAACCCCAGTTGCCCTGCCCGTCCACCAGCGGGTAGCGGTAGCTGAAGTCCTGGGCCATCAGCACCATGGCCTCGTAGGCGGCGCTGTCGCCGTGGGGATGGAACTTGCCGATGACATCGCCGACGGTGCGCGCGGACTTCTTGTACTTGGCGGTGGCTTTCAGCCCCAGTTCGCTCATGGCGTAGACGATGCGCCGCTGCACCGGCTTGAGGCCGTCGCCGATATTCGGCAGCGCGCGGTCCAGGATCACGTACATGGAGTAGTCCAGGTAGGCCTTCTCCGTGTAGGTCTTGAGGGACACCTGCTCGATGCCGTCCTCGTCGATACTTACAATATCAGTCATGGTTTTTCCGATCTGCTAATACGCCCGCGCACTGCGGGCCGCTACATCTGGTTGAACCGGCGACGGCGCGGGGGTTTCAACCCCGCTGGCTCACCAGCTGCTGGTTGAGGTTGGCGATGGCGTTGGCCATGTCCACCAGCAGGCTGTGAATGGTCGCCGGGTTGCGTTTGATCAACTCGGTGAACTGTTCCTTCGGCACCTTCACCACGGAACAATCGGTTTTGGCCCGCACGGTGGCGCTGCGGTCGGCGTGGGTGAGCGCCGCCATGGCGCCGAAAATCTCACCCTGCCCGATGCGCCCCACCACCACGTCGTCGACCAGCACCTCGGCGGTCCCCGCCGACATGTGGAATACGAAGTCCGCGCGCCCCCCCTGGCGGATGATGTCCTCCCCGGGGTGGTAGACCTCGAAACCCGGCGTGGCGCCGGCGCTTTCCGGGACGAAGGCGGCGGCCACCCGCAGGTTGAGGCCGGCATAGGTCACCAGCAGGCGCGTCCACAGGCGCACCGCGTTGCCGTCTTCGAACACCCGGCGCATGAACTCCAGGGCCGGATAGGCCGACAGTTTGGCGCCATGCTCGCTGCCGTAATAGACCGTGGCGTCCTCCTCGGAGGCACCGGCGATATCGGGCAGCAGGATGTCCCCGGCCTGCAGCAGGTAGACCGTGCGCCCCTGGTAGCGGGCCACCAGGTCACCGGTTTCCACCACGTAGAACTGGTTGCCATCGAAACCGCGGAAGTTGCCGCTCGGTGTCGGCGCGACTTCGACCGGTACCGCGGGCATGTTGACCGACTCCAGCAGGGCTTTGACCAGTTTTTTATATTGCTCGCCGAGGATGGTGAAATCCTGTGCGAGTTCGGCATTCGCCAGCATGGGCCTACCTCATTCCGGGCGCCAGCGCCTGTCGCTGTCGCCGCTTTCCCACTGCGCCGGCAACGACCCTGTTCGCGCAGCGAGGTGGCGCCTATAGTAGCAACTTCTCCCGGAGGGGAGAACGCCATAAGCGGCAAGCGAGACCACCAAACCATGAAACAACGCTGGCAAACGGCCACTTTTACCGACCTCGACAACCGCGAACTCTACGCGGCCCTGCGCCTGCGCCAGGCCGTATTCGCGGTGGAGCAGACCAGTATCTACCTCGACCTCGACGACCTCGACCAGGCGGCGATCCACATGCTGGTCTGGGACGGCGGCACCCTGCTCGCCTACCAGCGCTGCCTGCCCCCCGGACTGCAGGAAATCGAGAGCACCCTCGGGCGCATCGTGGTAGGACCGCAGGCCCGCGGTACCGGGCTGGGCAAACTGCTGGTGCGGCGCGGTATCGCCCACAACCTCGCCCTGTGGCCGCAGTCGAACATCCGCATCCACGCCCAGGCCCACCTGGAGGCGTTCTACGGCGGACTCGGCTTTGTCACCGAGGGTGAGGTCTACGACCTGGACGGGATTCCGCACCTGGAGATGGTGCTGCAATGTAATGCCGGTTGATGCCCGGCAGGGAATGGAACGTCGCAGTTACACTTCCAGCAGGAAGGTCACCGGGCCGTCGTTGGTCAGGGAGACCTGCATGTCGGCCCCGAAACGGCCGAAGGCACTGTTGGCATGTCGCGCCTGCAGTTCCTGGCAAATCCGGTCGTAAAGGGCTTCCGCCTCCGCCGGCGGCATCGCCGAGGAGAAGCTCGGCCGCAAGCCTTTGCGTGTATCAGCAGAGAGCGTGAACTGGGAGACCAGCAGGACGCCGCCGGCGCAGTCCGCCACCGAGCGGTTCATGCGGCCCTCGTCGTCGGCAAACACCCGGTAGGCGAGCAGCTTGTCGAGCAGGCGCCCGGCGAGGGCGAGGTCGTCGCCCTTGTCCAGCCCCAGCAGCACCAGCAGGCCCGGACCGATGGCGCCGACGGTTTCACCGCCCACCTCGACCCGCGCCGCGCTGACCCGCTGCAGCAGCGCCTTCATCTCAGCGGCTGGCGCGCTTGCGTTCGTGCTCCAGCAGCAGTTTCTTGCGCAGGCGGATGCTCTCCGGGGTCACCTCGACCAGTTCGTCGTCCTCGATGAACTCCAGCGCCTGCTCCAGGGTGTGGCGTACCGGCGGGGTCAGGGTCAGCGCCTCGTCGGTACCGGCGGCGCGGATGTTGGTCAGCTGCTTGGCCTTGGTCGGGTTGACCACCAGGTCGTTGGCGCGGGAGTGCAGGCCGACGATCTGGCCCTCGTAGACGTCCTCGCCGTGGCCGAGGAACAGGCGTCCGCGGTCCTGCAGGGTAAACAGGGCGTAGGCCAGGGTCTTGCCCTTGACCATGGAAACCAGCACGCCGTTGGTGCGCTTGCCCACGTCGCCCATTTTCACCGGGCCGTAGTGGTCGAAGATGCTGGTCATGATGCCGGAACCACTGGTCAGCGTCAGGAAGTGGGAGCGGAAGCCGATCATGCCGCGGGAGGGCACCACGAAGGTCAGGCGCACCCGGCCCTTGCCGTCCGGTTCCATATTGGTGAGGTCCGCCTTGCGCAGGCCGAGCTCTTCCATGATCGGCCCCTGGTGCTGGTCTTCTACGTCGATCACCACCTGCTCGTAGGGCTCCTGGATCTCGCCGTCGACTTCCTTCTGTACCACTTCCGGACGGGATACGCCCAGCTCGAAGCCCTCGCGGCGCATGTTCTCGATCAGCACCGACAGGTGCAGTTCGCCGCGGCCGGAGACCTTGAACTTGTCCGGGCTGTCGCCCTGTTCGACGCGCAGGGCCACGTTGTGGATCAGCTCCTGGTCCAGGCGCTCCTTGATGTTGCGGCTGGTGACGAACTTGCCTTCCTTGCCGGCGAAGGGCGAGTCGTTGACCTGGAAGGTCATGCTCACGGTGGGCTCGTCCACGGTCAGGGCGGGCAGGGCCTCGGGGTTTTCCGGGCTGCACAGGGTGTCGGAGATGTTCAGCTCGCCGACGCCGGTGATGCAGACGATGTCGCCGGCGCTGGCCAGCTCGACTTCGCTGCGCTCCAGACCGAGGTAGCCCATCACCTGCAGGACCTTGGCCTTGCGCGAGTTGCCCTCGCGGTCCAGGACCACCACCTGCTGGTTGGGCTTGAGGGTGCCGCGGGTGATGCGGCCGACGCCGATGACACCCACGTAGCTGGAGTAGTCCAGCGCGGAAATCTGCATCTGGAAGGGCCCCTCGGGGTCCACTTCCGGCGACTTGACCTTGTCCACGACCATCTGGAACAGGGGCGTCATGTCCTCGGCCAGGTCGGTGTCGTCCTCACCGGCGATGCCGTTCAGGGCGGAGGCGTAGATCACCGGGAAATCGAGCTGTTCCTCAGTCGCACCGAGGCTGTCGAAGAGGTCGAAGACCTGGTCCATCACCCAGTGCGGACGGGCGCCGGGGCGGTCGATCTTGTTGATCACCACGATCGGGTTGAGGCCCTGTTCGAAGGCCTTCTGGGTAACGAAACGGGTCTGCGGCATCGGGCCGTCCACCGCGTCCACCAGCAGCAGCACGGAGTCCACCATCGACAGTACGCGCTCCACCTCGCCGCCGAAGTCGGCGTGTCCGGGTGTATCCACGATATTGATGCGGTAGTCGCCCCACTTGATGGCGGTGTTCTTGGCCAGGATGGTAATCCCGCGCTCTCTTTCCTGGTCGTTGGAGTCCATGACGCGCTCGGCGCCCTCGGAGCGGCGATCCAGCGTACCCGACTGCTGCAGCAGGCAGTCCACAAGGGTGGTTTTGCCATGGTCGACGTGGGCGATGATGGCGATGTTGCGAAGATTCTCAATCACGGGGAAATCCGGGCCCGGCGGGGCAGCTGGTCAAAATGGCCGCGGATTATACACTAGCGATGGCGACATTCGCAGCCGCGGTCACGGCAGTATGTCACAAGCGGGAAACCCGCCCGGAGCGTTCGCTACCCGCCGGGCCGCGGCCCGTCAGGCCCGGGCACCGGAGTCGAGCTCGCGCCCCAGCCAGGCCCGGGCGAAGCGCGCATCCCGCTCCACCGTGCGGCTGGACAGGCCGTAGGCCTCGGCGATCTCCTGCGCGGTGAGGCCGGCGAAATACTGCAGCTCGATGATCTCCGCCTTGCGCGGGTCGTGGCGGGACAGGCGGGAGAGCGCGTCATCAAGTTCCAGCAAGCGCGAATCGTCCAGCGCGGCATCCACCAGCCCTTCGCGCAGGGTGACGTGCAGCGCGCCGCCGCCGCGCTTGTCGCGACGCGCGCCGCGGGCGTGGTCCACCAGCACCCGGCGCATCATGCGGCTGGCCAGGGCATAGAAATGGCGGCGATCACTGAATTCCACCTCGGCAACGTGCAAGCGCAGGAAGGCCTCGTTGACCAGGGCGGTGGGCTGCAGGGTATGGTCGGGGCGCTCGGCGCGCATGGAAATCGCGGCCAGCCGGCGCAACTCCGCGTAGATCACCTCACCGAGCTGATCCATGCTGTTGCTGTCCCCGTTTTTCCAATTATTCAGCAAGCGGGTGAACTGCTCACTCATCGCCGCGCGTCACCCCCGGCCAGGCTGCTTTTCAGGTTGTGGGGAGAAGTTATAACACACTGCTATCATGACGCCGACTATCTGCGGCCTGTACAAGGAAATTCGTCCCATCAGCAGTCACCCACCCAACTGGGACAGCGTCGAGGCACTGTTCAACCGGGCGCTGGAACTACCCGCAGCGCAGCGTCCGCAATTCCTGGAGGAAGCCTGCGCGGGCGATGCCGGCCTGCGCGAGGCAGTCGAAACACTGCTGGCCCACGACGGGACGGACGACATCGGGGCGGACATCGTCAGCGAGGCCGCCCGGCTTTTCGTCCACGCTCCGGCACTGGGCCAGGGCACCGTGATCGGCGCCTACCGTATCCTCGACACCCTCGGCCAGGGCGGCATGGGCGATGTCTACCTCGCGGAACGCTCGGACCAGGCGTTCAGCAAGCAGGTGGCGATCAAGCTGATCCGCACCCGGCTGTACGGTGGCGACGATGCCGCCGCCCGGTTTGCCGCCGAGCGGCAGATTCTCGCCACCCTGGAGCATCCCAATATCGCCCGCCTGCTGGATGGCGGCAGTACCGCAGACGGCACCCCCTACCTGGTCATGGAGTATATCCAGGGCCTGCCGATCGACGTGTTCTGCGAACGCCACAAGCTCGATTTGCGCCAGCGCCTGCAGCTGTTCCGCCGGGTCTGCGGCGCAGTGGACTACGCCCACCAGCACCTGGTGGTGCACCGGGACATCAAGCCCTCGAACATCCTGGTGAACGCCGCCGGCGAGCCGCGCCTGCTGGACTTCGGCATTGCCAAGATACTCGACCAGTCCCGCGTGGATGCGAGCCAGCCACAGACCGCGGTGGCCGAGCGGCTGCTGACGCCGCACTATTCCAGCCCGGAGCAATTGCGCGGCGAGGCGGTCAGCACCGCCAGCGACGTCTATGCCCTCGGCGTCGTGCTCTACGAATTGCTCACCGGACACCGCCCCTTCGAGCGGGAGGACATCCCCGACCACGCGGTCATTCGCGCGATCCTCGAGGACAGCCCGACCGCGCCCAGCCAGACACGCACGCGAACGCGCGGCGGGCCGGGAGCGGACAGGACCGGGCCGGAGCCCATGCCCGGGTACTGGCCCCGGCAACTGAAAGGCGACCTCGACAATATCTGCCTGATGGCCCTGCGCCGGGAACCGGACCGGCGCTACCCCAGCGCCGCCCTGCTCGGCCAGGATATCGACAACTACCTGGCACGGCGCCCGGTGCGCGCCCGGCCCGCCTCCTTCGGCTATGTCGCCTCCCGGTTTATCGCCCGCAACCGGGTCGCCAGTGCCGCCATGTGCCTGCTCGCGCTGTCCATCACGGTTTCCGGGGCGATACTGGTAAAGCAGGCGGAAAGCCTGCGCCAGCAGCGCGACCTGGCCCGGCAACAACTGCAGCGGGCCGGGGCCATTTCCGGCTTCCTCGAGGATATGTTCCAGGGCGTGGACCCGGAGCGGGCCCAGGGCCGGGAAATCAGCGTGCGGGAAATCCTCGACAGCGCCTCGGGCCAGCTCGACACCCCGGTGACCGACGCGCCGCGCCCCCCGGAGGTCACCGCCGCCCTGCAGCGGGTGATCGGCGCCTCCTATACCGCGCTGGCGCAACTGCCACAGGCCGAGGAGCACCTCGACGCCGCCATCCGCCTGCACCGCAGCGGAGAAGTGAACGATACGCGGGAACAGATACTCGCCATGCTGGCCCTGGCAGACCTCTACAGCCTGCAATTCCGCAACGCGGAGAAACTGGAGCTGTCGCGGGAAGCGCTGGCGCTGGCCCGCCGGCTCGAACCGCCGGACCCGGCGCTCATCCTCGACGCCCTCAACCGTTACGCCGGGGCCCTGCATATGACCGGCAAGCTGGAGGCGTCACTGGCGCAATTTGCCGAACTGTACCGGGAGACCGGGGCGCTTTACGGCCCGCAGCACCGCAACACCCTGACGGCACAGCTCAATATCGGGGTGCTCAACCACTGGCTGGAGCGCTATGACCAGGCCCAGGCCTACTACCAGGCCTGCTACGACACCGGCCAGGCGGCACTCGGGGAGCGCCATCCCGTGACCATGAGCTGCCTTTCCGCCCTCGGTTCCGTGCTGGAGACGCGCGGGCACTACGCCGAGGCCGAGCCCCTGATCCGCCGGCATATCCCCCAGGCGACCGCGGTTTACGGCGCAGACCATCCGGTGACCCTGCGCTCCCGGCACAACTACGCCGACACCCTGCGCGGCCTGGGCCGCCTGCAGGAAGCGGAAGCAGAGTTCCTCACCGTGCTGGCGAGGCGCCGCGAGGTACTGGGCCGGGAGCATATCGAGACCCTGCAGACCCAGGCCAAACTGGCGCGGCTCTACCGCCAGCAGGGGCGCTTCGACGAGGCGCTGGCCCTGCTGGAGGACAGCTACCGGCTGCAATCGGAGCAGCTGGGTCCGCTACACCCGACCGCGCAGGTCACCCGCAAGATCCTCGACGAGACCTACCGGGAGCTGGGGGAGCTAAAGTAGGACCAGGGTCAGGGACGGAGTGAGACCGGGGTCAGAGTCTTGACTCTGACCCCTTTTGTTTCGCCCCCTTTTATTACTTCCGAAGTGCCGTGGGTGCGTAAACCTTCACCTGCAAACGCCCCTCGGCGAGCAGGTGGCTGGCGTGCAGGCGGCTCATCACACCCTTGCCGCAGTAGAGCATGTAGGTTTTATTGGCGGGCAGGTCGGCCGCCACGCTGTGCAGTTTGTAAAAGGGGATCCTGAGGACTTCGCCGCGCACCTGCAGGGGGGCGTTCTCCTCTTCCTCGGGGTGGCGGATATCAATGATCACGCTCTCGGCCAGCGGCACCGTGAGCACCTCAACCTCGCTGCGCTCCAGGTCTTCCTCCGCCAGCCGGTCGATACGCACCTTGCGGCTGTTGGCGACAGCGCGGTCGAGTATCGCCATGTCGAAGCGCGCCTCCTCGGCCTGCACCCGCTCCAGCCGCGCCCGGGTGGTGGGATTGACCGAGATGATGCCGCAGTATTCCGGCATATTGGCGGCGAACTCGCCGGTGCCGATATTGTTGGCCATGGCGACGATGTCCTCCTTGTCCGAGGCGATCAGCGGACGCAGCACCAGGCGCTCGGACACCTCGTCGATTACCGACAGGTTGCGCAGGGTCTGGCTGCTGACCTGGGCGACCGCCTCGCCGGTGACCAGGGCGTCCACTTCCAGTTCTTCGGCAATGCGGTTACCCACGCGCAGCATCATGCGCTTGAGGATAACCCCCATCTGGCTGTCCTCCACCCGGGTCAGCAGCTCCGCCACCACCTCCTCGAAGGGCACGCTGATGAACAGTACCCGCTGCTTGCAGCCGTACTTGTGCCAGAGGTAGAGAGCCACCTCCTTCACCCCCAGTTCGTGGTCGCGGCCGCCGAGGTTGAAGAACAGGAAATGGGTGCGCATGCCCCGGCGCATGGTGAGGTAGCTGGCCACCGGCGAGTCGAAGCCGCCGGAGATCAGCGAGATCACCGGCTCGACGCTGCCCACCGGGTAGCCGCCGAGGCCCTTGTAGCGCTCGCCCACCACGAACAGGGTTTTCTTGCTGATCTCCAGCGCCACTTCGACGTCCGGGTTTTTCAGTTTCACGCCTGCCGCGCCGCTGCGGGCCAGCAGCGCGCCGCCCACCCCGCGCTCCACGTCCATGGAGGTGAAGTCGTGGTGGCCGTTGCGCTTGCAGCGCACCGCGAAGGTTTTGCCCTCCAGGCGGCTGGCGTAGACCGGCAGTACCGCGTCGGCGATGGCGTCCAGTTCGGGCAGGGGGTATTCCACCACTTCGAGGATAGCGTTGATGCCCGAGACACGCTGCATGGCCTCCACCAGCCGGGCACACAGCTCGCTGTCACCGGCCGTCAGTACTTCCAGCCGGTCCCAGCCGCGCTTGACCTGCACGGCGGGGTCGATTTCCGTGAGCACCGCTTTCAAGTTCTCGTGCAGGTGGGCTACAAAGCGCTTGCGCACCGGCTTGCTCTTGATGGTGATCTCGGGAAAGAACTTGACGATATATTTCATTGCGGGGGGGCTAGTGTCGAGTCCATGGGGCTGCGTATTATACGGAACTCGCGGCGCGAATCACGTCGCGCGACCGCCACCTCCAGGTTGCCAGCGAGCACGGCACAGCAACGTGTAATGGACGCCTGTAATGGTGCGATATGCCAGGCAGGACTGGAAACAACGATTATATATCGACGCCTTGCATATGCTTGCGTGAACCACCCCGTCGGCGGATCTCTTGCTATTCTTGAGTCTGCCGAACAGTTTCGGTCGGCCCCCGGCGCCGATCCGGAAGTCCTGTGCACGCAGGCCGGCATGCAGTCCCGTATTTAATCCCATGGAGGAACCAAGATGTCAGAGCAAACTCTGAACCTGATCACCGAAAATGAAGCGCGCTGGGTCGATCTGCGCTTCACCGACACCCGCGGCAAAGAGCAGCACGTTACCCTCCCCTCCAAGGAGATCGACGAGGAGTTCTTCGAAGAGGGCAAGATGTTCGACGGCTCCTCCATCGCCGGCTGGAAAGGCATCAATGAGTCCGACATGATCCTCATGCCCGACGACAGCACCTCCATCCTCGACCCGTTTACCGACGATACCACCGTGATCCTGCGCTGCACCGTGGTCGAACCCTCCACCATGCAGGGTTACGACCGCGACCCGCGCTCCGTCGCCACCCGCGCCGAGGAATACCTCAAATCCACCGGCATCGGCGACACCGCCTACTTCGGTCCGGAACCCGAGTTCTTCGTGTTCGACGACATCAAGTGGAAAGTCGACATGTCCGGCGCCAGCTACCAGATTCACTCCGAGGAAGCGGCCTGGGTATCCAACCACCAGTTCGAGGAAGGCAACATCGGTCACCGCCCCGGCGTCAAGGGCGGTTACTTCCCGGTGCCCCCGGTCGATTCGCTGCACGATATCCGCGCCGCCATGTGTACCGCGATGGAACAGATGGGCCTGGACGTGGAAGTACACCACCACGAAGTGGGCACCGCCGGCCAGTGTGAGATCGGCGTACGCTTCAACACCCTGGTGAAGAAAGGCGACGACGTCCAGATCACCAAGTACTGCGTCCACAACGTGGCCCACGCCTATGGCAAAACCGCCACCTTCATGCCCAAGCCGATCGTCGGCGACAACGGCTCCGGCATGCATGTGCACCAGTCGATATCCAAGGACGGCGTCAACGTGTTCGCGGGCGATAGCTACGCGGGCCTGTCCGAGGAAGCGCTCTACTACATCGGCGGCATCATCAAGCACGCCCGTGCTTTGAACGCCTTCACCAACGCGTCCACCAACTCCTACAAGCGCCTGGTACCCGGCTTCGAGGCCCCGGTGATGCTGGCCTACTCCGCCCGCAACCGCTCCGCCTCCATCCGCATCCCCTACGAGCCGAGCCCCCGGGGCAAGCGCATCGAGGTGCGCTTCCCCGACCCGTCCGCCAATCCCTACCTGGCCTTCGCGGCCATGCTGATGGCGGGTATCGACGGCATCCAGAACAAGATCCACCCCGGCGACGCGGCGGACAAGGACCTCTACGACCTGCCCAAGGAAGAGGCCCTGGCCATCCCGACCGTATGCTCCAGCCTGGAAATGGCGCTGGAAGCACTGGATGCGGACCGCGCCTTCCTCACCGCCGGCGGCGTGTTCTCCGACGACACCATCGACGCCTACATCGAGCTGAAGAAAGGCGAGATCGAGCGCCTGAACATGACCACCCACCCGGTCGAGTTCGACATGTACTACTCTGTCTGAGGCTTCGCCTTGAACCAAAAAAGCCCGCTCACCGAGCGGGCTTTTTTGTTGCGGCCGGAAATGTTGCTGCCGATGACCCGCCTGGGCGGCACCCTGGCAAGACACGCTGACCGGACGGCCAGATTAGCTAAAAAGGAAACGAGCTTTAACAAAATGATGGAGTTATCTCGGCTTTACTATTCCCGACGCGACAGGCTAAGGATTTCTCCTTAGTGGGAATTTCTGTGGGTACTGCACGTGACAGAGGCTATGCTTTAGTACACCACTGCATTTTTTGGAGATGCTGCATGCGTTTTCCGGTTTTTGCCCTCCTGCTCCCCCTGGCCCTGGCCGCACTGGAAACGCAGGCGCAATCCCAGGTCTACAAGACCACCGACAAGGACGGCAACGTCGTCTTCACCGACCAACCCCCGGCGGACGACTCCATCAGTGAAAAGGTGGACATCCCACCGGTCAATACGGCCCCTGCTACCGCGATCACCAGCAGGCCGCCACCCGCCGCCAGGACTGTGCAGGGGGAGGCAATCCTGCCCACGGTAAAGATCACCGCACCTGAAAACGAAACGACTATCCCCATGGGCGGTGGCGAGTTTGGCGTTTTTGCCTCGGTGTCCCCACCCCTGGATTCCGGCCAGAGCCTGCAACTGCGCATCGACGGCAAGCCCTGGGGAGACCCGCAGACCGGCGGCGCCTGGCAGCTCAGCAACGTCTTCCGCGGCGCGCACGACCTGACTGTCGAGCTAATCGACAGCGACGGGGAAGTGCTCTCCACCTCGCCGGGCGTGCGCGTTTATGTGATGCGCCCCTCGGTGCTGAACTAGGCTGGGGCACACCACGCGCGCTCAACGGCAGCCGCGCCCCTTACTGGACACCCGCCCCAAACTATTGCACCATAATAGTGCGACAGAGTGAGGGCGAGGGCCGCCCCCACCCCCCTGCCAGAAACAAAACTAGCAATATTGCCTGAAAACATCGCGATAGTTAGCACTAACATACCCCATCCGCACCAGTTTCAGGCAAATTTTCAATTATCGGGGAACCTGCCTCTTTTTGGCTCTATTTTTGCTTTCCCGATGACGAATGAGCGCAGTTAACCTACAAACCGAGCACGTGGCAGGCACCATGCCGAAGCACAGGGACATTCTCGACAACCTCAGCACGGCCGTGGTCACCCTCGACGCCGACATGCAGGTCCTGTCGATGAACAACTCTGGTGAAGTACTCCTGGAGACCTCCGAAGCCCGTTGTGTCGGGCACGGCCTCGATCGCCTGGTGGCCCACCCCGAAACCCTGGCCACGGTGCTGGAACAGGTCATCCGGACCCGCAGCCCCCTGGCGCGACGCAGCATGCCCCTGATCCTGCACAGCGGACGTGAAATCCACGCCGACCTGATGCTGACACCCGTCTCCGAGGATGCAGGCAGCTTCCTGCTGCTGGAAATCCAGCCTGTGGACCGCCTACTGCGCATCAGCCGCGAGGAAAACATCCACCACGCCCAGGAAACCACCCGCGAGATGCTCCGCGGCCTCGCCCACGAGATCAAGAACCCCCTCGGGGGTGTGCGCGGCGCCGCCCAACTGCTGGCCCGGGAACTGCCCGACGAGGATCTCGCCGAGTACACCACTATTATCATTCGCGAGGCCGATCGCCTGCGCGACCTGGTCGACAGGCTGCTCGGCCCCAACCAGCAGCTGGACCAGCGCAAGCTGAACATCCACGAGGTGCTCGAGCATGTGCGCAACCTGCTGCTGGCGGAGACCGACAACCGCATTACCCTGGTCCGCGATTACGACCCGAGCCTGCCCGAACTGGTTGGCGATCGCAGCCAGCTCATCCAGGCAGTACTGAACATCGTGCGCAACGCGCTGCAGGCAGCCGAGAACGTCGACGACTGTGTGATTACCCTGCGCAGCCGCCCCCAGCGCCAGCTCACCATCGGCCGTACCCGCCACCGCGTGGTCTGCCGGCTGGACATCGAGGACAACGGCCCGGGGATTCCCGAGGACCTGCTGCCAAGCATTTTCATGCCCATGGTCACCGGAAGGGCCGAGGGCACGGGACTGGGCCTGACTATCGCCCAGTCCATCATCACCCGCCACGGCGGAATGCTGGGTTGCACCAGCGAACCGGGAATGACCCGCTTCACCATCTATTTGCCAATGGAAACTTCGCATCATGCATAGACAGGCCAAAGTCTGGGTCGTCGACGACGACAGCTCCATTCGCTGGGTGCTGGAACGCGCCCTGAACCAGGCCGGAATAGACAACGAAAGCTTTGCCGACGGCGACCAGTTGATGGCGCGCCTGGGCAGCGAACAGCCCGACGTGATCATCAGCGATATCCGCATGCCCGGCATCGATGGCCTGGCGCTGCTTGCCCATCTCCACGAGAACTTTCCCTACCTGCCAGTCATCATTACCACCGCGCACTCCGACCTCGACAGCGCCGTCGCCTCCTACCAGCGCGGCGCCTTCGAGTACCTGCCCAAGCCCTTCGACCTCGACGAGGTGGTGGCGATCACCGAGCGCGCACTGGCCCACGCACTGGAACGCAGCAGCGAACCGCGGCAAATGGAAGAGCTGCCCCACACCGAGATCATCGGTGAAGCGCCGGCGATGCAGGAGGTGTTCCGCGCCATCGGACGCCTGTCCCACAGCAATATCACCGTACTGATCAACGGTGAATCCGGTACCGGCAAGGAACTGGTGGCCCGCGCCCTGCACCGCCACAGCCCGCGCTCCAACAGCCCGTTTATCGCCCTCAACATGGCGGCGATTCCCCGCGACCTGATGGAATCCGAACTGTTCGGCCACGAAAAGGGCGCCTTCACCGGCGCCAACGCCCGCCGCGAGGGGCGCTTCGAGCAGGCCAACGGCGGCACCCTGTTCCTCGACGAAATCGGCGACATGCCCCCGGAAACCCAGACCCGCCTGCTGCGCGTACTGGCGGACGGCGAGTTCTACCGCGTCGGCGGCCACACGCCCCTCAAAGTGGACGTGCGCATCATCGCCGCCACCCACCAGGACCTGGAGGAACTGGTGCGCCGCGGCGACTTCCGCGAGGACCTGTTCCACCGCCTCAACGTCATCCGCATCCACATCCCCAAGCTCTCGGAGCGCCGCGAGGACATCCCGCGCCTGATGCAGCATTTCTTCAAGCGCGCTGCCGAGGAACTGGGCGGCGAACCGAAGATGTTGCTGCCGGAGACCGAAGAGTACCTCGCCAGCCTGGAGTGGCCGGGCAACGTGCGCCAGCTGGAAAATACCTGCCGCTGGATCACGGTTATGGCCTCGGGCCGCGACGTGCACCTCTCGGACCTGCCGCCGGAACTCTCCAGCGAGGAATCCCGCCCCAGCAGCGAGGGCGGCGGCGAAACCGACTGGCGCGAACAGTTGCAGCGCTGGGCGCGCAATGAACTGGTCCAGGGCAAGCACCACATCCTGCAGCAGGCGATCCCGGACTTCGAGCGGGTCATGATCGAGGTGGCCCTGCAGCACTCCCACGGGCGCAAGCGCGACGCGGCGGAACTGCTGGGCTGGGGGCGCAATACCCTGACACGGAAGATGAAAGACCTGGAGATGTGAGTCCTCGGGTTTGTATGAGCCCCGAGGTTTTCTGATTCCTCGCATGAGACTGCGCTTCTACTGAATTTTTGCCGCGGTACGTCAAGTCCGCGGCTTTTTCTTATAGTGCTTCGGGTCCACGAGGCTCGGATTGGGTGCTTCGGGTCTACGAGGCTCGGATTGGGTGCTTCGGGTCTACGAGGCTCGGATTGGGTGCTTCGGGTCCACGGCCTGCCCGCAGGGTATGGCCTCCCGAAAAACGCAAAAGCGCCATCCCTGGCAGCTCGGCCTCGGCCATCCATGGCCTCGGACGTTTTCGGGAGGCCATACCCTGCGGACAGTCCTCTACGCTGCCATATTTTCACTCCGGCACTCCGGCACTCCGGTACTCCGGTACTCCGGTACTTCGGTACTTCGGACACGATTACAACCGAAGTTTTGCCCCGCATCAGGATTGGAAACGCGCTCCGCAGGTAGAGTGTGAGCCGGAATGTTCCCGCTGGAACCGTGTGGCGACAGGACGTCGCCACCCGAGCCTGCACATGGATGTGCGCTTTTTGGCGTGTTCCAGCGGGAACATTCCGGATCGCGCTCGGGAAGCTATCCCCACAACCGTTATCACCGAACCCGACAATGAAAACCAGCCCCGGAACTTCCCGTCCCGGCAGCCTATGGCTAAAATCCCGCGATGCTCCACATCGTCCTCTACCAGCCGGAAATCCCACCGAATACCGGCAACATCATGCGCCTGTGCGCCAACACCGGCTGTGCGCTGCACCTGATCGAACCACTGGGTTTTGACCTGGAAGAAAAGAAACTGCGCCGCGCGGGGCTGGACTACCGGGACTTCGCGGAGGTGCGGCGCTACCCGGACCTGTCCGCGTTCGAGGCAGCGAATCCCGGTGCACGGCTGCTGGGGCTGACCACCAAAGCCAGCAAAGGGCATCACGAGATTGCCTACCAGGACGGGGACGCCCTGCTGTTCGGCCCCGAAACCCGCGGGCTACCGGCGGATATCAGGGAGAAACTGGGGCCCGGCCACTGCCTGCGGATTCCCATGCGCGAGGACAGTCGCAGTCTCAACCTGAGTAATGCGGTAGCGGTGGTTACCTACGAGGCGCTGCGGCAGCTGGGTTTTCCGGGGCTGGGCTGACAGCGGAAACAAAAACGGGGGCCGCAGCCCCCGTTTTCGCTGGTAAGCGCAATCAGTTGACCGCGGCTTCACCTTCGCCAGCCTGGCGGCTGGCGGCCTGCTCCAGCGCGCGCTGGTAGAGGGCGTCGAAGTTGACCGGTGCCAGCATCATGGGAGGGAAGCCGCCCTTGACGCACAGGTTGTCGATGGTTTCGCGCGCGTAGGGGAACAGTACGTTCGGCGCGGCGGTGCCGAGGATGCGGCGCAGGTCCTCGCCGTCAAAGCCGGCGATCAGGAAGATACCGGCCTGCTTCACTTCCACCAGGAAGGCGGTGTCGTCTTCCACTTTCGCAGTGATGGTGATGGTCAGGACCACCTCGAAGTTGTTCTGGTCGTCGATCTTGTTGCTGGAGGTGTTGAGGTCCAGGTTGATCTTGGGCTGCCACTGCTTGCGGAAGACGGCGGGGGTAGCCGGTGACTCGAAGGAAATATCCTTGGTGTAGATGCGCTGCATCGCGAATTGCTGTTGAACTTGTTCCTCGGCCATGGTGCCGTCCTCCATTTCGGAATTGCTGTGTGCCCTAGGGCACCTGTTGTAGTAACTGGTCCAGTTTGCCCGACCGTTCCAGCCGGGCGAGGTCGTCGTAGCCGCCCACGTGAACGTTGCCGACCCAGATTTGCGGCACTGTGTGGCGACCGCTCTTTTGCATCATTTCCCGCCGCAACGCGGGCTGGGCATCCACACGGATGTCGGTGTACTCGACGTTCTTGCCTTCCAGCAGCATCCGCGCGCGGACGCAATAGGGGCAAAAACGGGTGGTGTACATGGTTACCGCCTGTGCCACGCGTTTTTATCCCTTGCCGACTACCGGCAGCTGTTGGTTGCTCCACTCGGTCATTCCGCCGCCCATCTTATAGACCTTGTCGAAACCGGCTGCGCGCAACTTCTTGCTCACGGCGCCGGCGTTCTGGCCGAGCTTGCATACCAGTACAATGGGGCGTTCGCGGTATTTCTCAAGTTCTACGGTGTCATTATTCAGCAATTTGCTGCTGGGGATGTGCACCGCGTCGACAATGTGCCCGGCCTTGTAGTCGGCCTTGTCGCGCAGGTCTACAAAAATACCGGCCTCGGCATTGACCAGGTTAATCGCCTGCTGCGGGGTCAGCGAGGGGCCGGCCTTGCGCGATTCGTGGAAAAACAACATCGCCAGCACCACCAGCAGTGCGGTGGCCAGCATCCATTCCTGCGCGAGGAACTCAAAAAATAGCGCCATGCCTTCGGGGCCTGTAGAGCGTGGGTAACACCCGCGGCCAGTGCTGGCCCGGGTTCACAAAAGGCGCAGAG
Source organism: Haliea sp. E17 (assembly GCF_048323675.1). Taxonomy (NCBI): domain Bacteria; kingdom Pseudomonadati; phylum Pseudomonadota; class Gammaproteobacteria; order Cellvibrionales; family Halieaceae; genus Haliea; species Haliea sp. E17. Next base: position 38,143 of record NZ_JBLWFK010000005.1, read on the forward strand.
TATACAGGCTAAGCCCCGGACCAACCACCCCTGCAGGCCGCGCCAGTACTGGACTGGAGCTGTCGCCTCCGGCCCTGTGCAGGGGCCGCCGCGAGCGGGTAGAATAGGCCATTCCACTGCGCAACTCCCTCTGGAACGGAAGACTCATGCAAGAGACCCGGAAGCGCCCTACCGTGCTGATTGTCCTGGACGGCTGGGGATACCGCGAAGAAGTCAAGGACAACGCGATCGCCAACGCGGATACCCCGGTGTGGGACCGCCTGTGGCGCGATTCGCCGCACACCCTGATCTCCGGCTCCGGCCTCGATGTGGGCCTGCCCGCCGGGCAAATGGGCAACTCCGAGGTCGGCCACATGAGCCTGGGCTCCGGCCGGGTGATCTACCAGAACATCACCCGCATCGACAAGGCCATCGCCGACGGCGACTTTTTCAGCAACCCGGTCTACACCGGTGCGGTGGACAAGGCCCTCGCCAATGGCGGCGCCGTCCATATACTGGGCCTGCTCTCACCGGGCGGCGTGCACAGCCACGAGGACCAGATCTTTGCCGCCGTGAAACTGGCGGCGCAGCGCGGCGCGAAAGAGGTTTACCTGCACGCCTTTCTCGACGGTCGCGATACGCCGCCGCGCAGTGCCGGCCCCTCGCTGGAGAAGGCCGATGCCGTGTTCGCGGAACTCGGCTGCGGCCGGGTCGCCAGTGTCTGCGGCCGCTACTACGCCATGGACCGCGACAACCGCTGGGACCGGGTCGAGCCCGCCTACCGGCTGCTGACCGAGGGCTGCGGGGAATACAGCGCCGCCGATACCGGCAGTGCACTGGCCGCGGCCTATGGCCGGGACGAGAGCGACGAGTTCGTCAAACCCACGGTGATCGTCCCCGAGGGGGCGGAACCCGCCTTTATCCGCGACGGCGACAGCGTCATTTTCATGAACTTCCGCGCCGATCGCGCCCGGCAGATGAGCCACGCGCTGGTCGCCGACAATTTCGCCGGTTTCGAGCGCAGGGCGCGCCCGCAACTGGCGGCCTTCGTGACTACCACGGAATATGCCGCGGATCTCAAAGTGCCCGTAGCCTTCCCGCCGGAATCCCTCGCCAACGTGCTCGGCGACTACCTGGCCAAACAGGGCAAGACCCAGCTGCGCATCGCGGAGACGGAAAAATACGCCCACGTCACCTTCTTTTTCTCCGGCGGCCGCGAGGCGCTGTTCGAGGGCGAAGACCGCGAACTGGTCGCCTCCCCGGACGTGGCCACCTACGACCTCAAGCCCGAGATGAGCGCCCCTGAAGTGACCGATAAACTGGTCGCGGCCATCCGCTCCGGCAAATACGACTTCATCGTCTGCAATTACGCCAACGGCGACATGGTCGGCCACACCGGTGTCTACTCGGCAGCCGTCAAGGCGGTCGAGGCCCTGGATGCCTGCCTCGGTCGCGTGGAGGCGGCGCTGTTGGAAGTGGGCGGCCAGGCCCTGGTCACAGCCGATCACGGCAACTGCGAGCAGATGGTCGATTACGACTCCGGCCAGCATCACACCCAGCACACCACGGAGCTGGTGCCGCTGGTCTACATCGGTCGCGACGCCGTTCATCTCGACCCCGCGGGGGGTATCCTCGCCGATATCGCGCCAACCCTGCTGGGGCTGATGCACCTGCGCCAGCCGGCGGAGATGACCGGTCGCAACCTGGCAGAACCGGCGCGTCTCGCCGGGGCCGCCTCCTGACCCGCAACTCCCGCCGTTGTGCCGCTGCTCTCCTGCTGGTCCTCGCGACCGCGGCAGCGGCCGCCTTCGCTGAGCCCGACGAGGCCCGGGCGAAGGCACAGCTGCGCGAGTTGCAGGCGCAGATCAAGAAGATCAATCAGGAGATCAGCAGCGCCGGGAAGGAGCGCGACAGCCTGCGCGCGCAGCTCAGGGAAGCCGAACTGGCGCAAGCGCGAATCAGCAAACAGATCAACGCCAACCAGGCCGAGATCAGTGCCCACGAGGCGGAACTCAGGCAACTCAAGGCGGAGCAGGCGCGCCTGCAGTCCGCCGCCGAGGCCCAGCAGGAGCGCATTGCCCAGGAGCTGCGCACGGCATGGAAGATGGGCCGCCAGGCCCAGATCAAGCTGTTGCTGAATCAACAGAACCCGGACACCCTGGCCCGCAATCTCGCCTACTATCGCTATTTCTTCCGCGCCCGCAACGAGGTGCTGGAGGAGTTCCGCCAGACCCTGGCCGCGCTGGCGGACAACGAGAAGCAAATCAGCACCAGCCTGGCAGCACTCGAGGAAAACCAGCGAACCCTCGCCGAACAGCAGGCGCAGCTGACGGTAGCGAACGAGGCCCGCAGCGCGGCGCTCGCCCGGGTCAACGCCGAGTTGAAGGAAAAGGGCGGCACGCTGGCCAGGCTGGAGGCCGATCAGAAGGAACTGGAGGCTTTGCTCGAAGCAATCCGCAAGGCCATCGTGGAACTTGATATCCCCGAGGAAGACGCCCAGCCCTTCAAGTCAGCGAAGGGCAAGATGCCCTGGCCCGTGCCCGGTCGCGCCATCGCGCGCTTCGGTGACTCGCGCAACCAGGGCAAGATGCGCTGGCAGGGGGTTACGATTCCCGCCAGTCCCGGCACCCTGGTCAAACCAATTCACCACGGCCGGGTAATCTATTCCGACTGGCTGCGCGGCATGGGCCTGCTGATCATCGTCGATCACGGCGACGGCTACCTGAGCCTCTACGCCCACAACCAGACCCTGCTGAAGGAAGTCGGCGAATGGGTCGGGACCGGCACGCCAATCGCCACGGTTGGCGACAGCGGCGGCAGAACCGAGCCGGCCCTCTATTTCGAGGTCCGCGAGAATGGCAAGCCGGTCAACCCCTCGCTCTGGTGCCGGCGCTGAAACTTGCCAGTCGCACGCCGCCGCCATTAAGGTAAACTACTGAAGTTTCCAGCAATAACTACTGGCCCACGGTGGTATCCATGACCCCTGCTCTCCTGCCCCGCTGGCTGCTGCCCCTGGCCGCCACCGCCTGTTTAGCCCTGCCCGCCGGGGCCGCCGTCGAGGAGGGCGACCTGCCCCTCGAGGAGCTGCGTACCTTCGCCAACGTCTTCAACCAGATTCGCCAGGGTTACGTCGAGGAAATCGACGACAGCACCCTGCTGGACTACGCCATCCAGGGCATGCTGATGGGGCTCGACCCGCACTCGGTCTACCTCAGCGAGGAGGCCTTCGAGGGCCTGCAGGAAACCACCAGCGGGGAGTTCAACGGCCTCGGGCTGGAAGTCGGCATGCAGGATGGCTATGTCACGGTTATCGCCCCGATCGACGGCTCGCCCGCCGCCAAGGCCGACCTGCGCAGCGGCGACGTCATCCTCAAACTGGGGACCACGCCGGTGAAGGGCATGAGCCTCGGCGAGGCGATCGAAATGATGCGCGGCCCCGCCGGCACCGAGATCGAACTGACCATCGGCCGCCCCGGCGAAAGCCAGCCTTTCGAGGTCACCCTGGTGCGCGACGTCATCAAGGTCGCCAGCGTGCGCCAGCGCTGGCTGGAACCCGGCTTTGCCTATGTGCGGATCGCCCAGTTCCAGAGCAATACCGGCCCCGCGGTGCAGAAGGCGGTGGAAAAGCTGGCCACCGAACAGAACATCAAGGGCCTGGTGCTGGACCTGCGCAACAACCCCGGCGGCGTGCTCAAGGCCAGCGTGGACGTCGCCGGCCTGTTCCTTGACGGCGGCCTGGTCGTATATACCGAGGGCCGGCTGCCCAACTCCCATGTCAGCTTCAACGCCGAGCCGATCGACGCCCTCGACGGCAAGCCGGTGATCGTGCTGATCAACGCCGGCTCCGCCAGCGCCTCGGAAATCGTCGCCGGCGCCCTGCAGGACCACCACCGGGCGGTCATCATGGGCACCCGCAGTTTCGGCAAGGGGTCGGTGCAGACGGTGCTGCCGATCTCCGAGGACCGGGCGGTCAAGCTGACCACCGCCCTGTATTACACGCCCAGCGGACGCTCGATCCAGGCCGAGGGCATCGAACCGGATATCGAGGTGCAGCGGGCCAAGGTCACCGCCTACGACGACCCCCGCGGTATCACCGAGGCCGACCTCTCCCGCCACCTGGACAACGGCAATGGCGCCAGCGACAACGCGGGCAAGGCCAATACCGCTGCCAGGGAACTGCAGGGCTCCGACAACCAGCTGTACGAGGCGCTCTCACTGCTCAAGGGACTCACGGTCCTCGGCCTGCGCGAGCCCCCACCAGTGCTCAGGCCACAGTCGGCATCAGCTGAACCCAGATAATAACAAGTGACTGCTCGCACACCAGGGGAGCACCGAAAACAAAGGATTGGAAACGCAGGCCGCGCGGCAGGCTGGCTGCTGTTGGTGACGGTGACAGGCGCGAGCCGCAGCCTCGCCGACTGCTTGGTGCCACCGCCGGCGAGCATCGCCGCCACCGCGCCGCGCGGCTCACTGGTGCTGATCATCGACGATATCGGCAATCGCCGCGACCTCGGCCTGGCTATCGCAAGGCTGCCCGGCAAACTCAATCTCGCCGTCCTCCCGCATAGCCCCCACGGCCGGGAGATTGCCGAGGCGGGCTTTGCCGCGGGCAAGGAAATCCTGCTGCACGCGCCGATGAGCAACACCAGTGGCGCACAGCCGGGGCGCGGGGTACTCACCCCGGCGCTCAGTCGCAAGCAGTTCGACACGGTACTGGCGGCGGATATCGACGCGGTCCCCCACCTGCGCGGGCTCAACAACCACATGGGCAGCGAGCTCACCACCCTGCCCCTGCAGATGGGCTGGGTGATGCAGGCACTGCTGCGTCGCGACCTCTACTTCGTCGACTCGCGCACCAGTGCCAAGACCGTGGCCGCCCGCACGGCCAGCGAATTCAGTGTGCCCAACATCTCCCGCTCGGTATTCCTGGACAACGATGAAAGTGCGCCGGCCATCCGCCGGCAGCTGCGCAAACTGCTGGCCCTGGCGCGGGAAAACCGGGTCGCTGTGGGCATCGGCCACCCCTACCCGGCCACCGCCGAGGTACTGGCGGAGGCCTTGCCGCGGCTGGCCTGTGAGGGGATTGAGCTGGCGCTGGTGTCGGAGGTGCTGGCGCGCTGGGGCAGCATCCCGCACAACGCGTCGCTGGGAGAGAAAGAGGGGTCAGAGCCCTTTTTACTCAAGTCAGCAGAATTCAACCGCGGTGGTGGTGTAAAAAGGGCTCTGACCCCTTTTTTCCTACAGCCGGACTTCGATCCCGCGCTCGGCCATATAGGCCTTGGCCTGGGGCACGGTGTACTCCCCGAAGTGGAAGATGCTGGCGGCGAGCACCGCGTCGGCGCCGCCTTTGGTGATGCCCTCGACCAGGTGGTCGAGGTTGCCGACCCCCCCTGAGGCAATCACCGGGATATCCACCGCGTCGCTGATGGCGCGGGTCACGCCCAGTTCGAAGCCGTTCTTGGTGCCGTCGCGGTCCATGCTGGTAAGCAGGATTTCGCCGGCGCCGAGGCCCGCCATCTTGCGCGCCCATTCCACCGCGTCGATGCCGGTGGGCTTGCGGCCGCCGTGGGTGAAGATTTCCCAGCGCGGCTGGCCGTCCACGTCGTCCACCCGCTTGGCGTCGATCGCCACCACGATGCACTGGGAACCGAAGCGCTCCGCCGCCTCGCGGACGAGTTCCGGGTTGTGGATGGCCGCGGTGTTGATACTGACCTTGTCCGCGCCGGCGTTGAGCATGGTGCGGATGTCCTGCACGCTGCGGATACCGCCGCCGACAGTCAGCGGGATGAAGACGTTCTCGGCGATCTGCTCCACCGTGTGCACGGTGGTATCGCGCCCCTCGTGGCTGGCGGTGATGTCGAGGAAGGTGATCTCGTCGGCGCCCTGCTCGTTATAGCGGCGGGCGATTTCCACCGGGTCGCCGGCGTCGCGGATACCGACGAAGTTGACTCCCTTGACCACCCGGCCGTTGTCGACATCGAGGCAGGGAATAATGCGCTTGGCCAGTCCCATGGGCAGCGTCCTCAGGCGGCGGCGTCGCAGAACTTCTGCGCTTCCGCGACGTCCAGCGTGCCCTCGTAGATCGCCCGGCCGGTGATCGCGCCGCAGATACCCTCGTGGGCCACAGCGCTGAGGGCGCGGATATCGTCGAGGTTGGTAATACCGCCGGAGGCAATTACCGGAATGCTGGAGGCGCGGGCCATGGCGACTGTCGCCTCTACGTTGACGCCCTGCATCATGCCGTCGCGGGCGATATCGGTGTAGACGATGGCGGAGACGCCGTCGCTCTCGAACTGCTTCGCAAGGTCAGTGGCTTGCACCCCGGAGACCTCCGCCCAGCCGTCGGTGGCCACCAGGCCGTCTTTCGCGTCCAGGCCGACAATGACCTTGCCGGGGAAGGCGCGACAGGCTTCGGCCACGAAGGCGGGTTCTTTCACCGCTTTGGTGCCGATAATCACGTAGCTGACACCGCTTTTGACGTAATGCTCGATGGTTGCCAGGTCGCGGATACCGCCGCCGATCTGGATCGGCAGGTTCGGGTAGGCCGCGGCGATCGCGGTGACCACCTCGCCGTTGACCGGGGTGCCGGCGAAGGCCCCGTTGAGATCCACGAGGTGCAGGCGGCGGCAGCCGGCTTCCACCCAGCGGGTGGCCATGGACACCGGATCGTCGGAGAACACGGTGCTGTCCTCCATCAGGCCCTGGCGCAGGCGCACGCACTGGCCGTCTTTGAGGTCGATAGCGGGGATGATCAGCATGTTCCGTCCCATTCAAGAAAGTTTTTCAGTAACTGCAGGCCGGCGGTGTGGCTCTTTTCCGGGTGGAACTGCACCGCGAAGAGATTGTCGCGGGCCAGCGCTGCATCCGCGGAGATGCCGTAATCGAGGCGACCGGCGACCAGCGCACGGTCCTCCGCGTGCACGTAATAACTGTGCACGAAGTAAAAGCGGCTGCCATCCTCGATACCCGACCACAGGGGATGCTCGCGCGCCTGCTGCACTACATTCCAGCCCATGTGCGGCACCTTGAGGCGCTCGCCCGAGGCGTCCAGCAGGGGGCGGCCGAAATGACGCACACTGCCGGGAATCAGGCCCAGGCAATCCACGCCGCCGTTCTCCTCGGAGTGGTCGAGCAGGGCCTGCATGCCGACGCAGATCGCCAGTACCGGCTTGCGCTGCTCGAACAGCGCATCGGCCAGCAACTCGTCGCACTGCAGTCGGCGGATTTCCGCCATGCAGTCGCGCATGGCGCCGACCCCGGGGAACACCACCCGGTCCGCCGAGTGAATCTCGGCGGCGTTACAGGTGACCCGCACTTCTCCCGCGCCGGCGTGGCGCAGCGCGCTGGCCACCGAGTGGAGATTGCCCATGCCGTAATCGATGACGGCGACGCTACCGCTGCTCATCACCGCGGCCTACAACACGCCCTTGGTGGACGGCGTGACGCCGGCCATGCGCGGGTCCTCGGCCAGCGCCATGCGCATGGCGCGGCCGAAGGCCTTGAAGATGGTCTCGGCCTGGTGGTGGGTGTTGTCGCCGCGCAGGTTGTCAATGTGCAGGGTCACCCGGGCATGATTGACGAAGCCCTGGAAGAATTCCATGAACAGGTCCACGTCGAAACCGCCCACCGCCGCGCGGGTGTAGTCCACGTGGTAGGTGAGCCCGGGGCGGCCGGAGAAATCGATCACCACGCGCGACAGCGCCTCATCCAGCGGGCAGTAGGCGTGACCGTAGCGCATGATGCCTTTCTTGTCGCCCACCGCCTCGGCGAAGGCCATGCCCACGGTGATGCCGATGTCCTCCACGGTGTGGTGGTCGTCGATGTGCAGGTCGCCCACGGCCTTGATGTCGAGGTCGAACAGCCCGTGGCGGGCAATCTGGTCGAGCATGTGCTCCAGAAACGGAATACCGGTTTCCAGCTGCGCCTTGCCGCTGCCGTCGAGGTTTACGCTCGCAGTAATCTGCGTTTCCAGCGTGTTGCGACTCACGGTCGCCTTTCGCTCGGCCATTGTCATCTCCAATCCTGGGGGAGTCCGGGGCTATGTTGCCAAAAAGGCGGCAGATTATAGCAAAAGCCGGCCGCGCAGGCAGCGGCCAATATCCATCTAGCGATGCAGCTCGCCGGCGCGCTCGGGTTGGTACACCACCTCGAGAATACGCACCTTCAGGACCCCGCCGCCGGGCTTCGGCCAGTCGATGTCATCGCCTTCGCTCAAACCGAGCAGGGCGCTGCCGACCGGGGCGAATATGGAGATACAGTCGGCGGCCGGGGCGCCGCTCGCCGGGTATACCAGCGTGCGACAGAATTCCCGGCCGCTGGCCAGGTCCTGGAAGCGCACCGTGGAATTCATGGTCACGACGGTTTCCGGCATCTCCGCAGGCGCCACCAGGTTGGCGCGGTCCAGTTCCTCCTGCAGGGCATCGAGGCCCGGCAGGGAAGCGTCGGCCTGGCGCGCCATCAGCTTCTCCAGCCGCTCCACATCGAGGGATGACACTGTAATACCGGGTTTGATCAACATGCTGTTTCACCTGTCAGCGCTGCCTGCGCGTCACAAATATCCACCCCGAAAATCACCCCGGCACCGGAGTGCCGTGAATTGACTGCTTTGGGAAGTTCAGTTTGCCTGGCGAAGACCGCGTGTGGGAAAACGCGGCGCCGGGCTTCGGGGACCGCTGCCGAGCATCGCACCAACCGCGCAGTTTTGGAAGCCCCCCGGGCAGGCATTGACCCGCAGTAGGACGGGCGGGTACCGTGCTTCGGATTCCGCCTCCTGACTACCGACAGCCTGTAGCCCGTGACCCGATCCAGCCGCCACTTCGCCACCCGCATCCTCAGCTGGTTCGACCAGCACGGCCGCCACGACCTGCCCTGGCAGCGCAGTGCCGACCCCTACCGGGTCTGGCTGTCGGAAATCATGCTGCAGCAGACCCAGGTCAAGACGGTCATTCCCTACTTCGAACGCTTCCTGCTGCGCTTCCCCACCGTCACCAGCCTCGCCGCAGCGCCCGAGGACGAAGTGCTGCACCTGTGGACCGGGCTCGGCTACTACGCCCGCGCGCGCAACCTGCACAAGGCGGCAAAAATGGTGTCTGCGGAATTCGGCGGCGAGTTCCCCGACGATCTGCAGGCCCTGCAGGCCCTGCCGGGCATCGGCCGCTCCACGGCGGGCTCCATCCTCGCGTCGTCCTTCGGCAAACGCGGCATCATCCTCGACGGCAACGTGAAGCGGGTGCTCGCCCGGCACCGGGCAGTGGCGGGCTGGCCGGGAAAATCGGCAGTGCACGATAACCTCTGGACGATTGCCGAGGAACTCACCCCCGGCGAACGTCACCGGGATTACAACCAGGCGATGATGGACCTGGGGGCGCTGCTCTGCACTCGCTCGTCACCGGCCTGCGGGGTGTGCCCGCTGGCCGCGGACTGTATCGCGCGGCAGCAGGGCAACCCACAGGACTACCCGGGCAAGAAGCCGCGCAAGGCCATGCCGGTGAAATCCACCCGCCTGCTGATGGCCCGCAACAGCGCCGGGGAGGTGTGGCTGGAGAAACGGCCGGCGCCGGGCATCTGGGGCGGGCTGTGGTGCTTTCCGGAAGCCGGGGAGCGCTCACCGGCACAGTGGAGCAGCGACACGCTGGGCTGCACTCCCACAGCCGTTGAGCACTGGCCGGAATTCCGCCACACCTTCAGCCACTATCACCTCGATATAGAGCCGGTACTGCTGCAACTGCCGGTGTCGCCTGGCAGCGTCATGGAAGCCGACCGGCAGCTCTGGTATAACGTGCGCGAAACCGCACAGGTCGGGCTCGCCGCACCGGTGTTGCGGCTGCTGCTGCAGCTGGCCGGCGAGCCCCAGGACAAGGCAGAGGAGTAAACCATGCCCCGCACCGTATTCTGCAAAAAGTATCGGGAAGAACTCGAAGGCCTCGACGCCCCGCCCTACCCCGGCCCGAAGGGCCAGGATATTTTCGACAATGTCTCAAAACAAGCCTGGCAGGAATGGCAGGCCCACCAGACCATGCTGATCAACGAGAAGCATCTCTCGCTGGTCGATCCCCAGGCGCGCAAGTACCTGCAGGAGGAGATGGAGAAGTTCTTCGCCGGCGAGGAATTCGACCAGGCCGAAGGTTACGTGCCGCCCTCCGAATAGCTGCGGGGCCTCGCGGCCCCACTGACTGCCAAGGCAAGGCGTATTGAGTATACTGCCTCCACACTTCCCGCTGCGCGAAGCCCGGCGGTCCGACGGAGTAATCCATGCTCGAATTCCCGCAGCAAAAAGACGCTGATACGCCTCTCTACGCAGAAGATACCGATGCGCCCCTGCCCGAGCAGCTCAACCCGAATACCCGCTACGCCTATTTCTCCACCATCGCCAAGGGTGGCAAGTCGCTGATCAAGTCCTGTCGCGACCTGCATCTGCGCCGGACCATCTGCTACAAGAGCCTGCGTCCCGAATTCATCAACGACCCGATCGAGACCCGGCGCCTGCTGCGCGAGGCGCGTATCTCGGCCTGCCTGCAGCACCCGAACACTGTGCCCACCTACGAGCTCGGCCGCGACAACAAGGGCAACTACTACTTCACCATGAAGCTGGTGCATGGCTACACCCTGCGCGAGGTACTGAACTACCGCGAGCGCTACGACCTGACCCAGCTGATGGAAGTCATCGAGCAGGTGGGGCAGGCCCTGGGCTACGCCCATTCCAAGGGCGTGCTGCACCGCGACATCAAGCCGGACAACATCCTCATCGGCCCCTATGGAGAGGTACTGCTGCTCGACTGGGGCCTGGCCAAGGTCTGGCACAGGACGGACACGACAGACAGCGACGAGGACATCAACGAGGCAGAGGGCGACCCGGGCATGACCGGCGAAGGCAAGTTGCAGGGCACCGTGATGTACATGTCACCCGAGCAGATCAACCGCGACCCCGACATTTCATTCCAGTCCGACCTCTACAGCATGGGCGCCCTGCTGTACGAATGCCTGACCGGAACCACGCCCTTCCAGGGCGACTTCATCCCCACCCTGCTGCAGCAGATCCGCACCGAAACACCCGCGGACCCGCGCAAGGTTACCCGCCAGCACGTCCCGGAAGTGCTGGCCAACCTGACCATGCAGTGCCTGCAGAAAGACCCCGCGCGGCGGCCGGAATCAGCTGGCGAACTGGTGCGCATCCTCCGGGAAAACTGGCTCAACGACTGAAATCGGGTGGAACTTCATATGCCGGAAATTTCACTGCAAGAGATCGCAGAGATCGCGGACAGTTTCGAAGCAGGGACACAGGACGCCAATGCCGCCGGAGCCATTACATGGCGGAGCGCGAGCCTCACCGATGTCGGGCGCGTACGCCACATCAACGAGGATGCCTTCCTGGACTCACAGGAACAGAGGCTGTGGGTAGTAGCCGACGGCATGGGGGGGCACAGCCGCGGCGACTTCGCCAGCAGTGCCGTGGTCAAGCAGCTCCGGACATTTTCCCCGCAGGGTTCGGTACTCGCCAATCTACAGGACCTGGAAACCCGATTGCAGGCGGCAAACGTGCAATGTCGCACCGCCTTCCGCAAACACCGGCCAGGGACAACCGTGGTGGTAATGCTCGCCCATGGTAATCAGTGTTTTTTCCTGTGGGCGGGTGACAGCCGCCTGTACAGGCTGCGCGACGGAGAACTCGTACAGCTCACGGAAGACCACAGCCTGGCGCAGCAGAAACACGCGAGGGGTGAATTGACCGCCGAGGAAAAGGTCACGCATCACACGTCGCACGTCCTGACCCGCGCCGTAGGCATCCGCGAGAGCCTGACGCCGGACCTGGGCTTCGCCAGCGTCCACGACGGCGATCGTTACCTGCTCTGCAGCGACGGCCTCTACAACCCCGTGGGCTGCGACGACATCCAAACCCTGCTGGCCCAGGGCGCCGCCCAGGACAGCTGCAAGGCCCTCGTCGACCTCGCCCTCGAACGCGGCGGCCGCGATAACATTACTGCCATCGTGGTCGACGCAAGCGCGCCTGCCTGACCTCCCAGCGCCCCTCCCGCCCCGCTTGCAGCGAAGCCGCCGGAGGGGGGCAGATGGACGATTCCGGGGAGACCCTGCGACACTGAAAAGCACCAAATTAGTGCGTTTGGCACGCCAAATGCACCGCCATCGCGCAATCTTATGCACCCATAAATGTCAAATCAGCGTGAATTGTCGCCAGAATCCGGCAAAATCCACGTAAGGCGCTCATTTATGGTCGCTTTTCCTCCATTTGGTGCAAAATGCCAAGGTTGGAATGGATTTTGCTTTTTTGAGCCTGCTAGAGGTTTACTACCCGCATTGGGTTCCTTCCATAATCTGCTATCAAAAGAGAATCGCAAGATGAAAAGTAAGTTGGAATATATCTGGCTTGACGGTTACACCCCGACTCAAAGCCTGCGCAGCAAGACCATGGTCCGCAAAGATTTCGACGGCACCCTGGAAAAATGCCCCATGTGGTCCTTCGACGGCAGTTCCACCGAACAGGCCGAGGGCAACGCCTCTGACTGCCTGCTCAAGCCTGCGATGGTCATTCCCGACCCGGACCGCAAGAACGCCTACCTGGTAATGTGCGAAGTGCTCAACGCGGACGGCACTCCCCACGTATCCAACGGTCGCGCCACCATCATGGAAGGCGAGGACGACGAAGATTACTGGTTCGGCTTCGAGCAGGAATACTTCCTGTGGGATTCCAGCACCGACCGTCCGCCGGGCTTCCCCGCCGGCGGCTTCCCCGATCCCCAGGGTCCCTACTACTGCTCGGTAGGCGCCAAGAACGCTTTCTGCCGCGACATCATCGAAGAGCACCTGGACATGTGCCTGGAAGCTGGCCTGAACGTCGAAGGTATCAACGCTGAAGTGGCCGCCGGCCAGTGGGAATTCCAGATCTTCGCCAAGGGCGCCAAGCGTGCCGGCGACGAGATCTGGCTGGCTCGCTACCTGCTCGAGCGCACCGCCGAGAAATACGGCCTGTGGATCGAATGGCATCCCAAGCCCCTGGGCGACACCGACTGGAACGGCTCCGGCATGCACGCCAACTTCTCCAATACCGCGATGCGTGAAGAGGGCAAGGAAGAAGTCTTCACCAGGATCTGTGAGGAATTCGGCAAGAACATCGAGCGCCATATCAGCGTTTACGGTGCCGACAACCACCAGCGTCTGACCGGCCGCCACGAAACCCAGGCGATCGACGAGTTCAGCTACGGCATCTCCGACCGCGGCGCATCTATCCGTATTCCTATCACCACACCGGAAGATGGTTGGGTCGGCCGCCTGGAAGACCGTCGCCCGGCTTCCAACGCGGATCCCTACAAGGTAGCCGCGGCTATCATCAAGACCTGTAAGGAAGCTGGCTTCTAAGCACGGTTCTGTACAGTAAACCCGGGCCTGGCAGTTGCCACGCCCGGGTTTTTTGTATCCGGTGCACCAGCCAGAATTGGCACTTCCGCCCTTTATGGGACGCGGCTAGAGATAGTCGCCACCAGAGCCCCTTTCCCCCTTGACTCCCACGCCCTACGCGGGTTTAATACGCGCCTCTCGCGTTCGCGACCTCCGCCCGGATAGCTCAGTTGGTAGAGCAGGGGATTGAAAATCCCCGTGTCGGCAGTTCGATTCTGTCTCCGGGCACCATAACTAGACGATCAAGCCTCGCCAAACCGCGGGGCTTTTTTGTATCAGCCGACACCGTCTGTCGACACCGGCGCGACACTATGCCGGTGGCTACCGAGCGGGTGCCTGCGGTTCGCAACGGGGACGCAACAACAGCCCCGAGACGTTCAATTACACTCGATGCACCAGGTTCAGCGGGCCTCGCCTGCGAATGTGTGAACCGGTTCCTTTTCATTCCATCGGGCTCAAGTAGAATCCCAAAAACATTTGTGTGCTTGCTGTAAAAGGACTTGGGGTACTTCAATGGAGCTGAAACATGCACGCCGCGCGTGGCTACTGGTCGCCGCGCTGGGATCAATGACGTCGGTCGCCGACATCGGCCGCGAGGTTGCACTACCCCGGCACCTGCAGTTTGGCGAAGCGGCTCAACTGCCCACCAATGAAGTACTGGACCACGGCCGCGCCGTTTTCTCGGCCAACTGGACGATCCAGGAGGGTGGAGGGCGTCCGCAGACAACCGGCACCGGTAGCCCGCTAACCGATCCGTCGTCCCCCCTGCTGTTCCCGCGTAATTTCAATCGAGTATCCGGACCGGACGCGAACTCCTGTGCCGGCTGCCACAATGCACCCTATGGCATCCCGGGCGGCGGCGGCGACTTCGTTACCAACGTCTTCGTACTGGCGCAGCGCTTCGATTTCGCCACGTTCGAGAGCAGTGATCCCATTCCGACCCGCGGCACGCTCGACGAGTCGGGCAATCCCACGACCCTTTCCAGCATCGGCAATAGCCGGGCCACTGTCGGCATGTTCGGCAGCGGCTATGTAGAGATGCTCGCCCGGCAGATCACTGCCGACCTGCGCGCCATTCGCGATTCACTGGCCCCCGGAGACAGCGCGGAGCTCAGCTCCAAGGGCATTGACTTCGGTCGCCTGGGGCGGGACGGCGCAGGCAACTGGCTGACCGAAGCGATCGACGGCCTGCCCGTGGCCAGCACCCGCAGTTCCTCGCCGGATGCCCCACCCTCACTCACCATCCTGCCGTTTCACCAGGCAGGCGCCGTGGTATCGCTGCGGCAGTTCAGCAACAATGCCTTCAATCACCACCACGGCATGCAATCCGTGGAGCGTTTTGGGCTGGGTGTCGACGCCGACGAGGACGGGTTCAGCGATGAACTGACCGAAGACGATATCACCGCGGTCTCGCTGTTCCAGGCCACCCTGCCAGTGCCCGGCCGGGTCATCCCGAACTCCAAACCGGTGGAAGAGGCGGTACGCCGGGGCGAGCACGTGTTTGCCGACATTGGTTGCGCGGGCTGCCACATTCCCGAACTGCCACTGACCGGCGACGGGCATATTTTCACCGAACCCGGACCCTATAACCCTGCGGGCAACCTCAACGCGGATTTTGCCGAGGTTGTACCCGTCAACCTCAACGGTAAGAACCTGCCGAAACCCCGCCTGCACCGCAGTAAACAGGATGCGGTTACCTGGGTGCCCGTCTTTACCGATTTCAAGTTGCACGACATCACAAGCGGTGAGGACGATCCCAACCGCGAAACGCTCAACATGCACTTCCCCGCCGGTTCGGTGGAGTTTTTCGCTGGCAACTCACAGTTCCTGACCCGTCGCCTGTGGGGCATAGCAAACGAACCGCCCTATTTCCATCACGGCAAATTCACCACGATCCGGGAGGCAGTGATCGCGCACGCCGGCGAGGCAAAGGAAAGCAGGGAAGCCTATTCGGCGTTGACGGGCTATGACCAGGATGCGCTGATCGAGTTTCTCAAGACCCTGCAAATCCTCCCGCCGGGTACCATGAGCCTGGTGGTGGACGAGAACAACAACACGCGCTCCTGGTAACCACGCCGCGCCTCCCCGACCAATTCGGGCAGGCGCTGTAATTTCTTCGCGGTGCATTTCCACTGAATTAGCGTGCGTTGGGAGTTGCCCTCCGGCGGCCAATTGTGGCGCAATGCCATCCTCCAGACTGATGCAGCCAATCCCTGGCACAAAGATTGACATGCCAAACGCTACACCACCCGTGCTGGACATTCTTCCCGGCGAAATTCACCTGTGGACGACCAGCCCCGACGATATCGCGTCCCCCGACTTGCTGGCGCGCTACGCAGCACTACTGTCGGCTGAGGAATCCCACCGGCAACAACGCCTGAAATTCGAGCGCGACCGGCACGCCGCGCTGGTGACCCGCGCCTTCGTCCGCGACCTGCTGTCGGCCTACGCGCCAATTCCTCCCGAGGCGTGGCAGTTCCTTGCCGGCGCCAACGGCAAGCCGGAAATCATCGATCCGCCGCTGCCGCTGCGTTTCAACCTCAGCCACACCCGGGGCATGATCATCTGCGCGGTAACACTGGTCGACGATATCGGCTGCGACGTGGAGAACATTGGGCGGCGCAATGATCTGGAGGCCATTGCGCGATCGCATTTTTCCGCCGCCGAACAGGAGGAAATGTTCGCCCTGCCGCAGGACCTGCAGCGCAGCCGCTTCTTTGATTACTGGACACTCAAGGAATCCTGGATCAAGGCCTGCGGGGAGGGGATTTTTCGCGTACCTCTGGCGGATTTCAGCTTTGGCATCAGGGGCGATGCAACGGAAATGATCCGGGACGAAATCGGCCTCGAATTCGCCCCGGGGATTGAAGAAACACCGGACTCATGGCGCAGCTGGCTGTTCTATCCGCGCAGCGAACACCGCATTGCAGTCACAGTGAAACAACTGGTATCGCCAGGGCCGAACGCACCACAGGGGCGACGCTTCCGGTTCTTCGACACAATCCCTCTGCAGCAACCGCGGGAACTGTTCTGGCAATTCCCGGCCTAGCGGTCGGCAAGCCCCGTCACCCCCGGCATCAGGCGGAAGCGCCAGCTGTTCTGCAGGTAGGCTGTCGCCTGGTAGGCGCCGACGGTAAAGGGTATCTCCACCAACTGCTCCATGCTGAAGTGCTTCTCCAGTGTGGCAAAGGTGGCGTCGGCAATCATCGAATCCGCGAACATCTCTTCCACGGCGGCGAGAATCGCCCGGTCCGCCTCGTTCCACTCGGGGTCCGCCGACCCGCGGGTGACCCGATCGATCTCCTCGCTGGTCAGCCCGGCGCGCTTGCCCGCCTTCACGTGCTGCGCCCATTCGAAGGGCGCCTGGCAGAGCCAGCCCACACGCAGGATGATGAGTTCCCGGACCCGGAAGGGCAGCTTGCCGTTATTGAGCGTGGTGGACATCTCCGCCTGGCGCTGCACCAGTTCCGGGTAGCGCAGCATGGTGGCGAAGTACTCGGGCAGCTGTGGCAGCGGCTCGATGCCCATGGCCTTCCAGAGGTCGCGGACGAAGGCGAGTTCCTCGTCGCTGAACTGCTCCGGATCGAGCGGCTCCAGTCGCGGGGGGCGGCCGAGAATGTGCGCTTCGCGGGCTTCGATATCTGACATGGTGATCTCCTGGGCGTTGGATTTCTGCGCGGGTATCGCAAGGCAGGCAATGATTCCGATGCACATAGTGATACGGCGAATGATCATGGTTCCTGCCTGTGGTTGTTATGAACGTTCTGTAACGCCCGGTCGCAGCGTCGCTACTTCCGCTGTTGCTACAGAGCCGCTATTATGAACAAAGCTGTTCATAATAATACACGCGGGAGCGCTGCGAAACTCGTCGCGGCACAGGCTCCCGCCCGCTCCCGAGGTACGCCATGAAAGTACAACCCGCCGCCTTCCTGCGCACCACGCTGCCCCTTGGACTGGACGCCCTGGAGGACTACGACAGCGGCCGCTACCACTCCATCTGGCTGCCGGATCACATGGTGAGTTTCTGGCCCGACTCCATCTGGACGCCGGAATTCACCGACCTCGCCACCGTATCGCCCTCACCGCACCGCCATCTCGACGCCATGGCGGTGGCGGCCGCCGCCGCGGTGAAAACCGAAAATACCCTGCTCGCCACCTGCGTGGTGGATACCGTGCGCCGCCACCCCTCCCTGCTGGCGCAGTCGGCGCTGACCATTTCCCACCTGTCGAAGGGCCGTTTCATCATGGGCCTGGGCAGCGGCGAGACGGAAAACACCGTGCCCTACGGCTTCGACTTCAACAGGCCGGTCGGCCGTTTCGAGGAATCCCTGCAGGTGATCAAGCTGCTCTGGGAGAGCGAAGGGCCGGTGGATTTCGAGGGCAAGTTCTACAAACTGCAGCACGCCCGACTGGACACCGAACTCTACGCGGGCAAGGCGCCGCCGATCTGGATCGGCGCCGCCGGCCCGCGCATGCTCGACATCACCGGACGCTTCGCCGACGGCTGGTGGCCGGCGGGCGCCTGGACACCGGAGGAGTACGCGGAAAAGCTCGCGGTGGTGCGCGCTTCCGCCGAGCGGGCCGGCCGCGACCCGATGGCCATCGTGCCAGCCTTTGTCACCACCTGCCTGCTGGGGGATGACGACGAACTGGCGGAAATCCTCCAGGCACCGCTGGTAAAGGCCTGGATTCTGCAGCCGCCGGCGACAGTCCTGCGCGAGTTCGGCTTCAAGCACCCCATGGGCGACGACTGGGGCGGCTACCAGGACATCAACCCCGAGATCCTCACCCGCGAGCGCATCCTGGAGATGCTCGACAAGGTGGAGCCGGAGTCCATTCTCGCCCTGATCCCGCACGGCTCGCCAAAGAACGTCGCCAAACGGCTCAAGGCTTATGTGGACGCCGGTATGCGGGTGCCGAAGATCCTCGACTACGGCGCCATGGCCGGGCTCAAGTTCGGCGCTCGCTCCGCCGCTCTGGTGCGCGAGACCGAGGACGAACTACTCAAGCTCTGCGGGCAATAGGCTATGAGCGCACTGGATACGACTGCGCTGCTGCGCGCAGCACAGGCGGACACCGGCCTCGACGACTGGGGCGACCCGAGCTTCGAGGAGCGCTTCGGCCTCGGCGTGGCTGCCCTGCAGAAGCTCGGCATGGACGTGGCCGGGGAGAAATTCGCCGCCGGCGTCTGCCACTGGCTGCTCACCGACCGCCTGCGTTTTTTCAACGACCACAGGACTGTGCCCGGCCTCGCCGAGGAGGTCATCGAGAAACCGCTGTTCGCCACCGGCGAGCCGCGCTCCGGCACCACTTTGCTGCACGCCCTGTTGTCGCTGGACCCGGATTCCCGCTCCCTGCGCTTCTGGGAGGTCATGCGGCCCTCGCCGCCACCCGGGTTGGCGAAGGACGACGACCCGCGCCGGGCCATCGCCGACGCGGACTGGCACGGCATCAACGCCATCGCCCGGGAGTGGCTGAAGATCCACCCCTACAACGACATGCTCGGCGACGGCCTGCCCGAGTGCGAGCGCAGCTGGGCCTTCGATTTCCGCATCATGACGCCCACCGCCTGGTGGCGGGCGCCCATCGGCATGGCCGTGGCGGGCTTTCCCAGCGACCCCGCCGCCCAGTACCGCATCCATAAGATGATGCTGCAGTCCTGCCAGCACGGAAGGCCGAAAAAGCGCTGGGCCCTGAAGGGCTTTCACGGGCCGCGCCTGCAGGCCTTCTTTGACGCCTACCCGGATGCCCGACTGATCTGGACCCATCGCGACCCGGTGCAGGTCACCGCCTCGCGCATCGGCATGGCCCTCACCCTCACCCGCTGTTTTTCCGGCGGACAGGCCTTCGATGAAAAGGCCATGGCCGCAATCCACCTCGGCGCCACCCGCGCCGGCATTGCCGACACCATGAGCAACCCGCTGGTCGACGACCCGCGCATCTACCATGTCCGCTACCGGGATTTCGTCAGTGACCCGGTGGGCACCATCGGCGGATTCTACGACTACTGCGACCTCGAATTCACCGACGCGGCACAACAGGCGATGCGCGACTACCTCGCCAACAACCGCGGCGACCGTTACGGCAAGTTCGTCTACTCTACCGACATGATCGATGCCGACATCGACGCCCTCAACGCCGAGTTCGCGCCCTACCGCGAGCGCTTCGGGCTGGACGTCGAAAAACGCAACTGAGCGGAGCCCGCGCAATGCACGAACGCATTTCCATCGACAGCATCGCCTTCATGCGCGAAAGCCTCGATACCCAGGCGGGCTACTGGCGCCGACTGGGCGCCAGCCGGGTCACCCTGCTCGGCGCGCATATCCAGATGGCAGGCGTGGAGGCCACTGCCGCCGCCCTGCAAAGCGCCGGCTGCAAGCTCGAATCCGTCGTTCACCCCTTCCTGCCCCAGCAACACCTCAGCGCCAACCCGGCCAGCTGGCAGGCGCCGCGCGACAGCCTGAACGCCGAGATCGAGGCCGCCGCGGCACTGGGCGCCAATTCCATCTACATGGTGACCGGCGGCCACGGCGGCATGGACTGGGAAGACGCCGCCCGGGTATTCACCGAGGCGGTGGCGCCCTGCGCGGCCAATGCCCGCGCCGCCGGTGTGCACCTGCTGATCGAGAACGCGCCGCCGGCCTACGCGGACATCCACCTTGCCCACAGCCTGCGCGACACCGTACACCTGGCGGAACTCGCCGGCCTCGGTGTCTGCATCGACTTGCCCGGCTGCTGGACCGAAGCCGGTTTGCGCGACACCTTCAAGCGGGCGATGCCCCTGACCCAGCTGGTGCAGGTGAGCGACTACGTTTACGGCGACCGCTGCGTCCCTGCCCGGGCGGTGCCGGGGGACGGCGACATGCCGCTGAAGCGCCTGTTCGAATGGCTGCTGGATGCTGGCTACAAGGGCGCGTTTGACCCTGAACTGATCGGCCCGCGCATCGACGAGGAGGGCGGTTTCGCCGCCACCCAGCGCGCCGCGGACTACCTCGACACACTGTTACGCGAACTCGGCGCCTGAACCAGGGCCGGTTTGCGAGGGAGACAAGCATGGCCTATGGCGACAGCCCCGCCGACGAACCCCTGCGCGATGCCTGGCGGGAGTTCTGCCGTAAACTGGAAGCCGCCGGCGACCGGGTGTTCAAGGATTACAACCCGGCCACCCCCGAACACCGCGCCGACGCCTTCCGCTTCCTCACCCAGAACCTCGGCCAGGCCTTCGACTTCGCCCTGGAAACCCGCGATACCCGCTACCCCGCCATTCACCGCTTCTGTACGCCCTACTGCAAGCTGGGCGGCGACGCCGCCGACTTCATGTACCAGCAGGCGTGGATCGACGGCGAGAGCGTTTACCGGATCAGCGGCAACCGCGGCACCGCGAAATTCTTCAACATCACCGTGCAGGGCGAGCGCCCGGAAACCCAGCCGGGCACGGATATTCCCAGCCTGCACGATCCCTTCGGCGATATTCCCGAGGCCAATATCTTCGGCCACCAGTTGCAGACTGCCTGGGACGGCAGTTTCGAGCTGTACATCGGCGGGCCCCAGCGCGGCCCCAACTGGCTGCCGACCACGCCGCAGTCGCGCAAGCTGTTTATCCGCAATGGCTTCGACCACTGGGACGAACTGCCGGCGACCATCAGCATCGAACGCATCGACATGGACACGCCCCGCCCCCTGCCCACGGTCGACAATATCACCGAGGCCATGGCCTGGGCCGGCACCTTCGTCGAGTCGCTGATGGACGACTGGCCCGACCATCCCTACGAGTACAGCCCCGCGGTGGACCCGGTCAAGGTCAACGCCTTCCCCGCGGATGCCGCCAACGACAGCTCGGACCAGAAGCGCGGCCGACTGGCCGCCAACATGTGCTGGGAGCTGGCCGCGGACGAGGCGCTGATCCTGGAGTTTCCCCAACACAGCGGTTTCTGGATGCTGGCCAACATGGGCACCTTTTTCAACAGCATGGATTATCTCTACCGCCAGGTCAGCTACACCCCGGCGCGCACCGCACTGGGCAGCGACAATATCGTCAGGCTGATCCTGTGCGCACAGGACCCCGGCTATCACAACTGGATGGACACCCAGGGCCTGGTCCGCGGCAACGTGATCTACCGCAACCTGCTTTCCACCGAGAACGCGGACTTCAGCACTCGCGTGGTCGGCGTCGACGAACTGGCGCAGGTGCTGCCCGCGGACACCCCGCGGGTAACGCCGCAGCAGCGCGCACAACAGTTACACACACGCTTCAACGCCATCCGCAGGCGTTACGGCATCTGAACTGCAGGCGCCGCTGCAACGCAGCCGCCAGCTGCGCGCAGGCGGCTGTGCCTGCAATCAAACAGGCTTCCCTCCCGGGCATCGGCTATATTGACCTGCAAGCTTTCGGCATAATCAAGCGCAGCAGCACATTCGGCGCCGCGCCAACCAGCGTCCAGGGGGACAAGCAGATGCAAGCTTCGACGAAAACACCGGAACAGCGCAACGCGGAACTGACCGACCTCGTGGTGCGCCTCGGGCTGATCGCGCTGCTCGCCTGGTTTGCCCTGAAGGTGTTTTCACCCTTCATGGGACTGATGGTCTGGGCCATTGTCCTGGCCATTTCACTGTACCCGCTGAATGAAAAGATTGCGGCCAAGCTCGGCGGAAGCAATGGTCGCGCGGCGACCGTACTGGTACTCGGCCTGGTACTCATCCTCGGTGTTCCCACCGTGCTGCTCGGCATTTCCCTGATCGACAACGCACTGGACAGCTACCGCAGCTTTTCCGCCGGGGAGCTGCGCATCCCCGCACCCAAGCCCAGTGTGCAGGAATGGCCGGTGATAGGCCCGCAAGTGTTCGAAGCCTGGGACGAGGCCGCCAGTAACACCGCCGCCTTCCTGCGCGAGCACGAGACCCAGGTACGCACCCTGTTCCGCGACGCCCTGGGTTTCATGGGCAGCGGCCTCACCACCATCCTGGCCTTTATCGGCGCCTTTATCATCGCCGGCATCATGATGGCCTACGCCCACCCCGGCGCCAGTTCCACCCGGCGCATTTTCGTTCGGGTCTGTGGGCCGAAAACCGGCCCCGAACTGCACCAGCTTACCGTTGCGACTATCCGCTCCGTCGCGGTGGGTGTGGTGGGCGTGGCCTTCATCCAGGCGGTGCTGCTGGGCATCGGCTTTCTCTTCGCCGGTGTTCCCGCCGCGGGCATACTCGCCCTGGTCGCCCTGCTGTTCGGTATCGCCCAGATTCCCGCGGCAATCATCGTCCTGCCGGTCATCGCCTGGATGTGGACGGCCGGCGATGCCTCGACTGTTTCCAACGGCATATTTACCGTCTACCTGCTGCTGGCAGGGCTCGCGGACAATGTCCTGAAACCACTGTTGCTGGGGCGCGGCCTCGCGGTGCCCATGCCGGTGGTACTGATCGGCGCCATCGGCGGCATGCTCAGCAGCGGCATTATCGGCCTGTTTATCGGCGCCGTTATCCTCGGGGTGGCCTACCAGATATTCATGGCCTGGGTCGATGAGGCGGACGTCCCCGAGGAGGCCAGCGCGGCGGCGGACGGCGAATGAAACGAGCCCGTCGGCTCGCGGTTATCGCACTGGCGGCCGTCGCCAGCGCCTGCACCACGCTCGGGCCTGATTACAGCGAACCGGATATCGCCTGGCTGGCCGGCTGGCAGCCCGGGCTCTACGGCGAAGTCGCGCAACAGGCGGACGCGGCCGGCCTCGGCAGCTGGTGGCAGCGCTTCGACGACCCGGTGCTCGACGACCTGGTGATCAAGGCGCGCAGCGCCAATCCAGGCCTGCGCATCGCCGGCCTGCGGGTGCTCGAGAGCCGCGCCCTGCAGGGCATCGCCAGCGGCCTGCGCTACCCGCAAGTGCAACAGATCAGCGCTTCCGGGGTAGCGGTAACCCAGGATACCGACGGCGGCCTCAACGACGGGCACAAGGATTTCCGCACCGCGGATGCTGCCTTCACCGTCGGCTGGGAAATCGATTTCTGGGGGCGATTCCAGCGCAACATCGAATCCGCGGACGCCGCCTACTTCGCCTCGGTGACCAACCAGCACGACGTACAGGTACTGCTGGCAGCTCAGGTGGCCTCGCTCTACTACAGCTACAAGACCACCCTGCAACGCATCGAGATTGCGCGCAGCAACGTCAAACTACAGGAGCGCAGCCTGCAGATCACCCAGAAGCTGTTCGACGAGGGACAGGATTCCGAACTGGATGTGCAGCAGGCGAAGGCCCAGTACCTCGGCACCCTGGCGACCATCCCCGCCCTGCAACTGGGCCTCACCCAGACCCGCAACGCCCTCGCCGCGATCCTCGGCCGCGCGCCCGGCGACGTGCCGGAGCTGGATGCGGTCGACAGCACGCTGCCGGAACTCGAGGCGGCGAGCGTGGCGCAACTGCCCGCCGAGCTACTGCTGCGCCGCCCGGATGTGCGGGTCGCCGCGTGGCAGGCCGCCGCACAGTCGGCGCAGGTGGGCGTCGCCCAGGCCGACCTCTACCCGGCGATTTCCCTCGGCGGCAGTATCGGCTGGTCCGGCAGCAGCGTGAACGCCGTCGGCGACACTACCCGACTGGCCGGTGGACCGGCGCTCAGCTGGAATATTTTCAATTACGGCCAGCTGAAAAATAACGTGCGGGCCCAGGACGCGCGCCTGCAGCAGGCGCTGGAAGGTTTCCAGGCCACCGTGCTGAGCGCCGCCCGGGAAGTGGACGACAGCGCGGCGAAAATTGCCCAGACCGGCGCCAGCCAGCAGATTCTCGACCAGTCGGTGACCGCCGCCGAGCGCTCGCTGGCGATCGCCAGCAAGCGCTATCGCGAGGGCTATTCCGACTTCCAGCGGGTTCTCGACGCGCAGGCGGCGAGCTTTGCCCAGGCGGACCGCGCCATCGTCAACCGCGGCGACCACGTGGCCGCGGTGATCGCCCTGTACAAGGCACTCGGCGGCGGCTGGCAGGCCGCTACCATCGACAACCTGGTGCCGCAGGAAATGCGCGAGACCATGCAGGAACGCACCGACTGGGGCGACCTGCTGGATGCGCCTCTCACCGAACCACCGGAGCAAGGAAACCCGCCATGAGCGAGTCCAACCCGACCACGCCCGCACCGGACGCCGCGCCAGCCCCCGCCAACGAGGCTCCTCCGCCGCCGCCCTCGACCAACCGGGGCGTGCTGGTGGTCCTGGTCCTGCTGCTCGTCTCCCTGGCCTGGTACCTGCTGGCGGACCGCTTCACGCCCTACACCTCGCAGGCCCGGGTGCAGGGCTACGTGGTGGGTGTCGCGCCCAAGGTGGCGGGTGTGATTACAGCCATCCACGTGGAAAACAACACCCGGGTCCAGCAGGGGCAGAAGCTGTTCAGTATCGACCGCTCGCAGTACGACATCGCCCTGCAAAGCGCGCTGTCCAACCTCGACAATACCCGCCAGCAGGTCTCCGCCGGCGACGCCGCTGTGGAACAGGCCCGGGCCAACCTGGTCGCGGCCGAGGCCGGGCAGCTGAAGGCCCAACAGGACTACAGCCGCCTGAAGCGCCTGCGCGAAGACGACCCGGGCACGATTTCCGAGCGGCGCCTGGAGATCTCCAGCGCCACCCTGGCCCAGACCCGGGCCCAGGTCGCCGCCGCCGTGGCAGGCGTGCAGCGCGCCATCGAGCAGAAGGGCGGCGACAGCGACGATTCCGGCAACACCCTGCTGCAGGCGGCGCAGGCGGCGGTGGACAAGGCGCAGCTGGACCTCGACAACACGACGGTGGTCGCCCAGTCCGACGGCGTGATCACCGACCTGCGCGCCGATGTCGGCCAGTTCGCCGGCACCGGTAGCCCGGTACTCACCCTGGTGGCGGTGCAGCAGGTATGGATAAACGCCGACTACACCGAGAACAACCTCGGCCACCTCAAGCCCGGGACACCGGTGGAGATCCTGCTCGATTCGATGCCCGGGCAGGTATTCGGGGGACGGGTCCGGGATATCGGTGTGGGCGTGAGCGCCGGCTCGCCGCCGCCGCCCGGCGCCCTGCCCAGCGTGCAGAACAACCGCGACTGGCTGCGCCAGGCGCAGCGCTTCCCGGTGCAGGTGGATTTCACGGAAAGCCCCTCCCCCGAGATCCTGCGCAACCTGCGGCTCGGCGGCCAGGCGTCGGTGATTGCCTACAGCGAGGGCCACTGGCTGCTGAGGATGCTCGGCAAGGCCTACATCCGGGTGCTCAGTGTGCTGTCCTATGCCTACTAGGACACGGGAGCCGCGCTGATGCATATCGCCGAGCGCCGCTGCTACCGGCTGGCCTGCGCGACCGGCATCGCGCTGGCGCTGGGCTACGGCATGGGCCTGGCGATCCCTTTTATCGCACCGCTGCTGGCGATACTGCTGGGCGCCAAGCCCGCCCGCCCGCCGGGACTGAAAGCGAGTATCATCGTCATCCTGTTCATGGTCGTCGCCCTCGGCATCGGGGTTGCCATCGGCCCGCTGCTGCAACTCGCGCCGGTCTCCGCGCTGTTGCTGATCTCACTGGGCCTGTTTTTTTCCAGCCGGCTGGCCATCGTCGGCGGCAAGGAAGTGCCCTCCACCCTGCTGGCCATGGGCTTTACCGTAATTCCTGCCGCCAGCTGTGTCAGCCAGGCGCTGGCCCTGGCGATCATCGCCACCCTGGCACTGAGCGTGGCGATCGCCATCGTCAGCCTGTGGCTCGCCTATCCCCTGTTCCCGGAGGGCAGCGGGACGCCGCCACCACCCCCGGCGCCGGTCAGCCCGGAGGAAGGCGGCTGGCTGTCCCTGCGCGCCACCCTGATCGTCCTGCCGGCTTTCCTGCTGACCCTGACCAACCCGGCGGCCTACCTGCCACTGACAGTGAAAAGTATCCTGCTGGGGCGGGAGGCGACCGAGGTCCGCCTGCGCGACGCCGGCCGCGAACTGATCGGCAGTACGGCACTGGGCGGAATCTGCGCCATCGCGGTGTGGGGACTGCTGAGCCTCGCGGTGGAACTGTGGTTCTTCACCGGCTGGGTGGTGCTGGTGACGCTGCTGCTGATGTCCGGTGCCTACGGCGCGCGCGCCAGCCGCTTCGGGGCCAGCTTCTGGGTCAACACCCTGACCACCATGCTGATCCTGCTCGGCGCCGCGGTGCAGGACAGCGCCAACGGCAAGGATGTCTACCAGGCCTTCGCGGTGCGCCTCGCCCTGTTCATCGCGGTGACTCTCTACGCCATACTGGCCATGGCGTTACTGGAGAACTGGCGCAACTGGCGCGGCGACCGAACCCGGAGAATGACTCATGCTGTTTAACCTCGCCCTTGGAATCGGCACCATGATCGTCTGCCTGCTGTTGCAGGGAATCCTGGTCGTCGCCGCCCTGCGTTACTATTCCCGCCGCTACGAGCGAATGTCGACCACCTTTATGGCCGCAATGCGGGTCACCGCGGGACTGATGCTGATCCTGATTATCGGCAACCTGGCCCAGGCGGCGGCCTGGGCGCTGCTGTTCATGGCGCTGGGTGAATTCGGGAGTTTTACCGAAGCGTTCTATTTTTCCACAGTCAATTTCGCCACCCTGGGCTACGGCGATATCGTCATGTCGGAAGCCCACCGCGTACTGGGTCCGCTGGAAGCGGTCAACGGCGTGCTGATGATCGGGGTATCCACCGCGGCGCTGTCACGGACCTTCCAGGAAGTGGTGAAATTCAGGGTTCACCGCGGCAGCGAAGAGCTCCCCCGCGTGCCGACCAATGGAGATTGAGAGCGAACTGAAATTCGCAGTAGCGCCGCGTACCGCGGGAAAACTGCTCAAATCCACAATCCTGAAGCAGGCGGCGACAGGTAAGCGCCGCAAACGCCGTCTGGTCAGCACCTATTTCGACACCCGCCAGCACACCCTGCGCAAGGCCGGCGCCGCACTCCGGGTGCGCCGCGGCGGCGACAGCGGAAGCTGCGAACAAACGATAAAGCTGCCCGCGCCGGGGCCGGCAGGCATGCAGAACTACGAGGAATGGAATACGCCGGTGGACGGCCCGGAGCCGGAGCTGCGCCGGTTTGACTCCGCGGCCCTGCGCCGTCTCGGTGAGGGCAAGTTCAAGGCCCGCCTGGAAGCGGTGTTCACCACCGATGTCGAACGCACCTCAATTCACCTGGTGCGCGGCAATACCCATTTCATGCTCGACCTGGATATCGGCGAACTGTGCGGACACGGCAAGCGGGAGCGCCGGGAGCCGGTCTGTGAGGCCGAGTTCGAGTTGCTCAGCGGCGACCCGCTGCGCATGCTCGATTTCCTGCTCGAGCTGGACCGGGACATCGGCTGGCACCCCCTGTATATGACCAAGGCGCAACGCGGTTACGCGCTGGCCCGTCCGGCACTGCGGGTAAAACGCAGTAAGGCGAGGACGGTGGCGCTTGAGCCGGGTGCTAGTGTCGGCGAGGCATTTCTCTGTATTGTCGGGGAGGCGCTCGGGCACCTGCAGCGCAACCTGCAACCGGCGCTGCAGGGCCAGCCCGAGGGCGTCCACCAGGCCCGCGTGGCGATACGCCGCACCCGGGCCGCGCTCCGCGGGTTCAAGTCAATCCTGCCCTACGACAAGCGCAAGGCGTTCAATGGGGAGTTTCGCTGGCTGCAATCGCGCCTCGCGCCGGCGCGCGACTGGCATGTGTTTCACAGCGAGACCCTGCCGCAGATAGCGCGGGAGGCCCCTGCGCAAAGTGACGACCTCCGGCGACTGCATCAGCTGGCGACGCGGGAGCGCAAACACGCAACCGCCGAAGCCCGCGAAGCACTTGCCGGCCAGCGCTTCACCCGTCTCATGCTGCAGTTCCAGCGCTGGCTTCTGTCCCTGGACAAGGCCTCCGGGGATATCTTCACCCAGTCCCTGCAGCCCTTTGCGCTCAGTGTACTGGGCAGGGCCCACCGCGACCTGTTACTGGATGGCCGCCCCCTGTCAAAAATGACCGAGGAAGAACGCCACGCCCTGCGCAAACGCGGCAAGAAATCCCGCTATGCGATGGAGTTCTTTTCCAGCCTCTGGCAGGGAGCGGCCGCAGACCTCTACCTGAAACAGCTGGAACAGTTACAGGACCGGCTGGGGGAAGCCAACGACGCCGTCGTCGCGCGCAAGCTGATCGCCAGCCTGCCGCCGCGCGCCCTGTCATCTTCCGGCCTGCTGCTGGTGCAGGACTGGTCGGCGGCCAGGGAGGCCAGCTGCCGCCGGGCGGGGCAACCGGTGTGGCGGAAAATGCAGCGCGCAACGTGTTTCTGGCATTGACCGCGCAGCGGGCAGCCGGCGGCACGACGGACAATTCCATCATTTCCAGACCAGCCATCCCATGCAGCCGGGTTCTTGCGTATGCTGGGTTGAGCGGGGGGAATTCCCCGTGTCACGGACGACAGACAACGCACGACAGGGAGAAGTCAGCATGAATCTGAAAACATTGATCATCGCCGCAGCGGCATTTTTCACCAGCGGCGTCAGCCAGGCGGCCACCATAGCCACCTGGGATATGACCGGCCAGCCCGGGGACCAGACGGTAATGGTCGCCAGTAATCTGGCAAGCGGCCTGCAAGCGGCGACGCTGTCCCGCGGCGCCGGTCTCAACGCGACCACCGGCACTGACTCCTTCAGCAGTTCCGGGTGGTCGGGAAGCGAGGCGGACGATTACCTGAGCCTCAGCCTCTCGGTTGCCGAGGGCTACCTGCTGAACCTCGACTGGCTCGCGATCGGCACCCGCGCCTCCAACACCGGCCCCGGCAGCATTGGCGTGTTTTCCAGCCTGGACGGTTTCAGCAGCCCACTGCAGGGCATTGCGCAAAATGGCGGCGAGGTGGTCGCTTCGCTGGTCGATCTCAGCGGCCTCGGGACATTGACCGGCAATCTGGAACTGCGCCTGTACGAACTGGGCAACACCCAGGCGGACGGCAGCGGCGACACCAGCGCCGCCGGCACGTTTCGCGTGGTTAACAGCACGGGCGGCTTCACCCGTTTCGAGGGTGAGCTGCAGCTGACCCCGGTGCCCCTGCCCGCCTCGCTGTGGTTGTTTGGTTCGGCATTGGCAGCACTGGGCATGCGCGGCAGATCGACTAGCTGCGGCTGAACAATGATTGTCCTCGCGGCGGGCCGGCGCCACTCCGGCTCCCGGTCCGCTGCAGTCCCCTGACCCGTGCGCCGGAATTGGGGACGGCGGGCTCGCGGCGAATTTCAGCGTGTACTGGCGATAATAAGCAGTTACGCTTGGACCTGCATTTCCAGCTCATCCAACCGACAGCACTCCAGGCAGGTACCCATGATTCGCCCCTCGCGCTTCCCCGCGGCAATTGCCGCGTCCATTCTCAGCACCCTCGCCGTGGTGACCCCCGACACCCGGGCCAGCGAAGCGCTGACGGAGCAACAGTTACAGGCAGCCTACCAACACCTGCACCAGAACCCCGAGCTGTCCCTGCAGGAGGAACAAACCGCCGCCTATCTCGCCGACCACCTCGAGGCAATGGGCTACCAGGTCACCCGCAATATCGGCGGGCACGGCTTGGTCGCACTGCTGCAGAACGGTGACGGCCCAACCATTATGTACCGCGCCGACATGGACGGCCTGCCGGTGGCGGAAAATACCGGCCTGCCCTTTGCCAGCAAGGCGACCGGCCTGTCGCAGGGAGACAGCCAGGTGCCGGTCATGCACGCCTGCGGCCACGACGTTCACATGACGGTACTGTTGGGCGTGGCCGCGGAAATGATGGCCCATCG
Organism: Haliea sp. E17; assembly: GCF_048323675.1. Lineage (NCBI taxonomy): Bacteria > Pseudomonadati > Pseudomonadota > Gammaproteobacteria > Cellvibrionales > Halieaceae > Haliea > Haliea sp. E17. The sequence goes on from NZ_JBLWFK010000005.1 coordinate 68,250, forward strand.
CGGAGACTGGCATGGCACCCTGGAACTCATCGGCCAGCCCGCCGAGGAACTCGGCGCCGGCGCCCTGGCGATGCTGCAGGACGGCCTGTTCACTCGCTTTCCCCAACCGGACCTGAACCTTGCGCTACACGTTTATCCGGACCTGCCGGTCGGCACCATCGGCTACGCACCGGAATACGCGATGGCCAACGTCGACGAAGTGGATGTGACCATCTACGGCAAGGGCGGCCACGGCGCCTACCCGGAATCGAGTATCGATCCGATCATGATGTCGGCGGAAATCATCACGATGCTGCAAACCATTGTCAGCCGGGAATTGTCCGCGCTGGAACCGGCGGTGATCACCGTCGGCTCCATCCACGGCGGCAGCAAGCACAACATCATTCCCGACGAAGTCAAACTGCAGCTGACCGTGCGCAGCTATGCGGACGATACCCGCGCCTTCCTGCTGCGCCGCATCGAGGAGATCAGCCAGGGAATCGCACGCACCGCGGGTGTTCCGGAAGATCGTTTGCCAGAGGTTGTGGTCACCGACGAATACACTCCCTCGGTGTACAACAATCCCGCCCTGACCGAACAGGTGGTGGATATCCTGCGCAAGGGGCCGTCGGCAGCGCCGGTAGTGAAACTCAAACCCAGTATGGCGGGGGAGGATTTCAGCCGCTACGGCCGCACCGATGCACGCATTCCCTCACTGTTGCTCTGGCTGGGCGTTACCAGCGAAGCGCGCATTGCACAGGCAAAGGCGCAGGGAACCAACCTGCCCAGCCTGCACTCCGCAAAATTTGTCCCGGATGCGGTTCCGGCGATCGAGGCGGGGGTCGCGCAAATGTCTGCCGTGCTGGTTGCGCTGTTTGCCGAAGGCGTCGCGCCGGGCACGCCTGAATAAGCGGCTGCAAACAAAACGGGGCCGCTAGCGGCCCCGTTATGCGGAACAGCCTGCAGGCTTATTCCATCGCTTTTTTCACCTCGTCGGCGGCTTCGTCGGCAGCATCGGCGGCATCGTCAGCGGCCTCTTCCATCGCATCGCCCGCCTCTTCCGCCATATCACCGGCGTCATCCATTGCGTCATCCATTGCATCGCCGGCCTCATCGGCCATATCACCCGCCGCATCCTTGGTGTCTTCCCAGGCATCGCCCATCGCGTCGCCTGCGTCGGACATGGCTTCACCAGTCGCGTCCATTGCGTCGCTGGCCATGTCTCCGGCGGAATCCACCGCTTCACTGGTCTTTTCCTTCACGGTCTCCGCTGCTTCGGACATCGACGACTTGGCCGAGTCCACATCTTCCTTGCTGCAAGCAGACAGCGACAATGCAAAGACCGCGGCAACAGCCGCGACAACCATATTGTTGATTTTCATACCTGTAATTACCCCTTGTTGTTCACAAACGAGTCTACGAAGGTTAGCTCCTGCTTTTGTTTACTGCCAGTTTTCTGCACAGGGCTGGGGTGACTATAACCCACCGGGCGCCAGGATAAACCCCCGCTGCAACAGCGGGGTGTACCAGTAATGCGTCAGGAGGCCGGGGGTACCAGGGCTGCGGCAATCGCGCGCCAGTCGATGTATTTGAAGTTCTGGTTGGCGGCGGGCAGGACGTTGTAACCATCCTGCACCACCAGCATCCCCTGCGGATACTGCGCGCCGAGCGCGGCGTGGGTGACAGCGAGGCCATCGGTGTCGCTGGTGCCGTCGATACCGCGCGCCGCGTCCGTGGTGACACGGAAGCGACCGAGATAGCGGTGCGGCGGCAGGCGCTCGAGCAGGGCATAGCTGTTATCGCCCTGGCTGGACACCACCAGGTAACCGCTCTCGCCCTGCTGGTAGATATCCATGCCCTCAACATCCGCGTGCAGGTGTTTGCCGTCCACCGCGGCAATCATCACCGGCGCTGCCGGATTGCCCGGGCTCGTGGACATCACGCTGACGCCCTGGTCCTCGACCCCGATAAACAGGCGATGGTGGGTGTCGTCCGCGACACAACCTTCGGGCTGGTCCGGCAGGGTGATCTCACGCAGCAGGGAGCCGCTGAAGCCGCTGTCGCGGCCTGCCAGCTGCCACTGCTGCAGTCGCCCGTCCTTGTCGTTGACGAATACCTGCAGCGATTCGCCGTCATCGTACATGCACAGGCCATAGGGATCGTCGAGGCCGGTTTCGATATCCGACTCCTGCAACCAGCGCACTGCGCCGCTGCCACTGATACCAAACAGGCTGATGCTCTGGCGCGTACGATTGGAGGCGGCGGCGAGGGCGACAAATTCCGGGTGCCCGCGCAGGGGACGCAGGTCCACGTTATTCAGCCGCCCCGTGGCAATCGCCGCGGTTTCACGGCCGTCGAGGCCGTAGACGCGCAGCCCGAAGCGCTTGTCGGTACCCAGCACCAGGCTGGCCTCCGGCGCGTCCGGGTTGATCCAGATCGCCGGGTCATCGGCGCTATCGCCATGAGTGGGCACCGGGGTGGTTTGCGTGCTGGCGTGAACCGCCGGCAACTGCGCCGGGCGTGCACTGGCCAATTCGGCAACGGTGACCGCGCCGACCCGCAGCTCGCCGTCGACGACAGCGAAGGATTCCGCTTCCGGGTCGAGCTTGCCCAGCGGTGCGTAGGCGGCCAGCAACTCCCGGGCAAGGCTGCCCTCGCCGGCATTGTGCCGCCAGACGCCGACCCCTTCCTCCAGCACATACAGGCTTGCGCTGGCGTCATCGACGAAACAGTCAGCGGCCTCCACCACACCGGGTATCCTGCGCACCGGCTGCAATGGTGCGCCGGGGGCGGGCAACAGCCACTGGGCCAGGTAACCGCGGTCACTGAAGGCGTAGACCTGCAATTCGCTGTCCTGTAGCGAGAGGCAGGCGCCATCGAGGACCTGGTTATCGGGCGTGAAGCGCTGCTCGGACAACTGGCCACGGGAATCCCGGTGGCGCAGCACCAGCTGGTTGGCTTCGTCATCCAGCGCAATCGTATATAGACTGCCGTCAGCGAGCTCGCGCTGCTCCGCCTGTCCCGACAGGGGTAGCAGGACCGCGCACAGCAGCGCGGCCCGCAACGGCATCGGTTTGCACCAGCGCATCAGAATGCACTCATGCGCAAGCCCACCACATAGGTGCGCCCGTACTCCTCGTACTGCCAGTTGTATGCCTGGTCGTCCTGGTAGAAATAGCGCGGCTCATCGGTCAGGTTGACCCCTTCAAAGTACACCTGCAGGCCATCCATGATGTTGTATTTCACACTGGCGTCAAGCTGGGTGTGGTCGTCCTGGTAGACGTCTTCGCTTTTATCCCCACCGACCACCGCCAGTGCCTCGGACTGGTAATTCACCGCCAGGCGCAGCTGCAGGCCGTAGTTTTCGTAGCCCACCATCAGGTTACCGACTTCGCCGTAGGAGCCGGGCAGGTCCACGTCGCGGCCATCGAATTCGGCGTAGGAGTCGATCAGGGTGCCGTTGATACCGAGCATGAATCCGTTGTCGAACTGCTTGAACCAGGCGATTTCCACACCGCGCACTTCGGCAGAGTCACCGTTGATGTACTGCAGCACGTCGGCGTCGTCGATGTCCGCCGGGCTCAGGCCCACCAGGCTGGTCCAGGGCGTCAGGTCGATGCTGCCGGCGACGTTGGCCTGGGCGATGTAGTTGTCGAGGTTCTTGTAGAACACGCCCAGCGAGAACATGCCGATGTTGGCTTCCGGGTAGTATTCACCGCCGAGGTCGAGGTTGATCGACTCGTAGGGATCGAGTTCCGGGTTGCCCAGGTCCTCGAGCTGCAGTTCGGTCTCACCGTCATCTTCCTCGATCTCCGCGAGCGAGGAGGGATTGAGTGCACCGAAGCTCGGCCGGGCAATGGTCTGGCTGGCCGCCGCACGGGCGACAATCTGGTCCGACACATCCCAGCGCACGGTCAGGCTGGGCAGGAAGTAGTCGTAGTCGCCGTCCTGGCGGCTGGTGCCGAAACCGGTTTCCTCGAAATCCAGGGTATTGTTTTCATACACCGTGCCGGTAGCGCCCTCGGATTCGAATTCGGTGAGCTCGTAGCGCACCCCGCCGATCAGGGTCACCGTGTCGAAATCCATGGTCGCCATCAGGTAGCCGGCGTAGATATCTTCCTGGATGTCGTAGTCGCCGACCGTGGACTCGGTCAGCGACTCGTCCGCATTGCGGTTGTCATCAGTGAGGCCGCGGGTAAAACTGCGCAGGGCGGAACGGCTGAGGCCGAAGCCGAAGTCGGCCAGGTCAAAGTCCGGATTTACGCCGCGAAATTTCAGGGCATCGACGTCATCGAAGCTGTCGAATACATCGATGGTCGATTTGCGGGTCTTGTCGCGCAGGCGTACCTTGGCGCCGCCCTTGATCTCCGTCGACGAGCCCCACAGGTCGAACTGGCGAGCGATATCGAAGGTGGCGCTCCACTCTTCATCCTCGACCAGGTTATTCTCCACGGTAATGTCGTCGAGAATGAAGTTCTGCGGGAAGTAGGCCATCGGGTCCAGTACCACCTTGGGCGTTTCGCCCAGTGAGGTATAGGCGAAGGCATAGTCGTCGGCGCCTTCGAACTTGCTGTCGTGGCGACCGGGTTCATCTTCTTCCGCGTAGGAGTAGCCGAGGGAGTACTCGAAAGTCCAGTCGCCGCGCTGGTTGAGGCCGCCGATTACCGCGGAGATGATGTCCTGGGTTTCCTTGCGGTCCTTCAGGCTGCGCGCATATTCTGCGGCGTCGAACTGGCCGCCGCCCGCAGACACCTGGCCCGAGTCCTCGTCGGGCTCGATCTCGATGCGGTTGCGGATTTCCTTGTCCTCGAAATCGCTGTACAGGGTGCGCAGGTAGTACTCGTCGCCTGCGGAGGGGCGCCAGTCCAGGTTGAACACCGCACCCATGCGCTGGCGGGAAATCTGGTAGTCGCGCAGTTCCAGTTGTTCCGGGTACAGCAGGCCGTTGGCCTCTGCAGGGGTCCAGCCGCCGTCCTGTTCGAGGTTCTCGGAGCCAAACTCGCGGTCCTGGTAGCTCACGGAAAGGGCGACGGCCAGGCTCTCCGGCGCGCCGGCATCGAAGACATTGCTCCAGGTTGCGGTGCCCTGCGGGCTCCACTCTTCCATCAGGTCGTTGTAACCGCCCTCGGCGGTGACTTCGAAATACTGGCCGTCGCGGTCAAAGCCGGACAGGCTCTTCACCTCGATGGTGCCGCCGATGGCGTCGCCGTCCATGTCCGGGGTGAAGCTCTTGCTGACCTTGAGGTTTTCCAGCAGGCCCGAAGGTACCACGTCCAGGGCGGTGGCGCGCTGGTCCGAGTCCGGCGCCGCAATATTCACGCCGTTGATCTTCACCGTGTTCAGGCTGGGCTGCAGGCCGCGGATACCGACGAAACGGCCCTCGCCCTGGTCGCGCTCAATGAACACGCCCGGCACCCGCTGCAGGGCCTCGGCAATATTCTCGTCGGGCAGGGCGCCCGCCTCGTCGGCGGTAATCACGCTGGCGATGTTGCGCGAGGCGCGCTGCTGGTTGATGGCGCTGGCGTTTTGCGCGCTGGCGCCGTACACCAGCACGTTCTCCAGCGGCGGCAGGTCCTTGCCGACGCGCACGTTCTGCACCACGTCGTCGGCTCCGACAACCACGGTCTGGCTCACTTTCTCCGCGCCGACGTACTCGACCTCCACGGTCCAGTTACCCTCCGGCAGGTTGGGGAAGCTGAAGCGGCCGTCGCGGCCGGTGCTGGTGGTGAGCTTGAGTTCCGGAATCCTGACGATCGCCGCACCGAGGAAACGGGTGCCCGAGGCATCGGTAACCCGGCCATCGAGGCGGGCCGCCTGCGCACCGCTGGCGAGTACGGTGGCCAGTGCGGAAAATGTGACTACTCGACGAAAAGTGTGGCGGGAAAATGACAACATACTGATATCCATATTCTGGCGGAATGGTGCCGCAAAGCTACCGGCGATCAGTTAAGGAAAAGTTAAGGACCGGTAACGGTTTTGTTACAACCGCAGATAATTTCCCTACAGAATCAAAGGCCAAACAGTTACAGTGCCGGAAACGGCCAACATGAAAATTGCATGAACGTACTGTTCAATATCCTGGTGATCGCGACCGCGGTGATGATTCACTACGAGGCGCTCTACCAGTTGACCCGCCTGCTGCCGAAGCTGGGCATCCCCCACCGCATGCGCATCGTCCTCGGCGTGTTCGCCGCGTTGACTGCCCACGCCGCCGAGGTCTGGGTATTCGCGCTCTCCTACTACTGGATGGACCAATCGGGCTGGGGTGCGCTGGAAGGTGCGCTGGAGGGCTCGTTCATGGATTACGTGTACTTTTCCTTCACCATCTATACCACCCTGGGCGTCGGCGATATCGTGCCGCACGGCGATATTCGCTACCTCACCGGGCTGGAGTCGCTCACCGGGCTGGTGCTGATCACCTGGAGCGCCTCCTTCCTCTACCTCGAAATGACCCGCTACTGGAATCGCGACTGACATGAGCAGCATCCACATCCGCCCGGCGACCGCCGCTGACAGCGAACTGATTTACCGCTTCGTCCACGACCTTGCCACCTACGAGCGCGCGCCACAGGAAGTGACTACGAGCCCCGCCGAACTGCGCGAGGCGCTGTTCGGCCCCACGGCCCGCGGAGCCGAGGCAGTCATCTGCGAGATCGGGGGGCAGGCCGTCGGATTCGCCCTGTATTTCTACAATTTCTCGACCTGGCTGGGAAAGTACGGCATCTACCTGGAGGATTTGTACGTAGACCCGGAGTTCCGCGGTCACGGCGCCGGCAAGGCGCTGCTGCGCTACGTGGCGCAAAAGGCCGTGGCCGAGGGCTGCGGCCGCTACGAGTGGAGCGTACTCGACTGGAACACCCCCTCCATCCGCTTTTACGAGGCCTGCGGCGCCACGGCGATGAGCGAATGGGTCGGCTATCGGCTCAGCGGTGAGGCGCTGCGCCGTTTCGCCGAAGACGGGGAGTCGCGCTGAGGTTTACTCGGCCTCGCCGCCAAACAGTTTCAGCACGGAGCTGAATAACACCGTTACCGCGTCGGACATCAGGGCGAAGTCCGCATCCAGGCGCGCGGCGTTGTCCGCCTCGGGTATGTCCTCGTTTTCCTTCATCAGTTCCTCCGAGAACTTGAGCCGGCGCAGGCAGAGATCCTCCGCCAGCAGGAAAGTCACCCGCTCCTGCCAGTCCAGCGCGATACGCACGACCTGGCGCCCTGCGTTGAGGTGGGTCTCCACTTCCTCGCTGAGCAGGTCCACACCGCGGCAGCGCACCACGCCGCCCTCCTCGCCGGGCTCGCGCAGTTCACAGTCCTCGCGCAGGGTGAATTCCTCGGGCGGGCTCTCGTGAGCCAGCCACGCGGTCATGCAGGCAGCGGGCGACTGCTTCACCTCCGGCAGCACCACCGGGAAGTTGCCGACGCATTCGCGGAACAGGTTGAGCAGTTCCTCGGCGCGACTGGCGCTGGCGGCATCCACGAACACCCAGCCGGCGCGGGTATCGATGTAGGCGAACACGGCGTTGGAACGACTGAAGGCGCGCGGCAGGCAATCCTGGATGATTTCATCCTTGAGGGTCAGGCGCTCCTTGCGGTAGACCTTGCGCGCCTGCTCCTCTTCGATCAGCGCGACCTTCTCCTCCAGTTGCTCCTTGACCACGGTCGAAGGCAACAACTTTTCCTCGCGCTTGAGCTTGAGCAGCAGGCGGCCATTGGCGGCGTGCACCAGCGCCGAAGTCTCGGCCCCCAGGGGCGGCACCCAGCCCACCGCGAGTGCCTGGGACTTGGCGCAGGGCTGGAACGCGCGCGGCGCCAGTTGCTCCGCGAGCTGCTCGGGACTGAGATCGAAGGGCGAGGTAAGGCGGTAGGCGCGGATATTCTTGAACCACATGGATGTCGGGCGTCCTTTACGGAAAAGCCGCGCATTGTAACCCCTTGGGGGGGTAGGTGCGGAAGGGCCAGCGCGCGATCCTTGCTCCCGGGCGTAACGGCCGGCCAGGCTGGCCCGGGTCCGGTAACCTGCCCGATGGCTTGTCTCGCCCGGTAAGCACTTCTAACATGCACTGCTACCCCCCTGGATCAGCTCTCGACAGGAGACCCGCAATGAAATACCTGCACACCATGGTGCGCGCCAGCGACCTCGACGCCAGCCTCGACTTTTACTGCAACAAGCTGGGGCTGGTAGAAGTCCGCCGCTACGACAACGAGGGCGGCCGCTTTACCCTGGTGTTTCTCGCCGCTCCCGACGATGTCGCCCGCGCCGAGAGCGATGCCGCCCCGCTGGTGGAAATCACCTGGAACTGGGACCCGGAGGAATACAGCGGCGGGCGCAATTTCGGGCACCTCGCCTACCGCGTCGAGGATATTTACGCCAGCTGCCAGAAACTGATGGACGCCGGAGTCACCATCAACCGGCCGCCACGGGACGGCAATATGGCCTTTATCCGCTCGCCGGACGGCATTTCCATCGAGCTGCTGCAGGAGGGCGATGCCCTGCCGCCCCAGGAGCCCTGGGCTTCCATGCCCAATACCGGCAGCTGGTAAAACGGGGCTGCGGCCGGTGAACAGCCTGGGCACGCGGCTCATCGTCCTGCTGATCGGCTGTGCGGTGCTGATATTCGGCGCCGGGATGCTGCTCGATTACCACCTCTCGCGCAAGGAGATCCTGGAACGCGTGGTCGCCGAGTCGGCCAACGAGGTCAACACGGTAATCTCCGACCTCGAGAACTGGCTGTCCGGGGTGGAGGGCGCGACACAATTCCTCGCCCGGGTGCTGGAGCGCCAGGTGGTCGTCGAACAGGACGAGTTGCGCGCCATGCTGCGCGACGTTGTGGCCAACAACAGCGAAATCTATGGCGCCACCATCGCCCTCAACCCGGCACTGACCGCGGACGCGCGCGGCTTCGCCCCCTACTACTACCACCGCGACGGCAAGATCCGCTACGCCGACCTGACCACGGACGCGGCGGACTACCAGAATACCCAGTGGTTTACCCTGCCCCTGGAAAGCGGGCTGGCGCTGTGGTCGGAGCCCTATTTCGACCACGGTGGCGGCGAGGTCAACATGACCACCTACTCGGTACCCGTCTACCGGCTGCAGGAAAATGGCCAGCGCGTGCCCTACGCCGTGGTGACGGCCGACGTGCGCCTGAGCGACCTGCAGAAGGCCCTCGACCGGCTGCAATACGGCCCCAACGCCTACGGCATCCTGGTCAGCCGGGGCGGTATCGTGATGAGTGGCCGCCGGCCCGGCAATATCATGCAACATTTCAGTGTGGCCGAGGGCAGGCCCCGGGCGGAGTCCGGCACCCTGCAGCAATTGTTCGAGCGGGCGCTCAACGGAGAAAATGTCAGTACTACCGTCCCCTGCCCGGAAGCGGAGGGCCAGTGCACCCTCCGGGTGGGCCGCCTGCACACCACCGGCTGGCCATTGATCCTGGTGTACGACCAGCGCCAGGCGCTCGCCCAGCTGTATGCCTTTACCCTGAAAACCGCCCTGGTCAGCATCGGCACCATTCTCCTGGTCTCGCTGGCCATGTACCTGATCACCGCGCGCCTGACCCGCCCGCTGAAGGCGCTGTCGGCAGCCGCGGAGCAAATCGGCAAGGGCGAGCTGGATTTTCCCCTGCCGCAGGCCCGCGGCGGCGACGAAATCGCCACGCTGGTGCGCGCTTTTCGCGAGATGGGCGGTAACCTGCAGACCCATATCCAGGAACTGGCGGACGCCGCGGCCAACCGCAGCCGGCTCGAAGGGGAATTGTCTGCCGCCCGCGAAATCCAGATGTCGATGCTGCCCGGCGGCGGCGAGGCCCTGCACCAGGAGGGCCGCTGCAGCCTGTGGGCCCGCGTCGAGCCGGCCAGGACCGTGGGCGGTGATTTCTACTCCTGGCAGCAACAGGGCGACTGCTTCTGGTTCGCCGTGGGGGATGTCTCCGACAAGGGCGTGCCCGCCGCCCTGTTCATGTCCCGGGCCATCAGCCTGCTGCAGCAGTTGACCGAATCCACCGACGACCCCTGCGCCGCGCTGGCGGCGCTGAATGAGCTACTGTACCGGGACAATCCGGCCTGTATGTTCGTTACGTTGCTGCTCGGCCGCATCGACAGCCAGAGCGGACTGTTGCAGTACGCGGTGGGCGGCCACCCGGGTCCCAGCCTGCGCCACGGCCAGAGCGTCAATTCCCTGGCGCCGGCCAGCGGCCCGCCCCTGGGCCTCGCCCCGGCGCAGCAGTTCCCGCCCAACCAGCTGGTACTGGAACCCGGCGATTGCCTGGCGGTGTTTACCGACGGCGTGGAGGAGGCCTTTGACGGCCACGGCGAGATGTTCGGCACCGAGCGCTTCAACGCGGCCCTGGCCAGGGTAGTGCGCCTGCCGATCCAGCAGGCGGGACAACAGCTGTTTGCCACCATCGCCGACCACGCCACCAATATCGCCCAATCGGACGACATCGCTATCATGCTGCTGCGCTTCTGGCCCGCCGTCAGCGCGGCGTTCACGCCCGGTGCGCAGCTGGTCAGCCGGGTCGGGGACTGGCTGCAGCCGCAGCTTTCCGCCTGGTCAATTACCGGCGATCTCGCGTTCGAGGTGATGCTGCTGGCGGAGGAAATCGTCACCAACATCGACAAGTACGCCGAGCTGCAACCCGGCGCTGAAATCACCCTGCAGCTGGTCCTCGCCGGAGATGTGCTGGCGATGGAAATCCGCGATCCGGGCTACGCCTTCGATCCTTTTGTCGAGGCCCGCCGGGCACAGCTGTGCAGCGCCAGTACCAGCGCCAGAATCGGCGGGCTTGGTGTACACTTGATCGAGAAGTTCAGCGATCGCCAGAGCTATCGACGCCAGGATGGACAAAATATCCTGCGCGTGGAGAAATATGTCACCTGCTCTGGCGATACAACGGGAAGCGACACCTGACACGGAATCTCACAGCGGACCTTGCATGAAACTGACAACCACAGTCACTACTGACGAAGCGGCATCAGTCGCACGGGTCCTGCTCGACGGCGCCCTGAATACGGATACCGCGCCGGACTTCGAAAAGCGCCTGCAGGCGGTTACCGAGGAAGGCTGGCAGCTGACGGTGCTCGACATGCGCGACCTCGACTACATCAGCTCCGCCGGCCTGCGGGTCATTTTCAAGGCCGCCAAGCAGATCCACAGCGAGGGTCGCACCCTCGCCGCCGCCAACCGCAAACCCCACATCGACAAGGTATTCGAGATCCTGAAAGCCCTGCCCGATATGGCCGTGTTCGCCAACGACGAGGAACTGGACAGCTATCTCACCGATATGCAGCGCAAGGTGCAGTCGGGCGAGTAGCTCCGGCCCAGACTGGCCGCGTCCGCCGCCACCGAGCGTGACACCGTCATCCCGCGGCCGGGCCCGCTGCGACGGCGCCATCGCGGCATCCGGCGCCGCCTTTTCCCGCTGCCGGCACTATCGCTACGCCCTGTGGCGGACCTGGGACGCGCGCCGCCCCTACGCGATGATCATCGGTCTCAATCCGTCCACCGCGGACGCTACCCACAACGACCCGACTGTCACCCGCTGTATCGGCTTTGCCCGCGACTGGGGCTACGGCGGGCTGTACGTATTGAACCTCTTCGCCTTCCGCGCCACCCTGCCCGCGGACCTCAAGCGCGAACCCCGACCGGTCGGGCCGGCCAACACCCGCTGGCTGAAAAAAATCGGCCGGGATGCCGGCATCGTGGTCGCCGCCTGGGGCAACGATGGACAACACCTGAACCGCGCCAGCGCGGTTCGGGCATTGTTTCCGGACCTCTACTGCATAAAAATGAACAGGTCCGGCGAGCCGGCGCACCCGCTCTACCTCCAGCGGGGATTGCCGCCGCAGCCGATCAGCTAAAAACAAGACAAGGACTACATCATGATACGGACCATCACCAGCCTCCTGCTTGCAGCCGTACTTGCCGCCGCCAGCCATGCCGCCACTCCCGTCCCACAGCAGCCGCTGCCGCCGGTCAATATCGACGACCTCGGCGAGTGTGTCGGGGCGGAGGGCGATACCAGCTTTGTTCCCTGGAGCAGTGATTCCCTGGCGGGCAAGGTGCAGGTGGTCGAACACACCGCGGCGCGCGCCGGCGTGGAGAAGCTCAACAGCGCGTTTTACTCGGCGCTGGCAGCGGCCGGCCTGCCCGGTGACAAATTCGGCATCACCAAGATCGTCAATTCCGATGACGCGATGTGGGGAACGTCCAGCCTGGTCGCCGGTGAAGTCGCCAAAAACAAGCTCGCCACGCCAGACATCGCCTTCGTGGTCGATGCCGAGGGCACAGCCCGCCAGCGCTGGGACCTCGAGGAAAAAACCGCGGCCCTGATCATCCTCGACAATGCGGGACAGGTGGTTTACTTCAAGCAGGGGGGCACCTCGGCGGAGGATGCGGCAACGGCGCTCAAGCTGCTCGAATCCCTGGTAATCGCCGAGTAAGTGCTGGCAGCGGGGCCCGGCTCAACCAGCCGGGCCGCAATTCAGGATTTGAGGAAGTTCAGGATCCAGCGCCCCACCCGCTCGCCCTCGGGCTCGCCCTCAACCGAGGCGACGCCCGCTGAATAGACGGGTTCGCCGAGGGTCTCGCGGCGAAAATCCATGATGGCCCGGGAATAGCCGGGCACGAATTCGGGGTGGCCCTGGAAGGTGAGGATGTGATCGCCGACCTGTACCACGGCGTTTTCGCAGAATTCGGAACCGGCCAGCACGCTGGCGCCCGCGGCGTTCTCCACCACCTGGTCCTGGTGGCTGACCAGGATATCGAAGGCTGCGTTGCCGCCGTCGTGCCAGTCCGGCTGGCGGGTGAACTCATGGGTGTGCAGTCCCACGCCCCAGCCCTTGGGCGATTTCTCGGTCCTGCCGCCGAGCGCCTGCGCCACCAGCTGGTGACCGAAGCAGATACCCACCAGTTTTTTCCTGCGCGCGTCCAACTCGCGGACAAACTCCATCAGGCGCGCTATCCACGGCTGGTCCTCGTAGACGGAGGACTTGCTGCCGGTGATCAGGTAGGCATCCACCTCGTCGATGTCCTCGGGGTATTCACCCTGCTCCACGTCGTAGACGGCAAATTCGAGGTCCGGATCCAGCCGTCCCAGCAGGGCGATGAACATATCGGGGTATTCGCCGTACTCGGGCACCCACTCGGGGCGCACTGCGTCGGTCTTGAGGATGCCTAGCTTCATTTGCGGGTTTCACCTACGGGGGATCATGGGTAATTCGGCCCATATTAGGGACTGGGTTTGTGGGCTGTCCATACCACTTTGAGGCAGTGTTCTGTGTTTGAACCGGAACCCTGACACCGCACCCGTAACCGGTCGCAGGCGCTCACTTGGGCAGAAGCCCACGGCAGAATGAACCCTCCCATGTCACGGAAAATACACACCTTTGTCATGGAATTGCCATGCCGCTGGCGCAGCATTGGCAGTATGGAAATATTGGGGTCACTGCAGAGATTTGAAGCGCGCCTGTTCGAACGCCTCTTCCGGCAGACCGAGCGGCGGATGGTGATCCCCCTTGCCCGCGCGATTTCCCGCTCCGGCGACGGCTATGTGCATGTCCTGGTGCCGCTGCTGGTGCTGAGCCTCGACCCGGAGAGCGTCCCCGACCTGATCGCACTGCTGGCGCTGTCGCTGGCGGTGGAGCGCAGTCTGTACTGGCTGGTGAAAAACAGCCTGCGCCGGCCCCGGCCGCAGGAATCGGTGCCCGGTTTCCGCAGCCTGATCACTGCTAGCGACCAGTTCAGTTTTCCCTCCGGACACAGTTCCGGGGCTTTCCTGCTGGCCGCGGTGCTGCTGCTGATCTACGGCGGCGCGGCGGCTCCGATGTTTCTCTGGGCGGGCGCGGTGGCGCTCTCGCGCATCCTGCTGGGGGTGCACTTCCCCGGCGATACCCTGGCCGGCGCCCTGATGGGCAGCGGCATCGCCCTGATCACTGCGGCACAACTGGGTCTTTATTGAAGTGAAAATTCTCTATGCGGTACAGGGCACCGGGCAGGGTCACATCAGCCGGGCGCGGGCCATGGCGGAGGCGCTGCGCGAGTGGCCGGTCGAGGTCACCTGGCTGTTCAGCGGCCGCCCCCGGGAAGCGCTGTTCGATATGGAGCCCTTCGGTCATTTTGCCTACCGGCAGGGGCTCTCCTTTACCACCCGTGCCGGCAGGCTGCGTTACCGCGCAACACTGCGCGATAACCGCTTGCGCCAGTTTGTGCGCGATACCCGCGAACTCGACCTGCGCCCCTACGACCTGCTGGTCTGCGACTACGAACCGGTGCTGGCCCACGCGGCGCGGCGCCAGGGGCGCAGTCTCGTCGGTATCGGCCACCAGTATGCTTTCGGCCCGCACACCCCAAGGGCCGGGGAGAGCTGGCTGCAGGAACAGATCCTGGCGCGCTTCGCGCCGGTGAATGTTCCCATGGGCCTGCACTGGCACCCCTACGCGGACAATGTCCTGCCGCCTATTCTCGACCTGCCCGACCTGCCGGTCAGCCGCGGCGAGCACCTGCTGGTCTACCTCCCCTTCGAGGACCAGGATGCGGTTACCGCCATCCTGCGCACCTTCCCGCGGCGCAGGTTCGTGCAGTACGCGCCGGGACTGCGCGACGAGGAGTGCGGCAACGTCGCGCGCCGCAGGGCGGATTTCAAGGGATTCAAGCTCACCCTGGCCTCCTGCGAGGGGGTGATCTGCAACAGCGGCTTCGAACTGATCAGCGAGTGCCTGCAGTGGCGCAAACCGGTGCTGACCAAACCCCTGCACGGACAGATGGAACAGCACTCCAACGCCATGGCGCTGGAACAGCTGGGCTATGCCAGCGTCACCCAGGTCTTCGATGCCCCGGCCCTCGCCGACTGGCTGGCCGACCGCCACCGCACTGCGGATATCCAGTTTCCCGCGGTGGCGCCCGCCCTCGCCCGCTGGCTGGCCAATGGCTGCGCCGAATCACCGGCGGCACTGGCGAGGACGCTGTGGCGCAGCGCGCCGAGCCAGCGCATCCCCGCGCCGCGGCCGACCTCGGGTCGCGACCTGCCGGCGGTGGCCTGGGGGCGTTAGGCGGCGCAGTTTCGACGACCCCGGTTCTGGGTTAATGTGTGCCCTGATTTCCAGGGAACCCACCGTGCACTATAAAAATCTCCTGAGCGCCCTCCTGCTCTCTCTGTTCACCGCCAGCCTGGCCGCCGCCGGCGATTTCGTCGGCTCGGAGACCTGCACCGGCTGTCACGCCGAACAACACACCCTGTGGACTGGCTCCGACCACGACCTCGCCATGCAGGAGGCCACCGCGGAAACCGTGCTCGGGGATTTCGACGACGCGACGTTCAGCTACAACGGTATCACCAGCCGTTTTTTCCGCAGCGGCGACAAGTTCATGGTGCGCACCGATGGTGAAGACGGCAAGCTGCAGGACTTCGAGGTCGCCTACGTATTCGGCCACTACCCGCTGCAGCAGTACCTGCTGCCGCTGTCGCGCGGTCGCCTGCAGGCACTGTCCATTGCCTGGGACTCGCGGCCCGCAGCGGAGGGTGGCCAGCGCTGGTACCACCTGTACCCCGACGAGACCATCGACGCCAGCGACCCGCTGCACTGGACCGGCCCCTACCAGAACTGGAACACCCGCTGCGCCGAGTGCCACAGCACCGACCTGCAGAAGAACTACGACCTGGCCAGCCGCAGCTTTACCACCCGCTACGAGGAGATCGATGTCGCCTGCGAGGCCTGTCACGGCCCGGGCCGGAAGCACCTTGCGCTGGCCGCGCAGGACGCCCTGGCGGGCGTCGCGGACGGCGGCTTTGCCGTCCACCTGAAGCAGCGCGGCGAGTGGCATTTCCCGGAAGATGGCGCGATCGCCCAACGCACGGCGCCGCTGGAATCCCGTGCCCAGGTCGACGCCTGTGGTCGCTGCCACAGCCGCCGCGGCACCCTCGGGGACTATCACTACGGCGCCGACCTGCTCGACACCCACCGGCTGGCACTGCCGGTCCCGCCGCTTTACTACGTCGACGGCCAGGTGCTCGACGAGGACTACGTCTACGGCTCCTTCGCCCAGAGCAAAATGCACCAGGCCGGCGTGGTCTGCAGCAACTGCCACGAACCGCACAGCGGCCAGCTGCGCGCGCCGGGCAACGCGGTCTGCGCCCAGTGCCACAAGCCCGCGGTGTACGACACCCCCGAACACCACTTCCACGCGGCGGGCAGTACCGGCGCCGAATGCGCCAACTGCCACATGCCCGAAACCACCTACATGGGCGTGGACCCACGCCGCGACCACAGCCTGCGGGTACCGCGGCCGGACCTGTCGCTGGTGCTGGGCGTACCCAACGCCTGCAACCAGTGCCACCTCGACCGGGACCCGGACTGGGCGCTGGCTGCGCTGCGCGACAAGGGCGTGGTCTTCCGCGACACCGCGCGGCACCCGGCGCGCGCCTTCGCCCAGCTCGCCGCCGGCGATGGCCGCGCGCTGCCGGTGCTGGCGAGTATCGCCATGGACAGCAGCGCGGCGCCAATCTGGCGCGCCAGCGCCATGGAGGCCCTCGGTGAAGTGGGCGGCCGCGAGGCGATGCAGAGCATGTCCCAGCTGCTCTACAGCGACGACAGCATCATCCGCGCCAGCACCGTGCGCAGCATCCAGTTCCTCAACCTGCAGCAACAGCTGCAACTGCTGACGCCGCTGCTGGAGGACCCGGTGCTGACGGTGCGCATGGACATCGCCAGCAACCTCGCCGCGGTGCCGCTGGAACAACTGCCCGCAGAGCAGGGACAGAAGCTGCGCAAACTGTTTACGGAATATGAAAGCGTACTGAAGAAGGACGCCGACATGCCCTCGAACCTGATGCAGCTCGGCGTGTTCTACGCCAGCCGCGGGCAGGCAAAAGAGGCGGAAAACATGTACCGCGCAGCACTGGAGCTGAACCCGCAGATGATCGGCGCCTACCTCAACCTGGCGGACCTCGAGCGCGCCCGGGGGCAGGACGACGCGGCGCGGCTACTCCTGCTCGACGCGCTGGCCATCACCCCGGACAACGGCAGTGTGCTGCATTCGCTGGGCCTGCTGGAAACCCGCGCCGGCGACCGCGCGGCGGCGCTGGACTACCTGGGCCGGGCAGCCGCGCTGGAGACCACCGGCATGCGCCACCGCTTTGTCTACGCGATTGCCCTGCACGATCTCGGCGAGCCGCGCAAGGCGATTGCCGAACTGGAAAAGCTGCTCAAGCAGTTCCCGGGCAACGCGCAGTTGATCCAGGTCCTCGCCGCCTACAGTGAGGAGATTGGCGACAGCGAGCGGGCCCGGCGCTACCAGCAGATGTCCGGGGTACGCTAAGGGCGCACCAGGGCTAGCCGCCCGCTTGCTCCCGCAGGCGCTGGTCGCGGGCGAACCACTGGTCCAGCGCGGCGTAGTACAACTCCCTGAGGTCCGCGGCCTCATTGGCCAGCTGGTGCCCCGCTGCCGGCAGGTAGAATACCTCGCTGCCGGCAAACAGCCTGAGCAGGCGGGGAATGTTGTAGCGCCAGTCCACGGTGCCGTCCTCGCGGCCCTGCACCAGCAACAGCGGCCCGGCGCCGAGGTCGCCCCCGGGGAGTCGCTGGAGCCAGCGCTGCAGCGCGGCGATCCAGCGCAGCGGCACGCGCTGGCACTGCAGCGGGTCGCGGCGGATGAAGGCCAGGAAATCCTCGTCGGAGGAGTTGCGGTTGAACTTGCGGGCCAGGCTGTCGGTAAACGGGCTCAGCATGTGATAGCCCAGCTGCACCAGTCGCCAGCGCGCCGGGCGCACCAGCGGCGCGAGGTAGGCTGTGCGGGCAAAGGGCCAGTACTGCTGGCGCGCGCACTCGGTGAGCACCGCACACCCGGTGCTCTGGCCGAGCGCATACAGCGGCTGCGCGTCTGCCAGCCCGGCGGCGGCCAGTGCATCGCGCAGGGCCTGCGCATAATCGCCAAAATCATCGATCACCGCGGGCTCGCCCGAGGACAGGCCGTGTCCCGGCAGGTCGAATATAAGAACGTTGTAGCCGCGCGACAGGCCGTAGGCGATCAGCTTGCCGTAGAGCCCGCAGTGATCGTAGTAGCCGTGCACCAGCAGCAGGCTGGCGCGCGCCGCCGGTTGCAGCCAGCGGTGCAACATGATCCGGAAGGGGCCGGAGTCGACCAGGCCCGCGCGGTAGGAAGCTTCGGGGAAATGGGCGCTGAACTCGATGCCGTAGAACCGGCAGAATTCCAGTAAAGCCGCACCGGGGTGGGCCCCATCGCTGAAGGTTGGCAGCTGCTTGCGCAGGTCGGCGAGGTCAGCGGGGCTCATGCGGGGCTACTCCATTGCTCCGTGGCGCGGGTGGATTACAGTTGCGGGTTTCCCGACTTGCCGGGAAGCGACGCGCCCCGCCCGCACCCGGGCGAGGGCTCTCCTGAGTTGCGGCCGGGAATTCCCGATGGTCACCCGGCCGCCGGCAGCACCTTCAATTGACCTTGGGCTGCAATTCCCCGGCGTCGTAGCGCCGCTGCATTTTTTCCAGCGACAGGACCTTGATGCGGTCCGCGTTACCGGCGGTACCGAAAGCCTCGTAGCGGGCAATACAGATGTCACGCATGGCATCGATGGTGGTGGCGAGGAACTTGCGCGGGTCGAATTCCGCCGGGTTTTCGGCGAGGAAACGGCGCACCGCACCAGTGGAGGCCAGGCGCAGGTCGGTGTCGATATTCACCTTGCGCACCCCGTGCTTGATGCCTTCCTGGATCTGCTCGACCGGTACCCCGTAGGTCTCGGGGATATTGCCGCCGTACTGGTTGATGATCTCCAGCCACTCCTGGGGCACCGAGGAGGAACCGTGCATTACCAGGTGGGTGTCGGGGATGCGGGCGTGAATTTCCTTGATGCGGTCGATGGCGAGGATGTCGCCGGTCGGCGGGCGGCTGAACTTGTAGGCGCCGTGGCTGGTGCCGCAGGCGATTGCCAGGGCGTCCACTTCCGTCGCCTTGACGAACTGCGCCGCTTCCTCCGGGTCGGTGAGCAGCTGGTCGTGGCTCAGCTTGCCGGCGGCGCCGATGCCGTCTTCCTCGCCGGCTTCACCGGTTTCCAGTGAACCCAGGCAACCCAGCTCGCCCTCCACGGAAACGCCGCAGGCGTGGGCCATATCCACCGCGAGGCGGGTGACCGCCACGTTGTAGTCGTAGTCCATGGGCGTCTTGCCGTCGGTGCCGAGGGAGCCGTCCATCATCACCGAGGAAAAACCCAGCTGGATGGAGCGCTGGCACACCGCCGGGGAGGTGCCGTGGTCCTGGTGCACCACCACCGGGATGTGCGGGAATTCCTTCATCGCCGCTTCCATCATCGCGTGCAGGAAGGGCGCACCGGCGTATTTCCGCGCGCCGGCGCTGGCCTGCATGATCACCGGGGAATTGGTCCTGTCGGCCGCCTCCATGATGGCGCGGGTCTGTTCCAGATTGTTGACGTTGAATGCCGGCACACCGTACTGGTACTCGGCGGCGTGGTCCAGCAACTGGCGCATGCTGATAAGGGGCATGATGTATCCTCGGGTAGTGTTCTGGTCAGTCCGCCGCGCGGGCTTCGAGCATGGCAACCGCCGGCAGTGTCTTGCCCTCGACGTATTCGAGGAAGGCGCCGCCACCGGTAGAAATATAGGAAACCTTATCGGCAATGCCATATTTGTCAATTGCCGCCAGGGTGTCGCCACCACCCGCGAGGGTGAAGGCCGGCGATTCCGCAATCGCGTGGGACAGGGCCTCGGTACCGGCGCCAAACTGGTCGAACTCGAAGACGCCCACCGGGCCGTTCCAGAGGATGGTGCCGGCGCTGCGCAGGAGGTCGGCGACCTCGCGGGCGGATTCGGGGCCGATGTCGAAAATCATGTCGTCGTCAGCGACGTCGTCGGCCGACTTGGTCTCGGCGGCGGCGGACTCGGAGAATTCCTTGCCGGTGACCACGTCCACCGGCAGCGGGATGCTGGTCTTCGCCATCAGCGCCTGCGCCGCGGGAATCAGGTCCGCCTCGCACAGGGACTTGCCCACCGGCTTGCCCGCCGCGGCGAGGAAGGTATTGGCGATGCCGCCGCCGACGATCAGCTGGTCCACCTTATCCGACAGGGTCTCCAGCACGGTCAGCTTGGTCGACACCTTGGAGCCGCCGACAATCGCCACCATCGGCCGGGCCGGCGAGGACAGCGCCTGCTCCAGGGCGGTCAGCTCCCCTTCGAGCAGCGGACCGGCACAGGCCACCGGAGCGAACTTTGCCACCCCGTGGGTCGAGGCCTGGGCGCGGTGGGCGGTGCCGAAGGCGTCCATGACGAAGATTTCGCACAGGCCCGCATAGGCTTTGGCCAGCGACTCGTCGTCTTTCTTCTCACCGGGATTGAAGCGCACGTTTTCCAGCAGGGCGACCTCGCCGGCGTTGAGTTCCACGCCCAGGCGCCACTCGTCGACCAGGCTGACCTTCTGCCCGAGCAGCTCGGCCAGGTGCGCCGCCACCGGCGCCATGGAATATTCGGACTCGAACTCGCCCTCGGTCGGGCGCCCGAGGTGGGACATCAGGATGACTTTGGCACCGGCGTCCAGTGCCATCCGGATGGTGGGCAGGGCCGCGCGGATGCGGGCGTCCGAAGTGACTTTGCCGTCCTTAACCGGCACATTCAGATCTTCCCTGATCAGTACGCGCTTGCCCGCGAGATCGAGATCGCGCATCAGTTTCACGTTGAGGGGCATCGCTTGCTTCTCCTTGTAGAATATTCAGGCCCGAATGGCATCAGGCTTCCAGTTGGGACCAGTAATCGGCGACGTCCAGCATCCGGTTGGCGTAGGCCCACTCGTTGTCGAACCAGGTGAGGACCTTGACCAGGCGCCGGCCGCTGACCAGGGTCTGGCTCGCGTCGACGATACTGGAATGCGCGTCGTGATTGAAGTCGCAGGAGGCCAGTAGCTCGCGGGTAAAGCCCAGGACGCCGTGGAAACGCTCTGCCGCAGCGGCTGCCAGCGCCTGGTTGACCTCGTCCACGCCGGTGTCCCGCTGGGCCTGTATGGTGAGGTCCATGGCCGAGACGTTCAGGGTCGGCACGCGCAGGGCCTGGGCGCTGAAACGCCCGGCCATTTCCGGCAGGATGCGCTCCAGGCCGCGGGCCAGACCGGTGTCGATGGGAATGATCGACTGGAAGGCCGCGCGGGTCTTGCGCAGGTCGGTGTGGTGATAGGCGTCCAGCACCGGCTGGTCGTTCATCGCCGAGTGAATCGTGGTGATGGTACCACTCTCGATACCCACTGTGTCCGCCAGGGCGCGGATCACCGGCACGATGCCGTTGGTGGTACAGGAGGCGGCGGAGACGATTCGGTGACCCGCGTGCAGGTCGCCCTCGTTGACGCCGTAGACGATGGTCGCATCCACGTCCGGTTCTCCGGGCTGGGACAACAGCACCCGCTGCGCTCCCTGCTGCAGGTGGCGTTCAGCGCTGGCGCGGTCGGAGAAGGCGCCGCTGCACTCCAGTACCAGGTCGACGCCCAGCTCCGCCCAGGGCAGGTCGCCAATCTCCGCCTGCCGCAACAGGGTGACGCGGTGGCCATCCACTATCAGGGAGTGCTCATCCCCGCCGAGTTCGCCGGGGAAACGCCCGTGGGTGGAGTCGTAGCGGGTCAGGTGCAGGACAGTCCCGGCGTCGGCAAGTTCGTTGATCGCAACAATCTCGAAACGCGAGCGCAGCGGGCTTTCCTGCAGGGCGCGAAGCACGCAGCGGCCGATCCGGCCGTAGCCGTTGATCGCGATCCGCGTCAGTTTGCCGTGTTCGCTCATACCCTTACTCTTCGAACAACACCTCTTCCACCGCGGCCACCACGTTCTCCACGGTGAAACCGAACTCCCGGAACAGTTCGCCCGCAGGGGCGGATTCACCGAAGCTGGTCATGCCGACGATGCGGCCGTCGAGGCCGACGTACTTGTACCAGTAGTCTGCCGCCAGTGCCTCCACCGCAACCCGGGCGGGCACATCTGAGGGCAGCACGGATTCGCGGTAGGCGGCGTCCTGGGCCTCGAAAGCTTCGGTGCAGGGCATGGAGACCACGCGCACCTGCTTGCCGTTTTCCGTCAATTGCGCGGCCGCGTCCATGGCCAGGCCGACCTCGGAGCCGGTGGCGATGATGATCGCTTCCGGCGCGCCGGCGCAATCCTTGAGGACGTAGCCGCCGCGGGCCACGTTGGCCAGCTGTTCGGCGTCGCGGGCCTGGTGGGGCAGGTTCTGGCGCGAGAACACCAGGGCCGTCGGCCCGTCGCGGCGCTCGATGGCGGCCTTCCAGGCCACCGCGGACTCGACGTCGTCACAGGGGCGCCAGTTGAAGAGGTTGGGGGTCGTGCGCAGGTTGGCCACCTGCTCCACCGGCTGGTGGGTGGGGCCGTCCTCGCCGAGGCCGATGGAATCGTGGGTGTAGACCCAGATCGCCTGCTGCTTCATCAGCGCCGACATGCGCACCGCGTTGCGCATGTACTCCATGAACACCAGGAAGGTGGCGCCGTAGTTGATGAAACCGCCGTGCAGGGCGATACCGTTGGCGATGGCGCCCATGCCGAATTCGCGCACGCCGTAGTACAGGTAGTTGCCGCTGGCATCGTCGCGGGTGATGCCCTTGGAGTCACTCCAGATGGTCAGGTTGGAGCCGGCGAGGTCCGCGGAGCCACCGAGCAATTCCGGCAGCAGCGGGCCGTAGGCGTTGAGGCAGTTCTGGGAAGCCTTGCGCGAGGCCACGGTCTGGCCTTCCGCCTGGCACTGTTCGACATAGGCCTGGGCCTGCGCACTGAAGTCTTCCGGCAGGTCGCCGGCCAGGCGGCGCTTGAGCTCGGCGGCCAGTTCCGGGTAGGCGGCGCTGTAGGCGGCCATGGACTCGTTCCAGGCCTGCTCCGCGGCGGCGCCGGCCTCTTTCGCATCCCAGCCGGCGTAGATTTCAGCGGGAATCTCGAAGGGCGCGTAGGTCCAGCCGAGGGCCTCGCGGGTCGCCGCCACTTCGGCTTCGCCGAGTGCCGCGCCGTGGCAGGACTCGGTGCCCTGCTTGTTGGGGGAGCCCTTGCCGATGATGGTCTTGCAGCAGATCAGGGTGGGCTTGCCCTTTTCCTGGCGGGCCGCTTCGATGGCCGCCTTGACTTCGGAAGAGCTGTGGCCGTTGACGTCGTTGATCACATGCCAGCCGTAGCTGCGAAAACGCGCCGGGGTGTCGTCGGTAAACCAGCCCTCGACCTCGCCGTCGATGGAGATGCCGTTGTCGTCATAGAAGGCGACCAGCTTGCCCAGGCCCAGGGTGCCGGCCAGCGAGCAGACCTCGTGGGAGATGCCCTCCATCAGGCAGCCGTCGCCGAGGAAGACATAGGTGTAGTGGTCGACTACCTTGTGGCCGTCGCGGTTGTAGCGGTCAGCCAGGGCTTTTTCCGCGATCGCCATGCCCACGGCGTTGCCGAGGCCCTGGCCCAGCGGGCCAGTGGTGGTCTCGACGCCCGGGGTGTAGCCGTACTCGGGGTGGCCCGGGGTCTTGCTGTGCAACTGGCGGAAATTCTGCAGCTCGCTCATCGGCAGGTCGTAGCCGGTGAGGTGCAGCAGGGAATAGATGAGCATGGAGCCGTGGCCGTTGGAGAGCACGAAGCGGTCGCGGTTGGCCCACTTGGGGTTGGTGGGGTTGTGGCTGAGGTAGTCGTTCCACAGCACCTCGGCGATATCCGCCATGCCCATTGGCGCCCCGGGGTGGCCGCTGTTGGCCTTCTGGACCGCGTCCATACTGAGGGCGCGGATGGCGTTGGCGAGTTCGAGTCGGGTTGCGGGCATGGGTGTCTCCGGGGCCGGGCTGGGCTGCTCAAAAAAAGGCCGCTATTTTCGCGTAACGGCGGGGTGGGGGCAAACCTCCCGGGCGTGAATTGTTGGGGATCAGGGGCTTATCCGCCAACCTATATCGAAATTTTTTGATATAGGTTGCTTTAGCTGCTAGACTTCACCGCCATGACACTCGCCCAACCCGCCCTCGCGGCCGCGCCGGACACTTCCGCCGCGGTCGACACCACCGCCCTGGCCGCGCTGTGCAAGGCCAGCGGGGACCCCCTGCGCCTGCAGGTATTGCGGGTGCTGCGCGAGGATTCCTTTGGCGTCATGGAGCTGTGCAGCATCTTCGAACTGCGCCAACCGGCGCTCAGCCACCACCTGAAGGTGCTGGCCAATGCCGGCCTGGTGGCCACCCGGCGCGAGGGCAACTCGATTTTCTACCGCCGCGCCCTCCCCGGCCAGGCGCCGGGGCTGGAGGCACTGCAGGCCGCCCTGTTCGAGACCGTGGACCAGGTGGCGCTGCCGGACAGCGTGCTGCGCGGCCTGCGCCAGTTGCAGGGCCGCCGCGAGGAGAACTCGCGCAGCTTCTTCCGTGACAACGCCGACAAATTCCGCGAGCAGCAGGACCTGATCGCCAGCTACGACCAATACGCCGGCACCGTCGCCGAGGTGCTCGCCGAGGCGCCGCTGCCGGGCCGCAGGCTGGCGCTGGAAGTCGGCCCCGGCGACGGCCGTTTCCTGCTGGAACTGGCGCCGCGCTTCGAGCGGGTGGTGGCGCTGGATATCGAGTCCGCAATGCTGGAACAGGCCCGGGTGCGGGCTGAGGCCGCGGGCCTGGACAACGTCGAGTTCCTGCACGGCGACACCGTCCACCCCGCCCTGCAGGGGCTGGCGGCGGACTGCGTGGTCATCAACATGGTGTTGCACCACACCCCGGACCCCGGCGCGGTGCTGGCGGACATCGCCGGCTGCCTGGCGCCGAAGGGCGTGCTGCTGGTCACCGACCTGTGCGCCCACGACCAGGGCTGGGCGCGGGAGAATTGCGGCGACCTCTGGCTGGGCTTCGATCCGGCACAGCTCGCAAGCTGGGCCGCGGCTGCCGGACTCGCCGAGGTCGGCGGGGTATTCCTGGCGCAACGCAATGGATTTCAAGTACAGGTGCGCCTCTTCGGCCACCGTGAATAAAAGGACTGCAGTATGAGCGAATATGCGATTTTCACCTCCGAATCAGTGTCCGAGGGACACCCGGACAAGATGGCGGACCAGATCTCGGACGCCATCCTCGACGCCATCCTCAAGGATGACAAGAACGCACGGGTCGCCGTGGAAACCCTGGTAAAAACCGGTATGGCCGTGGTCGCCGGTGAAGTCACCACCTCGACCTACGTGGACCTCGAGCAGATCGTCCGCGACGTCATCCTCGACATCGGCTACAACAGCTCCGACGTCGGCTTCGACGGCGCCTCCTGCGCGGTCCTCAACGCCATCGGCAAGCAGTCCCCGGACATCGCCCAGGGTGTGGACGAAAAGCTCGAGGACAACAAGGAGCAGGGCGCCGGCGACCAGGGCCTGATGTTCGGCTACGCCACCGACGAAACCGACGTGCTGATGCCCGCGCCGATCTACTACTCCCACCGCCTGGTGGAGAAGCAGGCGGAACTGCGCAAGCACAAGGTCCTGCCCTGGCTGCGCCCGGACGCCAAGAGCCAGGTGACCCTGCGCTATGAAAACGGCAAACCGGTGGCCATCGACGCGGTGGTACTGTCCACCCAGCACTCCCCGGACATCGGCCAGGCGGATATCCAGGAAGCCGTGATGGACCTGATCATCAAGGAAGTCCTGCCCGCGCAGTGGCTGCACGCGGGCACCCGCTACCACATCAACCCGACCGGCAACTTCGTCATCGGCGGCCCGGTGGGCGACTGCGGCCTGACCGGGCGCAAGATCATCGTCGACACCTACGGCGGCATGGCCCGCCACGGCGGCGGCGCCTTCTCCGGCAAGGACCCCTCGAAGGTGGACCGCTCCGCGGCCTACGCCGGCCGCTACGTGGCCAAGAATATCGTCGCCGCGGGCCTCGCCGCACGCTGTGAAATCCAGGTCTCCTACGCCATCGGCGTGGCGGAACCGACCTCGATCTCGATCAACACTTTCGGTACCGGCAAGGTCTCCGACGACACGATCGTCGAACTGGTCCGCGAGCACTTCGACCTGCGGCCCAAGGGCCTGGTCGAGATGCTCGACCTGAAGCGCCCGATCTACCGCGCGACGGCGGCGTATGGGCACTTCGGGCGTGAGTTGCCGGAGTTTACCTGGGAGAAAACCGACAAGGCTGAGGCGCTCAAGGCCGCGCTGTAAAGTCTGGTTGGGTATGAGGAAGGTGGTTGTGAGCCGGAGCCGAGCACCGTATATGCCTGTAGGAGACACGCAAAAGCGCCATCCATGGCAGCTCGGCCTCGGCCATCCCTGGCCTCGGACGGTCTCCCACAGGCATATACGGCACTCGACTCCTCATCCGGCACGCTGCCCCGGCTTCTGGACAGCGCTCGCTTCCGGGATAGAAGCAACCAGTCGAGAGTTGCTTCGTTGCCCTGCGCCAAGTATTCCGCTCCTGAGCGAGGGCGGTGTGCGGTGTGGTTCCTCGCAGGAGCGTGTGAGGCCATGGATGGCCGAACCCGAGCTGCCATGGATGGCGCTTTTGCGACTCCGGCGAGGAACCACACCGTACGCCGACCGGATTCGGGCCACCCAATACCACGTAACTCAAAACACGTAAATTCATTGAAAATATTGGCACAAGGCCAAAGAAGGATTCAACCATGACTACAGCAGAAAAGATCGACAGCCAGGACTACAAAGTCGCGGATATCAGCCTCGCCGCCTGGGGCCGCCGCGAACTGGACATCGCCGAGGGCGAGATGCCCGCACTGATGGCCCTGCGCGACAAGTACCGCGACAGCAAGCCGCTGGCCGGCGCGAAGATCCTCGGCTGCATCCACATGACCATCCAGACCGGCGTGCTGATCGAGACCCTGGTGGAACTGGGCGCCGAGGTGCGCTGGTCCTCGTGCAATATCTTCTCTACCCAGGACCACGCCGCCGCAGCGATCGCCGCGTCGGGAGTGCCCGTATTCGCCTGGAAAGGCGAGACCGAGGAAGAGTACGAGTGGTGCATCGAGCAGACCATCCTGAAAGATGGCCAGCCCTGGGACGCCAACATGGTGCTGGACGATGGCGGCGACCTCACCGCCATGCTGCACGACAAGTACCCGGCAATGCTGGAGAAGATCCACGGTATCACCGAGGAGACCACCACTGGTGTGCACCGCCTGCAGGAAATGCTCGAAGCCGGCACCCTGAAAGTGCCCGCGGTGAACGTCAACGACTCGGTGACCAAGTCCAAGAACGACAACAAGTACGGCTGCCGCCACAGCCTCAACGACGCCATCAAGCGCGGCACCGACCACCTGCTGTCCGGCAAGAAGGCGCTGGTCATCGGCTACGGCGACGTCGGCAAGGGCTCCGCCCAGTCCCTGCGCCAGGAGGGCATGATCGTGCGCGTTACCGAGATCGACCCGATCTGTGCCATGCAGGCCTGCATGGACGGCTACGAGGTAGTGTCGCCCTTTATCAACGGCGTCAATGACGGCACCCCGGCCAGCGTCGACAGCAACCTGCTGCAGAACATCGACCTGCTGGTCACCACCACCGGCAACTACAATGTCTGTGACTCCAACATGTTGAAGGCGCTGAAAAACGGCGCGGTGGTCTGCAACATCGGCCACTTCGACAACGAGATCGACACGGCTTTCATGCGTCGCGAGTGGGAATGGGAAGAGGTCAAACCGCAGGTGCACAAGGTCTACCGCGACCGCGCCAGCAACGACCACCTGCTGCTGCTTTCCGAGGGCCGCCTGGTCAACCTGGGCAACGCCACCGGCCACCCGAGCCGGGTGATGGATGGCTCCTTCTCCAACCAGGTGCTGGCGCAGATCTACCTGTTCGAGCGCAAGTTCGCGAACCTGGAGCCGGAGATGAAGGAAGCGGCGCTGAAGGTCGAGGTACTGCCGAAGAAACTCGACGAGGAAGTCGCGGCGCACATGGTACGCGGTTTCGGCGGTGTGATTACCCGCCTGACCACGGAGCAGGCGAAATACATCAACGTGAAGGTGGAAGGGCCGTTCAAGCCGGACAGCTACAAGTACTGATTGGCGGTTTGATCTGTAGCCCCCGGGGACTTCGTAGTGCCGGGGACAAGAACAGCGATGGGTTGCGGAACACGCCGTGAACCCATCCATGGGGGCTCGGGCTCGGCATCCGTGCCTCGCACGGTTCCGCAACCCATCGCTGCTCTCGTCCCCTGATTCAGTGCAGCCTTCGAGGCTGACGCAGTTTCCACGCAAGTGGGTCCAGTGCGCAAATGACTGGGATCACTGCGAAGGAGTGTGGCGGTGAAGCAGTCCGGTCAGGACCGTGCGAGGCATGGATGCCGAGCCCGAGCCTACATGGACGTATTTACGGCGTGTCCTGACCGGACTGCTTCACTGCCGCGCTCCGAACCTGAATCGAAGCTCCACGCCAATACACCGAACTGACATGAACACCCGAATACCAGAGTCAACATAATGGCCAAGCAAAAACCCAGAATCAGTTTCGAGTTCTTCCCGCCCAAGACACCCGAGGGCAAGCAGAAGTTACTCGAGGAAACCGTACCGGCGCTCAATGCGTTGAACCCGGTGTTTTTCTCCGTGACCTACGGTGCCGGCGGCACCACCCGCGACTCCACACTCGGCATCGTCTCGAAGATCCGCGAGGCCGGCATCGACGTGGCGCCGCACCTGTCATTCGGCGGCGATGACGAGAATGCCGTCGGCGAATTGCTGGATACCTACCAGCAGCGCGGCATTCGCCGCCTGGTGGCCCTGCGCGGCGATATGCCCTCCGGCATGGGCGCCAGCACCCAGCTGGTTTACGCCAATGAACTGGTGGAATTCGTGCGCCGGCGCAGCGGCGATCACTTCGAGATCGAAGTGGCGGCCTACCCGGAAATTCACCCGGAATCGAAGAGCTACGACAGCGACATCCACTTCCTCAAGCAGAAACTGGACGCCGGCGCCAACAGCGCCATTACCCAGTATTTCTACAACGTCGAGTCCTATTTCTATTATCTGGATCGCTGCGCGGCGGCGGGTATCGACAAGCCCATCTACGCCGGGGTGATGCCGATCACCAACTTCCAGAACCTGGCGCGCTTCTCTCGCAACTGCGGGGCGGAAATTCCGCGCTGGATCTGCAAGCGCATGGAGGGCTACGGCGACGACCAGGAGAGCATCCGCAAGTTTGGTCTCGAGGTGGTCACCCAGCTGTGCCAGACCCTGATCGACTCCGGCGCCCCGGGCATCCACTTCTACACCATGAACCAGGTGGAGCCGACCCGGGAGATCTACAACAGCCTGGGCCTGTAAATGCGCATTCCGCGTATCCATACGGAGCAGGCGCTGCAGCCGCACGCACTGGTGGAGCTGGAGGCGGGAGCCTCCCGCCACCTCGCCAGCGCCCTGCGCATGCAGGCGGGAGATGCCCTGGTGCTGTTCGACGGCCGCGGCGGGGAGTATGCGGCGAGCATCGCGCAGGTGGAAAAACGCGCTGTCAGTGTACAGATCGGTGAATACCGGGCGGTGGACAACGAGTCGCCCCTGGCCATCCACCTCGGTATCGGCCTGTCCCGCGGCGAGCGCATGGACCTGGTGGTACAGAAGGCCACCGAACTGGGTGTCGCCGCGATCACACCGCTGTTCACCGAGCGCAGCGAGGTCAAACTCAAGGGTGAGCGGGCCGCCAGGAAACTCGGCCACTGGCGCCAGATCGCGATCAGCGCCTGTGAGCAGTGCGGCCGCAACACCCTGCCGCAGGTCCACGCGCCACTTGCCTTCGGCGACTGGCTCGCCGGGAGCGACAGCCAGCTCAAGCTGGTGCTTCACCACCGCGCCGAACCGCTGGCGCTGGACAGCGCACCGCGCTCGGCGAGCCTGCTGATCGGCCCCGAGGGCGGCCTGTCGGGGGCGGAAATCCAGGCGGCAGAGGCGGCGGGATTCCACTCCCTCGCCCTCGGTCCGCGGGTGCTGCGCACGGAAACCGCACCGCTCGCGGCCATCGCCGTGCTGCAGGCCCGCTGGGGCGATATCTCCATATAACGCCAGCCCGCGCTTGCGCGCTCTGGTGCCATTGCGTAATTTAGCGGCTAGCTGGCGCGCATCACCGATGCCTGCGGCCAGCCAGCCATTTCGCCAGCCAACCGCCGGATGTTTCCATGACCGTAAAGCTAGGCGTGGTGATGGACCCCATCGCCGCCATCACCTACAAGAAAGACACCACCCTGGCCATGCTCTGGGCCGCCCAGGACCGGGGCTGGGAACTGCATTACATGGAACAGTCCGACCTGTTCCTGCGCGACGGCGAGGCGCGGGCGCGCACGACGCCACTGACCGTGTTCCGCGACCCCCAACGCTGGTACGAATTCGGCGACCCGGTGGACCGCCCGCTGGCGGACCTGGACGTGATACTGATGCGCAAGGACCCGCCCTTCGACAACGAATTCATCTATACCACCTACATCCTGGAAGCCGCCGAGCGCCGCGGAACGCTGATCGTCAACCGCTGCCAGGGCCTGCGCGACAGCAATGAAAAGGTGTTCGCCACCGAGTATCCCCAGTGCTGCCCCCCGGTGCTGGTCAGCCGCGACATGGAGCGCCTGAAAGCCTTCCAGCGCGAACACGGCGATGTCATTTTCAAACCGCTGGACGGCATGGGCGGCAGCAACATCTTCCGCGTGCAGCCGGGGGACCCGAACCTCAGCGTGATCCTGGAGTCGCTGACGGCACACGGCACGCACACCATCATGGGCCAGAAATTCATCCCCGAAATCACCGAGGGCGACAAGCGGGTGCTGGTGGTCGGCGGCAAGGTCGTCCCCTACTGCCTGGCCCGGGTGCCGCTGGTCGGCGAGACCCGCGGCAACCTGGCGGCGGGCGGCAGCGGCCGGCCGCAGCCCCTGACGGACCGCGACCGCTGGATTGCCGACCAGGTGGCACCGGCGCTGCTGGCGCGCGGCATCCTGTTTGCCGGCCTGGATATCATCGGCGACTACCTCACGGAAATTAACGTCACCAGTCCCACCTGCGTGCGCGAGATCGACGCCGGTTTCGGCACCGACATCGCCGGCGACCTGATGGACTGTATCGCCGGGGAGCTGGCACAGCGGAACTGATCACCGGGCATGTACTACCTGCATCACATCGCCGCCGAGCAACGCCGCATGCGCTACGCCATCGCGGCGGCGCTGGCTTTGCACGTGGTGGTGGTCTCGGTGGTGTCTTTTCGCGGCCTGGGCGGGACCCCAAACGCGCGCCAGATCGAGGTCACCCTGACCACCCGCAACAGTGACCGCAGCCCCGACGACGCCCGGCATATCGCCCAGAGCAACCAACTGGGCAGCGGCCAGCAGGCGGAGCGCGATAACGTGACTTCCCCGGACGCGGCCCTGCCGCTACCGGACACCTCGCAGCCCCGGTCCGCGCCACCGCGCACCGAGGAAACCGTGAGCGCCAGTGGCGAACTGCTCTCCTCGGTAGCCGCCGCCCCGCGCTCGGTGACCCCGCGGGAACAGCGCGACCACAACAACCCGGCCCCGGGGCTCAGTCCCGAAGCGCGGGACCAGCAACAGCAAATGGCTGCCCAGCAGGCCCAGCCGGACCGCCAACTGCGCTCCGAATCCCGCGCCCCGCGGGTGCGCAGGCTGACCGGGGTTTCCGCGAAACAGGCCGCGGATGCGGCCTACCTGCTGGACTGGCGGCAGCGGCTGGAAGCGGTCGGCAACAAGTATTACCCGGAGGCCTCCGTGCGCTACGGCATGTACGGCAACCTCAAACTGCTGGTGGCGATTCGCAGCGACGGCAGCCTGGAGGACGTCAAGGTGCTGGAGTCCTCCGGCTATGCCGTGCTCGACGAGGCGGCGATCAAGATCGTGCGCATGGCCGCCCCCTACTCGCCGTTTCCCGATGAGCTGGCCGCCACTACCGACATGCTGGAAATCGTCCGCACATGGCAATTCCAGCAGAATGAGCTAGGCTCAAATTGACGCGGGGGACATGCCCCCCCGCGGGTAAGGAGCCCGGTTACTCCATGGCGGAACGATTTCACGCGACAACCTCACGCAGCAGCGACAGCCTCAGGAATCACTTCCTGCTGGCCATGCCCTCGCTGTCCGAAGGCATCTTCTGCCACAGCATCACCTATATCTGTGAACACGGTGAGAGCGGCGCCATGGGCATCGTCATCAACCAGCCCCTGGAACTCAGCGTGGCGGAGATTTTCGACCACCTGCAGATCGACAGCCTGCGCGATTTTACCGACGAGCCGGTGCTGGCCGGCGGCCCGGTACAGATCGACCACGGCTTCGTCCTGCACCGCGGCTCGACGGCCCAGTGGGAAGCCAGCCTCACCGTCACCGATGAAATCACCCTCACCACCTCGCGCGATATCCTGCGCGCGATCGCCCACGGCAACGGGCCCCAGGAACACCTCATCGCGCTGGGCTATGCCGGCTGGTCCGCGGGCCAGCTGGAACAGGAACTGGCCTCCAACGCCTGGCTGACCCTGCCGGCGGACAGCGACATCATCTTCCGCACCCCCGCGGAGAACCGCCTGGCGGCCGCCGCCGCCCAGCTCGGGATCGACATGAACCTGATTTCCGCCGAAGCGGGGCACGCCTGAGCACCATACTCTGTTTCGATTACGGCTTGCGCCAGATCGGTGTGGCGGTGGGCAACACCCTGCTCGGCACCAGTACGGCCCTGCCGATCCTGCGCGCCCGCGACGGGGTACCCAACTGGGAGGAAGTGGCCGCCCTGGTAGCCGAATGGCAACCGGCCCTGCTGGTCGTGGGGGAACCCCTCAACATGGATGGCAGCGACAGCGAACTGGCCCAGCGCGCGCGGCGCTTCGCCGGCCGCCTGCACGGACGCCTGGGGCTGCAGGTCAGCCTGTTTGACGAGCGGCTGAGCAGCCGCGAGGCAAAATCCCTGGCCCGGGAGCAGGGCCACCGCGGCGACTACCGGCGCGCGCCGGTGGACAGCGTGGCGGCGGCGCTGATCCTGGAGAGCTGGCTGGCGGAGCAGCCAGCCGCCGATAACTGAAGCCGAATTTCAGCGCCGGCCGATAAAGCGCCCGGTATCGTCCTCCTGGTCCATCGACAGGGAAAACTCGCTGCCCTGTGAAGAGCGGCCCTTCTCGTGCATCTTGATTGCCAGCCGCACGTCGTTGGCGGAGTCCGCGTAGCGAACCGCGTCCTCGTGGGAGATAAGGCCTTCCTTGTACGCCTTGACCAGCGACTGGTCGAGGGTCTGCATGCCCAGCTCGGTGGACTTGGCCATCAGGTCCTTGATCAGGTGTACCTCGCCCTTGCGGATATAGTCCGCCACCAGCGGGGTGTTCAGCAGGATCTCCACCACCGGGGTGCGGCCCTTGCCGTCCTTGCGCGGCAACAACTGCTGCGCCACCATCGCCTTGAGGTTCAGCGACAGGTCCATCCACACCTGGTTGTGCTGTTCCGCCGGGAAGAAACTCTGGATGCGATCCAGCGCCTGGTTGGCGTTGTTGGCGTGCAGTGTGCACAGGCAGAGGTGACCGGTCTCGGCGAAGGTCAGTGCCTGCATCATGGTCTCGGCGGTGCGCACCTCACCGATGAGGATCACGTCCGGCGCCTGGCGCAGGGTGTTCTTCAGGGCGATATCGAAGGATTCGGTATCCACCCCCACCTCACGCTGGGTGATGATGCACTGGCCGTGCTGGTGCATGTATTCGATCGGGTCCTCGATGGTGATGATGTGGCCGCGGCTGTTGTGGTTGCGGTAACCCACCATGGACGCCAGCGAGGTCGATTTACCGGTACCGGTCGCGCCGACGAAGATCACCAGCCCGCGCTTGGTCATCGAC
Organism: Haliea sp. E17; assembly: GCF_048323675.1. Classification (NCBI taxonomy): domain Bacteria; kingdom Pseudomonadati; phylum Pseudomonadota; class Gammaproteobacteria; order Cellvibrionales; family Halieaceae; genus Haliea; species Haliea sp. E17. Next base: position 101,994 of record NZ_JBLWFK010000005.1, read on the forward strand.
AGTTCCTTGATGATCGGCGGCAATCCCAGTTCGTCGACACCGGGGATATCGGTCACGATGCGGCGCAATACCAGGCCGCATTCACCGCGCTGCACAAAACAGCTGACACGGAAGCGTCCCAGGCCCTCGCGGCCGATGGCGAAGTTCAGTTCGTGGTGCGCGAGGAACTCGCGCTGCTGTTTCTCATCCATGGTCGACAGGACGAGGTCGCGGGCCTCCTCGGAGCTCAGCGGCGTTTCGCGCACCGGGAAAATGGTGCCGTCGACCTTGATGCTGGGCGGCGCACCGGTGGAGATAAAACCGTCCGAGGCGCCCTCGTCGACCACCCGTTGCAAGAGATCTTCTATTTTCATCTTCACGTCCTCCTGGCAGGCCCTCAGGCACTGCCGCAGCGGCGATTGTCAGTGCCGCCGCCGGCGTTGCCGGCGCGGTTAAAAGTTTTCCGGCATGCGCGCCTTTTCCCGGGCCACTTCCCGGTGAACGACGCGTTTCTCCACCAGTTCTGCAAGGCACTGGTCGAGCGTCTGCATGCCGAGGGCCTGGCCGGTCTGGATTGCGGAGTACATCTGCGCGACCTTGTCCTCGCGAATGAGGTTACGGATCGCGGGGGTACCGCGCATGATTTCGTGGGCGGCCACCCGGCCACCGGTGGCCCGCTTCATCAGGGTCTGGGATATCACCGCCTGCAGCGACTCCGACAGCATGGAGCGCACCATGTCCTTTTCCGCCGCCGGAAATACGTCGATCACCCGGTCGATGGTCTTGGCCGCCGAGGTGGTGTGCAGCGTACCGAATACCAGGTGGCCGGTTTCCGCGGCGGTCAGCGCCAGCCGGATGGTCTCGAGGTCGCGCATCTCGCCGACCAGGATGATGTCCGGGTCCTCGCGCAGGGCGCTGCGTAGCGCCTCGGCGAATCCGTGGGTATCCTTGTGGACTTCCCGCTGGTTGACCAGGCATTTCTTCGATTCGTGGACGAATTCGATCGGGTCCTCGATGGTGAGGATGTGCTCGTACTTGTTGTCGTTGATGAAATCGACCATCGCCGCCAGCGTGGTCGACTTGCCGGAACCGGTCGGGCCGGTGACCAGCACCAGGCCGCGGGGCATCATGGAAATATCGCGGAACACCTGGCCCATGCCGAGGTCTTCCATGGTCAGCACCTTGGAGGGAATGGTCCGGAATACGGCGCCGGCGCCGCGGTTCTGGTTGAAGGCGTTGACCCGGAAACGGGCGACGCCGGGCACTTCGAAGGAGAAGTCGGTCTCGAGGAATTCCTCGTAGTCCTTGCGCTGTTTGTCGTTCATGATGTCGTAGATCAACTCATGAACCTGTTTGTGCTCCATCGGCGGCAGGTTGATGCGGCGTATATCGCCGTCGACCCGGATCATCGGGGGCAGCCCCGCCGACAGGTGTAGGTCTGACGCTCCCTGCTTGGCGCTGAATGCCAGCAGTTCAGTGATATCCATATTTCTCCCCTTTGGTGCGAGCGCAGCCCCTGTGCGCCCCTACGCAGCGCGTGCCGACGGTTGCGCCAACTCGTTATTCATTTCCCCAGTATTTGTTGGCTGGCCGTGGGGTAACGGTATCGGCTACCATCCCCGCATGATCCAGCCCTCGCTCAAAGACAATATAACAAAGCTGACACAGAGGGTACGTTTAACTGTAGAAATGTGCGGTAGGACACAGGACCGGATAACGCTGCTCGCGGTGAGCAAAACCCGCCCGGCGAGCGAGCTGCGCGCCGCCTTCGAATACGGCATCGACCAGTTCGGGGAAAACTACCTGAGCGAGGCGCTGGAGAAGATGGCGGACCTCCAGGACCTGCCCCTGACCTGGCATTTCATCGGCCCCATCCAGTCCAACAAGACCCGCGCCATCGCCGGGCATTTCGCCTGGGTACAGAGCGTGGATCGGGAAAAGATCGCCCGCCGCCTCGCCGAGCAGCGCCCCGCAGACCTGCCGCCACTGAACGTGTGCATCCAGGTCAACATCTCCGCCGAGGCCAGCAAGTCCGGCGCCAGTCCCCGTGACCTGCCCGCGCTGGCGCAGTGCATCAGCGAACTGCCGGCCCTGCGCCTGCGCGGGCTGATGGCCATACCGGCGCGCAGCGACGATCCCGCACAGCGGCGCGCGGTATTCGCCGAACTGCACTCCCTGTATCGCGAACTGCGGGCGGTACATCCATCCGTCGACACCCTGTCCATGGGGATGTCCGGCGACTTTGCGGAGGCGATAGCGGAGGGCGCCACGCTGCTGCGTATCGGCAGCGCCCTGTTCGGACCGCGCAACGGGTGAAACTGACCCGCCGCAACAGGTATACTGCGTGACTGTTTTTTCCACCACCGCGCAACAATCGCGAGGATAACTTGGACACACCAGTGATCGCCTTTATCGGCGCCGGCAACATGGCCACCAGCATTATCGGGGGCCTGGTCGAGAGCGGCACCCCCGCCAGCAGTATCCGCGCCGCCGACCCCTACCCCGAAAGCCTCGAACGCCTGCGCGGGGTGGCGCCGGTCGCGACCTTTAACGACAACGCCGCGGCGGTCAGCGGGGCGGACGTCATCATCCTGGCGGTCAAACCGCAGGTGATGGGCGAGGTCTGCAAGGCGCTCGCGCCGGCGCTTGCGGGCAGTGGCGCGCTGGTCATCTCGATTGCCGCCGGTATCAATATCAGCAGCCTGAAAAACTGGCTGGGCGCCGCCACCGCGGTGGTGCGCTGCATGCCCAATACCCCCTCGCTGCTGCGCTGCGGCGCCACCGGCCTGTACGCCAGCGCCGAAGTCAGCGAGCAGCAAAAAGCCCACGCCGGACAGATTCTCGCGGCGGTGGGGCTGGTCGAGTGGGTCCCCGGCGAGGCCGACCTCGACGCGGTAATCGCCGTCTCCGGTAGCGCCCCGGCCTACTTCTTCCTGTTCATGGAAGCGATGATCGAAAGCGGCACCCGTATGGGACTGGAGCGCGAGACGGCCACCCGACTGGTGCAACAATCCGCGCTCGGCGCCGCCCGCATGGCCCTGGAAGACGCAGCCGACCTGGTGGAACTGCGGCGCCGGGTCACCAGCCCCGGGGGTACCACCCAGGCGGCTATCGCCAGTTTCGAGGCCGCGGGGCTGCGGCAGATTATCGATGAGGCCATGCAGGCGGCGGTGGACCGCTCCGTCGAAATGGCCAGGGAAATGGGATAAGCGCGCATGGGAGCGATCAACGAAATTACCGTTTACCTGATCCAGACCGCGGTCAGCCTGTACCTCGTCGCCATGCTGCTGCGCTTCCTGCTGCAACTGGTGCGCGCGGATTTCTACAACCCCATCTGCCAGTTCCTGGTAAAAATCACCAACCCGCTGGTCATTCCGCTGCGCCGGGTACTGCCGGGTTTCGGCGGTATCGATTTCGCCTCACTGCTGCTCTCCCTGCTGCTGCAGTTGCTGGCGATCGTCGTGCTGCTGAAACTCTACGGGCTGGGACTGCCGAACATCCTCCTGCTGGTGCTGTGGTCCGCCCTCGGGCTGGTCGGCCTGGTGGTGAATATCTATTTCTTCGCGCTGCTGGCCATGATCATCCTCAGCTGGATTGCACCGGGCGGCAACAACCCCGCGCTGGTCCTGCTCTACCAGGTCACCGAACCGGTGATGGCGCCGTTCCGCCGCCTGCTGCCGCCGATGGGCGGCATGGACTTCTCGCCGATCCTGGTCTTCATCCTGATCAACGTGCTGCAGATCCTGCTGCGCCACATGGCCGGTGCCATTGGCCTGCACCCCGCGCTGGTAATCGGCATCTGAGTCCGGCGCGATGAGTAACGCCGCAGACAATCGCTCGGTGGGCCTGGTGAGCCCGCAGGTGGCACAGTTTGACGAGCCCCTGACGCTGGCCTGTGGCCGCGTCCTCGACCAGTACCGGCTGGTATATGAAACCTACGGTGAGCTCAACGCCGCACGCAGCAATGCCGTGCTGGTCTGCCACGCCCTCTCCGGGAATCACCACGCCGCGGGCTACCACGAGGGCGACACCAAGCCCGGCTGGTGGGAAGAGTGCATCGGACCTGGCAAACCTATCGATACCGAGCGTTTTTTCGTCGTCAGCCTGAACAACCTCGGCGGCTGCCACGGCTCAACCGGCCCCACCTCGATCAATCCCGCCACCGGCAAGGCCTGGGGGCCGGATTTCCCCTCGCTGCGCGCCCGCGACTGGGTGCACAGCCAGGCGCGGCTGGCGGACCGCCTCGGCATCGACTGCTGGGCCGCGGTAGTGGGCGGCAGCCTCGGCGGCATGCAGGCCATGCGCTGGTCGCTGGAATACCCGCAGCGCCTGAAGCACTGCGTGGTCATCGCCGCGGCGATGAAGCTCTCGGCGCAGAACCTGGCCTTCAACGAGGTCGCCCGCCAGGCGATTCTTTCTGACCCCGACTTCGACGAGGGGCGCTACATCTACAACGAACAGATTCCGGCAAAAGGGCTGGCGCTGGCGCGCATGGTGGGGCACATCACCTACCTCTCGGATAACGCCATGGCCAACAAGTTTGGCCGCGACCTGCGCTCCGGCAGCTTCAACATGGGCAACGACGAGGGTGTCGAATTCCAGGTGCAGAGCTACCTGCGCTACCAGGGCAGCCGTTTTTCCGGCAGTTTCGACGCCAATACCTATATCCTGATGACCCGCGCACTGGACTTCTTCGACCTCGCCCGGGAATACGACAACGACCCGGTGCAGGCTTTCTCCAATGCCCGCTGCAGTTTCATGGTGATGTCCTTCTCCACCGACTGGCGCTTTTCGCCGCAGCGTTCGCGGGAAATCGTCGACGCCCTCATCGCCGCCGACCGCCCGGTGAGCTATGTCGACATCGAGGCGGACGAAGGACACGACGCCTTCCTCATGCCGATTCCGCGCTACCTCGCCGCGTTCAGCGCCTACATGCAGCGCGTGGGGGAAACCACCTGATGCGCCAGGACCTGACCCACATCCTGCGCTGGATCGCACCGGGCTCCCGGGTACTGGACCTCGGCTGCGGTTCCGGCGAATTCCTCGCGCTGTTGCGGGAGTCGCGGCAGGTCCGCGGCACCGGCATCGAGATCGACGAGGCCAGTATCACTAACGCCATCGGCCGCGGCCTCAATATCGTCGAGCAGAACCTCGACGAGGGGCTCGGCAATTTCCCCGACCAGTGTTTCGACACCGTGGTCATGGCCCACGCCCTGCAGGCAGTGCACCACCCCGACCGGATTCTCGACGAAATGCTGCGCATCGGCCGGGAGAGCATCGTCACCTTTCCCAATTTCGGCCAGTGGCGCTGCCGCCTGTACCTCGGTGCGCGCGGCCGCATGCCGGTATCGAAATTCATGCCCTATTCCTGGTATGACACCCCCAACATTCATTTCTGTACGGTGGGCGACTTCGAGGCCCTGTGCCGTGACAAGGGCATCCGCATCCTGGCCCGGGACTTTATCGGCAGCCCGACCGGCGGCTCATCCCGGCTGGCCAGCCTGTGGCCCAACCTGTTCGCCACCACGGCGATCTACCACATCACCCGCTGAATGCTGCGCGCCTTCCGCCTGATTATCCTGGGCCTGGCCACAGTGCTGCTGGCGGCGCCGCTGTGGGCGCAGCAATCCCAGCGCTTCGGCCCCTACGAGTTGCACTACAGCGTGGTCAATACCACCTTCCTCGCGCCCGAGGTCGCCGCAGCCTACGGCCTTACCCGGGGCAGGGACTACGCCATCCTCAATCTCGCCCTGCAGGAACACCTGGAAGACGGCAGCGTCGCAGCACGCACCATGCAACTCAAGGGCACCACCTGGGACCTGACCGGCCGGGTGACCGAGCTGGCGTTCCAGGAGGTGCGGGAAAATCCCGCCATCTATTATCTGGCGGAATTCCGTTTCTTCGATGAGGAATTCCGCCACTTCGAGGTACACTTCCGGCCACAGGACACCAGCGAAACCCTCACTCTCAAGGTGAAGCACCAGATGTACCAGGACCTGGAGTAAACCCGGCCGTGACGCCCCCCCAAACCATCGTACTGGCCAGCGGCAACGCCGGAAAATTGCGCGAACTGGGCCGCATCCTCGAACCGCTGGGCGTGAGCCTGCGCGCGCAGTCCGATTTCGAGGTGCCGGAGGTTCCCGAGGATGGCCTGAGCTTTGTCGAGAATGCCATCATCAAGGCGCGCGCCGCCTGCCAGTACACCGGCCTGCCGGCCATTGCCGACGATTCCGGGCTCGAGGTGGACTACCTGAACGGCGCCCCCGGTATCCACTCCGCCCGCTATTCCGGCGAGGGCGATGCCGGCAACAACGCCAAACTGCTGCAAGCCCTGGACGGCGTCCCGGAAGATGCGCGCAGTGCGCGCTTCCAGTGTGTGCTGGTGTACATGCGCCACGCCGCAGACCCGATGCCGCTGGTGTGCCAGGCCAGCTGGGAGGGCCGCATTCTGACTGCCCCGCGCGGCGAACAGGGCTTCGGCTACGACCCGCTGTTCTACGTACCCGGGCAGGACTGCAGCTCCGCGGAACTGGACCGCGAGCTGAAAAACCGCATCAGCCACCGCGCCCGGGCCAGCGCCCTGCTGCTGGAGGCGCTGCGCCAGCGCCCCTGAAACGGCCCCGCCCGATGCAACTGCCACCGCTATCCCTCTACGTTCACCTGCCCTGGTGTGAACGCAAGTGCCCCTACTGCGATTTCAACTCCCACGAAATCGAGACCATTCCAGAGCGCGAATACGTCGCCGCGCTACTGTGCGACCTCGACCGCGACGCTCACCTGGCCGCGGGGCGCAGCATCAACACCCTGTTCATCGGCGGCGGCACTCCCAGCCTGTTCAGCGCCGAGGCGATCGCCGAATTGCTGCAGGGACTGCGCCAGCGGCTGTCCTTTGCCGCCGACTGCGAGGCCACCCTGGAAGCCAACCCGGGCAGCGCCGAGGCGCGCAAATTCCGCGACTTTCGCCAGGCCGGTATCACCCGGCTGTCACTGGGTATCCAGAGTTTTGACGACGACAAGCTGCGCGCGCTGGGCCGGGTGCACAACCGTGCACAGGCCATGGCGGCCATCGATTACGCCCGCAGCGCGGGATTTGACAGTTTCAACCTCGACCTCATGCACGGCCTGCCGGGGCAGGGTCGGCAGGACGCCCTCGCCGACCTGCAAACCGCGATTGATTTCGCCCCGCCGCACCTGTCCTGGTACCAGCTGACCATCGAGCCCAACACCGTCTTTCACAAGCGGCCGCCACTGCTGCCGGTGGAGGACGAACTCGGCGCCATCCAGGAGTCCGGCGAGGCCCTGCTGGCGCAGCACGGCTATCAACAGTACGAGGTATCCGCCTACAGCCGGGCGGGTGCCCAGTGCCGGCACAATCTCAATTACTGGCGGTTTGGCGACTACCTCGCCCTCGGCGCCGGCGCCCACGGCAAGGTCACCACCGCGGAGGGCCGCGTCCTGCGCTACGCCAAGACCCGGACGCCGCGCGATTACCTCGCCAACGCGCTCACTACCGTCGAGCAGCGGGAACTGGACGCGCAGGACCTGCTGGGTGAATTCATGCTCAACGCGCTGCGCCTCAACCAGGGCTTCAGCCTGGATCAGTTCGAGGCGCGCACCGGACTCGACCGAGGCGCATTGCAACCACAGCTCGGGGAGCTCGCGGCCAGGGGGCTGCTCGACACCGCTGCGGAGGCTGTGCGTGCCTCCCCTCTCGGGCGACGCTTCCTCGACACCGTCGTCGCCGAGTTTTTTCCACACTGAGGAGGGCCCATGGCCAACTACCTGAAATCCTGTGTACTGGCAGCATCCGCGCTGCTCCTGACCACTGTCTTCAGCAGCGTCACTATCGCCGATCCGCCCGGTGGCCTGCCCCCCGGCCTGAAGAAAAAAGTAGAGCGCGGCGGCGATTTGCCCCCGGGCTGGGAAAAGAAACTGCGGGTCGGGGATGTTCTCGATTACGACATCTATCGTCACGGACGGGTGATTGTGCCGGTGGACAACGACGGCGTGGTGACGCTCGAGATCGAGGGGCAACGGCTCAAGCTGGGTGTCGATACACGGCGCATCATCGACATCCTCGACTAGCCCAGCGCTTCAGTCGGCGGACCCGCTGCGCAGGCGGCGCGCTCAGCGCTTCTCGAACAGCAGGTCCCAGACGCCGTGGCCGAGACGCTCCCCGCGCTGCTCGAACTTGGTCTCGGGGCGGTGCGCCGGGCGCGGGGAAAAGTTGCCCTCGCCGGCCAGGTTGGCGAGCGCCGGTTCGGCACTGAGGACTTCCAGCATCTGCTCGGCGTAGTTTTCCCAGTCGGTCGCCAGGTGCAATACGCCGCCGGGTTTCAGCTTGCCCACCAGCTGCTGCACGAAGGGGGGCTGGATCAGGCGCCGCTTGTGGTGCCGCTTCTTGTGCCAGGGGTCGGGAAAGAATATCTGTACCGTATCGAGCGAGGCGTCTGGGATGCAGTCCCGCAGGACCTCCACGGCATCGTGGCAGTAGACCCGGATGTTGCCGATGCCCTCGTCGTCCATGGTGTGCAGCAGGCGGCCCACACCGGGGCGATGCACCTCCACACCGATAAAGTTTTTCTCCGGCGCGGCGGCGGCCATCGCCGCCAGCGATCCGCCCATGCCGAAGCCGATCTCCAGCACGGTTGCCCCGGGGCGGCCAAAACTGGCAGCGAAATCGAGCGCGCCATCGGCGTGTTCCAGGCCCCAGCTGGCCCAGTGGCTGGCATAGGCGCGCTGCTGCCCCGGCGTCATGCGGCCAGTGCGAAGCACGTAACTGCGAATCGGGCGGCGCCCGCTTGGCTCGTTCATCTCAGGGGATCAGTTTCCAGCCCGCCGCGGCGAGACAGGCCCAGCCGGCAATGAACGCCAGGCCGCCCAGCGGGGTAATGGCGCCGAGCCACTTGACGCCACTGAGCGCCAGTACATAGAGGCTGCCGGAGAACACTGCGATACCCAGCAGGAACAGCCAGCCGGCACTCTTCAGCAGCACTGTCTGGGGCTGCTGCAGGGCGATGATACCCACCGCCAGCAGGGCCAGGGTGTGATAGAAATGGTACTGCACTGCGGTCTCGAACACGCCCATAAGGTAGTCGTCCAGCCGGTTGCGCAAACCGTGGGCGCCAAAAGCGCCGAGGATCACCGCGAGCATGCCGCTGAGGGCGGACAGGGAAATGAATAGTTTTGCCATGGGGGTGGATTATAGCCTGCGGTGTTCAGCGAGTGTGCAAAACCGCGGGGGAAAAATGCGCACTCGCTGCGCGAGCTTTACTCGCACAGCGGGCACCGCAGGTATGGTTGATCAGGCGGCGATGGCGGCGCGGAGCTTTTTCATCGCATTGGTTTCGAGCTGCCGGATACGCTCTGCGGATACGCCGTACTGGTCCGCGAGCTCATGCAGCGTGGCTTTCTCTTCAGCCAGCCAGCGGCGGGCCAGGATGTCGCGACTGCGCTCGTCGAGATCGGCGAGGGCGCTGTGCAATTGCGCCTGGGTATTTTCCTGCCACTGCCCCTCTTCGACATTGAGGGCAGGGTCGGAGCCGGCATCCTCGAGGTAGTACTGGGGCGCCTGCCAGGCATCTTCATCGTCGCTGTCGACAGGCAGGTCAAAGGCGACATCGCGGCTGGCGAGACGGCCTTCCATGCGCTGCACTTCCCTGACATCCACACCGAGTTCGTTGGCAACGGCCTGGGCTTCGTCGGCGGTCAGCCAGGCGAGGCCTTTCTTGTGGCTGCGCAGGTTGAAGAACAGTTTGCGCTGGGCCTTGGTGGTGGCCACCTTGACGATGCGCCAGTTGCGCAGGATGTATTCATGGATTTCCGCCTTGATCCAGTGCACCGCAAAGGACACCAGGCGAACACCTTTTTCCGGATTGAAGCGCTTCACCGCCTTCATCAGGCCGACGTTGCCCTCCTGGATCAGGTCGGCCTCGGCCAGGCCGTAGCCGGAATAGCTGCGCGCGATGTGCACCACGAAACGCAGGTGGGACATCACCAGTTCGCGGGCGGCATCGAGATTGTCGTTGTAGTAGAGGTCCTCGGCGAGGTCGCGTTCACGCTCCGGGCTGAGGATGGGAATGCTGCCTACCGCGTGGACATACGCGGCAAGATTGGCACCCGGTACCATCTGGTCAACAGGTCGCAGACTGACTTCCATCGTTTGATTCTCCATACAAGGGGATGCCACAGTGGCCTGGCTTCGGCCCCATGGCCTTTTGAGCTACCCAATATTAGCACTCATTCTGTTAGAGTGCTAATCGCGGAAAAGTTCCTTTGCGAGGTGGAAATAATATCTTTTTGTGGCGTTAAATCAGTGGCTTACCGATATTTCGCCTCAGCGCGGCTGAATCTCGGACAGGTGGCGCCCAACCGCCAGCCAGGCTCCCGCCAGACCGAGCAGGCCGCCCAGCGCCAGCAGGTTGACCATGCCCATCAAGCCCAGGCCAGTGAGCTCGAAATCGCTCTGGTAGAGGGCTACCAACCGGCCCACCGGCACCTCGAGGTACCACAGCGTGGCACTCACCAGCAGCCCGGCTACCAGGCCGCCGCCGACTCCGTACCACAGGCCGGTATAGAGGAAGGGGCGACGCACGAAGGCGTCGCTGCCACCGACCAGCTTGACGATGACGATTTCCTCACGACGGTTTTCGATGGCCAGGCGGATAGTATTGCCGAGAATCAGCACGACTCCCACCAGCAACAGTGCTCCGATCGCCAGTACCGCCCGCCGGGCCAGCGCCATCAGGCTATTCAGGCGCTGCAGCCAGGCCATGTCCAGGACTGCCTCTTCGACCGCTTCCTGTGCCGCCAGTTCAGCGCGCAGGGACTCTATGGCATCCTGCGCCAGGCCCTCCACCGGGGTGACCAGCAGGAGGTTCGGCAGCGGGTTGTCATCGAGGTTCTGCAGGATTGTGGCAAAGCCGGAGAGCTCGCCAAATTCCGCCAGGGCCGCCTCCCGGGTGACCAGCTGCACCGACGCGACATCCTCGCGCCCCTCCAGCCCCCGCGCCAGGGCCTGCGCAGCGGCGTCTCCCACACCGATATCGAGGAACAGGGACATCTGCGTCGGGCTGTCCCAGCGGGCGCTCAGGCTGGTGGCGTTGTCCAGGGCGACTGTGAGGCCCACCGGCAGGGCCAGCGCGATGCCGATCACCAGCCAGGTCATCAGGCTGGACAGCGGCCGGTCCAGCAACTTGTGCAGACTGTCCGACGCCGACAGCTGGTGGTGGTGTCGCCAGGCCTGGTACTGGTCAGCCAACCGCGCGCGGCTGAGGCTGGCCCCTTCCGGGCGGGAGCGCGAACGGCTCACACGGCACCCCCGGACACCAGCCGACCCTCGCGGAGGGTGAGAATGCGATGGCGCAGGCGGGAGATCAGGGCCAGGTCGTGGCTGGCGATCAGTACCGTGACGCCCACCTGGTTGAAGGACTCGAAGAGTTTCATGATTTCTGCCGAAAGCTCGGGATCCAGGTTACCGGTGGGTTCGTCCGCGAGCAGGATTTTCGGCCGCCCCGCCACGGCGCGGGCGATCCCGACCCGCTGCTGCTCACCCCCGGACAGGGTGATCGGCATGGCGCGCTCACGCTCCAGCAAGCCTACCTTGTCCAGCGCTGCCCGCACCCGGCGGCCAATCTCGCGGTGGTCGTAGCCGCTGATTACCAACGGCAGGGCCACGTTGTCAAACACGCTGCGATCGCTGAGCAGCTGGTGATTCTGGAATACCACCCCGATATTGCGCCGGTGCTGGGGTACCCGGCGGCCGGGAACTGCGGCGAGGTCGCGGCCGTCGACCACCACCTTGCCGCGGGTCGGCCGGTCCATCAGCATGATCAGGCGCATCAGGGTGCTTTTGCCCGCCCCCGAGTGGCCGGTAAGGAATACAAGGTCGTCCCGGGCGATCTCGAAGCTGACCTCGCGGAGGGCGTCGAAACCATCCCCGTAGCGCTTGCTGACCCGCTCGAAACTGATCATGCAGCGCGGTCGTCCCCGGCAAACAGGGCATCGATGAAGGGTCCCGCCTCGAAGGGGCGCAAATCCTCCACGGACTCGCCAATCCCGATAAAGCGGATAGGCAGCTCCAGCTTCTTGGCGATGGCGAAAATCACGCCGCCCTTGGCGGTGCCGTCCAGCTTGGTGAGGGTGATACCGGTGACACCCACCCACTGGCGGAAGTGGTCCGCCTGGGCGAGGGCGTTCTGGCCGGTGCCGGCATCCAGCACCAGCATCACCTCGTGGGGTGCGCCGGCGTCCAGCTTGCCCATCACCCGCACCACCTTTTTCAGCTCTTCCATGAGGTTGTCCTTGTTGTGCAAGCGCCCGGCGGTGTCGGCGATCAGCACGTCGGTGCCGCGGGCCTGCGCCGCCTGCAGGGCGTCAAAGACCACCGAGGCACTGTCGGCGCCGCTGTGCTGGGCAATGACCGGGACGTTGTTGCGCTCGCCCCAGACCTGCAGCTGCTCCACCGCAGCGGCGCGGAAGGTGTCCCCCGCTGCCAGCATCACGCTCTTGCCCTGGTCCTGCAGGCGGCGCGCCAGCTTGCCGATGGTAGTGGTCTTACCCACACCATTGACTCCCACGATCAGTATTACGTAGGGTTTGTGATCACTCACTACCAACGCCTGTTCACAGGGCTCGAGCAGGGCCTTCAACTCGTCCTGCAGGGCCTGTTGCAGCGCCGCGGGGTCGGTCAGTTCCTTGCGCGATACCCGCTGGGTGAGGCGGCCGATGATATCCATGGTGGCGTCCACCCCGACGTCCGCCAGCAGCAGGCGCGACTCCAGTTCCTCGAGCAGGTCGGCATCGATTTCCTTGCGCCCGAGGAACAGGTTGCCCAGCCCCTGCACCAGGTTGTCGCTGGTACGACTGAGGCCGCGGCGCAGGCGGGTAAACAGGCCGGGCTTGTCCTGCTCCCGGGCGGGCTTGTCCGCCGCAGCGGGAGCGGACACCGGGTCAGGTTCCGGCGACAGCGCGGCCGCTTCCGGCTGAGGCTGGGGTGCGGCAGCTTCCGCCTCCGGGGCTGCCTCAACGGCGGGCGCTATAACCGCCGTTGTCGTGACAGCGGGCTCCATCGGTGCCGCTTCCGGCTGCAGGTCCCGCGCCACAGTTTCAACCAAAGCGGGCTCAGTAGTGCCCTCGGCACCACTGTCTGCGCCGGGTAGTACGGCCTCCTCGGCAGGGGCCTCGGCCACCGGCTTCTTTTTGCGTTTGAAAAACTTCATATCGATCATGCTAGAGTGTGCAGTCGCCAGAACGGCGCCCGCGAAAGCCAGCTATCCTACCATTCCTGAACAGGGTGAAGAAATGTCGCGTACCTCCAACCGCCGGGGTCAAAGTGTTTTGCGCATTATCGGCGGCCAATGGCGCGGACGGAAACTCGGCTTCACCCCCGCGGAGGGACTGCGACCGACCACCGACCGGGTGAGGGAAACCCTGTTCAACTGGCTGGCGCCCGACATTCACGGGGCGCGCTGCCTCGACCTGTTCGCGGGCAGCGGCGCACTGGGGCTGGAAGCCCTGTCGCGCGGCGCGGCGCACTGTGACTTCGTCGATAATTCCGCCCAGGTGATTCGCCAGTTGTACGAGCACCTGCAGGTGCTCGACGCCGTGTCACGGGCCCGGCTGGTCCAGGCCAACGCCCTGGAATTCCTGCGCCGGCCGGAAAAGCCCTGGGATATCGTATTCATCGACCCGCCCTTCGGGCTCGGCCTGGCGGCGCCCTGCTGCGAACACCTGCAACAACCCGGCATGCTCAGCGATAACGCGCTGGTGTACGTGGAAACCGCGACCGGGGAGGCGCCGCCACAGGTACCACCCAGGTGGCAGTGCCATCGGGAAAAGGTCGCGGGGGGTGTCGCCTACCGGCTGTACATTGTGAGCGCGGGGTGAAACGGTATACCATCCGCAGCTCTTTTGCCGTGACAGGAACCCCGCGATGCGTACCGAGACCGTGATCTACCCGGGCACCTTCGACCCGCTGACCAATGGCCATGTGGACCTGGCCGAGCGGGCTTCGCGGCTGTTCGACCGGGTGGTACTGGGGATCGCCTACAGCGAAAAGAAAACGCCGCTGTTTTCCCTGGAGGAACGCATCGAGCTCTGCCAGTCCTGCCTCGCGCACCTCGACAATGTGGAAGTGGTCGGGTTTTCCAACCTGCTGATCGACTTCGCCCGCAGCCAGGGCGCTCGCTGTGTGCTGCGCGGCCTGCGCGCGGTAGCCGACTTCGAATACGAATTCCAGCTGGCAAACATGAACCGGGCAATGTTTCCTGAGTTCGAGAGTATCTTCCTGACACCCTCCGAGCACCTGTCGTTCATCTCCTCGTCACTGGTACGGGAGATTGCCAGCATGCGCGGTGACATCACGGCCTTCGTGCCGCCGCAGGTAGCGGCGGCACTGGAAAAGAAATTTGCCTGATTAGGGCGCCGGCGGCGAACCCGCCGGCCCTGGATTACTGCGCGGCCTCGGCCTCGTCGCCTTCACTCGCCTCGCGCACCAGTTCCACGTCCTTGTAGGTGTAGCCGGTGTTGCGGCAGCCGAGACAGCGGGCGAACGTCGCCGCACCCGGGCCGATGATCAGCTTGTCCGCCGCTTCGCCGGCGTGCCCCGCCAGCAGGGTGAAGGGCAGGCTCACCAGCCAGACCGCGGCTCCGCCTACCGTCATCACCGCACCCAGCGGCCGTGCGACCACCAGGTCCCCTACCATGGCCCATTCGTTGGGGCTTTCATCGATCGCGCTTTCCGCCCAGAGCATCTGTGGTGCCAGCAGGCAGGAAATCAGAAATGCTGTCGCGGCGCGGTGTGCGCCCATATGTTTTTTCATTGTTTTCAGTCCCCCGGAGCTCACACCCCGTCCCCTGTGATTCTCCTAAGTGTAGCCTGTTCAGCGCTGGCAGGTCACGCAATAGACCGTGGCCCTCTGGCCTAATCTGGAGTTTTTTAAAGTTTTTCCGCAGCGGTTGCAGGGCTGCCCCTCCCGGCCGTATACGGCCAGTTGCTGGGCGAAATAACCGGGCTTGCCATCACCGCCGACGAAATCGCGCAGCGTGGTTCCGCCCTGGCCTATGGCGTAAGTAAGTACTTGCTTAATTTCCTCGGCGAGGCGCTGGTAGCGGGGCAGGGAGATGCGCCCCGCCGCGCGGTCGGGGCGAATTCCCGCGGCGAACAGGGCTTCGGCGGCGTAGATATTGCCCACCCCGACGACGATCTTCTGGTCCATGACGAAGGGCTTGACCGGCCCCTTGCGCTTGCGCGAGAGCGCGAACAGGTGCTCCCCGCTGAAGGCCTCCGACAAGGGTTCCGGTCCCAGGCCCGCGAGCAGCGGGTGACTCTCGCCCGGGGCCACCCACAGGCAGCAGCCGAAGCGGCGGGGGTCGTTGTAGCGCAGGGCGACACCGCCTTCCAGTTCGATATCGATATGGTCGTGCTTGCCGGTGGGGCTGCCGGCTTCCACCACCCGCAGTGATCCGGACATGCCCAGGTGTACCAACAGGCTGCCGCGCGCGGTATGGAAAAGCAGGTACTTGGCCCGGCGTTCCGCGGCCTCGACGGTGCTGCCGGCAAGCAGGCCCGGCAAATCCGCCGGCACCGGCCAGCGCAACCGCGGCTCGCGCACCACCATGCGCCGGATCCTGCGGCCGACGATGTGCGGCGCCACGCCGCGGCGCGTGGTTTCTACTTCGGGCAGTTCAGGCATGGCGTCGTTCGCTTGGAAAAGTGCGCCAATGATAAACCTTCAGGCACAAAAAACCCCGGGTATTCCGGGGTTCTTTGGGGCGGGTCAAAATCCGGGCTTACTTGATTTTGCCTTCCTTGTAGACGACGTGCTTGCGGACGACGGGATCGTACTTCTTGATTTCCATCTTTTCCGGCATGTTGCGCTTGTTCTTGTCGGTGGTATAGAAGTGACCAGTGCCGGCAGTGGAGTTCAGGCGAATCTTGTCTCTCATGATTGCTCTCCGGGCTTAAACTTTCTCGCCGCGAGCGCGCAGCTCGGCGAGGACGGTGTCGATGCCTTTCTTGTCAATGATGCGCATGCCCTTGGAGGACACTCGCAGACTGACGAAACGCTTCTCTGACTCCACCCAGAAACGGTGCTGGTGGAGGTTGGGCAGGAACCGACGACGGGTGCGGTTCTTTGCGTGCGATACATTGTTTCCGGTGACCGGTCGCTTGCCGGTGACCTGACATACTCTTGCCATGATGCTCTCCCAAGTCGCGGGATATAGGTAAACTGGTTGGCTTGCCGGCCCCCTCAAAAGGGTGCCAGCTGCGCGGAGCGCGACTTTATACCAGAAGGGATTTTCCATATCAAGGAAATTTCCAAAAGACTTTCGAGCGTGCTGGCTTACTTCGATCCGTTCTGGCGCTCCGTCGCCGGCGCAGAACTCGTCACTACCGGGTAGAACACGCCAAAAAGCGCACATCCCTGTGCAGGCTCGGGCGGCGACGTCCTGTCGCCGCACGGTTCTACCCGGTAGTGACGAGCCCTGCGCCTCACCCGGGGCACAGGCAACGACGATTTGGTGCCACTAAGCTGGCGTAATCCGGCTCCTCGCCTCGGACACCGGACTGCTATCAAAGCAAACCCTGCTCCGCAAACGAAAACTCCCTCCCCCGCCCCACGATAATGTGGTCCAGCACCCGGATATCCAGCAGGCCCAGCGCCGAGCACAGGCGCTCGGTGATGCGCCGGTCCGCTGCGCTGGGCTCGGCGATACCCGAGGGGTGGTTGTGGGCGAAGATCAGGGCGGCGGCGCTGTACTGCAGGGCGCGCACGGCGACTTCCCGGGGGTAGACGGCGGCGCCGTCGAGGGTGCCGAGGAAGAGGTCCTCGCAGCGGATAACGCGGTGCTGGTTATCGAGGAAGATCACGGTGAACACCTCGCGGCTGCGGCCGCCGAGGTGGTGCTGGAGGAAACGCCGGGTGGCGGCGGGGCTGGAGAGCACGTCGGAGCCGTCGAGTTCCTGCAGGGCCTGGCGGCGGGCGAGCTCCATCGCTGCCTTCAATATAGCTAGCTTTGCATTGCCGACTCCCGGGCAGGCCAGCAGGCTCGAGGCATCGGCGCGGGTGAGGCCGGTCAGGCCGCCGCAGTGCTCGAGCAGTTCCCGGGCAAGGCCGACGGCATTGCAGCGGCTGTAACCGGTTTGCAACAGCACGGCCAGCACTTCGGCGTCGGATAGTGTCGCGGCGCCGTGACTCAACAGGCGGTCGCGTGGACCTTCTCCCGGTTCCCAGGCCATAGGGGCTCCTCCCTGAGCATGCCTGACTCGGTGTCAAATGACCGGGGCAGGTGGTATCTTTCCCTTCCTCAAGCTGGGGTATTGTGACAATTCAGGCGCGCCAATGGGACATCTTTTCAATCGCAATGTACTGCTCGGTGTGAGCGGCGGTATCGCGGCCTACAAATCGGCGGAACTGGTGCGCCAGCTGCGCAGCCTGGGCGCCAACGTGCGCGTGGTCATGACCCACGGCGCCCGCGAATTCATCACCCCGCTGACCCTGCAGGCGCTGTCCGGCAACCCGGTGCATACGGAATTGCTGGATGAAGAAGCGGAACAGGGCATGGGCCACATCGAGCTGGCCCGCTGGGCCGACCTGCTGCTGATTGCCCCCGCCACCGCGGACCTGATCGCCCGGCTGGTTGCCGGACGCGCCGACGACCTGCTCTGCGCGGTGGCGCTCGCCACAGCGGCGCCGAAGCTGATCGCGCCAGCCATGAACCAGCAGATGTGGCGCGACCCGGCCACAGCGGCCAATATCGCCACCCTGGAACAGCGCGGCCTGCGGCGCATCGGACCCGCGGAGGGTGAGCAGGCCTGTGGCGACATCGGCCCCGGTCGCATGGCGGAGCCGGTGGATATCGCCGCCGCCGCAGCCGACCTGTTTCCGCGCAGCCTGCTGGCGGGCAAGCGGGTCCTGATCACGGCGGGCCCGACCCGCGAGGCGCTGGACCCGGTGCGCTACCTGTCCAACCACAGCTCCGGGAAAATGGGCTATGCACTGGCCCAGGCCGCCGCCGAGGCCGGCGCGGTCACCACCCTGGTGAGTGGCCCGGTGGCCCTGTCCGTGCCCGAGCACGTGCAACGCCACTCGGTGGAAAGCGCGACACAGATGCTCGAAAAGTGCCTCGAACTGCTCGATGAATGCGACATTTTTATCGCCTGCGCCGCGGTCGCGGACTACCGTCCGGCGAATGCCGCGGGCGACAAGATCAAGAAGGGCCCGGACGAGATCACCCTGCAACTGGTCAAGAACCCGGATATCGTGGCCACGGTTGCCGGGCGCGAGAACCCGCCCTTCACCGTGGGCTTCGCCGCGGAGACCCGCAATGTGGTGGAGTACGCGCGCGGCAAACTGGCAAACAAGAAACTCGACATGATCGTCGCCAACGACGTTTCCGACCGCGCTATCGGCTTTAACAGTGAACAGAACGAAGTCACCGTCATCTGGCCCGCGGGTGAAGAAATCATTGCACGCGCCAGCAAGCTGACCCTTGCCGGCAGGATCATCGAACTGGTCGCCCGGGCGGAAGCGGCAAGCCGGAATGGTTAAATCGGGCAGTTTGCAGGTGCAGCGCAGCCTGCGAAGGTAATATCATGCCCTGCGGGGAATGCAACGGCCGGGGAAAATGCTGGACAAGCTGAAGAAGAAAACGGAAAACGCGGGCAAGCAGAACAGCAGCGCCGCGCGGGGGATATCGGCATCCGGCAACAGCATCTATGCCGTGACCGGCGTGGGACTGGGTGTCGTGGCCCTGGTCCTGATACTCAGTTTCGCGTTTTTGCTGCTGGTTCGGGAGCCCTCCATACGCTCCAGCCAGATGGCGCAAGTCTCCGGCGCCTATTCGGAACAGCAGGCCAATAACCTCAACGCCTACCTGAGCCTGCTGCTGCAGCGCCTGCAGCGCGCCGCCACTTCCAGCCAGGCGGCGAGCGCGATCGCCAGCGGCGACGCCACCGCGGTGGGCACCGCCGCCGCGGCCATGCTGCCGTACTTTCCCGACCTCAGCGAACTTCGCCTGGTTCCCGTGGGGGAGATGGGCACCGCGGAACTCAACCCCGGCGACTACGGCCTGCACAACCTGATCGAACTCGACATGGTGCGCCGGGCCGCCCGCGGCGAGCAGGTCCTGCCGGAATCCTTCCAGGTGGGAGAGCGCTGGGTCACCGGCCTCGCCACCCTGGTCAAGGACTCGGTGAACCCCCTGCAGCGGGCAGTCATGCTCGCCTCGCTGGATAACAGCGCCTTCGAAACCGCCCTGACCGCCATCAACCCGGATACCGGGGCCTACGCGCTGGAACAGCTGTACACCAACCGCGACGGCAGCACCAGCACCAGCACCATCGCCAGTGTCGGCTTTGGCCAGGTCACCAAGTACCAGAGCTTCGCGGTCATCCCCGACACCAACTGGCGCATCGTGTTCACCCCCGCCGCGAGCCTGGTGAACGAACTGGGCGGAAGCTCCCGCTCACTGTATGTGGTGCTTGCCATGTGCCTGGTAGCAATGCTCGGCGGTTTCGCCATTGTTGCGCTGCGCATTCCCAAACTGATAGAACTCGACGCATTCCGTATGCTTGACGCGGCCGACCGCAAAACCGACCTGACCCTGGGAATTCCCCAGCTGGTGGATGTCGCCCGGCAATTGCGCCGCGCAACGCTGCGGGCCGTGCGCAGCAGCGGGCCCACCGAGTCCGCCTCCCGCGCCCAGGCCGCCGACCCGGACGGATTCGAACTGGTGGACCTGGCCGACGCGGAGGACCTGGGCGAAGTACTGGAACTGGATTCGGAACTTTCGGAGCCGGCCGACGCGCCGGACATACCACGGGACTTCCCCGCCCATATCTTCCGCGCCTATGACATCCGCGGCAACGCCAGCAGCGAACTGACGCCGGAACTGATGACCAGGATCGGCGGTGCCCTGGGCACCATCGCCGGGGAGAGGCAGCTGCAGAGCCTGGTGGTGGGCGCCGACGGCCGCAACTCCAGCCCCGCGCTGAAGAATGCGCTGATTCGCGCGCTGATGGAATGCGGGCGCGACGTCATCGACATCGGCCTGGTGCCAACCCCGGTCCTCTACTTCGCCACCCGCCATCTCAGCGCGCATTCGGGCCTGATGATCACCGGCAGCCACAACCCGAAATCCGACAACGGCCTGAAAATGGTCCTCGACCAGGAAACCATCCACGCAGGGGCTATCCAGAACCTGCGCGACCGGGTCCTGCAGGGCAACTTCGCCCGCGGCAAGGGCCGGCTGGTTGCGGAGAACCTGGTGCCCGCCTACATCGACCACATCCAGCAGGACATCGCCATCGCGGTGCCCCTGAAAATCGTTATCGATGCGGGCAACGGGGCTACCAGTGAAATTGCGCCGCTGCTGTTCGAGGAGCTCGGCTGCGAGGTGGTACGCCTGCACTGCAGTGTCGACGGCAATTTCCCCAACCATCCGCCCGACACTTCCAATGAAGCCAACCTGGAGGACCTGATAGTCCGGGTACGCGAAGAACAGGCGGACTTCGGCGTGGCCTTCGACGGCGACGGCGACCGCCTGGCCGTGGTCACCGGCAGCGGTCGCATCCTTCGTTCCGACGTTCTGCTGATGATCTTTGCCCAGGATGTGGTCTCCCGCAATCCTGGCAGCGACGTGGTCTTCGACGTCAAGTGCAGCCGCAACCTGACCGAACTGATCACCCGCTGTGGCGGCCGTCCGGTATTGTGGAAAACCGGCCACGCCTTCATGAAACAGAAAATGGCGGAGACCGGCGCCCTGCTCGGCGGGGAGTTTTCCGGCCATATCTTCTTTGGCGAGCGCTGGTTCGGTTTCGACGACGGCATGTACGCCGCGGCGCGCTTGGCGGAAATCCTCAGCACCCAGGGTGACAGCCTCGACACCATCGTCGATGCCTTCCCCGCCAGCGTGAATACCGCGGAGATATTGATTCCCGTCCCCGATGCCAACAAACTGTCGCTGATGGAGCGCATTGTCCGCAATGCGGATTTCTCCGGCGGCTCGGTCAATACCCTGGACGGCATCCGGGTCGACTTTCCCGAGGGCTGGGGCCTGTTGCGCGCCTCCAACACCAGCGCTGCCCTGACGGCCCGCTTCGAAGCCCGGGGCGAGCAGGAACTGGAATCGATCATGAGCGAATTCCGCGAACAGATCGCGCTGGTCGACCCCTCCCTTGATATAAAATTCTGAGCCCCCGGCTCGCAGGAACTGGAACATGTCTCTCAATCGCGATTCCGCACTCAATGTCGCCAAGGTACTGACCGAGGCACTACCTTATATCCAGCGCTTCACCGGCAAGACCGTGGTGGTCAAATTCGGCGGCAACGCCATGGTCGATCCCGAATTGCACGAAAGCTTCGCCCGCGACGTGGTACTGATGAAGCTGGTCGGCATGAACCCGGTGGTGGTGCACGGCGGCGGCCCGCAGATCGGTTCGCTGCTGCAGAAACTCAACATCAACAGCGAGTTCGTCGACGGTATGCGGGTCACCGACGAGCAGACCATGGACGTGGTCGAGATGGTGCTCGGGGGCAGCGTCAACAAGGAGATCGTCTCCTCCATCAACCGCAATGGCGGCAAGGCCATCGGCGTCACCGGCAAGGACGGCCAGTTGATCCGTGCGCGCAAGCTCAAGGTCACCCGTAACGTACCCGGGATGGACGCTCCGGAGATCATCGACATCGGCCACGTGGGCGAAGTTGCGCAGATCGATACCGAGGTCATCGACCTCATTCTCGGCAGTAACTTCATCCCGGTGATCGCCCCCATCGGGGTCGACCGGGAAGGCCACAGCTACAACATCAACGCCGACCTGGTAGCGGGCAAGCTGGCCGAGGTGATGCAGGCCGAAAAACTCATGCTGCTCACCAACGTACCGGGGCTGCTGGACAAGAACGACAACATCCTCACCGGGCTGTCCACTGCGCAGGTCGACGCGCTGATCGCGGACGGCACGATCTATGGCGGCATGCTGCCGAAGATCGGCTGCGCCCTGGACGCGGTCAAGGGCGGGGTCGCCAGCGCCCACATCGTCGACGGCCGGGTGCCCCACGCAGTCCTGCTGGAAATCTTCACCGATGAAGGGGTGGGCACGCTGATTACCAACCAGCGCGGATGAATGTGCAAACTGAGGCCTGAATCACAGCAGAAATACGTTGCGCTTGTTGCAGCTCCGATAGGTAATCGCTAGCATGAGCAACGGTCAGCTGCCACTTGTCACCACCCATGCCACCTAAAAGATCGCAACGGCGCCAGCAGATTCTGGAAGCGCTTGCCCAGATGCTTGAGGCCAACCCGGGCAACCGCATCACCACCGCGGGACTGGCCCGGCAGGTGGGTGTTTCCGAAGCTGCGCTGTACCGTCACTTCCCCAGCAAGTCAAAAATGTTCGAGGGCCTGATCGAGTTTATCGAGGAGACCCTGTTCAGCCGCATCAAGCTGATCCTCAACGAGGAACAGACCGCGGCGGGGCGCTGCGAAAAGATGCTGACCCTGCTGCTGGCGTTTACCGAGCGCAATCCCGGCATCACCCGCATCCTGACCGGCGACGCCCTGGCGGGCGAAACCGAGCGCCTGCATGCCCGGGTTGCCCAACTGTTCGATCGCTTCGAAACCCAGATCAAGCAGGTTATCCGCGAAGCGGAAATGCGTGAGGGCCTGCGCCCGGTGATTCCCCTGCCCGCGGCCGCCAACCTGCTGATGGCCACCGCCGAGGGGCGAATTTCACAGTATGTGCGCTCCAACTTCCGCCGCTCGCCGACCGAAGACTGGAAAGCCCAGTGGGATTTGTTGATGGCAGATTTCTTCAGGGATGCCGTCAGCCAGCCGGTACCGGGGGGATTCGCCCGGCCCGCCAGCCAGGCCTGAGAAGTCAGCGACGCGGGTCGATCTGGCTGCCCGATCCGCTTTTTGCCGAGCTCCGGTTGGCCATCTGCCGGCGAAATTCCACCATGTCCTCGAGTTCGCCAAAGCGTTCGATATCCGCGGCATAGGTGGCTTCCACAGCTTCGATTTCCACTTCCCGGTCGGCAATTGCATTGTCGGTGATGCCGATTTCCGACTGCAGGTCGCTGATTGCTTTGAGGTGTTCCTCACTCACCGACTGGCCCCGGCGCTGCGCCTCCGCCGCCTGGGACTGGTAGTTTTCCACCTGCTGCCGGAGTGAGCGCTTGTTGCTTTTCAGGATGCTGACCCGGATGCGCAGGTCGCCGAGGGCGCGCTCCCGCGCGGCCTCGATATCTTCCACCGAACTGTAGCGGCGCAGCAGGGATTCGTCCCATTTGCGCAGGCGCTCCGCCTCTTCCTGGGCGCGCATCTCATTCGCCACCGCGGCCTGCTGTTCGGCAGTGACCTGGGGCGGCACCACGCGGATCACCACACCGTCCTTGTTGAGAACCTCGTAGCCATTCTTCACCGACTCCGGCGGGATGTTGTCGTCCATCACCGTATTGCCCTCGCTGTTCTTGTAGCGGTAGAGATTCGCCGCCTGCACAAGGCTGGCGGAGACGGCGCATACGAGGGCGAGGCACAGGGCTGTGGTGTTTTTGCTCATAGGGCCAATATAGGGTCTCCCGGGGGGGGCGGGCAAGTCACACGCCGTATTGCTGGCGATAGTCCTTCATCGCAGCGACGACGCCCTCCGGGGCGGATGCCGACGCTTCCAGGTAGTCGATGATGTGGCTCATGTCGATAATGCTGAACACTGGCAGGCCGTGACTTTCCTCCAGCTCCTGGATCGCGGAAAGCTCGCCCGCTCCGCGTTCCTGGCGGTTGAGGCCGATTACCACGCCGGCCGCGGTCGCGCCGGCGCCCTCGATCATGGCGAGAACTTCGCGCACCGCAGTACCCGCGGTGATGACATCGTCGATCACCAGCACCCGCCCCTGCAGGGGCGCGCCTACCAGGATGCCGCCCTCGCCGTGATCCTTGGCCTCCTTGCGGTTGTAGGCAAAGGGAATGTCGATGCCATGCTGGTCGGCGAGGGCGATCGCCGTGGCAGCGGCCAGGGGAATGCCCTTGTAGGCGGGGCCGAGCAGCACATCGAACTGGACCCCGGAATCAACGATCCGCTGGGCGTAGCAGCGGCCCAGCGCCGCCAGGGCGCGCCCGCTGGCAAAGGCGCCTGCATTGAAGAAATAGGGGCTGCGCCGGCCGGATTTGAGGGTGAACTCGCCAAAGCGGAGCACTTCGTACTCGCGCGCGAGCTGTATGAAATCGGACTGGTATTGCTGCATCAGGTATCCGGCCTCGTTGTGGTGTCCCAGGTACTCCCCCGCACAGGGAACTGGGCTTTGTATTCAGCCGCATCCCCCGATAGAATGAGGGGTCATCCACTCCCGGCCGCCCTCTGTAAAAACCAATCCCAAGGGGAGGTTCAGCGGTCGTGGGAATAACTGTGGAAGAATTAGCTGTTTGTGGACAATTACCCACCCTTTCGGGGCAGCAGGAGTGCTGCTCCGCCGAGGGCTCAGGTATCATACACGCTCAATACACAAGGGACCATGCATGAGGATCATCAGCTTCAGCGCCGACGGCATCAGGGAGGCGGCTGAAAAAGGTTTTTACGACTGGCTGGAGGAACAGGACGCGGACTTTGTCTGCATCCAGGACCTGCGCTGCTCGGAGTATGACCTTCAGGACAACATGTATTTCCCTCCGGACTACAACCCCTACTTCCTCGATAATATCGACGGCAAGACCAACGGGGTGGCCCTGTACTGCCGCAAACTGCCCAAAGCCATCATGACCGGCCTCGGCTTTACCGAATTCGACATGGAAGGCCGCTACATCCAGGCGGACTACGAGAACATCAGTGTCGGCTGCCTGCTGGCGCCCTACGCCGCCCCCGGCGACGCCGACCAGCTGGCCCGCAAGCAGGAATTCTTCCAGCTGCTGGGCAACCACCTGCAGAAAGTGCGCAACAAGCGCCGCGAGTTCATTATCTGCGGCGGCTGGCATATCGCCCACACCCCCGGCGATGTCGAGGACACCGAGCGCAACAGCACCCTGCCCGGCTTCCTCGCCGAAGAGCGCCAGTGGATCAACGAACTGCTGGAAAACGGCTACGTCGACGCCTTCCGGGAAATCAACTCGGACCAGGATGAATTCAGCTGGTGGCCCGACGGCGATCCCGAGAGCGGCAACGGCTGGCGCACCGATTACCACATCGTCTCCCAGGGGCTGAAATACAGCGTGGACTACGGCGCCATCTACAAGGTGAAAGAGTTCTCCACCCACGCCCCGGTCATCATGGATTACGACATCGAGCTGTAGGGCCTCAGCAGAGGCCCCGGCCGCTCAGCAAGCTGTAATCAACCCTCCGCCAACGCCGCTTTTTGCGCGGCGACCAGTTGGCCGATACCCCCGGCCGCCAGGTCGAGCATGGCATTCAGGTCTTCGCGGGCAAATGGCATGCCTTCCGCGGTGCCCTGCACCTCGATAAACCCGCCATCTTCACCCATGATCACGTTCATGTCGGTATCCGCCGCCGAATCCTCCGGGTAATCGAGGTCCAGCACCGGCACGCCCCGGTATACGCCCACCGAAACCGAGGCCACCATCTGCAGCAGCGGGTCGGTCCTGATCAGCTTCTTGCGCTGCAGGTGGTTGATGGCATCGACCAGCGCCACGCAGGCGCCGGTAATCGAGGCGGTGCGGGTGCCGCCGTCGGCCTGGATCACATCACAGTCCACGGTGATAGTGAATTCGCCGAGTTTCTTCAGGTCGATCGCGGCGCGCAGGGAGCGGCCGATCAGGCGCTGGATTTCCACCGTGCGCCCGCCCTGCTTGCCCCGCGCTGCTTCCCGGTCCATGCGCGACCCGGTCGAACGCGGCAGCATCCCGTACTCCGCGGTTACCCAGCCACTGCCGCTGCCGCGCAGGAAGCGTGGCACACCCTCCTCCACCGAGGCGGTGCAGATGACCCGGGTATCGCCAAACGACACCAGCACGGAGCCCTCCGCGTGACAGGTGAAGTGTCGTTGGATGGAAATATCCCGGAGCTGGTCCGGCGCGCGGCCACTGGGTCGTTGCATCAATCTACTCCTTCGTCTGGGGGGCGACAGTATACGCAATCGGCCCGCCCGGCGTACTGTGCCCCCCCAGTGCAAGCTGATAAACTTCGCTCTTTGGTTTGCAGCAGGAGCCGCAGCGTTGACCAGCATTCGCAGTATGACCGCATTCGCCCGGGAGAGCGGCAGCACCGAACGGGGCGTGCTTACCGTGGAGCTGCGCACGGTCAACCACCGCTACCTCGACTGCAATTTCAAGCTGCCAGACGACCTGCGCGCCCTGGAACCGCAACTGCGCGAACAGCTGGCCAGCAAACTGACCCGCGGCAAGGTGGACTGCCTGGTCCGCCTGCAGGCCACCGCCACCCAGGCCAGCGGTTTCAACGTCAACAGTGAAGCCCTCGCGCAACTCGCTGCCGCCGCGGACCTGGTTGCCGGGGAATTCAAACTGCGCAAACCCAGCGCCCTCGAAGTCCTGCAGTACCCCGGCATCTGCCACGCACCGGACAGCGACGAGGAGACCCTGCAGCAGGCTGCCAGCCAGCTGTTCGGCAAGACCCTCGATTCCCTGTTGCGCTTTCGCGAGCGGGAGGGCGAAAAGCTCGCCGCCCTGGTCGTCGAGCGGCTCGCCCTGGTAGATGCCGAAGTCGCCACCACCCGCGCGGCGCTTCCCGCGCTGCGCCAGCACCAGCACCAGCGCCTGCAGCAGCGTATCGCCGAGCTGGGTGTCGAGGTCGACCAGGGACGGCTGGAGCAGGAACTGGTCTACCTGGCCCAGAAAGCCGACGTGGACGAAGAGCTCGACCGCCTGACCACCCACTGCGAGGAAGTGCGCCGGGCCCTGAAAAAAGGCAGCCCCTGCGGCCGCCGGCTGGACTTCCTGATGCAGGAACTCAACCGCGAGGCCAACACCCTGTCCTCCAAGTCCAACTCCAGCGGCACCACCCAGAGCGCCGTGGAGCTGAAAGTGCTGATCGAGCAAATGCGCGAACAGATCCAGAACATCGAATGAGGTCAGGACACCGCAGATGAGCCCCACTGGAACCCTGTACACCGTCTCCGCCCCTTCCGGCGCCGGCAAAACCAGCCTGGTCAATGCGCTGATCGACAGCAGCAAGAACCTGCGCGTTTCGGTCTCCCACACCACCCGCGACAAGCGGCCGGGAGAGACCGACGGTGTCGACTACCACTTCATCTCCGAAACGCAATTCCTCGGCATGCTGGAGCGCGCCGAATTCCTCGAGCACGCCAATGTCTTCGGCAACCTCTACGGCACCTCCCAGCTCTGGGTCGAGGAGCAACTTGCCGCCGGCATCGACGTCATTCTCGAGATCGACTGGCAGGGCGCCGCCCAGGTCAAGCGCCTGCGCCCGGATACCCTGTCCATCTTTATCCTCCCGCCCTCGCGACTCACCCTGCTGCAGCGCCTCACCGCCCGCGGCCAGGACGACGCCGCCACCATCGACGGCCGCATGGCCAAGGCGGTGGAGGAGATGTCCCACTACGTCGAAAGCGATTTCCTGGTGGTCAACGACGATTTCGACCACGCCCTGGCCGGGCTGCAGTCGATCATCCAGTGCCAGCGGCTCAAGACCAGCAAGCAGCAGGTGACCCAGGAGGCCCTGCTGGGTTCGCTGTTCGACTGAACCCCACCGCTGTTTGTACACAAAGTATCTGTTAAAAGGCTTCGATCCATAGCACCAGTCACGGCCGTCACCCCCCGCCACCAGATGTGCCGGGGCTAGAGTGTGAGGCGCAGCCTGCCCGGAACCCGGGCCAGCCAACCGACGCGTACTTTTCACGCTGGAGCGAACCCCCACTCCCGGGGTATAATTTCTGGTTCTGTTTTATTGCCTTATCTGAGGACGATTCACCAATGGCACGTGTAACCGTAGAAGATTGCCTGGAAAACGTAGCGAACCGTTTTGAACTGGTCATGGTCGCCAGCAAGCGCGCCCGCCAGATGGCCACCGGCGGCAAGGACCCGCTGGTCGAGGAAGAATCCGACAAGCCCACCGTTATCGCCCTGCGCGAGATCGCCGACGGCCTGATCACCCCGGACATCCTGCTCCGTGAAGACGAACTGGACGCCGAGGATGAGCTCGCCGAGGTGATGATGGAGGCGGACCACGAGTCCCGCTAAAACTCTCTGGCATCGACGCTGTCCGGTCCCCCGCCCATGACTGCATTACAAAGCCTTGATGCCTTTAACGCCCAGCTCCGGGGTTACCTGACCCCGGAGCAGAGCAACCACGTCATACGTGCGTACTATTTCGCTGAGCAGGCCCATTTCGGGCAGTTACGGCGCAGCGGTGACCCCTACGTCTCCCACCCGCTGGCGGTAGCCAGCATCCTCGCCGAAATGCACATGGACCACCAGAGCCTGATGGCCGCCATGCTGCACGACGTTATCGAGGATACCGGCATTCCCAAGGCCGCCATCAGCGAACAGTTCGGCACCGCGGTGGCCGACCTGGTGGACGGGGTCAGCAAGCTGACCCAGATGGAATTCGAGTCGCTGGAAGAAAAGCAGGCGGAGAATTTCCAGAAGATGGCCATGGCCATGGCCCGCGATATCCGCGTGATCCTGGTCAAGCTGGCGGATCGCCTGCACAACATGCGCACCCTCGGGGTGCTGCAGCCCGCCAAGGCCCGGCGCATCGCCCGGGAGACCCTCGACATCTACGCGCCGATCGCCATGCGCCTGGGCATGAACAACGTGCGCATGGAATTCGAGGACCTCGGCTTCAGCGCCCTGCACCCGATGCGCTCGCGGCGCATCGAGACCGCCCGCGAAAACGCCCGCGGCCGGCGCAAGGAACTGGTGGACAAGATCCGCCAGCAGATCCAGGCCACCCTCGAACACGAGGGCCACGAGGCCGAGGTGATCGGCCGCGAGAAACACCTGTACAGCATCTACAGCAAGATGAAGTCCAAGCGGAAATCCTTTTCCGAGATCATGGACATCTACGCCTTCCGCATCATCGTCGATTCGGTGGACACCTGTTACCGGGTGCTCGGCTGCATTCACTCGCTGTACAAACCGGTGCCCGGGGAATTCAAGGACTACATCGCCATTCCCAAGGCCAATGGCTACCAGTCCCTGCACACGGTGCTGATGGGCATGCACGGCGTGCCCATCGAGATCCAGATCCGCACCCGCGAGATGGAGGAGATGGCAAATAACGGCATCGCCGCCCACTGGCTGTACAAGAGCGAGTCCGACTCCGCCAACGGCAGCCACCAGCGCGCCCGGGAATGGGTGCAGGGCCTGCTGGAGATGCAGCAGCGCGCCGGCAACTCGCTGGAGTTCATCGAGAGCGTCAAGATCGACCTGTTCCCGGACGAGATTTACGTCTTCACCCCCAAGGGGCGCATTTTTGAACTGCCGCGGGGTGCCACCCCGGTGGACTTCGCCTACGCAGTGCATACGGATGTCGGCAACAGCTGCGTGGCGTGCCGCATCAACCGGCGCCTGGCGCCGCTGTCGGAACCGCTGCAGAGCGGCCAGACCGTGGAAATCCTCACCGCCCCGGGGGCCAGCCCCAACCCCTCGTGGTTCAATTACGCGGTCACCGCCAAGGCGCGCACGAATATCCGCCACTACCTGAAGCACCAGACCAGGGACGATTCTGTCGCTCTCGGCCGGCGCCTGCTGGATCGCGCGCTGGCCTCGCTGGACAGCAGCCTCGACAGCGTTCCATCCGATGAGATCGAAGAGTACCTGCGCGAGCACGGATACCCTAAACTCGAGGACATGCTCGAGGATATCGCCCGCGGCAACCGCCTGCCGGCCATAACCGCCCAGCAAATCCTGGGCGCCGAAAGCGCCGAGCAGCCGGAACCGGAGGACACTGAACCGGTGGCCATTCGCGGTACCGAAGGCTTTATGCTCACCTTCGCCCGCTGCTGCCACCCGATCCCCGGGGACCCGATCGAGGGCTACCTGAGTTCCGAGAAAGGCGTCGTGGTGCACCGCGAGCGCTGTCGCAACCTCGCCGAGATTCGCGAGAACAGCGACCGCCTGGTGGCACTGCGCTGGGACGAACGGGTGGAGGGCGACTACGCCGTGGAACTGCGCATCGAGGTGGAAAACCGCCGCGGTATGATCGCGGTGATCGCCACGCGGATTAACGCCATGGGCGTCAACATCGAAAAAATTTCCACCGAGGACAAGGACTACCAGTTCACCTACGTCGACCTGGAAATCCTGGTCCATAACCGCATACACCTGGCGCGCATCATGAAGCGCCTGCGCAGCATCAGCCATGTGCGCCGGGTAACCCGTTTCAAGACGGGCTGATCGCCTCACCGACAATAAGCCGCCAGTAGCACACCAGCAGGAGTAGTATCGTGACCAACCGCGCCATTATTTCCACCCCCCGGGCTCCCGAGGCCATCGGCCCCTATTCCCAAGCCGTGAAGGTCGGCAACACCGTGTGGATTTCCGGGCAGATTCCCCTGGTCCCGGAGACCATGGAACTGGTCCAGGGGGACATCCGCGCCCAGGCGACCCGGGTGTTTGAAAATCTCGCGGCGATTGCCGAGGCCGCCGGCGGCAGTCTCAACCACGCGGTCAAGATCAACATCTCACTGACCGACCTCGGTGATTTCGCCGCGGTAAACGAGGTGATGGCCAGCTTCTTCAATGAGCCCTACCCGGCGCGCGCCTGTGTCCAGGTCGCTGCGCTGCCGAAAGCCGTCGACATCGAGGTGGAGGCCATTCTCTCGGTCTGAGGTCGGTCGGCGAATACCCTGGAATCCCGGATGGCGAGCCTCGCCGGCGACCCGGTTACCCAGCTTCGCGGCGTCGGCCCGAAACTGGCGGAAAAGCTCGCCGAGGCCGGCATCCACCGGGTGGAAGACCTGCTCTTTCACCTGCCGCTGCGCTACCAGGACCGCACCCGGATCACCCCCATCGCTGCCGTCCGCGAAGGCGATGACGTGGTGGTGGAAGGCGAGGTGCGCATAGCGGACGTCGCCTTCGGCCGCCGCCGCAGCCTGGTGGTGCGCCTGCAGGACGGCAGCGGCACGCTCACCCTGCGCTTTTTCCATTTTTCCGCCGCACAGAAGAATGCCCTGCAGGCCGGGACCCGGCTGCGCTGCTACGGACAGGTGCGGCGCGGCGCCAGCGGCGCCGAGATGTACCACCCGGAATACCGCCGGGTAGAGGAGGGCGAGTCCTCCGTGGAAGACACCCTCACCCCGGTCTACCCAACGATCAACGGACTCGGCCAGCAACAGTGGCGCAATCTCTGCGGCCAGGCGGTCACCCGGCTGCGCGGTGCCGCGCCGCCGGAACTGCTGCCGCCACTGGCGGACTTTCCCATCGGCCTGGTCGACGCCCTGAGCTTCCTGCACGCGCCCCCTCCAGATGCCCCGGTGGCCGCCCTGCGCGACGGCGAACACCCGGCGCAACTGCGCCTGGCCCTGGAGGAACTGGTGGCCCACCAGCTCAGCCTGCAGGACCTGCGCGCCCTGCAACAGCGCGAGGGAGCGCCGGCGCTGCGCCAGGGCGAGGCCCTCCTGCAGCAGTTTCTCGCGGGCCTGCCCTTTTCCCCCACCGCCGCCCAGCAGCGGGTGATCGGCGAGATCCGTGCCGACCTCGCCGAACCCCGGCCCATGCTGCGCCTGGTACAGGGGGATGTCGGTTCCGGGAAAACCCTGGTCGCCGCGGCGGCGGCGCTGCTGGCCATCGCCAGCGGCTACCAGGTGGCGGTGATGGCGCCCACGGAAATCCTGGCCGAGCAGCACCGGCGCAATTTTTCCGCCTGGTTCGAGCCGCTGGGGATCGCCATCGGCTGGCTCAGCGGGCGCAGCAAGGGCCGTGCCCGCAGCCAGGCCCTGGCGGCCATCGCCAGCGGTGAGGCCGGGCTGATCATAGGCACCCACGCGCTGTTCCAGGAGGACGTCGCCTTCCAGCGGCTGGGGCTGGTGATCGTCGACGAGCAGCACCGCTTTGGTGTTCACCAGCGCCTGACCCTCACCGAGAAAGCCGGCGCCGAGGTCGGCCGCCCCCACCAACTGGTCATGACGGCGACACCGATACCCCGTACCCTGGCCATGGTCGCCTATGCCGACCTCGACTGTTCGGTGATCGACGAACTGCCCCCCGGGCGCAAACCGGTGGATACCGTGCTGATCGACAACAAACGTCGCGACCAGGTCGTCGCCCGGGTGGCCGCGGCCTGCAGCAGCGGGCGCCAGGCTTACTGGGTGTGTACCCTGGTGGAAGAGAGCGATGTGCTGCAGGCGCAGGCGGCCGAAGCCACCGCCGAGGAACTGCGCACTGCGCTGCCGCAATTGCGCGTGGGGCTGATCCACGGGCGCCTGAAAAGCGCGGAAAAGGACGCCGTAATGACCGGTTTCAAGGCCGGCGAACTCGACCTGCTGGTCGCCACGACGGTCATCGAGGTGGGTGTCGACGTGCCCAACGCCAGCCTGATGATTATCGAGAACCCGGAGCGCCTGGGCCTGGCCCAGCTGCACCAGCTGCGCGGCCGGGTGGGACGCGGTGATACCGCCAGCCACTGTGTACTGCTCTACCAGTCGCCGCTGTCCCGCAACGGGAAACAGCGCCTGGGGGCCATGCGCGCCAGCAACGACGGCTTCTTCATCGCCGAGAAGGACCTCGAACTGCGCGGCCCGGGCGAAGTGCTCGGCACCCGGCAGACCGGCCTGATGGAATTTCGCGTCGCCCGGCTGCCCGAGCACAACCACCTGCTGGACCGGGTCCAGGCCATCGCGGGGGAAATCCAGGCCCGGCAACCGCAGCTCGCCGGTCCCCTGGTGCGGCGCTGGACCGGCAGCAGCCAACGCTATGCCAAAGTCTGAGTCCGCCGCTTGCCCGCGGGCGCCGGATGGCGCATCCTGCGCCGCCATGCCCACTCGCGAACCACACTGGCGTCCCGCCGAACGCTTCACCAACGCCGAGCTGCCCGCGGTCCATCGCCGCTGGCTGCTCGACGATGGCTCCCTCACCGGGCGCCTGATCGAACTCGACGCCGGCAGCTTCGGTGTGCGGCGCCTTTACCAGGGCTGGTCGGTACCGCGGTTGTCCGAACGCCGCCTGCTCAATCTCCCCGCACGTCAGACTGCGATTGTCCGCGAGGTCCTGCTGACCCTCGACAACCGCGCCGTGGTGTTCGCCCGCAGCGTCTTGCCAGTGGCCATCCTGCAGGGCCGGCTCGCCCACCTGCGGCGCCTGCAGAACAAACCCCTCGGGGCGATCCTGTTCCGCGACCCGGGCATGCAACGCAGCCCCTTTGAGCTGGCTCGCCTGCCCGGCGACAGCGGCTACCTGCCCCGCGAACTGTGGCAGCCGCAAGCCCTCTGGGGCCGCCGCTCCTGCTTTCGCCTGCGCGGCCACGACCTGATGGTCTCCGAGGTCTTCCTGCCCGGCTTTACACCCTGGGAGGCGATCCTGCCGGTGCACCGCACCCAGCGGGGCAAGGTCAGCGCGGCGATCCTGCACCGGGATGTCGGCGACTGATTCCCTGCGGATAACCAATAGCCACTTGTAGTTTGCCTCGAGTTCTGGATTTGCAGGATTCCCGCCGAGCGCGATCCGGAACATGCCTGCTGGAACACGTCAAAAAGCGCACGTCCCTGTGCAGACTCGGGTGGCGACATCCATGTCGCCTCACGGTTCCAGCAGGCATGTTCCGGCTCACACTCTACCTGCGGCGCGAGATTCCAATTGCATCTCCATCAAACCTTCTGGTGGTTAGAATTCCACGCCCAGAGCAAGTAAGCTTGGTGTCCCTTTCGTATAATTGCCACCATGCCCGGAACACCTTCACTTAAAGCGCTGCTGCAACTGATGCGCGCCGACAAACCCATCGGTACTCTGCTATTGCTCTGGCCAACCCTGTGGGCGCTGTGGATCGCCGCGGGCGGCGTGCCGGACCTGTCGTTGCTGGTGATTTTTATCCTCGGCACATTCCTGATGCGTTCGGCGGGCTGCGTCATCAACGACCTCGCCGACCGCCACTGGGACGGCAGTGTGCAGCGCACCCGGCAGCGCCCGCTGGTAACCGGGGCGGTCACCGTGCGCCAGGCGCGTATCGTCTTCGTGCTGCTGCTCGCTGCCGCCTTCTGCCTCGTACTTCTGACCAACCCTCTGACGGTGAAACTTTCGTTTGTCGGCGCAGCACTGGCTGCAATCTATCCTTTTACCAAACGCTTTACCCACTTCCCGCAAGTGGTGCTGGGTGCCGCTTTCTCCTTCGGCATACCGATGGCTTTCAGTGCCCAGACCAATTCACTGCCCCCGCAACTGTGGCTGATCTACGCGGCCAACCTGCTGTGGACGGTGGCCTACGACACCAAGTACGCGATGGTCGACCGGGACGACGACCTGGAGGTCGGCATCAAATCCACCGCGGTGTTCTTCGGCGAGCACGACCGCCTGATGGTGGGCCTGTTCCAGCTCGGCTTCCTGGTCGGCATGCTGCTGGTGGGGGCCGCCTTCGGCCTGGGTTTGTGGTACTACCTGGGACTGGCGGCAGCCGCGGTGCTGTGCGGCTATCACCAGTACCTGATTCGCGAGCGCGACCGGCAGGCCTGTTTCCGCGCCTTCCTGCACAACAACTGGGTGGGGGCGGCGATTTTCCTCGGCCTGGTGCTCGATTTCGCACTGTCGGGAAATCCATGAACCTGACCGCCGAGTTTCTCACCAGTATCGCGGAAATCCCGGCGCAGGAGTGGGAGGCGGTTTGCGGTACCGACTACCCCTTCCTGCGCCACCATTTCCTGCTGGGCCTGGAAACCGCCGGCTGTACCACGGAGGACAGCGGCTGGCAGCCCTGCCATTTGCTGTTGCGGGACGACAGCGGCAGCGCCCTTGCCGCCCTGCCGCTGTACCTGAAATCCCACTCCTACGGTGAGTATGTCTTCGACTGGTCCTGGGCCCAGGCCTGGCAGCAGGCGGGGCTGAACTATTACCCGAAGCTGGTGAGCGCGATTCCTTTCACCCCCGCGACCGGGCCGCGGCTTTGCCATCGGCCCACAATTTCACGCGAGCAGGCCTGGCAGGCGGCTTTGTCGGCCCTCGAGACCTTCGCCGGCAAACACGCCATTTCCGGCTGGCACCTGTTGTTTCCGGAGCGAGCTGACTCCGACTACCTGCTCGCGCAGGGTTACGCCCAGCGCCGGGCCGTGCAGTTCCACTGGGTCAACGAGGGCTACGGCTGTTTCGACGATTTCCTCGCCACCTTCGCCAGCCGCAAGCGCAAGTCCCTGCGCCGCGAACGGCGCCTGGTAGAAGAACAGGGGCTGGCGCTGGAGACCCTGGAGGGCGATGCCATCAGCGCGCAGGACTGGGAAACCTTCCACCGCTTCTACCAGCTCACCTATGCCAAGCGCAGCGGCCATGGCGGCTACCTCACGCGGGAATTCTTCACCCGGGTGGCGGCGGGGATGGGCTCGCAGGTGATCATGGTGATTGCCCGGCTGGCGGGTGAAGCAGTAGCCGCGGCGCTCTATTTCCGCTCGTCGGACACGCTCTACGGGCGCTACTGGGGCTGCCAGCGGGAGTTCGACTGCCTGCATTTCGAGGCCTGTTACTACCGCGGGATCGAGTACTGCATCGAACAGGGCATTGCCCGCTTTGATCCGGGAGCCCAGGGCGAGCACAAGATCCAGCGCGGGTTCCGGCCGGTGGAGACGGTGTCCAATCACTGGGTCGCGGATGAGCGGCTGCGGCGGGCGGTGGCGGATTTCACCCGGCGGGAGGGGCCGCACATAGAGGCTTACCGGCGGGAGGCGGAGACCCTGCTGCCTTTTCGGCGCTGAGCCAGGTGGACTCCTTTTCCGGTGGCAGGCCTGTCTCATCGACACTGACCATTTGGGAGACTTCCATTCACTCGGAGAACTTTCACCTGGTACTTCGTCGCACGGCCCGCTGAAGCGCATGTCCCTCACCGGGACCGCCAAAAAGCGGCATCCATGCCAGGCTCGGGCTCGGCCATCCATGGCCTCGCACGCCCCGGTGAGGGACATGCGCTTCAACACGCCTCTGGTGGTACCAGGATAAAAGTGAGTGACCTTTTCTTGCTGACCGCTTTTCAGGAACGCCAGACCACCAGTCGATTGTTCGCCGGCATGGCATTGTCTTCCTGCAATGTAAAACCCGCCGATTCAGCCAAAGCATTTACCGCTTCGAAATCGCGAATGGCGCTGTAGGGACTCTGTTGTGCCAGCCACTGGTCGAAACGTGAATTGCTTTCCGAGGTATAGGCGCCGTTGTAGTTGAAGGGGCCGTAGATCGCCAGCAACGTGCCTTCGGGGGCGCTGTCACCCAACTCGGCGAAGAAGTCCTCCACCGAGGAGAAGGGCATGATGTGCAGGCTGTTGGCGCTGAAGATCGCGGTGGGAACGGTGATGGGCCAGGGGCGCTGGCTGACGTCCAGTACCAGCGGCGGGCGCAGGTTGGTGCCCGCGTAGTGTTCGCAGCGCGGCATCAGGACGGGAAGGTGCTCCGGCAGCTCCGTGGGTTGCCAGCTGAGGTGGGGCAGGTGTCCGGCGAACCAGGTGGCGTGCTGGCCGGTGCCGGAGGCCACTTCCAGGACTGCGTTGCGATCCGCGAACACGCGGCTGAGCACCTCGAGAATCGGCGCCTTGTTGTTTTCGCAGGCCTGGGAAAACGGCAGTGCGTCCATGCTCAGCCCTTCGCTGCCGGCGCTGTGTCGCGGGTGAAGACCCATTCGTGGGCGGTGGAATCGGCCTTGCTGTAACGGTAGCCGTCGAGGCGGTATTTTTTCAGCTCGGCGGGGTCGTTGAGTTCCTTGTCGATGATGTAGCGTGCCATCTGGCCGCGGGCTTTCTTGGCGAAGAAGCTGATGATTTTGTACTTGCCGTTTTTCAGGTCCTTGAACACGGGCGTGATCAGCTCTGCGCTGAGTTCGCCGGGTTTGACCGCGCGGAAATATTCGTTGGAGGCGAGGTTGACCAGCACCGGGCTGCCGGATTTTTTCAGCTGCTTTTCCAGCTGCCGGGTGATTTCGTCGCCCCAGAATTCGTAGAGGTTTTTGCCGCCGCGGTTGGCGAACTTGAGACCCATTTCCAGGCGGTAGGGCTGCATCAGGTCCAGCGGGCGCAGCAGGCCGTAGAGACCGGAGAGGATACACAGGTGTTGCTGGGCAAAGGCCAGTTGTTCGCTGCTCAGGGTTTCCGCCTCGAGTCCGGTATAGACGTCGCCCTTGAAAGCCAGTACGGCCTGCTTGGCGTTATCCAGGGTGAACGGCGTCGACCAGTTCATGAAGCGGCGGTGATTGAGTTCGGCGATGTTCTCGCTGACACCCATCAGGCTGCGGATATCCGCGGGGCTGAGGGCACGGGCATCCTCCACCAGTTCGGCGGAGCGCTCGATAAACTGCGGCTGGGTACTGCGGCGGGTGGTGGGCGGGGTGTCGAAATCCAGGGTTTTGGCCGGGGAGATGACTGTCAGCATCGGGTCCTGCTCTTGGTAAGTGGCTTTGCAAGGGTGTCCCCTTCAATGAGACGGCTATGATACTCTGCACGCCAAGCAATAAAAACGCCTCCCGGGAAATGGGCCTGACAGTTTCTATCATCGCAGCTATCGACCGTTTCACGGACTTCAGCGGCCGCCTGCTGGCCTGGCTGGTGCTGGCCATGGCGCTGGTGACCAGTGTCGTCGTGGTGATGCGCTACGGCTTCAACACCGGCTCCATCGCCGCCCAGGAAAGCATCACCTACATGCACGCCTGCCTGTTCATGCTCGGCGCCGCCTATGCGCTCAAGCACGGCGCCCATGTACGGGTAGATATTTTCTATCGCGGCTTTTCGCCGCGCGGCAAGGCCTGGGTCGACGCCCTGGGCGGCGTCATCTTCCTGCTGCCGATGTGCGTGTTCATAGCGCTGACCAGCTGGAACTTTGTCACCGGGTCCTGGGCCATCGGCGAGGTTTCCACCGAGCCCGGTGGCCTGCCCTTCGTCTACCTGCTGAAATCCCTGATCCCGGCGATGGCGATCAACCTCCTGTTGCAGGGTGTGGCGGAGACCCTGCGCGCCCTGAATGTATTGCGGGGCATTGACTGACCGTGGTCGAGTACGCCTCGCTGTACATGTTTGCCGCGGTCTGCCTGCTGCTGATGCTGGGCTATCCGGTGGCGTTTACCCTTGCCGGCACGGCGCTCGGTTTCGCCGCGGGCGGTATCCTGCTCGGCCATTTCGACGCGGGCTTCCTCTCCGCCCTGCCCGGCCGCGTCTTCGGCACGATCAACAACACCACCCTGATCGCGGTGCCGCTGTTCATCCTCATGGGCACCATCCTGGAAAAATCAAAAATCGCCGAGGAACTGCTCGGCAGCATGGCCCGGGTGTTTGGCAGCCTGAAGGGCGGCCTCGGTATATCGGTGGTGGTGGTCGGCGCCCTGCTCGCGGCGAGCACCGGCATCGTCGGCGCCACCGTGGTGACCATGGGCCTGCTATCGCTGCCCAGCATGCTGCGCGCGGGCTATTCGCCCGCACTCGCCACCGGCACCATCTGCGCCACCGGTACCCTCGGGCAGATCATCCCGCCCTCCATTGCACTGGTGCTGCTCGGCGATATTCTCGGCAACGCCTACCAGCAGGCACAGCTGAAGATGCACGTGGCGGCGACCAAGACAGTCTCGGTGGGCGACCTGTTCATCGGTGCGCTGGTCCCCGGACTGATGCTGGTAGTGGCCTATATCCTCTACCTCTGGTGCGTGGCGCACCTGAAACCAGAAGCGGCTCCCCCGGCGGAGGAAACCCGCATCTCCTCGCGGGAAGTGCTGCAGGGACTGCTGCCGCCGCTGGCGCTGATCGCGCTGGTACTCGGCTCCATCCTGCTGGGCGCCGCGACCCCTACCGAGGCGGCGGGCTTTGGTGCGGTCGGCGCCCTGCTGCTGGCACTGCTGCGGCGCCAGCTGAGCCTGCAGCGCCTGCGCGAAGCGGTCATCAGCACCATGGAAGTGACCTGCATGGTGTTCATGATCCTGATCGGCGCGGCGATATTTTCGCTGGTGTTTCGCGGTTTTGGCGGGGAGGAGCTGATTCACCACCTGTTCGAGCAACTTCCGGGGGGCGTGCTCGGGGCTACCCTGGTGGTGATGGTGGTCATTTTCCTGCTCGGTTTCATCCTCGATTTTATTGAAATCACCTTTGTCGTGGTGCCGATCGTCGCGCCGATCCTGCTGGCCATGGGGCTCGACCCGATCTGGCTGGGGGTCATGATCGCCATCAACCTGCAGACATCCTTCCTCACCCCGCCCTTCGGTTTTGCCCTGTTTTACCTGCGGGGCGTGGCGCCACCGGACTTGCACACCGGGGCTATCTACCGCGGCGTTCTACCCTTTATAATCATTCAGCTCCTGCTGATTGTGGCACTGTGGTACTGGCCCTCCATAGCAACCTGGCTGCCCACCTTACTCAAGTAACAGGGATTTCACGCGCAACGGATTCAGGCTCCCGACATGAACGATATCGACTCCAATCCAGTCCCCCAGGGTGAACTGGCACTGCAAACTGTGGCGATGCCCAGGGATACCAATCCCAGCGGCGATATCTTTGGCGGCTGGCTGGTCTCGCAGATGGACCTGGCGGGCATGGTCACCGCCAGCGAAGTGGCCCGCGGCCGCGTCGCCACCGTCGCCATCGAGGGCATGGCCTTCCTGACCCCGGTCCACGTCGGCGCGGTGGTCACCTGCTACTGCGATGTGCTGGAGATCGGCCGCAGCTCGGTGCGCATCGTCGTCGAAGTGTGGATCAACTCGAAGCACGACGGCGAACCGCTCAAGGTGACCGAGGGCGAGTTCGTCTTTGTCGCCATCGACCAGAACGGCCGTACCCGGGCCATCAACCGCTAGGCACTTTTCCCCGGATTTCTCCGGCCCGCCCACACAGGCGGAATCAAGGCCAGGGCAAAAAAAACGGCGCTACCATTACAGTAGCGCCGTTGCTGTTTTTGTCCCGGCGGGCCATCGGGATGACCCGCCGGGAGTCTGGGGTCACTTCACATCGAAGCGGTCGGCAGTCATCACCTTGGTCCACGCGGCGACAAAGTCGTCGACGAACTTCTGCTGCGAGTCGTTCTGGGCGTAGAACTCGGCTACCGCGCGCAGCTCGGAGTTGGAACCGAAGATCAGGTCCACCGGGGTGGCGTTCCACTTGACCTTACCGGTCTCGCTATCGGTACCGATGTACAGGCCCGGGGTCCCGGATTTCTCCCACTGGGTGGACATATCCACCAGGTTGACGAAGAAATCGTTGCTCAGGGTTCCGGGCTTGTCGGTCAACACGCCGTAGCTGCTGCCGTCGGCATTGGCGCCGAGGACGCGCATGCCGCCGACCAGTGCAGTCATCTCGGGCACGGTCAGGTCGAGCAGCGCAGCCTTCTCCACCAGGGCGACAGCCGGCGGGCGCGGGTAGTCCGCAGCGATATAGTTGCGGAAGCCATCAGCCTTCGGTTCCAGCACCGCGAAGGAGGTCACGTCGGTCATTTCCTGGGTGGCGTCGGTGCGGCCGGGTACGAAGGGTACCTCGATCGTGTAACCGGCATCCCCGGCGGCCTTCTCGATCGCCGCGGCACCACCGAGAACGATCAGGTCAGCCATCGAGACCCTGGTCTTGCGACCGTTGAAGTCCTCCTGGATCGCCTCCAGTTTGCCGAGTACCTTGGCAAGTTCAGCCGGATTGTTGGCCGCCCAGTCCTTCTGCGGTGCCAGGCGAATGCGCGCGCCGTTGGCACCACCGCGCATGTCGGTGCCGCGGAACGATGACGCCGATGCCCATGCGGTGCGAACCAGTTCGGGGACGGTCAGGCCAGAATCGAGAATTTCCTTCTTCAGCTTCTTGATGTCCTTGTCGGAGACCTGCTTGTAGTCGGCCTTCGGCACGGGATCCTGCCAGATGAAGGTCTCCTGCGGCACCCAGGCGCCCAGGTAGCGGGACGTCGGGCCCATGTCGCGGTGGATCAGCTTGAACCAGGCGCGGGCATAGGCCTGCTCAAACTCCTCCGGGTGCTCGAGCCAGCGCTGGGTAATCTTGCGGTAAGCCGGATCCTCTTTCAGCGCCAGGTCCGTGGTGAACATCATCGGCGCGTGGCGCTTGCTGGCGTCGTGTGCGTCGGGAACCATCCCCGCGCCCTTGCCATCCTTCGGCTGCCACTGCTGCGCGCCACCGGGGCTGGTGGTCAGTTCCCACTCAAAGCCATAGAGGTTCTGCAGGTAGTTGTGGGTCCACGCGGTCGGGTTCACCGTCCAGGCGCCCTCCAGGCCACTGGTCACGGTGTCCGCGCCCTTGCCCGTGCCACACTTGTTTTTCCAGCCCATACCCTGGTCTTCCAGCGGTGCCGCCTCCGGCTCAGGACCGACGCAATCGGCGGCCTTGTGGGCGCCGTGGGCCTTGCCGAAGGTATGGCCACCGGCGATCAGCGCGGCGGTTTCCTCGTCATTCATCGCCATGCGGCCAAAGGCGTCGCGAATCGCCTGCGCCGCTGCCAGCGGGTCCGGGTTTTTGTGCGGACCTTCGGGATTGACGTAGATCAGGCCCATTTCCGTGGCGCCGAAGGGTCCTTCGATGCGGCCTTCCGCATTGCGGCGCTGGTCGGTCAGCCATTCGCCCTCGGGACCCCAGTTGACATCTTCGGGCTCCCACTCGTCTTCCCGGCCGAAGGCAAAGCCCAGGGTCTTGAAGCCCATATCGTCCATCGCCATATTGCCGGCGAGCACAATCAGGTCGGCCCAGGAGACCGCATTACCGTATTTTTCCTTGATCGGCATCAGCAGGCGGCGGGCCTTGTCCAGGCTGGCGTTATCCGGCCAGCTGTTCAGGGGGGCGAAACGCTGCATGCCGCCATCGGCGCCGCCGCGGCCGTCGATCGTGCGGTAGGTGCCTGCGGCGTGCCAGGACATGCGGATGAAGAACGGTCCGTAGTGACCGAAGTCCGCGGGCCACCAGTCCTGGGAGGTGGTCATCAGCGCCGCGAGATCTTTTTTCAGGGCATCCAGGTCCACGGTCGCGAAAGCGTCCGCATAGTCGAATCCGGCAGCCGTGGGTGCTGCAGAAGCCGTGGAGTCACGCAGTGGTGTCAGGTCCAGTCGGTTGGGCCACCAGTAATCGTTGTCGCGCACCGCCATTTCATCGGCGATGGCGGATGCAGAACCAATCGCACACAGCGTGGCGATGGTCACGGCCTTACGCAGGGTCGTTAGTTGTTTCATCGTTGTCCTCACTTCCTGGTATTCATTTGGGCGTTTATTTATGGGTAGCGAGGAAACGTCCTGCAAAACGCACTGACCAACCACTCGGTAAATCAATCCCGCTACCTGTAACCAGCATAGACGCAGGAAGTCCGATAGGCACAATTTGAAAAATAGAACCTGACGTTCGGTTTTTTATTAGTTCAGAGGACTGACAACCCCTGGATCAGAGGCCGTCGCCGATGATGTCGTCGCGCATGTTGAGGTAGGACTGCTCGGATATGTGGTGGTATTCGCGCACGTTGCGGTAGAAGTCACTGTAGGACGTGTAGACGCGGGCCGACAGGGGGTCGCGGGCGGTCAGTTCCTGCATCGCCTGGCGGGTACCCTGCCAGAAAGCGCGCAGCACATCCTCGGGGAAACGGCGCACCTGCACGCCGTCGGTATTCACCAGTTCCACCAGCGCCTCGTTGTTGCGCGCGGTGTACTCGGCGAGCATGTCCTCGCTGGCCGCCCGGGCCGCGGCGCGCACGATGGCCTGCAGGTCAGCGGGCAGGGCCGCCATGGACTGCTCGTTGATAATGAACTCGAGGATCGAGCCCGGTTCATGCCAGCCAGGGTAGTAGTAGTATTTGGCGACTTCCTGGAACCCCATGATGCGATCGTTGTAGGGACCCACCCACTCGAGGGCGTCGATGACGCCGGTTTGCAGCGAGGTATACAGCTCGCTGCCCGGCAGGGTGATGGAGGTACCGCCCGCCGCGGTAAAGACCTCCCCGGCGAGGCCGGGAATACGCATTTTCAGGCCCTGCAGGTCGGCCACCGAGTTGATCTCGCGGTTGAACCAGCCGCCCATCTGCACCCCGGTACTACCGCCGGGAAGGGGAATCAGGTGGAATGGCGCGTAGGCTTCCTGCCACAGCTCCAGGCCGCCCCCGTAGTAAAGCCAGCCGTACATTTCCTGGGCGTTGAGGCCGAAGGGTATCGCAGTGAAGAACACCGAGGAGGGCACCTTGCCTTTCCAGTAGTAGGCGGCGCCGTGCCCGGCATCTGCCACCCCCTGGGAAACTGCGTCGAACACGCCGAGGGCGGGCACGATTTCACCGGCGCCATAGACCCGCACGGTAAGCCGGCCGTTGCTCATCTCCCCGATGCGCTTGGCGAACAGCTCCGGCGCGCTGCCGAGGCCGGGAAAGTTCTTCGGCCAGGTCGTCACCAGCTTCCAGTGGAAGGTCTCGGTCTGGCCGGCCTGCGTCGCCTGCAGGTCGCGACTGCCCGCTCCCGCCTTGTCCCTTGCCCAGAGGCCGATCACCAGCACCAGCGCGGCAACCAGCGCGAGGATGATCAGTGGAGAGAAACGCTGTTCCAGTGTGGGTTTGGACATTCCCCGGTTCCTGTTTCTATTGTTATAGCAGCTGCAGGTTGGCGTACTGCAGCACCAGCCACTTGGCGCCCTCGTCGTCGAAGTTGACCTCGACCCGGGCGCTGCCGCCCCGCCCCTCGAAGTTTAGCACGGTGCCCTCGCCAAAAATCTGGTGGTAGACGCGCTGGCCGAGGCTGATGCCGGTGTCCGGCACGGCGGCGCGCTCGAAACTGCTCACCGGCCTTGCCACCGTATTGTTGATGCGCACTTCCTGCAACAACTCCGCCGGAATCTCGCGCAGGAACCGCGATGGCGTGTTGAAGCTCTCACTGCCGTGCAGGCGGCGGGATTCGGCATAGGTGATGTAGAGTTTCTGCATGGCGCGGGTAATGCCGACATAACACAGGCGGCGCTCCTCCTCCAGGCGCCCCGGCTCCTCGACCGACATGCGGTGGGGGAACAGGTTTTCCTCCATCCCGGCGAGAAACACCAGCGGAAACTCGAGGCCTTTGGCGGAGTGCAGGGTCATCAGCTGGACACTGTCCTCGTGCTCGTCGGCCTGGGCGTCGCCGGCATCCAGCGCGGCGTTGGCGAGGAATTGCTGCAGCGGCGAAAGCTCTTCCGCCGGGTCGGCCTCGAACTGGCGCGCCGCGGCGACCAGTTCCTCGAGGTTCTCCACCCGCGCCTGGCCCTTCTCACCCTTTTCCAGGCGGTGGAACTCCAGCAGTCCCGAGCCCTGCAGTACGTGATCCACCAGCTCCTCCAGGGGCAGCTGGTCGCTGCCGCTGTCCAGTTCGTCGATCAGTACGGTGAAGCCCTCCAGCGCGCTCAGCGCCCGCGCCGGCAAGAGTTTTTCCTCGCCGACAACCCCGATCGCCTGCCACAGGGTGACCCCGCGCTCCCGGGCGGTATCGCGCACCTTGTCCAGGGTCTTGCCGCCAATGCCCCGCGGCGG
Organism: Haliea sp. E17; assembly: GCF_048323675.1. NCBI lineage: Bacteria > Pseudomonadati > Pseudomonadota > Gammaproteobacteria > Cellvibrionales > Halieaceae > Haliea > Haliea sp. E17. The sequence goes on from NZ_JBLWFK010000005.1 coordinate 146,496, forward strand.
AGTATTGATCACCCGCTCCATCGCCGCGTCGTCGCCGCGGCTGGGCAACAGGCGCAGGTAGGCCAGGGCGTTGCGGATTTCCAGCCGTTCATAGAAACGCTGGCCGCCGTAGATACGGTAGGGCAGGCCCGCCCGCAGCAGCGCTTCTTCCAGTACCCGGGACTGTGCGTTGGAGCGGTAGAGGATAGCCGCGGAGGACAGGGATTCCCCCTCTTCCCGCCAGCGTTCGATCTGGTCGACGATAAAGCGCGCCTCGTCGTGTTCATTGAAGCCCGCGTAGACGGTTATGGGTTCGCCCTGGTCGCCCGAGGTCCACAGCTCCTTGCCGAGCCGGCCGAAATTGTTGGCGATGACGGCATTGGCCGCCTGCAGGATGGTCTGGGTGGAGCGGTAGTTCTGCTCCAGCCGCACCGTCTGCACCGGATGGAAATCGTCGCTGAAGCGCTGGATGTTCTCGATTTTGGCACCCCGCCAACCGTAGATGGACTGGTCGTCGTCACCCACGGCGACCACCGGTATGCGGTTTCCGGCCAGCACCCGCAGCCAGGCGTACTGGATGGTATTGGTGTCCTGGAACTCGTCCACCAGTATCTGGCGGAAGCGCTGCTGGTAGTGCGCCAGCACCTCCGGGTGCTGCAACCAGAGTTCGTGGGCGCGCAACAGCAGCTCGGCAAAATCGACCAGCCCGGCGCGTTCGCAGGCGGTTTCGTAGGCGCGGTAGACCTCCAGCATGGTGCGGGCGAAGAAATCCCCGGGCGGGGGCTCGATATTGCGTGCGCGCAGCCCCTCGTCCTTCTGCGCATTGATGTACCACATCGCCTGCTTGGGCGGCCAGCGGCTCTCGTCCAGCTGCAGTTCCCGGCACACCCGCTTGACCAGCCGCAGCTGGTCGTCGGCATCGAGGATCTGGAACTCCTGAGGCAGGCCGGCCTCGCGCCAGTGGGACTTGAGCAGACGGTGGGCGAGGCCGTGGAAGGTGCCCATCCACAGCCCGTGGCCGCGAATCTGCAGCATTTCCTCCACCCGCGAGCGCATTTCGCGCGCGGCCTTGTTGGTAAAGGTCACTGCCAGGATCGAGCCCGGCGACAGGCCCTCGGCGCGGATCAGCCAGGCAATGCGGTGCACCAGTACCCGGGTCTTGCCGCTGCCGGCACCGGCCAGCACCAGCAGGTTCTGGTTATCGGCGGCAACGGCCTCCCGTTGGGCCTGGTTCAACCCGGAAAGAATATCGGAAACGTCCATCGGGCCATTCTACCCGAGAGGTAGCCGGATGGGTTCGGATTTTAGTGGCCGCAGCGCACCAGGCGGAGCGGAAACAAGATAATTCACCCCGAGTAAATGGATGATCGGCGGCGGTCTGGTAGTATCGAAACCGGGATCATCACGAGTGACACAGGCAGATGAGCGACAATAAATTCCGGGACGACGATTACGACTGGGAAGAATCCCGCTTCGACACCATCGAGGAAGACGAATATGAAACCTCCGATCGGGATAGCGACTTCGCAGCTATCTACACCGAGGAAGACGAAGATATCGATGCGCCTCCCGGCAACATCGTCGGGGAACTCGAACTATGGGACTTCGTTGAAGAAGAGGATGACGGGGAAAAGTTTGACCGGGACACACTGTCCGACCGGAACAGTGATATGGAACTCGTCGAAGAAGTCTCCATCTGGGATACCGACGAGAGCGACCAAGCCTACTGGGTTGAAACTGAGAATAAAGGCCGGGGCGGGAGCGACGCGCCCCGCGAGCGACACCTGTCGCTCGGCCTGATAATTGTCGCTATCGTCGCCCTGGCCCTGCTGGCATTCGGCGGTTACGGCACCATCGAGCAGCGGGCGACGCTGCGCGAAGAAGTCCGCCAGCTGCAGGCCCAGCTGGCGACTTCTGCGCCACCAGCGGAAGTCAGCGCCAGCCGCGCGGCCGCCGAGGAAGCCGCTGGCCGCAATCGCGAACTGGCTGAGGAAGTCGAGCAGCTGTCACAGGAGAACCGCAGCCTGCAGGCTATCGTCAACGGCCTGGAAGCACAGTTACAGACCCAGCAAAATGCCCTGGACCGGACTGTGGCGAGCACCGTAACCACGCCCCCGGTCCCTACCCCTAGCACCCCGTCGAAAACCACTGCCACAAGCACCTCGCCGGCGACCACGGCAACCGGCAGCCCGGGTACCTGGTTTGTCAATTTCAGTTCCTATAATCAGCGCGAAACCGCTGAGAAATGGTCGGGTAAACTGCAGCCCGAAACCGGCAAGGTCATCGTGGCAAGCGGGGAAAGCGCGGGGCGCACCGTCTATCGCGTACGCGTGGTCGGGCTGTCGGACAAGGCAACCGCCGACCAGGTGGCGCGCGCGCTGGAAATAGAATTCAAGCTGCCCAAACTCTGGGTGGGCCAGGAGCGCTGACTTGGCAGATTCAACCCGGGCTGCTAATGTTTTCCTCCCCGAATAACCAAGACACAGGAAGCTCCGATGAAACCATTCACTCTCACTGCCCTGGCCCTGATCCTCGGTGCGAGCCAGGCCATTGCCGCCGATTGCAGTGCGCCCGAAAAACCCGTCCTGCCGGACGGCGCCACCTCTACCATGGAGCAGATGCTGGAGGGGCAACAGGCGGTCAAGACCTACCAGGCCGAGAACATCGCCTACCGCGAATGCCTGGAACCCGCCATGGAGGAGGCCAAGCTGGCGGCGGAACAGGGCGATAGCGACGAGGAATCCGATGAGGCGACCCAGAACTTCATGGCAATCCAGGATGCCTACAACGCGTCCGTGACCGCTGAAGAAGAGGTAGCCGGCCAGTTCAACACCGAAGTTCGCGAGTACAAGGCCGCCAACCCCTGATCCCGGTTCGACCCGGCAGCGGATACCGGAACCCGACCGGTATCCGCTCATTTCCCCCCAGGCTTCTGTTGGCCTATAGTCCCAAATTCTACGCTGTCACCCGTTCCAGGCGGATTCGGTACAAGCGGTTTCCGGAATCAATCGACGCAAGGTAACGACAATGCGGTGGGTTCGCTGTTTTCTCCTGGTCATTGCCGGTACGGCGCTCGCCTCCTGCCGCCTGGCATTCGAAACCCAGGGCACCGGGTTCATCTACGCTGAAACTGCCGCGCAGGTCTACCGCAACGGGCGTGTGCTGGAGATCAACGAGGATTTCGACGAGCGTTTCCACGCCATTCCATTCCCGGGGCGCCAGTTTGCGCGCTGGCATTTTCTCTGCGCGAACACCTACGCTGCATGCCCGCTGCAGGTAGGGCAGAACCTGTGGGCCCGGGATCAGCAATTCCCCCTGCGGGCGGAATTCACCGATCACTACGCGGGTCCGCTGAAACTGGTTGATTTCGACCTGTGGTGGTATCCGCAAAGCCGTGAATGGCGTATGCCGGCAAACTCCGTGGCCATCGCCGGTATCCCCGACCTCGACGAAGCCCGGTTTTTCATGGCGACGATCGACCGCAAACGCGTCATACCCGGCACACTCCGCGGCGGTGACTACGTATTCCCCCTGGCGCGGAGCGATGACCCCGATGACTTCTGGCCGTTTATCAGCGCGCGCGACCGCGATGGCCTGATCGCCAGCGCGTCCATCGACCTTCGGTTCCAGGAACTGGCCGCCGCCGAACTGCACCCCTACAACAGCACCAGCCGCTGGGCTGAGGTCCTGCATGATTGTGCGGCGCCACAGGGCCTGTTTGACCTGTGCAATTTCGACACCCTGCCCTTCATCGGCGGCACCACCGATACGCTCGCTGTCACCGACATCATGCAGCGCACCCTGGTATCCCATGCGTGGATGGGCAAGCGGCTGCGGGAGGTGCTGCTGGAACTGCCGCCGGAACTGCTGCAAATGTTCCGCAGCGTGACCAGTGTGGTTATCAGCAGCGAAATACGGCCTTCATTCTATTCACCCGCCACCGGAGCCATTTACCTGGACCCGGACGATTTGTGGCTGACGCCCACGGAACGCCGCAGTATCAGCAGCGAACCGGACTACCGGGAGGAATACGGCTCGGTATTCCGCTTTTTCCCCTTCTGGCTGTATGTCGAAGGCCGCACCGAAGCCTGGATTCCCTCGGCTGAGTGGCCGGATGGTGTCGAGCGCAGTGTTGCAGACATTCTCCGGCCCATGGCCACCCTGCTGATCCACGAACTCACCCATGCCAACGATTCGGTGCCTGCCGCGCAACTGGTGCACACAACCGGCAATGCGACACCGCTTGATATGTTCAGCAGGGTCTACGACTTTTCGCCGAGCGCGCAACTCGCGGCCACGTACCCGCTGGCTTCCGCATTGCTCTATGAATTGGCCGACAGTCTTTACTACGGCGCGGCACCGGGCAGCAACCTGCTGCAATTGACCGCTCGGGATGTGGGGCTGGAATTTGGCAGTGAATACGCCAACGACCTCTATGCCTTCTCCAGCCGGGCGGAGGATACCGCCATGCTGGTGGAAGAGGTGCTCTCCAACCACTTTTTCGGCATCGAACGGATCGTGGCGTTTGTCGATGATCCGGGCTCTGACTATCGGCCGACCTGCGACGACTACACACTGCGCTGGGGGCGTCGCAATCGCGTGTTCGACCCGGCAATCAAACAGCGGGCCCGGCTGGTCATGGCGGATATTCTCGACGACAGTGACCTGTCAGCCTACCTGGATGATACGCCCGCCCAGCAAGCCCTGACTGCGGGACAGGGCCTGTGCGACTACTTCGACCTGCGCACCTTCGACAGTGCCAGCCGCGGCCAGTCCCTGCCCCTGCCCCAGCGCGTGGCCCGACAGCGGGAGCAGGTCAGCCATCACCGCAATATCCAGCAGGTCCTCGAGGGCCGGCACAAGGTTCACAGCGAGCAGTAAGCGCACTCAGAACGGGAATACCAGCAGGAATCCCCGCGGGGAATGGGTCAGCGCAACGCTGACGATATAGCCCGCCGTGCACAGCGCCGCCACGTAGGCCAGGCTGCGCCCGAGCCCGGTGGTGGCGAACCGCAGGGTGATCATGCCGAGCAGGATGTAGATCACCAGGGCTATCAGCTTGGCCTCCAGCCAGCCCACCGCGAGGGGCGAAACCCGCCAGAGCCACAGCATGCCCAGGGCCGAAGCCAGCAGCAGGGTATCGACGACATGTGGCAGGACCCTGGCCAGGCGGTGCTGCCGCAGGGAATTACCGGTGAGCGCCCAATAGCCGCGCAGGGTGAATCCCGTTATCGAAATGAACGCGCAGGAGACATGCAGTAACTTCAACAGCGAGAACACGGCGCTGGAAAACTCAGGCCTGTGTTAGCGGGCGCGGCGAAGGTATTGCGCGCCTGCGGCGTCCATCGGCCCGGGCGCCCACCAGCCCCCTGCTCCCGGCGGCTATCCCGGTCATTCCACGGTGACGGATTTCGCGAGGTTGCGCGGTTTGTCGACATCCGTCCCCTTTTGCACTGCCACATGGTAGGACAGCAGTTGCAGGGCGACGGTGTAGACAATCGGTTTCACCACCTCCGGACAGTGGGGCATGTTCATGACGGTGACCCGGGCGTCGCTGTGCAGGCCGGCGTTGCGGTCCGCGAACACGAAGAGTTCACCGCCGCGCGAACGCACCTCTTCGAGGTTGGACTTCAGCTTTTCCAGCAGGTCATCCCCCGGCGCCACGGCAACCACCGGCATTTCGTCGTCGACCAGGGCCAGTGGCCCATGCTTGAGTTCGCCTGCGGGGTAGGCCTCGGCGTGGATGTAGGAAATTTCCTTGAGCTTCAGGGCGCCCTCCATGGCGATCGGGTACTGGATACCGCGACCGAGGAACAGCGCGTGATACCGGGGAATAAATTCCTCGGACAGGGCCCTGATTGCATCGTCGAGTTCAAGCGTCTGCTGTACATAGTCCGGCAGCTGCCGCAAGGCGTTGAGCAACTCCTGTGCCTTCTCCTCACCCAGGCCACGGCGCCGTCCCAGCACGAGCGTCAACATCAGCAGGGCCACCAGCTGGGTGGTGAATGCCTTGGTGGAAGCAACACCGATTTCGGGGCCGGCCCGGGTGAGGAATACCAGGTCGCTTTCCCGCACCAGGGAGCTGCTGGCGACGTTGGTGATCGCCAGGCTGCCTATGAACTCCCCGGGCGCAACATTGCGCAACGCGGCGAGGGTATCTGCTGTCTCGCCGGACTGGGAAATGGTCAGCAGCAGCGTACCGGGCTGCGCGACCCGGCTGCGGTAGCGGAACTCCGAGGCCACCTCCACCTGGCAGGCAACGCCGGCCAGTTCCTCCAGCCAGTAGCGGGCGACCATTCCCGCGTGAAAGCTGGTGCCGCAGGCGACAATCTGGATGCGTTCCACCTGGTCGAACAGGGCCCCGGCGGCGGCGCCGAAGGCGCGGTCGGTTACATCCTCGTTGCCACCGGCATTGAAGGTGGCCGCCAGCGCCCTGGGCTGTTCGTGTATCTCCTTCAACATGAAATGGCTAAAGCCGCCGAGTTCGGCGGATTCGACCACGTCATTGATCCGGGTCATCTCCCGCCGCTGTTCCCGATCCTCGAGGTCGAACACGCGGACACTGGACGGGGTCAACTGCACCAGGTCTCCCTCTTCGAGGTAGATGAAGCGGTCCGTCACCTGGCGCAGTGCGAGCTGGTCAGAGGCGAGGAAGTTCTCACCGATACCGACACCGACCACCAGGGGGCTGCCGCGCCGCGCGGCAACCACCGTGTCCGGATGGGCGGTATCGATTGCGGCGATCGCGTAAGCGCCCTCCAGCCGTGCCACGGCTGTGCGCATGGCAGTGGCGAGGTCCTTGCCGCCGCCGGCCAGCTGCTGGTGCAACAGGTGCACAATGACTTCGCTGTCGGTGGCGGAGTGGAAGGTGTACCCCGCGGACTGCAATTCGCCGCGCAGCTGTTCGTGGTTTTCAATAATCCCGTTGTGGACCAGCGCCAGGCGCTGCCCGGAAATATGCGGGTGGGCATTGACCGCCGAGGGCTCGCCGTGGGTTGCCCAGCGGGTGTGGGCGATACCGATACAGCCCAGGAAGGGCTGCAGCTGCTGGGCCGTTTCCAGTTCCGCCACCTTGCCCAGGCGTTTGTGCAGGAGCAGGTTGTGCTCGTTGTCGAGCAGGGCCATCCCTGCGGAGTCGTAGCCCCGGTATTCCAGGCGCCGCAAACCCTCCAGCAGGATCTCGGAAACCTCGCGCCGCGCCGCGGCTGCCACAATGCCACACATCGTCAGTGACCCTCCTTGTTACTGCTGTTTGGCCGTTGCCAGCCCTGGATATTGCGCTGGCGCCCGCGCGCCACCGCCAGTTCGTTTTCCCCTACCGCCATGGTCAGCGTGGAGCCGGCGGCCACGAATCCGCCGTCCGCGATCTCCACCGGCGCCACCAGGGTGCTGTTGGAGCCGACGAACACGCCATCGCCGATGGTGGTGCGGTGTTTGTTCACGCCATCGTAATTGCAGGTGATGGTGCCGGCGCCGATATTCACGCCCTCACCCATCGCACAGTCGCCGATGTAGGTCAGGTGGTTCACCTTGCTGGCGACCCCGATGTCCGCGTTCTTGGTCTCGACGAAATTACCGATGCGCGCGCCGGCGGCCATCCGGGTGCCCGGGCGCAGGCGGGCGAAGGGGCCCACGCTGGTATTCTCAGCGAGCACGGCGCCCTCGAGGTGGCTCATGGCGTGGACTGTACTGCCCGCGCCAATGGCCACATCGCGAAGTACGCAGTTGGGCCCGATGGACACCCCGTCACCGAGGGAGACCTCGCCCTCCAGCACCACGTTGACGTCGATGCTGACATCGCGCCCGCAATGCAGGGTTCCGCGCAGGTCGAAGCGCCGGGGATCGGCGATGGCGACGCCCTCGCGCATGAAGGCATGGGCGCGGCGCAGCTGGTATTCGCGCTCCACCGCGGCGAGCTGGACCCGGTCATTGACCCCCAGTATCTCGATTTCCGACAGCGCCAGTTGCGCCGCCACCGCCAGGCCGTCGCTGACGGCGAGACCGAGGACATCCGGCAGGTAGTATTCGCCCTGGCTGTTGGCGTTACCCACCGCGGGCAGGTACCTGGCGAGCAGGCTCGCGGGCGCTGCCAGCACCCCGGAGTTCACCTCGCGCAGGGCGCGCTGTTCCGGATTGGCGTCCTTTTCCTCCACCACAGCCACTACACTGCCGTCGGCGGCACGGATGATCCGGCCGTAACCCTGCGGATCGCCCACCTCTGCGGTCAACAGCGCCGGCGCCTGGTCAGCCTGCGCCACGAGGGCGCGCAGGGTCGCGGTTTCTATCAGTGGCACATCGCCGTAGAGCACCAGCACCACACTGTCTCCGGCGATGTCCGGCAGTGCCTGCAGGACCGCGTCCCCGGTGCCCAGTTGCTGCGCCTGCACCACCCAGTTGAGGTCTTCACCGGCCAGTGCCGTGCGGACCTCATCGGCGCCGTGCCCCACGACAACGTGGATGGCCACGGGATCCAGGGCGCGGGCGGTCGCGATGACATGGGCGAGCATCGGCCGGCCGGCCACCGGGTGCAGCACCTTGGGCAGCGAGGATTTCATGCGGGTGCCCTGCCCTGCGGCAAGTATCACGATATCGAGTTTCATGGCCCTGGTCCCAGCGTGCCCACCGGGCTCGCTGTCAGCGATTTATTGACATAAGTTTTGGATTAAGCGCATAGTAAAAATCAAGTATTGGCAATACAACGCCATTTGTCACAAATTTAATGACAACGAATGAAACTGGATAGCCTGCGCCAGCTGGGTCTCGACGAGCGCGAGATCAACATCTACCGGGCGCTGCTGCGGCTGGGGCCGGCATCCATCCGCGACGTCGCCGCGGATGCGGGCATCAACCGCGGCACCACCTACGAAACCCTGAAACAGCTCGCCGCCAAGGGTGTGGTCAATTACTTCCCCCGGGGCAAGCGCCGCGTGTTCCAGGCCGAGGAACCGGAGCGCCTGCTGCAACTGGGTGAACAGAAACAGCAGGCGCTGACCCAGGCCCTCGACCAGTTGCGCACCGAGGTCATTCCGGCGCTCAAGCAGTCACAGGCAAAATTCAGCCCCGGCAATGTGCGCTTCTACGAGGGCGATGACGGGGTCGAGCTGGTGCTGCGGGATATCCTCGACAGCGCCGGCCGCGACCCGGAGCGCGGGTACTCGGTGATTTCCACCCGCACCCTGCGCCGCCACCTCTATCGCCCGTTTCCGAATTTTACCCGCCTGCGCGAGAGCCGCGGCATCCGGGTGCGGGTAATCGCGGTGGGTGAAGGCGGCGACGAAGCCGAATACGCCGAGCGCAAATGGCTGCCGACCAGCACCGACCCGGACGCCTCCTATATCGCCATCTATCCGCCGAAAGTGGCCATGATCACACTGGCCGAGGAAAACTATCCCGTGGTGATCATCATCGATTCCGCGGCGATTGCGGCTACCCAGCAAATTCTCTTTGATACCCTCTGGCAACTACTCTGATCAGGCGCAAAACAGCGCATTCGACAGGCGGGCTCAACCCCTCTCAAATAGCAGGCACAAATCGCATTGCGATTTGGACTTTGCGTTCTAGTATAAGAAGCCAGGTCTTTATACACACAGGGGAATAAAGCGATGTTCAGGGGTGGCGTAGGTAAGCGTGTCAGCCGCGGTTTGCTGGTATTTTCCACGATGCTGTGTGCCGGTCAGGCAATGGCACAACCATCCATCGAGATTACAGCGGTAACGCTCGTTGAATGTAGTGAAGATCGCTTTACCGCAGAAATTGACGTCACGTTTAACGTGCCCGATCCCAACGACCAGGCCATCATGTACCGCATTGAGGTACCCCGGGGTACCGTTGTCCTGGACAATAGTTCGAGCCTGAGTAACCCTATTTATGTCTCCCCCCAAGCGGGCTGGTCGGTCGGCGCGACGTACCCGCCATCATTGACCTATCCGTATAGCGGAACCGTGACATACTACATTGCCGACAGCAGCTCCAATGAGTTGTCCTCTTCCTATTTCGATTTCACCTGTTCCGGGGTCGACACCGGCTCGGCGACCCTGCCGCCCCCACCGGCACTGCCCGCGCCACCTGCACCACCTGCACCGGTTCCCCTGTTCGGAAGTTGGGCCTTTGCCCTGCTGTCGGCCTGCATAGCCGGCCTTGGCGGGTTCCGCCTGCGCTCACGACGCAGCTAACCTCGCCCTTCACGGCCGTAACGCCACGGGTGGAAACAGATTCCACCCGTGGTATTCGCTTATGCGCCGCTTTACTCTATGCTGCACGCGTTATCCAACCTGTATCGGGTTCATTCAAGGTAAACGCACATGACTCGCACGGTACACTTTGCGGCGATTCAACTCGCCATGAGCTGGGACATCGAGGCCAACCTGCACAAGGCGGAGTCTGCCGTGCGCGACGCGCATGGCCGCGGCGCCCAGGTGATCCTGCTGCCCGAGCTGTTCGCCACGCCCTATTTTTGCAAGGCCCAGGTCTACCCACACCTGGACCTGGCGCAGCCGCTCGAGGGCAATCCGGTTATCGCCCGCTTTGCCGCCCTCGCCGCCGAACTGGGGGTCGTTCTGCCTGTCAGCTATTTCGAACTCGACGGCAGCACTCACTACAATTCGCTGGTCATGATCGACGCCGATGGCAGCGTGCTCGACAACTACCGCAAGAGCCATATTCCGGACGGTCCGGGTTACTGCGAGAAGTTTTACTTCACTCCCGGCGACACCGGTTTCAAGGTGTGGGAAACACGCTTCGGCCGCTTCGGGGTCGGCATCTGCTGGGATCAGTGGTTCCCGGAAACCGCGCGCTGCTGCGCCCTGCTGGGCGCCGAGGTCATGTTCTTCCCCACCGCCATCGGCTCCGAGCCACAGGACCCGACCCTCGATTCCAGCGGTCACTGGCAGCGGGTCATGCAGGGCCACGCCGCCGCCAACATCCTGCCGGTCATCGCCGCCAACCGCACCGGCGTGGAAATCGACGACGGCGTGAAAACCACGTTCTACGGTTCATCGTTTATCGCCGACCATACCGGCGAGAAAATTGTCGAGGCCGGTCGCGATGAGGAAACCACCCTGATTACCGCCATAGACCTCGATGCCTGTGCCACCTATCGCCGGTCCTGGGGCCTGTTCCGCGACCGCCGGCCGGAACTGTACTCAGTGATCAGCGGCACCGCGCGGAAACCCTCTTGAACAGCAAGCCACTGCCAAGCCGTCCCGCGGCCGACGGTTTCCACATGCCCGGTGAGTACGCCGCGCAACAGGCCGTGTTGATGGCCTGGCCGCAGCGACCCGACAACTGGCGGGAGGGGGCGCGCCCGGCGCAGGCCGCGTTCGCCGCCGTCGCCGCTGCGATCCTGCCCGCCACCCCGGTGCACATGTGCGTTGCGGACGCCGATTATGACGCTGCCCGCGATGCGATGCCCGCAGGGGTGACGCTGCTGCGAATTCCCAGCGATGACTGCTGGATGCGCGATATCGGCCCCAGTTATGTGATCAACGGCGCCGGCGAATTGCGCGGCGTGGACTGGCAGTTCAACGCCTGGGGCGGCGAGGTCGACGGCCTCTATCCCGATTGGCGCCAGGACGATGCGCTGGCCTCCCAGCTGCTGGACCTGCGCGGCGAACAGCGCTACCGTGCCCCGCTGGTCATGGAGGGCGGCGCCCTCCACGTCGATGGCGAGGGCACCTGCTTTACCACCGAGGAGTGCCTGCTGCACCCCGGGCGCAATCCGCAACTCGACCGGGCCGCCATCGAACAACTGGTCAGTGACTACCTGGGCGTCAGCCGCGTGATCTGGCTACCGAGGGGTGTCTATAACGATGAAACCAACGGCCACGTCGATAACCTCATGCATGTGGTTCGCCCCGGGGAAGTGGTACTCACCTGGTGCGATGACCCGGGTGATCCCATGTACGCTATCTGTCGCGAGGCGATGACGGTACTGGAAGCGACGCCGGACGCGCGGGGCCGCAAACTGCGGGTGCACAAACTCCCGCTGCCGGGACCTCTGTATATCAGCGACGAGGAAGCGGCTGGAGTAGCAGCCACGGCCGGAATGTCCCGCCGCGCTGGCGAACGCCTCGCCGGTTCCTACGCCAATTTCCTGGTCACCAATTCACGGGTGGTGTTTCCCCTGCTGGATGCGCGGCACGACCAGGAGGCGCACAGGATCCTCGCCGAGCTCTTTCCCGAACGGGAAGTCGTGGGCGTGCCGGGACGGGAAATACTGCTCGGCGGCGGCAATATCCACTGTATCACCCAGCAGATTCCCCTGGCCTGACCCCAAAAAAAAGCCCCGGCGATTGGCCGGGGCTCTGGATACGCGAAACGGACGGGCCTTAGCCGCGGCCGGCCCGGTTTTTCATCTTGCGCAGGGTGGCGAGCTGGGCAGCGGCTTCCGCCAACTGCGCGGAGGCGCGACCGTAGTCGAACTCGCCGCTCTGGTTGGCAAGGGCGTGCTCCGCTTCGCGGCGTGCTTCCTCGGCCGCGGCCTCGTCAACGTCATCGGCGCGCAGTGCGGTGTCTGCCAGGATGGTAACCACGCCGGGCTGCACTTCGAGGAAGCCGCCGGAGACGTAGTACACTTCCTCGTCACCTTTTTGCGTCACGATGCGAACCGGGCCCGGTTTCAGGGCGGTGAGCAGCGGCGCGTGGCCGTAGTTCACACCCAGTTCACCTTCATTGCCGCTGGCGACCAGCAGTTCGACCAGTCCGGAGAAGATTTCCTCCTCCGCGCTGACGATGTCACAGTGAATAGTCATAGCCATAAGTCTGGTGGCCTCTCCCTAACGAGTCAGGCTTAAAGTTTCTTCGCCTTCTCGACGGCTTCTTCAATGCTGCCGACCATGTAGAACGCCTGCTCCGGCAGGTGATCGTACTCGCCAGCGAGAATCGCCTTGAAGCCGGCGATGGTGTCTTTCAGGGACACGTACTTACCTGGAGAACCGGTGAAGACTTCCGCCACGTGGAAGGGCTGCGACAGGAAACGCTCGATCTTACGCGCGCGGTCCACGGTCTGCTTGTCTTCCTCGGACAGTTCGTCCATACCGAGGATGGCGATGATGTCCTTCAGCTCCTTGTAGCGCTGCAGTACGGTTTGTACACCGCGGGCAGTATCGTAGTGCTCGTTGCCGATCAGCAACGGATCCAGCTGGCGCGAGGTGGAGTCGAGCGGATCTACTGCGGGGTAGATACCCTTCGCGGCGATGTCACGGGACAGTACCACGGTCGCGTCAAGGTGGGCGAAGGTGGTCGCGGGTGACGGGTCGGTCAGGTCGTCCGCCGGTACGTATACCGCCTGGATGGAGGTAATGGAGCCCACCTTGGTGGAAGTAATACGCTCCTGCAGTACGCCCATCTCTTCAGCCAGGGTCGGCTGGTAACCTACCGCGGAGGGCATACGGCCCAGCAGTGCGGATACTTCGGTACCGGCCAGGGTGTAACGGTAGATGTTGTCGACGAACAGCAGTACGTCACGGCCCTCGTCACGGAACTTCTCGGCCATGGTCAGGCCGGTCAGGGCCACGCGCAGACGGTTGCCCGGCGGCTCGTTCATCTGGCCGTAGACCATCGCCACCTTGGAGTTGCTGAAGTTTTCGACGTCGACAACCTTGGATTCCTGCATCTCGAAGTAGAAGTCGTTACCTTCACGAGTACGCTCACCCACACCGGCGAATACGGACAGGCCGCTGTGCTCGGTGGCGATGTTGTTGATCAGCTCCATCATGTTAACGGTCTTGCCCACGCCGGCGCCACCGAACAGGCCGATCTTGCCGCCCTTGGCGAAGGGGCAGACCAGGTCGATAACCTTGATGCCGGTTTCCAGCAGTTCTTCCGCGGCAGCCAGTTCCTCGTAGGTAGGTGCGGCGCGGTGAATCGAGGCTCGCTCTTTCTCGCCAATGGGGCCGCACTCGTCAATCGGGTTGCCGAGTACGTCCATGATGCGGCCGAGGGTTTCGAGGCCCACGGGCACGGAGATCGGGGCGCCGGTGTTGGCGACCGCCAGACCGCGCGACAGGCCCTCGGAAGAACCCAGTGCAATGGAGCGCACGACGCCGTCGCCGAGCTGCTGCTGTACTTCCAGGGTCAGGCCTTTTTCGGTGACAGTCAGTGCGTCATAGACCTGCGGCACTGAATCGCGCGGGAATTCCACGTCGATTACCGCGCCAATGATTTGTACGATGCGTCCGCTACTCATGTTCGGATCCTCTCTAAATAAATTCTTTCAACCCGGGGTCAGAGCCCTTTTTCGCAGAGCGAAAAAGGGCTCTGACCCCTATTGTTTAGCTAATCGCCGCGGCGCCGCTCACAATTTCCGACAGCTCCTGGGTGATCGCCGCCTGCCGCGCCTTGTTGTAGATCAGCTGCAGGTCTTCAATCAGGTCACCGGCGTTGTCGGTGGCGTTTTTCATCGCCAGCATCCGCGCTGCCTGTTCACAGGCACCGTTTTCGACGACCGCCTGGTACACCTGCGACTCGATATAGCGCTTCAGCAGGCCTTCCAGCAGTTCTTTTGCATCGGGCTCGTAGATGTAGTCCCAGTGGTGCTTCATCTCGTCCGACGCTTCCGCTTCCAGCGGCAGCAACTGCTCGACCGTGGGCGACTGGGTCATGGTGTTGACGAACTCGTTGCTCACCAGGAACAGGCGATCGATGCGGCCTTCCTCGTAGGCGTCGAGCATGGCCTTGACGCCGCCGATCAGGTCGCTGAGCGTGGGCTCTTCGCCGAGATCGCGAACCGCTGCGATCACATTGCCACCGTAGCTGTTGAAAAACGCGGAGGCCTTGGCACCGACCAGGCTGAGATCGATCTCGACCCCTTGCTGGTGCCACTCTTTCATCGCCCTGACGGTGGTCTTGAACAGGTTGATGTTCAAGCCGCCGCACAGGCCGCGATCGGTGGACACCACGATGAAACCGACGCGTTTGACTTCGCGCGTTTCCATGTACATGTGGCGGTATTCCGGCGCCGCGTTGGCCAGGTGGCCGACCACGGCACGCATGCGACGGGCGTAGGGCTTGCCCAGCTGCATGCGCTCCTGCGCCTTGCGCATCTTGCTCGCCGCTACCATTTCCATCGCACTGGTGATCTTCTGCGTGCTCTGGATGCTGGAGATCTTGGTGCGGATTTCTTTTCCGACTGCCATCTGCAGGTCCTCGGGCGCTTACCAGGTCTGGGTGGCTTTGAACTTCTCGATCGCGGACTTGAAGGTCGCGGCGATCTCGTCGTTGTAGTCACCGGTAGCGACGATCTTGTTCATCAGCTCGCCGTGTTCGCCGTGCATGTAGGACAGCAGCGCCGCTTCGAAATCACCGATCTTGGCGACTTCCACGTCGTTCATGTAGCCCTCGTTGGCGGCGTACAGCAGCACGCCCATATCGGCAACGCTCTGCGGCGAGTACTGCTTCTGCTTCATCAGTTCGGTTACGCGCTCACCGTGGTCCAGCTGGGCCTTGGTGGCGTCGTCGAGGTCTGATGCAAACTGGGAGAAGGCCGCCAGTTCACGGTACTGCGCCAGTGCGGTACGGATACCACCGGACAGTTTCTTCATGATCTTGGTCTGCGCGGCACCACCCACACGGGATACCGAGATACCGGCGTTCATCGCCGGGCGGATGCCCGCGTTGAACATGTCGGCCTCGAGGAAGATCTGGCCGTCGGTAATGGAGATCACGTTGGTCGGTACGAAAGCGGATACGTCGCCGGCCTGGGTCTCAATCACCGGCAGTGCGGTCAGTGAGCCGGTCTTGCCTTTGACTTCACCGTTGGTGAACTTCTCGACGTAGTCGGCGTTGACCCGCGCGGCGCGTTCCAGCAGGCGTGAGTGCAGGTAGAACACGTCACCGGGATAGGCTTCACGGCCCGGAGGACGACGCAGCAACAGGGAGATCTGGCGGTAGGCCCAGGCCTGCTTGGTCAGGTCATCGTAAATGATCAGGGCGTCTTCACCGCGGTCGCGGTAGTACTCGCCCATGGTGCAACCGGCGAAGGGCGCCAGGTACTGCATGGCGGCCGGATCGGAGGCAGTTGCTGCGACCACGATGGTGTGTTCCATCGCGCCGTGTTCTTCCAGTTTGCGCACAACGGCTGCAACCGAAGACGCCTTCTGGCCAACGGCGACGTAGATACACTTAATGCCGGTGCCTTTCTGGTTGATGATGGCGTCGACCGCGATGGCGGTTTTACCGATCTGGCGGTCGCCGATGATCAGCTCGCGCTGGCCGCGACCGATCGGCACCATGGCGTCGATGGCCTTGAGGCCGATCTGTACCGGCTGGTCGACCGATTGACGGGCAATTACGCCCGGCGCAACTTTTTCCAGAGCATCGGTGAGGCTGGTGTTGATCGGGCCCTTACCGTCGATCGGGTTACCCAGGGCGTCGATTACGCGGCCCTGCAGCTCGGGTCCGACCGGCACTTCCAGGATGCGCCCGGTGCAACGGCAGCTCTGGCCTTCCGCCAGCGACTTGTAGTCACCGAGGATTACCGCGCCGACAGAATCGCGCTCGAGGTTCAGCGCCATACCGTAGATGCCGCCCTCGAACTCGATCATTTCACCGTACATCACGTCGGCCAGACCGTGGATACGAATAATACCGTCTGTGACGGAAACTACGGTGCCCTCGTTGCGGGCCTCGCTGGAGACATCCAGCTGCTCGATGCGCTGCTTGATAATCTCGCTGATTTCAGATGGATTCAGTTGCTGCATGCTCTGTTCCTCAAATCCTTTACCCTGACGCGTGTCAGGAGTTCATTGCCTCGGCCAGCTTGTTCAGGCGGCCGCGCACGGAGCCGTCGATCACCAGATCACCCGCCCTGATAAGTACGCCACCAAGAAGATTGCTGTCGGTGGAGGTGCTGACTTGCACTTCTCGCTCAAGTTTCCTGCCGAGTGCCTGGGACAGCTTGTCCAGGGCCGCGGCATCCAGGTCGAATGCGGAGATGACCTCGACATCCACCCGTTGTTCCAGGCTCGCCTTGAGTTGCTCGAACTGGCCGCGAATATCCGCCAGCAGCGCCAGGCGCTTGTTGCCCGCCAGCACTTTCACGAAATTCTTGAAATCCGCGCCAGTGGCATCACCGCACAGGTCGTTCAAGGCCTTCGCCTGTTGTTCGCTGGTATACGACGGACTGTCCAGCAACTTTGCGACGCGCGCGTCGGCAGCCACCGCCGCACAGGTTGCCAGTTCCTCGGACCACTGCGCCAGGACACCTTTTTCGCGGGCATGCTCGAAAGCTGCCCGGGCATAGGGACGTGCCAGTGTGCTTAGTTCAGCCATGTTGACCCTGCCTTAAAGCTCGGAAGCCAGTTTTTCGACCAGCTCACTGTGCGCATTCTGGTCGATCGCCGCACCGAGAACTTTTTCCGCGCCGGCCAGCGACAGTGCGGCGACCTGCTTGCGCAGTTGCTCGCGGGCACGGTTCGCTTCCTGTTCAATTTCAGCCTGGGCAGATGCCTTGACCCGGTCCGCTTCAGCAACGGCCGCGTGTTTGGCTTCTTCCACCAACTGGTTGGCGCGCTTGTTGGCAGCGTCGATAATGCCCGCGGCCTCTTCCTTGGCTTCTTTCAATCGCTCAACAGCCTTCTCTTTGGCCAGCTCGAGATCGTGGCTTGCACGATCAGCGGCGGCCAGGCCATCGGCGATTTTCTGCTCCCGCTCTGCCATGGCAGCCAGGATCGGCGGCCAGACATACTTCATGCAGAACCACACGAAGACCACGAAGGCGACCATTTGCCCGATAAGCGTAAGATTGATATTCACGCTCTACTCCTCACTGGTTGCTGGGGGCCGATACTCTGTACTTCCCGGCCCCGTGAATCGAAAAACCCGTTAGCCAGCAACAACGAAGATCAGGTACATCGCGATACCAACACCGATAATGGGGATCGCGTCTACCAGGCCGGCGCCCAGGAAGAAGGTCACCTGCAGTTTGGGGGCCAGTTCCGGCTGGCGAGCAGAGCCTTCGATGAGCTTACCGCCCAGCAGGCCAACGCCGATAGCGGCACCCAGACCACCCAGACCCATCATGATGGCGGCAGCAACGTAGATCAGTTCCATGGTTTTCTCCTAACGTTAAGAACCAGTATGTGGTTGATTAATGATCTTCATGGGCCATGCTGAGATACACGATCGTCAGCACCATGAAGATGAAAGCCTGCAGGGTGATTACCAGAATATGGAAAATCGCCCAGCCAATCTGCAGCAAGCCCGCGGGCGCCATCCAGGCGATACCGGCACTGAACAGCGCTGCAATCAGGATAAAAATCATTTCGCCAGCGTACATGTTGCCGAACAGACGCAGGCCGAGTGAGAAGGGCTTGGCCAGCAGGCCCACCACTTCCATGAACAGGTTCACCGGGATGAAAATCCAGTGGTTGAAGGGGTTCAGGGTGAGCTCCTTGACGAAGCCGAAGCCCTTCACCTTGATCGAGTAGTAGAGCATCAGGATGAACACGCCGACCGCCATGCCCATGGTGATGTTGGGGTCGGTAGAGGGCACGATCTTCTGATAGTCGACGCCGAGCAGCATGAGTGTGCTGGGGATCAGGTCTACCGGGATCAGGTCCATCAGGTTCATCAGGAACACCCAGACGAAAATCGTCAGGGCCAGGGGAGCAATCAGTTTGTTATGGCCGTGGAAGGTATCCTTCACGGTGCCGTCGACGAAGCCGACGATCATTTCCACCGCGTTGACCAGGCCGCTGGGCACGCCGGATGAGGCTTTTTTTGCGACGCTGCGGAACAACCGGCAAAAGATGATGCCCAAGCCAATCGACCAGAGCATGGAATCGACATGAATAGCGGTAAACCCCATCGCCGAAGCTTCAACGCCACCGTGGGCCATGGTCCACACGCCGCCATCGCCGACGATGCTGCCGTCGTAACGCTCATAACCCGCCGGCAGCTTGCCATAGGTGAGGTTTGACAGGTGGTGGACAATATATTCGGAGACTGTCTGTGATTCGCCTGAAGCTGCCATCAATGGTGACTCTTGGGTCTGACTTTCATCTCAGCGGCCGCAACAGCAGCCAGCTACCTATTAATTGTATTGCCAGCATCGCCATATACCCGGCGAAGACTGCGAAGCCGTGAATCGGCCTCATGCTGGCGAAAACGACGGCAAAGCCAGCCGCGCTCAGCATAAATTTGCCCACTTCCCCCGCGTAACTCGCTTGGGCGATCCGCCGTGCGTCGCCGGCTCCTCGCCTGCGGAACGCCTGCAGTGCGAAATATGCCTGCGGCACGATCGCAACCAGGCCGCCGGCCGCCATCGACCGGGCTATAACCGGCGCGTATGCCGCCATCGGGAGGCACACGATGCTTAGGATCGCCAGTTGAGCCAGGGTGATACGATGGACGGGAGGCCGCGCTATTTCAGCACCTCGCATTAGCGCCTCGCCGGTCTCCCCACACCAAAAGCCACACGGGTTTTAATCCTCGTACAGGGCGGCGCGCATTATAGGTTGAATGCCCCGGGGGTTCAACCAAAGGCGGCGCCGCGCAGGTATTTATTCGCCACACGCAAGCCCGTGATATTCCAGCAGTTTTTTTCCGGCTCCCGGTACCAGTCGGAGCACATACAGGATATTGTATCTGGGTAATTATTGAGCACCATATAATGTGTCTGGCGGTGCCTGATCGCGCTGCTGACTGGCCCACTGCAGCCCTGTTTTCCTACCATTATTTAATGTGTTTCAGGATGCCGTCCAGTTCGTCCAGGGAATTGTAATTGAGGATCAATTTACCCTTTCCCTTCGCCCCGTGCTGAATCTGTACTTTCGCCCCCAGCCGGGCTGACAGGTCGTCCTGCAGGTGGCGGATATTGGGGTCGATCGCCACCTCGGTGGCGGGTTTTTCCCGCGCCGCCAGCAACTGCCGCACCAGCGCCTCGGTCTGGCGCACGGAGAAACCCCGGGCCACCACCTGGCCGGCGGCGTGCGACTGGTCGCCGTCGCTCAACGCCAACAGGGCCCTGGCGTGACCCATTTCCAGGTCGCCGTGCTCCAGCATGCGCCGCACATCGTCCTGCAGGCTCAGCAGGCGCAGCAGGTTGGTCACCGTCGAGCGGGATTTGCCCACCGCCATGGCCACTTCCTGCTGGGTCAGGCCGAACTCATCCTGCAGGCGTTTCAGCGCCACCGCCTCCTCCACCGGGTTGAGATCCTCGCGCTGGATATTCTCGATCAGCGCCATGGCGATGGCGGCCTCGTCCGGCACGTCGCGGATCAAGGCGGGAATGGTGTCGAGCCCCGCCAGCTGGGTGGCGCGCCAGCGGCGCTCACCGGCAATGATTTCATACCTGGTGTCTGAAATCGGCCGCACTACGATGGGCTGCATCACGCCCTGGGCCTTGATACTGTCGGCGAGTTCCTGCAGCGATTCGGGTTCGATATCGCGACGCGGCTGGTATTTCCCGCGCTGGATCAGGTCGACTGGCAATTCGCGCAGCGGCGCTTCCGGGTCGGCACCGGTCCCACTGGCGGCGGCACCGGGCTGTTGCGCCGGTATCGCACTGGCGCCCAGCAGTGAGTCCAGACCTCTTCCCAGTTTTTTGGCCGCCATGCTCAGGGTTCTCCGTTCAATCAGTGGGCTGCGCAAGCGCTGCCAGTTCCGCAGTCGCCGACTCCAGGTCTGCGCGGCGGACTATCTCCCCGGCGAGCGCCATGTAGGCCTTGGCCCCGCGGGAATAGCGGTCATAGTACATCGCGGGCACCCCGTGGCTGGGCGCCTCTGCCAGGCGGATATTACGCGGAACCACCGTGCGGAAAACCTTGTCGCCGAAGTGGGTGTGCAGCTGGCTGGACACCTCGTTGGTCAGGGAATTGCGCGGGTCGTACATGGTCCGCAGAATGCCCGTGACGGTCAATTCGGGATTCACCGTCTGGGCGATACGGCCGACTGTGCCGAGCAGGTCGGACAGGCCCTCCAGGGCAAAATACTCACACTGCATCGTCACCAGCACCCCGTTGGCCGCAACCAGCGCATTCAGGGTCAGCATGTTCAGGGACGGCGGGCAATCGATCAGGATGTAGTCGTAGGCGGCGCTCACCACGGCGAGGGCGGCGCGCAGGCGGCGTTCCTTGTTCTCGACATTGACCAGTTCGACTTCGGCCGCAGTGAGGTCGCTGTTCGCGGGCAGCACGTGATACCCGGCGGGGACCGGACGCTGGATCACCTCGGCGACGGTGGCCATGTGCACCAGGACATCGTAGGCGCCGACCTCCACGGTGTACTTGTCCACGCCGCTGGCCATGGTGGCGTTGCCCTGGGGATCGAGGTCCACCAGCAGTACCCGTTTTTTCATAGCGGCTAGCGCGGCAGCCAGATTGACGCAGGTCGTGGTCTTGCCCACTCCGCCTTTCTGGTTAGCAATAGCGAGTATGTTTGCCACGTATCCCCATCCTGTTAATGGCCGCCTGAGTCGCGAGGTACCAGTTCCAGGAGATGGCGCTCAGCATCCAGCCCTGGCACCTTCAGCGGGTGGGAGGCTCGCAGTTCGCACTGGTCCTGGACCGCCTGCAGCTCCGCCTCCGGAAACACCCCTTTCATGGCGAGGAAACTGCCGTCCGCGGCGAGCAGGTGCCGGCAGCCGGTCACCATGTCGCTGAGCGATGCGAAAGCCCTGGAAAGTACAGCATCGTAAACACCACCGTCGTGGAACTCCTCGACCCGCGCATGGTGCACGGTCATATTATCCAAGCGCAGGGCAGTTTTCACCTGAAACAGGAAGCGGGTTTTCTTGACGTTGCTGTCGAGCAGGTGAATTTCCTGCTCGGGGTACACGATTGCCAGGGGTATGCCGGGCAGGCCGGCGCCGGTACCCACATCGATCAAGCGGCCCCGGGGTACATGGGGAACAATGGCGAGGCTGTCGAGCAGGTGGCGTCGCACCATTTCCAGCGGGTCGCGCACCGCGGTCAGGTTATAGGCCCGGTTCCATTTTTGCAGCATCGCCAGGTAGTCGAGCAGTGCGCCCTGCACCGCTGCATCTTCGGCTACACCCAGTTGCCTGCAACCTTGGGCCAGTATCTGCGCCAGTTCCGGGTTCAAGTCAGGCCAGTTTGCGGTCGCTGGAGGTGGACAGGCCGGCCAGCAGGCCGCGCTTTTTCAGGTAGATCAGCAGCAGGGAGACCGCCGCCGGCGTGACGCCGGGAATCCGGCTGGCGCGGGCCAGGGTTTCCGGCTGCGCGGCGCCCAGTTTCTGCTTGACCTCGTTGGAGAGACCGTCGACCTGCTGGTAGTCGAAGCCCTCGGGCAGGCGGGTGTTCTCATGCCGGCGCAGGCGCTCGATCTCGTCCTGCTGGCGATCGATGTAACCGGCGTATTTGGCCTGGATTTCCACCTGTTGTGCGGCCTGCAGGTCTTCCGTGGGCACACCCTTCAGGTGGGCAATATCGGCGTATTCGAGTTCCGGGCGGCGCAACAGGTCCAGCAGCGAGTATTCCCGGGTCAGCGGTGAGGTCAGTTTCCCGGACAGGGCCTCGGCAGCCTCGGTGCCGGGCTGTACCCAGGTGCTGGCCAGGCGCGCGGTTTCCTGTTCCATAGCTTCGCGCTTGCTGGCAAAGCGCTGCCAGCGGCGCTCGTCGACCAGGCCGAGTTCGCGGCCCTTTTCGGTCAGGCGGATATCGGCGTTGTCTTCACGCAGCAAGAGGCGGTGCTCGGCACGCGAGGTGAACATGCGATAGGGTTCGCTGGTACCGAGGGTAATCAGGTCGTCGACCAGTACGCCGATGTACGCCTCGTCGCGCCGCGGGCACCAGGCACTTTCGCCGCGGGCAGCGAGGCCGGCATTGAGGCCGGCGAGCAGGCCCTGCGCCGCGGCCTCCTCGTAACCGGTGGTGCCGTTAATCTGGCCGGCGAGATAGAGGCCGGGCAGGACCCTGCTCTGCAGGGAATACTCCAGGTCCCGGGGATCGAAATAGTCGTATTCGATGGCGTAGCCGGGCCGGGTAATGTGCGCCTGCTCGAAACCCTTGATGGAATGCACCAGGGCGACCTGGACGTCGAAGGGAAGACTGGTGGAAATGCCGTTGGGATAGAGCTCCGGGGTATTCAGGCCCTCGGGCTCGATAAACACCTGGTGCGAGTCCTTGTCGGCAAAGCGGTGGATCTTGTCCTCGATGCTGGGGCAGTAGCGCGGACCAATACCTTCGATCACCCCGGAGAACATGGGTGAACGATCGAGGCCGCCGCGAATGATGTCGTGGGTCTGGGCGTTGGTGTGGGTGATCCAGCAGCAGCGCTGCTGCGGGTGCTCCGCCACATCGCCGATAAACGACATGACCGGCATCGGCTGGTCACCCCACTGCTCTTCCAGGCCGTCGAAATTCACCGTGCGCGCGTCAATCCGCGGCGGCGTCCCGGTTTTCAGGCGGTCGACGCGAAACGGCATCTCCCGCAGGCGCCGGGCCAGCGCGATGGATGGCGGATCACCGGCGCGACCTCCGGAGCTGTTCTCGAGACCGATGTGGATTTTGCCGCCGAGGAAGGTACCGGTGGTCAACACGACCTGCGCGGCGCGGAACACCACGCCCATCTGGGTTACCACACCGGCTACCCTGCCCTGTTCGACCACCAGGTCATCGACTGCCTGCTGGAAAATAAGCAGGTTTTCCTGGCCCTCAAGAATCTGCCGGATGGCATTGCGGTAGAGCACCCGGTCGGCCTGGGCGCGGGTTGCGCGCACCGCCGGTCCCTTGCGTGAATTCAGGGTGCGGAACTGGATGCCGGCGCGGTCGGTGGCGCGGGCCATGGCGCCGCCGAGGGCATCCACTTCCTTGACCAGGTGGCTCTTGCCGATGCCGCCGATGGCCGGATTGCAGGACATCTGGCCGAGGGTGTCCACACTGTGGGTCAGCAACAGGGTTCGGCAACCCATGCGCGCGGCAGCGAGGCAGGCCTCGGTCCCGGCGTGTCCGCCGCCGACGACAATAACATCGAACTGTTGCTTGAAATTCACAGCCGGGCCCTCGCAGCCTGACAATTCCGGGGGGCGCGATTATACGGCTGCAGTGGCGGCTGTTCAAAATTTGTTCTGGTATTTTGTGTCATGGAATCCCGAAAAACTGCCAGCTGGCGTCTGCATGACTTCATGTTTGCAGCCGTTTGGACAAATATAGGCCAGGTTGTAGAGTATTTTCCGCTAATTTCGCCATCAACTGGAATCGATCATGGACTGGATACTGTGTTGCCTCGCGGCGTTTGGCCTCGTTTCTCTCTATCTCAGCCTGCAACCGCGCAACGTCAAACGCAAGGCCATTCCCTGGTCGGTATTCGGTGTCTCCCTGCTAACCACTGAACTGGCCTGGCTGTGGCTGCCGCTGCAGATCCTCCTCAGCCTGCTGCTGGTAGCCGGCGGCGCCCTGGACAGCGTGATCGGCAAGCTTTCACTGCTGGTTCTGCTGTTGTCCTGGTGCGGACTCGCCTGGCATATCTGGCAGAGCCGGGCAGCCGCCGAAGTGCTGGAAGACGCACTGTGCGAAGGACTCGGCAAACACTACCGCGAACGGCTCGACGCGCGGCGGGTCGCGCAACTGCGCCAACAGGTGGGCTTTGCCGACTGGAAGCTGCCATTCCGGATGACCCGTCCGGGCGTCGAGGTGATTCGCGACATCCCCTATGGTCCGCTCGGCATGCGCCAGCACCTCGATATCTACCGACCGCAACAACGCCGGGGTAATTGCCCGGTACTGCTGCAGATACACGGCGGCGCCTGGACCATGAGCCGCAAGGAAGACCAGGGCCAGCCCCTGATGTGGCACCTGGCAGCCCGCGGCTGGATATGCGTTGCGGTCAATTACCGGCTCAGCCCCAGCGTCGGTTTTCCCACCCACCTCGAGGATTGCAAACGCGCCCTGTGCTGGATTCGCGAGAACGGTGCGGACTACGGCATGGATACCGATTTCATCGCCGTCACCGGCGGTTCCGCCGGTGGTCATCTCGCTGCGCTGGTGGCGCTGACCGCCAACCGTCCGGAGCTGCAGGCCGACAATCCGCAAACGGATACCGCGGTACAGGCGGCAGTGCCGCTCTACGGCATCTACGATTTCGTCTCCCGGTTCCAGCAGTACCGCTACCCGGAACCGCTGAAGAAATTCCTGATCGGCCGGGTAATGTACGAGGACGAAAGCGCCAACCCCGAACTGTGGGACCTGGCATCCCCGGTAACCCTGGTGAATGCCGAGGCACCGCCGTTTTTTGTTTTGCACGGCACCCAGGACAGCCTGATCCCGGTACGCGATGCCCAGCTGTTCGTGGAGAAACTCCGTGCGGTGTCACAGCAGGCCGTAGTGTACGCAGAACTGCCCTACGCCGAACACGGCTTTGAACTGTTTCACTCCCAGCGCGCGGAGCTTACCGTGGATGCGATACACCGCTTCCTCGAGTGGTCCTACGCGAAGCACCTGCAACAATCACCCGGCGTAGCGGGCGAGGAATTGGCTCAGGCCACGGGCGGGGGTTGATCACACCTGCAGCGGCAGGCCGGGCAGGGTTTCACACCAGGCCAGCAAGTCGGCAAACACCTGCTCGTGTTCCGGTTCATTGAAAATTTCATGGTACAGCCCGGGGTAGAGCTTAAGGGTCTTCTGCTTGCTGGAAACGCGTTCAAACAACAGCTTTGAGCCCTTTGGAGAGGTCATCGAATCGGCTTCACCGTGCATCAGCAGGAGGGGCAGGGAGATTTTTTGTGCCTCCTCCTGCACCCGTTGCATGGTCGCGAACAACTCGCTGACGAATCGCGCGGAGTACTTGCCGTGGTGAACCAGCGGATCGCTGGTGTATTCCTGTACTACCCGCGGGTCGCGGCTGATACCGCCCGCTTCCAGTTGCATCACGCCCAGCGTCGGCAAAAAGCGCGACAGCAGGCGGATCAAACCTATCTGTAAAGCGCCGGGCTCGAGTTCCGAGGCAATCGCGGGGCCGGAGAGCGCGCAGCCGATAAATTCCTGCTGGTGACCGATCAGGTAATCGGCGCTGATCAGGCCGCCCATGCTGTGCCCGAGTAATACGATCGGCAGGCCGGGAAAATCGGCGGAAATCTTTTCGCGGAATTCCCCGAGACTCTCCCGGTACTGGCTGAAGCGCTCCACATGGCCATAAGTGCCATCCGACTTGCCGTGGCCGGGATGATCCAGTGCGGCAACCGTGAAACCATGTCCGGTCAGAAAACTGGCAAGGGGCTGGTAGCGGGAACAGTGCTCGCCGGCACCGTGCGCGATCAGCACCACCGCGCGCGGCTGCGGGGCAAACCAGTACTGGAAGTAGAGCGACAGCCCATCGGGTCCATTGAAACGACCATCCCTGTGTGTTTCAGCCATGGAAAATCTCCCCCCTCACTGGTCGATACAAGGTTTTGCGGGTTGTCGCGAGTGGCTTGTGCCAATCCGTGAATTTTGGTTAGCATGGCCAGGCGGGATCAATAATAACACCATGGAGTCAAGCTATGTCTGGATTTCACGTGGTACCCCCTGTCCTCGGACTCGCCGGCCTGGCAGTCGCGTTTATCATCTATCACATCATGGTTCGCCACGATCACGGCGACGGCACCGTCAAGCATATCGGTGACCAGATACACCTCGGTGCAATGGTCTTCATGCAGCGGGAATACCGCATGCTGGGGATTTTCGCGCTGGTGCTGCTGGCCTGCCTGTATGTCTCACCGCTGGGAGCCGACACTGCAGTCGCCTTTCTGGTCGGGGCGGTATCCTCTGCCAGCGCCGGGTTTCTCGGTATGTTCGCCGCTACCAAAGCCAACGTTCGAACGGCGGTGGCGGCCAACAAACACGGCCAGGATGCAGCCCTCGCGATTTCATTTTACGGCGGCTCCATCATGGGCCTGTGCGTCGCGTCGCTCGGATTGCTCGGCCTGGGAACCCTGTACTGGTATTTCGGCGGCGACCCGGAAAGTGCCCACGCCATCCACGGTTTCGGGATGGGTGCTTCGACGGTGGCCCTGTTCTCCCGGGTCGGGGGCGGGATCTTCACCAAGAGCGCAGATGTCGGTGCCGACCTGGTCGGCAAGGTCGAGGCCGGGATTCCCGAAGACGATCCACGCAACCCCGGAGTGATTGCCGACAACGTCGGCGACAACGTCGGCGACATTGCCGGCATGGGATCCGACATTTTCGAATCCTATTGCGGCTCGATGATTGCCTGTATCGCGATCGCATCGACCATGTCCGTGCATTCCCAGGGCGCACTGATGTTCCTGCCACTGGCCCTGGCAAGTATCGGCCTGCTGGCCTCCCTCTGCGGCATCGTGCTTGTGCGCGCCCGCAGCAACGCCGCACCGGAGGTTGCGTTGCGCTCCGGCACCCTGGCTGCGCCCGTGGTTTTCGCGATTGCCGCCTGGTTCCTGGTGGAGTCGATGGGCCTGGATAGCACAATCTGGTGGTCGGTAGTCTGCGGGGCCGTTGGTGGCGTCTGCATCGGCCTCATTACCGAGTACTACACCGGTTCGAGACCGGTGGAACGGATCGCCCGGTCCGGTGAGACAGGACCGGCCACAGTCATGATTACCGGCCTGGCGGTCGGGATGCAGTCGGTGGTGCTGCCGGTTCTGGTACTGGCCGGCATCATCTTCCTTTCGACCTGGCTCGCCGGGCTTTACGGTGTGGGCATTGCGGCAGTTGGCATGTTGGCTACCGTGGGCATCACCATGGCGATCGATGCCTACGGACCGGTGGCGGACAATGCCGGTGGGATCGCAGAGATGGCCGGCATGGGTGAGGAAACCCGCAAGATCACCGACGGACTCGACGAGGTAGGCAACACCACGGCGGCGATCGGCAAGGGCTTCGCGATCGGCGCCGCAGCGCTGGCCGCCCTGGCGATAATCGCCGCCTTCGTCCAGACCGTCGAGGTCCACAATCCCGGATTCAGCCTCGAACTGTCCAACCCGGTGGTCCTGGTGGGAATGTTTATCGGCGGTACGATTCCCTTCCTGATCGCATCGATCACCATGACTGCTGTCGGTGAAGCGGCGTTTGACATGATCAACGAGATCCGGCGGCAGTTCCGCGAAATTCCCGGACTGCTGGAAGGCAATGCAGAGCCGGATACCGCGCGCTGTGTCGATATCGCCACTTCCGCGGCGCTGCGGCGGATGCTGTTGCCCGGCGCGATAGCGGTGGTAGCGCCGGTACTGGTCGGCTTTGGTCTCGGTGCAGCCGCCCTCGGCGGGATGCTCGGAGGCGCATTGCTGGCCTGCGTACTGATGGCACTGATGATGGCCAATGCCGGTGGTGCCTGGGATAACGCGAAGAAATTCGTGGAGAAAGGCAACCTGGGCGGGAAAGGTTCGACTACCCATGCGGCGACGGTGGTTGGAGATACCGTGGGCGACCCTTTCAAGGATACCTCGGGTCCAGCCATGAATATCCTGATCAACGTGATGGCAATCGTCAGTCTGGTGATTGCGCCCCTACTCTGACCACCAGCCGGTTCACCTCGTCATTCAGCAGCAGGGAAGCGCGAACTTCCCTGTTCGCTGAATGCTGTCCTGCCATTTAATGGTAGTCACATATGCTCTCCGGGTCCTATTACGCAGTCTTACAAAATAGAGAAAAGTATAAATATATTGATGTATAGGATTAGAGGATTGTTGTTGTAGTTATTATTAGGGCAGCCTCCACTTGTGAGTAACCAAAGAAAAGCGCGTAAAAGCAGTAAGTTACGTCAATGACAAGGCAGCGGAGAACACCTGAAACCGGCGTGTGGAGGCGGTGGGTTGAGCGGGGATGGTTTCTGGACAAAATCGGCCCCCGGTTTCCGCGAAGGTCTTATCCCGGATTCGTCCCTCCTTCCGTTCAGGGTTTGTCCCAGCAGTTTTCCCCAGGGCCAGGCAGCCGCTGCCGAGGCTGTGGTGAGCCTGTCATTTAGCTGTGGATGTTTTTGATGTCTGTGGTTTGCCTGTGGATATGGCGGGGATACTGCGTCGATGGGCTGGGGTTTACTTGCCGATGCAGAAGCTGGAAAAGATTTCACCGAGCAACTGGTCCGAGGTCACGGCACCGGTAATTTCCCCCAGGGCGTCCTGGCACAGCCTCAGGTCTTCGGCCAGCAGTTCACCGGCACCAGCCTGTTCCAGTTGGTCACGCCCCGCCTCCAGCGCCTGGCGGGCTGCGGCCAGTGCGGACAGGTGGCGCCGCCTGGCACTGAAGCTGCCTTCACCGGCGTAGCCCATACACTGTTTCAGGTGGGTGCGCAGCAGGTCCAGGCCTTCACCGGTGCGTGCTGACAGGGAAATGACGGTATAGCCATCGCGCTCGACAAGGGCGCAGGGCTGGCCGCTGATGTCAGTTTTATTGAGGATGACGCAGACCGGAATATCCCGGTCCAGTTGCTCGCGAATGGCCGGCCAGATCTGCGCGGGATCCTGCGCGACGGCGGTATTTGAACCATCCACCACCAACAGGATGAGGTGGGCGCTGTTCATCTCGTTCCAGGCCCGCCGAATTCCCTCGCGCTCGATGTCATCGGGGCTGTCGCGCAAACCCGCAGTATCGACGATGTGCAGGGGCAGCCCGTCGATCTGGATATGCTCGCGCAGTACATCCCGGGTTGTGCCCTCGATGGGCGTAACAATTGCGGTGTCCTGCCCTGCCAGGGCGTTCAGAAGGCTCGATTTTCCCGCATTGGGACGTCCGGCGATCACCAGTTTCATGCCCTCCTGAACCAGGGTACCCTGGCGGGCCTCCGACTCAACGCTGGCGAGGTGGTCGAAAATCTCCTGCAACTGGCGTTGTACCTGGCCATCCGCGAGGAAATCGATTTCCTCTTCGGGAAAATCGATGGCTGCCTCCACGTATACCCGCAGCCGTGTGACCCTCTCTACCAGGGCGTGGATGCGCTGGGAAAAAGCGCCCTGCAGCGAGCGCGTGGCATTGAGCGCGGCCTGTTCCGTGGTGCTGTTGATCAGGTCGGCAATCGCCTCGGCCTGGGTCAGGTCGAGTTTGTCGTTGAGATAGGCGCGCTCCGAGAATTCGCCGGGGCGCGCCTGCCGTGCACCCAGCGCCCTGCAGACGTCCAGCAGAAGGTCGAGAATGACCGGGCCGCCGTGCCCCTGCAGTTCAACCACGTCTTCTCCGGTAAAGGAGTGGGGAGCGGGAAAATAGAGGCTGATGCCGGAGTCCAGGACCACACCCTCGCGATTGCGGAACTGGCAGTAGTGCGCGAGGCGCGGCTTCAGTGATTTGCCGGTGATGGCGGTGGCGATGGGCAGGGCCCGGGCCCCGGAAAGCCGCAGGATACCGATGCCCCCGCGTCCGGGGGCAGTGGCGATGGCGACGATGGTGTCGCCATCCAGTAGCGCAGTGTGCATGGCAAACTCTCCCTGCGCGGGGTGCGTCGGGTCAGGCCGTGTCGGATTTCTCGATTTGCCGGGTGATTACCCATTGCTGGGTAATGGACAGCAGCTGGTTAACTACCCAGTACAGTACCAGGCCGGCGGGGAACCAGAGGAAGAAGAAGGTAAAAATAATCGGCAGCCACTGCATGACTTTCGCCTGCATCGGATCCGGCGGCGGCGGGTTCAGTTTCTGCGCGAACCACATACAGGCGCCCATGATGATCGGCAGGACAAAATAGGGGTCCATCACCGACAGGTCCTTGATCCACAGCATGAACGGTGCCTGGCGCAGTTCGACGCTTTCCATCAGCACCCAGTACAGGGCGATAAATACCGGCATCTGTACCAGGATCGGCAGGCAACCGCCCATCGGGTTGACTTTCTCCTTGCGGTAAAGCTCCATCATGGCCTGCGACTGCTTTTGCTTGTCGTCGCCGTAGCGTTCGCGCAGTTCGACAATTTTCGGCTGAACCTTGCGCATTTTCGCCATTGAACGGTAGCTGGTGGCCGACAGTTTGAAGAACGCACCTTTCACCAGTACGGTCAGCAGGATGATCGACACACCCCAGTTACCGACCAGGCTGTGTATCTTGGTGAGCAGCCAGAACAGCGGCTGCGCGATCCACCACAACCAGCCGTAGTCGACCACCAGGTCGAGGTAGGGGGAAATTTCCTTCAGCCGGTACTGGTCCTTGGGTCCCGCATAGAAGGATGCGCCGACGGTTCCGCTGCTACCCGGATCGACGGTCAGGACCGGGCTGGTAAAACCGATGATATTGAAGCCGGAGCGGGTAGTGCGCATGCTGTAGTTGTTGGTCTGTTCCGGGTTGGGAATCCAGGCGCTGATGAAATAGTGCTGGATGAGTGCCACCCAGCCACCCTGGATCGCTTCGCGGAAGGGCTTTTCCGCGATGTCGTCAAACGAGTACTTGGCGAAGTTGTCTTCCGGCGTGGTAATCGCCGCACCGAGGAAGGGGTGCAGGCCCATACCCGAAGATGTGCTCGGCCCGGGTGAATTGTCGCGCTTGATCTGGCCGAACAGGTTGCCCTGCCAGCGCTGGTCGCTGCCGTTGTTGACCAGGTAATCGACCTTGATCAGGTAATCGCCGCGCGTGAAGGTAAATCGCTTGGTAATGCCGACGGCGCCTTCGCCCTGCCACTGCAGGTCGACGACCAGCTGGTCCTGGCCATCCGCCAGCTGGTAGCTTGCCTGCTTGCTGGAGAAGCTGGCGCGGCCGGACTGGTCAATGCCGTCCTTGCCGATCAGGCCACTTTGCGCAACGTAGATGCGCTGGTTGGTCTGCTCCATCAGCACAAAGGGCTGGTCCGGCGTGTCGATGTGCGCCGGGTGCCGGGGCAGGGCCACCTGGGTAATGTCGCCGCCATTGAGGTCGATATTGACCTGCAGACTGTCGGTGCGGACGGTAACCTGGCTGTGCCGGGTTTTATGTTCCGCGGTAGCAAGACCCGTCGCTGCTGGTGTATCAGCCTGAGGCAGCGAGGGGACTTCATCGCTGTGGTCGCCATTCTCGACGAGTGACGGCAGTTCGGCGGCAGTTTCACCGGCCTGTACCTGGGCAACCGGTGCTGCGGCCGCAGCCTTGTGTGACTCCTCGAAGGCGACCCACTTGGTCAACAGCATAAAGGAGAGGACCGCGAGGGCGCCAATAAGCAGTGAACGTTGCAAATCCATGGTTATAGTCTGAGCATCAGTGTTTGTGGTGACAGGGTGGAACCGTATCCACACCGCCTTCGTGCCAGGGATGGCATTTGGCTAATCGGCGCAGGGCCAGCCAGCTGCCCCGTGCGACGCCATGTTCGCGGATGGCCTGCTGGGCGTAACTGGAACAACTGGGGTAAAAGCGGCAGTTGTTGCCAAGGAACGGGCTGATAGCCAGCTTGTAGCAGGAAATCAGGAAAATGAGGGCTTCACGCATCAGGGGTCATGGCTCTCGAGTGACCGGGAGGCATTGCGGCTCAGCTTTTGCCATTGCTGCCGCAATATAGTGGATAGCTGGTCATTGTCCAAACAATCCATTCCCTGGCGGGCCAAAAGAATCACATCCATCGGCGGCTGGGATGCCGGCAGGTGGCGGAAAAACTCCCTTGCGACTCTCTTGATCCGGTTGCGCTGCACCGCCAGGCGGACATTTCGCTTGGCAATGACAAGACCCAGACGATGTCCGGGTTCCTGGTTATAGGTCGCAAGTAAAAGCAGGTGCTTGTGACCTGCCTTTACTTTGACGTCATTGAAGACCCGCTGGTAATCCCCGGCATTGAGAAGGCGACTTCGTTTGCTGAAGTGGCAATCACTCTGTACCAAGGGACCTGCCTCAGGTCAGTACAGCTGCCTTATCAGGCAGTCAGTACTTTGCGGCCCTTGGCGCGACGACGGCTCAGCACCTGGCGGCCGTTCTTGGTAGCCATACGGGCGCGGAAGCCATGGGTACGTTTGCGCTTCAGAACGCTGGGCTGGAATGTTCTCTTCATGCTTGCTTACCTGAAAAAGGTTTAAAGTGACCCGCTCTCGGGACCGTGGCCCCTGGCGGCAAAAAAAGGCTGGCTATTCTAGGGTAAGGGTGGCGCGAATTCAATCTGGCCTGAAAGTAAATTTAACCGCTTCCCGCAGCGCGGCGCGACGGGTGCCGGAGGGCGTTTTCAGGCACTGCTGCCATAATCCGCAGAGGCCTTGAGGGCCCTGTGTTGCAGCCATCGCCCCACAATTTTTCAATATTTTATTAACAACTTATCCACAGTCCGGCAAAATTATTTTTTTTCCGGCGAGCTGAACAAAAAACCATCAATAATGATCTAACTATATGAAAATAAAAGATAAAATAATTTCAGGGCACTCGGAAATTTTTGTGGATAACTGCCAGTCGCAGCGCTATTATCTCCACTCCGGAGCGTGTTCTGGCCGGGTACCAAAAAAATATACGACTTTGCAGAAATGGCGAGAGTTTTATCTTCGCCGTGGGGGATTATTTTGCCTGGAATGGTGTGGGAGCAATGTGTTGAACGGTTGCAGGATGAGTTGCCATCAAAACAGTTCAATACCTGGATACGCCCGCTGCGGGCAAGTCTGGATGGCCAATTGCTTCGACTGTTTGCCCCTAACCGCTTCATCAAGGACTTTGTTTCCGACAAGTTCGCAGCCCGCATTTCAGAGCTGATCGCCGAGCAGGAATCCGGCGCGCCGATGAACGTAGTCTTCGAAATTGGCGGCCAGAGTGTCGGCGGCATAGCCACCAGCACAATGAACCACTCACCGGCGCCGGCAATGCAGGAACTGCCAACCATTCCGCCCGCGGTGTCGGGCAGCGCGGTGGCCTCCGGTTATAGCGCCGCTGCGCGGCCGGTGCGCGCAGTGGCCAAGGTGTCCCCGGATACCGCACGGCAGGCAGAAATCGAAGGCTCCCTGCAGCACCAGCACAACCTCGTCGAGACTTATACCTTCACCAATTTTGTTGAGGGCAAGTCAAACCAGCTGGCACTCGCGGCTGCCCGTCAGGTAGCAGAGAATCCGGGGGATTCCTATAACCCGCTGTTCCTGTATGGCGGAGTTGGCCTGGGCAAGACCCACCTGATGCACGCCGTGGGTAATGCGCTGAAACTGCGCAAACCCGATGCGAAGATCGTCTATTTGCACTCCGAGCGTTTTGTCGCCGATATGGTAAAGGCGCTGCAGTTGAATGCCATCTCGGACTTCAAGCGCTACTACCGCTCGGTAGATGCCCTGCTGATCGATGATATCCAGTTCTTCGCCAAAAAAGACCGTTCGCAGGAAGAGTTTTTCCACACTTTCAATGCCCTGCTGGAAGGTGGACAGCAGATGATCCTCACCTGTGATCGCTATCCCAAGGAAATCGACGGCCTCGAGGAGCGGCTGAAATCCCGTTTTGGCTGGGGCCTGACGGTGGCGGTAGAACCCCCCGAGCTGGAAACCCGGGTGGCTATCCTGATGAAAAAGGCCACCCAGGCACGCATCAACCTGCCGCCAGATGCCGCGTTTTTTATCGCCCAGCGCATCCGCTCCAATGTGCGCGAACTGGAAGGCGCGCTAAAGAGAGTGATTGCAAGTGCTCACTTCATCGGCCGCGAAATCGATATCGACCTGATCAAGGACAGCCTAAAGGATTTGCTGGCGCTGCAGGACAAGCAGGTCAGCCTCGACAATATCCAGCGTACGGTCGCCGAGTATTATAAGATCAAGGTCGCCGATCTCATGTCCCGGCGCCGCAGTCGATCCGTCGCCCGTCCGCGCCAGGTGGCGATGGCGCTGTCCAAGGAGCTGACCAATCACAGCCTGCCTGAGATCGGTGACAGCTTTGGCGGCAGAGATCACACGACAGTCTTGCACGCATGTCGTAAAATCAAGGAACTCCGCGAAACCAACTCGGATATTCGCGAAGATTACAAAAATTTGCTGCGATCCCTCACCACCTGAGGGGCCACGAAATCTGGGCGCGGTCCCGGCGACCGCAATACCTACCGGTTTAAGGAACGACACTACCTATGAAGTTCACTGTTTCGCGGGATGCACTGCTCAAGCCATTGAATCTTGTTGCGGGTGTAGTCGAGCGCCGCCAGACGCTGCCGATTTTGTCCAATGTCCTGTTGGTGGTGGACAAGGATCATTTGTCACTGACCGGGACAGACCTCGAGGTCGAACTCATCGGCCGGGTGCCCCTGGCGGAGTCTCGCGATGAAACCGGCGAAGTGACGGTGCCGGCACGCAAGCTGGTGGATATTTGTCGTTCATTGCCCGACGGTAGCGACATCCAGTTCAGTGTCGAGGAAAGCAAGGTCACCGTCAGCTGTGGTCGCAGCCGCTTTACCCTGTCCACCCTGCCCGCCCGGGAATTTCCCAGTCTTGAAGACAGCATGGGCACTCATCAACTGAGCCTGAAGCAGGGACAACTGAAGCGCCTGATAGACCGCACGGCTTTCGCCATGGCCCAGCAGGATGTGCGCTATTACCTGAATGGCATGCTGTGGGAAATAAAGGACCACAAACTGACGGTGGTGGCGACGGATGGTCATCGCCTGGCGCTGTGTTCGCTTCCCGGGTCGCTGGAAGTGGAAAGTGACACCCAGGTTATCCTCCCCCGCAAGGGTGTTCTGGAACTCGGCCGTCTGCTGCTCGATGATGAAGGTGATATCCGTATAGTGATCGGCAGCAATCATATTCGCGCCACCACGGCGGATTTCACTTTCACCTCGAAACTTGTCGATGGGAAATTCCCTGATTACCAGCGGGTAATGCCGCGCAACGCCGACAAGATCGTTATCGGTTCACGGCTCGAGTTGCGCCAGGCCTTCGCACGTACCGCTATCCTTTCCAATGAAAAATACCGCGGCGTGAGGTTGAAGCTCGAGGAAAACAACCTCGATATCATTGCCAATAACCCCGAGCAGGAACAGGCGGAAGAAAGCGTATCCGTGGAATATTCCGGTGGTGAACTGGAGATTGGTTTCAACGTCAGCTACCTGCTCGATGTACTCGGCGTCCTTTCAGGCGAAAAAATCAAGCTGGCGCTTTCCGATCCGAACAGTAGCGCGCTGCTCGAAGAGGTCGAAGATGACGGTGATTCGCGCTATGTGGTCATGCCGATGCGCCTCTAAACGAGGCGCCTCCAAGCGCTGATGCCTGCATCACTGCTGTATCGCCTGCAGATTTCCGGGGTTCGTAATCTTCGCCAGGTCAGGCTCGATGAGCTGGGCCCGGTGAATGTATTTTTTGGTCCCAACGGTTCAGGCAAAACCAGTGCCCTGGAAGCAATCCATCTTCTCGGGATGGCGCGGTCGTTCCGCGGCAACCCCCGCTCGCTGATCACCCACGGAGAATCCAGTTGTACCGTGTTCGGCCAGCTCGTGCAGGGCAATATCGGCCTCGGTGTTGAGCGCGAGATGGGTGGGGAGGCGCGCATCAGGGTCTCCGGAAACCCCATCCAGTCTGTTTCAGAGCTCGTTGAGTACCTCCCCCTGCAGGTAATCAACGCTGACTCCTTCGATCTGCTCAACGGCCCTCCAGCAGGACGGCGCCGTTTTCTCGACCTCGGTGTGTTCCACGTGGAACATGGCTTCTACCCCCAATGGAAGCGCTACCAGCGGGGTATAAAGCAGCGGAATAACTTGTTGCGCCGTGGTAAAATTCCGGATCCGCAATTACCGGTTTGGACCAGGGAAGTCGCGGACACCGGTGAAGCAATAACCAGCTTCCGACGCGCGTACTTCGAGCGGTTGGCCACACGATTCTTATCCTATGTCCAGTCACTCGCGCCGGCGCTCAGCGGTATCGAACTGCGCTATCGCCGAGGTTGGGACAGCAAACTTGAGCTGATCCAGGCCCTGGAGAGTTCTCTGGTGTCTGACCTGGACCAGGGGTTTACCCACGTCGGGCCGCAACGCGCGGATGTGCGTGTGCTGATCGAGGGTCGTCCCGCGGCGGAGGTGCTGTCCCGGGGCCAACAGAAGCTGGTGGTTTGCGCGCTGAAGTTGGCCCAGGGTGAAATCATGGCCGAAGCGGGTGGCAGGAGCTGCATTTATTTGATCGATGACCTGCCCTCTGAGCTTGATCGGCATCATGCAGCTCTGGTCTGTAGTGCGATAGCGGCGATGGACAACATTCAGGCTTTCGTGACCTGTGTAGAAGGCGATGATCTTCGCAGCGTCTGGCCACCAGAGAAGTTGGAACAGCTGAAAATGTTCCACGTGGAACATGGAACCATCACAAGTGTGACAATACCCGATTGAAGCGCGGGTCCAGGAATTGGAAAACATGAGCGAAACCGAACAGAACTACGATTCCAATAGCATCAAGGTACTCAAGGGCCTGGATGCTGTCAGGAAGCGCCCCGGGATGTATATCGGCGACACTGACGATGGAACCGGCCTGCACCACATGGTCTTTGAGATTGTCGATAACTCCATCGATGAGGCGCTGGCAGGTTATTGTTCGCGCATCGATGTAGTCATCCACCCCGATGAATCTGTCACCGTGGGCGACAACGGTCGCGGCATTCCCACGGAAATGCACGAAGAGGGTGTATCTGCCGCAGAAGTCATCATGACCGTGCTGCACGCCGGCGGTAAGTTCGATGAAAACTCCTACAAGGTTTCCGGAGGCCTGCACGGCGTGGGGGTCTCGGTTGTTAACGCCCTCTCCGAGGAGCTGACCCTGACGATTCGCCGTGCCGGGAAAATGCACGAGCAGGTGTATCGCCACGGGGTACCCCAGGCGCCGCTGGCGGCGATAGGCAACACCACTACCACTGGCACCTCCGTTACCTTCAAGCCCTCAAAGAACACCTTCAGCAATATCGAGTTCCATTTCGATCTGCTGGCCAAGCGCCTGCGCGAGCTCGCTTTCCTGAATTCCGGGGTGTGTATCGTCCTTAAGGACGAGCGCAGTGGCAAGGAGGAGACCTACAGCTATGACGGCGGCCTGCGCCAGTTCGTGGACTTCCTGAACCAGAACAAGACTCCAATCAACAAGCCCTTCTACTTTCAGCTGGATACCGATGAAGGCATCGGGGTGGAGATTGCACTGCAGTGGAATGATTCATTCCAGGAAAATATCCTCTGCTATACCAACAACATTCCCCAGCGCGATGGCGGTACCCACCTGGCCGGATTCCGGGCCGCCCTCACCCGCAGCCTGAACGGTTATATTGAGCGAGAAGGCCTCGGGAAAAAATCCAATGTGGCGACAACCGGGGACGACGCCCGTGAGGGGCTCACCGCGATTATTTCCGTTAAGGTTCCGGACCCCAAGTTCTCCTCGCAGACCAAGGACAAACTGGTCTCTTCAGAGGTGAAAACCGCCGTGGAACAGGCCATGAACCTGCGTTTCAACGACTACCTCCTGGAGAACCCCCAGGAAGCCAAGTCCGTGGTCGGAAAAATGCTCGATGCGGCCCGCGCGCGCGAAGCGGCCCGCAAGGCTCGCGAGATGACTCGCCGTAAAGGTGCCCTGGATATTGCCGGACTGCCCGGCAAGCTGGCGGATTGCCAGGAAAAGGATCCGGCACTCTCTGAGCTGTTCCTGGTAGAGGGTGACTCCGCCGGAGGTTCGGCCAAGCAGGGCCGCAACCGGCGTTTCCAGGCGATCCTGCCCCTGAAAGGTAAAATCCTCAACGTTGAAAAAGCCCGCTTCGACAAGATGCTGGGTTCTGCTGAAGTCGGCACGATTGTTACTGCCCTGGGCTGCGGTATCGGCAAAACAGATTTTAATCCGGATAAACTGCGTTACCACAGCATCATCATCATGACCGATGCAGACGTGGATGGATCCCATATCCGGACCCTGCTGCTGACATTCTTTTTCCGCCAGATGCCGGAGCTGATTCAGCGGGGGCATGTCTACATCGCCCAACCCCCCCTGTACAAGATTGCCCGCGGCAAACACCATGAATATCTCAAGGACGACGATGCGCTGAACCAGTACCTGACCCAGTCCGCCCTCGATAATGCGGCGATCTACGTCAACCCGAGTGCCCCGGCCATCACTGGCGAAGGACTGCAGTCGCTGGTCAACGAATATCGCTCCGTGGCGGCCACGGTTGATCGTCTGTCGCGACTGTACTGGCCGGATGTCCTGTGGGAAATGATGTACACCCAGACACTCGATGTTGAGCAGATGTCTGACGAGTCCGTGGTTGCAGCCTATACCCGGAAGTTAAGTGAGCGCTTACAAACCTTAGATTCCAATACTAACCAGTACTCTGCCGTAGTCCGGCGCAATCCCGAACGCGAAATCTATTACCCCGTGGTCAAGCTCTTCGCCCACGGCGTGGAATCCGAGTCCGAGTACGGCCGCGAGTTCTTTGCCTCCGCGGAATACCGCCGCCTGGTGGCATTGGGTGCAACGCTCACCAACCTGATCGATGACGAGGGCTACTTCCAGCGTGGGGAGAAGTCTCTGGCGACCACCGATTTTGTCGAGGGTTTGAGCTGGCTGATGGCTGAGGCGCGCAAGGGCTACACTATCCAGCGCTACAAGGGTCTCGGTGAAATGAACCCGGACCAGCTGTGGGAAACCACCATGGACCCGGATGCCCGTCGCCTGCTGCAGGTGACCATCGAGGACGCTATCGCCGCAGACCAGATCTTCACTACCCTGATGGGAGACCAGGTGGAGCCGCGCCGCGACTTCATCGAGGAAAACGCCCTGTCGGTCGCCAATCTCGACGTGTAGCCGGAATGTCCGGGCCGCTATCGCTGCGGCCCCTGACTTCCCTGGACAATCCTGCTGCCGGAGTAGCCATGCCTCGCTGCTGCCCCGGGACTCCTGCCAGCCCGGCTGTCATCCGGCACCCGGAAAAACGAAGTTCCATCCACTGTCCGCACAAACAGGTTCCCGGTGATTGCCAGGACCGCCCCTCGTTTCACCGCCTGCCGGCGCAACTCATCGCACTATCCATGCGACTCGTCGCCTGAGCACCGCAACCCGGCGAAACGCCCTGTTTAGGCCGGGCGCTTGCCACTATCTTTGTCTGCAAGGCTGGTCGGTACGGGATGCCGGCCTCTTAAAAAAGGAAATTCTCTAAAGGTAGGGAGCGGGAAAATGAAAACGAATTTGCTGAAAAAACTGGTTGGTACTTCGGTTGCACTGCCGGTCCTGGCACTGGCCCTGGCTGGCCCGGTTGCCGCCCTGGATGAAACCACGGTACGGGCGTCCAACGTGCCCTCTGAAAAAGTGAGCTACAAGCGCTCTGAACTGACCACCTCCGAAGGCCGGGCGCGTGTGGAGCAGCGTATCCGCCGCGCCGCGGAAGATGTATGTGGCCATTCCGATTACCGGCGTTCAGGCAGCCTGCATGTGTCGGCAAAGCGTGAGGAATGCTATGACCGCGCAGTGGACGCAGCGATGAGCCAGATTGGCGCTGACCAGGTGGCCACCACCGACTGAACAAGGCAACTCCCGGTTCCTGCAACCCCTGGTGGGAACCGCCCCGGGGCGCTGCTTGCGGAGGCAGCGCCCCATTTTAGTGTCAGGAATCTGCCTCCACTGACTCGGGGAGTGCGTTTTCCGGCTCTCCGTTATCGGGCGCGCTGGTTTCGCCCTCATTCTCCAGTGGGGCCTCTGGCAGCTCGATGGCCTGCAGACGCTCCACCTCGAAATCCGCGTGCAGCGGGTCGAGTTCCACCATATTCTTGCTCGCCTTGCTGGAGAGCTGCCGGAAGCGCTCCACCTTGCCGATCAGGCCCTGCTGGCCCGCCAGACCGATGACCGTCTGGTTATAGTGGTTGCTGGCCGTATTCAGGGTTGCCCCGAGCTTCTGCAGGCGCTCGGCGACCAGGCAGACCTGGTTGTAGATGTCCCCGGCCCGCGCACTGATTTCCCGCGCCTCGCGATTACTCTGGTCGATGCGCCAGAGGTTGGCGACGGTGCGCAGGATGGGCATCAGGGTGGTGTGCGAGACCATCACCACACCGCGCTGGTAACCGTAGTTGAACAGGTCGCGGTTCATTTTCAGGGCCTCGATATAGGCGGGCTCAACGGGCATGAACATCAACACGAAATCGGGGCTGACCATACCGGGCAGGTTGGCGTAGTCCTTGGCGTGGAGGTCGTCGATGTGCCGGCGCACCGCCGCTGCGTGGGCGGCAAGGGCGGTTTCGCGCTCTTCATCGCTGTCTGCGGAAATCGCCCGGTCGTAGTCGATCAGCGAGACCTTGCTGTCGATGACCAGGCTCTTGTTGTCCGGCAACTTGATTACGAAGTCCGGCATCCGGCGCTTGCCCTGCGCATCGGTGAAGCTCTCCTGCCCGCTGTAGTGGTCCCCCGGCAGCAGGCCCGCGAGTTCCAGCGTGCGCTCGAGCTGCGCCTCACCCCAGTTGCCGGCGGTTTTCTTGTCGCCCTTGAGCGCTGTGGCCAGGTTGCTGGCCTGGGTGTTCATGGCCAGCCCCACTTCCAGGACCTTCCTGATCTCGGCTTCGAGGGCGGACTGCCCCTTGACCGACTCGGTATGTACCTGGTTGATACGGCTCTGGAACTCGGTGATCTGCTGCTTGAAGGGGCGCAGCAGGAGGTCCAGTGATTCCCGGTTCGAGGCGCTGAGGTTCCTGCCCTTTTCCTCGAAGATACGGTTGGCCAGCACCTCGAACTCCTGTTTCAGGTTATCGCGGGCTTCCTGCAGCAGCTTTAGCTGCTCTTCGTGGCGCTCGCGCTTTTCTTCCTGCTGGGTCTGCAGGCGGGTGTGGTCGTTCTGCAGGGACTGGAACCGCTGCCCCAGGCCGGCGAAGTCGGCCTGCAACTGGTTGAGCTGCTGGGCTTTTTCCTCGAAGCGTTGCGCCAGCTGCTGTTCGCGGGCGTGCAAACCGGCGTAGCGGATTCCCGCCTCGTTAAGCTGCGAATGTAGCAGCTGGGCCTGGGTCTCGTGGCCCGCGCGCAGCTCGCTCACCGCCCTGCTGCCGCGCAGCGAGGCCCAGAGCAGGCCCAGTGCCAGCCCGAGCAGGCCGGCAACGGTACAGGACAGGGCCAGCACGTAGTCGGGGTTATCGAAAAACTGTTGTAGTGTCATGCCGCCAGTGTAATGCAAACAGGCGCCAAAAGCGGGCTTTTCCCCGCTTTGGCGTCACTACCTGTAGCGTTTTCGGGCCGGTTTCAGTCCTTGCCGACGACCAACTGGGAGATATCCGCTACCTGCAGGAACTCATCGCGCAATTGCTTGAGCAGGTTGAGCCGGTTGTGCCGCAGTTGCGGGTCCTCGGCGTTGACCATGACGTCGTCGAAGAAGCGGTCTACCGGTTCGCGCAACTCGGCAAAGGTTGCCAGGGCGTCGCGATAGTTTTCACTGGCCAGGTGTTCGCCGGCGACCTGCGCCAGCCGGTCGAGAGAATCGGCCAGGTCCTGCTCGGCGGGTTCCTGTAGCAATGCCCGGTCGACGGCGGCGAAGCTGAACCCCGCCTCGAGTTTGCCGAGAATGTTGGAAACCCGCTTGTTGGCCGCGGCGAGGGCGCCGGCTTCCGGCAGCTGGCTGAAGGCGTGAACGGCGTAAACCCGGCGCTGGATATCCAGTGGCTTGCTGATATTGCGGGCGGATACGGCGCGGAACACCTCGGCGGGAATCGCCTCGTCCTCGTACCAGGCGCGGAAGCGCTCCAGCATGTAGTCCAGCACCTGCGCCGCTGTGCCATCGGCGATGACCCCGGCGGGATACTGGTCCACCGCCAGGTCGAGGCAGTCGCGCAGGTCCAGGTCCAGCGCCCTTTCCACCATGATACGCAGCACGGCCAGGGAGGCGCGACGCAGGGCGAAGGGGTCGCGGGAGCCGCTCGGCGGCTGGCCGATGCCGAAAATACCGACGATGGTGTCGAGGCGGTCGGCGATACCCAGGGTTGCCGCAACCGCGGCCTCCGGCAGTCGGTCACCGGCAAAGCGCGGCCAGTACTGCTGCGCCAGCGCCGCGGCGACCTCGGCGGCTTCGCCGTCGTTGCTCGCGTAATAGGAGCCGGCAATACCCTGCATGTCCGGGAACTCCAGCACCATCTCGGTCACCAGGTCGGTCTTGGCGAGCAGGGCGGCGCGCGCCGCGAGCACGGGGTCGGCACCGATCGCCGGAGCGAGGGCCTCGGCCAGGGCCTGCACCCGGCGGGTCTTGTCCGCCAGTGTGCCGAGCTGTTGCTGGAAGACGATGGATTCGAGCTTTTCCACGCGGGCCGCGAGCGGCGTCTTGCGGTCGGTCTCGTAGAAGAACGCGGCGTCGGACAGGCGCGGGCGGATCACCCGCTCGTTGCCGGCGATCACCTGGATCGGGTCCTTGCTTTCGATATTCGACACGGTGATGAAATTGGGCATCAGGCGCCCTGCCCCATCGACGACGTGGAAGTACTTCTGGTGTTCCTTCATCGAGGAAATCAAGGCTTCCTGCGGTACTTCGAGGAAGCGCTCCTCGAAAGAGCCGGTGAGGGCGACAGGCCACTCTACCAGGCCGGTCACCTCGTCCAGCAGGTCCGCATCGATCACCGCGGTGGCCTGCAGGGCGCTGGCTTCGACTTCCACCTGGTCGCGGATCGAGCGCTGGCGCTCTTCGAAGCTGGCGATAACCTTCGCCGCGGCCAGCTTTGCCGGATACTCCTCGGGGCGCGCCAGTTCGATGTCGTAGGCGCCGTGGAAGCGGTGACCGCGAGTGCGGTTGCCCGTGGGCAGGTCCAGGACGCGGCCGTGATCGCAATTCTCTCCCAGCATCGCCACCACCCAGTGTACCGGGCGTACGAATTCTGTCCGGTTGGCACCCCAGCGCATGCGCTTGGGTATCGGCAGTGCAGCGATTGCCTCGTGGATGATGTCGTTCAGGGCATCGGCGGTCGCGGCGCCGGCCTCGGTGCGGCGCAGGCCGAGTCGCGGGCCCTTGGGGGTGTCGATGATTTCCAGTGCGTCCGGGTCGATGCCCTGCTTTTTCGCGAAGCCGGCAGCGGCGGGCGCCCAGTTGCCATCGGCATCGCGGGCGCGGTCGGCGGGCGGGCCGAGCAATTCCACCTGCTTGTCGGCGCCCTGTAGTTGTACCCCGGCCACCAGCACGGCGAGGCGCCGCGGCGTCGCAAACCACAGCACCTCGCCGTGGCCCAGCTCGCGCTGGGACAGGCCGTCGACGATACCGTCGCGGAACGCGAGGCCGAGGGACTTCAGGGCCTTTGGCGGTAATTCCTCGGTGCCGAGTTCAACCAGCAGCGTATCCGTACTCATGCCGCGCTCTCCTGTGCCAGCCGTTCGAGGACCTCGCAGCGCAGGCGTTCCT
Source organism: Haliea sp. E17 (assembly GCF_048323675.1). Lineage (NCBI taxonomy): Bacteria > Pseudomonadati > Pseudomonadota > Gammaproteobacteria > Cellvibrionales > Halieaceae > Haliea > Haliea sp. E17. Next base: position 190,560 of record NZ_JBLWFK010000005.1, read on the forward strand.
CAGCGAGCGGGAAACCCAGCGCGGCGCGGGCGTCAAAGTAGGCCTGGGCCACGGCGCGGGCCAGGGTGCGCACCCGCAGGATGAAGCGCTGGCGCTCGGTCACGGAAATCGCGTGCCGGGCGTCCAGCAGGTTGAAACTGTGGGATGCTTTCATGACCATCTCGTAGGCAGGCAGGGGCAGGCCGGCTTCCACCAGCCGCAGGGCCTCTTTCTCGCACTGGTCGAAAAAGCCGAACAGGTAGTCGACGTCAGCTTCCTCGAAGTTGTAGCGCGACATTTCCACCTCGTTCTGGTGGAACACGTCGCCGTAGGTGACCTTGCCCGCGGGACCCTCGGCCCAGACCAGGTCGTAGATGCTGTCCACACCCTGCAGGTACATGGCGATGCGCTCGATACCGTAGGTGATCTCGCCGGTGACGGGATAGCACTCGAGGCCGCCGGCCTGCTGGAAATAGGTGAACTGGGTCACTTCCATGCCGTTGAGCCAGACTTCCCAGCCCAGGCCCCAGGCGCCGAGGGTGGGCGATTCCCAGTTGTCCTCGACAAAGCGCACGTCGTGGACGTCGGTGTCGATGCCCAGCGCAGCCAGTGAATCCAGGTAGAGCTGCTGGAACTCCAGCGGCGAGGGCTTCATGACCACCTGGAACTGGTAGTAGTGCTGCAGGCGGTTGGGGTTCTCGCCGTAGCGACCGTCGGTGGGCCGGCGGCTGGGCTGCACGTAGGCGGCGTTCCAGCTCTCCGGACCCACGGCGCGCAGGAAGGTCGCGGGGTGGAAGGTACCGGCGCCCACTTCCATGTCCAGCGGCTGCAGCACGACGCAGCCGCGCTCCGCCCAGAATTGCTGTAGCCTCAGGATAAGTTCCTGAAATGTCGAAGGTTTACTCTGTATCTCTGCCAAGGGACTGCCCCTGCGGTGGCTGCAAAAAGCCCGGTATTATACAGGCTCTTTTGTCGGCATAATACGCGCTTTGCCCGAAAGTGACCCCCGCCCATGAACGGCATCAAGGCTGGCCTGGTTAAGCTCATCCTGCGCCTCAGTGCCCTGCTCCCGCTGCGCTGGGTGCGCGCCCTGGGACGCGCGGCGGGGCGTGTTGCCTGGTGGCTGAACAGCGGCGGTCGCCGCGTCACCCAGCGCAACATCGACCTCGCCTTTCCCGAAAAAACCCCGGACCAGCGGCGCGAGCTGGCCCGGCGCAGCCTGCAGTCTACCGCTGAGCTGGCTCTGGAAATGGGGCACGTGTGGCTGCGGTCCTGGAATTATGTGGACGGCCTGATCGAGTCCGTCGAAGGGGCGGAACTGGTGACGCAGGCCCTCGCCGCGGGCCGCGGTGTGGTGGTGCTCGGGCCGCACATCGGCAACTGGGAAGTGCTCGGCCTGCATCTCGCCACTCTGGGTCCGGCGGTGTCCCTCTATGAACCGCCCCATCTCGCCGGGCTGGACGGTATTGTCCGCGCCGCCCGTGAACGCAGTGGCGCCACCCTGGTACCGACCGACAGCCGCGGGCTGGCGACCCTGCTGCGCTGTATCAAGCGGGGCCACATCGCCGGAATCCTGCCGGACCAGGTGCCGCGCCATGTCAACGCAGGGGAAAACGTGGCATTCATGGGGGTGCGTTGTTTTACCCCTACCCTGGCCTCGCAGATGATCCGGCGCAGCGGCGCGGTCGCCCTGTTTGCCATGGCCCTGCGCAGTTCGCGGGGTTTTCGCATCGTCTATTTCCCAGCGGACGACGCAATTTATGCGGACGACATCCTGCAGTCGCTGAGCGCGCTGAACCGCGGCGTCGAAACCTGCGTGCGCGCCGCGGAAGATCAGTACCAGTGGGAATACAAACGCTTCAAGGTGCGCCCGAAAGAAGGACCGGGCGCGTATCATGATCTCTGACAGGTAGCCTTTCCTATGTTGGTTTTCGGCAAAATGATCGGTGGGCTGATCGGCCTGCTTACCCTCGGTCCCATTGGATTGGTGCTGGGGCTGTTCGTGGGGCACATGTTCGATCGCGCGCTGGCGAGCAATTTCCGTTTCGCCTCGCCGGAGAACCTCGCCCGCATCCAGCGTTCCTTCTTTGAAACCACCTTTTTGTTGCTCGGGTACCTGGCCAAGTCCGACGGGCGGATTTCCGAACAGGAAGTTGCGCACACCGAGCAGGTCATTAGCAACATGGGCCTGTCCGGCGCCCAGCGCAGCGAGGCGATCGCCCTGTTCAAACGCGGTGCGGCGGCGGAGTTCTATCCACAGGCGGCGGTGTCGGGCTTTCTCGAGACCTGTGGACGGCAGCCGCAACTGCAGCAGGCGATGCTGCTGTTCCTGGTCGGGCTGGTGCTGGCCGACCACCAGATCGACCGAGCGGAACACCAGGCACTCACCCGTATCGCGGGGCTGATGGGGTACGGTGAGGCGCAGCTGGAACAACTGTTGCGGATGGCCCAGGCGCAGTCAAGGTTTCACGGCGGATCGCGGTCGGCAGGCCCCGAGGCGGCGAAGGACCGCTTCGCCGAGGCCTGCACGGCGCTCGGGGTAGACGCCAATGTCGACCAGAAGACCCTGAAGCGCGCTTACCGCAAGTTGATGAGTGAGAACCACCCGGACAAGCTGATCGCCAAAGGTGTGCCCGAGGACATGATCAAGCTGGCGACCGAGCGCTCACAGGAAATCCAGTCGGCCTACGAAGTGGTCTGCGAGGGGCGGGGTTTCCGCCACTAGGCGAACGGCACTCCCCGGGCGGGTTGCACCAGCAGCGGATAGAGCGCCAATTGCGCTGACCGGTTCTGGTGTCAGGTGCGCCAGAACGCCGGGGTAAACAGCACCAGCAGGGTGAAAATCTCCAGCCGGCCGAGCAGCATGGCAAAACAGAGAATCGCCGTTGTCGGCTCGCTCAGGGCGCCAAACCCGCTTGCCACGCCGCCGATCCCCATGCCCAGGTTGTTGAGGCAGGCCGCCACCGCGGAGAACGCAGTGACGAAATCCAGGCCGGTCATCATCAGCAGGAGCAGCAGTACGATATAGATCGTGGTGTAGATGGCGAAAAAGCTCCACACCGCGCTGACGATACTCGCCTCGACCCGGCGCCGCCCCACCTTCAGCGGGATCACCGCCTGCGGGTGCACCAGCTGCTTCAGTTCGCGCACGCCCTGCTTGGCGATCAGCATCAGGCGCATCACCTTGATGCCGCCGGCGGTGGAGCCCACGCAGCCGCCCATGCAGGAGAAGAATATAGCCATGATGGGAATGGCGATCGGCCACACGGCGAGGTTCTCGGTGGAGTAGCCGGTGGTGGTGATAATGGAAATCACCTGGAATACCCCGTGAATAATGCTCTCCTTGTGGCCGTGGGTGTTGGAATAGATCAGCAGCGCGATGGTGGTGAGGATGCACACGCTGACAGCCGCCAGGTAGAAGCGGGTCTCCGAGTCCTGGCGGTAGACCGACAGTGTGCGGCGGCGGAAGGCCAGGAAGTGCAGGCCGAAGTTCATGCCCGATACCAGCATGAAGATACTGGAGGCAATCAGGATGGCGTCGCTGTCGAAGAAGCCCAGGCTGGCGTCGTGGGTGGAGAAACCGCCCAGGGCGATGGTGGAGAAGGCGTGACCGATGGCATCGAAGGCGGACATGCCCAGCACATAGTAGGTGGTGGCGCAGGCGATGGTCAGGATCACGTAGACCAGGAACATCGCCTTGGCGGTACCGGCGATCCGCGGCGTGAGTTTGTTGTCCTTGGAGGGCCCCGGCGTTTCCGCCTTGTACAGCTGCATCCCACCGACGCCGAGCATCGGCAGCACCGCTACCGCGACGACGATGATGCCGATCCCGCCCATCCACTGCAGCAGCTGCCGGTAGAACAGGATTGAGGGCGCCAGCTGGTCGAGTCCGGTAATCACCGTGCCGCCGCTGGAAGTCAGGCCGGAAATGGACTCGAAGATCGCCTCGGTGGGCGCCAGTTCGATCCCCTCGGCGAGGGCGAAGGGCAGTGCGCCGAAGATCCCCAGCACCGTCCAGAAGAGCGAGGTGATCAGGAAGCCGTCGCGGATACGCAGTTCCTGCTCCACCTTGCGCAGCGGCGCCCACATCAGCAGGCCGGAAAAAAAAGTGATGCCGAGGGCAGACAGGAAACCGACGGCGGAGTGATCATCGGCCAGCAGCGCCATGAACAGCGGCGGCACCATGGTCATGGAGAACACCATCAGCAGTATGCCGAGTACGCGCAGGGTGACGGCAAAATGCATGTGTCGTCAGCTCCTAGAAAAAGCCGAAACCGACCGCGAAGAGTTTTTCCACGGCGCGAATGGTGTTCTTGTCGACGAGGAAGAGGATCACGTGGTCGTCGGTTTCGATGACCACGTCGCCGTGGGCGATCAGCACCTGGTCGCCGCGCACGATGGCGCCGATGGTCACCCCATCGGGCAGGTTGATCTCGTCGAGGCGGCGGCCGACCACCCGCGACGAGTAGGGGTCGCCGTGGGCGGTGACCTCGATTGCCTCGGCGGCGCCCCGCCGCAGGGAATGTACATTGCTGATGTCGCCGCGGCGCACGTGGGTCAGCAGGCTGCCGATGGTAATCTGCTGGGGCGAGATGGCAATGTCGATCTCATCCCCGACCAGCTCGGAATAGGCGGGATTGGCGATCAGGGTAATGACCTTTTTGGCGCCCATGCGCTTGGCCAGCATCGACATCATGATGTTGGATTCGTCGTTGTTGGTCAGGGCGCAGAACACGTCGCAGTTTTCGATGTTTTCCTGCGCCAGTAACTGCGGTTCCGAGGCGCTGCCGTTGAGCACGATGGTATGGCGCAGGCGTTCGGAGAGTATCTTGCAGCGGTCGTAGGACTTCTCGATGACCTTGACCCGGTACTTGTTCTCAATGCTCTGGGCCAGGGTGGCGCCGATATTGCCGCCGCCGGAAATCATCACCCGCTTGTAGGGCTTGTCCACCTTGCGCAGTTCGCTCATCACCGAGCGGATGTGTTCCCGTGCGGCAATGAAGAACACCTCGTCGCCGGCCTCGATGACCGTGTCGCCCTCGGGAATGATCGGCCGGTTCTGGCGGAAAATCGCGGCGACCCGGGTGTCCGCGTGGGGCATGTGGTTGCGGATCTCGCGCAGTTCGTGGCCGACGATCGGCCCATCGTGGTAGGCCTTTACCGCCACCAGCTGGATGCGGCCGTTGGCGAAATCCAGTACCTGCAGTGCACCGGGGTTCTCGATGAGCTGCTCGATACTGCGGGTGACCAGTTGTTCCGGACCGATGATGACGTCTACAGGTATGTGCTCGCGGGTGAACAGTTCCGCCTGGTGGGCCAGGTAATTGGGGGAGCGCACCCGGGAGATCTTGGTCGGCGTGTTGTAGAGCGTATGCGCTACCTGGCAGGCCATCATGTTGATCTCGTCGGAATTGGTGACCGCGATGAGCATATCGGCGTCTTCGGCGCCGGCCTTGTACAGTGTGGCGGGATGGGATGCCGCGCCGAGTACCACGCCGATATCGAGGCGGTCCTGCAGCGCGCGCAGCTTGCCGCTGTTGGTGTCCACCACAGTGATGTCGTTCTGCTCGTTTGCGAGGTGTTCTGCCAGGGTGCCGCCGACCTGCCCCGCACCCAGAATGATAATTTTCATAACTCGCCGACCCTGTTAGGGCCTGTATGCCGTGCTGACAAAGTTTCTGTACCGGCCCGCGGGAGGTTCACCGGCTACCGGGTGTCTATTTGGCATTAACAGGCGCTGAGCTCCGGGAACGATAAAGAAAAGCCCCGGAGAATGTAAGCCACCGCAGGGGAAATTGTGCACAATGCCCGGCTCAGGCTTTTCTTAATACCGCATAAAACAGGCCATCAGGACCCCCGGTTTCCGGCAGTAGCTGCCGGCCGGTGGTGGTGGCAATCCCCCATTGCGCCGCGATGGGCTCCAGGGCGGCATCGCTCGTTGCCGCTGCGAATGCGGCGACGACATCGTCGTTTTCCGCCGGCAGGATCGAACAGGTCGCGTAGACCAGCCGGCCGCCGCCGCGCAACAAAGGCCACAAGCCCTCGAGAATCGCGCGCTGGAGCTGGCCCAGTGCGGCGATGTCCTCGCGGCGGCGCAGTACCTTGATATCCGGGTGGCGGCGGATCACGCCGGTGGCGCTGCAGGGGGCGTCCACCAGTATGCAGTCGAAGGGGGCAAACTCCGCCACGGCGGCTGGCGCACTGGCATCGCCGGCGACGCAGGTGGCCCGCAGCTGGAGCCGCTGCAGGTTTTCCTCGACCCGCTGCAGGCGGCTGGCGTCCACATCCATCGCTACGAGGCTGGCGATGGCGGGCTGGATCTCCAGCAGGTGGCAGCTTTTCCCCCCGGGCGCCGCGCAGGCATCGAGTATGCGTTCGCCCGCCCGGGGTGCCACGACCGGGGCGGCCAGCTGGGCGGCCTCATCCTGCACACTGACCGCGCCGCTGGCGAAACCGGGTAAGTCCATGACATCCACCGGCTGGTCCAGGTAGATTGCCTGGGGCGAAAAACTGCCGGCGCGGCAGCCGATGCCGGCGGCGGCGAGCTGCTGCAGGTAGCTGTCGCGGTCACCGCGCAGCTGGTTGCTGCGCAGGGTCATTGGCGGACGCTGGTTGCTGGCGTCGATGATTTGCTGCAGTTGTCCGGGCCATTGCTTTTGCAGTTCGCGGTACAGCCACTCCGGCTGGGCCGCCTGTTGCGCCGGGGACAGCCGGGCGAAAAGCGTTTCCCGCTCGCGCAAAAAACGGCGCAACAGGGCGTTGGTCAGGCCCTTGGCCCAGGGCTTTTTCAGCCGGGCCGCCGCGGCGACGGTTTCCGCCACGGCGGCGTGATCGGGAATCCGGGTGTCTTCAAGTTGGTAGAGGCCGCACAGCAGCAGGCCCTGGACGTCGCGGTCGCGCTCGCGCAATGGCTTGTCGAGGAGCTGGTCGAGCAGGCCCAGCAGTGTCGGTGCACTGCGCAGGCTGCCGTAGCAAAGCTGCTGCAACAGCGGGCGGTCCGCCAGGGCGACCCGCGCCAGCGCCGGGGGCAGGGCCTGGTTCAGGGAGCGGCCAGCGAGAACCTGGCCGAGGACCTGTGCGGCGGTGGCGCGGGGGTTGGTCGCCATCAGGCAGGGTCGGCCGCGCGGGTGAATTGCGCCCCGCGGCGCAGCAGGTCGCCGCTGCCGTTGAGGATCTGGGCGGCATCCAGCGGTTTGCCGCCCGGCAGTTGCAGGCGGGTCAACAGCAGCTGGCCGCTACCGGTATTCACCAGGATGCCCTCCCGGGAGACCTGCAATATGCTGCCCGGGGGTTCCGGCAGCGGTGCATTGCCAGCCACCCTGCCCTCCCAGACCTTGATGCGCTGGCCGTCGAGGTGACTGAAGCAGACCGGCGCCGGGTTGAAGGCGCGAACCTGCCTGCCAAGTTGTTCAGCGGATTGCGTCCAGTCGAGCTGGGCCTCCTCCTTGCTGATTTTGGCCGCGTAGCAGGTGGCAGTTTCGTCCTGTACCTCGGCCCGGGCCTGGTGGCCCGGCAAGTCGCCGAGGACCTCCAGCAACAGGGGCGGGCCGACGTCGGCCAACTCCGCCTCGAGGCTCGCGGCAGTGGTCTGCGCGCTGAGCGGAATGTCCCTGCGGGCCAGCATGGCACCGGTGTCGAGACCGGCGTCCATCTGCATGATGGTGACGCCCGAGGACGCGTCACCCGCCTCGATAGCCCGCTGGATCGGCGCCGCGCCGCGCCAGCGGGGCAACAGTGAGGCGTGGACATTGATGCAGCCATAGCGCGGCGCATCGAGCACCGGCTGGGGCAGGATCAGGCCGTAGGCCACCACCACGAGGACATCCGCCTGCAGCGAGGCGAATTGCGCCTGTGCCCCGGCGTCGCGCAGGCTCTGCGGCTGGTACACCGGCAGCCCGGCCTCCAGGGCCACCTGCTTGACCGGGCTGGCCTGCAGTTTCTTGCCGCGACCCGCGGGCCGGTCGGGTTGGGTATACACGCCAATGAGTTGGTGCTCACTATCAATAATGGCCTTTAAATACTGGGCAGCGAAGGCCGGCGTGCCGGCAAAAACAACTCTCATGGCGGCCATGCTCAGGCGCGGCGGCGCTGGGTCTTTTCCAGCTTTTTGCGGATACGGGTACGCTTCAGCGGCGAGAGGTAGTCGACGAACAACTTGCCGTCCAGGTGGTCGATCTCGTGCTGCAGGCAGATCGCGGCGAGGCCCTCGAGTTCATCGGTAAAGTGCTCGCCGTTGCGGTCCTGCGCGCTGACGCGGATGCGCCGCGGCCGGTTCACGGTCTCGTAGAAACCGGGTACCGACAGGCAGCCTTCGTCGTATTCGCCCAGTTCGGGGTCGAGGACTTCAATCTCGGGATTGATAAATACCATCGGCGCGCTCTGGTCGTCGGACAGGTCCATGACCAGCAGGCGCTCGTGCACATCGACCTGGGTGGCGGCGAGACCGATGCCCGGGGCGGCATACATGGTTTCAAGCATATCGTCGATCAGGCTGCGGGTGGCGTCGGTGACGCTGCCGACGGGACTGGCGACGGTGCGCAGCCGGGGATCGGGAAATTCAAGTATCTCGAGAGTGGCCATGGGGTGTCTTGCTCACTGCCAGCCGTAACAGGCTGTAGAAATAGTAACTTTAGGCTTGCCAGCGACACAACGCGGCAGCACACTTGCTACTATTATACTGTCCGGGAATAAGGGGCGCCCAGTGTTTGAGAGTCTATCTGGGTGACATTGCCGGCCAGTCGCCGTGCGGACACCGCAGGTGGCTGCTCTGGGGAGCCGTCGCGACCACAGGTCGGGCGCAGCATAACAAGGCCATGCAGGGACGAAAACAATGAAAGTAAGGTCACTCTCACTGGGACTGCTGCTGGCGTCGCTGTTCTTCAGCGCCTGCCTGCAGGCGGTGGAATTAAAGGACGATGTGCCGGAAACCTATATCGTCAAGAAGGGTGACACCCTCTGGGGTATCTCCGGCATGTACCTCGACGAGCCCTGGCGCTGGCCGGAGCTGTGGGACGTCAACCCGCAGATCGACAATCCCCACCTGATCTTCCCCGGCGATGAACTCTACATTATCTGGGTCGACGGCCAGCCCCGCCTGCGCTTGCGGCGCGGCGACCTCAAGCTGGAGCCCAGCATGCGGGTATCCGCACTGGACCTGGCCATACCTGCGATCCCGCTGGACCAGATCGAGGCGTTCCTGCTCTACCACCGCATCATTCACGCCGATGAGCTGAACAATTCCGCCTACGTGGTAGCCGGTGCCCAGGAGCACCTGATCAGCGCACCGGGCGACCACATCTTCGGCCGCGGCCCCTTCCCCGAAGGCGAGCGCGCTTACGGCATCTACCGCACCGGCGATACCTACCGCGACCCGCTGACCGACGAGCTGCTGGGCTACCAGGCCAAGGACATCGGCAATGCCAAGCTGCTCTCGAGCAGCGAGGAAGCGATCAAGGAACTGGAGATCAACCGGGTCACCGAAGAGGTCAGGATTGCCGACCGCCTGTTGCCGCTGCCCGAGCGGGTACTGGATTCCACCTTCTACCCCAAGGCGCCCAACGTGCCGGTCGAAAACGGCTACATGATCGCGGTTGACGGCGGGGTTACCCAGATCGGCGCGATGGATATCGTGGTGATCAACAAGGGCGAGCGCGACGGCATGGAGGTGGGCGATGTGCTCGCCGTCTACCAGACCGGTGAACTGGTCTTCGACCAGGTTGCTGAAGAAAATGTGCGCCTGCCGGACGTTCGCGCAGGACTCGCCATGGTGTTCCAGACCTATGAAAAGGCCAGCTATGCGCTGGTGTTGAAGTCCAATCGACCGCTTAAGGTGTTGGACAAAGTCAAGAATCCCTAGCACTATCTCCCGGGGGCAGCAGGATGCCGCCCCCCGCCAGGCTGTAGCGACCACCACCTGACATCAAGGACGATGTATGGATGCTGTTCACCCCTCCGGCAGTGCCGATGCGCTGCTGCGCCCGTCTGATTGCACCTTCCCCGCGTTGCTGCGCAGCATCCCCGATCCGCCGCAACAGTTGTATGTTCGCGGCGATCCCGGCCATTTGCAGCGGCCGATGCTGGCCCTGGTGGGGGCCCGCAATGCCTCTGTCGCGGGCCTGCAGGCGGCGACATCCCTCGCGGCGGCCGCCGTCAGGGTCGGGCTCACGGTGTGCAGTGGCCTGGCCACGGGTATCGACGCGGCCGCCCACAGCGCGGCACTCGACGCCGGCGGCAGTACCGTGGCGGTGATGGGCACCGGCATCGACGCGATCTACCCGCCGGGCAACCGCCAACTGGGGGAGCGCATCACCGCTGCCGGATGCCTGGTCACGGAATACCCGCCCGGAACACGGCCACTTCCCCACCACTTCCCCTGCCGCAACCGCATCATCAGCGGATTATCACTTGGCGTGGTGGTGGTCGAGGCGGCGCTGCGCAGCGGCTCGCTGATCACCGCGCGACTGGCGCTGGAACAGGGCCGCGAGGTCTTTGCCCTGCCCTGGTCGAACGCCCATGGGGGCGGTGCGGGCTGCCTGCACCTGCTGCGCGATGGGGCTAAAATGGTCCAGGGAATCGACGATGTGCTCGAGGAGATCGGCAGCCTTTACGCCGCGCTGCGGCAGGCCGCGCCCCGCCAGTCAGGCGCGGCGCCGGAGGTAGCAGATGAGGAACCCGGACTGCTTGCGCTGATCGGGGATGCCGAGGTCCCGGTGGACCAGTTGATCCAGATCGCGGGACTGCCCGTATCTGCTGTGCTGGCCCGTTTGTCGGCCCTGGAACTTGCCGGCCGGATCAGGCGCGGGTCGGTAGGTTATTATCGCGCGGACTGAGGCTTTATTGGCTTGCCAAGCGCTTGCCGCTCTGGTTAAATTTCGCGCTTTTTTCCGGGCAGCCTCGCCCTTAGACAGCCTGTGGAGCATTTCGATGAGCAAACCTTTTGTCGCGATTGTCATGGGGTCGGATTCCGACCTGCCGGTGATGGAAGCCTGTTTCGCGGTTCTGCGCGATTTCGGCATTGCCTTTGAGGCCCGCATTACCTCGGCGCACCGCACCCCTGAAGTCACCAAGTCGTATATCAAGGACGCGGAATCCCGCGGCTGCGCGGTGTTCATCGCGGCTGCTGGCATGGCAGCGCACCTGGCCGGTGCGGTCTCCGCCACTACCGTCAAGCCGGTGATCGGCGTGCCGATGAATTCCTCACTGGACGGCCTCGACGCGCTGCTGTCCACCGTGCAGATGCCCGCCGGCATCCCCGTTGCCTCGGTCGCCATCGGCAAGGCCGGCGCCAAGAACGCCGCCTACCTCGCCGTGCAGATCCTGGCGACTTCCGATGCAGAGCTCGGCCAGAAGCTGCGCGACGAGCGCGCCGCCAACGCCGCGGCCATCGCGGAAAAAGACGCGGCCCTGCAGGCCTCGCTCAAGGCTTGATCGGGCCGGGCAGCACTGCGCCGGGCCTGGGGTCCGGCATTCCCCCGCTGCGCCTGGCGATGGCGGTGCAGGCACTGCAACGCGAAGGCGTCGTCGCCTGCCCCACCGAGGCCGTGTGGGGCCTCTCCTGCGATCCGCAATCTGAGCGCGCGGTAGGCCGCGTGCTCGAATTGAAGCAGCGTCCGGTGGAAAAGGGGCTGATCCTGGTCGCGGCCAGTGAAAGCCAGCTCGCCTTCCTGCTGGAAGGCCTGCCCGGGGAGCAGCGCCAGACCCTCTCCGCCAGCTGGCCAGGTCCCAACACCTGGCTGGTGCCCCACCACGGGCGGGTGCCGCCGTGGGTGCACGGGCGTTTTGATACCGTCGCCGTGCGGGTCAGCGGCCATCCCGGGGTGCAGGCGCTGTGCCGGGCGTGGGGTGGTCCCCTGGTCTCCACCTCTGCCAATCCCGCCGGCGCACAACCGCCCCGCCAGCGCTTCCAGGTGCGCCGTTACTTCGGCGATTCGCTGGACTATATCCTCCCGGGCGCGGTGGGCCGCTCCGGACGGCCGAGCCAGATCCGCGACCTCGCCAGCGGCAAAACCTTCCGCGCCTGAACAATTGCACTCGCGCCTGTCGGTGCCCTGCCGGTGTGCGTATAATGCACCCGCGGTGGTACCGAGGAAGTCACACATGCAGATAGAACAGGTCAAAAATTACCTGCTTTCCCTCCAGGACAACATCTGCTCGGCGCTGGCCGAGGAAGATGGCGAGCGCGATTTCATTACCGACGAATGGCAACGAACCGAAGGCGGTGGCGGACGCAGTCGCGTCCTCAGCGAAGGTGCGGTGTTCGAGAAGGCGGGGGTCAACTTTTCCCACGTCAGCGGCGCCAACCTCCCGCCATCGGCCAGCGCCTCGCGGCCGGAACTCGCCGGGCGCAGTTTCCAGGCCATGGGGGTGTCGCTGGTTATCCACCCGCGCAATCCCTATGTGCCGACCTCACACGCCAATGTGCGCCTGTTCGTGGCCGAGCGCGAGGACGCCGAACCGGTATGGTGGTTCGGCGGGGGCTATGACCTGACCCCCTACTACGGGAATCGCGCTGACTGTATCGAGTGGCACCGCACCGCGGAGCGCGCCTGTGCCCCCTTCGGGGCGGACGTCTACCCGCGCTTCAAGGGTTGGTGTGACGAGTATTTCCACCTGCGCCACCGCGGCGAACCGCGCGGCGTGGGCGGCCTGTTCTTCGACGACCTCAACGAGTGGGACTTCGACACCAGTTTCGCTTTCATGCGGTCGGTCGGTGATTCCTACATCGAGGCCTACCGGCCGATCGTCGCTCGCCGCAAGGACACGCCATGGGGCGAGCGCGAACGCCAGTTCCAGCTCTACCGCCGGGGACGCTATGTCGAATTCAACCTGGTGTACGACCGCGGTACCCTGTTCGGCCTGCAATCCGACGGCCGCACCGAGGCGATCCTCATGTCGCTGCCGCCGCTGGTGCGCTGGGAGTACGACTATCACCCGGAGGCCGGCAGCGCGGAAGCGGAACTGACCGCCTACTACCTGCAGGACCGGGACTGGCTGGCGGAGGCTGGCGCATGAATGAGCGCGACAAGTACGCGGTATTCGGCAACCCCATCAAGCACAGCAAGTCCCCGGTAATTCACACCGCCTTCGCGGCCCAGTCCAACCAGTCCATGCAGTATCGGGCGGTGCGGGTCGATGAAGGCGATTTCGAGCGCGCCGCCCGGCAGTTTTTCGGCAACGGCGGCGCCGGCCTCAACGTTACCCTGCCCTTCAAGGAAGAGGCCTTCCGGCTGGCGGACCGGTGCAGCCAGCGGGCCCAGCGAGCGGGTGCGGTGAACACCCTGACGCTGGCCGAAGACGGCCTGATCGAGGGTGACAATACCGATGGCATCGGCCTGGTGCGCGACATGGTCGCCAACCTCGGCTGGGTGATCCAGGGCCAGCGGGTGCTGATCATCGGCGCCGGCGGCGCAGTGCGCGGCGTGCTGGAGCCGCTGTTGCGGGAGCGCCCGCGCTCGGTACTGATCGTCAATCGCACCGCTGAACGCGCGGCTCAGCTGGCCCAGGAGTTTGCTGATCTCGGCACCCTGGAGGGCGGTGGCATGGAGTGCCTCGAAGGGCGCCAGTTCGATCTGCTGATCAATGCCAGCAGCGCTGGCCTCGCGGGCGAGATGCCGGAGCTGCCCAGCGCCGTATTGACCGAGCGCAGCTGCTGCTATGACATGATCTACGGCTCCCAGCCTACGCCGTTCATGCGCTGGGCCGCCATGCACGCGGCATGGGCGGTGTCCGATGGCCTGGGCATGCTGGTGGAACAGGCGGCACAGTCGTTCTACCTCTGGCGCGGCGTGCGCCCCGCGACCCAGCCGGTAATCCACGAGATCCGCGAGGCTATGGAAGCCGCCTAGGCATTGCCGTCCGGCCTATTTTCCGCCGGCGGCGTTCTCCAGTTCCGCGATATGCTGGTCCTTCAACCTGACGTAATTGCCGGCACTGTAAGTGAAGTAGGCCAGTTCCCGCTCACTGAGCGGCCGCACCTCCCGTGCCGGGCTGCCGGCATAGAGAAAACCGCTGCACAGGGTCTTGCCGGGAGTCACCAGTGCGCCGGCGGCAATCACCACGTCGCATTCCACCACCGCGCCGTCCATGACGGTGGCGCCCATGCCCACCAGCACCCGGTCACCCACCCGGCAACCGTGCAGGACGGCGGCGTGGCCGATGGTGACATCGCAGCCGATATCCAGCGGGTAACCCTCCGGGTTGTAGGGGCCGGCATGGGTGATATGCAGCACACTGCCATCCTGGATACTGCTGCGGGCGCCGACCCTGATCCAGTGCATGTCGCCGCGAATGGCGACCTGGGGCCAGACCGATACGTCGTCGCCGAGGGTGACGTCGCCGAGCACCACAGCGCTGGGGTCGACCAGCACTCGCTGGCCCAGTTGCGGGGTCATCCCCTGGAAGGTGCGTACACTGGTGGCGGTGTAGTGTTTCATGGCGGGACTCAAACCGGATTCTGCAAGCTGTTACAATAGCGCCTGTATCACCCCGTTAATACCCCGGAGCAGCATTCCATGACCACGCCCACCCAACGCCGACGTTTCATTGCCGGGGCCGTTTGCCCCCGCTGTGGCGCCATGGACAGGATCGTCGTCGATATGGACACCGAACGCCGTGAATGCGTTGCCTGCGACTTCAGCGAAGAGCGACCCACGGACGCGCCCGCCCGGGAAATCGCCACCCGGGTCACCCGGGCAGCCGCCCGGCGCAGTGAAACCCCCGCGGAAGTCGTCACCCTGGTGGATCCCGCAAAGCCCCGGGGCGGCTAACCGCCACTCAGGCGCAGGCGCACGGCCGGCCGGCCATTCCTGAAGCTGTGGCTGGAGATGGGAACGATGTCGGAGGGCGACCGCCCCGGGATCATTTTCACCCGGTCCCAGATGTATTCGCGGTCCAGCAGACCGGCGGCGGTTTGCTGGACCCGCTGTTCCAGGGCGGTGGCAAAGCTGTCGCCCAGCAGGTAGTGCACGATGAGGTTGGCCTCGGTCATGTCCACCGGGACCAGCGGCCGATGCAGGTGCCGGATGTGGTGGTCATTGACCTCCTCGAGCACGCGGTGGGCGAGGAAGGCTTCGTCCAGCAACGCTTCCAGGCCGCCATCGACGGGCAGTTCGTCGGGTGGATCGAGGAAATAATCCTCGGCCATCCGCAGGAAGGGTTCGGCATAGTCGTAGAACGAGTATTGTTTGCTCACGGCAGTGACGAGAGCGAGGCTGCCTGGCACGCTCTCTACGTAGTCGACGACGAAACCCATCAGCGCGTCAATTGGCTCTTCGTCGGGCAGGATCAACTTCTCCCGCACCGCACTCAGGCGTTGCTTCAAGTGGCGACGAAACTTGCCGGTGCGAGCTTCGTGGCTGATTGCCGCCCTGATGGATTCCCTGATTCCGGGTTGGGCCATGGGTAGTAGCCGGTAGCGGGACGGGGACATTAATCCAGCTGCTGGCCGGGACACGACGGCCGGCTTGCACCACCCGAGGCACCAGACCAGTCAGCTTCAGCTTTGAGGCTAGTACAAATCTGACTAATTTCTAGTCAGGCTGCAGGCAGCCAGAGACCCAGCCGGGACATCCTGCGGTAGCGGCGGTAGAGCGTTATGCCCCTGGCGATGTTGAAAGCGGTGAACGAGAGCCACAGGCCGTGGTTGCCCATTGGCAGGGTGAGGTACCACAGCGGCAGGTAGACGCAGCACAGGCTGAACAACATGGTCAGCATCATCTGCCGGGTTTCACTGGCACCGATGAAGACCCCGTCCAGCAGGTAGGCCGGTGCGGCCAGCAGGGGCATGGCAATCAGCCAGGGGTAATAGGTGCGCATGAGCGTGCGCAGCGCGTCCAGGTCCGTGAGCACGGTAACAAACAGCGGCTGCAATACCAGCAACCCGGCGCTCAGGCACGCGGCGCAGCCCGCTGACCACAGCGCGCAGCGCCGGACCACGGCATAAAAGCCGGCGAGGTCGCGGCCCCCGAGCTGGTGACCGGACATGCCCTCCGCCGCGTAGGCAAAGCCGTCGAGGCCGTAGGCCGCCATCAACAGCAGGTGCATCATCAGGGTGTTGGCGGCGACGATTTCGCTGCCGAGGTTTTCCCCCTGGGCGGTGAAAAACGCGAAGCCGAACAACAGGCAGACGGTGCGTACAAACAGGTGGCGATTGCTGCGCAACAGGTGAGTGTAGGCACTTATATCGCGCAGTCGCCCGACCAGGCGGCGGGGGTGGAAGCCCCGCAGCTGATAATGGACGCAGGCCAGTGCTACCGCGCAGCCGAGATACTCGGCGATTACCGTGGCCAGCGCCGCCCCATCGCTGCGCATGTCCAGCCCGACAACCAGCAGGAAATCGAGGGCGATGTTGGCGAGGTTGGTGAGGATGACGATGAGCATGGGCGACCGGGTGTCCTGGCGGCCGATGAACCAGCCGACCACCGTGTAGGTCAGCAGGACCGCGGGTGCGCTGTAAATCCGGATGCGGGCGTAGGACTCTGCCAGGCCGTGGAGCTCCACCGCCGGCGACATCAGGGCGAGGCCGGCGCCGATCAGCAGGGGGTGCAGCGCCAGCACCAGGGTGGCCAGCAGCAGCGCCAGGACCGCCGAGCGCAGCAGGACCAGTACCGAGCCGTCCCGGTCTCCCGCGCCCTCCGCACGGGCGACCAGCCCGGTGGTGCCCATGCGCAGGAAGCTGAATCCCCAGTACAGGAAACTCAGCAGGGCAGCACCGACCGCGACCGCGGCGAGGTAGCGGCTGTTGCCGAGGTGGCCGAGGATCGCCGAGTCCACCAGGCCCAGCAGGGGGATGGAAAGGTTGGAGAGAATGGCCGGCCAGGCGATGCCCCATATTTTGCGGTCGATGTGAGCTGCGGGTTCCATATCGTGCTTTTGCGGTCCTGAAATCCCCGCCCCGGCGCTACCCCGCGGCGTTTTGCGGTCGCCGGACTGGCGCTTAATGCTTGGGAAATGGCTTGGAGTGTGGTTATACTTCCGATGTTTTGCGGGTGCGACTGATTGTCGCACCAATCGCAAAACACAGTCAGCTGGTAATTCATACCCTGTCACCTAACCGGTCGCGAGAGGCTCTCGTACCGCCGGATTGTTGATGCGGGCATTCGCCAAAGGCGATCAATAATAGCCAGGTGAACCAGCTGTCGGGGTATAAAATTCTAAAACTCAAGACAATGGAGAACACGGGCAATGTGTTTTGAAGCGAAGCGGCTCCTGAAGCTCGCGCTTGGTCCTGTGCTACTACTGTGGGGGTGCGTCGCCCTGGGGTATGGTGGCGAAGCGAACCAGGTGAACATGGCTCCGGGGGCGACGGAAGTCGGCCTCGAGATTTACAACCTGCACATGATCATCCTGGGCATCTGTACGGTGATCGGCATCGGTGTGTTCGGGGTGATGTTCTACTCCCTTTATGCGCACCGGAAATCAAAAGGGGCCGTACCGGCGACCTTCCACGAGAACACCAGGGTCGAGATCATCTGGACCATCATCCCGTTCTTCATCCTGGTCGGCATGGCCTGGCCTGCAACTTCCACACTCCTGCAGATCTACGACAACGAAGACGCCGAACTCGACGTCCTCGTCACCGGCTACCAGTGGAAGTGGAAATACGAATACCTGAATGAGGACGGCGAGAACGTCGCCTTCTTCAGCAACCTGCGCACCCCGCAGAGCGAGATTCGCAACACCGCACCCAAGGGCGAGCACTACCTGCTGGAAGTGGACGAGCCCCTGGTGCTGCCCGCCGGCAAGAAAGTGCGTTTCCTGGTGACCGCCAACGACGTTATCCACTCCTGGTGGGTGCCGGAACTGGCCGTGAAAAAGGACGCGATCCCCGGCTTCATCAACGAGACCTGGACCCGCACCAGCGAGGAAGGCGTCTACCGTGGCCAGTGTGCTGAACTGTGCGGCAAGGACCACGGCTTCATGCCGATCGTGGTCGACGTGGTCAGCGAGAGCGAATTCAAGGACTGGATGGCCAGCAAGCAGGCCGAGGCCGCCGAGATCAAGAAACTGATGGCCCAGTCCTTCACGATGGACGAGCTGATGGCGCGCGGCAAGGCGGTCTACGACCGCAACTGCCTGGCCTGTCACGGTGCCAATGGTGAAGGCGGCGTGGGCAAGGCCATCGCCGGCAGCCCCGTGGCCACCGGCGACCTGGCGCATCACCTGGATGTCGCCATCCACGGTGTCCCAGGCACGGCGATGCAGGCCTTTGGCGGCCAGCTCAACGATGTCGACATGGCGGCGGTAGTGACCTTCCAGCGCAATGCATTCGGCAACAACATGGGCGACATGGTTCAGCCCATTGATGTCTTCAACCACAAGAAAGGCTGATCGGAGGACTTAACGATGGGTGATCATCATCACGGCCCTGCGAAGGGCATTTCACGGTGGCTCTTTACCACCAACCACAAAGACATCGGCACCATGTACCTGTGGTTCTCGTTTGCGATGTTTATCCTTGGCGGCTCGTTCGCCATGATCATCCGTGCCGAGCTGTTCCAGCCCGGCATGCAACTGGTAGAACCCGAGTTCTTCAACCAGATGACCACCCTGCACGGGCTGGTGATGGTGTTCGGGGCGATCATGCCCTCCTTCGTCGGCCTCGCCAACTGGCTGATCCCGATGATGATCGGCGCGCCGGACATGGCCCTGCCGCGGATGAACAACTGGTCCTTCTGGATCCTGCCGCCGGCTTTCCTGCTGCTGGCTTCCACACTGTTCATGGAAGGCGGCGCACCGCAGGCCGGCTGGACCTTCTACGCTCCGCTGTCAACCACCTACGCCGGGCCGTCAGTCACCATCTTCATCTTCTGTATCCACATTCTGGGCCTGTCGTCCATCATGGGGTCGATCAATATCATCGCCACCGTGATGAACATGCGCGCCCCGGGGATGACCTATATGAAGCTGCCGATGTTCGTCTGGACCTGGCTGATCACCGCCTTCCTGCTGGTGGCGGTGATGCCGGTTCTGGCGGGGGCGGTGACCATGATGCTTATGGACGTGCACTTCGGCACCAGCTTCTTCTCCGCCGCGGGCGGTGGTGACCCGGTCCTGTTCCAGCACGTCTTCTGGTTCTTCGGACACCCCGAGGTGTACATCATCATCCTGCCGGCCTTCGGCGTGGTCTCGCAGATCATCCCGGCGTTCTCGCGCAAGCCGCTGTTCGGCTACGACTCCATGGTCTACGCCACCGCGTCCATCGCGATCCTGTCCTTCGTCGTGTGGGCCCACCACATGTACACCGTGGGCATGCCCTTCGCCGGTGAGCTGTTCTTCATGTACGCGACCATGCTGATCGCGGTACCCACGGGGGTGAAGGTGTTCAACTGGATCTCCACCATGTGGCGCGGCTCGCTGACCTTCGAGACGCCGATGCTGTTCTCCCTCGGTTTCCTGGTGCTGTTCACCCTGGGTGGTTTCACCGGCCTGATGCTGTCCATCGCGCCGGCGGACTTCCAGTACCACGACACCTACTTCGTGGTCGCCCACTTCCACTACGTGATGGTGGCCGGTGCGGTATTCTCCATGACCGCGGCGATCTACTTCTGGCTGCCCAAGTGGTGCGGCAAGATGTACAACGAGACCATGGGCAAGACCCACTTCTGGATCTCCTTCGTCGGCTTCAACCTCACCTTCTTCCCGCAGCACTTCGTCGGCTTGGCCGGCATGCCGCGGCGGATTCCCGACTACGCGCTGCAGTTCGCAGACTTCAATATGATGTCCAGCATTGGCGCGTTCATCTACGGTGCCTCGCAGATCCTGTTCCTGTACAACGTGATCGCGACCATCGTGGCGGGCAAGCCGGTTTCCGATGAGAAAGTCTGGGAAGGCGCCGAAGGCCTGGAGTGGACCGTACCCACCCCGGCGCCCTACCACACCTTCGAGACACCGCCGAAGATCGACCCGGCGCACGCGCACTCGTAAGGGAGAATCGGTACCGTGATCCGGATCAGCGCCAACCCCGCCATCAACACCGTCATCAAGCTGGTGGCGGTGGCGGTGTGCATGTTCGCGTTTGTCTTCGTGGTCATGGTGCCCCTCTATAACGTGTTGTGTGATGCCCTGGGCATCAACGGCAAGCCGTCTGGCGAGGCCTACACCTCGGTGCAGGCCGGCATTGACGACAGCCGCACCGTGACCGTGCAGTTCATCGCCCGCAACAACGATGGAATGTTGTGGGAGTTCGAGCCCAGCGTCACTGCGATGAAAGTCCATCCCGGCGCCAGCAATGAAACGGTATTCTTTGCCTTCAACCCCCTCCCCGAGGCGATGGTGGGCCAGGCGATACCGAGTATTTCGCCCAGCCGGGCGGCCGAATATTTTCACAAGACAGAATGCTTCTGTTTCCACCAGCAACCGCTGGAGGCCAAGACCTCCGCGGAGCTGCCGCTGCAGTTCATCGTCGATCAGGCGCTGCCGGCGGATATCAGGACCATTACCCTGTCCTATACCCTGTTTGATGTAACAGATATGGCGGATGACGGCGTCGCCGCACGCTGACGTGCAGGTTGGGGAACCTGCGGCCCAATAACGGAGATATAAAGATGACAAGTCCAACATCCACCGAGTACGAAAAGTACTACGTGCCGGAACAGAGCAAGATGGCGGTGATGGCCACCATCGGCCTGATACTCAGCATTTTTGGCGCCTCGCAGGTCATCAACGACCGGACCTTTGGCGATGGCATCACCGGCGGTTCCTGGTCGATTCTGCTGTTTGGCCTGTTTTTCTTCATGGCCACCCTGTTTGTCTGGTTCCGCCAGGCAATCCGGGAAAACATGGCCGGCCTCAACAGCGCCCAGCTGAAGAAATCCTATGTCCTGGGTATGTTCTGGTTCATCTTTTCCGAGGTGATGTTCTTCTTTGCCTTCTTCGGCGCGCTGTTCTACGTGCGCAACCTGGTCGGACCCTGGCTGGCCGGCGAGGGTGAAGCGGGCCGCATGAACGGGCTGCTCTGGGAGGGCTTCCAGTACGACTGGCCGATGAAGCAGACCCCGCAGGAAGCCGTCGGCGGCGCCGCCTCGCAGATGATCGCGAATAACGGTACCTTCGTTTCCGCGCATACCAGTATGGCTTTTGGCGACGCCCACGCCTGGTACCAGTGGCTGCCCCTGTGGAACACCATTATCCTGCTGAGTTCCAGCTTTACCGTGCACATGGCGCACATGGGCATCCTCAACGGCAACCGCACCAAGTTCAACAGCTGGCTGGCGATCACCGTGGGCCTGGGCATGCTGTTCCTCTGCGTGCAGTTCTACGAGTACTACGAGGCCTATGAGCACTTCGGCCTGACCCTGAACTCGGGTATCTACGGTTCCACCTTCTTCATGCTCACGGGCTTCCACGGTTTCCACGTGTTCATGGGGATGACCATGCTGCTCATCCAGCTGTTGCGCAGCTTCAAGGGCCACTTCACCGCCGACGACCATTTCGGCTTCGAGGCCTCCAGCTGGTACTGGCACTTTGTGGACGTGGTCTGGGTATTCCTCTTCCTGTTCGTCTACATCCTCTGACAGGAAGGGCTGCCCGGGTCGGGTGGCCCGGCCGGAAGCGGCGAAGCATCGACGGGGCAGCTAATGCCCCGCTCGATCAGCCAGCCCACTTCTGGCGTACATTCCCGGAGCGCCCTGCCTGAACGCCGGGTATCGAAGATCAATCAAAGTAAACTTGCAGCCAGAATGCTGCGTAGATATTTGCCCGGGGCCGGCTATTCGCTGGTTTCAGTGGCCGTGGCTCGAGGACCGCTGTCCCAGGGGTTTGAATGACCCAGGCGGCCGGTGGCGACACCGAAGGTTATCAGACCCATCAGGGCTACCGCGAGGGTGAGGCGGACGCCGAGGGAATGGAAGGTGCGCCGGCTGTTCTTGTCGCCCTGGTCCACCATCAGGTAATAGAAGCCACTACCCAGGCTGGCTACCAGGGCCAGCATCAATATGACTATCGCTACTTTTAACATAACCGCTCCCGATCTGAAGACGCAGTATAAACCACTGTTAGCCAATGGGTCCGGATTGTGCGGATTCGGGGGAGCGTTGAAAGCAGGGCTTGAGGCGGGTCTGGTCGCGAGGCTTATTTTCCCCAGTGGAACACGCCAAAAAGCGCACTTCCATGTGCAGGCTCGGTCCGCGACGTCCTGTCGCCTCACGGTTCCACTGGGGAAAATAAGCCTCACACCCAGCCCCTTCGCCCAGACTCATTCCCACGGTTGCGAATATGAGTAGTCGGCTCCAATTCGATTTCGAGTGGCGCATCACGCTGTTCACCCTCTGCCTGCTCCCCCTGCTTATTTCGCTGGGGTTCTGGCAGTTGCAGCGCGCCGCGGAGAAACAGCTGCTGGCCGGGGATTTCGCCCGCAAGCAGGCCCAGGCGCCGGTGTCACTCGCCGAACTGGGAAGCCGGGAGCCGGGCTACCTGTCCTTTTTGCCGGTGCGGCTGGAGGGCCACTTTCGGCCGGAGCAGAATTTCCTGCTCGACAACCGGATGCACGGGGGGCACTACGGCAACGAGGTGCTGACTGTGTTCGAACTGGTGGATGGTACGCTCGTGCTGGTCAATCGCGGCTGGGTGCCGGCGGACCCGGCGCGCCTTGAAGCCACGTTGATTCCGGCCTTGCCTGAATCCGCTGTCGGCAGTGCGATTACCGGGCAGGTTTACGTGGCGCCCGGGAAGCCCTATGTGCTCTCGGAGGACGCGGTGGGTCCCGGTTGGCCGAAAACCCTGCAGTCCGTGGACATGCAGCTGGTCGCCAAAATCCTCGGCGCGGCGCCCTTCCCCTACTCCGTGCGGATCGATGCGGACCAGCCCGCGGCGTTGCAGGCGGACTGGCAGGTGATTAATATCAGCCCCGCCAAACACCGGGGTTACGCCTTCCAGTGGTTCAGCATGGCGGTGGTGTTGTTGCTGCTCTACCTGTTTCGCAGTACCAACCTCTGGCAATTGATAAGAGGTGCGCAAACCACGCGCGCCGACGACGAGTAGTTTATGAGCGAATCAACACAACAGCGCGGCAACCGGCTGGTCCTGCTGACCATCGTGGGGCTTCCGGTGACCATGTTTCTCACGGCCACCTGGCTGTGGTACTACGTGGCCAACGGCCACCTCGACCTGGTCGGTGCGCTGGGCACGGCGAACCGGGGCAGCCTGGTGCAGCCGCCGCGGCAGATTGATGACGTGATCCTGCAGGGCAGCGCCGGTCCGCAACGCTACGCGGACTTCCCGCCGAAGTGGACGCTGGCGGTGGTCAATGCCGGCGCTCGCTGTGAGGCGACCTGCGAGCATACGCTTTATGAGACACGGCAGATTCACAAGGCGCTGGGCAAATATTTCGACCGCATCGACCGGCTCTATCTCGGCGATGTCGCGCCGGCGGACGCCCGCCTTGCCGTGGCTGAATTGAGTGACGGCACGCAGCTGCCGGAAAGCTTTGCCAGCTATCTCGAACAGCAGCACCGCGAACTGGTCCCGCTGACCCTGGCGCCGGAAGACCTGGCGGCGGTGTTCCCGGAGTGGCGGGAGGATCAAACCACCTGGTACCTGCTCGACCCGGCGGGCTGGGTGATGATGTCCTACAATAGCGCGATCAGCTACAAGGACGTGATTGCCGATCTCAAATTCCTGCTCAAGAACTCCAGCGAATAGGTAGCGCCATGGCCCAGGCACACAGTACAGGCGCCGCCAGCTGGCGCGATTACAAAGAACTCACCAAACCCAACGTGGTCCTGCTGATGATCCTCACCTCGGTGATCGGCATGTTCATGGCGGTGCCGGGAATGGTGCCTCTGCGGGTGTTGATTCTCGGCAACCTCGGCATCGCGCTGTGCGCGGGCGCCGCCGCAGCCGTGAACCACCTGGTGGATCAGCGCGTCGACCTGCAGATGGCGCGCACCGAGAACCGGCCGGTGGCCCGTGGCCGGGTCGGTAATGTCCAGGCGGCAGTTTTTGCCCTGGCGCTGGGTGGCCTGGGCATGGCCATCCTGATCGTGTTTATCAACCCCCTCACCGCCTGGCTCACGTTTGCCTCGCTGGTGGGCTACGCCTTCGTCTACACCATGTTCCTGAAGCGGGCGACGCCGCAGAACATCGTCATCGGCGGTCTCGCCGGCGCGGCGCCGCCACTGCTCGGCTGGACCGCGGTGACCGACGAGATTCACGGGCACGCCCTGCTGCTGGTGCTGATCATCTTCGCCTGGACCCCGCCCCACTTCTGGGCCCTTGCCATCCATCGCCGGGAGGAATACGCCTCGGTGGGTATTCCCATGCTGCCGGTCACCCACGGCGTGGCCTTCACCAAGCTGCAGATCCTGCTCTACACCATCCTGATGTTCCTGATCACCCTGCTGCCCTTCGCCACGCACATGAGTGGGCCGCTCTACCTCTTGGGCGCCGTGGTCTTGGGTATCGGTTTTCTCTACTGGGCGGTGGAGTTGCTGCGTGACAAAAATCCCAAGGCGCCGATGGAAACCTTCAAGTATTCGATCATATATCTCATGGCACTGTTTGTAGTCATGTTGGTGGATCACTACCTTTTCCCGGTGCAATTGCCATGAGCCAGCCCTCCACGCACAATCCCGACCAGCGCAGGCGGATCTGGCTGACGGTCGTCCTGGTACTCGGCTTTATCGCCTTCATCGTGGCGGGCTTCGTGCACCGGGTGCAGCAACCGCGGATCATCACGCCGGGCGAGATGAAGGCCAACGGCCTCTACCTGTTGCCCACCCCGCGCAATTTCGGCGAACTGAACCTGGTCGACCATCGCGGCGAACCTTTTACCCGCGCGCGACTCGAAGGCCACTGGACCCTGGTCTTCTTCGGCTTTACCCACTGCCCGGATATCTGCCCCACCACCATGAGTTTTCTCAACGACTTCAGCGCCTCGCTCGCTGGTACCGAAACCGAGGATACCCAGGTGGTGATGGTGACCGTCGATCCCGCACGCGATACGGTGGAGCAACTGGCGAGCTACGTGCCCTTTTTCAACCCGGCGTTTATCGGCGTGACCGGGGAATTCCTCGACGTACACCGCTTTGCCACGGCCCTCAATACGCCGTTTCGCAAGGTGCCGGGACAGGGCGATAACTACCAGGTGGAGCACAGTGGCAACGTCGTCCTGATCAACCCGCGAGGGGACTACCACGGTTTCTTTCGACCGCCGCTGGATGCCGCGAAGATGAAGCTTACGCTGCGCTCGGCGCGAGCGCTGTGGGAGCACGGCTGACCGGGAAGCGGAGGCCGCAAAGCAAAGCACGAGACAGAAATTCCCGGCCGCAGGGGGGCAGTGCCAGCCCCCTCGCCGTCCGGGCAGCAATTGAGGAGGTAGAAGTGAGTTCCAATTCAGGTAATGCGCCGCTGGTGCTGGTGGATGGCTCATCCTATCTCTACCGGGCTTTCCACGCCCTGCCCATGCTGACGACCTCCTCCGGCCAGCACACCGGCGCGGTGCGCGGGGTCATCAGCATGCTGCGCAGGTTGCTGGTCGAATACCCCGACTCCCCGGTGGCGGTAGTCTTCGACGCCAAGGGCAAGACTTTCCGCGACGACATTTTCACCGAGTACAAGGCCCACCGCCCGCCGATGCCCGATGAGCTGCGCGAGCAGGTCGAGCCGATCCACGCCATCGTCCGGGCCATGGGCCTGCCGCTGTTGTGCGTGCCCGGGGTCGAGGCGGATGACGTTATCGGCACCCTGTCGCGGCAGGCCAGCGCCGCGGGGCGCCCGGTGGTGATCTCCACCGGCGACAAGGACATGGCGCAGCTGGTGGATGCCAACACGACCCTGGTCAACACCATGACCGAGACCACCCTCGATATCGCGGGTGTACAGGAAAAATACGGTATTCCGCCCGAGCTGGTCATCGACCTGCTGGCGTTGATGGGCGACAAGGTGGATAACATTCCCGGGGTCGCCGGGGTCGGCGAAAAAACCGCGCTCGGCCTGCTACAGGGCCTCGGTGGCCTGGATGCGATCTACGCAAATCTCGACAAGGTGGCCGGGCTGTCCTTCCGCGGTGCCAAGTCCCTGGCGCCGAAGCTGGAGGAAGAGAAGGACAATGCCTACCTCTCCTACCGCCTCGCCGAGATCAAGACCGATGTCGAGCTCGAGGAGAGCCCCGCCGATATCGCCAACAGCGAACCCGATCGCGACGCCCTGATCGACTGGTTCAGCCAGCTGGAATTCCGCGGCTGGCTGGAAGAACTGCTGGCCGGTGACGGTGCAGCGGTAGCGGCGACAGAGACCGGGAATGTCGACTACGAGATCGTTACCGAACAGTCACAGCTGGACAGCTGGATCGAGGTACTGCGCCAGGCCCCGCTGTTCGCCTTCGATACCGAGACCACCAGCCTGAACTACATGGAGGCCCGCATCGTCGGGGTCTCCTTTGCCGTGGAGGCCGGCAGGGCCGCCTACGTGCCCCTCGCCCACGACTACCTCGGCGCGCCGGAGCAACTCGATCGCGACGCGGTACTGGCGCAGCTGCGCCCCCTGCTGGAGGACCCGGACTGCCTGAAGGTCGGACAGAACCTGAAGTACGACATGAGCGTGCTGGCGAACCACGGCATCAGCCTGCGCGGGATTGCCTTCGATACCATGCTCGAGTCCTACGTGCTGGACTCCACCGCCACCCGCCACGACATGGACAGCCTGGCGCTCAAGTACCTCGGCCGCAATACCATCCACTTCGAGGATATCGCCGGCAAGGGGGCCAAGCAGCTCACTTTCAACGCGATCAAGGTAGAGGACGCCGGCCCCTATGCTGCCGAGGATGCGGACATTACCCTGCGCCTGCACCAAACCCTGTGGCCGCGGCTGGAAAGCGAGGGCCGCCTGGCCTCGGTGCTGCGGGAGATCGAACTGCCGCTGGTACCGGTGCTGTCGAAAATCGAGCGCCAGGGCGCCCTGCTGGACGTGGGCATGCTGCACCGGCAGAGCGAGGAACTGGGCAAGCGGCTGCAGGAGCTGGAGGCCGAGGCCCACACCGCCGCGGGGCAGGCCTTCAACCTGGGCTCCCCCAAGCAGCTGGGCGAGATCCTGTTCGACAAGCTGGAACTGCCGGTGGTCAAGAAAACCCCCAAGGGCGCGCCCAGCACCGCGGAAGAAGTGCTGCAGGAACTGGCGCTGGACTACGAGCTGCCGCGCCTGGTGCTGGAGCACCGCGGCCTGTCCAAGCTCAAGTCCACCTATACCGACAAACTGCCGGGCATGGTGAATCCTGCCACCGGGCGGGTCCACACTTCCTACCACCAGGCGGTGGCCGCCACCGGGCGGCTGTCGTCCTCGGACCCCAACCTGCAGAACATCCCGATCCGTACCGAGGAAGGCCGGCGTATCCGCAAGGCCTTTATCGCCCCCGAGGGCTACCGCATCGTCGCCGCCGACTACTCGCAGATCGAATTGCGCATCATGGCCCACCTCTCTGCCGACCCGGGCCTGCTGGCCGCCTTCCAGGAGGGGCGGGATGTCCACCGCGCCACAGCCGCGGAGGTCTTCGAGGTCGCCCTCGACCAGGTGTCCGGTGAACAGCGGCGCAAGGCCAAGGCCATCAACTTCGGCCTGATCTACGGGATGTCGGCCTTCGGCCTGGCCAAACAGTTGCACCTGGGGCGCAACGAGGCCCAGGCGTACATCGATCGTTATTTCGAGCGCTACCCCGGCGTCGCCGACTACATGGAGCGCACCCGGGAACAGGCGCGGGAGCAGGGCTACGTGGAAACCCTGTTCGGCCGGCGCCTCTACCTGCCCGATATCAACGCCCGCAACCGCATGCGCGCGCAGGCGGCGGAGCGCACGGCGATCAATGCGCCGATGCAGGGCAGCGCCGCCGACATCATCAAGCGCGCCATGCTGGCGGTAAACGGCTGGCTGGAAGCCGATGCTGTCGCGGCGCGTATCATCATGCAGGTGCACGACGAACTGGTGCTGGAAGTGGCGGAAGATGTCGTCGACGCGGTATGTGAACAGCTCTGCCAGCGGATGTCGTCGGCGGCGGAGCTGTCGGTGCCCCTGCTGGTCGAGGCCGGGGTGGGCGCCAACTGGGATGAGGCCCACTGAGAGCCGGCACGGCCGGCGGCTGCGGGTCCGGCCTGGCCGGCGATGCGACACTGGAAAATATTTTTGCGTCGCAATGAACTTTTTCACAGCAGGCCAGTCTGATTGTTTGCAGCAAACGCTGCACCCCTGTTGAAGACTCCTCTCCATGGGTCTTCGCAAGCAAGTCTCTTTCCCCAGAGACCCTAGTATCCCGGTTGCCTTCCCCCCTAGAGGCAACCGGGTTTTTTATGTCTCCTCGTTTTCCTCCCCGTCGTCGTACACACTGGTGTCGGTCAGCCAGTTGTAGAGCACCTGCTCCAGCTCCTTCAGCCCGGTGTGCTTGAGAGAGGAAAACAGCTGCACGCTGACGAGCTCCCCGGAGTCCTTCAGGGCCTTGCGCACAGCCAGTAAGCTGTTGTTTGCCGGACCTTTTTTCAGTTTGTCCGCCTTGGTGAGGAGAATGTGCACCGGCATCCCGGCGGCCATCGCCCAGTTCAGCATCTGCTGGTCGAACTCCTGCAGGGGGTGGCGCACGTCCATCAACAGCACCAGCCCGCGCAGGCTCTGGCGGTGCGAGAGGTAGCGTTCCAGTTCCTTGGTCCAGGCCTTTTTAACCGCCAGCGGGACCTTGGCGAAACCGTAGCCCGGCAGGTCGACCAGCCGCTGCTGCGCGGAAAGTTCGAAATAATTGATCAACTGGGTACGCCCCGGGGTGCGGGAGGTCTTGGCGAGCTTGCCATTGCCTGTCAAACTGTTGATCGCACTGGATTTTCCCGCATTGGATCGGCCGGCAAAGGCGACTTCCCAGCCGTGGTCCTCGGGGCTCTGCTCCAGGCGGGCGGCGCTGGTCAGGAAGCGCGCCGCGCGAAAATTGGGTGCGGGAGGGGTATTCGCCGAAAGCTCTTCGGACATTGTATGCTTGTGCCTTTTTAGGTGTCGGTATGTTGTATATAATGCCACAGCTTTTTTGCCTGTAATCAAATGCTTGCGCGGTAATCTCACCGCCCGTTAGGTATGGGGTACAAATGAAACGAATTGTTGTAGCTGCACTGACGATATGGGCCACCGCCGCGGTTGCCCAGCCTGACATGGACAAGTACAACAAGAGCTGTGCTGTCTGCCACGCATCAGGGGCGGCCAACGCGCCGAAAACCCACGATGTCGAGGCCTGGAAGCCGCGACTCGACAAGGGAATGGAAGTCCTGCTGCAATCCGTTTCCAGTGGCGTCAATGCCATGCCGCCCAAGGGTATGTGCTTTGACTGTACCCCGGAAGATTACCAGGCGCTGATTGAATTCATGTCTTCGCCGGCTAAATAGGGCGTCGCGGGCACCACCGAACTGCTGGAAATACGATGAAAAAAATCCTAATAATCTCTTCCCTGTTGCTGGGACTGGCCCAGACTGTAACCGTTAATGCTGCGGGTGATGCCGCCGCCGGCAAGGCGCAGGCCGCCGTCTGTGGCGCCTGCCACGGGGCCGATGGCAACAGCGCTGCTCCCACCTTCCCGAAACTGGCGGGGCTGGGTGAAAAATACCTGCTGAAACAAATGACGGATATCCGCGATGGCGCCCGTCCGGTGCCGACCATGGCAGGCCAACTGGATGGCAAGAGCGACCAGGCGCTGGCCGACCTGGCGGCCTGGTTCAGCAGTCAGCCGCGCAGTGGCGGCCAGACCGACCCGGCGCTGCTGCCACTGGGTGAAAAAGTGTTCCGCGCCGGCGTGGCCGAACGCAATGTGCCGGCCTGTATGGCCTGCCACTCGCCGAACGGCAAAGGCAACGCCCCGGCCGGCTTCCCGCCCCTCGCCGGCCAGCATGCGGACTATATCGCGACCCAGCTGAAGGCCTACCGCCAGGGCTATGAAGACCCCGCCGGGCGCACCAATGATGGCGATGCCAAAATCATGCGCACCGTGGCTTTCGGCCTGTCCGACAAGGAAATTGAGGCCGTAGCCAGCTACGCTTCTGGCCTCAAATAAACGCCGTTCACGTAAAAAGGTGGCAGTTTGCCACCTTTTTTTATCCCTGCCAGAACCGTTTGCGGTGATGGTTGTCAGAAAATCGCGAGACTAACTAGGAGAGCAGTCTGATGTTGAAGCGAACCCTGTGGGCCCTGTCCCTTTGCCTGTTGCCCCTGTTTGCCGTGGCTGAGGGTGCCGCCGAGTGGAAGGCCGGCGAACACTACGACGTGATTACACCGGCCGAGCGCACCACCAATACCTCGAAAATCGAGGTGGCGGAGTTCTTCTGGTACGGCTGTGGCCACTGCTTCAAGTTCGAACCGGTTCTCCGCGCCTGGATCAAGCAACAGCCGGAAGACGTCTATTTCCGCGGCATACCCGCCATGTGGGGCGGCCCCATGGAACTGCACGCCAAGGCCTACTACACCGGCCTGGCCCTCGGTGAGTCGGAAAAAATCAACGATGCCATGTTCAACGCCATGAATATCGACCGCAAGCCACTGAAGAGCGAAGCGGAAGTTGCCCAGGTGTTTGCCCAGCAGGGAATCGAGGAAGACAAGTTCGTCCAGATGTTCAACTCGTTCGGCGTTGACAGCCAGGTACGCCAGGCCTCTGCGGCGGCGCGCGGGGCGAAAATTACCGGCACCCCGGCGATGATGATCAATGGCAAGTACATGATTTCCCCGCGCAAGGCGGGGAGCTATGAAAACATGCTGAAGATTGCGGATTTCCTGATCGCACAGGAACGCGGTGCCGCCGCTCCCGCGGCTGAGCAGGCATCCCTCTAAGCCCCTGCTTCTTCGGGGGCGCCCTCCCGGCGCCTCCGAACCACACCCTCCTGCCCTGATTTTCCCAACAGCACATACGACAGCGCACCGTGCCGGCTCCTTTACAGGTCGTCGCCGCGAGCGCCTGTTGAGCCCACTACCGGAATGACCGCCCGCTCGGCCAGCGCTGCCCCTGCCGGTGCGGCCGGGGCTCTAGATATCCAGCCAGGCGGGTACCGGCAGCCCCTTGTTCTGCAGGAATACCGGGTTGAACAACTTGCTCTGGTAGCGGTTGCCGTAGTCGCAGAGGATGGTGACGATGGTATGACCCGGCCCCAGTTCCCGCGCCAGGCGCACCGCGCCGGCGATATTGATCGCACTGGAGCCGCCCAGGCACAGGCCCTCGTGTTGCAGTAAATCGTAGATGTAGGGCAGCGCCTCCTCGTCGGCAACGTGCCAGGCGTGGTCCACCTTCGCCTGCGCGATATTGTCGGTGATGTGGTTGATACCGATGCCCTCGGTAATCGAATGACCTTCACTGGGCTCCAGGGCACCGCGGGTGAAGTGACTGAACAGCGATGCGCCGCTGGGGTCGGCAAGTCCGATCTGTACGCCGGGGTTCTTGTCCTTCAGCGCAGTGGAAACGCCCGCCAGGGTACCGCCGGTACCGACGGCACAGATAAAACCGTCCACCTTGCCGTCAGTCTGTTGCCAGATCTCCGTGCCGGTGGTGCTGGCGTGAATTTCCATATTGGCGAGATTGTCGAACTGCCGGGCCCAGATGGCGCCATTGGGTTCCTTTTTCCCCAGCTCGTGTGCGAGGCGCTGCGCCGTGTGGATGTAATGATTCGGGTCCGAATAGGACGTCGCGCCCACCAGGTGCAGGTCGGCACCGAGCAATTCCAGGGTATCGATCTTTTCCTTGCTCTGGGTGATGGGCATGACCACGGTGCTCTTGTACCCCAGCGCGTTGGCCAGCAGGGTCAGGCCGATGCCGGTATTGCCGGCAGTGCCCTCGATAATCCGCCCCCCGGGCTGCAGTTCACCGGCGGCCTCCGCGGCGCGAATGATACCCAGTGCCGTGCGGTCCTTGACCGATTGCCCGGGGTTGAGGAATTCCGCCTTGCCGAGGATGGTGCAGCCGGTCAGTTCGGAGACCTGGCGCAGGTGAAGCAGCGGGGTGTTGCCAATGAGCTGGGTGACGTCGGCGGCGGTGTACACGGGGCGGAATCTCCGGGGGAACAACCGGGGCAGTATGCCACAGGGGGGCGCATCGGTCAGGCTGTCGTCAGAAGTTCGTTAGTCAGTACTCCTGTCGCTTCGAGCCGGCCCACGCGAGCTACCGGGCTTCCCGAAAACCGCAAAAACGGCGTCCTGCCAGCTTGGCTTCGGCCATCCATGGCCTCAGACATTTTCGAGAAGCCCGGTAGCTCGCGCGGTCCTCCCCACTGCCACCTAACAAGATCCCAGTTTCTATTAGGCTGGGTATTGTCACTGAGAGAGGGCCGCATTCCCGGCTAGTGCTCACCGGGGCGTCCGAGGACATGGATGGACCGGCCGGCGCTCCGGGAGGTCGAGCCTGCACAGGGATGTGCGCTTTTTGGCGGTCCCGGTGAGCGGCAAACGGGAATGCGGCCCGTGACCAAAGCACCCTACAGCACAGTCCGATCGTCAATATGCTCCAACGGCAGTTCCGTCCGCTGGATCACCCGCCGCAACTCGAAACTCGAGTGCACACCGGTAACCCCGGGAATGCGGGTCAACTTGCCGAGCAGGAATTTCTCGTAGTACTCCATATCCGCGACCACCACTTTCAGCAGGTAGTCCGCGGCCTGCCCGGTAACCACCGAGCACTCCATGACCTCGGGAAAGCTCATGACCTGCTCTTCGAAAGCCTGGAAGCGGTCCGGGGTGTGGCGGTCCATGCTGATGCCGATATAGGCGGTCAGCTTGAGGCCGAGGCGCGACTGGTCCAGCAGGGTGACATGGCCGCGGATCAGGCCCGATTCCTCGAGGCGCTTGACCCGCCGCGAGCAGGGGGTGGGCGAGAGCCCCACCAGTTCGGCGAGTTCGAGGTTACTTATGCGCGCGTTGCGCTGCATGGCCGCGAGGATGCGGCGGTCTGTGCGGTCGAGTTTCATGGTGATAAATACCCGCTAAGCCATATGATAAGCAATTATTAACTAACAAAAGGTATATTTGTAGCTTAATAGCGCAATTAAAAGTGAAATGAGCGCCATGTTTGCAATCATTCGCTAGGCCCGTGGTCCTATAGTATGTCCAAGGCTGAGCACTGCCCTTCCCATCTGGCCGGGATTACCCCTCCTGCGCCGCGGGCGTCGCCCCACAAGGGCGGCGGGGCACAGCCCCAAATCATCAACGACAAGGATTAGCGCCGTGAGCCAGTTCGACCATCGCAAGTACAAGCCCTTTGAGACCATCCGCAAGACCGATCGCCGCTGGCCGGACCAGGTCATCAGCCAGGCCCCGCGCTGGGCCAGCGTGGACCTGCGTGACGGCAACCAGGCGCTGATCGAGCCGATGACGGCGCGGCAGAAGTCGCGGTTGTGGGACCTGCTGGTGAAGGTCGGCTTCAAGGAGATCGAGGTGGGTTTTCCCTCGGCCTCCAGCCATGACTTCGATTTCGTGCGCGAGTTGATCGACAACAACCGTATCCCGGACGATGTCACTGTGCAGGTACTGGTGCAGGCGCGCCCCGAGCTGATCGAGAAGACCTTCAAGGCGCTGGAAGGCGTGCGCCGGGCGGTGGTGCATGTCTACAACTCCACCTCCACTGTGCAGCGCGAGCAGGTCTTCGGTCTCGATCGCCAGGGTATTATCGATATCGCGGTCAACGGCGCGAAACTGGTCAAGGAACACGCGGCGAAGTATCCGCAGACCGAGTGGGTATTCGAGTATTCGCCGGAAAGCTTTACCGGCACAGAGATCGACTTCGCGGTGGAAGTCTGCAACGCGGTGACCGAGGTCTGGCAGCCGACGCCGGAGAAACCGGTCATCCTCAACCTGCCGGCTACCGTGGAGATGAGCACGCCCAACGTGTATGCGGACCAGATCGAGTGGTTCTGCGACAACGTGGCCCGGCGCGACAGCATTATCATTTCCCTGCACACCCATAACGACCGCGGCTGCGGCGTGGCGGCAGCGGAGCTCGGCGTGATGGCCGGCGCCGACCGGGTGGAAGGTACCCTGCTCGGCAACGGCGAGCGCACCGGCAACATGGATATCGTCACCATGGCGATGAACCTCTACAGCCAGGGTGTTGACCCGATGCTGGACCTGTCCAACATGGACGAGATCATCCAGACCTGCAAGGAGTGCACCCAGTTGCCGGTACACCCGCGGCACCCCTGGGCGGGCGAGCTGGTATTTACCGCGTTTTCCGGCAGCCACCAGGACGCGATCAAGAAGTGCCTGTCCAAACAGGAAGGGCGCGAGCACTGGGAAGTGGCCTACCTGCCGATCGACCCGGCGGACATTGGCCGCTCCTACCAGGAGGTCATCCGCATCAACAGCCAGTCCGGCAAGGGCGGCATCGCCTACGTGCTCGAGCGCGATTACGGCATCGCCATGCCGCGCTGGCTGCAGATCGATTTCAGCCCGGTGGTGCAGGCCTACGCCGAACAGCAGGAGACCGAGGTCGGCTCCGAGGCCATCCACGAGCTGTTCCAGCAAACCTACCTCAACGGCGAGGGGCGCTGGGACCTCGGCAACTACCAGGTAAACCGCGAGGACGGCATGGACCGCCTGCAGGCGGAACTCACCCGCGGCAGCGCCAGGGAGACCATAACCGGTACCGGCAACGGCGTGGTGGCGTCCTTCGTCAACGCGATGGAACAGTTCACCGGCAAGCAGATCGTGCTGGTGGAATACAGCGAACACGCCCTCAGTCACAGCGCCGATGCGGAAGCCATGTGCTACATCCAGCTGAACATTGCCGGCGAGCGCTACTGCGGCTGCGGACGCAGCCACGATATCGTGCAGGCCTCGCTGGACGGCATCCTGCGGGCCATCAACAAGGCCGCGCTGGGCGATTCCGAGGCCGCCGCCTGAACCGCGGGAGCCCGCCGATGACGGCAATGAAAGCGCCGGACCTGGCGGACGTCGAGGCGGCCCGCCAGCGGATTCGCAATCACGTTCACCAGACGCCGGTCATGCACAGCCGGTTGCTCGATGAACTCACCGGTTCCACGGCCCGCTTCAAGTGCGAGCACCTGCAGCGGGTCGGCGCGTTCAAGGCCCGCGGGGCCTTTAACGCGGTGCTGGGCCTGGATGATGCCGTCGCCGCGAAGGGCGTCGCCACTCATTCCTCGGGTAACCACGGTGCCGCACTGGCACTGGCGGCGAGCGTCCGGGGCATCGCCGCACATGTCGTCATGCCAGCGAATACGCCCGCGGCGAAACGGGCGGCGGTGGCGGCCTACGGCGGGCACATCGTCGCATGTGAGCCGACGCTGGCGGCGCGCGAACAGGCCCTTGAGGCCGTGCTCGCCGAGACCGGCGCCCACCCGGTGCATCCCTACCACGACCCGCGGATCATCGCCGGCCAGGGCACGCTTGCCCTGGAGCTGCTGGAACAGGAGCCGGACCTGGAGGTCGTGGCTGTGCCCGTGGGTGGCGGCGGCCTGCTCTCGGGGGTGGCCACGGTGATCAAAAGCCTGCGCCCGTCGATCGAGGTGATCGGCGTCGAGCCCGCCGGTGCCGACGATGCCTTCCGCTCCTTCGGCTTCGGTGAACTGCAGGGCCAGCCGAACCCCGTCACCATTGCCGACGGCCTGCGCGGGGCTCTCGGCCAGCTCAATTTCGAGATCATCCGCCAGCGGGTGGACACCATCGTCACGGTGACCGACGAAGAAATT
The DNA here is from genome assembly GCF_048323675.1 of Haliea sp. E17. Lineage (NCBI taxonomy): Bacteria > Pseudomonadati > Pseudomonadota > Gammaproteobacteria > Cellvibrionales > Halieaceae > Haliea > Haliea sp. E17. The sequence continues at coordinate 226,169 of NZ_JBLWFK010000005.1, forward strand.
GTGGAGGCAATGCAATTACTGTGGACTCGCCTCAAGCAGGTGGTCGAGCCCTCCGGGGCGGTGAGCTTCGCTGCCCTCCTCGCCCACCCGGAACGTTTTGCCGGGCGCCGCGCCGGGGTTATATTGTCAGGCGGTAATGTGGATCTGGATTCACTGCCCTGGTAAGAGCATAACCCGCGGGAGAGGCGATGCGCCGTCGCAACTGGGTTCCTGTCATACTGTTCGCGCTGCTGCTGACGGCCTGCAGCAGCACGACTTTCGTCTACAACCGCCTCGACTTCTTCATTCCCTGGTATGTCGGCAAGTACGTCGACCTGGATCGCGCGCAGGAAGAGCAACTCGATGCCCTGCTCGTGCCGTTCCTGCAGTGGCATCGCCAGGATGAGCTTCCCGCCTACAGCAACTGGCTGGCGACGGTACGTGAAGGGCTCAAGGCGCCGCTTGATGTGGCGCAATTGCGCGCCTGGGGCGAGCAGACGCAGGCGGCCTGGGATCGGGTAGAGCTGCGCGGCCTGGACTGGATGATCGCCATCGGTGAAAACCTCAGCGATGCGCAGGTCGCTGCGTTTATCGCCGAGTTGCGGGAAACCCAGGCGGAATACGAGGACGAGGACCTCAGCCGCGACAATGACCAGTACCGCGAAGAGGCACGGGAAAATCTCGAAGACCAGCTCGAGGATTTCCTTGGCCAGATCAACGACGCCCAGGAAAGTATGCTCGACAGCGCTGTGGCACAGCTGTGGCGGGCGGACCGCACCTGGCTGGCGGAACGGGCGCGCTGGCTCGATCGCCTCGAGCAGATACTGCAGCGCCAGCCGGGCTGGCAGGAGGAGCTGCGCCGGGCGGTCATCGAGCGGGAGAGCTTCAACTCAGCCGAGTACCTTGCCACCTACGAGCACAACTCGACAGTGCTCTACGCGGTGATAGCCGAGGTGATCAACAGCCGCAGCGAGCGCCAGGACCGGCATTTGCAGCGCAAGCTGGATGGTTTGCAGCGCGACCTGGCGAGGCTCGCCGCGCCTGCCGGGGAGCCTGGCGCAGCAGGCTCCTGAAGGCGTTCCTCCTGCTGCATACGCCGCAGGTGCCGGTCCAGGCTATTGCCGCGCAGTGCGCGGGGGCCGGCCCGCGCCAGATTACCGTCTGCTCAGGTCTTGATGACTGTCCTGGCGATGGCCTCCATTGCCAGCATGCGCTCGCGCCGGGCGGCGGGAGAGACCGGTGACATCCCCGCCTCGTCGTCCGCCTGCCCCCAGTTGAGAATTGGCCCCCTGGCAAGGTGATTGAATCCCGCTTCGGCCACCTCGTCCGGGCTCGCCAGTCCCTCGGGCGGCGGCAGCTCGTTGCGCGCCAGGATCTCGCGCAGTGCGGGCGTATCGGTGCGCCCGAGCATGAAGTTGAGGACGTCGACGCCGTAGGGGCGCAGCTCGGACCAGAGGCTCTCGCCGAAGCTGAGCATGAAGGATTTGCTGCCCGCGTAGACCGCCAGTCCGCCCATGCCGCCGTAGCTGACGCCGGAGCCGAGCAGGAGGATACCGCCGCGTTCCCGCTCGCGCATCTGGCCGCCGAGGGTGTGGCACAGCTGCAGGCTGGTGGTGACGTTGAGGTGCATCAGCCCCAGCCAGGCCTCGACGGGCGCGTCGAGAAAACGGGCGGTGACGGTATCGGCTCCCGCGTTGGCAATGTACAGCCCGACTTCGCGATCACCGACCGCTTCGATGATGGCTGCGGCCGCGTCCGGGGCGGCGAGGTCCGCGGTTACCACCAGGGTTTCGATCCCCTGGTCCCGCTGCAGCTCAGCGGCGAGTTCCCGCAGGGGTTGTTCGCGCCGGGCAACCAGAATACAGTTCAGCCCCTGCGCGGCAGCCCGCCGGCTGAACGCCGCACCGGTGCCCTCGGAGGCGCCCGTGATCAATGCCCAGGGACCGTACTTTCCGGCGAATGTCGTCATGTCGTTTTCCGTTATCTGTCGGTCGGTGAATTTCACTTGCCGCATCCTACCAGCCAGGCTCCGGAGGTCCATAATTGTGAGCGCTGAATTGACACTGAAAGCGGGTATTTACCGGCATTTCAAGGGCGGTGAATACCGGGTTGAGGGTGTCGCGCGGCATTCGGAAACCCAGGAGCAACTGGTGGTCTATACGCCGCTCTACGGCGAGGGTGGGCTGTGGGTGCGGCCGCTGTCCATGTTTCTCGAAACAGTCTCCCACGCGGGGGAAACCGTACCGCGCTTCGCCTATGTCGGGCCTGCCGGCTGAAGCGCCTGGCCCACATCGCCCTGGTCCAGCGGGTCTCCAGCCGCTCAGTCGTCGCCGCGCAGCGTCAGGCTGTAGTCGTCCTTTAGCGGGAACTCCACGCCGGACACCGGGCGGGTTGCGTAGGGTTGCTCCAGTGCGGCGACCTCCTCCGCACTGAGCTCCAGTTGCAGGGCATCGATCGCGCTGCCCAGGTGATGTGGCCTGGTGGCGCCGATGATGGGCGCACTGACGCCCGGTTGGCGCAGCACCCAGGCAAGCGCCACCTCGGCCGGGCTGACCCCGCGCGCCAGGGCGATTTCCCCCAGTGCCGCGATAATCCGCTGGTCGCTGGCCTCGTATTCACCCTGGAAAGAACTGTAGCGGTTGGCACGGGTGCGGGCGGTCTGCTCATTCGCGGGCCGTACCAGCCTGCCCCCCGCCAGCGGGCTCCAGGGAATGACGCCCACGCCGCTGTCGCGGCACAGCGGCAGCATCTCCCGCTCCTCTTCGCGGTACAGCAGGTTGAGCTGCGGCTGCATGGACACGAAGGGAGTCCAGCCGCGGCTCCGGGCGGTGTGCTGCAGCTTGCTGAATTGCCAGGCCATCATCGACGAGGCGCCGAGGTAGCGGGCCTTGCCGGCCTTGACGATGTCGTGCAGCGCCTCCATGGTCTCCTCGACCGGCGTGTGGGGGTCGAAGCGATGGATCTGGAACAGGTCGACGTGGTCCATGCCCAGCCGACCCAGGCTCTGGTCGATGGCGCTGAACAGGGCCTTGCGCGACAGGCCGCCGGTATTCGGCGCCGGGCGCCAGGCGCCGTAGGCCTTGGTGGCCACCACGACTTCATCGCGGCTGGCCATATCGCGCAGGACGCGACCGGTTATCTCCTCGGAGGTGCCGGCGGTATAGATGTTGGCGGTATCGAAGAAGTTGATCCCCGCTTCCAGCGCCCGGCGGAAGTAGGGTCGGCTCTCCCGTTCATTCAGTACCCAGCCCCAGAAGCTGCCGCCACTCGCCGCATCGCCAAAACTCATGCAGCCGAGGCAGAGGCGGGAAACCTTCAGCCCGGTGTGTCCCAGGTTGACATAGTGCATAGCGCATTGCCTGTTGGAATTATTGCAATGAGATTAGCACAGGACCCGCTGCCGTAGCGGAGCGGGCCCTGTGGTCGAGCGGCGCTGCTCCTGCGGCCTTGCGTTCAGAAAGGAATATCGTTGTCGCCGAAGTCTTCCGGGGTGGGGAAAGGCGGTGCCTCGTCGTAGGGGGGCGGGTTCTCGCCCTGCCCTGCGCTTTCCACGCGCCAGCCCTGCAGGTTGTTGAAGTAGCGGCCGTTGTACTCGCGGCCGCGAATGTCGAAGGTGACCGTCACTTCCTGTCCTGGCTGCAGCGCATCCAGCAGCGTGACCTTGTCCTGCACGAACTCGACGAGGATTTCCTGCGGGTATTTGCCGTCCTCTACAGTGACCACCATTTCCCGCTTGGTAAAGCCGCTGTTGAAGGTTTTCGCGTCGAATATCAGTTTTACCTTGCCGGTGAGTTCGTATGCCATGAATACCCTGTATGTCTGCTCCGGTGGTTGGTTGACGCCGGATAACCCGGCTGCGCTTGCGGATTTCAGTCCAGCAGCGAGAGATCGCGCACCGCGCCCTTGTCCGCGCTGGTGGCCATCTTCGCGTAGACCTTGAGCGCTGCGCTGACCTTGCGCGGGCGGACCTTGGCCGGTTGCCAGGCGGCCTCGCCCTTCGCTTCCATGGCGGCGCGGCGCTGGGCCAGTTCCTCGTCGGTCAGCCGCACGTTGATCGAGCGCCCGGGGATATCGATGTCGATGATATCGCCGTGCTCGACCAGGCCGATGGCGCCGCCGGCCGCTGCCTCGGGTGAGGCGTGGCCGATGGACAGGCCCGAGGTGCCGCCGGAGAAGCGGCCATCGGTGAGCAGCGCGCAGGCCTTGCCAAGTCCTTTCGATTTCAGGTAGCTGGTGGGATACAGCATTTCCTGCATGCCGGGCCCGCCGCGGGGGCCCTCGTAGCGGATGATGACCACGTCACCGGCCTTGACCTTGTCGGCGAGAATGTCGGCGACGGCGTCTTCCTGGCTCTCGCAAATGTAGGCGGGGCCGGAGAATTGCAGGATCGACTCGTCGACGCCAGAGGTCTTCACCACACAGCCGTCCGCGGCGATATTGCCGGTGAGCACCGCGAGGCCACCCTCCAGTGAGAAGGCGTGCTCGAGGGAGCGGATGCAGCCGCCTTCGCGGTCGTCGTCCAGGGACGGCCAGCGGGTGTCCTGGGAAAATGCCGTCTGGGTGGGGATGCCCGCCGGCCCGGCCTTGTAGAACTGGTGTACTTCGGCGTCGTCGGTGCGCTTGATGTCCCACTGCTCCAGCGCGGCGCCGAGGGTCGGGCTGTGCACGGTGGAGCAGCCGCTGTGCAGCAGGCCCGCCCGGTCGAGTTCGCCGAGAATGCCCATGATGCCGCCGGCGCGGTGCACGTCCTCCATGTGGTATTTCGGCGTGTTCGGCGCGACCTTGCACAGTTGCGGCACCTTGCGCGAGAGCCGGTCGATGTCCGCCATGGTGAAATCCAGTTCCGCTTCCTGGGCCGCGGCCAGCAGGTGGAGAATGGTGTTGGTGGAGCCGCCCATGGCGATATCCAGGCTCATGGCGTTCTCGAAGGCCTGGAAGTTGCCGATGTTGCGCGGCAGTACGGATTCGTCGCCCTCGCCGTAGTAGCGCTGGCACAGCTCTACCACTACCTGGCCGGCGCGGTGGAACAGTTTCTCGCGGTCGGCGTGGGTGGCGAGGGTCGAGCCGTTGCCGGGCAGTGACAGGCCCAGCGCCTCGGTCAGGCAGTTCATCGAGTTGGCGGTGAACATGCCGGAGCAGGAGCCGCAGGTGGGGCAGGCAGAGCGCTCGTACTCTGCCACTTTCTCGTCGGAGGCCTCGCTGTCGGCGGCGATGACCATCGCATCGACCAGGTCGAGCTTGTGTTCGGACAGTTTGGTCTTGCCCGCCTCCATCGGTCCGCCGGAGACGAACACCGCTGGGATGTTCAGGCGCATGGCGGCGTTGAGCATGCCGGGGGTGATCTTGTCGCAGTTGGAGATACAGACCATGGCGTCGGCGCAGTGGGCGTTGACCATGTACTCCACCGAGTCGGCGATCAGGTCGCGCGAGGGCAGGCTGTAGAGCATGCCGTCGTGGCCCATGGCGATGCCGTCGTCCACCGCGATGGTGTTGAATTCCTTGGCCACGCCGCCGGCCTTCTCGATCTCCCGGGCCACCAGCTGGCCCAGGTCCTTGAGGTGCACGTGCCCCGGGACAAACTGGGTGAAGGAGTTGACCACGGCGATGATGGGTTTCTTGAAGTCCTCATCCTTCATGCCGGTGGCGCGCCACAGCGCGCGGGCCCCGGCCATGTTGCGGCCGGCGGTGGAAGTCTTGGAGCGATAGTCAGGCATCGTGCTAGTCCGTTGCGGCGCGCTGGATTGGCGCCTGCTGGTGAAGAAAATCAGGCTGCGCAGGATAGCAAATTAACGGGTGCTTGTATCGGCGGGCGGGGCTGGCGGGAGCCCAGAAACAATTCACCCGCGACAGGGCGCGGGTGAACAGGCGTTGTTATTGGTGTTGCTGTTAAAGCTTTACTGCCCTGCTGCTCAGGAGCTGGCGATAGCTTCGTCGCGGCTGCGGAATTTCTGCAGCTCGCTGTTGTAGCTCTCGGCCACTTCCTGGGCGCGGCTCACGAAGTAGTTGTGCTCCAGGTAGCCGAGCTGGTCAGAGCGGCATTCCAGGTATTTTTCCACACCGGCAACGTAGGCCTTGGTGGCTTCCTGGGCCGCGTACATGGCTTCGGCGTCAACGGCGGCGCCGTTGGGGATGGCCGGTGCTGCAGCCGGGCGGCTCGCCAGACAGGCGGCGTTGACGTTGGCGGCCAGCAGCAGTGCCGGTACAGCCAGTAGTGCTTTCTTCGCTTTCATGATGTTACTCCTTGGTGGTTGGTTGAATGTGTTACCCATTCGTTACATATGTTCCCACAATCAAATTTCAATGCAAGGGGTAATTTGTGAATTAATTGCGACATAGCACTGATAAATAAGGATTTTTTGTTCATTTCGTGATCGCCATTGGTGCGCTGCACCAGTTTAGTAACACTATTTGCACCATCTGGTAACATAATTGACATTTGTCAGGCCCGCGCGCGCTGCCGGAAATTCCCCGTGCGCCCGCGCGATTGTGCTGTTACTCATTGAAAACACTGGATTTTTGATCTTGCAGGTACTACGGTTCGCGCAGCGCCCTCACTGCTATAAGGACTTTCCATGCCCGCAATGCCGCGCCTGGCACTTTTTTTTGCGTTTTCTGCCCTGGTTGCCTGTGATGGGGGTAACGATCACCACCCGGGTACCCCGACAGTGCCCGCGGAGCCTCCGCGACCCCGGCTGGAATTCATCAGCAGTGCATCGCCGATAGACCTCGAGGGTATCAACGCGCGTTTCGCCGCGGACATTCCCTACGGCGAGGGAGAGCGCAATCGCCTGGATATCTTCCTCCCCGAGGACTGTGACGAGTCCACGCCACTGGTCATCCACATCCACGGCGGCGGATTCACCGGGGGCGATAAAAGTAACGCCTACGACCTCTTCCCCGGGCATATCCGGGAGCTGCTGCAGTCCTGTGTGGCCTACGCGAGTATCAACTACACGCTGCTCAGCGTGCCCGAAGCGGGCGAAGGCATATCCCTCAGCGAAGCCCAGGGCGGAGTCCTGACCTCGTTACAGGACAGCGCCCGCGCCCTGCAATTCCTGCGCTACTACTACGAGAGCCTGCACCTGGACCCGGAAAACGTCGCCCTGTACGGGGTGTCCGCCGGCGCCGGCACCAGCCTGTGGCTGGGCACCCACGACGACCTGGCCCTGGCAAATGCGGAAGACCCGGTGTTGCGGGAGTCCACGCGGGTCCGCGCGGTGGGGGCACTGGCAACCCAGTCGACCTATGACCTGCTGCGCTGGGAACAGGTGCTGCTGCCGGTAACCGAACCGCTGCAGGCGTACCTGGGTGGGACCGATATCCCGACCATCGCCGCTACCCTCGGTGTCACCAACTACCTGCTGGTGTTTCTCGGGGTCGAGACAGTCGAGGACATCTATTCGCCGGGCAATGCTTCCTACCGGGAAAATGTCGATATGCTGGGCCTGATGGACGCCGGTGACGCGCCGGTCTTCGTGAAGAACTTCCGCACCGGCTTTGACGATCCGCTCAACATGCTGTTGCACCACGGCCTGCACGCCCTCGCGGTGAAGGCCCGTGCCGACGAAGTGGGCCTGGAGAGCGTGGCCTACTCGTCCGATCCGGATTTCCCGCTGACCGATCCCTCCGGTGAGGGGATTGTTTCCTTCCTGAGCCGGCACATCCGCTAGCAGGCGGGGCACTGCCCCGCCACCAGTCGTGAGCGCCGGGAGCTACAGCGGTTTGAAGAAAACCTTGGAGTTGCGCTGCAGGTTGTACAGCGCCTGTTTGCGGCCCGGCAGTGACTCCCGGGTGGCCTCCACGAAGCCCTGTTCCCGGAACCAGTGGCCCGTCTGGGTGCTGAGGACGAACACCCGGTCCAACCCCATGGCCCGGGCCTCGGCTTCCAGCTCCCGCAGCAGGCGGTCGCCGCGTTTGCCGCGCCGGTAATCCGGGTGGCTGACGACGCAGGCAATCTCGCCGCAGCCATCCTCGGGAAAGGGATATAATGCGGCGCAGGCGATAATGCGCCCGTCGCGCTCCAGCAGGCGGAATTGCTCGATTTCATTCTCCAGCAATTCGCGCGAGCGTTTGACCAGGATGCCCTGCTGTTCCAGCGGTTCGATCAGTTCGAGAATACCGCCGACATCGTCGATCCCCGCGCGCCGGCAGGTTTCGAAGTCCGAATCGGACACCAGCGTGCCGCTGCCATCGTGGGTGAACAGCTCTTCCAGCAACGCGCAGTCGTCGCGGTAACTGATGATGTGGCAGCGCGGTACGCCCAGCTGGCAGGCGCGGCTGGCGGTCTGCAGCAGGGTTGCCTGCTCCGCGCTGGCGGCTATTACGGATTCCACCTCACTCACCGCCAGCTGGCGCAATAACTTGCCATCCGCGGTGGCTACGCCCGCGTCCGTGCCGAACAGGATCAGCTTGTCGGCGCCGATCGCCGCGGCGCAATTCATCGCCACGTCTTCCAGCGCCAAATTGAAAATTTCCCCGGTAGGCGAATAGCCGAGCGGTGAAACCAGCACGATGGTCTCGTTGCGCAACTGGTACTGGATGCCCTCGGCGTCGACCCGGCGCACTCTACCGGTGTGCTGGAAATCGACCCCATCAACCACGCCGATCGGTTTCGCGGTGACAAAATTACCGCTGCAGACACGCATCTTCGCCCCCAGCATCGGCGAGTTGGGCAATCCCATGGACAGCAGCGCCTCGATCTGGGCGCGCAGTGAGCCGGCGGCGTCCTTTACATGCTCGAGGGCGGTGGTATCAGTAACCCGCAGGTCCTCGTGGACCGCGCTGTCGATTCCCGCCGCCTCCAGACGCTGGGCGATTTGCGGGCGGGCGCCGTGCACCAGCACGAGTCGCACGCCGAGGCTCTCCAGCAGCGCGATGTCGTGGATGATGTTGGGGAAATTCGGGTCCTGGGCTACTTCGCCACCGAACATCAGCACGAAGGTCTTGCCCCGGTGCAGATTGATGTACGGCGCGGTATTCCTGAACCAGCGGATGTGTTCCCGGCCCTGGGTGCTCACCTGTCTGTGCCTGTGTCGTTTGTTCGAACCGGAAAGGGTACCGAAAGTGGGTCGGTTTCACTAATGGCAATTTTGCACAGCTGTTCGGACTGTTTTGTCTACTTGTGGTGTGGCGGTGGGGTAGGTGGTAATCGAGCCGGCCCGGATACAGGAATACCCTGCACCGGGACCGCCAAAAAGCGCACATCCATGTGCAGGCTCGGCCTCGGCCATCCATGGCCTCGGACGCCCCGGTGCAGGGTATTCCTGTATCCGGGCCTCTTTCGGTGCCATTCCCCGGCATACAGCTACCTGTAGCAAGGGGCGATTAAGCAGCCATAAACAAGAGTCGCCGAATCGTTAATGGGAAATACTGGTTTGCCACTGAAAGAGGACTGAATGCGTGATATGGCCACACGAAAACGTCCGAGGACATGGATGTCCGAGGCCGAGCTGCCATGGATGGCGCTTTTGCGTTTTTCGGGTGGCCATATCACGCATTCAGGCCGGGTATCGAAGCACGGATACCAGAATCCGAATGCAAACTCAGTATGGGTACCGGAGTACCGAGCCAGGATGGTGGAAAGTCGAATCCCGGCTTGAGTTGGTACGAGGGGCTCGATTACAAGCAGTAGTGCCGAATAAACAGCGCCAACAGGTCCACACAGGGATGAATCTGCTCCAGCGGCAGGAACTCGTCCGGCTGATGTGCCCGGTCGATCGACCCTGGTCCAAGGACGATCGTCTCCATACCGAGTTGCTGCAGGAAAGAAGCTTCCGTGGCAAAGGCCACCGCCTCCGCGCTGTGGCCGGTGAGTTGCTCCGCCAGCCGCACCAGCTCACTGTCCGCGGGCTGTTCGAAAGGCTCGACATCCTCGATCAGCTGGCGCACCTCGATCGCGAGGTCGCGTTGCACGCCCAGTGCCCGCAGCCGGGACTGGAGTTCCGCGAGCACCGCCGCATTGCTGCCCGCGGGGGTGAGGCGCAGGTCGAAGTGCAGTTCGCTGTGGCCGCAGATACGGTTGGGGCTGTCGCCGCCGTGCACCCGGCCGAGGTTGAGGGTAGGGGTCGGGACCTCGAAGGCCGGGTTGGGGTAGCGCTGCCCGAGTTCGCCGCGGTAGGCGAGCAGCTCGCCCATGACCGCGTGCAGGCCCTCCAGGGCGCTGTTGCCCAGGGAGGGATTGGAGGAGTGCCCCGCCCTGCCGGTGATGCTGGCGCCGAGCATCATGATGCCCTTGTGCATGCGCACCGGCACCAGCGAGGTCGGCTCGCCGATGATGGCGGCCCGGGCTTTCGGGTAGCCGGCGGCGGCGAGGCTGCGCGCGCCGCACATGGTGCTCTCTTCGTCCGCAGTGGCGAGAATGATCAGCGGTTGTTTGAGCGCGGTACCGGTGAAGCGCTCCGCGGCGGCGAGGGCCAGCGGGAAGAAGCCCTTCATGTCGGTGCTGCCGAGACCGTAGAAACGGTTGTCGCGTTCGTCCAGTGACAGCGGGTCGCTGTGCCAGCGGCCCTCGTCGAAGGGTACGGTGTCGGTGTGGCCGGCGAGGACCAGTCCCCCGGGCCCGCTGCCGCGGGTGGCGACCAGGTTGGCTTTGTGGCCACTGGCGGAGAGCGGCTGGATTTCGGTGTGGAAACCGAGGTCCTCGAGCCAGCTTGCCAGCAGTTCGACGACCTGGCGGTTGCCCTGGTCCCAGCCTGGGTCGGTGGAACTTACCGAGGCGGAGGCGACCAGTTGCTCCAGTCGGGAGCGGATACGTCTGTCGGAGTCGGGCATGGTGTCGTGGCGGGCGCGCGGCGCAGGGCGAGTTCAGCCAAGTCTATGCAAGGCGAGCCGCTACGCCAATAGCGCCGCCGCTCAGGCCGAGAAGATTCCCTTGAAGACGAAGAAGAACAGGATCGCCAGGCCCGCGCCCGCCGGCAGGGTGATCAGCCAGGAAATGAAGATGTTGCCCACTACCTGCAGGTTCAGCGCGCCGATACCGCGGGCGAAGCCCACGCCGAGTACCGCGCCGACCAGGGTGTGGGTGGTGGAGATCGGCAGGCCGGTAGCCGATGCCAGCACCACGGTGCTGGCGGCGCCCAGCTCCGCGGCGAAGCCGCGGCTGGGGGTGAGCTCGGTGATCTTGCGGCCGACGGTTGTAATGACCCGCCAGCCGTAGGTGGCAAGGCCGACCACGATGCCAAGGGCGCCCACCAGCAGGATCCACCAGGGCATGGCCGATTTCGCGGCGATCACGCCGCCGGACTGCACGATGCCGGCGATCGCGGCCAGCGGGCCCACCGCGTTGGCGACGTCGTTGGAGCCGTGGGCGAAGGCCATGGAGCAGGCGGTGAACACCATCAGGATGGCGAATACCCGTTCCACGTTGCCGAAGCGGCTGCCCGGCACGCTGGTCTCGGGGACGCGCCGGATCAACAGTGCGCCGAAGCCGGCAACGACCAGGCCGATGAGCGCAGAAATGGGCAGGGCATTGGCAAACTGGCTGCCGAGGCCCAGGTCGAAATGCAGGCCGACGTGCTTGAGGCCCTTGAGCAGGGTGACCATGGCGATCATGAAGCCCACCATCCACATGTACACCGGAATGAACTTGCGGGCGCGTTCAAAGGGGTTTTCGGTGTCGAGGATCAGGCGCTTGACGCTGATGAACAGGCCGAAGGAGATACTGCCCGCCAGCACCGGCGATACCACCCAGGAGGCCACGATACCGCCGACCTTGTCCCAGTGAATGGCCTCCACCGAGATACCGACCGCGGCGAAGCCGACGATGGCGCCGACAATCGAGTGGGTGGTGGAGACCGGCCAGCCCTTCATGCTGGCGATCAGCAGCCAGGTGCCCGCCGCCAGCAGCGCGGAGAGCATGCCGTAGACCATCAATTCGGGGTCATCAGCCAGTACCTCCGGGTCGATGATGCCCTTGCGAATGGTTGCGGTGACCTCCCCGCCGGCGAGGTAAGCGCCGAGGAACTCGAAGACCATGGCGATCAGGATCGCCTGGGTGATGGTCAGCGCCCGTGAGCCCACCGAGGTGCCCATGGCGTTGGCGACGTCGTTGGCGCCGATACCCCAGGCCATGAAAAAGCCGAACAGGCAGGCCATCACGAGGAATACCCCGCCGTATTGCGCGATGATTTCCATGAGTCGGTGTTCCTCTTGTTCTTACTTGGCGAGCAGGATCTGCAGGTGGTTGCCGACGTTTTCGGCGGTATCCGCGACTTTGCCGATGGCGGCAATGGTGCGGTAATAGAACATCACGTCCACCGGTTTGCACTCGTCCTCGATGCGGTAGAGGGCGCGGCGCAGATTGAACTGCTGTTTATCAGTCTGGCGTTCCAGCCGGTGCAGTTCCTTGAGCATCGACTCGACCAGTTTCACCTCGCGGCCGCTGAATCCCACTTCCAGCAGTTCATCCAGTTCCTGGATAGCGTTCAGGGCCTGTTCCACGGTGGCGACGCAGGTTTGGGTAAATTCGAGGGTGGCGGGGAAAATGGCATCGGGAAAGCGCAGGTCGCGGCTCAGGACGATGCCGCAGATGTCCTTGGCGGTATTGGCGACCTGGTCCTGGATGCCGATCAGCGCCAGCAGGTCGGAACGCGGCACCGGCAGGAACAGGCTCTTGGGCAGGTGGCGACGCACCGAGCGCTTGAGCTTGTCGGCTTCCTTCTCCGCCTTGTTGACCGCGCGGTTGAGCTCGTTGGCGAGCTTCCAGTCCGCATCCGCGGCGGCCTGCATGAACGCAGGGAGGTGGCGGACGGCCTCGCAGGCGACCTGCATGTGTTCCTGAATCGGGCCGATCGGTGAGCGGCCGAAGAGGTTGCTCAGTGGGTTGCTGCTCGGCATGCTGTGGCTCCGGAAATCCGTTGCTTCAGGGGGCGCATTATAGGCACTGTGGGCCCGGACGCCAGAGCTTTTGTCGATAGCGCCAGTATTACTGCCGGGAAGGGCATTGCCCTGTGCTAGCATTATTGCCCTTGGGGCGCATGCGCTGATCGGGAATCCGTATTTCATGGCGACAAACCAGAGCTTGCACAGCGGTGAACAGAAGCTGGACCTGGGCAACCTCGCCCGCCAGCTGCATGCCGACGGCCGTATGGGCAAGGCCGAGCTGGAAAAGGTACTGAAACTGGCGCGGGTCTCCGTGCATCCCCTGGTCGCACTGGCTGAATTCAAATTCCCTGATCTCGCCAATCCCGGCCAGACCCTGGAAATGGATGTCCTGCTGGGCTGGCTGGCCCGGCGCTGCGGGCAACCGGTCTATTCCATCGATCCACTCAAGATCAACGTTAGCGCGGTCGCCGAAGTGATGTCCCGCGCCTTTGCCGAGCGCCACCGCATCCTCGCAGTCGAGGTGCGCGACAACGACGTGCTGATTGCATCGGCGGAACCCTGGATTCGCGGTTGGGAGGGCAACCTCGAACACGTGCTGCGCAAGCGGGTGATGCGGGTGCTGGCGGACCCCAGGGATATCGCCCGCCACACCGCGGAGTTCTATACCATGGCCGGCTCGGTGCTCGGCGCGCGCCGCTCCGACCAGGCCGACCTGCGCACCGGTACCGGCAACCTGGAGCAGATGCTGGAACTCGGCTCCATGCGCGAGCTGGACGCCAACGACCAGCATGTGGTGAGTATTGTCGACTGGTTGCTGCAGTACGCTTTCGAACAGCGCGCCAGCGATATTCACATCGAGCCGCGACGGGATATCGGCAACGTCCGCTTTCGCATCGACGGTGTCCTGCACAGCGTCTATGAATTGCCCGGCAAGGTCTGCGCGGCGGTGACCAGCCGGGTCAAGATTCTCGGCCGCATGGACGTCGCCGAAAAACGCCGTCCCCAGGATGGCCGGCTGAAGACCCGCACCCCGGAGGGCAACGAGGTCGAGCTGCGTCTCGCCACCCTGCCCACCGCGTTCGGCGAAAAACTGGTGATGCGGATTTTCGACCCGGACATGCTCAACAAGAGCTTCCGCCAGCTCGGCCTCGCGGCGGACGATCTCGACAACTGGAACCGCATGACCAACATGGGCAACGGGATCGTCCTGGTCACCGGCCCAACCGGCTCGGGCAAGACCACCACGCTCTATTCCACCCTGCGCCAGCTGGCGACCTCCGAGGTCAATGTCTGCACCATCGAGGACCCGATCGAGATGATGGAGCCGGCCTTCAACCAGATGCAGGTCAACCACGGCATCGGCCTGGACTTCGCCACCGGGGTGCGCGCGCTGATGCGGCAGGACCCGGACATCATCATGATCGGCGAGATCCGCGACCTGGAAACCGCCAACATGGCGGTGCAGGCGGCCCTCACCGGCCACCTGGTGCTGTCCACCCTGCATACCAACGACTCGCCCAGCTCCCTGTCCCGGTTGCTGGAACTGGGGGTGCCCGCCTACCTGATCAAGGCGACCGTGCGCGGGATCATGTCCCAGCGGCTGGTGCGCATCCTCTGCCCCCACTGCAAGCGAATGGAGCCGCTCGACGCGGATGCCTGGAACCAGCTGGTGTCGCCCTGGCAGCTGGCGCCGCCGGCCCAGGTGGCGCGCCCGGTGGGCTGCAAGGCGTGCCGCAATACCGGTTACATGGGGCGCCAGGGCATCTATGAGGTGCTGGTCTGCAGCCAGCCGGTGCAGGCGGAAATCCACTCCCACCTCGAGGCGGCAAGGGTCCGCGAGGTAGCCATGGCAGAAGGCATGCAGACCCTGCGGCTCTCCGGTGCCGCCAGGGTGGCCCGCGGTGAGACCACCATCGAGGAAGTCCTGCGGGTCGCGCCGGCGCTGGAGAGCTGAGCAGGCGATGGCGATCGATACCCAGGGACTGCCGGAGCCACTGGCCGCCGAAGCGCAGACCCAGTGGCAGCGTATCCTGGAGCGGGCGGCGCAAGCCGCGGCGCTGGAGAGTGCGGCGGCGCAGGCACCGGTGTCCGGCCAGATTGCGCGGGTGCTGGCCTGCAGTCCATTCGTCGCCGACTTTGGCCGCAGCCACCCGGAGCGCCTGCTGGCGCTGATGCAGGACCCCTGGTTGCAACGGCCGGTGGATGCCGGGACCATCCGCGCGCAGCTCGCCAGCCAACTGGCGGCAGGGGATGTGGAACTTAACCCGCAGCTGCGGCGCTTCCGCCAGTACCATATGGCGCGCATCATCTGGCGCGACTTCTGCCGCCTGGCCGACACCCTGGAAACCATCACCACCACCTCGGCGCTGGCCGACGCCTGCATCACCGAATCGCTCGCGGTGCTGGCCCCGGCGCTGGAAGCAAAGCTCGGCTGCCCGATCGGGCGTTTCAGCGATGAGCCGCAACAGCTCATCGTGCTGGCGATGGGCAAGCTGGGGGCCAACGAACTGAATGTGTCATCGGACATCGACCTGTTGTTCGTCTACCCCGAAAGCGGCGAGACCCGGGACGGCAAGCGCTCGGTCAGCAATGAGCAGTTCTTCACCCGCCTCGGCCAGGGCCTGATCAGCGCCCTCGACCAGCACACCGCGGAGGGCTTCGTTTTCCGCGTCGACATGCGCCTGCGCCCCTACGGCGAGAGTGGCGCGCTGGTGCACAGCTTCGCCGCGCTGGAAGAGTACTACCAGGACCAGGGCCGTGACTGGGAGCGCTACGCCATGATCAAGGCGCGCCCGGTGACCGGCAGCCCGGAGCGCTACGTCGACCTGATGAACGCCCTGCGGCCTTTTGTCTTCCGCCGCTACGTCGATTTCAGCGCCATAGAAAGCCTGCGCAGCATGAAGCAGATGATTACCGCCGAGGTGCGCCGGCGCGGGCTCGAGGAAAACGTCAAGCTGGGTAGTGGCGGTATCCGCGAGGTGGAATTCATCGTCCAGTGTTTCCAGCTGATTCGCGGCGGCCGCGATCTCGGACTGCAGCAGCGGGAACTGCTGCGGGTGCTGGATGAATGCGTCACTCTGGGCTGCCTCCCGGCCGCCGCCGCGGACGAGCTGCGCGCGGCCTACCTGTTCCTGCGCGACAGCGAGCACGCCATACAGGGCTACCAGGATCGCCAGACCCAGGAGCTGCCGGTGGACGACCTGCCGCGCCTGGCGCTGGCTACGGTAATGGGTTTTGCCAGTTGGGGAACTTACCTCGCGGCCCTGCAGGACCATCGGCAGCGCGTGGCGGCGCATTTCGCCGAGCTGATTGCGCCGCCAGAGGAGGAGTATGGTGAGCGCGAGGAAGATCCGGGTTACCTCTGGCAGGATGACCTCGAACCGCAACCGCTGGTCGAGCTGGGCTATCGGGACGCCGCAGCCGCCTGTGCCGAGCTGACGCAGTTGCGCGCCAGCCCCCGGGTGGCCTCCCTGCAGGTCACCGGCCGCGACCGCCTCGACCAGTTCATGCCGCAACTGGTGCTGGCCTGCGCCGAGACCGACGACCCGGACCTTGCGCTGCAACGGCTGCTGCCGCTGGTAGTCGCGGTGGCACGCCGCAGCGCCTACCTGGTGCTGCTGCTGGAAAACCCGCCGGCGCTGCACGAACTGGTGCGCCTGTGCGCCGCCAGCCCGTGGATTGCCGACCAGATGTCGCGTCACCCCGCCCTGCTGGATGAGTTGCTCGACCGCGGCAGCCTCTATCACCCGCCGGGCAAGGAGGAGTTGCGCAGCCTGCTGACCCAAGAGGTGGCGCGGATTCCCATCGAGGATCTCGAGGCGCAGATGGACGCCCTGCGCTACTTCAAGGCGGCCCAGGTGTTGCGTGTGGCGGCCAGCGAGATCGCCGGCCGGCTGCCGGTGATGAAGGTTAGCGACAACCTCACCTGGATCGCCGAGGTGGTACTGGAACAGGTGTTGGCGGTGGCCTGGGCGGACCTCAACCGCAAGTACGGGGAACCGGCGCGGGACAGTTCGGGTTACGGTATGGCGGTGTTCGGATACGGCAAGCTGGGGGGTATCGAACTCGGGTACGGCTCCGATCTCGACCTGGTATTTGTCAGCAACAGCCAGCGCCAGGGGGCGACCGACGGCGAGCGCAGTATCGACAACGCGGTGTTCTACACCCGCCTCGCCCAGCGCATCATCCATATCCTGGAGGCGCGCATGGCGCTGGGACAGCTCTACGAAGTCGATATGCGCCTGCGTCCGGACGGCGATTCCGGGGTCCTGGTGCCCAGCGTGGAAGCCTTCGGCAATTACCAGCGCAGCGGCGCCTGGACCTGGGAGCACCAGGCGCTGGTGCGGGCCCGCAGTGTCGCCGGCGATCCCCTTGTCGCCGACCAGGTGGAGGCGATCCGCCGGGAAATCCTCTGCCAGCAGCGCGATGCAACTGCGCTGGCCGGGGAGGTGGTCGGCATGCGCCAGCGCATGCGCGAGCACCTCCTGCCGCAGGAAGATGCCGGGCGTTTCCATTTGAAACAGGGTACCGGCGGTATCGTGGATATCGAATTCATGGTGCAGTACGCGGTGCTGGCCTGGTCCCACGGTTGCCACCAGCTGGCCCGCTGGCCGGACAATATGCGCATCCTCGAGACCCTGGCCGCCACCGGCCTGTTTACGGCGCAGCGCGCCGCGGCACTCGGCGCAGCCTATCTCGCCTTCCGCAGCGCCTCCCACCAGCTCGCCCTGCAACAGCTGCCCGGGGAAGTCGACGCCGTGGAGTTTGCCGGTCATCGCGAGGCGGTACTCACAGCCTGGCGGGAGCTCTTCGGCGCAGGCAGCGAGGGGGGGTAGCCGCCATGCTAATCGCCTTTGTCGTCTTCGAACCGGGTGAACTGGCCGCAGTAGGTATCGACCTGCGGCAGTTGCTGCGCCAGGCGCGCGCCCGCGGCCACGCCTGCTGTGTCTACAGCACCGCTGCCGCGGACAATCCGGTGGATGGCGTGTCCTGGCGGCAGTTGCCGGTGCGGGAGCGGGGGCGCCATCGGCGGCACGCCGCCTTCCTCGAGGCGCTGCAGGAGGCGCTGGCACGGGATCCGGCGCGCGCGGTGCTGGGATTTGAGCCGCTGCCGGGGCTGGATGCAGTGCTGTGTGCCACGCTGCCGCGGGCGCAATCGTCACCGGGACGATCGCTGTCACCGCGCCGTTGGCTCTCCCGGAGAGGTGGTGCGGAGCAGTATTTTCGCGCACTCGAGTCGCGTTTTTTTCGCGCAGGTGGGGCTGGCCTGATGATGTACCTGTCCACCGCGCAGCAGGCCGCTTACCAGCAGCAATACGCCCTGCCGTCTGCCGCCGGCCTGGTCCTGCCTCCGGGCGTGGCGACCTGGAACACCGGCCCGGAAGAGGCCCGCAAGATTCGCCGGGACCTGCGCCAGCGGCTGCAGGTCGCCGAGGGGGAGCTGCTCCTGCTGTTTGCCGGGAGCGATTTCCAGCGCGCCGGCCTGGCGCGGGCGATTCACGCCCTGGCCCACGCCCGCGGCGAACAGGTTCACCAGAAGCTGCGCCTGTTGGTCGCGGCGGACGGTCGCTATCGCAGTTATCACCACCTCGCCCGCAAACTCGGCGTGCGCGACGCCGTGGAATTCCTGCGCAACCGGGAACCGCTCGACGCAGTGCTGCTTGCCGCCGATACCCTGGTGCACCCGGCGCAAGCCGAGGCGGCCGCGCCGTTATTGTTGCGCGCGCTGCTCGCCGGGCTGCCGGTCATCACTACCGAAGACAGTGGTTACGCCGACCATATCGCGGCAGCCCGCGCCGGCCTGGTGATGCGGCACCCCTTCCGGCAGGCAGACCTCGACCACGCGGTGCTGCGCTGTATCGACGGCATCTACCGCGCCCAGTGCCGGGAGTCGGGCACCCGCTACATCGCCATGACCGACCTCCACACCCAGCTGGAGACCTGCCTTGCCCTGCTGGAACGCCACGCGACCGACGCTGCGGGGGTGGGCGCGCCCGGGAGCAGGTAGTAAGATGGCCGCCCCTGGATAAATCGGAACGTAGAGGGCAACCCGTTGACCGCAACTATCCTGATTACCGGCGCGGGCGGCCAGCTCGGCCAGGAACTCGCGCGCAGCATTCCCGCCGGCATGCGGGGGATTGCGTTGGGCCGCGCCGAACTGGATATCGCCGATGCGGAACAGGTTCACTACACACTGGCCGCGCTGGCGCCTGCGGTGGTCATCAACGCCGCCGCCTATACAGCGGTGGATCGCGCCGAGTCTGAGGTCGTTGCGGCCATGGCTGTTAACGCCGCGGGCCCGGCAGCGCTGGCAGCAGGCTGTGCGCAAGTCAACGCCCGCCTGATCCATATTTCCACTGACTTTGTCTTTGACGGCGCGGCTGCAACGCCCTACGCGCCGAATGCGCGCCCGGCACCGCTGGGTGTCTACGGTCGCAGCAAGCTGGCCGGCGAGCAGCGCCTTCGTGGCATCCTGCCCGAGGCGTTGGTCCTGCGCACCGGCTGGGTGTATTCGGCCCGTGGCGCCAATTTTGTCAAGACCATGCTGCGCCTGATGGCCGAGCGCGATACGCTGACCGTGGTTGCGGACCAGGTCGGCACACCGACCTGGGCTGCGGGCCTCGCCGGGGCGATCTGGGCGGCCGTGGATCGCCCCGCAGTCAGCGGGACCTATCACTGGAGCGATGCCGGCGTCTGCAGCTGGTATGACTTCGCCGTAGCCATTGCCGAGGAGGCGCTGGCGCTGGGCCTGCTGCAGGGCATGCCAGCCATCCGCCCGATCCCCGGCAGCGCCTACCCGACCCCGGCCCGGCGCCCCGCGTTCAGCGTGCTGGATAAAACCTCCTCCTGGCGCGACCTGGAACTGGAGCCGGTCCACTGGCGGCAGAACCTGCGGCGAATGCTGGCCGAACTGGCCGCCGAGAAAAGTCTGTAAACGAGGAACCCCGAATGTCCCGATCCCTGCTGGTCACCGGCGCCGCCGGCTTCATCGGCGCCAACTTCGTGCACTACTGGCGCCGCCAGTATCCGCAGGACACCATCGTCGCCCTGGATGCCCTGACCTACGCCGGCAACCGCGCCAACCTGGCGTCGCTGGAAGGCAGTGAGGGCTTTCATTTCCTGCACGCGGATATCCGCGATTACGCGGCCGTCCTCGCCGCCCTCGGCCGCCACGCCGTCGACACCCTGGTGCACTTCGCCGCGGAGAGCCACGTGGACCGCTCGATCAGCGGCCCCGCGGCCTTTATCGAGACCAACGTGGTGGGTACCCAGGTCCTGCTGGAAGCGGCCCGGACCCACTGGCTGGGCGGCGACAGCCCGCGCCCCCACCGCTTTCACCATGTCTCTACCGACGAGGTCTACGGCTCGCTGGCAGCGGACGCCCCGGGCTTTCACGAAGAGCAGAAATACGAACCCAACTCGCCCTATTCCGCCAGCAAGGCGGCCTCGGACCACCTGGTGCGCGCCTGGCACCACACCTATGGCCTGCAGGTGAGCACCAGCAACTGCTCCAACAACTACGGGCCCTACCACTTCCCGGAGAAACTCGTTCCCCTGTGCCTGACCAATATCCTGCGCGGCCTGCCGCTGCCGGTGTACGGCGATGGCAGCAATATCCGCGACTGGCTCTATGTCGAGGATCACTGCCGTGGCATCGAGAAAGTGCTGCTGCAGGGCGTGGTCGGGGAGACCTACAATATCGGCGGCAACAACGAGTGGAACAACCTCTCCATTGTCGAGTTGCTCTGCGAACGGCTGGACCGGCGCTTTGCCGGGGACGCCGGATTGCGCGAGCGCTTCCCGGACTCACCCTGTGCGCGAGGGGAGTCCGCGCGGGACCTGATCCGCTTTGTCGAGGACCGGGCGGGCCATGACTGGCGCTACGCCATCGACGCGGCGAAGATTGCTGCCGATCTCGGATTCCAGCCGGTGGAGACCTTCGAAACCGGGATCGAGAAGACGCTGGACTGGTATCTCGCGAACGAAGCGTGGTGGAGACCCCTGCTGGCCAACTGAGTGACTGCCCTCCGGGCGTGCCAGCGCAGCTGAAGCTGCCCGGAACACGCCTAATCGAACAGCGGAATCGCGTCCCAGGCCAGGCCCTCGGCATCCTTGCCCGACAGCGCCGGTGATTCGCCTTCCGGCACCGGCCACTCGATGCCGACAGTCGGGTCGTTCCAGGCCAGTGCTACCTCGCTGGCGGGGTCGTAGAAATCCGTGCATTTGTACTGGAAGTCAGCGGAGTCGGAGGTGACGTAGAATCCGTGGGCAAAGCCCGGCGGTACCCAGAGCATCTGCTGGTTGGACGCCGACAGTTCCACCCCGAACCATTTGCCGAAACTCGGTGAGGAGCGCCGCAAATCCACGGCGACGTCGAACACGGAGCCGGCGACTACCCGCACCAGCTTCCCCTGGGTGTGCTGCGTCTGGTAGTGCAGGCCGCGCAGGATGCCGCGGCTGGAGCGGCTGTGGTTGTCCTGCACAAAGCCCAGGTCGAGGCCGGCCTCGGCAAATACCCGCGCGTTCCAGCTCTCGAGGAAGAATCCGCGCTCGTCGCCGAAGACCTTCGGGGTGATCACCATCACGTCCCGCAGGGGCGTGGTTTCAAACATCATTGAATACAACTCCGTTTTCGCCGAGCAGGCCTTTCAGGTAGAGGCCGTATCCGCTTTTTTCCAGGGGCATGGCCAGGGCGAGCAGTTCCTCGGCGGAGATATAGCCCATACGGAAGGCGACCTCCTCTGGGCAGGCGATTTTCAGGCCCTGGCGCACCTCCACCACGCGGATGAAATTGGCCGCGTCGAGCAGGGAGTTGTGGGTTCCGGTATCCAGCCAGGCGGTGCCGCGGCTCATGACTTCGACGTTGAGGTCGCCGCGCTGCATGTAGTGGCGGTTGACGTCGGTGATTTCCAGTTCGCCGCGGGCGGAGGGCTTTACCCCGCGAGCGATCTCCACCACGTCGTTGTCGTAGAAATAAAGCCCGGTGACAGCATAGTGGGATTTCGGTTTCGCCGGCTTTTCCTCGATGTCCCGCGCGATGCCCTCGGCGTCGAAAGAGACCACGCCGTACCGCTCCGGGTCCTGTACGTAGTAGGCAAAAACCGAGGCGCCGCTGTCACGCTGGGCAGCGCTGCGCAATTTCTGGGTGAAGCCGCCACCGTAGAAGATATTGTCCCCGAGGACCAGTGCGACGCGGGAGTCACCGATAAACTCCTGGCCGAGGATGAATGCCTGGGCGAGGCCGTCCGGGCTCGGCTGTGCCGTATAACTGAGCTGGATGCCCCACTGCGCCCCATTGCCGAGCAATTCGCGGAAGGCGGACTGATCGCGGGGCGTGGTAATGACAAGGATGTCGCGAATGCCCGCCAGCATCAGGGTGGCCAGCGGATAGTAGATCATCGGCTTGTCGTACACCGGCATCAACTGCTTGGAGACGGTGCTGGTCAGCGGATGCAGCCGGGTGCCGGTGCCACCGGCGAGGATGATACCCTTGTAGGCAGTGCTGGTCATGGTTTGCTCGGATTGGGGCGTACCGCGGGATTATAGCGGAATCCCCGGTGACTTTCCGGTGGCTGGATTTTTGCCTCCCTGCTGCTTAGAATTTGGAGTCCTGCCGCTGAAGTAAATTTGCGTCATTTCCGTCCCGGGCCCCGCACCTCCCCCAGCGGTGAAATTGAGGAAGCTGATATCAGCCAGCCAGAAACAATCCAGGCCGAGGCGCTGCCCCGGGTCGCAGCCAGCCCTTTGGCGCCGGTTCAGGCGCAACCACTGCGCATTGCGCTGCTGGGGTACCGCAGCAATCCCCACGGCGGTGGCCAGGGAATCTATCTCTATTACCTGAGCAAGGCACTGGTGGACGCCGGTCACCGGGTCGACGTGATCTCCGGCCCGCCCTACCCGCGGCTGGATCCCCGGGTGGGCTTTATCCCCCTGCAGAGCCTCGATCTCTATCGCAACGGACTGCGCTCCCTGCGTCCGCGCCACCTCTCCTCCATGAGCAATGTCATCGAGTGGAGCAGCAAGCTGACCGGCGGTTTCGCGGAACCCTACACCTTCAGCCGCCGGGCGGTAAAGTTCCTGCGCCGCCACGGCCATCGCTACGACATCATCCACGACAACCAGTGCCTTGGTTACGGCATGCTGGAGTTGCAGCGCATGGGCCTGCCGCTGGTGACCACGGTGCATCACCCGATCACCAGCGACCTGCGCATCGCACTCGCCGCATCGAACTCGTTCCGCGAACGCCTGCTGATCCGGCGCTGGCATTCTTTCCTCGGTATGCAGGCCCGGGTGATCCGCCAGTTACACCACGTGGTGACGGTATCGGAAACCTCCCGCCAGGACATCGCCCGGGATTTCGGACTGCAGCCGGCGGGCATCGATCTCGTTCCGATCGGCATTGATACCGAGCAGTTCCGCCCGCTGCCGGAGATACCGCGTCGCCCCCAGCGCCTCATGGCTACCTGCTCCGCCGACGCGCCACTCAAGGGCCTGCGCTACCTGATCCGGGCCTACGCCCAGTTGCTGTCGCAGTGGCCGGAGCTGGAATTACTGGTCGTCAGCAAGCTGCGCCCCGGGGGTGAAACCGAACAATTGATCCAGCAACTCGGGCTTGCCGGTCGGATTCGCTTCGTCAGCGGTATCAGCACCGAACAGATGGTGAAGTATTACGCCGAGGCGACCATTGCGGTGGTGCCCTCCGTCTACGAAGGCTTCGGCCTGCCGGCGGGCGAGGCCATGGCCTGCGCGGTCCCGGTGGTGTCCACGGACGGCGGCGCCCTGCCCGAGGTGGTGGGCGATGCGGCGCTCCAGGTGCCGGCAAAATCCGCCGATGCCCTGGCCGCGGCCATCGACAGCCTGCTGCGTGACCCGCAGCGCAGGGAGCAGCTGGCCCGTGCCGGGCGGGAGCGGATTCTGGAGAAGTTCAGCTGGGCGCGTTGCGCCGAGCGGATGGCAGGCTATTACCGGGAGGTACTGCTGCGTGCAGACGGTTGATTTCGGGCACCTGCCGCTGGCCGCCGGGGATGTGGTCCTCGATCTCGGTTGCGGTGAGGGCCGGCACGTGATTTCCGCCTACCTGTCGGCCCAGGTGCATTCCATCGGCGTGGACCTGTCCCTGCCCGACCTGCTGACCACCCGGGAAAAAATGCGCGACTTCGACGCGCCCGCCGATGACGGGCGCAGCTTCGGTCTCTCCTCCGCGAGCGCGCTGGCGCTGCCCTTTGCCGACAACACCTTCGACAAAATCATCTGCAGCGAGGTACTCGAGCATATCCCCGACTACCGCGCCGCGCTGCGCGAGATCCAGCGGGTGCTGAAGCCCGGCGGCCTGTTCTGCGCCAGTGTGCCCCGCCGCTGGCCGGAAAAACTCTGCTGGCTGCTGAGCGAGGAATACCACAATACCCCCGGCGGGCACATCCGGATTTTCCGCGCGGCCGAATTGCGCAGGGAAATCGAATCCCTCGGCCTGCAGCACTACCACCGCCACTGGGCGCACGCCCTGCATGTCCCGTTCTGGTGGTTGAAATGCCTGTTCTGGGGCAACGACGAGCAGTGGCTGGTGCGCCAGTACCACCGCCTGCTGGTCTGGGACATCATGCAGCGGCCGCGCCTGACCCGGGTCAGCGAGCAGCTGCTCAACCCGCTGATGGGCAAAAGTGTGGTGATGTATTTCCGCAAGGGGGCGACCGCGTGAGTGGCCTGTACCTCAGCCGCGGTCTCTACCCCGAGGAGTTCCTGCGGCCGACGGTCCAGTTCATCCTCGACTGCCAGCGCCCCAGCGGAGAAATTCCCTGGTTTCCGGGCGGCCATACGGACCCCTGGGATCATGTGGAAGCAGCCATGGGCCTGGCCATCGGGGGAGAATACGCGGCGGCGCGCCGCGCGTTCCGGTGGCTGCAGCAAATGCAGCTGGAGGACGGCAGCTGGTGGGCCTCCTACCGGGACGGCGAGGTCGACTGCAAGGAAGGCCGCCGCGAGAGTAATTTCGTCGCCTACGTGGCCACCGGGGTCTGGCATTACCACCTGATCAGCCAGGAGCGGGATTTCCTGCGCGACATGTGGCCCATGGTCGAGCGCGCGATGGCCTTCGTGCTGTCGCTGCAGACCGAACACGGCGACATCCACTGGGCGGTCGATGTGGCCGGTGAGCCGAAGCGGGACGCGCTGGTCACCGGATGCTCCTCGATTTACAAGAGCCTGGAGTGCGCCTGCAATATCGCCCAGACCCTCGGCCAGCCGCGTCCCGACTGGCTGTTGGCCCGGGAACAGCTCGGCCTTGCCCTGCGCTCGCGTCCGGAGCGCTTCGATCGCACCTGGGAGAGCAAGGCCCGCTACTCCATGGACTGGTTTTACCCGGTGCTGGCCGGCGTGTTGCCGCAAGCCGAGGCACGCGCCCGGCTGAAAGCGCGCTGGGAAGAGTTTGTCGAGAACGGCCAGGGTTGCCGCTGTGTTGCCGACCAGCCCTGGGTTACCGTGGCGGAGTCCTGCGAGTTGGTGCTCGCGCTGCTGGCGGCCGGCGACCACGCCCGCGCAGTCAAGGTCTACAGCTGGCTGCAGCAGTGGCGCCTGCCCGATGGCAGTTACTGGACTGGCTACCAGCTGGTCGAGGAACTCCTGTGGCCCGACGAGAAGCCGACCTGGACCGCGGCGGCGATACTGCTCGCGGCGGATGCCCTGACCGGGCACACGGCTGCCGCGGAACTGTTCTGCGCGGTAAATCTGCTGGACGAGGATGCCGGCCAGCGACAGCGCCGGGTGGACTGACAGGCCCGGATTCTAGAGGCGTCGCAACAGCCCCAGGCTGCCGGCGCGTTCCACTTCCCGGTACAGGCCCGAGGCCAGTGCCATGCGGTAAATCGCGAAAGGCGCCTGTCCGCCCTCGTAGGCGTCCTCGAAGAGGTCGTGAATCGCCAGTGTGCCACCCGGTAAAACCCAGGGGCTCCAGCAGCGGTAATCGAGCAGCGCCGCATCCAGGCTGTGCCCGCCATCGATAAACAGCATACCGAGCGGCGTGCGCCACTGGCGGCCGGCGGCGGCAGAGCCGGCTACCACGGGCACCACGGTATCCTCCAGTTGTGCGGCGCGGATGTTGCGGCGAAATTCCCCAAAGCTGTCGAACTGGGCCGCGTTGCGGTCGAACAGGTCCGGGTCGTGGAAGAATTCCCCCGGCTGGTGTTCTTCCGATCCGCGGTGGTGGTCGAGGGCGAATACGGTGGCGTCGACCTGGCGACAGGCCAGCCCCAGGTAGATTGTCGATTTCCCACAGTAACTGCCGATTTCCAGGACCGGCCCCAGCCTGCCGGCCTCCAGCGCGTGGCGGTACAGCGCCTCCCCCTCGTCACTGGCAAGAAAACCCTTGATGGCATCGATGTTGTCGGGGAGGTCGGGGATCATGGCATTGGCTGTGTTACGGGGCAGGAAAAGTTAGCGGGTTTGTACGGTGGAGGCAAGGATCGCGCACAGCGATACGCATCGGCGCGAGGCTTGAGGTATTCTGGGCCCCGTAAATCCCGGTCTGGAGCCGCCGATGCGCTACCTGTATAGCGCCCTGTTCTATCTCTTGTTGCCCGCCGTGCTGCTGCGCATGCTGTGGCGCTCGCGCCGCGCCCCCGCCTACCGCAGGCGCCTGGGAGAGCGTTTCGGAGTTTTTCCCGGCCTGCAGGGTAACAGCCAGCCAGTGATCTGGATTCACGCCGCTTCCGTTGGCGAAACCCAGGCGGCCAGGCCCCTGATCGAGGACCTGCAGGAGCGCTTCCCGGAAGCCCGGCTGGTTGTCACCACCACCACGCCGACCGGCTCGGCACTGGTGCGTGGCCTGTTCGGCGACGCGGTGTTTCATGTCTACTGCCCCTGGGACCTGCCCGGTGCGGTGCGCCGGTTCCTGCGTCGGGTGCAGCCCCGGGTGCTGGTGCTGATGGAGACCGAACTGTGGCCCAACCTGCTGCACCACAGCCGCCGCCAGGGCTGTCGGGTGTTGCTGGCCAATGCCAGGATGTCGCAGCGTTCCGCCCGCGGCTATGCCCGCTTCGGGCGCCTGACCCGACAGATGCTCGCAGACCTCGATCTCGCCGCCTGCCAGTCGGCGGAGGATGCCGCGCGGCTGGTGGACCTGGGCCTGGACCCCGGGCGGGCAGCGGTCACGGGCAGTCTGAAGTTTGATTTCGCCCTGGATGCGCAGCTGCAATCGCTGGCAGCGCACTTGCGCGCGCAGCTGAACCGCCCGGTGTTGCTGGGAGCGAGTACTCACCCCGGCGAAGAAGCAGTGATTCTGGAGGCATTCCGCAGTGCGCGAACGGTGGTGCCGGACCTGCTGTGCCTGCTGGTCCCCCGACATCCGGAACGTTTCAACGAGGTTGACGGCCTGTGCCGCGCCGCCGGTTTTGTCGTGGTCCGCCGTTCCAGCGGTATTGCGGTGCAGGCGACCGATGACATTCTGCTGGGCGACACGATGGGCGAGCTGCGCCTGTTCTGCGGGGTGGCGTCGCTGTGCGTGGTCGGCGGCAGCTTTATTCCCCACGGTGGACAGAACCCCCTGGAGGCGGCGGCCTGGGGAGTGCCGCTGCTCTGTGGCCCGCACATGTTCAACTTCAGCGAGATTACCCGCTTGCTGCTGGCGGGTGGCGGTATGCAGCAACTGGCCGGCGGTGCAGAACTGGCGCCCTGTGTCCGCGGGCTGTTGCAGGATTCTGTGCGCTGTCAGGCGATGGGCAGTGCGGCGCTGGCCGTGGTGGCGGCAAACCGCGGAGCGCGGGAGCGAATAGTGGCAATGGTGGCCGGGCTGTTGCCCGGCCACTGAGAGGGTTTACCTGGTAGTCGTCGTGGTCGCGCTGGCGCTGGGCGGTGGCGCTTCCTTGAGGAAGGAGTTGAGCTTGATGACATCCTCGGGGCTCAGCAGGCCGGCCTGTTCCTTTAGCTGCAGCAGGTCGATGACGTAGTCGTAGCGGCTGTTGGAGTAATCGCGCTCCGCCGCGTACAGGGTCTGCTGGGCATTGAGTACGTCCACCACGTTGCGGGTACCGACTTCATAGCCCGCCTGGGTGGCGTCCAGGGCGCTCTTCGAGGAGACAATGCTCTGCTTGCGCGCGGCTACCCGGGTGACGTCGCTCATGACGGTCATGTGCAGTGAGCGGGTGTTGGTAACCGTGTTGCGCATCAGGTTGACGCGGCTCTCCTGCGCGGCGAGGTATTCCTGCGCGGACCTGCGCCGCTGGGCGCTAATGCCGCCGCCGGCGAACAGGGGCATCTGTACCCGCAGCTCCCACACATCGCCCTCGCTGGTGTTATAGGGCGAGGTGAGGAAGTCCGTGGCCGGCCTGATGGTGCGGCTGCCGTCGGTTTCGTTGTCCGAGTAGGCGTAGGTACCGGTGATGGTCGGTGCGTGCTCGGAGGTGCTGGAGTGCGACGCCTGGCGCGCGGCCTCCTCGGCGTAGCGCGCAGCCTGCAGGCTGAAGTTGTTCTGCAGGGCGAAATCCACCCAGGCCGCGCGATCGGTCGGTTGCGGCGGGGTGATGGGGAAATCCTCGCCGAGTACGTTTAGGTTGTCGTGTTTCTGCCCGGTGAGCACCGAGAGCTGTTCCAGCGCCACCGCGACGCTGTTTTCATCGACGATACGGTTGACCTGCGACAGGTCGTAAGCGGCCTGGGCTTCGTAGACATCGGTAATGGCGATCAGGCCGACGTCGAAGCGCTGCTGGGTCTGTTCCAGCTGGCGTTCAAAGGCCCGCTCCTGGGCCTTGGAGGCCTCCAGGTTATCCTGGGCCCGCAGTACCGCGAGATAGGCCTGCACCACGCGCACGATCAGGTTCTGCTGATTGCCGGCAAAGGTGGATTCGGCCTGCTTGGTCAGTTCCTTGCCCTGCTTGAAGTCAAACCAGGCGGCGAGGTCAAACAGCGGCTGGCTGAGGGAGACCTGCCAGCCCTTGGTGATGGTATCCGTGGTGGTATTGCTGTCGACACTGACGACGCCGTCCGGACCCAGTTGCAGGTTCTCGGACTTGGTATCGTAGTCGGAGCCGGAGCGGGCGTATTGCGCGCCGACCTGGGGCAGCAGTCCGGCGAGCCCGAGGTTCTTCGCTTCCCGGTTGGCCATGTACTGGGCTTCCTCGGTTTTCAGCTGGGCATCGTTCTCCAGGGCGAGTTCGTAAATGTCCAGCAGAGAGTCAGCTCGTGCAGGCATTGCCGCAAACGCTACAGCCAAGGCCAGGAGTGCTACTCCGGTCTGTTTCATGTTGTTTCCTCATTTATGCTGCGCCGCGTTAAAGGTCGCGCTGCGGCGCAAGTGTACCAGTCTGGGGTTGGGCTTGTATTGTGTGATGAGCAGCGCAAAAATGCCCGTAGCGCCGAATATCATAAGTGTTACACTCAAGCCATGTCCACGCTGGGGTTCCTTTGGCCAGGCTTGCCTGGGGCGTGGTGGTGAAGCCTCGGGAGGCGTTTTTGCAACACGCGAAACACAGACAGCCAGTATTGGACCTCGTCGAACTGCATGCAGTTTGCGAGGCCAATTACGCGCGTCTGATTCGACTTTTCCCCAACTATGAAACCACCAACCGGCGTGAATTCCTCGTCGGTGGCGCACATGTGACCGTCGAAGTCGCCGATCGTTCACGCTATACGACCATTTTCCGGGTGCAGCAACTGCACGGCAGTGATCGCTGGCTCGGTAGCCTGCGTATGGAGGTGCGCGCCTACCACGATGCCGGAATGCTGGAAGTGGGCAGCTTCCAGTCACATCGCCGGGTGCAGCCGCGTTATGGCTACCCCAATCCCAAGATGCACCAGCAGGACGAGAAGGCCCAGCAGAACCGCTTCCTGGCGGACTGGCTGGAAAATTGTCTGGCGCACGGCCGCAGTGCCGCCTGCGTTGACCCCCGGGCCTGAAGCCGCCCGACGCCGCCGATTTCCATGCCGTCCCCGAACGACAAGCAGTGCAGCATCACCCCTGCCGGCGACAGTGTGCACCTGGTCCAGTTGACCGACACCCATCTCTGCGCAGAGCCCGGCGGTACTCTTTTGGGTATGGATACCGATCGTTCCCTGCAACTGGTGATCGACCAGGTGCTGCGCGAGCGCAGCCACATTGACCTGTTGCTGGCCACCGGCGACCTCTCCGACCGCGGTGCGCAATCCGCCTACCGCCGCCTGCAGGGCTACCTGCAGCGGATTCCCGCTACTGCCTGCTGGCTGCCCGGCAATCACGACAATCGCCAGGAAATGGCTGCGGCGCTCGGCGACAGCGGCGAGTTGTGTGGCGCGATTCTCGCAGGTAACTGGCAAATTGTGATGCTCGATTCGCAGGTGCCCGGGGAAGTGGGAGGCTGCCTCGGGGAGACAGAACTGGCGCGTTTGCGCGATGCCCTGGTGCGAGCGCAAGACAATACATGGCATACGCTGGTCTGCCTGCACCACCAGCCGGTTGCCATCGGCAGTGAATGGCTGGATGAACAGATGGTCAGTGACGCCGACGCCTTCTGGTCGCTTGTCGACGCCTTTCCCGGGGTGGTGCGCGGCGTACTGTGGGGGCATGTGCACCAGCACATCGACCGCCGTCGCGGCGCTGTTGCCCTGATGGCCTCGCCCTCCACCTGCGTGCAGTTTGCCCCGGGCAGCAGCGGCTTCAAGGCCGACGACCAGCCCCCGGGATACCGCTGGCTGGAGTTGACCCGGGATGGCGACATTCGCAGCGGCGTGTCGCGGGTGACCGGTGCGGATTTCAATGTGGACCTCGAATCCTGCGGATATCTCTAGCCGGGAGACCGCGGCAGAGCCGCCCGGGCTGTAAACCCCAGCGCATGACACCAGCATCGCAGCCAGGCGGGCGGCCCCGACCGCAGTGGCCGCGGGTGTATCGCCGATGGGAAATTTCAGCTAGTACACACGCCCGCAGCCAGCCTCGTGTACAATGACCCGGAACCTGTTTTCCAGCACCCCAGAGCCTGAATGAGCCAGTACACCGCAGAAGATATCGAGGTCCTCACCGGTCTCGAGCCCGTGCGCAAGCGCCCGGGCATGTATACCGACACCACCCGCCCCAACCACCTGGCCCAGGAAGTCATCGACAACAGCGTCGACGAGGCCCTGGCCGGCCACGCCGACCAGATCGATGTCACCCTGCACGCCGATGGCTCACTCACCGTCAGTGATAACGGCCGCGGCATGCCGGTGGATATCCACCCGGAACAGGGCAAGCCCGGCGTCGAGGTGATCCTCTCCACACTGCACGCGGGGGGCAAGTTTTCCAACAAGAGCTACCAGTTCAGCGGCGGCCTGCACGGGGTGGGCGTCTCGGTGGTCAACGCGCTCTCCAGCGACCTGATCGTGACCATCCGCCGCGATGGCGGCGTCCACCGCATCCGCTTTGCCGGTGGTGAAAAGGTCTCCGACCTCGAGGTCATCGACAGCTGCGGCAAACGCAATACCGGCACCACGGTGACCTTCACTCCGGACCCGAAATATTTCGATTCAGTGAATTTCTCGGTGGGACGCCTCACCCACCTGTTGCGCGCCAAGGCCGTGTTGTGCCCCGGGCTGCGGGTGAAGTTCAGGGACGAAAAAAAGAACGAGAGCGAGGAGTGGTACTACGAGGACGGCCTCAGCGATTACCTGGCCGACACCACCATCGATTTCCCGGTGGTGCCGGAGCAGCCCTTCATCGGCAGCTTCAGCGGCTCCAACGAGGGTGTGGACTGGGCGGTGCAATGGCTGCCGGAGGGCGGTGAGGTTACCGCGGAATCCTACGTCAACCTGATCCCGACACCCCAGGGCGGCACCCACGTCAACGGCCTGCGCACCGGCCTGCTCGACGCCATGCGCGAGTTCTGCGAGTTGCGCAGCCTGTTGCCGCGGGGCGTCAAGCTGACCCCCGACGATATCTGGGACCGCTGTGCCTACGTGCTCTCCTCCAAGCTGGAGGACCCGCAGTTCTCAGGCCAGACCAAGGAGCGCCTGTCCTCGCGTGAAGCCGCGGCCTTTGTCTCCGGGGTCGCCAAGGACGCCTTCAGCCTGTGGCTGAACCAGCACACCGTGGAAGCCGAGAAAATTGCCGAGCTGTGCATCAACAACGCCCAGAGCCGCCTGCGCAGCGCGAAAAAGGTGGTGCGCAAAAAGGTCTCGGCCGGCCCTGCCCTGCCCGGCAAGCTGGCCGATTGCTCCGGGGAGGACACCCGCCGCTCCGAGCTGTTCCTGGTGGAGGGCGACTCCGCGGGCGGCAGCGCCAAGCAGGCCCGGGACCGCGAGTTCCAGGCTATCCTGCCCCTGCGCGGCAAGATCCTGAATACCTGGGAAGTGGACTCCCAGGAAATCCTGGCCTCCCAGGAAGTACACAATATCTCGGTGGCACTGGGTATCGATCCCGCCAGCGACGACCTCTCCGGCCTGCGCTATGGCAAGGTGTGCATCCTCGCCGACGCGGACTCCGATGGCCTGCACATCGCCACCCTGATCTGCGCCCTGTTCGTCCGCCATTTCCCGGCACTGGTATCCGCAGGGCACGTCTATGTGGCGATGCCGCCGCTGTACCGTATCGACATCGGCAAGGAGGTCTACTACGCCCTCGATGAAGGCGAGAAACAGGGCGTGCTCGACCGTATCGAGGCGGAAAAAATCCGCGGCAAGGTCAACGTCCAGCGCTTCAAGGGGCTCGGTGAGATGAACCCCCTGCAACTGCGGGAAACCACCATGGACCCGGATACCCGGCGCCTGGTCAGGCTGGTCCTGGACGCCGGCGACGGCACCCACAGGATGCTCGACATGCTGCTGGCGAAGAAGCGCGCGTCGGATCGCAAGAGCTGGCTGGAAAGCAAGGGCGACCTGGCGGAGGTTGTTTAGGCTTCACGGTGGAAATGGTTTGCCGAGCGCGCAACTTGTGCCATGGTTACGGGCCGATTCACCCAGCGACAACAGGAGATTACCCATCATGCTGAAGAAACTGCTTTGTGGCGTAACGATGCTCTCGTGCGCCTTTCCCGCTCTCGCCCAGTGGGAACTGGATAACGCGCATTCCAGTATCTATTTCATTTCCATCAAGAATAATGCCGTTGCCGAAACCCATCACTTCGGCGGGTTGGTAGGTTACATTGGCGAGGACGGCCAGGTCTCCCTGACCATCGATCTCAACAGCGCCGAGACCATGATCCCGATCCGCAACGAGCGCCTGCGCGAGATGCTCTTCGATACGGCGACCTTCCCGACCGCCACGGTGAGTGCGAAGGTTGATCCGGCAATTCTCGATGAGGTCGGCAAGGGCGCCACCATCACTACCGAGGTGCCGGTTACCCTGTCCCTGCACGGCCTTGAGCAAACCATCAGCGCGCCGCTGACGGTGTTCAGCGACGGCGCCAGCATGCGCGCGATGACCTCACAACCGCTGATCATCAAGGCCGGTGACTTCGGTCTCGACGGCGGTATTGAGGCGCTGCGTGAAGTGGCGGGACTCAAGGCGATCAGCACCGCTGTGCCGGTGAGCCTGAACCTCTCCTTCAAGGAAGCCGCGAAGTAAGCGGCGCCTGACTCCCCTGCCCCGATTACCCGGCCTGCCCAGGGCCGGGGATCACCTGGTTCCCCCGCTCCCGGAAATTCCTTCAGCGCTGGTTTCCGCGGCGGTGTTTACTGGCCAACAAAGAATTTCTGCACACCTTCGAAAAACATCTGCACGGAAATAATCACCAGGATCATACCCATCAGGCGTTCCATGGCGGTCAGGCCGCGGTCGCCCAGCGTGCGCAGCAGCAGGGGCGCCGACATCAGCATGATGGCCGCCGCCGCCCAGGCGCCGACGAGTGCCAGGGTCCAGTCCAGCATGCGGCCGGGGTTGGAGGTGACCAACAGCATGGAAATCGCCAGTGCGGAGGGGCCGGCGACCAT
Source organism: Haliea sp. E17 (assembly GCF_048323675.1). Lineage (NCBI taxonomy): Bacteria > Pseudomonadati > Pseudomonadota > Gammaproteobacteria > Cellvibrionales > Halieaceae > Haliea > Haliea sp. E17. Next base: position 259,832 of record NZ_JBLWFK010000005.1, read on the forward strand.
GGGAATGGCCAGGGGCACGATGAAAGGCTCCCCCTGGGGCATCTGGCCCATGATGCCGTGGGGCGAGGGGAAGATCATGCGCAGGGCGATCAGGAACAGGATGATAGCCCCGGCGATGCTGATGGACTCCTGGCGCAGCCCCAGCAATTCGAGCAACGCGCCGCCGCCCCAGAGAAAGATCAGCAGTACCACCAGGGCGATCAGCAGCTCGCGGATCAGCACCTTCTGCCGCCGGGCCGGGTCCACATCCTTGAGAACTGCAAGGAATACCGGCACGTTCCCCACGGGGTCCATGACGAAAAGCAGGGTGATAAAGGCTGAAGTGATTTCCATGGGGATAAAGGATAGCCTAAGCGCTGCTCCTGAAGGAATGCATGTGAATGAAAGACGCCGCGGCAGATCTCGCTTCAATCCGCGCCCTGCTCCAGGCCGGTCAATTCGAACCGGCGATCAACCACTGCATGGAGCTGGTGCAAGCGCTGCCCGACCTCTGGGAAGCCTGGTACCTGCTAGGCTGCGCCTGTCGCGGCGCTGGCGACCTGGCTAACGCCCAGATGGCACTGCGCGGGGTCCTGCAGGCGCAGCCGGATAACCTGCCCGCGCTGCGGGAACTGGCCCAGGTGCTGGAGTTGATGGACGAGCTGGTCGCCGCCACGGAAATCTACCGGCGAATTTATCACCTCGATCCCACTGACAGCTTCGCTTCCCTGAAGCGTGGTGACATCCTCTCGGCGCTCGGCCGCAGCAGTGACGCGCTGGCCTGTTATCGCGCGGTGCTGGCTGGCGATCCCGACAACCTGGCAGGGCTGCTCAGCGCTGGCCACGCAGCGCGGGCGCTGGGCGAAAAGCCTGCAGCGATAGACAATTATCGCCGCGCCTGCCGCGCTCATCCCACCAGCGGTACCGCCTGGCACAGTCTCGCCAACCTCAAGGACTATGTTTTCAGTGACGCGGAACTGGACGCCATGGAGCACTCGCTGGCGGCCGGCAGCGAGCAGGATGCCGCGGCGCTCGGTACCCTGTTCGCCCTGGGGTCGGCCTATGACCAGCGGGGGGAGTTCGATAGGGCCTGGTCCTGCTACCGGCGGGGGAACCGGCTGGGGGAATCCCTGCGCCCCTGGAGCGCGGAGGCCTTTCAGGCGGAAGTGGACGCGGTGATAGAGGCCTTTCCCGCGCAGCAACTGGCAGTCACTTCGCGAACGCCCCCTTCGCAGCCCTCCCCCATTTTCATTGTCGGCCTGCCGCGTTCCGGCTCGACCCTGGTGGAGCAGATACTGGCCAGCCACAGCGCCATCGAAGGCACCCGGGAATTGCCTTCCCTGCCCCGCCTGACCCGCAGCCTGCGCTCGCGCAGCGACCCCCGGCAGCGCTATCCGCATATCGTGGCATCGCTGGGGCCGGGCGACCTGGAATTGCTGGGCAGGGATTACCTGAATGCCTGCGCCCCCCAACTGCGTTCGGGACGGGCTTTTTTTACCGATAAACTGCCCAATAACTTCCTGCACATCGGCTTTATCCAGATGCTGTTTCCGGGCGCGCCGATCGTGCATGTGTACCGCAACCCGCTGGATTGCTGTGTCGCCAATCTCCGGCACCACTTCGCGCGGCAACAGAATTTCGCCTACAGCGAAGAGCGCATGGCCCATTATTTCAACCAGTACCGGCGCCTGATGGCGCACTGGGAGGGCTTACTGCCGGGGCGTATCGTCAATGTCGGCTATGAACAGCTGGTGACCGATCCCGAGGGTGAAATCACCCGGCTGCTGGAGGCGCTGGGAGTGGGCTTCGAGGAGAGCTGCCAGAGGTTTTACCAGAGCGGGCGCGAAGTCCATACGGCGAGTTCCGAGCAGGTGCGCCAGCCAATCTATACATCCTCCATCGGCATCTGGAAGCGTTACGCAGCGCAGCTTGGAGATTTGCAGGCCCTGCTGGCCCGGTAGGCAGTTTCAGGCGGCAATAAAAAAACCCGCGCCGTGAAGCGCGGGTTTTCAATTGGGAGGCACCGGCCCTGGCCGGTGCCGTTAACCCCGCTTAGAAGCGCAGGGTGATGCGGCCGTAGTACTCACGGCCCAGTGCATCGTAGTAGGACTGGTTGTACTCGGGCCAGCCGGTTTCGGTCGGATCTTCGTTCGGACCTTCGTCGGTGACGTTGTTTACACCCAGCTGGACAGACCAGTTGTCGGTGATGTCCCAACCGCCGGAGAGGTTGAAGCGCCACTGGTCGTCGACAGTCTCACCACCGATGATGTCGCCCGGATCGAAGAAGCGGGCGTTGATACCTTCCATCTCACCCAGGTAGGTGACGAAGGCAGTGGCGTAGAACGAGTCCATGTACCAGTTGACGGTGAAGTTGGCCTTCCACTCGGGGATGGAACCTTCTTCCAGGTAGTCAACGACCGGGTCGTCCGCGGTGAACTGGTCATCGTAGGTCAGCATGTAGGTGGAGTTGGTCTTGAACACCCACTGGCCGATCGCCGTATCGATGGAGTAGGACAGCGCGAAGTCGATACCCTCGGATTCCAGGAACGACAGGTTCTGGGCAGTCGCGTTGATCACCTCGATGAAGCCGGTGGTCGGGTTGCGAGTGATCAGGTTGCCGTAGGTGTCGGGGTCGTTGGCAATGGTCTGCGCATCGATCTCGTTGACGATGTCATCGATGTTGATGTGCCACCAGTCAGCGGAGAACTGCCAGTCGCCGGCGAACTCAAACTCGAATACCGCGCCCACGTTCCAGCTCTCGCCGGTTTCCGCGTCGAGGTCCGGGTTGGCGCCGGAGTTGGAGTCGATGTACAGCTCGCCGTTACAGGCCGCGATGGAGCTGCCCGGGCCGATGCTGCCGCCGGCCGCCGCACAACCCTGCGGGTCGGTGATCTGCTGGAAGCCAAACACCGGGTCACCGTAGACGCGGGCCAGGTCGGGCGCGCGGAAGGTTTCACCCCAGCTGGCACGCAGCAGCAGCGGGTCGATGGGACGCCACTCGACGGCGAACTGGAATACGGTGCTGTCACCGAAGTCGCTGTAGTCGTCGTAGCGTACCGCACCGGTTACTTCAACACTGTCGAATACCGGGATCAGGATCTCACCGTAGGCGGAATCCCAGGTCCGGGTGCCGGCACCGCCAGAGGCGCCAGTGGACAGGATTTCGTTGTTCTTGGACGCTTCGTCGGCGTCGCGGGTGAAGTATTCCTTGTAGGTTTCGATACCGGCCGCGTACTTGACGGTGCCAGCAGGCGCCTCGGCGATATCGCCCTGGAAGCTCAGGTAAGCGCCCGTCAGGGTGGATTCGTCGTTGGCAGTCGGGTTGTACCGGGTGGCGGCCAGGTCGGAGGCGGAAATGGGCTTCAGCAGGGAGTTGCCGTTGGCGCCATTGGTCTCGCCGATGATGTAGCGGAAGAAGCTTTCCGCGCTGGCGTAGCCGGGAGAATTGGTATCGACCGCCTGGCGGCCCCAGTTCCAGCCCAGCTGCCAGTCGTGGTCGTCGAACAGCTTGCCGTCCAGCTCCGTGGCAAAGCGGAAGTTGTCCGTCTTGTAGTCTTCGGTACGCGGGCCGTACTCGATGGCGCGGCGGGTGTAGTAGTAGCCGCCGTCGGGCAGGTCGGCGAAGTCGCCGTCAAAAGCCGTGGCCTGGTCGAGGAAGGCGTTGCTGCCAGAGCGGTCGGAGATGGCTTCAACCATGCCGTTTTCGACGTAGAAGGTGTACTCGTCGATCGGCATCGCTTCAATTTCCTTGTGGACATTGGAGCGGGTGTAGTTCAGCGTAGTTTTCAGGCTGATGTCATCGGTGAAGTCGAAACGGTTGCGCAGCATGGTGGACAGCCGGTCCTGTTCGGGGAACAGGTGACGGTAGTTGGTCCGGTTGAAACCACAGATGTTGGTGCCGGGAATGATATCCCAGGGCTGCATGCCGCGAGCGGTACACTCTTCGGGGCTCAGGGTCTTGACCGGCAGGCCGGAGAAGCTGCGCAGTGCCGCACCGTAGGAGCTGTAGGAGCCCCACTGGTTGTCGAAGGCGAAGTCGTCACCGATGTCGAAGTTCTTGCGCTGGTTGGCGAACAGGTCTTCCTTGTTCTCATACTCGATGAAGAACATGGTGGACGACTTGTCGCTGGTGGTACCCGCGATCATGGACGCGGTCTGGGTGGCGCGGCCGCCCTCGTCGGTGTCGGAAGCGCGAACGCTGAACTCGACGCCTTCAAAATCGTCTTTCATGATGATGTTGATAACACCACCCATGGCGTCGGCACCGTAAATCGCCGATGCACCGGAGGTCAGCACTTCCACGCGCTCGATGGCGCCGATGGGAATGTTCGCGGTATCGGTGAAGGTGATGGTGCCGCCGGCGCCTACCGGGTAGGAGGGCACACGCAGGCCGTCGATCAGGGTCAGTGAGCGACCGAGACCGGCGCCGCGCAGGTCAATGCCGGATGCGGCAGGCGTAAAGCCGAAAGTTTCCTGCTGGGTCAGCGAGCCACCGGTGTTCTGGGTCAGGCTGTTCAGGATGTCCTGGGTGCTGGTGAAACCCTGGCTCTTGATGGCTTCCGAATCTACGGATACCACCGGAGTAGGGCCGGTGAACTGGTCGCGGGCGATGCGCGAACCGGTAACTACGACCTCTTCTACCTGTTCTTCTGCTGCGTTGCCCTGGGCGAAGGCAAGCTGAGGCAGGAATGCCGCTGCTCCCAGGCCCATTGCGGCAGAGACCGCTAGAGTGAGACGATTTTTCCTCAACATATGAAATACCCCTGTTGTATGTTCATTCAGTATCTTCATTCAATCGTGAGGTGGCCGCGGATAGCCACTGTACACCCAATGTAAACGAAGAAAGGGGAGTCGGCCTCATGTGGCACGGGCAGAAATGTGACAAATTCACACTTTTGCCCGGGAACTTGTCAAAGTACCAAAATTTGGTCTCAGGAATGCAGGGTAAGTCCCTGAAATAGAAAGACTACTTTATCTTTTTGACGCCCACGGAACGGCCGCTGGCGACGTGTTCCATCTCGAAAAAGCCCAGTGTATTGCGTCGGATGGTGACGGCCGTGTCCTCTCCCGGGTAATAAAAGCGGCCACTCACGCGCTGTTCCCAGACCTCGCCATTGTCCAGGTAGAAACGGGTTTTTCCTGACCAGCCCTTGAATGGGGGCTTCACGTTGGCGCTAAGACCCTCGATCTCTTCCAGCGACTTCACGGCGTCGGAGCTCTCGCGCAAGCGGGGTGCTTCCCACGCGGTGTAGTGGATCAGCCACTGGTTGAGGGCGTCACGCTCCTGCGGACTGAGTTTATCAAGGCCAGCCGCGCGATACTCCTGATCGGACATCAGGCCTTCTACGCCGGGGAAATCCCCGCTGGGTTCCGCTGCCAGCGACAGGTTGGACCCGTTTGCCAGTGCCAGCAGGGTGAGGAATGAAATGGAGGAAAAACGCATGGGTGGCCTCTGCATATTGGGGGACTTTGCCGCGCCGTATTGCGCGCGCTGCTGTTGCGAAGCATTCGGGCAAGGCGCGGATTAATGCGCCAGGCCGCGAAGGCTAGAAACGCTGGCTCAAGCGCGTATACCAGAACCGGCCTTTCAGGTCGTGAGTCCTGCCGTCGATGTTATCGTTAAAGGCAGACACCGCCAACGGCGCATCGTTATCGAACAGGTTGTCTATCCCGAGAGTCAGGCGCAGGCCCTCGAGGAAATCGAGGCGATAGTTGAGCTGGATATCCTGAACCACCCAGCTCTTTATATGCCGTGTGCGGTTGCTGTCCGGCACCTGCTCGCGCAGGCTGTCCACATAGTTCAGCTGATAGCCCACCTGCCAGCGCTTGCGGTTCCAGCGCAGGTCGAGCTGAGCCTTCCATTGCGGAATGCCGCCGAGACCCTCGGAAGCGGCGTCGCGGAAGGTGCCGGCGATATCCAGTTCCGGTGCGCTGGCGTCCTGCTGGGAAAGGTATTCCCGGATCCAGCTGGCGCTGCCGGATACCTGGAGCTGGCCCAGCGGCCCCGCCTGTCGCTGCCAGTTGAGGCCGAAGTCCGCACCGCTTACCCGGCGCCGGCCGATATTCAGGTTGTTTGCCCGCACCAGTACCAGGTTGCCGGATGCGTCCCGCTCGACCCGGTCGGCGAAACTGCCGTTGCGCGCGTTCTGTTCGACGATGTACTGGGCGCTGGACGCGACCACATCGTCCTGGTCGATGCGGAACATGTCGCCGGAAAATGACAGCCCGGGCACTTGTGGCGGCGTCCACACCAGGCCCAGCCCCCAGGTATCCGAGGTTTCCGGCTCCAGCTTCGGGTTGCCCCCTTCGAGGGTCAGGAACTGGTTGAGGCTGGGGTCGGATTGCGCACTGCAGCCCGGCAGCACGCCCACATTGGCCGCCTGGGCGCAGGGGTCGTTGAGGAAAGCCTGGTTCTCGGTGACACCTTCATAGAGTTCGTTCAGGCTCGGTGCCCGGAACCCGCTCGCGTAGCTGGCGCGCAGGGCCAGTGCGGGTCCGGTCTGCCAGCGCAGGGCGAGGCCGGGGTTGGTGCTGCCGCCGAAATCGCTGTAATGGGAGAAGCGCACGGCCGCCTCGATGTCCAGCGAAGCCTTCCCGTCGGGACGCTTCCAGACGGGAATCCGGCTTTCCGCGTAGACCTCGGAGATGTCCCGACTGCCCCGGGTTGGCTCGAAATTGGTGGCGCCGATGACGTCGGTGGTGCTGAGCAGGGCGCCCGGCTGCTTGCGGGTGGCCTCGCGGCGGTGTTCCATGCCGACGGCCAGGTCGATTCGGCCCGCCGGTAAACCGGCCAGCGCGCGGCTGATGTTGAGGTCGACGGTGGACAGCTTGTAGTAACCGCTGACTTCACCCGATGCCGCGATGTAGCCGGCCTGGTCCGCGGTGAGGCTGCCGGTGGGCCCGGTGATGTCTATCGCTATGCAGTCGTCGAGTGGCGGACCCTGGCAGTCCCGGGCAGGGCCGATGCCGCGGCGCAGGTGGTCGGCATTGACGATGGCGTAGTTGGTTTCAACCGCTTCACTGCGGCTCCAGTCATAGCCGATATCCCAGTACCAGTCGGACCACAGGCCCTCGAGGGCGAGGCCTGCGCGCATGACCTCGGACTCGTTGCGCTGGCGCCGGTCGGGCAACTCCAGCAGGCGCCGACGCACGTCGGTGAGCGGCACACCGAATTGGTTGTAGGGGTTGTCCGCGGCGACCACCAGGGGCTCCTGTTGCATGGCAGTAAAGATGGGGGTGGCCGCCAGCACCGATTCGGCATCGGTTTTCAGGTAGCTCAGCTCCATGCTGCCGGTGACCCAGTCGTCGAAGTCATAACTGCCGTTGGCATACAGGCTGGCCCGGTCGAAGGGCACCACGGCGGTGGTGTACTGCTGGTAGTTGAAAAGGTCTTCACTGGTGGCTTCGCGATACCCCTGGGGTGTCGCGATCAGGGTCTGGCCATCGGGCAGAGTGACCCGCGCATCCGCTGTCGCGCTGGATCGCTGGTCGGTGCCGCCCAGCGCCCGGGTGTCGGCGTTGGCGGAAATGTCGCGGTCGCGACTGTAAATGGGCTTTTGCTGGTACAAAGAGCCGCTGATGAATACCGAACCCCGGCTGAAACCGGTGCCGTATTGCAGCGTCTGGGCGTCGGTTTCGAGGTCGTCGCGGTCGGTGGCGCCGTAGAAGCCCTCGGCCAGGAAGCCGCTGAACTCGGTTTTGGTGATGATATTGACGACGCCGGCAATGGCATCGGAACCATAAATCGCCGAGGCGCCGTCCTTGAGGATCTCGATCCGCTCCACCGCCGCCGGGGGAATGCTGTTGAGGTCCACGGAATCCCCGGCAAGGCCGTCATTGGCAACCCGGCGGCCGTTGATCAGCACCAGGGTGTTATTGGCTGGCAGGCCGCGCAGGGTCACGGTTGCGGTGCCATCGCCACCGTTGGAAATGGCCGTGCTGGTGGCGTTGCCGGAAACCGCGGGCACGAATTTCAGCAGTTCACCGATACTCTGGGAACCACTGAGTTCCATTTCATTACGCGTAATGATGTCAACTGGTCCGCCGCCGGTATAGCTGGAGCGCCGGATTCTCGAACCGGTTACCCGGGTGCTGTACACATAGGTCTCCTCGAGCCCGGGAACATAGACCGGGTGGGAGTCCAGCAGCTCCCGGGGGTTCGGGCAGTCCGGGCAGTTGTCGGCAAACACCGCGATAACGCTCTGGTCCACCAGTTCCCAGTGCAGCCCGGAGTCTTCCAGCAGGCGATCGAGCGCCTCGTCGAGGGTGAAGTTGCCGGACAGGGTGTCGGCCGGCAGTCCGCGCAGGGCGTGGTCGGAAAACACGATGGACAGATCGCTCTGCCTGCTCAGCTGAATCAGTGCCGTGGACAGCAGCGGGGCGTCAATCTGGAAGCGGATGGTGGTTGGGGCTGACGCGACGGCGGTGGGGCTGGTGAAACTGAGTACGGCCCATAACAGGGCCGGCCCTCCGAGAGCCTGGATGCCCCGACATCGGGTGATTGGCGTCGCTTGCGTACAGGACATAGGTAGCCGTGGCAGCGGCCACGGCCGCATTGGTTCTATGGCGTAAACAAGGGATTGTACCCCGAGGGGGGAAGCCTATGGCAACGCTATCAGTCGATAGGCGTGATTTTCACCAATTGCACGGTATCTTCATCCAACTGCCGGGCTTCGAGCTGCAAACTGACTTCCAGGGCCCGCACGATGGACTGTGGCTGCTCGAGGTCGAATACCCCGGAGACCGTCAGCGTGGAAAGCCCGGGGGAGCCCAGCAGGTAGGTGGTCGGGTAATAGCGCTGCAGCTGGGCTATCAGGTCGGACAGGGGAATGCCGTCGGCCACCAGGCGTCCCTCGCGCCAGGCCAGGCGTTGTTGAACGGACAGTTCTGATTGCTGTGACACGTCCCACTCCCCGGGGGAGGCCTGGAGTGACTGGTGCAGGTGCAGCAATTCGACCCTCGGCGCGCGGTTGGCGACTGCGCCGAGTTCAGTAACGCTGACCACACCTTCGGTGACGGTGACTTCGGTAGCAGTGTCGCGCACGTACACGTCAAAAGCGGTGCCCAGGGCCGTGACCCGGGTATTTCCAGCGTCCACTTCGAAGGGTTTTGACTTGTCCTTCTGCACGGAGAACCAGGCTTGCCCGCGCTGCAGGTCGATGTAGCGCTGGTCGTCACTGTAGACGACCCGGATGACGGTTTCGGTGTTCAGCAGTGCATGGGAGCCATCCGGGAGTTCGATATCCGCGCGCTCGCCCATGGCGGTACGGTATATGTCGCCCGCCGGCTGTTCGTTGCCGCCGGTCCAGAACAGGACGGCCAGCATCAGGGTTGCCGCGGTGGCCACCGCGGCAGGGATCCAGCTACGCTGAACGACACGGAAAAAGCTGCGGGTCTGCTGCGGCTGTGCCTGCAACATGATCCCCAGTTCGCCCCACAATGCTTCCGCCGCATCCATCGCCTGGCAGTGAGAATCACTCTCCGCCAGCCAGAGGGCAAAATCCCGGCGATCGGCCTCACTGACGGTGTCCGAACGCAGGCGGGCTATCCAGGCCAGGGCCGCTTCTTCTGCTGCGCGGTCCTGGCGATTAGCTGTGCTGTTCACGTGGTTTCCCTACTTCCGGTGCCAATTCCTGCGGAGTACTGGGCCCGGCGTGTGTTGATTGTGTAATTGTAACGAACGAGAGCGCCAGTGCCTCAATGCCCCGGCGAATTATCGCCAGCTTTTGCATCACTGGACCCCCTCCGTGTTTTCGAGGGCGGTGCGGCATTCCCGCAGCGCCTGGAGGATGTATTTTTCCACGCTGGAGACGGATACCCGCAGTTCCTCGGCGATCGCGCTGTAGGACATTCCGCTCTGCCGGTGCATCAAAAAAGCCTGCCTGGCCTTGAAGGGCAGGGTGTTGATCGCCTCGTTCACCGCGGCGAGCCGCTGCCTCGCGGCCAGGATCTGTTCCGGTGAAGCGCTGGTCGAGGCCAATTCGATTTCCTCCGGTGCCCGTTGTTCCCGCGCCAGAAAACGAAAGTGCAGCTTGCGCCGGCGCAGCTGGTCTACCGCCAGGTTGCTGGCGGCCTGGTAGAGGTAGGCGCGGGGGTTTTCCAGCTGCTCCGGGGTTTCCAGCCGGTGCAGGCGGATGAACACCTCCTGTACCAGCTCGGCGGCCTCGTCGGGGTTGCCCAGTCGCTGTGCGAGGAAGCTCTCCAGGGCCGCGCGGTGATCGTGGACCAGTTCGGCGATAAACCTGTTTTTGTCGTTTTCCACCACGGGATCATGCCACCCATCGCAACCGTGGCGCCAGTCGAATTCACCGGCCCCGCCTGGCGCTGGTTCCTGCCGGGTCCTAGAACAGGACCCGTGAGCGAATCGTGCCTTCCACCGCGGCCAGTTTGGCCAGCACGACGTCACTGTATTCCGCGTCCACATCCATTACCACGTAGCCGATTGCCTCGTTGGTCTGGAGGAACTGGGCCGATACGTTGACGCCCGTTTCAGAGAACACATTGTTGATCGCGCTCATCACGCCCGGCACGTTGTGGTGGATGTGCAGCAGGCGGTGCTTGTCCTCGTGTTCCGGCAGGGCGACCTCGGGGAAGTTGACCGAGGAGGTGGTAGTGCCGTTGTCCGAGTAGCGGGCCAGCTTCTCCGCCACCTCCATGCCGATATTTTCCTGGGCCTCGACTGTGCTGCCGCCGATATGCGGGGTCAGGAAGGTGTTGTCGAACTTGCGCAGGGGCGAGACGAACTCCTCGTCGTTGGAGCGCGGCTCGACCGGGAAAACGTCGATCGCGGCGCCACCCAGTTTCCTTGTCTCGAGGGCGGCGGCGAGCGCGTCAATATCGACCACGGTGCCGCGCGAGGCATTGATCAGGATGGCGCCATCGGGCATCTGGGCGAGCTGGTCGGCCCCGAACATGTTGCGGGTGGAGGGGGTGTCGGGCACGTGCAGGCTGACCACGTCGGCACTGGCCAGCAACTGGTTGAGGCTCGGAACCTGGCGGGCGTTGCCCACCGGCAACTTGTTGACCACGTCGTAGAACAGCACCTGCATACCCAGGCTCTCGGCGATGATGCCGAGCTGCATGCCGATATTGCCGTAGCCAACGATGCCGAGCTTCTTGCCGCGAATCTCATAGGAACGGGTGGCGGTTTTCATCCACTCGCCGCGGTGGGCGGCGGCGTTTTTCTCGGCGATGCCGCGCAGCAGCAGGATCGCCTCCGCGATGACCAGTTCGGCGACGCTGCGGGTGTTGGAAAACGGCGCGTTGAAAACGGCAACGCCCCGAGAGGTCGCCGCTTTCAGGTCCACCTGGTTGGTGCCGATACAGAAACAGCCGACGGCCACGAGCTTTTTCGCCGCCTCGAAGACTTCTTCCGTCAGCTGCGTGCGGGAGCGTATACCCACAAAGTGGGCGTTGGCGATGGCGGCTTTCAGGTCCTCGGTGGGCAGTGCCTTGCTGTGCACTTCCACGTTGGTATAGCCGTCGCGCTCGAGGGTTTCAATGGCAGAGGGGTGGACCCCCTCCAGCAGCAGGAATTTGATCTTTTCCTTGGGCAGTGACTGTCTGGCCATGTGCGGTCGGTCCTGTTGAGATGGCGTCGCCCCGATCGGAAGTGGGGCGGAAAAAAGGCGGCGTATGGTACCATATGCGGCCGTTGAATCAGCGCTGTGTGAAAATTACCCAGCCCGGCCACTTGGCTGGTGCGTGGCGCGCGCGTGACGGATACTTGCCGGTGGAACACGCCAAAAAGCGTACATCCATGTACAGGCTCGGTCGGCGGCATCCCTGTCGCCTCACGGTTCCACCGGCAAGTATCCGCCACACACGCTAAATCGAACCCCCAGATTACTGAATAGAACCCGGAGAGGCCTCTTGGCTGCAATCGATCCCGCACTGCAAAGCGCATTTGAAGCCATCGTCGGCGCCGACCGCGTATTGACTGACGAGGAGTCGCTGCAGCACTACGGCCGCGACTGGACCCGCTTTTACCCGCCCATGCCCTGCGCAGTGGTGTTGCCGGGCAGTATTGCCGAAGTGCAGGACGTGGTGCGCCTCGCCGCCCGGGAAAACCTGGCCATCGTCCCCTCCGGCGGCCGCACCGGGCTGAGCGCCGGTGGCGTGGCCAAAAACGGGGAGCTGGTGCTGGCCCTGGACCGCCTCAACCGGATCGAGGATTTCAATCCGGTGGACCGCACCGTGCGCTGCGGCGCCGGCGTCGTTACCGAACAATTGCAGCAATATGCAGTGGAGCAGGGCCTGTTCTATCCGGTGGACTTCGCCTCCTCCGGTTCCAGCCAGCTCGGCGGCAATATCTCCACCAACGCCGGCGGCATCAAGGTCATCCGCTACGGTATGACCCGCGACTGGGTGGCCGGGCTCAAACTGGTGACCGGCACCGGCGAACTGCTCGATCTCAACCGCGGGCTGGTGAAAAACAACACCGGCTACGACCTGCGCCACCTGGTCATCGGCGCCGAGGGCACCCTCGGCATCGTGGTCGAAGCCACCATGCAGCTGGACCAGCCGCCCCAGGACCTGGCGGTCATGGTCCTCGGCGCCCCCGACATGGGGGCCATCATGGAAGTGCTCGCAGCCTTCCGTGCGGAAGTCCCCCTCTGCGCCTTTGAATTCTTCTCCGAACCGGCCCTGAAAAAAGTGGTGGCCCACCAGGGCCTGCCGCGGCCCTTCGAGACCGAGTGCGAATACTACGCCCTGCTGGAATTCGAACAGACCGGCGAAGACACCCTGGACCGCGCCATGGCCGCCTTCGAGCGCTGCGTGGAAGAGGGCTGGGTGCTCGACGGCACTGTCAGCCAGAGTCTCTCCCAGGCGCAGAACCTGTGGCGCCTGCGCGAGGACATCTCGGAGACCATCACGCCCTGGACGCCCTACAAAAACGACATTTCAACGGTTATTTCCCGGGTGCCGGAGTTCCTGGCCGAGGTGGAAGAGGTGGTCAACGGGGCCTACCCGGACTTCGAAATCATCTGGTTCGGTCATATCGGCGACGGCAACGTGCACCTGAACATCCTCAAGCCGGAGGCGCTGGACATCGATGTGTTCCGCGAGCAGTGCGGCGAAGTGTCCAAGCTGGTGTTCGATATCGTGCAGCGCTTCGGCGGCTCGGTGTCGGCGGAGCACGGGGTTGGCCTGCTGAAAAAAGACTACCTGCAGTATTCGCGCTCGCCGCTGGAAATCGAGATCATGCGGCAGATCAAGAAGGCCTTTGACCCGCAGGGGATCATGAACCCGGGCAAGATTTTTGATCTCTGATTTATCAGTTGGTTGATTTCCAGTGCTTTTGGAGCTGAAAGCCTGACTTATGCAAACCGGTTAACTTCGTTTGTAGGAAACTCCGGGCCTTCGATGGTCCCGACGTGATGCAACTGGTCCTGTGGGCCACTCTGTCTTGTGTTCATGTTTGGCCCTGAGAGTCGTCCCGAGTCCTTTCGGCAAATACCCCCCGCGAAAACCGCCAAAAAGCGCACATCCATGTGCGCTTTTTGGCGGTCCCGACCAGGCAACAACACCTGACCGATTCGCGGATCGTCAAAGTGATGAGCGGGTAAAAACCGCGGACCCAGTAGACAGGACTGGCCGCTACAACAACCGCAACGGCTCCTCCTGCAACGCCGCCAGCTGCTCCCGCAGCTCCAGGATATGCTCCGCCCAGTATCGCTCCGTATTGAACCAGGTAAAGGTGCGCGGAAACGCCGGGTCGTCCCAGCGGCGCGCCAGCCAGGCGGCGTAGTTCACCAGCCGCAGGGTGCGCAGCGGTTCGATCCAGCGCAACTGCCGGGGTTCGAAGTCGCAGAATTCCGAATAGCCCTCGATGAGTTCCGCAAGCTGCAGCTCCCGCTCGTGGGTCGGCCCTGAGAGAAACATCCACAGGTCCTGGATCGCCGGGGCCGTCACGCAGTCGTCGAGATCGACGAAGTGGGCGACATCGTCGCGCCAGAGGATGTTGCCCACGTGGCAGTCGCCATGGACGCGAATCTCGTCCTCCGCGGAGGGCTGGTACTGCTCCGTGACCCGCGCCAGCAGGTCTGCGGTCAGTGACTCATAGGCGGGTTGCAACTCGCGGGGGATGAATTCAGCCAGCAGGAATTCGCGGTTCTCCGCCAGCATGCGTTGACTGCAGATACGCTGGCGGTAGGCGAAGCGCGCGGCGCGGCCTACGGCGTGAATGCGCCCTAGGGTGCGGCCGAGGACCAGCAGGTTGTCGTAGTTGTCCAGCTCCGGCGGGTAGCCGCCACGGCGCGGAAACAGGGCGAACAGGAAGCCGCCGAACTCGTGCAGGGTTTCCCCTGAGCTATCGGCCAGGGGGGCCACCACGGAAATCTCCGCGGCACTCAGTTCCAGGGTGAAACTGTGCTCCTCCTGGACCTGCTCCCGGCTCCAGCGGCCGGGACGATAGAACTTGGCGATCATGGGTTCGCCGTCCTCGATGCCGACCTGGTACACCCGGTTTTCATAGCTGTTCAGGGCCAGCAGGCGGGCGTCGCAGAGGCGACCGGTGGACTCGACCGCTTCCATCACCAGTTCCGGGGTGAGTGCGTCGTAGGGATGATGGTTCACAGGCCCCTGCCTTTTCAATGTCCGGGCGCTGGCGTGCGCGCCAGGCACCAGAGTTCAACGTGCCGGGCGCCGGCCGATTTCAGGGTACGGGCGGCTTCGCGGGCGGTGGCGCCGGTGGTGAGTACGTCGTCCACCACGGCAATGCGGAGGTTGTCACAGGGCAGGCGGACAGTAAAGGCGCCGCGCAGGTTATGCGCCCGCGCCCGGGCGTCCATGCCGGACTGCGGCGCGGTTGCACGCCTGCGGACCAGCAGGCGGGGGTGGACCCGGGTTGCGGGCAATTTGCACACGAGCCGGTCGGCAAGCAGCTGGGACTGGTTGTAGCCGCGCTGCCACAGGCGGCGCCAGTGCAGCGGCACCGGCACCACCAGGTCAATGTCACCCGGTTCCCTGGCGCCATCCAGCCACAGCTGCGCCAACAATGGTGTCAGGTCATCCCGGCCGCTGAATTTCCACAGGTGGATCAGGTGGGCAAAACAGTCGCTGTAGAGCCAGGGGGCGATAACCCGGTCGAAAGCGGGAGGTTCGCGCTGGCAGCGGCCACAGATTCCCGGCCGGGGCAGGGGCAGTGCGCAGCGCTGGCAGGCGAGGGTGTTCGCGGCCAGTTCGCTGCGACAATCGCGGCACAGGGGCAGGTCGTTGCCCGACGCCCACTGGCAGAGGCAGCAGCGGGGAGGAAAGAGGCCGTTCAGCAATTGCGGCCACAGGCTGTCAACCTTCATTCCGGTCTCTGGTTGACAGCGCCCGGGCTGGCGGTATCATGCAACAATCCTCTGTTCCTTATTACCCTCAGGTGTTTTATGAACGACGCCATCGCCAGTCCTGTGTCCATGACCGAAGATATCCGCCACGACTGGAGCCGTGCGGAAATCAAGGCGTTGTTCGAACTGCCCTTCAACGACCTGCTGTTCCGTGCCCAGAGCATCCACCGCCGCTATTTTGACCCGAACGAAGTGCAGGTCAGCACACTGCTTTCCATCAAAACCGGCGCCTGCCCGGAAGACTGCGCCTACTGTCCCCAGAGCGCGCGCTACGACACCGGCCTGGAAGCGGAAAAGCTGATGCAGGTACAGGAAGTGCTGGAACAGGCCCGCGCCGCCAAGGCCGCCGGGGCCAGTCGCTTCTGCATGGGCGCGGCCTGGCGCTCGCCCAAACCGCGGGAAATGCCCCACGTGGTGGCCATGGTCAAGGGCGTGCGCGCCCTGGGGCTGGAGACCTGCATGACCCTCGGCATGCTGAGCTCCGAGCAGGCCCGGGAACTGGCCGAGGCCGGCCTCGACTACTACAACCACAATCTCGACACCTCGCCGGAGTTTTACGGCGATATCATCACTACCCGCACCTACCAGGATCGCCTCGATACCCTCGGCCACGTGCGCGAGGCGGGGATGAAAATCTGTTCCGGCGGTATCGTCGGCATGGGGGAGGGGCAGGGCGACCGTGCGGGCCTGCTGCAGCAGCTGGCCAATCTGCCGGAACACCCCGAGAGCGTGCCGATCAACATGCTGGTGAAGGTCGAGGGCACACCGCTGGATACCCAGGAGGACCTCGATCCCTTTGAGTTCATCCGTACCATCGCCGTGGCGCGCATCGTCATGCCCGCTTCACACGTACGGCTCTCAGCCGGACGCGAAAGCATGAATGAGGAAATGCACGCACTGGCCTACTTCGCCGGCGCCAACTCGATTTTCTACGGCGAGAAACTGCTGACCACCCCCAACCCGGAAGCCAATCGCGACATGGCCCTGTTCGCCCGGCTCGGTATCCGCCCGGAAGAGCGGGCGGTGGAAGCGCCCCCGGCCGATCCCCATCCGCAGTTCTACGACGCCGCTGCACAGGCCGCCGGTCGCGCCTGACCAGTGTGGTGGACGGCTTCGCGGCGCGTATTCGCGCCTCCCTGCAGCAGCGGCACGAGGCGAACCTTTACCGCCAGCGCCTGACGCTCGGCTCTGCCCAGGGCCCGCTGGTTGCCCTGGACGGCCGGGAATACCTGAACTTCTGCAGTAACGATTACCTCGGTCTGGCCAATCACCCCAGGGTGATCGAGGCACTCTGCGCCGGTGCCCGGCAATACGGGGCGGGCAGTGGTGCATCACACCTTGTATGTGGCCATTCCGAACCCCACCAGCAACTGGAAATAGCGCTCGCGGAACTCACCGGTCGCCAGCGGGCGCTGCTGTTCTCCTCGGGCTATGCCGCCAACTGCGGTGCGCTCACAGCGCTGCTGAAGAGCGGTGACCACGTGTTCGAGGATCGCCTGAACCACGCTTCCCTGCTCGACGGCGGCCGTTTCAGCGGTGCCCGTTTCCGCCGCTTCGCCCACAATGATCCCGCCGACCTGGCGCGCAAGATGGCCACTGCCGGCGGCAACCGGCTGGTGGTGGTCGACGGCGTATTCAGCATGGACGGCGACTGTGCCCCCCTGCAGCCACTGGCCGCACTCTGCCAGCGCGAATCCGCCTGGCTGATGGTGGACGATGCTCACGGTATCGGCGTGCTGGGCGAGTCAGGCGCCGGCAGCGTCGCCGCCGCCGGCCTCGACAGCGTACAGGTGCCGGTGCTGATGGCCACACTGGGTAAAGCCCTGGGAACGGCCGGCGCCTTTGTGGCCGGCGACGGGGAATTGATCGAATACCTGATCCAGGAGGCGCGGCAGTATATCTACACCACCGCGATCCCGCCGGCGGTGGCCGCGGCAACGCTGGCTTCGCTGGCGCTGCTGCGGGAGGAAGGCTGGCGCCGGGAGCACCTGGCGGCGCTGATTGCCCGTTTTCGCCAGGGCGCCGGGGAATTGGGCCTGCCCCTGATGCCCTCGACTACTGCGATCCAGCCGCTGCCGGTGGAGGACGCGGCCCGCGCAACCGCGCTCAGCGAGCGCCTGCGCCGGCGCGGACTGTTGATCGGCGCGATTCGTCCGCCGACGGTGCCGACCTCCCGCCTGCGCATCACGCTCACCGCCGCCCACAGCATGGCCCAGGTCGAGCAGTTACTGGAGGTGCTGGCCGCGGAGTGGGTTGCGCGCCAATGATTGCCGAGTACCTGCCATCCTCGGCCGCGAGCGGGCCGGAACTCGTGCTGCTCCACGGCTGGGCCAATAGCCGGGAGGTGTGGCGTCCGCTGCTGGCCCGGTTGCGGTCATGGGCCAACGTGACCCTGTTGGAATTGCCGGGGCTGGCGCCGGGTCGGCAGTCCGCGCCGAGCAGCAGCGACGACCTGGTGGCGGAGATGGCCCGGTGCTGCCCGCCCCGGGCGGTTTACGTGGGCTGGTCACTGGGCGGTGAAATCGCTGAAAAGTTTGCGCTTACCAACCCGGAAAGGCTTGCAGGGCTTGTAACTCTGGCGAGTAACCCGCGCTTTGTCGCAGAAGGCTCCTGGCCCGGAATGGCCCCCGGGACCTTTGCCGGCTTCCGTGAGGCGGCGGCACAATCCCCCCGCGGCGCACTGCGTCGCTTCGATGCCCTGCAGGCCGCGGGGTCCCGGCACTCGCGCCAGTTGTTGCGTCAGGTCGCGGCAAGTCGCGGCGACGCTACTGACGAGGCCCCGCTTGCGGGCCTCGACTGGCTGGCCGAACTGGACACCCGGGACGTCCTGCCGCAGCTGGCGGTACCCCAACTGCACCTGCTCGCTGCCAACGATGCCCTGGTGCCGGCAGGGCTCGCCGGGTCCCTGCAGCAACTGCTTATCTCCACCCCCGACGCAGCCGTGGAAGTCCTGCCGGAGAGCTCGCACCTCTTGCCCCTGGAGCACAGCGAATGGCTGGCAGGGCGCCTGCGCAGTGCCTGCGCAGCCTGGGGCCTGCTCGAGCCTGTGGCGCATCCAACCCAGGCCCTGGACAAGCGCGATGTGGCAGCGTCCTTCAGCCGCGCCGCCACCCACTATGACTCCATGGCCCGCCTGCAGCGGGATGTCGGCGAGGCCCTGCTGGAGCGTGGCGGACTGCCCCACACTGCGGTGCAGGAGGTGCTCGACCTGGGCTGTGGCACCGGTTTCTTCTGTTCCCGGCTGCGCGAGCGCTATCCCGCAGCCAGCTACACCGGGCTGGATATCGCCGAGGGCATGGCCCGCTACGCCCGCGACCAACAGCCGCCGGATACCGCCTGGCTGGTGGCCGATGCCGAGGCGCTGCCGCTGGCGGCGGGTTCCATGGACCTGGTGTTCAGCAGCCTCGCCATCCAGTGGTGCCTCAGCCCCACCGCCTGGCTGGCGGAACTGGCCAGGGTGCTGCGCCCGGGAGGTCGCTGTGTGTTCACCACCCTGGGGCCCGCCACCCTGCACGAGTTGCGCACTGCCTGGTCCGCGGTCGACGGGCACCAGCACGTCAATGAATTCCTGCCGGCGGCTGCGCTTGAGCAGGCGGCCGGGCGTATTCCCGGGGTGCGCCTGAATCTCAGCACGCGGATGTTCCGCATGGAATACGATGGCGTGCGGGACCTGCTGCTGGAGCTCAAGGGAATCGGCGCCCACAACGTCAACCAGGGTCGTCCGGCGGGTTTGACCGCGCCGGCCGCCCTGCGCCGCATGATGACTGCCTACGAGCAATTCCGCGAAGCGGGTCGCCTGCCGGCTAGCTACGAAGTGATCTTCGGCGAACTGGAGAAAACATGAGCAAGGCTTACTTTGTAACCGGGACCGATACCGAAGTCGGCAAGACGGCCGTCGCCTGCGCACTGCTGGCCGCGGCCCGGGCCAGGGGCTGCAGTACGGCGGCGGTCAAGCCGGTCGCCGCGGGCTGTGACGCACAGGGTCGCAACGACGACGCCCTGGCGCTGATGGCGCAGGTCAGCATCGATCTCGATTACCAGCAGGTCAACCCGGTGGCACTGGCGCCGCCGATTGCGCCGCATATCGCCGCGGCACAGGCCGGTCGCTTGCTGCGCTGCGGGCAGCTGGCCGGGCTTTGCCGCGGCGTGCTCAGTGAACGGGCTGATCTCACCCTGGTCGAGGGGGCCGGCGGCTGGCGGGTACCGATTTCCCCGCGGGAAACCCTCGCCGATCTGGCCGTAGACCTGAACCTCGGGGTTATCCTGGTGGTCGGCATGCGCCTGGGCTGTATCAACCATGCCCTGCTGACAGCCGAAGCCATCATGCGGGACGGCCTGAAAATTGCAGGCTGGGTGGCGAATCAGCCGGGCGAACAGATGGCCTGTCACAGTGAGAACGTGGCCACCCTGCGTGCCCTGTTGCCAGCGCCCTGTCTCGGGGAGTTGCCCCGTTTCTCGCCCTGGAACGCGCAGGTCGCGGCTCAATATCTCGACATTGACCCCCTGCTCTGTCCGGCGATGGCGGATACGGGAAACCGATAAACGGGGATTGACTTGTGGCGCGGGTTGGGGACAATGTGAACGCTGAACACATGGCCCCAGACCCGGGCATCTCCCTGCCTGTCGGTGGGGCATCCACCGAATGAGGTACGTACCATGCCAGAGTACAAAGCACCCCTGCGCGATATGCGTTTCGTCACCCATGAAGTCCTCGACGCCGAGCAGCAGTTCCAGGCACTGCCGGGCTACGAAGAGGCCACTGCCGACCTGGTTGACGCGATTCTCGAGGAAGGCGCCAAGTTCTGCGAAGGCGTGCTCGCGCCGCTCAATCGCAGTGGCGACCAGGAAGGCTGTCGCTGGAGCGAGGAAGGCGTCACCACCCCCAGCGGCTTCAAGCAGGCCTACCAGCAGTTTGTCGAAAACGGCTGGCCGGCGCTGGCGGCGGACGTTGAAGCCGGCGGCCAGGGCATGCCCAACCTGCTCGGCATCATCTTCAACGAGATGGGCGGCTCGGCCAACTGGGCGTGGATGATGTACCCGGGCCTCAGTCATGGCGCGGTAAAAACCATTGAAGCCCACGGCACCCCGCAACAAAAGGAGACTTTCCTGACCAAGCTGGTCTCCGGAGAATGGACCGGCACCATGTGCCTGACCGAATCCCACTGTGGCTCGGATCTCGGCCTGCTGCGGACCAAGGCGGAACCCCGCGCCGACGGCAGCTACAGCATCAGTGGCCAGAAAATCTTCATCAGTGCCGGCGAACACGATATGACCGACAATATCGTGCATATCGTCCTGGCGCGTCTTCCCGACGCGCCCGCCGGCACCAAGGGCATCTCCCTGTTCATCGTGCCGAAGATGCTGGTAAACGAGGATGGTTCCCTCGGCGAGCACAACAACGTGCACTGCGCTTCTATCGAGCACAAAATGGGTATCCACGGCAATGCGACCTGCGTGCTCAACTTCGACGGCGCGACCGGCTACCTGATCGGCCCGGAGAACCGTGGGCTGAACTGCATGTTCACCTTTATGAACACCGCCCGTATCGGCACGGCCGTGCAGGGCCTGGCCCACGCCGAGCAGTCTTTCCAGGGCGCCCTGGCCTACGCCCGCGAGCGCCTTGCCATGCGCAGCCTCAGCGGCCCGAAGAACCCCGACGGTGCCGCCGACCCGATCATCGTTCACCCCGACGTGCGCCGCATGCTGCTGACCCAGAAGGCGTTCTCGGAGGGTGGTCGCGCCCTGGTCTATTACCTCGCGCTGCAGGGCGATATCGTCGACAAGGGGACTGAGGATGAAGCCAAAGCCGCAGATGACCTGATGTCCCTGCTGACGCCGATCGCCAAGGCCTTCCTCACCGAGGTGGGCTTCGAGTGTGCCAACCACGGCGTACAGGTGTTCGGCGGCCACGGGTACATCAGCGAGTGGGGCATGGAGCAGATCGTGCGCGACGCGCGGATATCCATGCTCTATGAGGGCACCACCGGTATCCAGGCCATCGACCTGCTGGGGCGCAAGGTACTCGGCTCCGGTGGCCAGATGCTGCTGCAGTTCACCAGCATTATCGATGCCTTCTGCCAGGCCAACACCGCGGAAGAGGACAAGCCGTTCATCGACGCGCTGAACTCGGCCAAGAACGATTGGCTGGAGCTGTCCATGAAAATCGGCGAGGCCGCATTGCAGAACCCGGAAGAAGCGGGGGCTGCCTCGGTGGACTACCTGATGTACTCCGGTTACGTTACCCTCGCGTATTTCTGGGCCCGCATGGCGGTGATTGCACGGCAGAACCTGGATGGCGGCGAGGCGGACTTCTACCGCGCCAAGCTGATGACGGCGGAGTTCTACTTCAAGCGTCTGCTGCCCCGCACCCGGAGCCTGAAAGCCACCATGCTGTCCGGAGCGGATACCGTCATGCAGATGCCCGAGGAGCTGTTTGCGTTTTGAACCCACTGCTGTGCAGGGAGTTGCGGCCGCCGGCGCGGCGTGACATTTGCCCCCGTGGGGAGGAGAATGTTCCTCCCCATTACAGCTACCTGCAGTCATCTGCCATGAGCGACGATAACCAGCAAGTCCCGGACCGCAGCTACCAGAACCGGCTCTACCCGGAAGACCAGAAAAAGGTCGACGAATTTCTCCAGCGCGGTGTGAATTCAGTTGAGCGCAAGCCCTTCCGGCCTGTCGTCCTCTTCTTGATCCTTATCGCGGTGGTGTCCGGCCTGTCCTTCTTCAGCCAGTTCATGGCCCACGTCGCGGGCATCTACTAGCCCTCGGGGTGAGGATTCGCGGCCATCCGGGCTGGCCTGTGGCGGGAGAAAAACCGGCCGCGGGCTGCGCCGCGGCCGGGTGGTTGTCAGAAGTTGAAACCGATACCCAGGACATAGGCCCAGGCGCCGTCGTCGAAGGCGTCGTCGGCGTCGCTGCTGTCCTTGATACCCTCACCGTACACACCGCCAAGGCTGGCGCCCACGAAGGGGCGGGCATTGCCGCTCAGGAAGTGGTAGTTGACGTAGCCGCGGGTGCTGCCGTTCCAGAAGTCATCGCCTTCGCCCTCGGCGATCACAATGCTCTGGCGCAGGCCCAGGGATAGCGGGTCGGAAAGATACCAGCCGAGGTCGCCGGAAAAACCCAGGGCATTGTTGTCGAAGTTCTTGTCGCTGGTGCCGGTACCGGAAAGGGAGAATTCCCGATCGCCTTCGGCGGGGCCGGCGGCGAGCAGTGTCATCGGGAGGAGGGCGGTACAGAGGCCCATGGCTAATGCGTGTCTGATTTTTTTCATAACCTGCTCCTTGGGGCGAGTTTGATAGTCGATAGCAAGCCCTGCGCAATAGCCGCAGAGCTGGTACAGGAAAAACCGGGTGGTGAAATAGTTATGATTGCGGGCTGACGAAGCAGTGAGTGGTCCCGGTTACTCATGGGGCCGTTCATCAGCTATTGGTCTTGCCCGGGCTGCTGTCGCCGTAATCTGGCCGCGACAGGCACTCCCGGGGCAGACGACCAAAGCCTAGATCAGATTTCCGTTTTTGTGCGTGGCGTGCACCAAATTGGTGAATCATTCACGCAAAGGGCAGGTATGAGTCATTTGGCACTTGAATCAGGTCGCATGCAGTGACGGAGCCTACACCCCGTCTCACTGTGGCCGCCCTGCTTTGGCGCAGCACGGCACTGCTCACGCTGGCGCTCGGCGGCATCGGCATTCTGCTGCCGGGCCTGCCCACTGTTCCCCTGTGGATTCTCTCCGCCTTCTGTGCCGGCCGCGGCTGGCCTGCAGTGGAAACCTGGCTGCTCAATCATCCGCGGCATGGCCAGAGCATCCGCCTGTGGCGGCAGCACGGTGCGGTGCCGCGGCGGGCCAAGTGGGCTGCGACGCTCATGATGACCATTAGTTCCATAGTGATACTTGCTCTTCCGGTTCCGCTCTGGGCCAGGCTGGCAGCTCCGGCCTCGATGTTGATGGTAGCGCTGTGGCTGTGGCGTCGCCCGGAGCCCTAGCAGCGTTTACAGGGGGAACAGCAGGTCTGTGCGGATGATGTACTTGCGGCCGCGGCTGACCGGTTCGGAGCTGTGCAGGCAGTGCAGTGGGTGGAGCCCGTGGGGAAAGCACAGCGCACCGCCTGCGGGTGTGCGAACGTCGACCACCTTCACGCGAGAACCGCGCCGGGCCGGCAGGCCCGGGTTGTCGGCATCGGTGAGGAAGCGGGTGGCGCCGCCCTCGAAATCGGCGTTCAGGAAGATCAGGAAGGTCATGCGGCTGTAGTGCCCGGGAAAGGCATCGGTGACCAGTTCCCCGTCGATGACCCGGCTGCCGGGCCAGGCGCCATCGGTATGTGGCTGGAAGTAGTCGCCTTCGGCATAGCGGTAAAAACGGAAACGCTGGTTGAGGCCGGTACCGCCAGCGCCGTCAAACACGCCGGCTTCGTCCCCACAGCGCGCCGCTACCCGCTGCCAGATCACGCGGTGGGTGGTGTCGTCCACGATCCATACCAGGTTGTCGTTGTGCCGGATGGAGCGCGGCAGCGACACCGCGGCATCCGGCAGGTAGCCGAGCCGTTCACTCAGGTCGATCAGGCCTTGGCATTCCCCGGGAGACAGTAACGGGTCCAGCTGGAAGGCCCCCGGAACGCCGGGAACCGGCAGGCGCCTCGGCGGGTTCGCCGTGACCTCCGCCAGCGCCCCGGGATTTTCCCTGCGGCAGGCCCAGCTGGGCAGCGCCGGATGTTCGGCGCCAGGTTCCAGGGCGATCACATAAAAGTCCCCGATTGGGGGTGGGGATGCTTGGGACATGCTGCTGGTTAGGCGCTCGCTGGAAGTGGTGATGGGGTGGCATCAGTGACGTTTCGGCTAATATGATGCAGACTTGAGCGCCAAAACAGAAGGGAGAATAAGTATGAGCGACGAATCCAGCGCCGCAATCCGCGACGCCCGTAAAGACTGGGTGGTAGAGCACCGGGAAATGTACCTGCGATCCGGCGGTAGCCAGGGCCACATCATGGACCTGACGCCAGTGGGCGGGCATGATTTTGGCACCCACCTGCTCTTGAAGTACACGGGCCGCAAGAGCGGCAAGGTCTTTATCACGCCCCTGTGCTATGGCGCTATCGGTGGTGAGGTCGTCATCGTCGCCTCCAAGGGCGGCGCCGATCACCACCCGGCCTGGTATCTCAATGTGAGTGAAAGCCCCGAGGTCGAATTCCAGATAGCCACCCAGGCCTTTCGCGCGACCTGGCGCGAACCCGAGGGGGCGGAGCGGGAGAAAATCTGGAACTTCATGGTGGACAGCTATCCCTTTTACGCCAGTTACGCGGCGTCGACGGAGAGAGTTATACCGCTGGTGGTGATGAAGGCGATTGAGCCGATTGCCATCTTTATGGAATCGGAGGCAACGGGACAGCGCCAGTTCTGAGTGCTGCCGGGCCGCAGCGGTCTCCGCGGCGGCCCTCTTTCTCTCTGTACCGTACAACACTGTTGACTACAAAGTCTGATTGCGGCAAAGTCACACCCCCGGACAACGCGTGACCACCGGCCTCGACCCGCCCTGTGCCCCTGCGGAGATCTGCAACGGGATGGCGAGGTACCAAGCTGCAGGAACCAGACATGAAATGTGAAGCCCATAACGAAGTATCTCCCGCGGAAATAGACATTCCCTCCATACGGGCCAAATATCGCGAGGAGCGGCAGAAGCGTATCCGCCCGGAAGGCCAGCGCCAGTACGTGCGCCCCTCCGGCGATGCCTCCCAGGAATTTGCCGCCGACCCGCACCTGCCGATCGAGGCCCGGGAGCCGATTTCGGAAGATATCGATGTGATCGTCCTTGGCGGCGGCTTCGGCGGCCTGCTGGCGTCCTATTACCTGACCAAACAGGGTGTGACCAACTTCCGCAATATCGACAGCGCCGGAGATTTCGGCGGCGTCTGGTACTGGAACCGCTACCCCGGTATCCAGTGTGACAACGAATCCTACTGCTACCTGCCAATCCTCGAGGAAACCGGCTTCATGCCCTCGAAGAAGTTTGCCGATGGCTGGGAAATCCAGGGCTATTGCCGGGAGATCGCCGAACAGTTCGGTTTTGCCGAGCAGGCGGTATTCCACACCCTGATCACCACGCTGCGCTGGGATGCAGAGATCCAGCGCTGGCGCATCGCCACCAACCGCGGGGACGAGTTCCGCGCGCGTTTCGTGGTGATGGCCTGTGGCGTGCTCAACATGCCCAAATTGCCCGGGATTCCCGGCATCAATGAATTCAGGGGCAAGTTGTTCCACACCGCGCGCTGGGATTACGACTATACCGGCGGCTCCTACGGCAAGCCGGAACTCGACAAACTGCAAGACAAACGCGTTGCCCTGGTGGGAACCGGTGCGACCTCCATCCAGGCGGTGCCGCACCTGGCGGAGTGGGCGAAGGAGTTGTACGTGGTGCAGCGCACCCCCTCCAGTGTCGACGAGCGGCCCAACCCGCCGACTGATTCGGAATGGGTAAAAACCCTGCAGCCCGGCTGGCAGCAGGAGCGCCAGGACAATTTCCATCGTGGTGCCATGGAGGCGTTCGCGCCGGGTGAACAGGACCTGATCTGCGATTTCTGGACCGAGATCAGCCGCAACATGAACGCCAAACTGGAGGCGCGGGGCTGGCCGCAACTGTCCATGGAAGAGTTCATGGAAATGCGCGAGGTCGAGGACTACCTGCTGATGGAGCGTATGCGCCGCCGGGTGGAACAGTCCGTGGACGACCCGGAAACCGCGGAGGCACTGAAGCCTTACTACCGTTTCATGTGCAAGCGCCCGCTGTCGAGCAACGAATACTACCCGGCGTTCAACCGGCCCAACGTCAAGCTGATCGACGTAGCGGAAACCCAGGGCCTGGAGCGACTGACCGAGACCGGCTTCGTGGCCAACGGTGAAGAGCACGAGGTGGACTGCGTTATCTTCGCCTCCGGTTTCGAGGTCACCAGCGATCTCGAACGTCGCTGGGGCATGGAAGCAGTCGAAGGCCGCGACGGCCTGTCAATTTATGACCACTGGCGCGATGGTCCAGTGACCCTGCACGGCACCATGACCCACGGCTTCCCCAACCAGTTCTTCGTGGGTTACTACCAGGGCGGCATCAACGCCTCGGTCACCGAGCAGTTCGGCCGCCAGGGCGAACATATCGCCTACATCATCGCCGAGGCGCTGCGGCGCGGCGCGACCTATGTCGAGGCCAGCAGCGAGGCCCAGGACGCCTACGTGCAGAAATTCGAGGAAATGGTCCCCGACCAGAGCGCCTTCCAGGCGGACTGTCCGCCCAGCTACTTCAACAACGAGGGCGAGTCCAATCCGAAGTGGGGCCTGTTCCGGCCCTGGGGGCCGGGCTGGAACGATTTCATGGCGATGCTGCAGGCGTGGCGTGAAAGCGGTGACCTGCAGGGACTGATCGTCGAAAACCGCGAGTAAGTTAAGTACAGCGCTTGTTTACTGGCAGAAGCCCGGCCTCGATCCGGGCTTTCTTATTCCCGGCCCGCTGTCGGGGACTGCCGGTCACGTTGTCCGTGAAACAATCCGCAGGCCAGTCCGGGGTGCGCGGTGGAGTAGGGGCAGGGCCGGGACGCGGCGTCCATAAGCTGAGACAGGAGTAATCACGACCGCAAGCCCGCAGCAAAATGCCCGCCGCCACATTCGAATTTATGTCATAGTCCAGATTTAGACTTCGCCGTTTGTAACCGACACTTCCCTGATAGATGCTGAATCGCCGCTACCTGCTCAAGCAGGCCATGGTTGCCATGGCCGCCACACCCGCACTGGCCTCTTCTGCCCTGCGCGCCTCCCCTGCTGGGCGCGACCTGGCGGCCCTGTGTGTCCATACCCGCTACGATGCCACCCTGAAGGCAACCCTGCCGCGAGCCGCGCAACTGCGCATTGTCGCCCGCTCGGGGGCGCCCGCAGTGGCCGGTGGCGCCTATCGCTGGCACGGTGCACCGGACGGCGGCGCCTGCTTTCCCAGCGCGGCGGGCGGCTGGATCTATGTCTCCAACAGCGAGTTGCCCAAGGGTACAGCGACCACAATGGGCGGCGTCGGTGCGCTGCGTTTCAACGCGGCGGGCGAGGTAGTGGACAGCTACCCCATC
This sequence comes from Haliea sp. E17, assembly GCF_048323675.1. Classification (NCBI taxonomy): domain Bacteria; kingdom Pseudomonadati; phylum Pseudomonadota; class Gammaproteobacteria; order Cellvibrionales; family Halieaceae; genus Haliea; species Haliea sp. E17. The sequence goes on from NZ_JBLWFK010000005.1 coordinate 287,247, forward strand.
CTGGAAAACACCCGCCTGAATTGTGCCGGCGGGCGCAGCCTCTGGGGAACCTGGCTTTCCTGCGAGGAATACGGCGAGAGCGGCCTGGTCTACGAATGCGACCCGGAAGGCAAAAAACCGGCCCGTGCGCGACCGGCGATGGGCGCCTTCACTCACGAGGCAGTGGCGATGGACCCGGCAACGGGGCGCGCCTACCTCACCGAGGACCAACCCAACGGTTGCCTCTACCGCTTCACTCCGGCGAGACCTGGTGACCTCGCAGAGGGACTGCTGGAACTCGCGGTGGCCGAGGGCATGCACCTCACCTGGCACCAAGTGCCGGATGCAAGCGCAAGCAAACGCCCGCTGCGCTACCAGGTGCCGGAAGCGGCACGCTTCCGCGGCGGCGAGGGCATCGTCTACAGTGACGGCGCCATCTACTTCACCACCAAGCACGATAACCGGGTCTGGCGCCTGCAGCTCGCGGACGACCGGCTCTCGGTGGTGTATGACGCCACGCTCCATGATTCGGCGGTATTGAGCGGTGTCGACAACCTGGAAATCGCCCCGGGGGGTGAATTGCTGGTAGCGGAAGACGGCGGCGACATGCAGATCGTTGCCCTGCTTGACGACTACCGCCCGGCTCCCCTGCTGACCCTGCACGAGCAGCCGGAATCCGAGATCACCGGGCCGGCGTTTTCGCCGGATGGTTCGCGCCTGTACTTCAGTTCCCAGCGGGGGTTCAGCGGCCGTTCCGAGGACGGGTTGACCTACGAGTTGATCCTGCCCTGATTGTTGGTTGTTCCGGGTTCCGGGTCTATGGGTTTGGTGGTTAGCCCGCCGCGCGCGATCCGGCAGGTGCCTGCTGGAACACGCCAAAAAGCGCACATCCATGTGCAGGCTCGGGTGGCGACATCCATGTCGCCACACGGTTCCAGCAGGCACCTGCCGGCTCACACGCTACCTGTTGTGCGATATACACATTGGGCATTTATTTCTGGCTAAAAACACAGCGTATTTTCACGAAGCGCGAAGCTATCGGATGAATGTTGCTCGTTCGCCGAGTGTTAACCACTGTGAGAGCGGCAGAACGCAATTCCCCCTACAGAAACCGTGAGGCGACAGGACGTCGCCGACCGAGCCTGCACATGGATGTGCGCTTTTTGGCGTGTTTCTGTGGGGGGAATTGCGTTCTGGTGCGATTATCGGAGTCCCATTTCCACTGAGACCGAACCCATACAATAAAATGACGAACGCAGGAGGAACGCGATTCAGGTGTATGTAGTTAGGGTAGGATTACGAAACAGGAACGGCAGATTTACCCGGCTCCCCGGCAATCTCCCGCACCAGCTTCGGCACCAGATATCCGGGTAATTGCGCACTGGTCGCTTTCCACAGTGCCACGGCTTCAACTTCCGCAACGTCGAAATGCGCCGCCCCCGCCACCCTGTCCAGCAGGTGCAGGTAGTAGGGCAGTACACCCGCCGCGAACAGGGCTTCACTGAGATCGACCAGCGCCTTCACGCTGTCATTCACCCCGCGCAGCAGGACCGACTGGTTGAGCACGGTAAAGCCCGCGCTGCGCAGGCGGCCCGTTGCTTCAGCCGTTTCCGCATCGATCTCGTTGGCGTGGTTGGCGTGAATGACGAAGACCGTGTCGAGGTTCGGCCGGGACAGGGCCGTGATCAGTTCATCGGTCACCCGCGCGGGAATCACCACCGGCAGCCGGGTGTGGACGCGCAGGCGGCGGACGTGGGGAATGGCGGCGATGGTGGATACCAGGTCATCGAGCTGCCGGTCGCCGGGCATCAGCGGGTCGCCGCCGCTGAGGATGACCTCGGAGATGGTAGTGTCCCCGGCGACCTCGGCCAGTGTATCGCGCCACTGCAGGCGGTTGACCCGGTTGTCCGCGTAGGGAAAGTGGCGGCGGAAACAGTAGCGACAGTTGACGGCACAGCCGCCGCTGACCAGCAGCAGGGCGCGGCCGCGGTATTTGCGCAACAGGCCCGGGCGGGCGTTGACCGCGCCGGTTTCGCCCACGGGATCGTTGCTGAAACCGGGCATCTCGAGGAGTTCGCGTTTGCTGGCGAGAACCTGGCGCAACAGCGGGTCGTCGGGGTCGCCCCGGCGCATGCGCCGGATAAAGGCACGCGGGACCTTGAGGGCGAAGCCCCTGGCCGCGGCCTCGCTGAGGCCCGCCTGTCCGGGCTCGAGGCCGAGCAGGTCGAGTAATTCCTCCCCACTGGTCACGACATCGCGCAACTGGCTCTGCCAGCTGGCGGGGCCGGCGATAGGCTGGCTGTTCAGGGTCATGGGAAGCTGGGGGGGCTGTTGATTCGGGCGGTCATTCTACCAGTTTCCGGGGCGTTCGCCTGCTACCGCTGGAACGCCGGATCAGGCGCGCAGAATCCGCCGCAACAGGCCGTCTTCGTGGCGCAGGCGCTCGCGCTCGACCAGCAATTGGCGAATCTGCTGCTCGATCTGTTGTTCGACCTGCTTGCGCAGGGACTTCTGCCGGGCTTTGGTCGGCGGCTTTTTGCCGGCGAGGGGCGCCAGGTTCAGCGGCTCGCCAAAGCCGATCAGGCAGCGTTGCAGTTTGGGAAACAGGGAGCTGAGGGCGCCCATTGGCAGGGGCGGAAGCAGGTCGGTGCGGGTGCTGTCGGTGAGCAGGCCGAGGCTGCGCAGCAGTACCCCCAGGGGGGTTCCGGGCAGTTCCTCCCCTTCGTAGAGATTGTCGTAGAACTCGTCGGGACCGACCATGGCAACCGGCACGATCGTATAGCCGTGTTTCGCGGCCAGGCGGATGAAACCGTAGCGCTCCTTCCACTGCAGGGTGTAGCGCTGGCGCTGCGGCTTGACCGACTCGTGGGCGCCCCCCGGATAGAGCAGGATGTTCTGCCGAGCCTCCATCAGTGCCTCGCCGACATCGGGGTGGCCCATCACCATGCCCATGTTCAGCAGGCGTTCACCGACGAGGTCGATGTTGAAGAACAGTTTGTCGGCCATCGGCCGCAGGAATATGCCGAGCTCCTCCTGCATGACTGGCAGCAGGACCAGGGTATCCAGGGCGAACAGGGAGTGATTGCCGATAAACAGGCAGGGACGGTCGGGAATTTTTTCCGCACCGTAGACCACCGGCCGGAAGAGCCTGCTGACAATGCGGTACAGGCAGCCGCCGTAGAGGTCGGCGGGGGTGTCCATCGATTGCGCGACAGCGATGTGGTGAGCCAGCCGGTCACCGGTCAGGGGCTGGTTGTCCCTGTCGAGGATTCCCGCCATTGACCCTACCTCCAGTTGCTCAGCCGAGTTTGTCGCGCAGGCTGTAGAATAGCATGCCCGCGACCAGTCCTGGCCAGCGCAGCAGGGTGCCGCCCGGGAAGGTATGCGTGGGCACGCGCGCCATGACATCGAAGCGTTCGGCGCTGCCGGCGACCGCTTCCGCCATTAACTTGCCGGCCAGTGTCGCGGTGGGTACGCCGTGGCCGGAAAAGCCCTGGGCACAGAACACGTTCTGCGACAGGCGGCTGAAATCCGGCATGCGGTTCATGGTGATGGCCAGGGTGCCGCCCCAGCCGTAATCGATGCGGGTATCGTGCAGTTCCGGGTATACCCGCAGCATGTACTTGCGGACAAAACTGGGGATATCCGCCGGGAACTTGCGGCTGTAGTTTTCACCGCCGCCGAACAGCAGGCGGTTGTCGGCGGAGAGCTTCCAGTAATTGATCACAAACAGGCTGTCGGACATGGAGACGTCGTCGCGAATCAGGCGTCGCGCCAGGGCGTCATCCAGCGGCTGTGTGGCCAGCATGAAATTGTTGATCGGCATGATGCGCCCGGCGGCGCGCGGGGCGAGGTTTTCCAGGTAGCCGTTGCAGGCCAGCAGCAGGTAATCCGCGCGTACTTCACCGCTCGCGGTTTTCACCCGTACCTGCTGACCCTCCTGCCAGGATTGCGCGCGGGAGTCCTCGTAAATCTGTGCGCCGGCATCGCTCGCGGCCCGGGCCAGGCCCAGTGCGAAATTCAGCGGGTGCAGGTGGCGGGCGCCCTTGTCGAGCACACCGCAGTGAAAACCCTGCCCGGAGGTCATTTCCGCCAGTTCGGCCCGGCCGACGAAACTTACCTGCGGGTAGTCGTACACGGAATGCAGGTGTTCGACTTCCTCGCGGAAATCATCCACTTCCTTCGCCTTGGCCGCGACGTGCAGGTTGCCGGTTTTCAGTTCGCAGTCGATCCGGTGCCTGGCAATCAGCTCGCAGACCGTGTCCACCGCTTCCAGGCCGAGCTGCCAGAGCGCTTTGGCATCTTCCAGGCCCACCAGCTTCTCCAGGGTGGCCTGGTCCGAGCGCTGCCCGGTGCCGACGTGGCCGCCGTTGCGCCCCGACGCCCCCCAGCCGACCCGGTTGGCCTCCAGCAGGATGACCGAGTATCCCCGTTCGCGCAGGTGCAGTGCGCTGGACAGGCCGGTATAGCCGCCGCCGACGATGCACACATCGGCCCTCGCGTCTCCGGCCAGGGTGGGGAATTCCAGGTTCTGGTTGGCGCTCGCGGCGTACCAGGAATCGACATGGGCTGTTTTTGGCATTGCGGCAATATACCGTTGCGTCGGTGGCTGCGCTCATAACACCATAGGGTTAAGCTTTGGGCAAAGCCCTTGAACGGCCTCAATTTCATCGCGATACTGCATCATCGCAGCAACCACGGTTACTCTATGAGTACTGACACCCAAGTCATCCAGGACTGGCTCCGGCAACACCAGATTTCCGAAGTGGAAGTCCTGGTCCCTGACATGACCGGCAACGCCCGGGGCAAGTTCGTCCCCGCCCACCAGTTCCTGACCATGGGTGAGCCCAAGCTCCCGGAAAGTATCCTGGTACAAAGCGTCACCGGGGAGTACTGCGAGGAACATTGGGAACTGGTCGAGCCGACCGACGCCGACATGGTGCTGCAACCCGACCCCGCCGCGATGCGCGTCGTGCCCTGGGCGCGCGAACCCACCGCACAGATCATCCACGACTGCTACAACAACCGCGGCGAACTGCATCCGCTGTCCACCCGCAATGTGCTGCGCAAGGTGCTCGACCTCTACGCCGCCGAAGGTCTCAAGCCGGTGGTCGCCCCGGAGGTGGAGTTCTACCTGGTGGCCCGCAACCTCGACCCGGACTATGTGCTGGAGCCGCCCAGCGGCCGTTCCGGCCGGCGCGAAACCTCGCGGCTTTCCTACAGCATCGACGCCGTGGCCGAGTTCGAGGACTTCGTCGAGGACATGTACGACTACGCAGAGGCCCAGGAACTGCAGGTCGACACCCTGATCCACGAAAACGGCGCCGCGCAGATGGAGATCAACTTCCTGCACGGCGACGCCATGAGCCTGGCCGACCAGGTTTTCACTTTCAAGCGCACCGTGCGCGAGACAGCGCACAAGCACGGCGTCTACGCCACCTTCATGGCCAAGCCGATGCAAAACGATGCCGGCAGTGCCCTGCACATTCACCAGAGCATGGTGCGGGCCGATACCGGGGAAAATATCTTTGCCGACAAGAACGGCAAGCACACCGACGCTTTCCTCAGCTATATCGCCGGCCTGCAACACTACACCCCGGAGTTGATTGCGTTCTACGCGCCCAACGTGAATTCCTACCGGCGGCTGGCGCCGGACATCGCGGCGCCGATCAACGTCAACTGGGGTGTCGGCAACCGCACCACGGCGTTCCGGGTGCCGGAAAGCGGCCCCGCCGCCACCCGTGTGGAGAACCGGTTCCCCGGTGCCGACGCCAACCCCTATCTCGCCTTCGCTGCGACCCTGGCCTCGGGATTCCTCGGCATGCAGCGCAAACTGCAGCCCACTGCGCCGCACCAGGGCACCGCCAACGAGGATGAAGTGGAAGTGGCGCGCACCCTGGAAGAGGGGCTGCGCAGCCTCGGCAGTTCTCCGGAGGTACGCGAGGTATTTGGCGCCCTGTTCCTCAAGGCCTTTGCCGCGGTGAAACGCGATGAGTTCGAGGAGTTCAACCGGGTCATATCTTCCTGGGAGCGGGAGCACCTGCTCCTCCAGGTGTAAGCGGAAAGCGCGGCTGCGAAAATGGGTGAAGCGGAAACCCTGTTCGGCAGCCGGGCCCACTACCGCTGGTTCACCGCCATCAAGTATGTCGTCTACCTGTTGCTGGCGATCAATGTCTGGCTGTTCCTGCAGGAGGAGCTGGCGGCTCTCGACCACACCTTCGTCGATGGCTTCAGGCTGTCGCAGGTCATCCAGGTGTTTTCCGCTACCATCGATACCGCCGCGTGGCTGTTGCTGCTGATCCTGTTCGAACTGGAGACCTCGGTTCTCGACGACAGGCGAATCCACGGGCTGGTCAAATGGGCACTGCACGGGCTGCGGTTGATTTGCTACGTCGCCGTCTTCTACGCCTTCACCGGTTATGTCGATGAACTCCTTGACCTCTATGACGTGACGCCCCTGCCCGACTTTAACGCCTGTGCCAGCCTCGGCCAGCACCTCTCCCTGCAACTGGACCTGGACGAGTACGCTCCCCTGACTGCCGCCAATTGCGCCGCAGTGGCCGGGCCGGTATTCCAGCTCAACGGCTTTTCCATCATCTCCCCCGGGGAAACCCTCACCAGTGCGCGCTGGCTGGCCTGGACCGATGTACTGAATTCCGCTGCCTGGTTGCTGGTGGTAATCGTGCTGGAAGTGGAGGTCCGACTGCAGTTGCGCGGCCAGCTCTCCGACCGGATGGTGCATTTGATGCGGGTGCTCAAGACGATTATTTATGCCACCCTCTTTTTCGCTGCGGCCTACTGGGGTTATGCTGGCGACCTGCTCGATTTCTGGGATGCGGCGCTGTGGCTGTTTGCCTTCATCTTCATTGAAATGAACGTGTTCGAGTGGCAGTACGAAACTGCCCACGGCACGTCGAAGGACACTGCCAGCGGCGACGCCTCTCCCGCCTGATTCCCGGCCTACACCCATGCAAACACGAGAAGACCTCGCCAGCCTGCGCTGGAACGCCGCCCTTGCGGCAGTCGAAATCATTGACCAGACCCGCCTGCCGCACGATTTGCAGCGGGTCACCCTGGATTGCCTCGACGATTACTGCCACGCGATCAGTGCCATGCTGGTGCGCGGTGCGCCGCTCATCGGTATCACTGCAGCCTATGGCCTCGCCCACGCGCTGGCCCAGGATGCCAGTGATGCGGGCCTGGCTCGCGCCAGCGAGCGCCTGCTGGCGACCCGCCCTACCGCAGTCAACCTGCGCTGGGCACTGGAGCGCATGGCGCAGCAGGTGGACGACCTGGCGCCCGAATTGCGTGCCGCGGCTGCACTGGAACAGGCCCACGCCCTGCGCGAAGCGGAAATCGCCAGTTGCGCTGCAATCGGCGAGCACGGTCTGGCACTGTTGCAGGCGCGGGCCGGTGAGCATGGGCCCTTGCAGGTCATGACCCACTGCAACGCGGGCGGGCTTGCCACCATCGAATGGGGCACCGCCCTGGCGCCGGTCTACCGGGCCCATGCGGCAGGGGTCCCGGTGCATGTGTGGGTGTCGGAAACCCGCCCGCGCAACCAGGGCACCCACCTCACCGCCTGGGAACTGCAGCAGGCCGGCGTGCCCTTTACCGTGGTGGCGGACAACAGCTGTGGCCAGTTGATGCGCGAGGGCCGGGTCGACTGCGTGATCGTGGGTTCGGACCGCACCGCCGCCAATGGCGACGTGTGCAACAAGGTGGGTACTTACATGAAAGCGCTGGCGGCGGCGGACAACCAGATTCCGTTTTACGTGGCACTGCCGGCGTCCACGGTGGACTGGCGCTGTGCCAGCGGGGCGGAGATACCGATCGAGGAACGCGGCGAGGATGAAGTGCTGGCGGTGACCGGCCGCATGGCCTCGGGCGCGCTGCAGACCGTCAGCCTGGCGGCGGCCGGCACCCGGGCTGCAAATCCCGCATTCGATGTCACTCCAGCGCGCCTGGTAACGGCATTGATTACCGAGCACGGGGTGTTTGCTGCCAGTGAAAGTGGCATGCAGGCCTTGCGGGCCCGCTGTCAGGACTTTTCGTTGACGCCGATGTGATCGATACGCGGGTACGGCCGCCACTGGAAGGTTTGCCGGTGATCGCAGATCAGGCAGCTGTGCTCGATGTCACCGCTGTGCGGGTCCATGGGGCCGCACTGGACCATCATACCCTTGCCGCAGGCATCACAGACGTAGTTGACCTCGATAGGGCGCACTTCGCGTTTGATTTCCGGCATGACAGTTAATTTCCTGCTCCGGCAAGGTTCGAACTGCCTGGTTTTTCGGGGGTAGCAAATGGAGGCCGCCGGGGGTGCCGGCGGCGGCAAGGCCTGGTAGCCAGACCGGGCGCTTATTCAGTAATCGCCCAGCTCCAGGTCGTAATAGCCCAGTTCTTCGCGGAGACGTTTTTCTTCCAGCCGCTGCTCAGCACGGCGACGCTTTTCAGCCAGCCGTTGTTTGTCTGAGGTATAGGGCGTCAGTTCGTCCATGTCGTCGTCGGACATTTCGCTGAAGATCGGCTCGAACATGTCGTCGAGGGAATCCGAGGAGGATTCCTGGCTGCGCTCTCCCATAAATCACCTCCCGATGATTTACAACCAAGATAACAGTTAAGACAGCAAAAACCGCTCTGTCTTAGCGCGGAGTAAATCAAAAAATTTCCGGGATGGCGAACTTTTTTTGCCAGTAAATTCTGCACAAAATTCGGGACAGCCCGCCGGCCTCTGCAGCCCTCCCTGGCTGGTTTTCGACGTCCTTGTCGGTTTCCACCCGGCGAGGCCGACGGGCTATCGGAAGTGGTAGTGCAAGTGCTATGCCAGTCGAGAATGGGCGCTTGTGACAGGCAATAGCCCCTGATTTCGCCGATTGGCGTTTCGCTGGCGCTGTCCGGACATGTCCGCTAACTGGACGAGACCTGGGCCAGGATCTCCCCGGCAACCTGTGCCGGGTCCAGCCCCCGGGTGTCGATACTGAGGGTGGCGTAGCGCTGGTAGAGAGGGGTGCGCTCGGCAAAGATCTCCGCGAAGCCCTGTTTGCTGTCGCTGGCGATGCCGCGCGGTGGCGCGGCCGCGACCCGCGCCTGCAGGGTGGCCAGTTCCGCGCGCAGGTAGACCACCGGACCCTGCGCAGCGAGCCGCTGCATAACCGCATCGCTGTAGACGACACTGCCGCCGGTAGCGATGACCGCACCGGAAAGGTCGAGTCCCAGGAGCACTTCCTCCTCGATTTCCCGCAACCGTCGATAACCGTCACGCAGCAGGATTTCCTCCAGCGTCGCCCCCTCGCGAACCTGGATGTCGACATCCGTATCCATAAAGCGCAGCCCGCAGAGCTTGGCGAGCAGAATGCCGACGCTGCTCTTGCCCACCCCGGGCATACCGATCAGGCTGATACTGGGTAACTGTTCCATGCACTGGCTCCATCGCTCAGTCGCCATTATCGGCAAGTGTGGCCGCGCCGGCCAGCGAGCGCTGGCCGCGTCACGGCCTGGCGCTGACCCCGGTGGCTTGCAGCCCGGGGGGGCTGTGGTTAGAGTGGCGCTTTTCACCTGCCCCCGTGTGACCGCCATGAGCCTGAAAACCACTCCCCTTAATACCCTGCACCGCGAGCTGGGTGCGAAAATGGTGCCCTTTGCCGGCTATGACATGCCCGTGCAATACCCCACCGGCATCATTCGCGAGCACCAGCACACCCGCGATCAGGCGGGCCTGTTCGACGTCTCCCACATGGGCCAGGTCGTGGTCTCCGGCCCGGGCGCCGCCGCCGCGCTGGAACGCCTGCTGCCGGCAGACCTCGAGGGACTCGGCGAACACCGCCAGACCTACAGCCTGCTGACCAACGGCGAAGGCGGCGTGCGCGACGACCTCATCGTGACCCGCTGGGGACCGGATACTTTTTTCCTGGTGGTGAACGCCGCCTGCAAGGAACAGGACATCGCCTACCTGCGCGAAAACCTGCCTGGCCTGGAAATCGATGTTCTCGAGGACCGCGCGTTGCTCGCCCTGCAGGGACCGCAGGCGCGCGCGGTCATGGCTGAACTCTGTCCCGGGGCGGCGCAACTGGTTTTCCTGCAGGGCGCCAGGCTCGCCATCGAGGGGGTGGACGCCTATGTCACCTCCTCGGGTTACACCGGTGAAGACGGCTTTGAGCTGTCCGTGCCCGCCGCCAGTGCCGATGCCATTGCCCGCAGCTTGCTCGCCCAACCCGCCGTCGAGGCTATAGGCCTCGGCGCGCGCGATTCCCTGCGCCTGGAAGCCGGCCTGTGCCTCTACGGCCACGAACTGACCGAGACCACCGACCCCGTCCAGGCGGGCCTGGCCTGGGCGATCGCCAAAGCCCGTCGCGTCGATGGTGCGCGCCCCGGCGGATTCCCGGGCGCGGACGTCATCCTCGACCGCCTGCAGAACCCGCCTTCGGTGCGCCGGGTGGGACTGGTCGTCGACGGCAAGCGCCCGGTGCGCGACGGCCAGTCGGTAATCAATGCCGAGGGCGACACCGTCGGCGATATCTGCTCCGCCGCCTTTGGCGCGACACTCGGCGGCCCCATCGCCATGGCCTACCTGAGCAGGGATTACGCAGAGCCGGGTACCCAGCTCGCCGTGGACGTGCGCGGCAAGCAGGTGCCGGTAACGGTGACCAGAATGCCCTTTGTGCCGCAGCGTTACTACCGCGGCTGACACCGCCTCTGCTCGGTCTGAATTGATAATCCCGGAATCTCGCTACAATCGGGGGTGTTCGGCCCAGCTATTCCCCGACGGGGCGTCCGAGGACAGGATGTCCGAGGCCGAGCCTGCACAGGGATGTGCGCTTTTTGGCGTCCCCGGCGGGGAATAGCTGGGTCGAACGCCCGCTCTACGAAGCGCCATAACAATTCTTGCGCCGAAGCCGACAACCTCCGTTTCAGCCACGCTCCGGCATCACCAGTCCTGACGCAGGAAATTCGTGAGTGTTTCAGGCTGCTGGGTCGCGTCTACTTACGAGTGGATGTGGACCAGAAAAATCAGTATGAATCCTATGGGATACCAGGATTCGAAGGAATGTTAACGAGCGGGTGAACGAAATCTAGTGTGCCCAATCCCGCTTCGCGCGAAACTGCCGCGACAGGTATTCCATCTGGTCCGCCAGAATCCGCTCCTTGGCGAGGAAGTGCCACTCGGAGGGATTGGGCCGGAAGGGCACCGCCAGCAGGGGCATGTGCGCCTCCTCCGGCGTCTTGTTGTCCTTCTGCCAGTTACAGCGCTTGCAGGCCGCCACCACGTTCTCCCACTTGTCGCGCCCTCCACGGGAGGTGGGCATCACGTGATCGCGGGTGAGTTCCGAGCGGGGATATTGCTGGCCGCAGTAGAGACAGCGGTGATCGTCGCGGCGAAACAGCGTGCGATTGCACAGCGGCGGGGTAAAGTCGCGGACGATGCGGCCCTGGGTGGCGATGATCGGTTGCAGGTCGATGCGGGAGCGGCGACCGGAAATGCGCTGGATTCCACCGAAAACCGGGGGAAGGGAATCCCCGATGCCGTAGATGACATCGCCTTTCGCATAGGCAGATACCGCCTCGTGAATGGTGATCCAGCCACGTGGCTGGCCCGCCATATCCAGTCTCAGGATCAAAGGCCTCGGGCTCCCACTCGCAGGTTCCGCTGATACGCTACTGCAAATCGGGGACAACCACAATCGCGATTTGTTACAGCGTGTGCCCTTACATCAGCGGGTGATCGCGCAGCGGCTGCTTGTCACACAGTCCCGGGTGGCGGATTCCGTAACTGGCCTCAAAGGCGTCGGCGGTCAGCGGGCGGTCAAAGAAGTAACCCTGGATGAGGTCGCAGCCCAGCTCCTTCAGGCGTTCGACAATGGCTTCCGTTTCCACGCCTTCGGCCACCACCTTCATGGAAAAGTTGTGGGCGAGGTCGATAACCGCCTTGACGATAGCGTGGTGCTTGCCACATTCGAGCATATTGCGGACAAAACTGCTGTCGATCTTGATCTCGTCGACCGGCAGGTCGCGGAAGTAGGACAGCGAAGAGTAACCGGTGCCGAAATCGTCCAGCGAAACCTGCACGCCGATCATGCGCAGGCGCCCCAGCTGGTGCAGCATGGTTTCGGTATCGCCCACCATAATGCGTTCGGTGACCTCCAGTACCAGGCGTCGCGGGGTAACGTTGTGAATGTCCAGCGCGTCGGTGACAACGGCGATGATCTGGTCGTCGAGGAGTAGCTGGGGAGTGATGTTGACAGCAATGGTGAGATCTTCGGGCCAGCGCGCAAGCCGCGCTACAGCCGACTTTATCGCCCACCAGGTGAGCGGCCGGATAATTTCCCGGCCCTCGGCCAGCGGAATGAATTCGGCCGGTGGAATGAACGAGCCGTCTGCGGTACGCCAGCGCAGCAGCGCCTCGGCACCTGCCAGCGTGTGGTAAATCGTGTGCACCTTGGGCTGGTAGTAAAGCTGCAGTTCGTTGCGCGCCAATGCCGACTCGAGGGCTTCGAGCAATTTGCGCTCGTTGTCTGCGCGGCTCTCGGCAACCGGCGTGTAGACACAGAAGTTGCAGGCGCTGGCCCGGGCTTCACGCAGCGCCAGGTTCGCCTGGCGCAAGGCCTCGTCGCTGTCGCACTGCTCGTCCGTAGCACTGGTGAACCCGGCCCGGAAACCGAGTTGTAACATACGGCCGAACTGGTTGTGCGGCTGCCTGAACAGACTTTCGAGTTTGCTGGTGGCCAGGGACAATTCGCCGCGCGAACTGATCCCGCGCAGGATGACAAAAATCCGGTTGTCACCCAGCTCCCGCCACTGGTCGCGGGGCCGCAGCCAGGCCTGCAGGCGTTTACTGAAAACGCTCTGGAAGTCTCCCAGCGACATGCGGCCGTGGCGGTCGAGCAGGATATCGGCGTCGGCGAGCTCGATGACACCTACCATGTTCTGTCCTGCGGAGATCACAGGAAATACTCCTCGCTGTCCACGCCGAAACTGCCGGGAAGCAGTTCGCGCGTTATCCAGCGTTCCTGGTCGGGCGACTGGTTGGCCAGGTCGAGAATCTCAACCGCGTCGAGGCGCTCCCGTTCCCTGTCCAGAACCACGACGACCTCGGGTTTCAGTCGACGGGTCTGGTTCTGCCGGGTGACGATGCCCACTTCCCCGCTGTTCAGTTCCACCAGCGTGCCGGTGGGAAACAGGCCGATGGCCTGGATGAATTGTTCCACCAGGGCACCCTGGAACAGTACGTCCTTGGCGTCGATCAACTCCTGGACCGCGTCATGTGAAGTGCGTGCCGTCGCCCAGGGGCGCGGTTTGATCATGGCATCATAGGTGTCGACCAGGCCGGCTATGCGCGCCAGCAGGGGAATCGCTGCGCCTTCGACACCGCGCGGGTAACCGGAGCCGTCCAGCCGCTCGTGATGATTTTCGACGATTGCCAGTACCTCGAAGTTGATGCGACTGGATTCCGCCAGCAGCTCGCTACCCATGGCCGGGTGGGCCCGAACGATGCGTCGCTGGCTATCGTCCAGCGCTTCGGTGTGGTGCAGTAATTGTTGGGGCAATTGGGTCATGCCCACGTCGCTCAGGGCGCAGCCGAGCGCGAGGGTTTCCAGGTCATCTGCCGGCAAGCCGATCTGGCGACCGAGGATAGCGGCCCAGACCGCCATGGAGACGCCGTGTTCGAAACGGTAGTCGCCACTCTCCTTTAACCTGACCAACGCCGCGGTGGCTTCCTGGTTGCGGAATATGGTCTTGATCAGGGGGTTTATGGCCTCCTGTACAGACTGGATGTCAGACTCCCTGCCGGCACGCAGGGAATCGAAAACAGTATCGAGGGCGGCTGCGGCGTTCTCGAAACACACCTTGGCTGCCTGCATGTCGGCCTTGAGTTCCAGGCGTTCACGCGGTGGCCGGTGAGTCGGTTCGGTGCACAAGGACAGGTGTTGGCGAGTACCCAGGTAGTCCGCGTCAACGTAAACGTGGTCCACGTACCTGGATACGTAGAGAATTTCATTGCTGTCCCGCACTACGAATCCCTGCAGTGCAAATGGGGTTTCCAGCCAGGGCCTGTCCAGTTCGGCAATAAACATTCCAGGCTGCAGGCTCATGGCGGGAAGTTTGACCAGTCGCATCCCAGACTCCGAAAAATGGCGCAGCTTGGGGCAACATAGCGGTGAATCCCGATAGGGGTCGACAGAATCGGCGGGATTTTGTGACCGGGTTCCCCCTGCGCGGGCGCGAGATGTGACCGGGGTCACGATAGAGTCAGGCTCGCGCTACCCAGCTGGCTTCAGCCAGAAGTTTCCCTGCCTGGATTACCCGGCCGGTAAACTGTTCCCCGGCGACAACTGCACCGACCCCGGCGGGAGTACCAGTCATGACGATATCGCCGTCCTCGAGCGTGGTGAATTTCGCCAGCTCCTTCAGGATGATCTCCGGCGGGTACAGCATCAGGCTGACGTCGCCGCGCTGGCGCGGCCTGCCGTCGACGTCCAGTTCCAGCGCCAGTGCGACGGTGCTGTCGATGCGGGCGAAGTCGCTGAACAGGGCCGCGCCATCGAAGGCCTTGGCGCGCTCCCAGGGCAGGCCCTTCTCCTTGAGCCTGGCCTGCAGGTTGCGTTTGGTCAGGTCCAGGCCAAAGCCGGCGGCCGCCACCCTGCCGCCCTCGACCAGCAGGGCGATCTCGCCTTCGTAGTGCAGGCTCTCGCCGCCCAGGCTGGCGAAAAGCTGCGAGCCAATCGCCGAGTTCGGTTTGCCGAACACCACCATGCTCTCTGGGACCTCGTTGCCCAGTTCCTCGATATGTGCCGCGTAATTACGGCCCACGCAGACAATCTTGCTCGGGCGGTAGTCCAGGTTGTCCAGTCGTACACTGTGCATTGCGTGTTATTCCTGCATGCCGTGATACAGCAGGCGCACCAGCAGGCGGGCGCCGTCGTTGTCCTTGAGTTCCGCGTAGCGGGGGCCTTCGCGCTTGCCGATATCGCGAATATCCGCCATCAGTTCCGGGTGGAACTGGCAGGTAAAGGAGCGGCGGATGGTGTGGGTTTCCCAGTCCTTATAGTAAATGCAGGTGGTGCCGACCTCGGTCCAGTCGTCACCGGCGACGCAGGTCTGGGACAGGATCTCGATGGCGTAGGGCATGCTCAGCAGCCAGGCCAGCGGCGTTACCGCGATCCGGTAGCGAATGGGCACCAGTGTGTCGTGCAGCAGCTTGTAGCCCCAGCTGGCGAACAGCGCCGCCTCTTCATTCACCTCGTCGCCATGGAACATGGAAATCTTCAGGGTGCGCTCGCTGCGCAGCATGGTGTCGATGACACCTTCCAGGTCGTCCGCCACCAGCGCATGGGTGTCGTAGAGCACGGACGGGATGTGGTCCTTCAGGACGTTCTGTGAGCCGTAGGGCAGCAGCTGTCTTTCCCCCACCTCCACCTGCTCGTTGGGCGCTACCGCGAAACAGCGGTCCTGCCAGCCCGTGGCGATCACCTCCCCGTTCTTGATTACCTGCAGGTTTTCACCCATCTCGCGGATATCGCCGGCGACCCGTTTGAGATTCGCCAGGATCCGGCCATTGTCGTCCAGCGGCAGGTGCGTGGTCGCCTCGATCTCGGTTACGGCGCGCCGCAGCAGGCGAATATGGGACGAGGCCGCGAGCTGGTGCCCGAGGCAGATGAATATGCTCGGGCCACTGTCGGTGGAGCGCCGCAGCAGCAGTTCATCCACCAGTGAAAGGAGGTCATCGAGACCCGCGGCGGCGCCGGCGAAGCTGTCCGGATCGTAGGCGGACGGGTTGCCGCCCTGGACGATGGTCGCGATTCCCGCGCTCATGGTGTGCGCCATGCGCCGCGGATTGAACACGCCGCTCTGCCACAGGGGGTAGAGGATGGTGTCGGCGTCGGCGACCTGTTGCAGGATATAGGCGACATTCTTGGAGGCGCGCACGGCCTCACCCTGCAGGTTGATCCCCACGTTCTGCCAGGGCTCAACTACGTGCACACTCTGGCGATAGACCTCGGGCAGGCCCAGCAGCAGTTCCAGCTCGTCCTCGCCGTTGATAACCTTTTCCAGCGGCGAGGCCACACCCCAGTCGAACAGGCTGCCATCGAGCAGCATGTCCCTGCCAGGGTAGGGGGAGGGCGAGGTGCGGTCGTTGAGGTAATAGCCAAGCAGGGCGTGGATGCTCTCCGGTGTCGCCGGGTGGTGCCCGAGGATGCCGGGGGAGGTCCGCCAGGCGAGTGATTCCAGGGTGGGTTTACGTTTCTTCTGCTGCGCTGTCATATCTTTGCTGTCGTCTCCGTAGCGGAATCCAGCTTCCTGAATGATCGCCGAAACTTCCAGTATCCGGCTAAAACCGGGTGTGGTCCAGAATTCCGGGGGCGGCTCGGTTACTGCTCCCGATTGGGAGCGAATCCCGCCGAGCGCGAAACGGAACACGCCTGCTGGCACACGCCAAAAAGCGCACGTCCCTGTCGCCGCGCGGTTCCAGCAGGCAGGTTCCGTCTCACACTCCAGCTTTCGGGCAATTTTCAGGCCCGGTAAAGCCAGTCCCTTTTAGCTGGCAATTGCCCGCCTGCTCCGTTGATAGCGGTACACCGTCAGCCCTGCGCTGGCGCTGAGCACCAGTGCGCAACCCAGCAACTTGCGAGCGGTGAATGGCTCGTCGAGGAAGATCGCGCTGCTGGTCAGGGCGCCGGGCAGGTAGAGATAGTAGATCATGCCCGAGTGCAGCGCCGGCAGTTCGGTACTCGACTTTACCCACAGGCCGTGGGCGAACAGGGTGCAGACCACGCCGAGGGCGAGCAGCTGGTAGTAGTCCGTGGTGCTGAGTTTCCAGTCAGTGAGGTCCCACAGAGGCAGGAAGATAATCAGGGCAAAGAAGAACTGGCCCCAGGTGCGCTCCAGTGTGCCGATGCCCTGGGCGCGCTGGTGCAGCAGGGGCAGGGCGGCGTAAAACAGGGCGGAGACCAGGCCGATGGCGATACCCATGGAGACCTGGTTCTGCAGGGAAAGTCCCGGAGAGACGATCACGCAGCCGGCAAAGCACAGTGCGATGGCCAGCCACTCGATGGGCGCAACCCGTTCGCCGTTGAACAGCCAGGCGAGTATCAGGTACTGCACGCTGTAGGTGGTGATGGTGAGCGCAGCGATGGCGGCGGTGGCGAGTTTGATACTGAAGAAATAGAGCAGCCAGTGACAGCCGAATACGACGCCGATGATCGCCAGTTGCAGCCACTGGCGCCGGGACAGCTCGCGCAGTTTGCCGCGCATCAATACCATCGGGCTCAGGGCGACGATGGCGATGGCGAGGCGGAATATGCCGATGGTGTACTCGTTGGCGCTGGTGGACTTCACCAGCACGGGAACCGCCGACATCATGAATACGGACGCGATGCCGACCAGGATGAGCTGCTGCCTGTGCATGCCGGGCTCCATCAGCTCGCCTCTGTGGCGGCCAGTGCTGCCCGGATTTTCGCTGCGCTCGCCTCGACGTCGGCGCGCAGTTGCGCCTCGTCGAGGCTCAGGATGCGCGCGTCCTCCATCAATACCTGTCCGGCAACGATGGTGGTGACCACGTCGGTGCTGTCGAGCACGTAGACCAGGTGGGAAACGATGTCATAGCGGGGCTGGTGGCGGACCTTGCCGAGGTCGACCTGGATGAGGTCCGCCTGCATGCCGGGCTTGAGCTGGCCGACCTGGTTACCCAGGCCGATGGCTGCGGCGCCCAGACGGGTCGCCATGGCGAGAGCCTCGGGTGCCGGCAGGACGGTCGGGTCACCGGCGGCGACCTTGTGCAGCAGGGCGGCCATGCGGATTTCCTCCCACAGGTCGAGGTCGTTGTTGGAGGCGGCGCCGTCGGTACCCAGTCCCACGTTGATGCCCGCGGCCAGCATCGCCGGCACCGGTGAAATACCGGCGCCCAGTTTCATGTTCGAGGTGGGGTTGTGAATCGGGCCGACGCTGCCTTTGGCGACGAGGGCGATATCGTCGGCATCGAGTTGGACCATGTGGGCCGCGATCAGCGGCGTGTCGAGCATGCCGAGGCCCGCGACATGTTTCACCGGGGTGGTGTCGAAGTGTTCGCGTACGTAGTCGCTCTCCGCGGGCGCTTCCGCCAGGTGCATGGTGATCGGGGCGTGGGCCTTTTGCGCCGCAACCACGGTTGCCGCGAGATGCTCCGGGGACACCGTGTAGGGGGCGTGGGGGGCGAATGCCGGGGTAATCCGCGGGTCCCGGCCCTGCCAGCGGGCGACGAAATCCTGTGCCGCGGCGAAGGAATCGTCCCAGCCCTTGAAGCCCGGGCTGGGAAAGTCAATGTGCGGTGCCCCGATCACCGCGCGCAGGCCGCAGCGCTGCACGACCTCGGCGATCTGGTCGGGATAGAAATACATGTCGACAAAGGTGGTGGTACCACCGCGGATCATTTCCCAGCAGGCGAGGGTGCTGCCGGTGCGCACGAATTCCGGGGTGACGAAGCGCGCTTCCATCGGGAAGACATAGTCCTGCAGCCAGGTCATCAGGTCGAGGTCATCGACCATGCCGCGGAACAGGGTCATCGAGGTGTGGGTGTGGCCGTTGACCAGCCCCGGGAGAATGACTCGCCCGGCGCCGGGAATCGTGCGACTGGCCTGGTATTGGGCGTCGACCTGCTGTCGCGGCCCGGCGGCCACGATGGTGTTGCCGCGAATGGCCACTGCACCATCCTGTAGCACGTTCGCCCCTGGCTCCATGCTGAGAAGATAGTCACCGTATACAATCAGGTCCGCCGGCTCGCCGTGGGCGTGCGCACCAAGTGCAAGCACAAGCACCAAAGCGGTGATTTTGAGGTTTTTCAAGGGTTTTCTCCACGCCGTTGCGGTCGGCGACCAGCTTAGCACTCCACGCGATCAGAGGATCAATTCAGGTAATAATTGACGCTTTGGTCAAGGTTTTAAGAGATTGGCACGCCGCGTGCCTGTCCTTACATTTTTTCCGGGGCCAACACTGTCCCGGGATTCCACACTACCTACACCACACCAAAATCAGGGAGTACCCATGCAGCCAGTCACCCGCCTTCGTATCGCGATCGCCAGCGCCCTCGGCCTCAGCCTTGGCGCGACTCTGCCAGCGCATGCACAACTCGAGGAAGTCATCGTCACCGCCCAGAAGCGTGAGGAAAGTGCCCTGGAGGTACCGCTGTCCCTGGCCACCCTGTCCGGGGAGAACTTTACCTCCCTGTTCCAGGGCGGTGCCGACGTACGCGGCCTGTCCGCACATGTGCCGGGCCTCTATATCGAGTCGTCCAATGGCCGGGTTGCACCGCGATTCTACATCCGCGGGCTGGGTAATATCGACTTCGACCTTGCCGCCTCCCAACCGGTATCGGTGGTAATGGACGAAGTGGTGATGGAGAACGTGGTGCTGAAGAGCTTCCCGATCTTCGACATCGAGCAGGTGGAAGTCCTGCGCGGTCCGCAGGGTTCCCTGTTCGGCCGCAATACCACGGCAGGTATCGTCAAGTTCGATTCGGTCAAACCCTCGCAGGAGTTCGACGCGAGCTTCCGCGTCGATGCGGGCTTTGACGACCTCGGCACGCTGAATTTCGAGGGCGCGGTGGGCGGGGGGCTCACTGACACCCTGTCCGGTCGATTGGCGGTGATGACCCAGAACCGCGACGACTGGATCGACAACGACTTCACGGGGGAAGAGGATGCGCTGGGTGGTTTCGAGGAGTATGCCGGCAAAGCCTGGCTGCTGTGGGAGCCCAGTGACAATTTCAGTGCCCTGCTCGGTGCGCACTACCGGGATCTCGACGGCACCTCGGCGATTTTCCGCGCCAATATCTTCGATCCGGGCAGCAATGACCTGAACCAGAACTACGACCGGGAGACGGTGTATTTCGACGAGGGTGACAACAACCCGCAGGAATACGAGGGCAGCGGTTACAGCCTGAAACTGGATTACTCGCTGGAATCCATCGTGCTGACCTCTATCACCGCCTTCGAGGAAGCGGATGGACGCAGCCTGGGGGACATCGATGGCGGCTACGGCGCTTCCTACCTGCCCTACATGGGGCCGGGTTTTATTCCCTTTAATTCGCAGACCCAGGACTCCGCCGACGTCGAGCAGTTCACCCAGGAGTTCCGTGTCGCCAGTATCGGCGGCGAGAAATTCAACTGGCAGGTAGGCGCTTTCTACTTCGATTCCGATCTCGATGTGGAGACCAAGCCCTTCTTCGTACCGCCGACCACGGTCACCCACGAGAACACCTCGTGGGCGGTATTTGGCCAGGGCGACTACGCGTTGACCGACCTCTGGACCCTGACCGCCGGTGTGCGGTACACCGACGACGACAAGGATTTCACCGCCCCCGGTTACAAGGTGGGCGCCGATGACCAGCAGTGGAGTGGCGATGTCGCCCTCTCCTTTGCCCTCACCGATACCTCCCTGGTCTGGGGCAAGATCGGCACCGGATTCCGCGCACCGACCATCCAGGGTCGCGACGTCGCCTTCGGCGCAGCACCCTCGGTAGCGGATTCGGAGACCATTACCTCCTTTGAGCTGGGCTACAAGGCTCAGTACGGCGACAGCTTGCGGGTCAACTCCGCGCTGTTCTATTACGAAGTCGAGGACATGCAGTTCACCGCGGTGGGCGGCCTGGACAACAGCATCCAGCTGATCAACGCCGACCAGGGTACCGGTATGGGCGCGGAGATCGACGTCGAGTGGCAGCCGCTGGAAAACCTGATGCTGACCTTCGGCGCGGCCTACGCCGACACCGAGATCGAGGACAACACCCTGCGTGTCGGCGGTTGTGGCAGCGGCATGTGCACCATCACCAATCCGGTGGATGCGAACGGTTTCGTGCTGATCGACGGCAACCCCTTCCCCAACGCACCGGAAACCACTTTCAACTTCACCCTCAGCTACTCCTACCCGCTGACCAACGCGGATGAGCTGTTCTTCTACACCGACTGGGCCTACCAGGGCGACACCCAGATCTTCCTCTACGAGGCCAAGGAGTTCGTTACCGACGGCCAGTACGAGGGCGGTGTGCGCGCTGGCTACCGGCTGAAGGACGGCGGCTGGGAGGTTGCGCTGTTTGGACGTAACATTACCGACGAGGAAAATGTGCAGGGCGCCATCGACTTCAACAACCTGACCGGCTTCACCAACGAGCCGCGGGTGTTCGGGGTCTCGGTCGCCGCGCGTTACTGAGTATTGCCAGCAGTCGGAGTTGTTGCATGAAGCAGTTGTTAGTGGCGGTAGCGCTGTGGGGTTTCCTGTCGCCCGCGGTTTTCGCGGCGGAAACCCCGCTGCCGGTGAAGGTGGTGGTCGTGACCATGTTCGAAACCGGGGAGGATACGGGCGACAAGGCGGGCGAGTTCCAGCGCTGGAAGGAACGCCAGAAGCTGGATACCGTTTACCCGGCCCCCTTCATGCACCACGACATCATGGCCAACACCGAGACCGGCGTGATCGGTATCGTCACCGGGATGGGTACCGCCAATTCCGCCGCCAGTGTCATGGCGCTGGGTCTCGATCCGCGTTTCGACCTGCGCCACGCCTACTGGCTGGTGGCGGGCATTTCCGGTTTCGACCCCAACGATGCCTCGCTCGGCTCAGTGGCCTGGGCGCGTTTTCTGGTGGATGGCGATCTTGCCCATGAGATCGATACCCGGGAGAAGCCGGCCGACTGGCCCGATGGCTATTTCCCCCTGTTCAGCCAGGGTCCCGACGACCAGGAGCGCCTGTCCTACAGCCTGGGCGAAGTGTTCGAGCTCAACGGCGCCCTCCTCGAATGGGCCTTCCAGCTCACCGAGGATACGCCCCTGCAGGACGACCCTTCGCTGGCGGCGACCCGCAAGCTCTATGTCGATTACCCGGTGGCCCAGCGCAAACCCTTTGTCCTGGTGGGCGACCAGCTTGCCGCGATGACCTTCTGGCACGGCAAACTGCTTAATGACTGGGCCAATCGCTGGGTCGACTACTGGACCCGCGGCGAGGGCGAATTCGTCAGCTCGGCGATGGAGGACACCGGTACCCTGCAGTCACTGAGCTACCTCGATGCAGCCGGCAAGGTCGACAAAAGCCGGGTACTGGTGCTGCGCACCGCTTCCAACTTCACCATGCCGCCGCCCGGCATTTCCGCCGCGGACTACCTGCGCCAGGAACAACACGACAGCTACGCTGGTCTCGATGCCTCACTGGAAAATGCCTACCGGGTAGGCAGCAAAGTAGTGGACACCCTGGTGGAGGGCTGGGATCGGTATCGCGATACAGCGCCGGCAGCAAAATAGGTTTGCCCTGCCGGGCGCGGTTGAGCAGTTGCCCGGCCTTTTCCTTTCACACCCGCGCGCCTCAGGCAGCGTGTTCGGCAGTTTCCCGGGCCAACAGGTCCCGCAACTCCGGGACGCAGGAGCCGCACTGGGTACCACAGCGCAATTCCTTGCCCAGCGCCTCCAGCGATTGCGCGCCCGCGGCGATGGCTCTGCAGATCTGGGCCTCCCCCACTTCCCAGCAGCTGCAGACCAGGCGTCCCGTTGATTCGGCGTCGGGGCTGAATCCCGCGAGGTAGTTGTGTACTTCCCCGCCGGCCAGTTGCTCGCCGCCCAGGGCGGACATCCAGCTGCGTTCTGGCAGGCACTCGCGCTGGCCGTGTAGAAACAGGGCGTACTCGATACGGCCGTCCCGGTGGCCCAGTTCGCGATAATCGCCGCGTGCGGCATCCTCATAGGTCGCGATGTCCACCGTGGCGGCACTGAGTTGCGGCTGCAGGGCCGCGTAGATCGCCGCGGGGCTGGC
The DNA here is from genome assembly GCF_048323675.1 of Haliea sp. E17. Classification (NCBI taxonomy): domain Bacteria; kingdom Pseudomonadati; phylum Pseudomonadota; class Gammaproteobacteria; order Cellvibrionales; family Halieaceae; genus Haliea; species Haliea sp. E17. Next base: position 309,990 of record NZ_JBLWFK010000005.1, read on the forward strand.
GCCGTCGGCAAGCAGGGTGAGGTAGCCACCGGCTACCGCGATGCGCGACCAGTAACCCAGGTCCCCTGGATGGTACTGACGGCGGGAAAACAGCAAGCCCCAGCTGGCGGCGTTGACCGGCAGCATCCGCGCCCCCGCAAACTTCGACTGCGGCTGGCCGGAGTGCGGATCGGTCACCGCGGGTATCAGCCCGCTGGCGCGGGCCTCGCCGGCGAACTGTCCGCTCCAGTGAATGGGGACGAAACTCTGCCCGGGGGCGATGCCCGGATCCAGCGTGGCAATGCCGATCACCCGGCCCTGCTCGTTTTCCAGTTGCACCAGGTCGCCGTCGGCAAACCCCGCATTGGCTGCATCTTCCGGGTTGACCGCGATACTGAAAAAATCCCGGTGCTGGGACAGGCGCGGAACCCGGCCGGTACGGGTCATGGTGTGCCACTGGTCGCGCAGGCGACCGGTATTCACCAGCAGGCCTTCGGCGACCGGCAACTCTGGTGTCACCGCGACCAGGCGGGCGCGACCGGAGGGGGTGGAAAAACGGCCGTCGGCGAACGGCTCAGGCCGGCCGCCCCCCGCGGGCAGGGGCCAGCGCAGGGGCGCCATGTCGGCGTAGTCGGTGTCGCTGATCCCGGCCAGTGCGCTGATATCGAAGGCGCGCTCGCCCCGGTTCTCGAACCCGGACAGGGCCGCGTGCTCGCGGAAGATATCCGCGGCATTGCGGTAGGCAAATTCGGCTTCGAAGCCCAGCCGCTGCGCGACCTCGGTGACCATCCACCAGTCCGGCTTCGCCTCGCCGAGGGGCTCGACCAGTTGCCGCTGCCGGGACATGACCCGCTCCGAGTTGGTCACGGTACCTTCCTTTTCGCCCCAGGGCGCGGCCGGCAGCAACAGGTCGGCGAATTCCGCGGTATCGGTTTGCGCCGTGCAGTCGGAGACCACGACAAAATCGCAGCGCTGCAGGGCGCGGCGCACCATGGCGCTGTCCGGCAGGCTGACCGCGGGGTTGGTGGCCATGATCCAGAGGAATTTGATCTCGCCGCGCTCTGCCGCCTCGAACAGTTCCACCGCCTTGAGCCCGGGTGCGCCCGCCATGTCGGTCGCGCCCCAGAAGCGCTGGACCCGGTCCACGTCCTGCGGGGCGAAATCCATGTGCGCGGCAAGCTGGTTGGCGAGCCCACCCACTTCGCGCCCGCCCATGGCGTTGGGTTGTCCGGTAATCGAGAAAGGCCCGGCACCGGGCTTGCCGATACGGCCGGTGGCAAGGTGACAGTTAATAATCGCGTTGCACTTGTCGGTGCCGGTAGCGGACTGCTTCACACCCTGGGAAAACATCGTCACGCTGCGTTCGTACTGTGTGAACCAGCGATAGAACTGCTCGATGTCGGCGGGTCGCAGGCCGGTTGCCGCGGCGACCTCACCTATTCCGATCCTGGCGCAGGCTGCGAGGGCTTCGCTGAAGCCTTCTGTATGCTGTTCAATGTAGGCTTGGTCGAGTGCACCTTTGTCCGCCAGGTATTGCAGCAGGCCGCCGAACAGGAATGCGTCGGAGCCGGGCCGCAATTGCAGGTGCAGGTCGGCGCCGTCGCAACTTGCGGTGCGCCGGGGGTCGATGACCACAATGCGCTTGTGCCTGCCCGCCTTGCGCGCCGCTTCCACCCGCTGGTACACCACCGGATGGGTCCAGGCGGCGTTGGAGCCGACCATCACCAGCAGCTCGCATTCCTCAACGTCGTTGTAGCTGCAGGGTACAACGTCCTCGCCAAAGGCCCGTTTGTGCGCGGCGACGGCGGAGGACATGCACAGGCGGGAATTGGTGTCGACATTGGCGCTGCCGAGAAATCCCTTCATCAGCTTGTTGGCAACGTAGTAATCCTCCGTCAGCAACTGGCCGGAAAGGTAAAACGCCACGGCGCCCGGCCCGTGGGTATCGCGGGTGTCGCGCAGGCGCTGGGTGAGGGTCGCCAGCGCGCTGTCCCAGTCGAGACGTTGGCCGTTCAGTTCCGGGTACAGGAGGCGGCCTTCCTCACCGAGGGTTTCCGCCAGCGCGGTGCCCTTGACGCACAGGCGGCCGTAATTGGCCGGGTGCTCTTTGTCCCCGACGACGCGGATCACCTGGGTCTCGCCAAGCTCGGCGCTGACACCGCAGCCGACGCCGCAGTACGGGCAAGTGGTATTGCAGGTTCGTTGCATCGGAGGTGTTTCGCTCTTCGTAACGCGGCCGGTTTCAGGCCGCTGCCGCTGCAGCATGGCTTTCGCCGACCTCGCGGCCGAACGCCAGTGCTGAGCGCAGGTTGCTGATGTCCTGGCCGCTGGCAATCAGTTCCGCGTACCAGGTGCCGCCGCGCTTGTCGCCGACCAGTACGGCACCGACCAGGCGATCGTCGCGGATGATCAGGCGGCGGTAGATGTCGCCGCTGCGCAACAGGAGTTGTTCCGCAGCATCGTCCAGTTCGCCGGCGCGAAAAATTTCCACGCCCGATATTTTTAACTGGGTCGGGTAATCCTCGATCCGGAATGGTGGATGGGGTTTACCCGACAGCTCCGCCGCAAGTACCGAGGCCTGCAGCCTGATCGGTGCGACCAGCCCGAAGGTGGCGTCGCCGAACTGGGAACATTCACCCAGGGCGTAAACGCCGGGGGCCGCACTTTGCAGGCGCTCGTCGACGAGTATACCGCGCTGCGTCGGGATACCCGCCTCCCGGGCGAGGCTGGCGTTGGGGGTAATGCCGGTGGCAAACAGCAACAGTTCGCAGGGCAGTTCTTCACCGTCATCGAGAGTGATGCCCGCGATCTCCTGGTCTGCTGTTGTCACCAGGCTGGCCACCTGCCGCCCCAGCCGGAAGTCGATGCCCCGGGACACCAGGTCGCGCTGCAGCTGGCGCCCGCCTTCGCTGTCGAGCTGGCGGTTCATCAGCGTGGTATTGCGATGCACGACGCAGGTGCTGAAGCCGAGGGCGTTGAGGCCGTGAGCCGCTTCCAGCCCCAGCAGCCCGCCGCCGACCACGACGGCACGGCCACCGGAGCCGGCGGCCAGATGGCGCAGCTTGCGAGTGTCGGCCACGGTGCGAAAGGCGTGTACACCCTGGATGCCACGGCAATCCACCTGGGGGCGGGCGACACTGGCGCCGGTGGCGAGGACCAGCCGGTCGTAGCTGTGGCGCTGGCCCGCACTGTCGACGACACACTTGTCCGCGGTATCGACCGACATGATACGGGTGCCGGTGAGAAAGCGCAGCCAGGGCGGATTGCCTTCGTCACCGCGCACTCCTCCGAGCATATCGAGGTCTTCCTCGGTGTTTTCACCCGCGAGCACATTGGATAGCAATACGCGGTTGTAACAGGCTTCGGCCTCGTCACCAATCACGGTAACGGCGTAAGGGTGCCGGGTTTTGCCCAGTTCCTGCAGCAGGTAGGCACTTGCCATACCCGCGCCGACGATCAGCAGTCGCTCGTGCATGGTCCGATCAGGCCGCCTCGGTGTCGGCCTTTTTGCCGGCGCCGGTAACGGGTGCTTCCCGCAGTGGCTTGGCGTTGAGCTGGGTTGCCGGATTGGTGTGCTTGGCGTAAAGGAATTCGAGCACCTGTTGCCGCAGGTGGACGAAGTCCGGGTCTTCTGCCAGTTCCAGTCGGTCCCGGGGGCGCGGCAGTTTCACTTCGAGAATCTCGCCAATGGTGGCAGCGGGGCCGTTGGTCATCATCACGATACGGTCGGAGAGCAGCACGGCTTCGTCCACGTCGTGGGTGATCATGATCACCGTATTGCCGAGGGTCGCCTGGATCTCCATAACCGAGTCCTGCAGCTGCGCCCGGGTCAGCGCGTCGAGCGCACCGAAGGGCTCGTCCATCAGCAGGACCTTGGGTTGCATGGCGAGGCAGCGGGCGATACCCACCCGCTGTTTCATGCCGCCGGAAATCTCGCTGGGCAGTTTGTTCAGGGCGTGGTCCATGTTGACCAGGCGCAGGTTGTGTTCGATCCACTCCCGCCGCTCGGCGCGGGTCTTGGTCTTGCGGAACACCTGGTTGACCGCGAGTTCCACGTTTTCGTAAACGGTGAGCCAGGGCATCAGCGAGTGGTTCTGGAACACCACCGCCCGGTCCGGACCGGGTTCGGTGACTTCCCTCCCCTCCAGGGCGACGCCGCCCTCGGTGGCGCGCAGCAGTCCGGCGACGATGTTCAATACGGTGGACTTGCCACAGCCGGAGTGGCCGATCAGGGACACGAATTCACCCTTGGCCATCTTCAGGTTGACGTTCTGCAGGGCGCGGAATTTTTTTCCGTTGGTATCGAACTCGATACCGACGCCGGTGATGTCGAGATATTTCTCTGTGCTAATCATTCTGAAGCTCCTCGCTACTAGCGCAGTACTGCGCTCTTGTCCCAGGTCACCCGCTTCTGCAGGGTCAGCATCATCTTGTCGAGCATGAAGCCGATCAGGCCGATCACCAGCACCGCCACCATGATGCGGCCCAGTGAGTCGGAACTGCCGTTCTGGAATTCATCCCAGACGAACTTGCCGAGGCCGGGGTTCTGCGCCAGCATCTCCGCCGCGATCAGGACCATCCAGCCGGTGGCCAGCGACAGGCGCAGGCCGGTGAATATCATCGGGATCGCCGCGGGAATGACGATCTTGCGGATATGCGTGCGCCAGGGCAGGGCCATGACCCGGCTGACGTTGACCAGGTCGCGGTCGATGCTGGCGACGCCCACGGTGGTGTTGATCAGCGTCGGCCAGAGGCAGCACAGGGCCACGGTGATCGCCGAATTGAGAAAGGATTTTTCCAGCAGCGGATCGTCGGCGGTGTAGGTGGCACTTACCACCATGGTGACCAGCGGCAGCCAGGCCAGCGGCGACACCGGTTTGAAAATCTGGATGATCGGGTTCATCGCCTTGTACATGCCGGCGCTGAGACCGCAGACGATACCCAGGGGAATAGCGACCAGGTTGGCGATCAGGAAGCCCACGGCGACGGTCAACAGGCTGGTACCGATCTGGTCGACGAAGGTCGGTTTGCCGGTGTAATCCCGCCACTTCACGGCGGCGTCGGGGTCTTTCTCGAGTTTTTTCGCGTTGCGCTCTTCCTGGCGCTGGTAAAACTCGTCCTCCTTCTGGCGTTCGCGCGAATGTTCCCCGGCGAGGTTCTGTACCTGCTCCCAGACCTGTGCCGGCCCCGGGAACTGGCCGAGGGAGGTTTCGATCCGGTCTGCTGAAAACTGCCACAGCAGCAGGAAACACACGATACCGATCGCGGGCAGCAGCATGCCTTCCAGGAAGGGCTTGGAGGTGACGCCGGCGACCATCTGCCGGAATCGGTCGTCGGGTCGCAGTGCTATTACATTGTCGGTCATGGTGTTGTCCTGCGTTGCGTCGTTGGCGCCGCTCCGCGACGGAGCGGCGCGATTTGCGGTTTAAAGGGTCTCGTCGCCTTTCAGGCCGATCGGGAACTGCTCCAGATAGGCGTTGGGCTGGGTGCCGTCGAAGACCTTGCCGTCGATGAACTCGGCTTGCGGTTCGCGGTAGCCGTCCTCGGTGGCGAAGTCGGGGAAGTCCTCGGCGGTCATTTCGCCCTCCTCGATCAGTTCTTTCGCCGCCAGCGCATAGATGTCGGGGCGGTAAACGCTTTTCGCCACTTCCGCGTACCAGTCATCGGACTTGGCTTCGCCGATCTGGCCCCAGCGACGCATTTGCGAGAGGTACCACACGGCGTCCGAGTAGTAGGGGTAGGTGGCGTAGTAGCGGAAGAACACGTTGAAGTCCGGTACGGAGCGCTTGTCGCCTTTCTCGTACTCGAAGGTGCCGGTCATGGAGTTGGCGATCACCTCGTAGTCGGCGCCCACGTATTCCGGGCGGGAGAGGATTTTCACCGCTTCCGGCCGATTGGCGTTGTCGTTCTCATCCAGCCATTTCGCGGCGCGCAGCAGTGCCTTGACCACACGGACTGTGGTGTTCGGGTATTTGTCGGTGAATTCCTTGGTCATGCCGAAGACTTTTTCCGGGTTGTTTTTCCAGATTTCATAGTCGGTAATGACCGGAACGCCGATACCCTTGAATACCGCCTGCTGGTTCCAGGGCTCGCCGACGCAGTAGCCGTAGATGGTGCCGGCTTCCAGGGTCGCCGGCATCTGTGGCGGCGGGGTGACGGAGAGCAGGGCGTCGGCGTTGATCTGGCCGGAGATGTCGCCCTTGGCCGGCGCGTAGTAACCGGGGTGGATGCCGCCGGCGGCGAGCCAGTAGCGCAGTTCATAGTTGTGGGTGGAGACCGGGAAAACCATGCCCATGTTGAAGGGCTTGCCTTCGGCCTTGTACTTTTCCACCACGGGTTTCAGGTAGTCGGCCTTGATCGGGTGGACCGGCTTGCCGTTTTCCATCGGCACGTTTTTCTTCATCTCTTCCCAGATGGCGTTGGAGACGGTAATGCCGTTGCCGTTCAGGTCCATGGAGAAGGGGGTGACGATGTGCGCCTTGGTGCCGAAGCCGATGGTCGCGGCGAGCGGCTGGCCGGCGAGCATGTGGGCGCCGTCGAGTTGGCCGTCGATGACACCGTCGAGCAGGACTTTCCAGTTGGCCTGGGCTTCCAGGGTGACGTAGAGGCCTTCGTCCTCGAAGTAGTGATTTTCGTAGGCGACCGCCAGCGGTGCCATGTCGGTGAGCTTGATAAAGCCGAACTTCAGTTCGTCTTTTTCCGGCTCGCCGATTTCGGCTGTCGCGGCGAGCGGGAGACTGGCTGCCAGCAGTGAGCCGAGGGCGACGACGCCCAGGCGCCGGCGGGTGAGGGACAAAATACCTTTGCGAATCATTGGAAACCCCTTGAGTTCTGTGTGTGAGTTCAACGAACGCTCCCCTCTGTTACTGGCCAGGGCCAGGTGAGGGAGAGCGGCGTTGCTCGAAAGGGGAGGTTCGCGATGTTGTCTGGTATACCGGCAAGTGTGCTACAAGAGTCGCGCCAACTCTTTAAATAGCGATTAAATACAGTAAGTTAGGTATTTCAGGTGGGTTGGGAAGCGGGCCGGAGGGGCAGCTGCCGCACCATGATAGGCCGCGGCGCTGGTTCGGGTGATTCGTTTCAGGGCGTGAGCATGAGGTCCGGGCCGAGTTCGATACCCGGCTCGATTTCCCAGGCTTCGGCGTGGCGGTTGAGGGGCTTGTAGTCCTGGTTGGGCGAGGCGATGTCGAGATGGCGAGCCGCTTCCCGGTACAGGTCGGTGCGCATGGTGCGCTGGACCAGGGATTTGATCTCGTCGTCGCTGAAATGCTTGCCCAGGGATTCGCCGATGTGCTGCGCCATGTGAATGCCGTCGGAGCGCCAGGGGAAGCCGGCCTGGAAGCGCCCGAAGACGTGGAAGTGTGGCATGTCCTGTGGCGTCCCGCCCTTGCTGAAGGCGAACTGGCCGGTAATCGAGGGGCGCAATACTTCCTCGGGCAGGTCGAGGTAGGCCGGGTCGGCGAGCACGGAAACGGTCTGTTCGCGATTGAAGGGGTGGGAGAGCCAGGTACAGGCCTCCATCAGCGCGAGGCGCAGGCGGAGGTGGCTCGCCGGGTGGTTCTGGTGCCAGCTCTCGGTGACGCCGAGCACTTTTTCCACGCTGTTGTTCCAGATTTCGTAGCCGGTGGCCTGCACCACGCCTATGCCGTACTGCACCGCCATGGTGTTCCAGGGTTCGCCGACACAAAAGCCATCTATGATGCCGCGGGCGAGGCTGTCCACCATCTGTTGTGGCGGCAGGATGATAATGCGTACATCGCGGTCCGGGTCGATGCCGCCGGCGCGCAGCCACTGGCGCAACTGCAGGGTATGGCAGGAGAAGGTGTGGGCCGAGGCCAGGGTGATCTGGTTGCCGGTCTGGCGCAGGTACTGGGCGAGTGCGGCAGCCGTCGCCCTGGCGCCGTTCAGCGGATTGCCGCCGAGTTCTGCCAGCGGTCCGGCCAGGGCCTGGCTGACGGTGATGGCGTTGCCGTTGAGGCTGAGCGAAAGGCCGGTGATGACGTCGGCGCGAATACCGCCGACCCCCAGGGTCGTGGCGATGGGCAGGGGCGCGAGCATCTGTGCCGCATCGAGTACCCCGGCGACCAGCTTGTCGCGCAGGTTGGCCCAGGAGACTTCCTCGTGCAGCTGGATATCCAGCCCGTACTTCTCGTAGTAGCCCAGCTCCTGCGCCATGATCAGGGGAGCACTGTCGGTGAGCCGCAGGAAGCCCAGTTCGAGCTCGCGCTTTTCAGCTGGCGGCAGACGTTTCACGTCGCTCATCAGTGTTTTCCTTTTAATTTGTTGCGCTCGAGGATGGAGATCACCTCGCGGGCGGTTTCGCCCAGGGTGCGGTTCTTGTCCATCGCCAGTTTGCGCAGGGTGGCGAAGGCTTCTTCCTCCTCCACCTTGTGTATCGACATCAACAGGCCCTTGGCCTTTTCCACCAGCTTGCGCTCGTCGAGCTGGCGGCGGGTTTCATCCAGCTGCTCGCGCAGGCTGTTGAACGCGGAGAATTGCGCCACGGCGATATCGATGGCGGCGCGCACCCGCGCAGGGTTGATGTCTTCGGCCTGGTAGGCGGTAACGCCGGCGCGAATGGCATCACTGATAAAACTCTGGTCGCCGGCCTCGGAAAACATCACCACGGGTCGCGGGTTGTGGGAGGAGGCGATGGTCAGGCTCTCCAGTACGTCGCGATCCGGAGAGTCGAGGGCGATGATGACCACATCGGGTTCCTGCTGCGCCATCTGGTAGAGCAGGCCGGAGGCTGTGGGAATCACCGAGAGCACCTCAAAGCCGACGTCCCGGAGTTTGTTCTCTACCGCGCTGGCGCGACTGCGATCGTCATCGACGAGGATGACGCGTAAAACTTTGCTACTGCTGGGCGTATTTGGCACGGTACGGTCTCGCCGGCGGGTTTTTGGCCCGCCGGCGTTTCAGGGTCCAGGATCAGATCTTGAATTGTACCGTCATCCACGCCTTGTCGACATCCACGTAGCTGTCGCTATCGGATGAAAAGCCGGCGTACTTGAGTTGCAGGCTGAGTTGCTTGGTGACCGGCCAGGTGGCGACAAGGTCCAGTTCCGTGCCGTAATCGGCGCCGGAATCCTCGGCCTGGAAGTCATGGTAATAGCCCGCGAGCTTGACCGGGCCCACCGCGCCGGCGATGCCGACGTACAGGTCCTCGATACCGTCGCCGGGGGTGACCAGGAACTGGTCCGCCCAGCCCTGGAACATGTGCAGGGTGGCGTAGGGGGTCTTGAAGCCAACACCATCGCCGGCACCGAGGACTTCATAGCCGAGGGTGGCAGTAAGGCCGACGACAGTGAAGGCACCTTCGAGCATGTAGTAGTCGGCGTCGTAGTCGACCGGGGCGTCATCGCCTTCGCTCTGGGTGGCGTAGGCCGCTTTCAGGCCGAGGGGGCCGAACTTGCCGGCGTATTCCACGCCGTAGGTGTCGGAGGAATTACCCGAGCTGCGGCCAGCGGGATAGGCTGGGTCGTAGTCGACGTCCAGCAGGTAGGCATAGGCGGCGACGCCGTGGTTCTCGGAGAATTTCCAGTCGCCGCGCAGCAGGTAGTTATCGCCGTGCAGGTCGGCGGGCTGTACCGGGCCGTCATCCGGGCCGAAGATGCGGTTGACGTTGTACACGTAGCTGGCGTCGAGGCTCAGGCCGCCGGTACTGTAGAGTGCGCGGAAGCCGTCGTAGGTCTGCTCGTTCTGGCGCCAGCCCACGCCGCCGACGAAACGCTGGTTGCCGTGCAGGATGCGCTGGCGGCCATAGGTGCCGCTGGCGCCGCCCGAGGCGTACTTGGCCCAGACCTGGTTGACGTCGGTACCTTCGGGGTCGGCGACCACGGGGTACTGGGTCTTGCCATTGGCGGTGGAGTTGTAGTCGTCGTCGCCGACGGTGGAGACATCGTCGACCTCCATCAGGAAAGAGAAACCCTTGTATGCCGCGGACCCGAAGGTCAGGCGGCTGCGCAGGGTCGAGGCCTCTGCGTCCTTGTCAAAACCATCCTGGTCCACAAATTCAAAGCGGTAGCGAAAATCCACTGAGGCCTTGCCCATGGTGAACATGTCGGTGAAGGACTCCGGTGCCGGGGCTGCTTCCTCGGCGGTGACCGGAACGGCGCAGGCGGCGATAACCGCTCCGGCCAACAGTGTGCGTGCCTGATTTGATACTGCCATCTGTGTGCTCCTTAAAAATAAAAAAAGCCCGCTCGACACATCCCTTGCGAGATGGTCGAGCAGGCTACGTTGCCGATGTTCGTGTGTGTGGTAGGTGTTCTCGGTCAACCAAAGCAATTACCGGGCCACCTGTTTCAAGTGCCTGTTATTTTGCGGATTTTGTCGGTTTTTCCGGAGTTTTCTGCACGCCTGTACTGCGCTGGAAATGGTGCGGCGCACGTTTTTGGACAGAAAATTGCACTGCAATCGTTCAGTGGAGCAGGAAAAACAGGGTGGCGAGCTGGGTCAGCGCGAGGATAGCGCAGAGAGTTTTCCAGACCAGCAGGGGGTCGCGCTCCAGCAGCGGGCGCTGGTCGTATTGCAGGTAGCGCGGGTTGGGGTGGCGGAGTTCGTGGGCGAATTCCATCACGTCACCGTGGCGGCGCTCGGGCTGGAAACGCAGGCCCTTGCGCAGTGCGCCATCCAGCCAGTGGGGGATGTGCGGATTGTAGCGATAGCTTTCGGTGTAGTGGGTGGCGAGGTAGTCGCGCCGGGTTTTGCAGTTTTCCAGTTTGCCGCCGAAGGGCAGCTTGCCGGTCAGCATTTCATAGCTGATAACGGCCAGCGCGAACTGGTCGGACTGGTAGCCGGGACGCGTTCCCAGGGTATATTCCGGCGCCGAGTAGGTGGCGGTGCCGAGGGCGATGTCCCGTTCCAGCGGTGAGCTGATCTCGCTGATGCCGCCGACCCGGCAGGCGCCGAAGTCCACCAGTTTTACCTGCCCGTTGCGGTCGATGAGGATATTGTCGGGCTTGAGGTCCTGGTGCAGCGTTTCCCGGCGGTGAAAGGCGCGCACGCCCTTGGCGATCTGCTCGATCAGGTAAACCGCTTCCTCTACCTGCGGGCGCGGGTTTTCCAGCATCCAGCGCGAGAGTGTGATCCCGGAAACATATTCGGTCAGGTAGTAGAGGCAGCTCTTCTTGCGCGGCGGCTCGACCACCCGCACTACGTAGGGGCTGTGGATGCGGGAGCCGATCCAGCTTTCCATGACAAAGCGCTCGATGTAGGCCGGGTCGTCCTCGAAATTCACCGAGGGCGTTTTCATGCAGAAGTTTTCGCCGCTTTCCACATCCACCACCTGGTAGACCTGGCTGCGGGAACTCGCGTGCAGTTCGCGGATTACCCGATACCCGTCCAGCACCATGTCCTGGTCCAGTAGCGGTGGGAAGCGCAACTCGGTGAGCTGGCCGACGACATCGTCGATGGCTGCCTCGGGCAGGCCGTCGATGCGCAGCAACTGGCAGCTGAGGTTGTCGGCGCTACCCGCGGCAAGCGCGGCTTCCGCGATGCGTTGGCAAAGTGCGGACAAGTCGCTGCCGGAGGATGCGCCCAGCAGCTTGCGCAACTGGGCCGAGGAAAGACTGTCGTGGATTCCGTCCGTGGTCAGCAGGAACAGGTCGCCCTCCTCCATCGCGATACAGCGGTAGTCGACGTCAAGGTGGACATCCATGCCCAGCGCCCGGGTCAGGTAGGCGTGATTCTCCGACACCGGCACGCTGTGGTCCGTGGAAAGTTGCAGCAGGTCGCCGTTGCGGTAGTGATAGATACGGCTGTCACCCGCGTGGAATACGTGGGCCTGGCGCGATTTCAGGATCAGCGCACTGAAGGTCGTGAGGTAACCGCGGGTGTTGTCGGCGTAACTGCGGCCGCGGTTGTACAGCCAGCGGTTGAGCGAAGTGAGTACCTGGCCCGCGGACTTTTTGGTGGTCCAGGTTTCCGGGGTGGAAAAATAGTCGTTGAGAAAACCGGTAACCGAGGCCTGGCTGGCCTCCTTGCCCGCCTCTGCCGCACTGATGCCATCGGCGATCACTGCCGCTGCACCCTTGGTGGCCAGCAGGACGCCCTCGGGAATGCGGATGCCGATGGCGTCCTCGTTGTCGGGCTTGCGGCCCGCGCTGCTGTACTGCCCCACTGTCAGCGCCAGTGCAGCGCAGGCCAGGTGGGGCGCCGGGGGCGGTACCGTTCCGTCCATAAGCTTACTCAAGCAACGTCGATCAGTTGTACCGTGCCGTCGGGAAGGACTTCGCGCATCTGCCCCGAGGGCTCTTCCAGCAGGAATTGTACGATAACGAGGCAGACGGCGGCGCTGCCGGCGATCACCAGGAAGAAGGTCGAGTTGTCTACGAATGAGAGCACGGTGAGGTAGGTGACGCCCCCGACATTGCCGTAGGCGCCGGCCATGCCGGCGATCTGCCCGGTCATGCGGCGCTTGATCAGCGGCACCATGGCGAAAACGGCACCTTCGCCGGCCTGGACGAAGAAAGAACAGGCCATGGTGGCGATGACCGCCGCCGGAATCCACCAGCCGGAATTCACCTGGGACATCACCAGGTAGCCCACGGTCAGCCCGGCGATCAGTATCGACAGCGAACGCTTGCGGCCGAAGGTGTCGGACAGGTAGCCGCCGCCAGGTCGCGCGACCAGGTTCATGAAAGCAAAACCCGACGCGAGGAAGCCGGCTTCCACTGCACCGAGATTGAAGGTGTCCATGAAGAACAGCGGCAGCATCGACACGACGGCCAGTTCAGAGCCGAAGGTGACAAAGTAGGCCCAGTCCAGCGCGGCGACCTGGCGGAATTTGTAGCGCTCGTATTCCGGCACGCCCTCGCGCAGGTGTTCCTTGTTGACCCGCCAGATCTGGCTGGTCTGGAACAGGAACAGCACGCTGAACAGCGCGTAGAGGCTGTACGTGGCGGTTGCGGAAAGCAGGCCGAGGTTGGAGGGGGACAATTTCCAGGCCAGCACCGCCAGTGCGATATACAGGGGCAGGGTCATGGCGATGTAGAAATACAGGTCGCGCCAGCTGCTCACCTCAAGCCCGCCGTTGCGCTTCGGCTTGAAGTAGGTGGACCCCCTGGGGGTGTTGCGGGCGCGCAGGTAGAAGAACATGCCATAGAAGAAGGCGATCAGGCCTGCGCTGGCGATGGCGTACCGCCAGCCGTCGTCGCCGCCATAAGCCAGCGCCAGGGTGGGCAGGGTCATGGCCGCAGCGGCGGAACCGAAGTTACCCCAGCCGCCGTAGATGCCCTGGGCCATGCCCACCTGGCGGGCGGGGAACCATTCACCCACCAGGCGAATGCCGATGACGAAGCCGGCGCCGACAAAACCGCCGAGAAAACGGAACAGCGCGAGCATTTCATAGGAAGTGGCAAAGGCGAAGCCCCAGCAGAAGAACGCAGAGATCATCAGTAACGCGCTGAACACCACGCGCGGGCCGAAGCGGTCCACCAGCATGCCAATGATGATTCGCGCGGGAATGGTCAGGGCGACGTTGAGTATCAGCAGCGCCTTGACCTGCTGGTCGCTGAGGCTGAAGGCCTCGCGGATGTGCGCCATCAGCGGGGCGTGGCTGAACCAGACGACAAAGGTGAGGAAAAAGGCGAACCATGCCAGGTGCAGGGTGCGGATGGCGGGGTCAGACAGATTCAATATCTTAACGGGGCTGCTCATGTCAGGAGCCTCCTTCAGCTGGGGATACAGGGTAACAGGATGAGGGTGGAAACAGTCTGTGATTGACCCGCCGTTGGGTCGGACTCGCAGAGGTCGCCGCCGGAGGCCGGGTGATTGGCATGGCGACATAGTAGGCACGGGTTTTGCAACGTTTATGCCAACGACATAGCTGAGGCGCTGAATTGCCCGGGAAACGCACGTTTTCAGGGCCTTAAGGCCGCCAATACGCACTAATTTCAGGATTCAACTCCAACGGTGGATGCGCAGATTTGGTGCGTATGCTCCGTCTTGCGCACCATTTGGGCACAACGATGTGCCTCTTCCACCCTTGAAGTACCGCCCCAGGCAAGCCTGACTTTTTGTACTTTCAGGAGAAGTTATATGAGCAAGCGCGAGATAGTTGTTGTCGGCAACGGCATGGTCGGCCATCACTTCGTGGAAACGCTGGTCAAGGCCGGAACCGGCGATCGGATAACCGTGATTGGCGGTGAACCCCGCCCCGCCTACGACCGGGTTCACCTGTCGGATGTCTTCGCCGGCCGCTCGCCGGAAGACCTGGCCATGACTACCCGCGAGACCTACAAGTCCTGGGATGTCAGTGCGCACTTCGGCGACCCGGTGGCGATTATCGACCGGGACAAGAAAGTGGTGATCACCGAGGGCGGCCAGCGCTTCGCCTACGACAAGCTGGTGATGGCAACCGGCTCCTATCCTTTCGTTCCGCCGGTGCCCGGCCACGAGCACAAGCGCTGCCTGACCTACCGCACCATCGACGACCTCGGCGACATCCGCTCCAAGGCGAAGGACAGCAAGATCGGCGTGGTGGTCGGCGGCGGCCTGCTCGGCCTGGAGTGCGCCAACGCGCTGAAAAATCTCGGCCTGGAAACCCACGTAGTGGAATTCGCCCCCGGCCTGATGGGCGTACAGCTCGACGACGGCGGCTCCGCCATGCTGCGCCGCAAGATCGAGGAGCTGGGGGTGACCGTGCACACCAGCAAGAACACCAAACAGATCGTCGCAGGCGAAGCCTGCGCCCTGCGCATGGAATTCGCCGACGACTCTGCGCTGGAAACCGACATGATCGTGTTCTCCGCGGGCATCCGCCCCTGGGACCAGCTCGGTCGCGACTGCGGCCTGGAAGTCGGCGAGCGCGGCGGCATCGTCATCGACCAGAAGTGCCGCACCTCCGACAGCGACATCTACGCCATCGGCGAGTGCGCCCTCTGGGGCGGCCGCATCTTCGGCCTGGTGGCCCCCGGCTACCGCATGGCGGAAACCGCCGCCGGCGCCATCACCAGCACCGAGGGCGCCCTGTTCCAGGGTGCCGATATGAGCACCAAGCTGAAGCTGCTGGGCGTAGACGTGGGTTCCATCGGCGACGCCCACGGCCGCACTGAAGGCGCGATGTCCTTCGTCTTCAGCGACCAGCGCGAGAATGTCTACAAGCGCCTGGTCACCAGCGCCGACGGCAAGCTGCTGCTGGGCGCGGTACTGGTCGGCGACTGCGATGACTACGACACCCTGCTGCAGTACTACCTCAACGGGATCGAGCTGCCCGGCGATCCGCAGGCCCTGATCCTGCCCAGCGTCGGCGGTGGCCCGATCGCGCTGGGCGTCGCCGCCCTGCCGATGACCGCCAGCATCTGCTCCTGCCACAACGTCACCAAGGGCGACATCGTCGCCGCCATCGACGGTGGCTGCTGCACCCTCGGCGACGTGAAGTCCTCGACCAAGGCCAGCACCGGCTGCGGCGGCTGCGCGGCGATGCTGAAAAACCTTGTCGACGACGAACTGACCTCTCGCGGCGTGGAAGTGGATACCAGCATCTGCGAGCACTTCCCCTACACCCGCCAGGACATCTACGGCATCGTCCGGGTGGAAAACATCCGTTCTTTCGACGAACTGCTGGACAAGCACGGCAGGGGTCACGGCTGCGATATCTGCAAGCCCGCGGTGGCTTCCATCCTCGCCTCCTGCTGGAACGACTATGTGCTGGAGGAGCAGCACTCCAGCCTGCAGGACACCAACGACCGCTTCCTTGCCAACCTGCAGAAAGACGGCACCTACTCGGTAGTGCCGCGGGTCGCCGGTGGCGAGATCACCGCCGAGAAACTCATCGTGCTCGGCGCGGTGGCGAAGAAATACGACCTTTACACCAAGATCACCGGCGGCCAGCGCATCGACCTGTTCGGCGCGCGGATGGAGCAGCTGCCGGCGATCTGGCGCGAGTTGGTGGACGCCGGCTTCGAAACCGGCCACGCCTACGGCAAGGCCCTGCGCACGGTTAAATCCTGCGTCGGTTCCACCTGGTGCCGCTACGGGGTACAGGATTCCGTGGGCATGGCCATCGTGGTGGAGAACCGCTACAAGGGCCTGCGCTCGCCGCACAAGCTGAAGAGTGCGGTGTCCGGCTGTACCCGCGAGTGTGCCGAGGCCCAGTCCAAGGACTTCGGCGTGATCGCCACCGAGAACGGCTGGAACCTCTACGTCTGTGGCAATGGCGGTATGAAGCCGCGCCACGCGGATCTCTTCGCCACCGACCTCGACGACGAGACCCTGATCAAATATATCGACCGCTTCCTGATGTTCTACGTCAAGACCGCCGACCGCCTGCAGCGCACCTCGGTCTGGATGGACAACCTCGAGGGCGGCCTCGACTACCTGAAGGAAGTCATTATCGAGGACAAGCTGGGCATCTGCGCGGAACTCGAGGCGCAGATGCAGCTGGTGGTCGACGCCTACCAGTGCGAGTGGACCACCACCATCAACGACCCGGTGAAAGTCGCCCAGTTCAACCACTTCGTCAACGCCGACGCGCCGGACAGCAACGTGGTCTTCGTGCGCGAGCGCGAGCAGATCCGTCCGGCGCGCCCCGATGAGCGCGAGGACCTGGCGCAGGACGTGCTGGCTACGGCCTCCTGATCGACGACTAACGACAAGAATTGAGGTTAATGAAAATGAGCAACTGGACAGACATTTGCAGCGTCACCGACTTCCTGCCCAACGCGGGCCGCTGCGCCCTGTTCGAGGGCGAGCAGGTGGCGATCTTCCGCATCAGCAGCAAGGGCAGCGACGCCTGGTTCGCGCTCTCCAACTACGACCCCTGCAGCGGCGCCAATGTGATCAGCCGCGGCATCGTCGGCAGCCAGGGCGAGCACCTGGTGGTCGCCTCCCCGGTCTACAAGCAGCACTTCCGCCTGGATACCGGCGAGTGCCTGGAGGAAGCGGGCGTGAGCCTGAAGACCTGGCCGGTCCGGGTCGAGGGCGAACGGGTACAACTGGCCAGCTGAGGCTTTCACCATGCTGTTTGGCAGAAAAAAGAAGAACCCCATTATCCTGCGCGACAAGGGCGTGGTGGAGTGGAAGTACGCCACCTGCGGCTACTGCTCCACCGGCTGTTCCATCGAGGTCGGCATCGACGCCCGGGGTGAGGCGGTGACTACCCGCGGCGTCGCCGATGCGCCGGTCAACCGCGGCAAGCTGTGTATCAAGGGAATCACCGAGGCGGAGATTTTCAAGGCCCAGGGCCGCGGCGTCGAACCGCTGCTGCGCGCATCCCGCCACGACGAGTGGCAAACCCCGGGCTGGGACGCGGTACTCGACAAGACCGCCGCCGAGTTCAAGCGCATCCAGGAAAAGTACGGCCGCGACAGCGTGGCGGTGGTGTCTACCGGTCAGATCCTCACCGAGGAGTTCTATACCCTCGGCAAGCTGACCCGCGGCCTGATCGGCACCAACAACTACGATGGCAACACCACCCTGTGCATGGCCTCGGCGGTGTCCGGTTACAAACGCTCCTTCGGTTCCGACGGCCCGCCTGGCTGTTACGACGACTTTTCCCACACCGACTGCCTGCTGGCCTTCGGCTCCAACCTGCCGGAGCAGCACCCGGTCATTTACTGGCGCCTGAAGGAGGCGCTGGAGGCGCGCAAGTTCCCGATCATCGTCGTGGACCCGCGGGTAACCATGTTCGCCCAGTTCGCGGACATTCAC
Organism: Haliea sp. E17; assembly: GCF_048323675.1. Taxonomy (NCBI): domain Bacteria; kingdom Pseudomonadati; phylum Pseudomonadota; class Gammaproteobacteria; order Cellvibrionales; family Halieaceae; genus Haliea; species Haliea sp. E17. The sequence goes on from NZ_JBLWFK010000005.1 coordinate 327,624, forward strand.
CTGCCGATCACCCCAGGCACCGACCTGGTGCTGCTCAACAGCCTCGCCCACGTGATTTTCGACGAGGGGCTGGCGGACCTGGATTACATCCATGCCCACACCAACGGCATCGAGGATTTCCAGGCGCTGGTGCAGCGCTACGACCCGGTCAGCGCGTCGCGCCTGTGCGGCATCGATGCCGACACCATCCGCAACGTCGCCCGGCTGTACGCCAGTGCCGGCGCCGCCATGTCGATCTGGACCATGGGCATCAACCAGAGCACCCACGGCTCCGACGGCGTCTGCGGCATCAACAACCTGAACCTGATCACCGGTAACATCGGCAAGCCCGGCGGCACCTCGTTGTCGATCACCGGGCAGTGCAACGCCATGGGTACCCGCGAGTGGTCCTCCTGCTCCGGCCTGCCCGGTTACCGGGCGCTGGAGAATCCCGCGCACCGCGAGGAAGTGGGCAGGTTCTGGAACGTGGACCCGGCATTTTTCCCGCAAAAGCGCGGCATGTGCATGACCGACATCTTCCCCGCCATCGAGTCGGGGCAGATCAAGGCTCTGTGGTTGGTGGCCACCAACCCGATGACCTCCATGCCCAACACCCAGCGCATGCGCAAGACCCTGGAAAAACTGGAGTTCTGCGTGGTGCAGGACGCCTACCAGGACGTCGAGGCGACCCAGTACGCCCACGCCTTCCTGCCGGCCTCGTTGTGGGCGGAGAAGGAGGGCTGCTTCACCAATACCGAGCGCCGGGTCAACCTGGTGACCCAGGTCAAGCCGCCGCTGGGTAATTCGAAGCCGGACCTGTGGATCTTCAACGAACTGGCAAAACGCTGGGATGTCAGCGCGCAGATGAAGTTTCCGGAAAGTGCCTCGGAGGTTTTCGACGAGATGCGCGCGCTGTCCGTCGGCACCGGCGCCAACGGCCACCAGCGCATGCTGGATATCTCCGGCATGAGCCACGCGAAAATCCTCGCGCAGCGCGGCATCCAGTGGCCGATGCGCGAGGGCGACGACACCGGCAACCAACGCCTCTACACCGACGGCGTGTTCCAGTTCCCCGATGGCAGGGCCAAACTGCTGGCGCTGGACTGGGTGGACAACAACGAGAAGCCCGACGCGGACTTCCCGTTCTGGCTCAACAGCGGCCGGGTGGTGGAGCACTTCCACACCCGTACGCGCACCGGCAAGGTCGGCAACTGCAACAAGTTCAGCCCGACGCCCTATATGGAAATGAACCCTGACGCGGCGGCGGAACTGGGGCTGAAAAACATGGAGTACGTCCGCTTGGTATCGCGCCGCGGTGACGCGGTGGTGATGGTCCAGTTGACCCAGCGGGTGCCCTTCAACATGGTGTTCATCCCCTTCCACTTCCACGACTGTGTCAATCGCCTGAGTCTCGGCCTGCTCGATCCCCACTCCCGCCAGCCCGCCTTCAAGCAGTGCTCGGTGCGGGTGGAGAAAACCGATCAGGTGGAAGCGGCGAAAATGAATGTCCAGATGCGGGCTTTCTGAGGCACATCGAAAACAAGAAATATACGCTATGACTGTCGAACTGTTTGAACCAATTGCCCGCTCGCGGAAGTCCGAATCGATTTTTCCGCTGCGGGATAACGAGCCGGAATACGCCCGGCTCAACGATCCGCAAACCGCGGAGCGCAACCGCTACGGCGACCTGATCGAGTTGAAGACCCTGGTCGATGAAGCGGTATCGCTGAATATCAACGGGGTCAGCGAAGTGGGTTTCAATCCCAATCGCCACAAGCAGCACGCGTTTCACTTCACCGCGGACAACTGCATCGGCTGTCACGCCTGTGAATCGGCCTGCTCGGAGAAAAACGACCTGCCGCCGCACCTGAGTTTCCGCTCGGTGGGCTACGTGGAAGGGGGTACTTACCCCAACTACACGCGCATGAATATCTCCATGGCCTGCAACCATTGCGACGACCCGGTGTGCCTGAAGGGCTGCCCGACCCGGGCCTACACCAAACACCCGGAATACGGCGCGGTGATCCAGGACCCGAACATCTGCTTCGGCTGCGGCTACTGCACCTGGGTCTGCCCCTACAACGCCCCGCAGCTGGACCCGGTGGCGGGCCAGGTGGAGAAGTGCAACATGTGCGTGGACCGGCTGGAAGTGGGCCTCAAGCCCGCCTGCGTCTCCGCCTGCCTCGGCAACGCGCTGAACTTCGGCGTGGTGGAAAACACCCCGGAGAACCGCCAGCAGATCGAGACCAGTATCCCCGGCTTCCCCGACCCGGAAATTACCCACCCCAACATCCGCTTCCAGCAGACCCGCAGCATGCCGCGGGAGGTGACCCGCACCGATTCCATGCCGGTGAAGTACCGCCGCGACGACAAGTCCGGCCGCTACCGCCCGGTGGTCGACCAGAAAGCCGGCAAGCAGCGCTCCTGGAACCTGGGCCGCCTGTCCAGCCGTGAAAACCCGTTGGTGGTATTTACCCTGGCGACTCAGGCGGCGGTTGGCCTGATGGCGATCCTCTTCCTCGGCAATCAGGCGGGAGTCCCGTCCCTGGTGGCCCTCGCCAACTCCCCGGCATACCCCGCAGCCTTGCTCTGCAGCCTTGGGCTGGTCGGCCTTGGCCTGCTGATGTCCGCCATGCACCTGGGTAAACCCCTGCGCTTCTACCGCGGTTTCAACAACTACCGGCATTCGCCAGTGGCGCGTGAAGGTCTTGGCGCCATGTTCTTCATGATCTTCACCGGCCTGCATTTCCTTTGCGTTCTGCCCGCGCAGGACTGGCTGCAGGCACTGTTCCCGCAGCTCGAGTCACTTGGCGGCCCGCTTGGCGCGCTGGCGCGGGTCTTTGGGCTGCTGGCCCTGGTTGCAGGTGCGACGTGTATCTACTACATGTACCGCTGTTACCGGATCAAGGCGCGACCTTTCTGGAACCACTGGCAGACGGCTACCGCCTTCATCGGTACCGCACTTTCGCTCGGTGGTATTGCCACTGCCGCGTTGGGTCTGCCGACGCTGCTTCTCCTGGGCGAGCCGGTGGGACCGCTGGCGCAGTGCAGCGCAGTTCTGATGCTGGCGGGACTGGTAGTAGAGGGCTTTGGCCTGTGGCGCCATGCCAACGATATGAATATCGCCGAGAGCGAAGGCGCGGTCTCACACTATGTGCAATGCACTACCTTCGGCAAAACCTACCTGTTGCGCAATGCCCTGCTCGGCATGGCGGCACTGGCTCTCGTGGGTTTCCTGGCGGCGGCGCCGACCGGAGCGGGCGCTATCGTCGCCCTGATGGTTATCGGCTCGGCTGTTGCGATCATGGCCCTGCTGGGTCGTGCCCTCTTCTACGTGCTGGTGATCCCCACCACCATGCCCGGTGCTTTTTTCTGGAAAAACAAGGGGTTCGAGGAGCACGCCCGGGAAATCGGGCTCGCCGATATGCCCCAGGTGGGGGTCGTTCCCCACCTGCATTGAGGCCCGGGTCAGCTGCCGCAGCGCAAAACAGGGGTTGCCGTACTGGCGATTTTCCAGGGCGTGGTGGCTCGCTTTCAATTGTCGCGGAGACGTGGTGACTGGCGTCGTTAACCAAGTATTCTATGTGCTGGTTCAATCACAGGAGAATAACAAGTGCGCGACGCCGAACTGACCCCCGAACTGCTGGCCTTCATTCGCGAACAGAAGGACCGCCAGGAAATACACGACTGCCTGATGCGCTACGCCCGCGGCGTGGATCGCCACGACAGGGAACTGATGGCCTCCGCCTATCACCCGGACGCCTATGACAAGCACGGCATTGCCGAGGGTGGTGTCGGCGAGTTCTGCGACTGGGCCATCGGCATGCACGGTGCTACCCAGACCGGTCACCAGCACATCATCAACAACCACAGCGTGGAAATTGACGGTGACGTTGCCCATGCGGAAACCTATTTCAGCTTCTGGGGCGAGAATCGCGAGGGTCCGCCGCTGATGGCTTTCGGCCGCTACATCGACCGCTTTGAAAAGCGCGACGGGCGCTGGGCGATTGCCTACCGGGTGTGCATGACGGAACAGACCGGGCACTTTATCCCCACCAACTACCCGGAGGAAGTGCGCAGGAAATCCGCATCGACGGGCCCCTGCACACGGGACAAGGGAGATTTGTCCTACGTCAGGCCACTGGGACCGGAGGCGGTGGTGCCCCGCGCCGGGTAAGCGCGGTACTCAATACTGGCGGTAGGGGTCTGTTGCCGCGTACTGCGGCTGGCACTCTCCCTGCATTTCCTGCCGGGAGGGGGTTTGCGGATCGAGCAGCATGGCGCTGAGGCTGGTGGCCGCCGCACGCCAGGCCGCAGTTGTCTGGCTATCGGCCCGATTGCCGAGCGCCTGCGATATCGTCCACAGCAGGGCTTCCTGGGCCTGTTGCAGTTCCGCGGCGCTGACGCCCTCGGCGCGCATGCGCTGCCCCAGGGCTCGCAGGGCGGGAGCCAGGTTTTCCACCAGGTCAAGGGTGGCGACGGCGGTATTCAGGAGCGCCATCAACTGGGATGCCTGGGCGGGGTCGCTGGCTTCCAGTCGTCGGCTCAGTGTGGGAGTGGTCTTTGCCAGTCGCTGGTAAAACAGAAGCGAAAATTGGTCTGCCATCGGAACGATTCTGGCCCAGGAGTCCTGTACCAGGGCGATCTGTATGGGTGTCATCCGTTGTTTCCTTTATTCCCCGGGTAAAAATACGCCCCACACCAACCGCTGCGTAAACAGATGCTGGGCGGGGCGCCATTGCCCTGGATGTTGCTTTCCGGACGCAACACATCGGTCCGGAATCGCTTGCGCGATAGCACGGTTTATACAGCAGGAACTGTGCCATTCTTTTAGTCTGTTGATTTATATAGATATATCTACGATTCAACGCCAGGCGGCAGGGGCTCTCCGGCCTTTCCAGGGGCGCCTGCACCATATTGGCGCCGGGTGTCACGCTCGCTTCCCGGCGCTAGCTTGCGGGTGGTTATCGCAATTAAATAAATCACTTGATTTAAAAAAATATGATGGCGTAGTATTCGCCGAGTGATTGCAGGAAGACGCCGGATGCAGGGTTCCGGGGTGTCCCGACAGGAGGAGGAATTGGAGCTGGCGAAACCCCGGCAGGTGAAGCCGCGCAAGCGCATGGACCCACGCCGGGAAACAACCCGGCAGGCCATACTGGAGGCCGCGGAAACCCTGTTTGCTGAACAGGGTATCGACGCTGTCTCCCTGCGGCAGATCGGAGCTGCGATCGGTGCGGGCAACACGGCGGTGGTGGCTTACCACTTCGGTGACAAGGAAGCCCTGATCGAGGCCATCCTGCGGTTTCGCCTGCCGGACTTCGAACGGCGCCGCGCCGAGTTGGCCGGGGCCTGGCGGGATGGAGAGGCGGGTATCCGGGAGATTCTCGAAGCGCTCTGGCTACCCCTGTTCGAGCAACGCAACGCTCAGGGCAGACGCAGTTACGCCGCGTTCCTGGCCAGCTTTGGACGTTCCGGCTGGGGCTGGGTGTGGACGGAGTCGGAGGCCCTGGTCCCGGTGACCGTGAGCCTTGCCACCCGCCTGCAGGCGGCGATGCCCCCGGCAGCCCGTCCCTGTTTCATGCCCCGGGTGCGGGCGGTATCGGCGCTGATTACCGCGGGAATCCAGGCGCTCGATCTGCAGGAGGATTTGCCCGGGGAACAGGAAAGGGTCCTGTTCGACGATCTCATTCGCATGGCCGCGGCGGCGCTGGGCGCGCCGGGGCCTGCCAACCAACAATAAAACGGGAAGCACAACAATGACTGAAGCAACGTTACACGCACAAATGGATACCGGTGCAGCGAGCGGGATCGAGGTGATCCCGGTGGCTGGAAGTATTGGAGCGGAACTGCAAGGCGTCCGCGTAGGCGGCGACCTCACACCCGACCAGGTAGCGCAGATTCGCGCAGCCCTGCTGCAATACAAGGTGGTCTTTTTCCGCGGGCAACACGACCTGGATGACGCCGGCCAGGAGGATTTCGCCGCGCTGTTCGGTCCGCTGCAAAAGCACCCGATGGTCGCCGCCTCCGGTGGCTCTGCCGCGCTCCTGGAATTGACCGAGGGCTACTCCGCGTCGGTCTGGCACACCGACCTCACGTTTGTCACCGAACCCTCGGCCTTCTCGGTCCTGCGCCCGATAAAGCTGCCCCCCTGCGGTGGCGACACCCTGTGGGCCAATGCCGCCATGGCCTACCAGCGGCTGCCGCAGCCGCTGCGGGTGCTGGCGGACAACCTCTGGGCGATCCATTCATCGGCCTTCGATTTCGACGCTGCATTCAATGCAGACTACCTTGCGCGGATGAAGGACTATGGCAGCAATCCCGCCCGGCACATCAGCGAAGTGGAGCACCCGGTGGTACACGTACACCCGGAGACCGGCGAGCGCTCGCTGATTCTCGGTTCCTGGGTGAAGCGTTTTGTCGGCCTCAACGGCCCGGACTCGGCCAAGATTTTCGAAATACTGCAGTCCTACGTTGCGATGCCGGAAAACACGGTGCGCTGGCATTGGCAGGCCGGGGATGTCGCCATGTGGGACAACCGCGCCACCCAGCATCGCGCGGTGCCCGACTACGGTGACGGCGAGCGCATCCTGCGCAGGGCAACGGTGCTGGGCTCCGTGCCGACCGCCATCGACGGCAGTCACAGCCGACAGCGCAAGACGCAGGCTTGACTGCCGGTTGTAGCGGCGCTCGGCCATGAGTGTCTCAACAGCTTTTTCTGCCCAGTTTGCCGACCTGCGCGCCGGGTGGCGCGCGCTGCTGGCAACGTCGCTGGGGCTTTCCTCGGGGATGGCGATCCACCCCTTCGTGATGAATGTGCTCGCCCCGCATGTGGTCAGCGGCATGGGTTGGTCGAAGGCCGACTTTGCGCTGGCGGCAATGGTCTCTGGCCTGGCGATCTTTTCCTACCCGGTGGTCGGCCGACTGGCCGACCGTTTTGGTGTGCGCCGGACGGGAGCGGTCGGTATTGCGGCGACGGTGCTGAGTTACCTCGCTATTGCTGCGCTGGACGGCCCCGTCGGCTACTACGTTGCGATCCTGATCCTGCAACTCACCCTCGGTGCGATGACTACCGGGCCGGTGTTCCTGCGCATGGTAATTGCCGCCTTTGATCGCAGTCGGGGCCTGGCCCTGGCCATCGCCGTTTCCGCCCCGGCGCTGGTCGCAGCACTGGCCAGCCCCCTGTTGGCGGCACTGATCGAGGTCGCCGGCTGGCGAACCGGGAGCCTGGCTGTCGCCGCCTATTCGCTGCTAGTGGGTGCCCTGGCCCTCGCGCTGGTGCCTGGCGCCGCGGGCAAAACCTCCGCAGGCGGGCCAACTGAAACCGCAGGTGAAAGCCCGGCCGGGGTTGGCTTTCGCGCGCTGTTTGCGAGCAGGGCATACCGCATCCTGATCGCTACCACGATACTGGTGAGCCTGCCCCTGGTGCTGACCCAGTCCCAGTTGTCGCTGGTACTGATCGACAACGGTATGAGCATGAGCGCTGCCGGCAGCATTGTGGGCCTGTTTGCCGTGGGTACGATCATTGGCCGCCTGCTGGCGGGACTGGCGCTCGACCGGTTTCCGGCTGAGTACGTCGGGGCTATAGCCTTTTGCCTGCCCGCTGTCGGAATGCTGTTGCTCGCTGCGCCCTGGGATACGACACCGGTGCTGGCCGCCGCGATCATCCTGATGGGGCTGGCTTTCGGTGCCGAGGGCGATGTCCTCGCCTACATGGTGTCGCGCTATTTTGACCTGGCGAGTTACGGCACCGCACTTGGTACGCTGTTCGCGGCCGTGGGCATTTCCGCGATGCTGGGCGCCCTGCTGTTGAGCCAGAGCCTGCGCCTGTGGCAGGGCTATACGCTGTTCCTGCTGGTTGCCTCGGTCAGCGTGCTGGCGGGTTGCCTCCTGCTGCTCGGCCTGCGGCGCGCTCATCCGGTCGGCAGCAGCAACCCGGCGGAGGACTCAATCGCCGCAATCGGTGAACACCAGGGTGGGGTTGCGGACCTGTAAGGTGCCGTTGGCCTGGTGCAGGATTCCGGCCTGGACATAATTGACACCCGGCGGCAGTTGCATCGCCACGCTGACCGGTACCCAGTCGCTCTTGCCCATGTGTGGTTCGTGGTCCAGTGTGGAGGTGCCGACGACCCTGCCGTTGGCTCGCGCCTGCAAGGTCAGGCCGCCGCCCTGTTTGAAGCCGTGCGCTGGCACCGGGGCTTGCATGTCGAGGCGTATTTCCGCGCGGTACGCTATGCCGCGGCCGCCCAGCTCGGGGTTGCGGATGCCCTGGCTGACAATGCCCCAGGGTTCGGTGCCGGTCTTGGTGATGGTCAGCACGCCGTCCTCCAGGGCATAACTGAAAGAGCGCCCCGCGGCGTGTTCGGAAACCGACCACAGTCTCTCCCTGCGCCCCCGGGTGAGGCTTTCGAACTCCGGATCCTGTAGCTGGTTGGTGACGGTGGATTCGCAGCGCCCGGGCTTATCCTCCGAGCTGCAGGCTGTCAGCAAGGTACAGGCGGCCAATCCCCAGAACCACTGTGCTACGCTCAATTGCATGTATATTCCCCGAGTGACGACAGGTCGATTGCGCGGGCCACTTTACCACAGCGGGGGAAAATAACCGGGGTGCGGAGATTGCGCGCGGCCCTGGCGTAGGCGACCATGCGCGCGACAGGGCCAGGTTGTGGGAGGTGCAGGGGCGGATGCAAAGTTACGGCAATGACTGGCACAGCCGGGAAGCGGTGTGCGAAGGCCTGCGCAGCCTCAGCGTGCGGGGCCTGAACCGGGGAACCTCCGGCAACGTATCAGTGCGAACCGCGGAAGGTATGCTGGTGACGCCCACCGGACTGGACCCGGAGTCGCTGGCAGCGGACCACATTGTGTCGATGGGCCTCGACGGCCGGGTCGATGCAGACCAACTGGTACCGTCCAGCGAGTGGCGTATCCACGCGGACATCTACAGCGCACGCCCGGAGGCGCAGGCGGTGGTGCACTGCCACTCGCCCTACGCCACGATTCTGGCGTGCGCCCGCCGGCCGATTCCCCCCATGCATTACATGGTCGCCGCTGCCGGTGGTGACGGAATTCCGTTGGCTGGCTACGCGACCTTCGGTAGCGGCGAATTGTCCAGCGCCGTACTCGCGGCACTGCGCGGTGTAAGCGCCTGCCTGCTGGCCAACCACGGCCAGGTGGCGGTGGCAGCGAGCCTGCCCGCTGCACTGAAACTGGCGTCTCTGGTGGAAGAAATGGCCCAGTGCTACTGGGGCACGCTCGCTATCGGCGGGCCAGTGCTGCTGGGGGAGACGGCGATGGACGAAGTGCTGGAGGCCTTTGCCAGTTATGGTCAACAGCGCCCGCACACTCCTCGGGAATAGGTACGGGCCGCCTGTGTCGATGCACGCGGGGCCGGGTCTGGCTGTTCCGGCAGGGTTCCCGATACCGCGCCGCGGGTGGGGACCGTGAACTGGCAGGATGGTGAAACCGCCGATGCCGTCCTGCGGCGGGCCTTTACCTGCCAGCTGTGGGCGCTGTCGCTAACCAAGCTGGGGGATGCGCTGGTCAGCAGCAGGCTGGTACTGGCCTGGATGCTTACGGCGATCGGCTCACCCCCGGTGCTGGTTGCGTTGCTGGTACCCCTGCGGGAATCCCTGGCGCTCCTGCCCCAGTTGTTCGTAGCGGCCTGGTTGCGCGCCCGCCCGGTGCGCAAGTGGTTCTGGGTTGCCGGCAGCGTAGGGCAGGCGCTGGCGCTGGCCGCCATGGCGCTCGCCCTGCTGGTGCTGCCCGGCGTCCAGGCGGGCGTGCTGGTGGTCGCGCTGCTGGCCGTGTTCAGCCTGTCACGGGGAGTCTGTTCGGTAGTTGCCAAGGACGTGCTGGGGAAAACGGTACCCCGCCGGCAGCGCGGCCGCCTGACCGGTTATGCGGCCTCCTTCGCTGGGCTTGCCACGCTGGCGGCCGCGGCCCTGCTCTGGTGGCTGCCGCAGGCGCAGGCGGATGCCCGGGTATTCGCAGCGTTAATCGCCTTCGCCGCGCTCTTGTGGGTAGCAGCGGCGTCGATTTATGCCGCTGTTCCGGAAGCCGCGAGCGTTACAGGTGACGGTGGCCGCCGTATCGGGGATGCATTGCGGGCGCTGTCGCTTGTTTACACTGATCGTCCCTTCAGGCATTTCCTGGTCGCGCGCATGTTGCTGGTGGCGACGGCGTTCTCGATTCCCTACCTGGTGGTGCTGATCCAGCGGTCGGGTGCCGGGGGCATGGGAGCGCTGGCTGCCCTGATGCTGGCAGAGGGAGCAGCAGGGCTGGTGTCCGGCGCATTCTGGGGAAGGTGGTCAGACCGTGCAGCCCACCTGGTGATGGCGGCTGCGGCGGCGCTGGGAGCGTTGGTGATAGCCATATGCCTGTGGCTGGGCGGGGAACAGGGGGCCCCCCTCGGTATGCCGCCGGTTGCCGCCTGCATGCTGTTCAGCGCCGCGATTGCGCACCACGGCGCCAGGATCGGCCGCACCACCTACCTGGTCGATATGGCCAGCGACAGTACTCGTCTCGACTACACCGCGGTGAGCAACACGGTAATGGGCGTGTTCCTGCTGGCAGGGGCGGGGCTGGGCCTGCTGGATGCACTGTGGGGTACCGCGGCGGTGCTCTGGTTCCTGCTCATGGTGGCGCTGTTGGCGGCGCTGTACTGCGCCCGCCTGCCGGCCGTGGAGTGAGCAGGGCCAGTCAGCTGCCGATGGCAGCGGGTGGCGGCAGGCCGAGATCCGCCAGTTCCTGCCAGAGGCTCTCCGGAATCTCCGCGGACAATCCCGCGATGTTTCGCGTCAGGGAGTGCAGGGTGCCGACACCGAGCAGTACCGAGGCCACCGCAGGGTGCGAAAACGGGAATTGCAGTGCCGCGGCGGCCAGTTCGACGCCGTGCGCGCCGCAGGCGCTGGCCAATTTTTCCACAGTTGCCATTACGTCCGGTAAGGCCGGGCCGTAGTTGTAGCGCGCCCCCGGCTGCGCTCCGGTGGCGAGAATGCCGGAGTTGAACACACTGCCCGCGACGATCGAGACATTGTGCTGCACACAGAGGTCGAGCAGGCTGCGCGCCGCGTCCTGCTCCAGCAGGGTGAAACGGCCCGCCAGCAGGAAGGCGTCCGGGTCCGCGTAGTTGAGGCAGTCCAGGCAGGTCTGGATTTCGTTGACGCCCAGGCCGTAGGCGCGGATGGCACCGGAGCGGCGCAATTCCTCCAGCGCCCTGATGCCGCCTCCCCTGAGGTCGGCAAGCCGGTCATCGGCATCCGCGCCATGGATCATCCGGTCGATATCGTGCACGTAGAGGATGTCCACCCGGTCCAGCCCCAGTCGCTGCAGGCTGTGCTCGTGGGAGCGCAGGATGCCCTCGTAGCTGTAGTCGTAATGCACGTTGAAGGGGGCCGGGTCGAAAAAGATGCCGTCCTCCTCCACGCCATCGATGGCCGGCTCGAGCAGTCGTCCGACCTTGGTGGAAATAACGAATTCGTCCCGCGGCTGGTCGCCGAGGAAGGCGCCGATACGCCGTTCGCTGCGGCCGCGGCCGTAGAATGGCGCCGTGTCGAAGTAGCGAATACCGGCGTCCCACACCGCGTGCAGCAGTGTCTCCGCCTCACTGTTGGTAATACGCCGATAGAAATTGCCGAGGCTGCCGCCGCCATAACTGGCGGCGGTCACCTCGAGACCACTGCCGCCCAGTGGGCGGCGCTGGGTAATATCCATGCGGTGTCCTAGAAGTTGAACTGCACGGTGGCGCCGTAGGTGCGCGGTGGCGCCGGCGTCATGTAGACCCCGGTGTTGCCGGTGGAGATCAACTGGATGTACTCCTCGTCGAGGGTGTTGTCCACGAACAGCCCGACCTCGTAGCGCCCGGAGGGCGAGACGAAATTGGCGGTCAGGTTGACCAGGGTGAGGTCGTCCTGGGCGCTCGCGCGCAGTTCACCGCCGGCGCCGGAGGTGAAGTCGTAGCTCGAGGAATAGCGCGCCGCGACGGTCGCGTTGCCGCTCCAGCCGACCGCGTCAAACAGGTAGGTGATGCTGCCGGTGGCGGTGTCGTCCGGTGCGAAGGGCACCTGGCGGTCCTCGAGGTCCTCGGCGGTGGCGGCGAGGGTGCCGCCCGGGCCGACGAGGTCATACACGGCGGCCCCGGGGAACTCGGTGAAGCGGGCGTGGGAGTAGGCGTAACCGGCCCGCAGCAGCCAGTGCTCGCCCGGTGCCCAGTCGATATTGATCTCGGCGCCATAGTTTTCCGCGCCGGCGGCGTTCTGCTGCATGATGCCGGAGCCGCCGCCGGTGATGAAGGCCACCTGCATGTCGGTCCAGTCGTAGAAGTAGGCGGCACCGGAGAGACTCAGGCGGCCGTCCTCGGAGCGGTACTTGGCGCCGACCTCCCACGCGTCGATTTCCTCCGGGTCGAGCACCGGGTCGAGGGTGAAGGAGGGGCTGTTGAAGCCGCCTGATTTGAAGCCCTGGGCGTAACTGGCGTAGTAGTGGGTATTGCCCGGGGTCCAGGAGAGCACCACCCGCGGGGAGACATTGTCGAAATCGGCGCTGCCGCTGTTCTTGCGCGGAATAGTGCCGCCGAACAGGGCCAGGGCGTCGTCGTCGTTGACCACCGAGTGGTCCTTGTCCTCATAGGTGTAGCGCAGGCCGCCGGAGAGCTTGAGGGTTTCGGTGATGTCCCAGGAGGCGTCGAAGTAGGCGGAGTAGGCGCTCAGGTCGTCGCGGTTGTCGAAGGTCGGCAACAGGTCGCCGAAGAACGCGCCACCGATACGGCCGGAGAAGCGCGCCTCGTTGTCCTCGTAGAACAGGCCCGCGACCAGGTTCAGCGGGCCGTCGTAATTGGAGGTCAGGCGCAGCTCATTGGTCAGGGTGTTGTCTTCCTTGCCATCGGCGCCGCCATTGTTAGGGCTGCGTCCGGACACCGTGCAGAAATACAGCAGTTCATCGACCACGCCGTCGTTGTCGGTACAGCCGTAGGCGCGGGTCTCGCGGTAGGCGAGGGTGTTGGTCAGGGTCCAGTCGCCGAGGGTCCAGTCGACCCGCAGGGATGCTTCGCTGGCCTCGGTGTCATCGCCGCCACCGCCCTCGCGGTTGGGGGACTGGGCGGTCTTGTAGAAATCCAGCCCGGTCTTGCTGCCATCGGGGTTGTAGCGCAGGCTGTGAATTGCCCCGTTGCCGTTGCGCCGGTCGTGGGAGAGCTTGGCGACCAGTCGCAGGTCGTCGCTGGGTTGCCACAGGGCCTTGACCCGGGCGGCATAGGTGTCGCCGGCGCCGACGCCGCTGGCATCGGCATTGGCTACCGCGACGTTATTGGCGTAGCCGTGGCGCTGTTCGTAGAAACCGGCGAAGCGCAGGCCGAAGGTGCTGGAGACGGGCAGGTTGAGTACGCCCTCCCCGCGCATCCATTCCAGGTTGCCGTAACCGCCTTTCACATAGCCGCTGACTTCATCCAGTTCCGGATCATTGGTCTGGATCACGATGGCGCCGCCGGTGGCGTTGCGGCCGTAGAGGGTGCCCTGGGGACCCTTCAGGACCTGCACCTGGGCGACGTCGACGGTGGCCTGGTAGGAGGAGGTCTGGGTCTGCAGGTAGGCATCGTCGAGGTAGACCGCGACACTGCCCTCGAGACCCGGCCCGGAGTAGCCGGTACCCACGCCGCGGATATAAATCGCGGAGATGCCGTCACCCGCGGTGGAGGTGTTGACGATGCCGGGGGTGCCCATCTGCAACTGGTCGGTGCTCAGGATTCGCAGGTTGTCCAGCGAGGACTGGTCAAAGGCGGTGAGCGAGATAGGCACATCCTCGATGCGTTCCGAGCGCCGCTGGGCGGTTACCAATACTTCTTCCAGCGCGGGTCCGGAGCCGCCGGATTGCGCGAAACCGGGCGCCGCAGCGGCGATGGCCGCGGCCAGCAGGGTCATGCGTGCCAGTGGACGGTGCAGTCCTGGTTTTTGGGTACGTATAGATAGCGGTGCAGGACAGGCCTGCGGTTCGGCAGTGTGGAGCATTGGGCAGCCCTCATTATTGGTTGTTATTTTACGGCCCGGGCACAGCAGGCTGAGTCCGGCCGGCTTGCCAGCAAAGTGTATGCCGTTGGAGCCGGTGGTGGGAAGGTATATACGCGCCTGGGCAATAGCTGCTGCCGCACGGTCCAATTGCCGTGGCCGTGTGGTGGCGGATTACTCGTCCGCGGGTCCCAGTGCCGCGGCGTAGGGATCGGCATCGTCCTCGCTGCCCGGGTAGCGATCGAGGTTGCCGATATCGAGGACCGGGGAGGCGTCGATGTGCTGGGCATCCATCATGTGCGCAACCCGCTGCAGGGCGGCGATGATCATGGTCTGCTCCCATTCGTGGAGGTCGGCGAACTGGCGGGCGAACTGGTCCTGCAGCGGGATCGGAGCATCCTTGAGTACCTGCAGGCCCTGGTCCGTCAGGCAGGCGTGCACCTTGCGGCGGTCCTTCTGTGAACGCTCGCGATAGACGTAGCCGCGTCGCTCCAGCCGGTCGAGGATATTGGTTACCGTGGCCTGGCTGAGGCTCACCTCGCTGGCCAGGTCGCCAATGGTGGTACCGCCCTCGCCGTTGCGGATCGCCTGCAGCAGGAGAATCTGGGGCGCAGTCAGGCCGGTAGTCTTCGACAGGTGCTTGGAATGCAGGTCGGTGGCCCGGATCACCCGGCGCAGGGCAATCAGTACTTCTTCTATTCGATCCAACTCGGTGCGTTCCTCTTCGGCGGGGTTGCCCATTATACGCAGGGCAGACGCGGAATGCGGTGCGGGTGCGGCGTTGATGCTTCGACTGCTGATAATTGTCTCCCAGTTGATACCTCTAAATGGCAAAATATGTTTTGTCATAAAAAGATAATATTCGTGAATACTGGTCATATTATGCGCATTATTTGAGATAAATGGAAGATTTCTGTATAGTCGCAACCAAATTTACTTAGTGGTCTAAATATTAGACATGGATATGAATGTTCCAAAGAGCGCTCTGCTTCTTCGCAAACCCCAGGCGCAGGACGGTGCTGCATTGCACGCGCTGATCGAGGCCTGCCCGCCGCTGGACCTCAATTCCGTCTACTGCTACCTGCTCCAGTGCAGCCACTTCGCCGCCACATCGGTGGTGGCGGAGCGGGCTGGCGAACTGGTCGGGGCGATCACCGGCTACCGGCCGCCGGCGCAGGGCGACACCCTGTTCATCTGGCAGGTGGCGGTGAGTGACAAGGCCCGCGGCGAGGGACTCGCCCGGCGCATGCTCAACCATATCGTGGATGGCGAGGCCTGTGCCGGCGTCGCCTTCATGGAAACCACAGTCACTGACGACAACAGGGCCTCCTGGGCCCTGTTCGAGAGCTTTGCCCGGCAGCGCGAGGCGCCCCTGCAACGCAGCCTGAAGTTCGACCGTGAAACACATTTCCTCGGCGCACACGACAGCGAATACCTCGCGCGTATCGGGCCCTTCCAGCGCTGAGCGCTGAACGAGACCTGTGAGCGCTTGATCGATTACTACGGAGAGACCCTCAGCATGAAGATTTTTGACGAGATTGAATCGGAAGTTCAAAGTTACGCGCGCTCGTTCCCGCGCGTATTCCACCGCGCCCAGGGGGAGTTCCTCTACGATGAAGAGGGCAACGAGTACCTCGATTTCCTCGCCGGCGCCGGCACCCTGAACTACGGCCACAACAATCCACTGTTCAAGCAGAAGCTGCTCGAGTACATCGAGCACGACGGCATCACCCATGGCCTTGACCTGCACACCCGGGCCAAGGGGGAATTCCTCGAGGCCTTCAATGAGAAGATCCTCAAGCCCCGCAGCATGAATTACGTGGTGCAGTTTACCGGCCCGACCGGCACCAACTCGGTGGAAGCGGCGCTGAAACTGGCGCGCAACGTCACTGGCCGCCACAACATCATCGCGTTCACCAACGGCTTCCACGGCGTGAGCCTGGGCGCCCTGGCAACCACCGGTAACTCCCATCACCGCAATGCGGCAGGAATCAATCTCTGTGGCGCCAGCCGGGTGCCTTACGATGCCTACCTCGGTGATGACATTGACACGACGGGCTACCTCGACAAGGTGCTGTCCGATTCCAGCAGCGGTGTCGACAAGCCGGCGGCGGTAATCGTCGAGTGTGTGCAGGGCGAGGGCGGGATCAACGCCGCTTCGCTGGAGTGGCTGCAGAACCTGGATAAAGTGTGCAAGAAGCACGAGGTGCTGCTGATCGTCGATGATATCCAGGCCGGTTGCGGCCGCACCGGCACCTTCTTCAGTTTCGAGGAAGCCGGTATCAAGCCCGACATCATCACCCTGTCGAAATCGCTTAGCGGCTACGGACTGCCCTTTGCGGTCGTGCTGATCAGCCCGAAACTGGACCAGTGGAAACCGGGCGAGCACAACGGCACCTTCCGCGGCAATAACCTGGCCTTCGTCACCGCCAAGGCCGCTATCGACCATTACTGGAGCAATGACCACTTCGCCGCCGACGTGCGTCGCAAGGGCGCGTATATCTCGCGCCGCCTCGAAGAGATTGTCGACAAATACGGTAACGGCAACTTCACCACCCGCGGTCGGGGCATGTTCCAGGGCATCAACTGCATCAACGGAGAACTGGCCGGCGCCATCACCCACCGGGCGTTCAGGAATGGCCTGATCATTGAAACCAGTGGCGCCGACGACCAGGTCGTCAAGCTGCTTTGCCCACTGGTGATTTCGGACGACAACCTGAAAAAGGGTATCGACATCCTGGAGCAGGCGATCCGTGAGATCTGCGCGGAAAACGGCGCAGTCCCCGCGGAGATCGATTACTTCGATGACGAGCGCGAAATTGCCTGAGCAGTTCGGTCGCCAAACACAGCCAACAGATACAGAGGTTTCAGCATGATAGTCAGACAACTGCAGGACGCGGAGCAGACCACACGCCGCGTCGTCAGCCCCGATGGCAACTGGGAGAGCGCCCGCATGTTGCTCAAGGGCGACAATATGGGCTTTTCCTTTCACATCACCACAATCTACAAAGGTGCCGATTTCCGCATGCACTACCAGAATCACCTGGAATCGGTGTACTGCATCTCCGGTCGCGGCGAGGTGGAAACGCTGGACGACGGCAAGAAGTACCCGATTACCCCGGGGACGCTCTACGTTCTGGACCAGCACGACAGGCACATGCTGCGGGCATTCGAGGAGATGAAAATGGCTTGCGTGTTCAATCCCCCGCTGAGCGGCAAGGAAGTGCACAATGCCGAGGGCGCCTATGAACTGGAGGCGGAGGCAATCGACGCATGAGTGCCCGCCACCACACGGTAGAAAAAATCGGCGGGACCAGCATGCTGGACTACGCAGCCGTGCGCGATAACATCATCCGCCACCCCGCGGCGCAGCGCGACGGCCTTTACCAGCGTGTGTTTGTCGTTTCCGCCTACGGTGGCATCACCAACCGCTTGCTGGAGCACAAGAAATCCGGACGGCCGGGTGTCTACGCCCTGTTTGCATCCAGTGAGTCCGGGCGCACCTGGCGCGAGGAACTGGACTCATTGCGCCTGGAAATGTACCAGCTCAACGCGGGTTATTTTAGTGATACCGCCAGTATTCACCGGGCCAACCAGTTCATCGATGAGCGCGTCGCCTCCGCGGAGGAATGCCTGCGCAACCTGGAACAGCTGTGCCGCCACGGCCATTTTTCCCTCCAGTCCCACCTGGCCACGGTGCGCGAAATGCTGGCCAGCCTGGGCGAGGCCCAGAGCGCCTGGAACACGGTGCAACTGCTGCAGCGCGACGGGGTGAATGCCCGCTTCGTCGACCTTACCGGCTGGCGCGACGACGAGCACCTCGCCCTCGACGAACGCATCATAAAGGCTTTCGAAGATATAGACCTGGCCGCGGAGTTGCCCATCGTCACTGGCTACGCGCATACCCGCGATGGCTTGATGGCGAGTTTTGACCGCGGCTACAGCGAGATGACCTTCAGCCGGACCGCAGTGCTTACCGAGGCCCGCGAAGCGGTGATCCACAAGGAGTTTCACCTGTCCAGCGCGGATCCGAACATCGTCGGTGAACAGTACGCGGTGCCCATCGGCCGCACCAATTACGATGTGGCTGACCAGCTGGCCAACCTCGGTATGGAAGCAATCCACCCGAAGGCGGCGAAAGGCCTGCGCCAGAACAATATCCCCTTGCGGGTCAAGAACACCTTCGAGCCTGAGCATGCGGGTACCCTGATCACGCCCGACTACGTCAGCGAGACTCCGCGGGCGGAAATCATTGCGGGCAGCCGGGGGGTGTACGCGCTGGAGCTGTTCGACCAGGACATGGCCGGGCAGATCGACGTATTCGACAGGGAAATCCTGTCGACCATCCGGCGCTTCCGGGGCCAGATCATCGCCAAGGATATCAACGCCAATACCATCACCCATTACCTGGGCGGTAACCTCAAGACTATCAAGCGTATCCGCCAGGCCCTGGAAGAGACCTTCCCCGACGCCGAAATCGACCAGACCAAGGTGTCTATCGTTTCGGCTATCGGCAGCGACCTGAAAGTGACCGGTATCCTGGCGAAGGCGGTAGCGGGCCTGGCCGCCCACGATATTGGCGTGCAGGCCATGCACCAGTCCATGCGCCAGGTCGATATGCAGTTTGTGATCAACGAGGACCAGTTCGACGATGCGGTGAAGGCACTGCACGAATGCCTCGTGGAAGTGCACGATCACGGCGCGGCGATCTGCCTGGCCCAGGCCTGAACCCCGCCTGCCGGGTCCGCGGGTCTGAATCGCCCCGTATTGGTCGCCCCCCGGGCCCCGGGTTTGCCGGTGGGGCTGCAATATTCCCGATAATCACGCCGCAATCGATCTCCGCGGGAACTTGTGGCCGGCAAGTCTGTCCTCATATACAGATAGCAGGCCGCAGATTTCCCGCGGCCCGGCAGGGGAAACCACCGTGACACACAGCAGAACCCGGCAACCGCGATCAGAAAGCCTTTGGCTTTCGGTGGCGGTATTGTGCCTGTTTCTGTGCAGCGGCCCCCTGTCAGCGGGCCTTGAGCAGTCAAAGCAGCTGTTCCCCGGGGAACTCGCAAGCCTCTCTGCTCCCGCCGGGGACCAGGGGTCGCTGGACAGCGGAGAGCTCGCCCTGCCCTCCCCGGTTGTATTCAGTGCCCTGCTGCTCTTTTTCCTCCTCGTACCCACCCCGAATCGCGGCCTGTTTCCCCACCGCCGCCTGCGTGGCCGACTCGCCCGCGCTCCTCCCTGTTCAGTTACTGCCTGAGTTTTTTGCCAACTGAATTATTTGCGGTGCCCGTGCGCACCGCCTGAGGAGCATTACAATGATCAATTACAAATCACTTCCCACTGTGTCACTGAAGCATGTGGACCGTATCGAGAGACCGGATTATTCCGAGCCGTTGACCACGGAAAGTTCGGCGCTGGAGGTCCTTTTGGATTTCCGCGAACAGCAACCGATGATGCTGGAGTCGAGCACACCGCTCAATGAGGCCATTGAGCTGATGAAGCGGACCCATGAGAAGGTAAAACTGGTTATCGACAGTGAAGAGACCTTTCGCGGGGTGATTTCCCTGGCGGACCTGCTCTCGGTCAAGGTGATGAAGGCGAGCCAGTCCACCGGTATGCACCATCACGAACTCACCGTGGGGGATGTGATGATTCCGCGCAATACCCTCCGAGCAGTCGAATACACCGAATTGTGTTCGGCACGTGTTGGCGACCTGCTGTC
This sequence comes from Haliea sp. E17, assembly GCF_048323675.1. Taxonomy (NCBI): domain Bacteria; kingdom Pseudomonadati; phylum Pseudomonadota; class Gammaproteobacteria; order Cellvibrionales; family Halieaceae; genus Haliea; species Haliea sp. E17. The sequence goes on from NZ_JBLWFK010000005.1 coordinate 347,316, forward strand.
GACCATGAAAAACTATGGCGACCGTTTCGTCCTGGTGGTGGACGGCAAGACCAACTCCCTGCGCGGGCTGATCGGATCCGGGGCCATCGCCCGCGGACTGCGCATCCCGATCCTTATCGGCGAGAGGGCAAATACCTTTTCCGATATTTACCACGCGGTTCGTGTCTGAGACAGTCCTGGGCTGGCGCGGCGGAAGCAGGATTCCGCCGCGTTTTCAGCGCATTATCCTGTGCTGGTTTTCGCACACTGCGGAGAAGCAGCGCGGTGGTTTATAGCCACCGCGCTTACCCTGTGTCCCGCCTGATTATAGCGGGAGTCTGTTAGCCCACGCCGTCCGAGTCATCGGAGTCATCGGAGTCGTCGGAATCGTCGGAGTCGTCGGAATCGTCGGAGTCGTCGGAATCGTCGGAATCGTCGGAATCGTCGGAGTCGTCGGAGTCGTCGGAGTCGTCGGAGTCGTCGGAATCGTCGGAGTCGTCGGAATCGTCGGAGTCGTCGGAATCGTCGGAGTCGTCGGAATCATCATCCGAGATCTGATCCTTGCCGGTGTAGCCGTTCAGCTTGCCGGTAGCCCCCATCACCGCGACCTTTTCACCCGGCGCCAGCTCCAGGCCAAGAATCTCGCTCAGCAGTTGGGCCGCTTCCTCGGTCAGTAACAGGTCCAACTGGCGAATAACCAGTTTGCCGTTTTTCTCGACGCCCACATCTGCGTTGCCGAGGTCAATATCGAACAGGGTAACGCGCTCACTGACATCGCCATCCACCTCGATAACTGCACTTACGACATTCTGTTCGCCAAGGGCCTCGATGGTCAGGTTGTGCAGGACCAGGCGGGTGCCATCGGGGCCCTCCAGTACCAGGCCCCCGGAGAGGTCGATTTCCCCGACTGTACCGGCAAGGTCAACCACGCCGCCGGTAACGGGTACCCGCAGCCAGCCTTTTTGGGGAACAATCTTGCCGGGCTTCACTGCCGAAGTGTCGATGTCGGCATTCGCCAGTGCCTCGTTAAACAGGCTGGAAAAATACAGCGTACTGCCGCCGGCCTGGTATTTGATCTGGTAGGTCGGTGCGGCGGTCACACCGCTGGTCGCAAGATTGAGGGCGACCAGCGTGCCGGCAACCATGGCCTTCATCGGGGTGTCTTTCTTCATTCTGGTACTCCTGGTTTTATTGTGGCGCTCCCGCCTCTGGCCTTACCGGCCTGTTTCGGGGTCGTGTCATCCGGCGAAGAGGGCTTCATCCCGGGTTCACAATCTTGTTATAAAGCGAGTATAGCCGCCCGCCATTCACTGGACCGAGGTCGATTGTCGAAAAGTTATGAAAAGCCGAGCCCCGATTGCTATCAGCTACCGACCCAAGGCGCAGGATTACCTGCCGGTGGTGGTGGCGGCGATTCGCCGCCACCTCGGCGACTGGCCCGTGGTCCTGTTGACCGGAAAGGAACACCTTCCACCTGAAAACTGGATTGAATCCAATAAGATAGAAGCTATCACCGACTGGCAGCACAGCGCCGGCGCGAACAAGATCCTGCGCCTGTGGGAGCACCAGGAGGTTTTTGCGGCGCATTTTGACCGCTGGATCTGGTGGCATGACGACATGCTGTTATTGCGTCCACTGGAGGCGCCGGAAGCCGAATTTGCCCGGCCGCTGGTGCGCCACGGCCAGCGCAAGCGCCCGAACCGGGAATTGAACAACTGGCACAATATGCTCTGGGATACCCTGGGCTTTTTTCGCTGCCTGTCGATCGCGGCGCCCAATCCGGTTATGCACACGCCGCGCCTGATAGAGCGTGAAGGCCTGCAAGCCATACCGGCGCAGTGGAATCGCAGCCGGCTGCTATTCGAGCCGACCTACCTGTTGTGGCAGTGGCACCGTATGGGCCAGCAGCCTGAAGTTGCGGAAGATTTCCGGATTTGCCAGTTCGAAGGCGACATTCCACCGATCGCTGAACTGGAAGACTCCCCCTGCACGATTTTCAACTGGGGGCGCCATATCGACCACGCTGCTGCGGCAGGTGAATTTGGCCGGCTGTATCCGCTGGACTATGGGTAAAAGACTGCTGCGTGGTGCGGGGTAGCGGGTTCAGGACTGGCCGCGTAATTTGTGGACGTGTTTCTGCACCAGCGCCAGGTAACGCGGGGTATAGCCGACATCCTCGAAAATGGGGTCACCCTCCTCGTCGCGAGCGATGATCCTGTCGCCCTGCCGGTAGGGAAATGAAGCGACGAGCTCATCGAGGGCGGTACCCAGCAGCTCGGCGATCAGTTGTTCGCGACTGCGCAGCGGAAAGAGTTCGGCCAGGGCTTCAACTTTTGCCGCGTTTTCCACTGTCAGGTCGATGCGATATTGCTCATGCACCAGTTCGCCGGATGCCTGTTGGTCCCAGACGCCTACCAGATCGACAAAACTCATTGATGCCCTCCACCTCAGGGAACTAACGATATGACAGATTCGTGAAGCCTGAGTTCAGCCTAGTCCATCTGCCTGCGGGTGGCGAGCGATAAGCGCCCGAGAAAGGCTTTCCTGTGGATTTTTTTGCGAGTAGTCTGGCGTTGGGCGCTTGCGCAGGAGTGGGGTGGCATATGCTGCACAGCACATTGATGCAGGAAGACTTCCCGGCACGGCTGGAGGCGGTATTCCCCGACCGCGCCACCGCCGATGCGGCGGCCAGTGTGCTCTGCCAGCGCTTCGGCCTGGACCACTCCCAACTGGGTATCGCCGAATGCCATTCTCCCGGAGGAAACCATCGCAATCGTTTCGCCAACCGGGTCAGCGGCAGGATTTTCCAGAAGCGCCAGCTGCAGCTGGCGGCCGCGACCTTCGCCCTCATGTTCCTCGGTTTTGTCCTGATCGCCCTGCTGGAATTCCTCGGTTTCATTTCCCCGAGCACCATTGCGGTGTTGCTGGCGACCCTGGTGCTGGCGGCCCTGCTGCCACTGGCGGGGGGACTGCTGTCCTGGCGCCGGGCGGGTGTGCGCGGAGACGCGGCGCTCTCGCTGGGCCGGCGCACCGTGCTGCTGGTGGAGGTGCATGACATCAGCGAGCAGTACCAGTTGCGCGACGCGCTGCAGGAAATGGGCGCCAGGGTGGATAGCGGGGATATCGCTGGCGTGTCCTGATGTAATTTGTTCGACTAATTCGAATAAAAACTCCGAATAAATCCGATTTTTTGTCCATTAAATCGAATATAACCTGTGCTCAACCTATTCGGTAATGCGGCAATTGCGCATTTCGGCAATCCAGGACAGCAGGGAGAAACAGACATGCAAGCCAAAATCGCCAATCCTGACCACCCCATCAACCCGCTCCTGCAGCAGCGCTTCAGCCCCTATGCCTTTGACCCGCAGCGCACTGTTGCCCCCGGGGACATCGTCGCGCTGTTCGAGGCGGCCCGCTGGACCATGTCCTCCTACAATGCCCAGCCCTGGCGTTACATCGTCGGCGTCAAGGGCAGTGCGGACGGCGTGTGGGAGAAAATTCACGCCAGCCTGGTCGAGGGCAACCAGCCCTGGGCCGCCAATGCACCGGTACTGGTAATTGGCCTTGTCAAGACCGTATTCGACCACAACGGCAAGCCGAACATCGCCGCCGAGCACGACCTCGGCGCTGCATCGGCCATGCTGACTGTCGAGGCCACAGCGCGCGGCCTTGCCGTACACCAGATGATCGGCATCGAGGCGGACAAGGTGGTGGCCACCTTCCCCCTGCCGGAACACGTCAAACCGGTAACCGCGCTGGCGATTGGTTACGCTGGCACACCGGATGTCATTCCCGCGGCATATGCCGAGCGCGATGCCACACCGCGCCAGCGCCTGGCGCAGGCGGACTTCCTGCTGTAGCCCCCCGGGCCGCCGACTTGTGGCGGCTGTCCGCCGCGTGTAATGTGGGCGCCCGGTGCGGGCGCCTGGCCCGCGGGCAACAGCGGAGCGCGGGATGCACAACAAGGCCCTCGAGGGTTTCGATACGATCATCGTCGGTGCCGGCAGTGCCGGCTGCGTGCTCGCCAATCGCCTGTCCGCAGACAGTTCCCGCCGAGTGTTGCTGCTCGAGGCCGGTGGCAACGACCGCTGGCACTGGTTCCACATTCCCGTCGGTTACCTGTTTGCCATGGGCAACCCGCGCGCCGATTGGTGTTATTCACTGGAGCCCCAGGCGGGCCTCAACGGCAGGGTGCTGCCCTACCCGCGGGGCAAGGTGCTCGGCGGCTGCAGTGCCATCAACGGCATGATCTATATGCGCGGCCAGCGCGAGGACTACGACTACTGGCACCTGCCCGGCTGGGCATGGGACGAGGTGTTGCCGCGTTTTCGCCGCTCCGAGAGCTACTTCGGTGGCGCTTCGCAATACCACGGCGCTGACGGCGAACTGCGGGTTGAACAGCAGCGCCTGCACTGGCCGGTACTGGAGGCATGGAGCGAGGCCTGCAGCGAGTACGGCATTCCGCCCACGGATGACTTCAACACCGGCGATAACGGCGGGGTGGGCCTGTTTCACGTCAACCAGGTGAACGGCGTGCGCTGCTCCGCCAAACGCGCTTTCCTGAAACCGGTTGCGGGTCGGCCGAACCTGCAGGTCCTGACCGGCGTCATGGTCGATAAACTGGTCTGGGACGGGCACCGCGTCAGCGCTCTGGACGTCCTCATCGACGGCCGGGCCCAGCGTATCGACACGGGCGGCCAGGTGATCCTCTCCGCCGGTGCGGTTTCCTCGCCGTGTATCCTGCAGCGCAGCGGGATTGGCGGTGAGGAACAGTTGCGCGATGCCGGCGTTGCCTGCCGGCTCCGGCTGGACGGGGTTGGCGGCAACCTGCAGGACCACCTGCAGATTCGCGTGCAGTTCCGGGTCGAGGGCACCACTACCCTCAACTGCCTCAACGGCAGCTGGTATGGACGCGCCCGTATGGGGCTCGAATACCTGCTGAAGCGCTCCGGGCCGCTGTCCATGGCCCCCAGCCAGCTCGGCGCCTTCTTCAAGTCGGATGCCTCGCAGGCGCGTCCCGATCTCGAATACCACGTGCAGCCCATGAGCGCGGAAAAACTCGGCCTCGACCTGCACCCCTTCCCGGGCATCACCGCCAGTGTCTGTAACCTGCGTCCGACCAGCCGGGGCCGGGTGGACATCCGCAGCGCCGATCCCCTGCAAGCACCCGCCATCGACCCGCGCTATCTCAGCACCGCGGCGGATCGCGATATCGCCGCACGCTCCATCGAGATTACCCGGGAAATTTCCAGCCAGCCGGCGGTCGCACGCTTCCGACCCCGGGAAATCAAACCGGGACCGGAGATTACCAGTCCCCAGGATCTCGCCCGGGCGGCGGGGGATATCGCCACGACCATTTTCCATCCGGCCTGTACCTGCAAAATGGGCGAGGAAGGCGACCCGCTGGCGGTGACCGATGCCCGCTTGCAGGTGCGCGGCTTCGACAACCTGTACATCGCCGATGCCTCGGTCATGCCGGATATCACCAGCGGCAACACCCATGCGCCGGTGGTTATGATTGCCGAGACCCTCAGCGAGTACCTGCGCGCCTGATTCGCCAGTGGCCTTGCCGCTCCGCCTGGATCATAATGCGGGGCGAGGTCACCTGATACCTGCACTGCAGAGGGGCGCTGAAAGCTGAGCCAGGACAAGCAGTTCGCGCGACACCGCATCGATATCGATGCCGGGGAAATCCGCCTCGGCATCATCGGTGATCTGCACACCCACTGGGACGATGTCGATAACTGGCAGTTCGCTTCGGCTCCCTATGACCTCCTGTTCTTCGCCGGCGATCTCGGCGGCGGCCTCGCCGACAGCACACTGCGGGTCGCGCGCTCCATCTCGAGGTTGCGCCAGCCCACCTTGGTGATGCCCGGCAACAATGATACGGTCGACGTGGAAGAGCTCGCGGCGGAGCTGGCCCTGCAGGGCGGGTTCAACAAGATCCTGGCGATTACCCGCGACAACGCGACCGAGAGTGATATCCGCCTGTGTGGCTACAGCCTTCACGAACTGCGCGCCTGCGGCCTGGCGGTCGATATTATCGCCGGACGTCCCCACAGCATGGGCGGCCCGCAACTCTCCTTTCCCGATTACATGGCCGCGACCTACGCGGTGCACAGCCTCGAGGATTCGGCGCGGCGCCTGTGCGAGCTGGTCGACGCGGCCGAGGCCGAGGCGCTGGTTTTCATGGCGCACAATGGCCCCACCGGGCTGGGCGATGAGCCCGGTGCTATCTGGGGTTGTGATTTCAAGCCCGGCGGCGGTGACTGGGGCGACCCGGACCTGGAGGAGGCCATCGCCTATGCCCGTTCCCGAGGCAAGCGGGTACTGGCGGTGGTTGCCGGGCACATGCACCTGCGCACCAGGGATGGCGAGGAGCGGCCCTGGCTGGTCGACCGGGACGGCACACTGTATGTCAATTCGGCGCGGGTACCGCGGATCTTCGCCGGTGACGACGACACCCTGCGCCATCACCTGGAAATGCGTATCGAAGCCGGCGGGGTCAGCTTTCGCGAGCTGCTGGTGCCGGAGTCCGGGGCTATCTGATTACCTTCCCGGTGCGCTGATTTCTCCCAGCAATTCCCTGGCGCGCCGGGAGGAGACCCCGAACCATTCCGCGACATCACCGAGCAGCGCCTGTTCTTCCTCGACCACTGTGTCGTCGGCAAGGGCGACTGCCGCGGCGAGGGTAAACGCGGTCTCCCGGTCGTTGCGGTTGGCGCACAGCCGGTTGCCCAGTGCCTGCAGCAGGAACGCGGGGCCGCGTTCGCGGGCCGCCGCGTCGCAGCGATCGAGCAATGCGTCGAGGTCCGCTGCGTCGAGCAGGTCGCCGGCCAGCAGGCGAATGGCGCCGCGCACCGAGGCCAGTTCCTCCGGCGCGTGGTGGCCGTCGGCCATCATTACCAGGTACATGGTTTCGGCGAAGGGGGCGACCCGGGCCAGGGCTGCCTCGCGGCGGGGAGCGGCCACATTGCCCGGAGCCTGGTCGGCCGCCGAGTCCTGGGCCAGCAGGGCGTCGCGCAGGCGGCGAATTACCTCGGTATCGATTTGCAAGGTCAGGGTTCCTCTACGCGCCGCCTGGCCAGTCTGCGCTGCCAGGTTCGGGGCGGGGCTGTGACCCTGCGCCAGGGTGGATCGGGGCGCCGGCGATAAGCGGTGCAATTGCTGAAGCTGGGCGATGTACTTGCATGGCTGGTCCCCGGAAACAGAGCGCCCATACTAAGGTGTTCCCGCGCCAAGCGTCTACTTGAGGGCATAGCGGGTGTGGCGGGGTCAGAGAACCAGCCAGGCCAGCCCCAGGGCCACCAGCACCAGCAGTGCGGCGAGACCGATGATCGGCCAGCCGGCCCTGTAGGTTGCGTCGTTCTCCGCCTCGATCATCCGCTGGTGATTGTGGAAGCGCCAGGTGGCGAACACGATAACGGCGATGCCGACCAGGACCAGCAGCAGGGCCAGCGGATTGATCGACTGTGCGACAGGTGCGGATGCCTTGCCCGCGTCCACCGAGGCACGCAGGTAGGCAGAGAACAGTTCAAATCGCTCGATGATGAAACCAAAGGCGATAATGGCTATCGCGGTCCGGATCCAGGCCAGCCAGGTGCGTTCGTTGGCGGCGTGGTCCGTGTAGTGTTTCACTCGGAGGTGTCCTCCTCGTCGCGTTTCTCGACGAAGCGGCCAAAGAAAATCCCGACTTCGAAGAGCAGCCACATGGGCCCCGCCAGCAGCGTCTGCGAAATCACATCCGGGGGCGTCAGCAGCATACCGATGACGAAACAGCCGACGATGACATAGGGGCGCTTCTTGCCCAGGTCCTCGGCGGTGGTGATGCCGGCCCAGATCAGCAGGATGGCGACAATCGGGATTTCAAATGCGACACCAAAGGCGAAAAACAGCTTGAGGACGAAGTTCAGGTAGCTGTTGATGTCGGTCATGATGGCCACGCCCTCGGGGCCGACACTGGTGAAAAAGCCGAAGATCAGCGGAAACACCACGAAGTAGGCGAAGGCGGCGCCGGCATAGAACAGCGCGATACTGGTCACCAGCAGGGGCACCGCAAAGCGCTTTTCATGCCGGTACATCCCCGGTGCGACGAAACTCCAGGCCTGGTAGAGCACGTAGGGAATGGCGATGAAGATCGACGCGAACAGGGTCAGCTTGAAGGGCGTCAGGAAGGGCGAGGCGACTTCCGTGGCGATCATCGTGGCCCCGGGAGGCAGCAGGTCCCGCAACGGCAGCGAGATATAGGCATAAATGTCGTTGGCGAAGGGGAACAGGCAGATAAAGACCAGCAATACGGCCAGTATCGCGCGTAACAGGCGATCGCGCAGCTCCGTCAGGTGGGCGACCAGCGGCAGTGGCGGGTCCTGGATATCCTGCTCGCTCATTGCGGTCGCTGCTCTGCTTTGTCCTCGGCGGGTTGAGGTGCCGGAGGCTCCTCGATTTCATTCGCCAGTTGCTGTACCTGCTCGTCAAATTCCCGCCGGGTTTCCTTGAGTTCACGCATCACCGCATCGTTGTGCAGTTCGCGTTCAACTTCCGACTTTATCTGGTTGAAGCCGCGGCGGAAACGCGACCACCAGGCCGCACCCGTGCGGATGGCGCCGGGCAGGCGCTCCGGGCCGATTACCAGCAGGCCGACCACGGCCACGATGATCAGCTCGGCAAAACCGATATCGAACATCTCGTGGCGCTCTACTTGTCCTTGTCAGGTGAGGAGTCTTCCTCGGCCTGTTTCTCTTCCACCGGTTTGTCGTTGCTGTCCTCGTCGGACATGCTCTTGCGGAAGCCCTTGACCGCGCTGCCGAGGTCGGAGCCCAGCGTGCGCAGGCGCTTGGTACCGAACAGCATGACCACGATTGCCAGAATGATCAGCAGCTGCCAGATACTGATTCCACCTAAGCCCATAAATATCTCCGTCTATATTCAGTTGTGGGAATTGTTGCGGGCGGCCTTTTCGTCCAGCCCGGATACACCGAAGCGCCTGCCGAGGCACTCGGTGACTTCTGCCGCGTCCACTTCGAGATGCGACAACATGACCATGCAGTGAAACCAGAGGTCGGCGACTTCGCCGACCAGTGCCTCGCGACTGCCGCCGGCGTCGAGGTCGCGGGCGGCGAGGATGGTTTCCACCGCTTCCTCGCCGACCTTTTCCAGGATCTTGTTCAGCCCCTTGTGGTGCAGGCTGGCGACATAGGAGCTTTCCGGGTCCGCGCCCTTGCGCTGTTCCAGGGTCGCCGCCAGTTCGCGCAGGATGTCATTCATTCGCCCTTGGCTCCGTATAGGTCTTGCGGATCGCGCAGCACCTCATCCACCGTGGCGAGGGTGCCGTCGACTGCCGCGACCCGGTAAAAACAGCTGCGCCGGCCGGTGTGGCAGGCAATCCCGCCGACCTGCTCAACCTGCATCAGCACCGTATCGCCGTCGCAGTCCACGCGCAGTTCCTTCAGGTGTTGCACATTGCCGGATTCCTCGCCCTTGCGCCACAGCGCTGCGCGGGAGCGCGACCAGTACACTGCGCGCTGCTCCTGCAACGTAAGTTGCAGGGACTCGGCATTCATCCACGCCATCATCAGCACTTCACCGGTCTGCCAGTCCTGGGCGATGGCGGCAACCAGTCCCTGTTCGTTCCATTTGATGTTGTCGCTGAGGCTCATAATTACTCCGGCTTGACGCCCTGATTATCGCACAGGGCCGGACGCCTCACGACCGCCTCGGCCACAGCAGGGCGAGACCCGCGGCCACCAGAGCCCAGCTGGCCAGCGGTACTTCGGCAAGCCAGTCCAGTGCCTGGGGCCTGGCAACCACCACGGCGGCGGCCAGGGCTGCCAAGCCGGCCGCGCTGCGACCGGACAGGGTCCGTGGCCGGGATGGCCTGGATCCCCGGGCAGGGTTCCTTTCGGTAGTGCCGTGCTCGAGTTGATGCAGTACCAGGTCGGGGACCCGGGGCAGTTGCTCCAGCCAGGAGGGTGCCTGGCGCTGCAGCTTTTGCAACATGCTTTGCGGCGAGTAACGTTCCGCCATCCACTGTTCGAGGAAAGGTTGCGCGGTATCCCAGAGGTTGAGGTCCGGGTAGAGCTGGCGTCCCAGCCCTTCGATATTAAGCAGGGTTTTCTGCAACAATACCAGTGACGGTTGCACTTCCATATCGAAGCGGCTGGCTGTGCGAAACAGGTAGACGAGCAGCTGGCCGAAGGATATCTCGCTGATCGGCCGCTCGAAAACCGGTTCGCAGACTGCGCGCATGGCCGCTTCGAAGTCCTGCACCCGGGTATCCGCCGGCACCCAGCCACATTCTACATGCAATTGGGCGACTTCCCGGTAGTCGCGATGAAATATTGCCAGCAGGTTGCGGGCCAGGTAGTACTGGTCGGAGTCGGACAGTGAGCCGATGATGGCGCAGTCGACCGCGATATAGGTCGGGTCCGCCGGGTTGGAGGCGTCGACGAAAATGTTCCCCGGGTGCATGTCCGCGTGGAAAAAACTGTCGCGCAGCACCTGGGTGAAGAATATTTCCACCCCGCGCTCGGCCAGCAGCTTCAGGTCCACGTCCAGTTCCTTCAGGGTTTTGACGTCGGTGACGGGAATGCCCTTGATCCGTTCCATGGTAAAGACGTTGTGGGCACTGTAGTCCCAGTACACCCGCGGCACGTAAACCAGCGGGCTGTCCTCGAAATTGCGCCGCAGCTGCGAGGCATTGGCCGCTTCGCGGCCGAGGTCGAGCTCGTCGAGGACCACCAGTTCGTAGTCCTTGACCACCTCCACCGGGCGCAGGCGCCGGCCGAAGGGCAGGAAGCGCTCGACCAGCCGGGCGAGGATGAACATCAGGGCGAGGTCCTGGCGAATTACCGGCTCTATGTCCGGGCGCAGGACTTTGACTACCACCGATTCGCCGCTGGCGAGGGTGGCGGCGTGCACCTGGGCCACGGACGCCGAGGCCATGGGTTCCGGGTCGAAGCTGGCGAAGAGGTCTGCTACGGGTTGCCCCAGGCTCTTTTCGATGATCGCCACCGCCTGTTCGCCGGGAAAGGGCGGCACCGCGTCCTGCAGGCGGGCCAGCTCGTCGGCGATATCCTCGGGCAACAGGTCGCGGCGGGTGGACAGCATCTGGCCGAATTTCACGAACACCGGGCCCAGTTCTTCCAGGGCCCGGCGCAGGCGTTCTCCCCGTGGCATGTCCGGCACCGGGTGCAGGTGCCAGGGGGCCAGCTTAAAGGCTGTGCGGGGCAGCGGCGGCAGGTTGGAATGATCGAGCAGCAGGTCCAGGCGGTAACGGCCGACGACACGGAAAATGGTTAACAGGCGCAGGCTGCGGGACACGTCAGGAGCGATCCTTGTAATCGCTGGTCTTGCGGCGCAGCCGGGCGATACGGGAGTTGAGGCGATCCACCCGCAGGCAGAGATCCTGCACGTCGCGGTAGAAATCTTCCAGTTCCAGCCGCGGCGGCGTCAGGCGGGCTTCCTCCTGGATAAATTCGGCGAGCTGGCGTGACAGTCCTGCCCCCGCCTGGCGGCCCCAGCGGAAGCCGCCGCGCAGCATCTGCGCTACCTGGTGCCCGGCGACGTCGCCGAGGGTATTAACCAGGGGGGCTTCCCAGTCCGGGTCGAGGCCGGCGATGATTTTCTGCAATTCGATCAGCGCAGCGCTGTCCCCGCGCAATTCGAGGCCGCCGTTGATCAGCGCTGCGGCGGGGTCGTCGGCGGTCGCGAGGGCGGCAAACTCCGAGGCCTCACCGCGCAGGCTGGTAGTGACATCGCCCTCCCAGGCGCCCATCAGGCGCACGCCGCTCGCGGCGGGCTGCAGAAAGGCGTCCAGCTGCGGCGCTGTGCAATGCAGTGCAAACACCTGGCCTTCCAGCGCCGCGAGGGCCTGGCTGCCGCCGGGCGAAAGCTGCAGCGCCCGGTTGAGCAGGGCCTCCACCGCGGCCAGCGCCGCCGTATGCAGGGTGGGGTCGATCTGCGCGGACACGCTCAGGCCTTGACCCCGCGGTGTACCGCGACGATCCCGCCGGTCATGTTGTGGTACTCGACACTGGCGAAGCCGGCGTCTTCCATCATGTCCTTCAGGGTCTCCTGGTCCGGGTGCATGCGGATCGACTCGGCCAGGTACTGGTAGCTGTCGGCGTCGCCGGCCACCAGGCGGCCCATCAGCGGCAGCACGCGGAAGGAATAGGTGTCGTAGGCCTTGCTCAGCAATTCGTTGCCGGGCTTGGAAAATTCGAGCACCAGCAGCCGCCCGCCGGGCTTCAGCACGCGCAACATGGAGCGCAGGGCGAGGTCCTTGTCGGTGACGTTGCGCAGGCCGAAGGCGATGGTGATGCAGTCGAAACTCTCGTCCGGGAAGGGCAGGAACTGGGCATCCGCCTGCACGAACTCGATGTTGCCGACACGGCCGTGGTCGAGCAGCTTGTCGCGCCCCACCCGCAGCATGGAATCGTTGATGTCGGCCAGCACCACGCGGCCCTCATCGCCGACGATGTCGGCAAACTTCGCCGCCAGGTCGCCGGTGCCACCGGCGATGTCGAGCACGGCGTTGCCCCGGCGCACGCCGGACAACTCGATGGTGAAGCGCTTCCAGATGCGGTGGATGCCCGCGGACATCAGGTCGTTCATCAGGTCGTAGCGCGCGGCGACGGAGTGAAACACGCCGGCCACCATGCCGGCTTTCTCATCGCTGTCGACTTCGCGGTATCCGAAGTGGGTCTTGTCTTTTGCGCTCATGGGTCCTCCCGGGAGCGGGTGATTGTACCCTGAGGAAGGCTCACAGGTCAGTGTGTGGCCTCGGGAAGTTCAGGCTCACGCGCTCGGCACGGGGCCACCGATTGCGCATCGTCATGGTTGAAAGTTGATTACCTGCACGTCCGGGTCTCTGCTCGCTCCCGCGGCATCCATTCGCTGCAGGTAGTCCTGCCAGCGCCGCTCCTGCTCGAGGCAGAGTTGGTGCAGGAAGTCCCAGGAATACAAGCCGCTGTCGTGGCCATCATCGAAAAACAGCTGCAGGGCATAGTTGCCCACCGGCTTGATATTCGAGATGCCGACGTTGAGCTTGCCGACCTGCAGCACCTCCTGGCCCGGCCCGTGGCCCTGGACTTCGGCCGAGGGCGAATAGACGCGCAGGTACTCGCAGGGCAGCCGATAGCTGTTGCCATCGGCGTAGCGCAGCTCGAGTTCGCGGGAGCGCTTGTGTAACTCGATGCCGGTGGGGCGGGTGTCGGCGGCCATGGCGATTCCTAGAGAATGAAGCGCGAGAGGTCTTCGTCGGCCGACAGTGCTTCCAGCTTGGAATCCACGTAGGCTGCGTCCACGCTCAGGGTCTGGGTGGAAAGGCTGGAATCCGCCGCCTCGTAGGAGGCCTCTTCCAGCAGGCGCTCGAGCACGGTGTGCAGGCGGCGGGCGCCGATGTTCTCGGTGCGCTCGTTGACCTGCCAGGCGGTCTCGGCGATGCGGCGGATGCCGTCGGCGGTGAATGCCACCTGCAGTCCCTCGGTGGCCAGCAGGGCCTGGTACTGCTCGGTGAGGGAGGCGTTGGGCTCGGTGAGGATGCGCTCGAAGTCCTCGGGGGTGAGTGCAGCGAGTTCCACCCGGATGGGCAGGCGGCCCTGTAGCTCGGGGATCAGGTCCGAGGGTTTGGCCAGGTGGAAGGCGCCGGAGGCGATGAACAGGATGTGGTCGGTCTTGATCATGCCGTGCTTGGTGGTCACGGTGGAGCCCTCGATCAGCGGTAGCAGGTCGCGCTGCACACCCTCGCGGGAGACGTCCGCGCCGGCGCCCTCGCTGCGCTTGGCCACTTTGTCCAGCTCGTCGATAAATACGATACCGTTCTGTTCGGCGGCTTCCAGCGCCTTTTGCTTGAGTTCGTCCTCGTTGACCATCTTTGCCGCCTCTTCCTCGGTGAGCGCGGTGAAAGCGGCCTTGACGGTCATCTTCTGGGTTTTTTTCTGGCCCCGGTTCATGTTGGAGAACATGCTCTGCAATTGGCTGGTCATCTCCTCCATGCCCGGGGGCGCCATGATTTCCATGCCGATGCCGGGGGTGCGCAGTTCCACCTCGATCTCTTTCTCGTCGAGCTCGCCCTCGCGCAGTTTCTTGCGCAGCAGCTGGCGGGTGCTTTGGCCGGCGCTGGCGTCGTGCTCGCCGCGGGCGGGGGGCAGCAGGATGTCCAGAACCCGCTCTTCCGCGGCTTCCTCGGCGCGGTAGCGCACCCGGGTCATTTCCTGTTCGCGGTACATCTTGATGGAAACATCCACCAGATCGCGGACGATCGACTCCACATCCCGGCCGACATAGCCCACTTCGGTGAACTTCGTTGCCTCGACCTTGACGAAGGGCGCCCCGGCCAGCTTCGCCAGGCGCCGCGCGATCTCCGTTTTACCGACCCCGGTGGGGCCGATCATCAGGATGTTCTTGGGGGTGATTTCCGCCCGCAGTTCGACGGGTAGCTGCATCCGCCGCCAGCGGTTGCGCAGGGCGATGGCCACCGCCCGCTTGGCCTCGTTCTGGCCGATGATGTGTCTGTCGAGCTCCGAGACGATCTCCCGGGGGGTCATGTTGGACATGGGAATCAGTAATCCAGTTGTTCGATGGTGCGGTTGTGGTTGGTATAGATGCAGATATCGCCGGCGATCGACAGGCCCTTCTCGACGATCTCGCGGGCGCTGAGTTCGGTGCAGTCGAGCAGGGCGCGGGCCGCCGACTGGGCGAAGGGGCCGCCGGAGCCGATGGCGATCAGGTTGTCCTCCGGCTCGATCACGTCGCCGTTGCCGGTGATGATCAGCGAGGTGGTCTTGTCCGCCACCGCCAGCAGGGCCTCGAGCCGGCGCAGGGCGCGCTCGGTGCGCCAGGCCTTGGCCAGTTCGACGGAGGCGCGCACCAGGTGCCCCTGGTGCTTGTCGAGTTGCGCCTCGAACAGTTCGAACAGGGTGAAGGCATCGGCGGTGCCGCCGGCAAATCCCGCCACGACCTGGTCTTTATACAGACGGCGAACCTTGCGGGCGTTGCCTTTCATTACCGTGTTGCCGAGGGATACCTGGCCATCGCCGCCGATTACCACGCTGTTGCCCCGGCGCACCGAGAGGATGGTGGTGCCTCTGTACTGTTCCACGTTGTGTCTCCTGTGTCAGAAGGGGGGATATGGGGGCAAAGCCGCAGGATTCAAGAAAAGAGACCGCAAAAGGGCGTGCAGGTTCGACTGGGAATGCTTGCCTACGCGACTGGGTTATAGCCGAGGGAGTGGAGTGACCCTGGAAGCTTTGTTCCACCCAGCCGGCCACTGCTTCCGACCTGTGCGCCCGAGACACGCCGTGAACCCTTCCATGGGGGCTCGGATGCAGTATCCATGCTGCATACGGTCTCGGGCACACAGGTCGGAAGCAGTGTCCTCGTTTCGAACGGGAATCCGGGTTGGTTGCCTTCGTTCGGTGTGTGCGTGCGCTGTCCGGGAGTTATCCCGCTGGCCGCTTCATCAGCAGCGTATCGATGCCCTGCCCCGCGGTCAGGCCGCGGGCCCGGGACATTTTCGCGTGGGTGTCGAAGGGGCCGAGGTAGACCCGGAACCAGCGGCCGTTGTCGCTACGGGTTTCCTCGATCGAGGGTTCGAGGCCCAGCAGGATCAGTTCCGCGCGGCGGCGTTCGGCGTCCTCGGACTGGCGGAAGGAGCCGGCCTGGAGGAGGTAGATGATGCGGGCTTCCGCCGGGGTCGGGCGGCTGGGTTCCGCGGCTGCTGCGGCTGGTTGCTTGTAGTCCTCGTCGATGCTTTCCCCGGGCAGCATGGTGTAGAAGTCGAAGCGCGGTTCGGGCGCGGGTTCGGCCTTTGCTGATGCTGCCGTTGGCTGCGGGCCGCCGGGTTCAGCCTGGGGCAGGCTGCCGAGGTAGACGAGAAAGCTCAGGAACACGCCGGTGAGGACGCCGGCGCCGTACCAGCGCCAGCCGCCGCCGGCGCTGTGGCTGGCGGCCTTGCGTTTTGCCGCGGGCGCCTTGCGTGTGCGTTGCGCGCTGCCGCGCTTGGCGTAGTCCCGGGCCACCTTACATGCTCTCCGGCGCGGAGACGCCGAGCAGGTCGAGGCCGTTGGCGATCACCCGGCGGACCGCCAGCGAGAGTGCCAGGCGGGCGTCGCGCAGGGGCTTGTCGTCTACCAGGGTCTTGTGGGCGTTGTACCAGGTGTGGAAATCGCCGGCCAGTTCGCGCAGGTAATTGGCCACCTGGTGGGGCTCCGAATTGGTCGCGGCGTGGGCAACGACTTCCGGGTAGCGGTCCAGCTGGCGCAGTACCGACTTTTCCTGTTCTTCAGTGAGCTGTTCGAGGCTCTGCAGGGCCGCTTCCTGGTCCCAGCTGTCACCCTGCTCTTCCAGCTTGCGCAGGATGGAGCACACCCGGGCGTGGGCGTACTGGATGTAGTACACCGGGTTGTCATTGCTCTGGGACAGGGCCAGGTCGATGTCGAAAGTCAGTTGCGAACTGGGGCCGCGGGCGACCAGGAAGTAGCGGGTAGCGTCGCGGCCCACTTCGTCGATCAGGTCGCGCAGGGTCACGTAACTGCCGGCGCGCTTGGACAGCTTGACCTCTTCCCCATCGCGCATCACGGTGACCATCTGGTGCAGGACATAGTCCGGCCAGCCCTCGGGGATGCCTTCGCCCAGGGCCTGCAGCCCGGCGCGCACGCGGGTCACGGTGCTGTGGTGGTCGGCACCCTGTTCGTTGATTACCCGGCCGAAACCGCGCTGCCACTTGTTCAGGTGATAGGCGACATCCGGCAGGAAATAGGTGTAGCCGCCCTCCGACTTGCGCATTACCCGATCCTTGTCGTCGCCGAAATCGGTGGTGCGCAGCCACATCGCGCCGTCTTTCTCATAGGTGTGGCCATTGTCCACCAGCAGCTTGACCGCCGCTTCCACCGCGCCGCTGCTGTACAGCGAGGATTCGAGGAAGTAGCAGTCGAAATGGACGCCGAAGGCCTTCAGGTCGAGGTCCTGTTCCCGGCGCAGGTAGGCCACTGCGAAATCGCGGATGCTGTCGGAGTTGTCCGGGTCGCCCGCGCCGGTGACGTGGCGGTCCTCGGCGTCGATGGTCTCGCCGGCGAGATAGGCCCTGGCGACATCCACGATATAGTCGCCGCGATAGCCGTCCTCGGGCCATTCCGGGCTGTCCGGTCCCAGGCCATGGCAGCGCGCCTGTACCGAGCGGGTGAGGTTGTCGATCTGGGCGCCGGCGTCGTTGTAGTAGAACTCGCTGGCCACGTCCCAGCCGGTGGCGGCGAGCAACCGGCACAGGCTGTCGCCCACCGCGGCGCCGCGGCCGTGGCCGACGTGCAGCGGGCCTGTGGGGTTGGCGGAGACGAATTCCACCTGCACCTTGCGACCCTCGCCGCTTTGGTTGCGGCCGAAGGCTTCGCCCTGCTCAAGGATGCGGCGAACCACGGCCTGGCCGCTGTCTTCGCTGAGGAAGAAGTTGATGAAACCGGGCCCGGCGATTTCGGTGCGCTGGACCACCTGGCTCGGCGGCAGTGACGCGCAGATCAGGCCGGCGAGTTCGCGCGGAGGCATGCCCGCGGCCTTGGCCAGGGTCAGGGCGACGTTGCTGGCGAGATCGCCGTGGCTCTTGTCGCGGGTGCGGTCCACCTGTATCGGGGGGATGTTGCCCGCTGGCAGTTTTTCATTCTGAACAAGCGTATCCAGCGCCTGCGCGATGAGCTGGGAAATTGCGTCCTTCATCTGGAGGAATGTACCTGAGTCGTGTTGCGTGTCCCGGGAGGGGCCGGGAAGTGAAGGCGCTATTATCCCTGCATCGCCCCGTGATAGCCAGCTGGCCGGGACTCAGAACATATCCAGGGGATCCACGTCCAGCGACCACTTGAGGCCGCCCCTGGCCGGCAGGTTCCTGGCGGCGGTGACCAGCTCGCGGGCGGCCTCCCGGGCCAGCGGCCGCGACTGGCAGTGCAGTAGCAGCTGGCTGCGATAGCGGCCGGCGCGGCGCTGCATGGGGGCTGGCAACGGTCCGATCAGCTGGGCCTTGCCGCGCAGGCGGGGTTCCAGAGCCTCGCGCAGGAGACACAGGAATTGCTCGCCCTCCCTGGCATCCGCGCAGTCGGTGCGGGCCAGGACCAGCTGGCCGTAGGGGGGCAGCCCGGTCGCCTGCCGCTGTTGCAGCAGGCCGAGGGCCTGCTGGTGGTAGGGCTGGTCGAGCATGGCGCGCAGGGCGGGATTGTCCGGGTGGTGGGTCTGCAGCAGTACCCTGCCGGGGGTGTCGGCGCGCCCGGCGCGCCCCGCCACCTGGTTGAGCAGCTGGGCGGCCTGTTCCTCGCCGCGAAAATCGGTACTGAACAGCATGGCGTCCATATCGATGATGCCGACCAGGGCCAGGCCCGGAAAATGGTGGCCCTTGGCCAGCATCTGGGTGCCCAGCAGGATGCAGGGGCGGCCGCGATTGACCTCGTCCACCAGCTCGCGCATTGCGTCGCGGCCCTGCATCGAGTCGCTGTCCACCCGGTAGACCGGCCAGTCGGCGAAGTGCCGGCGCAGGTAATCCTCGGTTTGCTCGGTGCCCAGGCCCTTGCTCATCAGTTGCTGGCTGTGGCACTCGGGGCAGCCCGGTGGCGTCGGCGCCGCCGCGCCACAATGGTGGCAGCGCAGGCGCCGGGCGCGGCGGTGCAGGGTGAGGCGGGCGTCGCAGTGGGAGCAGCCGGCAATCCAGCCGCAGTCGTGGCATTGCAGGGTAGGGGCGAAACCGCGTCGATTGAGGAACAGCAGGGCCTGGCCGCCCTGGTGCAGGGTGTCGCCTACGGCCTGCAGTAAAGGTTCGGAGAGGCCGGCCTGCAGGGTTTTCTGGCGAATATCCAGGGTCTCGATGCGCGGCGGCATCCCACCACTGGCGCGCTGTTGCAGGCGGTGGTGCCGGTAGCGCCCGCCCAGGGCGTTGTGCAGGCTTTCCAGCGAGGGTGTCGCGCTGCCCAGCACCACCGGGCAATTGTCAATTTGTGCGCGTTTGACGGCGACATCCCGGGCGCTGTAGCGGAATCCGTCCTGTTGCTTGAAGGAAGCGTCATGTTCCTCGTCGACAATTACCAGCCCCGGTCGCGCCAGTGGCGTGAACACCGCGGATCGTGTGCCGATAACAATGTGGGCCAGACCGCTGCGTGCGGCCTCCCAGGCGCTGTAGCGCTGTGCTTCGCCGAGCCCCGAATGCAGGACTGCCAGACCATCGCCGAAGCGGTCGCGGAAGCGGGCCACTGTCTGCGGGGTGAGGCCGATTTCGGGAATGAGTACCAGTGCCTGCCTGCCCGCGTTGAGGCAGTCGTCGATCAGGCGCAGGTAAACCTCGGTTTTGCCGCTGCCGGTGACACCTTCGAGCAGGTGGCAGCTGAACCCGGCGGATGCACGGATTCCGTCAAGGGCCTGGCGTTGTTCGGGAGTCAGTGAGGGCCGGGGGCCGCGGTCTATTGCGGCAGGCTGCGCCGGGATATCACAGGTTTCGGCCAGTTGCTTCTCGGCCAGCGCGCGCAGGGCCGCGCGGTTGATGCCCGCCGCGGCAAAGCGCGAAGCGGGCACTGCTACGGCCTGCTGTAACAGGGATAACGCCTGTGCCTGCTTTGGCGAACGGGCCAGGGCGCCCTCCGGCAGGCCTTTTCCCCGGGTGGTCAGGCGCCACCCCGGTGCGGCGAGGGCGCTGTGTTCCCGGCCCTTGCGCAGCAGGGTCGGGAACGCGACGGGATAGACTTCGCCCGGGGGGTGCTGGTAGTAGTCGCAGGCCCAGCGGCACAGTTCCAGCAGGCCCGGACCGATGAGCGGCTCGCTGTCGATGATGGCGCTGGCGGATTTCAACGTTGCGACCTCCATATCGCTGGCGTCGACCACGGCGACCAGTACGCCGGTAAGCTCGCGGCGGCCGAAGGGGACGCTGAGGCGGATTCCCGCCTGCAGGTTGGCGGCCGCGACCCCGGCAGGGGGCAGGTAATCGAACAAACTGTACAGTGGCGTCGGGACGGCCACGCGCAATACAGGCATTGGCATCGGTCTGCGGGCGAAGAACGGCGGCCAGTTTAGCAACCGGTCCGGGGAACAGGCCACGCTGCCGCTGCCGATGGGGCGAATTTTTGCGCTTGCCATCGCCGCCTGGTCTGGTAAGATGCGCGCCTATTTTTTCCCGACACCGTGCCCGGCAGAAGATCGGGTGGCGGCGTCCAAGTGTGAGGAGCACGTACCATGAAAGCGGATATTCATCCTAAATACGAAGCGGTTACCGCCACCTGCAGTTGCGGCAACATCATCAACACCCGTTCCACCCTGGGCGAAGATTTCCACGTGGACGTGTGTTCCAACTGCCACCCGTTCTTTACCGGCAAGCAGAAAATTGTCGATTCAGGCGGTCGTGTTGATCGCTTCAAGAAGCGTTTCGGCACCCGCGGCGCCAAGCGCTAAGCATCACCGTGCTGCTTCAGGCAGCTCGAAAGCGCCAGTTACCGACGGTACTGGCGCTTTTTTTATGCCTGCCGTTTGCCGCCTGTTCCCGCGGCCAGCCCACTCCCGGGCAGTCCGCAGTCGACTGCGCGGTCGCGCCGGCTCAGCTGCAGGAGTTCCGCGTAGCGCGGGTCAGCGATGGCGACACCCTGCGACTCGCGGGCGGTGACAAAGTGCGCCTGATCGGCATCAATACCCCGGAATTGGGCCATGGCGGGGAGGCGGGGCAGCCATTGGCCGAGGAGGCGCGGGCCGCGCTTTCGGCCCTGGTGGCGGATGGCCGGGTGTGGCTGCAGGACGGTCCCGAGGCCCGCGACCCCCACGGACGGCGACTGGCCTGGGCCTTCGATGCCCGGGGAGAGGGTATCGCGACACAGTTGCTGCGGCAGGGCCTGGGATTTCACGTGGCAATCGCGCCCAACACCGCCAGGGCGCAGTGCCTGGCGGCAGCGGAAGCAGCGGCGCGGGCAGCTCGGCTGGGTGTCTGGGGTATTGCTGAATACCGCCCGCGCAGCGTCTCCGGGCTCGAACCGGGGTACCGCGGATTTGCCCTTTTGCAGGACCGGGTCACCCGGGTCAGCTTCAAGGAAAATGGCTGGTGGCTGCAGTTGGCAGGCAAGGTCGGGGTAAAGATCGGTCCCGGGAGCCAGTCGCTGTACTCCCGATCGGCGCTGGAAGCGCTGCAGGGCCAGGCGGTCCAGGTGCGGGGCTGGCTGGTGCCGATGCGCGGAGGTTGGTGGGTGCTCACTCTCGGCCATCCCAGTATGTTGGCGTCTCCGGGCGAGACAAGAGAGAGGGAATAAATCAACTTGTTCCCGAAATGCGTTTTCTTTATCCTCGTATACCTTTTTTTAGCGGTGCCTTCCTATGTCTGACGACTTCAAGCGAGCTGCCCTCGCTTACCATGCGGAGCCAACGCCCGGCAAGATCAGTGTCGAACTGACAAAACCGGCCCAGACCCAGCTGGACCTGTCCCTCGCCTACAGCCCCGGGGTGGCAGAGCCATGCCGGGAGATTGCCGCAGATGCCGAGGCAGCCTACCGGTATACCGGCAAGGGCAACCTTGTCGCTGTCATCAGCAACGGCACCGCGGTGCTCGGACTGGGCAATCTCGGTGCCCTGGCCAGCAAGCCGGTGATGGAAGGCAAGGCCCTGCTGTTCAAGCGCTTTGCGGGAATCAACGCCATCGACCTCGAAGTGGATACCGAGGACGCGGGTGAATTTATCGAGACGGTCGCGCGTATTGCGGACAGTTTCGGCGGCATCAACCTGGAGGACATCCGGGCGCCCGAGTGCTTCGAGATAGAAGCGGCGCTGGTCGAGCGCTGCAGTATCCCGGTGTTCCATGACGACCAGCACGGAACGGCCATTGTCACCGCCGCCGGCCTCGTCAATGCGCTGGAAATCCAGGGCAAGCGGCTCGAGGACGCGGTGATTACCTGCCTCGGGGCCGGTGCGGCTGCGATCGCCTGTATGCGCCTGCTGGTGAGCCTCGGTGCCCGGCGGGAAAATATCTTCATGCTGGACCGCCTCGGGGTAATTTACGCCGGTCGTGAAGGGGTGAATGCCTATAAGCAGGAGTTCGCCAACCACACCGACAAGCGCAGCCTCTCCGACGCCATCAATGGTGCAGACGTGTTTATCGGCCTCTCCGGCGCCGACCTGCTCAGCTCCGAAATGCTGCTTTCCATGGCTGAGCGTCCGGTTGTTTTCGCCTGTTCCAATCCCGACCCCGAGATCAGGCCGGAACTGGCGCGGGCCACCCGCGACGACCTGATCATAGCGACCGGTCGCTCGGATTACCCCAACCAGGTGAACAACGTACTGGGCTTTCCTTTCATCTTCCGCGGCGCCCTGGACGTGCGCGCCAGTTGCATCAACGAAGAGATGAAGATCGCCGCTGTGCAGGCGCTGTGTGCGCTGGCGAAGGAGCCGGTGCCGCAGGAGGTCCTGCTCGCCTGTGGTTTACAGTCGCTGGAATACGGCCCGGAGTACATCATTCCCAAGCCGATGGACGTCCGCCTGCTGGAAAGCCTGTCAGCCGCCGTCGCCCGGGCTGCGGTAGAAAGCGGTGTCGCGCGACGCGCGCTGCCCGCCGAGTACGCTGAAGCGGTCTAGCGGGCCCCGCGGCCCGCTGGCACCTGCCCGCTAGAAAATATCCCTCACCAGGTTGTCTTCCTGCTGCTGGCTGCGGCCATTGCCGTTCTGCCCGTTCGCAGTGGCCCGGGGCGCGGTTTCCTCGCGGAAAAACTCGAAGATCGCGGTGGAATCCCCGGGGGCGGCAAGACCGCCAGTTGTCGAGTTGATCCGCACGGTAACCACGCCCGGGGGAATCGGACGCTGCCGGTCGGGGCTGTCGCGAAGCGCCTCACGCATGTAGTCAATCCAGATCGGCAGTGCTGCGGTGCCGCCGAACTCCCTGCGGCCGAGCGGGGTGTAATTGTCGAACCCGACCCAGGTTGTGGTGACGACATCCCGGTTGTAACCGGAGAACCAGGCGTCCATCGGCCCGTTGGTGGTGCCGGTCTTGCCGGCGATATCACCGCGTTTCAGCGCCAGTGCGCGGGTCCCGGTGCCCTTCTTGATCACGTCCTGGAGAATGCTGGTCATGATAAAGCTGACCCGTTCATCCATCACCCGCGGCGGCTGCGGCAGCGCATCTTCAGCAGCCTCGCTGGCGAGAATTTCTTCCATGCTGAGTTCCTTGCGTCCGGCGGGTGCCGGCTTGTCGTCGCAATCGCGGCATACCGTGGGTGGCCGGGCCTGGAAAATCACCCGGCCCTCCATGTCCTCGACGCGGTCGATCAGGTAGGGCTCTACCCGGTAACCGCCATTGGCGATGGTGGCATAACCGCTCACCACTTCCAGCGGCGTCATGGCGTGGGTGCCCAGCGCCAGTGACAGGTTGGCGTCCAGGTTCGAGGTGTCGATACCGTAGCGCTCGAGCGCGGCGACCAGGTTGTCGATGCCGAGCTGTTGCAACAGGCGGATCGAGACGACGTTGCGCGACTTGGTCAGCGCCCAGCGCAGTCGGGTCGGCCCGTAGAACTCGCCACTGTCGTTTTCCGGGCGCCAGATGTCCTCGATGGAATTGTCGGCGACCACGATGGGCGCATCATTGATGATGCTGGCCGCGGTAAAGCCCGCTTCCAGAGCCGCTGAATACAGGAATGGCTTGAAGTTGGAGCCCGGCTGGCGCAGCGCCTGGGTGGCCCGGTTGAATTTGCTGAGCTCGAAACCCATGCCGCCAACCACGCTGACAATGGCGCCGTTGTCCGGGTTGAGCGACACCAGCGCGCCCTGCACGGCGGGAATCTGCGCCAGCTGCCAGGCGCCCTCTTCATCCTGTACCACACGAATCAGGTCGCCCGGCTTGAACAGCTCGGCGGGCGTTTTCGGCGCCGCCCCCAGATAGTTTTCGGTGCGGTAGGGGCGCGCCCCGGACATGCCCTTGTCCCACAGCAGCTCGCCGGTGCCGGCATCCCGGAACAGCAGCTTCACGCGGTCTTCCCCGATCTCCATTACCACGGCGGGCGTCTGGCCGATGATCTGCGGGATGGCCTCGAGCTTTTCTACCCAGTATTCCGCAGCAGCGTTGGCATCGTCCGCGGGTGGGGACCAGTGTTGCTCCGGTCCGCGGTAGCCGTGGCGACTGTCGTAGGCGAGCAGGCCATCAATCAATGACTGGCGGGCAACTTTCTGCAGCGGGCTGTTGATCGTGGTATAGACGCTGTAGCCATCGTTGTAGGCCTCGACGCCGTAGCGGTCGAGCATTTCCTGGCGGGCCATCTCTGCGGCATAGTGCGCGGCGAAGCTGATCTGCGCGCCGTGGAGGCCCGCGGTAACGGGGGCGACTACGGCTTCAGCATATTCCTGCTGGGTGATGTAGCCGAGATCGCGCATGCGCCCGAGAATCCAGTTGCGGCGCTCCTTGCCCGCCTCGGGGCCGCTTATCGGGTTGTTGCGCGACGGCGCCTTGGGGATGCCGGCGAGCATGGCGTACTGGGCGAGGTTCAGGTTGTCGATGCTGGTGCCGTAGTAGACCTGGGAGGCCGCCTCGAAGCCATAGGCGCGGTGCCCGAGGAACACACGGTTGATATACAGCTCGAGAATTTCCTGCTTGCTCAGGCGGCGCTCGATTTCGATTGCCAGCAGAATCTCGTTGAACTTGCGCATGAACGTCTTTTCCAGCGAGAGGAAATAATTCCGCGCCACCTGCATGGTCAGCGTACTTCCCCCGGAGCCTTTTTCCCCGGTCACCACCAGTTCCGAGGCCGCCCGGGCGAGGCCCATCAGGTCGATCCCCTGGTGCTGGAAAAAGTTGTCGTCTTCCGCCGCCAGCAGGGCGTCGATGAACTGCGGCGGAATCTGGTCGTAGGCCAGCGGACTGCGCTTCTGTTCGCCGAACTGGCCGATCAGGTCGCCCTCGCGGGTGTATACCCGCATGGGTGTCTGCAGTTTCACGTCGCGCAATGTCTGCACGTCCGGAAGGTCCGGACTGAGGTAAAGGTAGATACCCGCGAGCAGCCATAACGCGCCAAACAGGCCTAAAAACATAAAACGGAGCAGAAAGTTGAGAAAGCTCATGAATTCACTTTACAAAGTTGGGGCCTGAGTTAGTGTTATAAGCGGGGGCGGGCATGTATTTGGTAATTATATGCCTTTTTTGGTTTGGGATATATTTACCGCTATGTTATAAGTTCTTATTAATGTATCGGTGCATAAAAACATCCTAAGCTAGTGATACACATAGGGAAAAGAGTTGCTTGGATTAATAGGGAAAAGAAAAGCGACACCGGTTCTGGGGCTTGATATCAGTTCGACGACAGTGAAGCTGCTGGAGTTGAGCTACTCAGGGGGACGCTACCGGGTAGAGAGCTACGCAGTGAGCTCCCTGCCAGTGGACGCGGTCGTTGAAAAGAACGTCAACGACGTCGAGGGCGTTGCCAACGCCATCAGCAGCGTCGTCGCCCAGTCGCGCACCAAGCTCAAGACCGTGTCTGCCGCAGTCGCCGGGTCTTCCGTCATCACCAAGGTGATCGACATGCCAGCCGGCCTCAGTGAGGACGACATGGAGACCCAGCTTACGCTGGAGGCGGATCAGTACATCCCCTACCCGCTCGAGGAAGTCGCCATCGACTTCGAGATCCAGGGGCCATCGCCAAAAGGCGCCAACCAGGTCGAGGTCCTGCTGGCTGCCTGCCGCCGCGAGACCATCGATATGCGGGTAGCGGCCATCGAGGCCGCGGACCTGACGCCCAGGATCATGGATGTCGAAGCCTACGCGATGGAGAGAGCCTTTTCCCTGATACGCAATCAGCTCGATATCGACGAAGACGGTACGGTGGCGATTGTGGATATCGGCGCGACCATGACCACTCTCAGCGTGATCACTGCCGACAGTACGATCTATACCCGCGAACAGCTTTTCGGCGGCAAGCAATTGACCGACGAAATCATGCGCCGCTACGGCCTGCCGCTCGAAGAAGCGGGCCTGGCCAAGAAGCAGGGCGGCTTGCCCGACGACTACGAGCCCGAGGTTCTTGAACCCTTCAAGGATGCGGTAGTCCAGCAGGTGGCGCGCTCGCTGCAGTTTTTCTTTTCCTCCAGCCAGTACAACGATGTCGACTGCATCGTCCTGGCCGGCGGTGTGGCTTCCATGGAGGGCTTGCCGGAACTTGTGCAGGAGAAGCTCGGCACGCCGACCTCCGTTGCCAATCCTTTTGCCGATATGTCGATTTCTTCCAGGGTCAATGCGGTGGCGCTGTCCAGTGATGCCCCGGCGATGATGATAGCTTGCGGGCTCGCGCTACGGAGTTTTGACTGATGGCCCAGATTAACTTACTCCCGTGGAGAGAAGAGCGGCGCCAACAGCTCAAGCGCGAGTTTCTTATGATTCTCGTCGTAGTGGCTGTTCTGGGTGCCGCCCTGGTATTCCTGGCCGACCGCATGGTGAATGGCCAGATCGACTACCAGCGCCAGCGCAATAACTACCTGAGTACGCATATTCGTGAACTGGACAAGGAAGTCGCCGAGATCAAGGAGCTGCAGAAGCGCCGCAATGAATTGATCGATCGCATGCAGGTCATCCAGGAATTGCAGGGCAACCGCCCGGTCATTGTCCGGATCATGGACCAGATCGTGCGCACGGTGCCCGATGGTGTGTTCTATTCATCCCTGAAGAATTCCAACAGGACCATCACCATCGATGGTATTGCCGAGTCCAATAACCGGGTGTCCAGCCTGATGCGCCGTCTCGATGCTTCCGACTGGCTGGCCTCGCCAAATCTGGACAAGGTGCAGGCGGCGCCAGAGTACGGTGACCAGGCCAACCGTTTCCATCTTACCGTCAAGGTCGAACTGCCGAATTCCGACCAACAGGAAGAGGGGCAGTGATTCATGGCTATTGAGAACTCAATGCGCTCACTGCGCGAATTCGATATCAACGACCTGGATTTCGACAACGTCGGTTCCTGGCCGATCCTGATCAGAGTGTTCATCTGGATAGTGGTATTGGGTGTTGTGCTGGGCGGTGGTTACTACTACCACATCAAGGGCCTGCAGGAGCAGCTTGTTGCCGAGCAGAAAAAAGAAACAGCGCTGAAACAGGACTTCGAGAAGAAGGCATTTGAAGCTGCCAATCTCGAAGCCTACCGGCAGCAGCTCAAGGAGATGGAGGAGTCTTTCGGCGCCCTGGTCAAGCAGCTGCCCAGCGACACCGAAGTGCCCGGTCTGCTGGAAGATATCACCAATAAAGGCCTGCTGAACGGCCTGAAAATTGACTCGATCGACTTGCAGCCTGAAATTCAGCGCGAATTCTACGTTGAGCTGCCCATTTCGATAGTAGCCCGAGGTTCCTACCACGACCTCGGGGCATTTGTGAGCAGCATGGCAGCCCTGCCGCGGATTGTGACCCTGCACGACTTCACGATCAGCGCACCCAAGGGCGACGCCGACAGCCTGAGCCTGCGAATAATCGCAAAAACCTATCGGTACCGGGACGACGAGGTGTGAGCATGCTGCGACTGGTAAGCAAATTCGCCGTCCTCACCCTGCCGGTATTGCTGGTGGCCTGTGGTGGGCGCGGTTTCAGTGACCTCGATGCCTTCATGGCGGAAAAGCGCAGTCGTCCGGGGGGGATTATTGCGCCGATACCGACCTTCAAGGCCTACGAGGCGTTTGGTTATAGCGCCACTACCCTGCGCAGTCCCTTCGAGCGGCCTATAGAGGTTCGTGAAATCGCCCAACTCCAGGCGGTCAGTGCGGTAAAACCTGACACCACGCGACCGAAGGAATTCCTGGAGCAATTTACCCTCGATTCGCTGCGCATGGTGGGTACGCTGGAGCGCAGCGGAACCGACTGGGCTTTGATCCGGGACCCCGAGGGCGGGGTACATCGGGTGACACTGGGGAATTATGTCGGTCGTCACTACGGCAAGATCGTGGAGCTGGGCGATGCCTGGGTGGCTGTTGTTGAGATTGTCAGCGATGGCAGCTCGGACGGCTGGGTCGAACGACCGCGCACAATCAAGTTGTCCGGAATGTGAGCCGGGCCGTGGGTGATTGCCATGTCAAATAGAAAACAACATTTGGGGACAAGGGCCGTGGGGAAAGGAACAATGCAAATAGGGAAGTGGACGTGGCTGGCGCTAGGCCTGCTGCTGGGAACCAGGGCGGTAGCGGCGGATCCCACCATCACCGACATTGAGTTCAGCTCCCGTTCAGGCAGCAAGTTTGAAGTCCGCCTGGATTTCGACCAGGCGCCACCTGCGATGCAGGCTTACACGATCGAGAAGCCGGCGCGCATCGCGGTGGATTTCCCCGGCGCGAAGAGCGCGCTGGCGGAAAAGCGCTTCGAGCTGCCCTACGGCAATGCGACCGGCGTTGTGGTCCTGGAATCCGGTGACCGTACCCGTATGGTCGTCAATCTGGTGAAACTGGTGCCCTACGAAACCCGGGTCGACGGCAACAGCCTGTTCCTGGTGGTTGGCCAGGATTCGGGCGACTACGTCAAACCGACCAGCGATCCCAATCGCCTGCCCAGCCAGGTAGAGGAAGTGGTCACCGTAAATTCTGAAATCAGCGACCTGCAATTCCAGCGTACGCCAGAGGGCGAGGGTCGCCTGACTCTGGAACTCACCAATCCTTCAGTAGATGTGAACGTCTACAGCGAAGGCGGGGACATCAAGGTGCAGTTTGTGGAAACCTCGGTACCCGAACGGCTGATGCGCCGCTACGATGTCACCGACTTCGCCACCCCGGTGAACAGTGTCGACGTGAATACCACGGAGCGTGGGGCCACGCTGACCCTGAAAACCCAGGGTGAATTCGATTACCTGGCCTACCAGACCGATAACCAGTATGTACTTAGCGTCAAGCCACTTTCCGCCCATGAGGTCGAGGAGCGGCGCAAGGAATTTGCCTACACCGGTGACCGCATCTCCCTCAACTTCCAGGATATCGAGGTGCGGGCGGTGCTGCAGTTGATCGCGGACTTCACCGAACTCAACCTGGTGGCCAGCGATACCGTCTCCGGCCGTATCACCCTGCGCCTGCAGAACGTGCCCTGGGACCAGGCGCTGGAACTGGTGCTGAAAACCAAGGGTCTGGACAAGCGCCAGGTTGGCAACGTGCTGATGGTGGCGCCGGCCGCTGAAATCGCCGAGCGCGAGCGCCAGGAAATTGAGGCGAGCAAGCAGATTGCCGAACTGGCCCCACTGCAGTCCGAGTTTGTCCGTATCCGCTATGCCAATGCCGCACAACTGGTCACCCTGTTCAATGCCGGCGCAGAAGAGGGTGGCAAGCTGATTTCGGAGCGCGGTTCTGTCGTCGTCGATGCGCGGACCAATTCACTGATCATCACGGATACCGCGGCCAAGCTTGCCGCGATTCGCGAGCTTATTGAGCGTGTCGACATTCCGGTACGCCAGGTAATGATCGAGTCGCGTATCGTGATCGCGAGTTCCGACCTGACCCACAACCTGGGTATTGAGTGGGGCGGTGGCTACCTGAATTCCAGTAAGGACAATATCCTTTCGGTCTCCGGCGACGCGGCCAACGTGGTGGGTCTCAATAACTCGATTATCAACGGTTCGACGCCTTCCCTGTCCTATCCCGGCGCGCTGCTGGTTGACCTCGGCGTTGCCAGCACCAGCGGTTTCGCGGTCGGCTTTACCAGTGAAGACCTGTTCCTTACAGCCGAGCTTTCCGCGCTCGAGGCGGCCGGCCAGGGTGAGGTAGTTTCCCAGCCCAAGGTGATTACCGGCGACAAGCAAAAGGCCAATATCAAGTCGGGTACCGAAATTCCCTATCAGGAGGCGGCTGCATCCGGTGCGACCTCGGTATCCTTCAAGGAAGCTGTACTGGAGCTTGAAGTAACCCCCAACATCACCCCGGATGACCGCATCTTGCTGGAACTGCAGGTCAAGCAGGATTCCGTGGGCGACCTGGTTCCCAGCGGTAACCTGGGCGGCTTCATCCCCTCCATCGACACCACGGAACTGAACACCCAGGTGCTGGTTGGCAACGGTGAAACCGTGGTACTGGGCGGGGTATTCAAGACTGAAGATATCGAGACCATCAACAAAGTGCCGTTCTTTGGTGACATTCCCTACGTCGGCGCTTTCTTCCGCAGCGAAACCAAGTCCAAGACCAAGACGGAAACGCTGATCTTCATCACGCCACGGATCCTGGCCGATACCCTCCTCGATTAATGCCGGTTCAACGCGTATTCCTTGTCGGCCCCATGGGGGCCGGCAAGAGCACTATCGGCCGGGTACTCGCCGACGAGCTAAGCCTGCGCTTTGTCGACAGCGACAGCGAAATCGAGGCGCGCACCGGCGCGGACATCCCCTGGATTTTCGATGTCGAAGGTGAGTCCGGATTCCGTGAGCGCGAACGCCAGGTTATCGAGGAAATGACCACCTGGGACGGCATCGTGCTGGCTACCGGCGGTGGCGCCGTGCTGGCGCCCGAGAATCGCACTGCCCTCGCGGGCAGGGGGTTTGTAGTCTACCTGTATACCAGTATCGACGAGCAGGTGCGGCGCACCCGCCGCGATCGCAAGCGACCGCTCCTGCAGGGCGTCGATCCCGAGGCAACCCTGCGGGAGTTGATGCGCATTCGCGACCCCCTGTACCGGGAAATCGCGGACTGTGTCATCGATACCGCCGCCGGCACGCCCAAGTCCGTGGCCCAGCAGGTGGCGCTGGCAATTCCCGGGTAAAGACAGCTACCCCCCTCAGCCAGTATCATAGCCAGCCGTTTTGGGCTCGAGGAATTCCGTGTGTCCCTTCTGATGCATACCCTGCATGTCGACCTGGGTGAGCGCAGTTACCCCATTTACATCGGTCGCGACCTGCTCCGCGATCCGTCGCTGATTGCCCGGCATATCCGCGGTTCCCAGGTCGTCCTGGTCAGCAACGACACCGTCGCTCCGCTGTACCTCGATCACCTGAAAGCCTGCCTGGGTGAGCGCGGCCTGGTGACAGAAGTCATCCTGCCCGACGGCGAGCGCTACAAAACGCTGGAAAGCTATACCCGGATACTGGACCGGGTAATGACCGACCGCCACAGCCGGACCACCACCATGATCGCCCTCGGCGGCGGGGTGATCGGCGATATCACCGGGTTTGCCGCGGCCTCCTACCAGCGCGGCGTGAATTTCATCCAGGTCCCCACGACACTGCTGTCCCAGGTGGACTCCTCCGTGGGCGGCAAGACCGCGGTCAATCATCCGCTTGGCAAGAACATGATAGGCGCCTTCTACCAGCCCGTCGCTGTGGTCATCGATATAGCCACGCTGGCGACCCTGCCACCCCGGGAGTTCGCCGCGGGACTCGCCGAGGTGGTCAAGTACGGCCTGATTTGCGATGCACCGTTCTATACCTGGTTGCGCGAAAACATGCCCAAACTGCTGGCGCGGGAAGAGGCGGCCCTCGCCGAGGCGGTTGAGCGCAGCTGTGCCAACAAAGCGGCCGTGGTCGCCGAAGACGAGCGGGAATCCGGGCTGCGCGCAATCCTCAACCTGGGCCATACTTTTGGCCACGCCATCGAAACCGCGCAGGGCTACGGCGAGTGGTTGCACGGTGAGGCCGTGGCGGCCGGGATGGCACTGGCCATGGAGATGTCGGCCCGCCGCGGCTGGCTGGCTATGGCCGAAGTCGACAGCTTCCGCAGCCTGCTGCGGACCATGGGGCTGCCCGAGCGCCCCCCCGCGGACATAAGCCCGGCGCAGTTTATCGACCTGATGGGGCGCGACAAAAAAGTGGTCGACGGCAGTCTGCGGTTGGTGTTGTTGCGGGCGATAGGCCAGGCCTGTGTGGTTGACGACGCCACGGAACAAGAATTGCATGCATTGTTGGGAGGCGGCTGACCGGGCTGGCGCCCGGTTTGTCGGAATCTGGCCGACTGTGTAAAATAGCGCCCCCTTTTGCCGTGCCCGGCTCTTTTTCGAGTTTCTGGGCAAAAGCTTAAGTTTTTGTTTTTTCTAATTATTTTGGACTGACTATGAGCGCAGGCCTGTACAGACCTGAAGAGTTCCGCGACAACTGCGGGTTCGGACTGATAGCCCATACCTCGGGCGATGCCAGCCATCGCCTGTTGCAAACCGCAATCGAGTCCCTCACCTGCATGACCCACCGCGGTGGTATTGCGGCAGATGGCAAGACCGGTGATGGCTGTGGCCTGCTGATGCAGATGCCGGTCCAGTTCATGCGAACCCTGGCCCAGGAGTGTTTTTCCGCCGAGCTTTCCGAGAGCTTCGCGGTGGGACAGATTTTCCTCAGCCAGGACGAGGCATTGGCCAAAACCGCACGCGCGGCTACGGAGCAGGCGCTCACCGACCAGGGCTTCAAGGTACTGGGCTGGCGCGAAGTACCCACCGACCCCTCGGTATGCGGAGACATCGCCCTGCAAACCCTGCCGCGCATCGAGCAGGTATTCGTCGACGGGCCGGGCTTTTCCGATGTCGACCTGGCCACGCGGCTGTTTGTCGCCCGCCGCAAGGCGGAAATCGCCAACGAAGCCGACGGTGATTTCTATATCTGCAGCCTCTCCGGCCGGGTGATTTCCTACAAGGGCCTGATGATGCCGGTAGACCTGCCGCGCTTCTACCCGGACCTCGCCGACCAGCGCCTGGAAACCGCGATCTGTGTATTCCACCAGCGTTTTTCCACCAACACCATGCCGCGCTGGCCGCTGGCGCAGCCCTTCCGCCTGCTCGCGCACAACGGTGAGATCAA
Source organism: Haliea sp. E17 (assembly GCF_048323675.1). Taxonomy (NCBI): domain Bacteria; kingdom Pseudomonadati; phylum Pseudomonadota; class Gammaproteobacteria; order Cellvibrionales; family Halieaceae; genus Haliea; species Haliea sp. E17. The sequence goes on from NZ_JBLWFK010000005.1 coordinate 379,985, forward strand.
CACCATCGACGGCAACCGCAACTGGGCCGAGGCGCGCACCGCGCGTTTCGAGACCGAGCGGCTTCCCAATATCCGCGAGATCGCCCCACTGGTGAACCGCACCGGCTCGGACTCCTCCAGCCTCGACAACATGCTGGAACTGCTGCTGACCGGTGGCGTGGATATGCCGCGCGCCCTGCGCATGCTGATTCCGCCGGCCTGGCAGAACATGGAGTTGATGGACTCCGACCTGAAGGCGTTTTACGAGTACCACTCCATGCACATGGAGCCCTGGGACGGTCCCGCCGGCGTGGTCCTGACCGACGGTCGCTACGCGGTCTGCCTGCTCGACCGCAACGGCCTGCGCCCGGCGCGCTGGGTGCGCACCAAGGACGGCTTTATCACCCTCGCCTCGGAAGTGGGTACCTACGGCTACAAGAGTGAAGACGTCATCGCCAAGGGGCGCGTGGGACCCGGCCAGATCCTCATGGTCGACACGCATACCGGAGAATTGCTGCAGACCGAAGAGATCGAGAATCGCCTGAAAAACCGCCAGCCCTACAAGCGCTGGCTGCAGGAGAAGGCCCAGCGTATCGAGGGCACCCTGGCCTCCGAAGCCGTTTCCGGCCTCGAGCGCGATCAGGTCAAGGCCTACATGAAAATGTTCCAGGTCAGCTTCGAGGAGCAGGACCAGGTGCTGCGCCCGCTCGGTGAATCCGGTAACGAGGCGGTGGGCTCCATGGGCGACGATACCCCCATGGCAGTGCTGTCGCGCACCCAGCGCCCCCTGTACGACTTCTTCCGCCAGAAATTCGCCCAGGTCACCAACCCGCCGATCGATCCCCTGCGGGAAACCATCGTCATGTCCCTGGAAACCGACCTCGGCGGCGAGAAAAACGTGTTTTCCGAGGGTCCGGAGCACGCCGACCGCGTTATCCTGACCTCGCCGGTCCTGTCCCAGGGCAAGTTCAATACCCTGATGAACCTGGATCGCCCCGGTTTCACCGTGTGCCGGGTGGACTGTACCTATACTGCCGCCGACTCCGACCTCGAGCAGGGCATCGCCGCGGTGCAGGCAGCCGCTGAACAGGCCGTGCGCGAGGGCGCGACTATCCTGGTGCTGTCCGATCGCGGCATCAGCAAGGAGCGCCTGCCGGTGCACAGCCTGCTGGCCACCGGTGCAGTGCACCACCACCTGATCAAGCAGGGCCTGCGCGCCGATGCCAATATCGTCGTGGAAACCGCGAGTGCGCGGGATTCCCACCAGATTGCCTGCCTGCTCGGTTTTGGTGCTACCGCGATCTATCCCTACCTGGCCTACAGCGTCCTCGAGGAACTGATCCGTTCCGGGGAGCTGCTCGGTGAACCGAGCGTCTGCTACAAGAACTACCGAAAGGGGATCAACAAGGGCCTGTTGAAAATCATGTCCAAGATGGGCATTTCGGCGGTCTCCTCCTACCGTGGCGCGCAGCTCTTCGAGGCCATCGGCCTGGCGAAGAGTGTGGTAAATACAGCGTTCTGTGGCGTGGCTTCGCGCATCGAGGGCGCCGGGTTTGCCGAACTGGAAGCCGACCAGAAAGCGCTGGCGGCCGACGCCTGGGTGCCGCGCAAGCCGATCGCCCCGGGCGGCCTGCTGAAATACATGCACGGCCAGGAATACCACGCTTTCAACCCCGACGTGGTGACCGCCCTGCAACAGGCGGTGGCCAGCGGGAACTATGCGGATTACCAGCGCTACGCGACCCTGGTCAACGAACGCCCCGTGGCAACCCTGCGCGACCTGATGCGTCCGGTTATCACGGGCGAGGGCATCGCCCTCGACCAGGTCGAACCGATCGAGAAAATCCTGCCGCGCTTCGACTCCGCCGGCATGTCGCTGGGCGCATTGAGTCCCGAAGCCCACGAGGCGCTGGCCGTTGCGATGAACCGCATCGGTGCGCGCTCCAACTCCGGTGAAGGTGGTGAGGACCCGGCGCGCTACGGCACCGAGCGCTCCTCCAAGATCAAGCAGATCGCCTCCGGCCGTTTTGGCGTTACCCCGCACTACCTGGTAAACGCCGAGGTGCTGCAGATCAAGGTGGCCCAGGGTGCCAAGCCCGGCGAGGGTGGCCAGTTGCCCGGTGGCAAGGTCAACGACCTGATTGCCCGCCTGCGTTATTCCGTGCCGGGCGTGACCCTGATTTCACCGCCGCCACACCACGATATCTATTCCATCGAGGATCTCGCGCAGCTCATCTTCGACCTCAAGCAGGTCAACCCGGACGCGCTGGTCTCGGTGAAGCTGGTTTCCGAGCCCGGCGTGGGCACGATCGCCGCCGGCGTGGCCAAGGCCTATGCCGACCTGATCACCATCTCCGGTTACGACGGCGGTACCGCGGCCAGCCCGCTGACCTCGATTCGCTATGCCGGCTCGCCTTTCGAGCTGGGCCTGGCCGAAGTGCAGCAGACCCTGCGCGGCAACAAGTTGCGCGGCTCCATCCGCCTGCAGGCGGACGGCGGGATGAAGACCGGTCTCGATGTGATCAAGGCGGCGATTCTCGGCGCCGAGAGTTTCGGTTTTGGTACCGCGCCGATGGTGGCGCTGGGCTGCAAGTACCTGCGTATCTGTCACCTCAACAACTGCGCCACCGGCGTCGCCACCCAGCACCAGAAGCTGCGCGACGACCACTTCAAGGGCACGGTGGACATGGTGGTGAACTTCTTCACCTTCATCGCCATCGAGGTCCGCGAGTGGCTAGCGAAACTCGGCGTGGCTTCCCTCGAAGAGCTGATCGGCCGCACTGACCTGCTGGAACTGCTGCCCGGCGAGACCGAGAAACAGGCGCGCCTGGATCTCTCGCCCATCCTTTACAAGGACGCACAGGCGAAGGGTGAGCCGGAATTCTGCCAGGTCGCCCGCAACGAGCCCTTCGACAAGGGCGAGAAGGCGGAGGCCATGGTGGCTGCAACCCTGCCGACCATCGACGCCGGCAAAGGCGGCGAATTTGAGTTCGAGGTCTGTAACTGTGATCGCTCGATCGGCGCGCGCCTTTCCGGGGAAATCGCCAAACGCTGGGGCAACACCGGGATGGAGAGCAACCCGCTGGTGCTGCGCCTGAAAGGTACCGCGGGCCAGAGCTTCGGCGTGTGGAACGCTGGCGGCCTGCACATGTACCTCGAGGGTGATTCCAACGACTACGTCGGCAAGGGCATGGCCGGCGGCAAGCTGGTGATCTACCCGCCGGCAAATGTGGAATACAAGTCCCAGGAAGCCTCGATCATCGGCAACACCTGTCTCTATGGCGCCACTGGCGGCCGGCTGTTCGCAGCGGGTATCGCGGGTGAGCGTTTCGCGGTGCGCAACTCCGGTGCGCACGCGGTGGTCGAGGGCACCGGTGACCACTGCTGCGAATACATGACCGGTGGCAACATCACCGTACTGGGTACAACGGGTGTGAACTTCGGTGCAGGTATGACCGGCGGTTTCGCCTACGTGCTCGACCTGGATCGCACTTTCATCGACAAGTACAACAGCGAACTGGTGGACATCCACCGGGTCAGCTCCGAGTACATGGAGGCTTACCGCAATCACCTGCGCGGCAATATCCGTGAATTCGTCGAGGAGACCGGTTCGGCCTGGGGTGCCTTCCTGCTGGAAAACTTTGAGGACTATGTCGGCAAGTTCTGGCTGGTGAAGCCGAAAGCCGCAGAGTTCGATCGCCTGTTGTCCCGCCTGCGCAACACGGATTGACGCGGGTACTGGAGAAGCTTTTATGAGTAATCGTCTGTCGAATTCGTTCCAGTTCATCGACGTCGGCCGCAGCGATCCGGACAAGAAGGCGCTGGATGAACGCAAGCGGGACTACGTGGAAATCTACAACCCGTTCACCCGTGAACAGGTTGCCGAGCAGTCGCACCGCTGCCTGGAGTGTGGCAATCCCTATTGCGAATGGAAATGCCCGGTACACAACTTCATCCCCAACTGGTTGAAGCTGGTTGCCGAGGGCAACCTGTTCGAGGCCGCGGAACTGAGCCACCAGACCAATACCCTGCCGGAGGTCTGTGGCCGGGTGTGTCCCCAGGACCGTCTGTGTGAGGGCGCCTGTACCCTCAACGACGGTTTTGGCGCCGTTACCATCGGCTCCTCGGAGAAGTACATCACCGATACCGCGCTGGCCATGGGCTGGCGGCCGGACCTTTCCGGCGTCGTCGACACCGGCAAGCGGGTCGCCATCATCGGTGCCGGCCCCGCCGGCCTGGGCTGTGCCGACATCCTGACCCGCAACGGCGTCAAGGCCGTGGTCTATGATCGCTACCCCGAGATCGGCGGCCTGCTGACCTTCGGTATTCCCGAGTTCAAGCTGGAAAAGCAGGTGATGGTGCGCCGCCGCGAGGTGTTCGAGGGCATGGGTATCGAGTTCCGCCTCAACACCGAAATCGGCACCGACGTCAGCATCGACGAACTGCTCGCCGACTACGACGCCGTGTTCATGGGCATGGGCACCTACACCTACATGAAGGGCGGCTTCCCCGGCGAGCACCTGCCGGGTGTCTACGAAGCGCTGCCCTACCTGATCGGCAACGTGAACAACAATCTCGGCTTCGAGCAGGCAGATGATGCGTACGTCAACCTGAAGGGCAAACGCGTTATCGTGCTCGGTGGCGGCGACACCGCCATGGACTGCGTGCGCACCGCAGTGCGCCAGCAGGCGGAGCAGGTCATCTGTGCCTATCGCCGCGACGAGCAGAACATGCCCGGCTCCCGCCGCGAAGTGCAGAATGCGCGCGAGGAAGGCGTCGAGTTCCTGTTCAACCAGCAGCCGATCGAGGTCGTCGAATACTTCGGCCAGGCCTGCGGCGTCAAAGTGGTCGAGACCGAACTCGGCGAACCCGACGCCGATGGCCGCCGCCGTCCCCAGCCCATCCCGGGCAGCGAGAAAGTACTGGAAGCGGATGCGGTGATCATCGCCTTCGGTTTCCAGCCGAGCCCGCCGGAGTGGCTGGCGAAGGTCAATGTCGACGTCAACGACTGGAAGGGCGTGGTGGCTGCAGAGCACCAACAATTCAAGTTCCAGACCAGCAACCCGAAGATCTTCGCCGGCGGCGACATGGTGCGCGGTTCCGACCTTGTCGTGACCGCGATCTGGGAAGGGCGCCAGGCAGCCGAAGGCATTCTGGATTTCCTCCAGGTCTGACGGATTCAGGGCGCCGCAGGTTGCCGCCCGGGGTGTGCCCTCGATCTGCCAGCACAGGCGCATGTCCCGTGCTTACTCGAAGGACTTTTAACTCGACGCACGGAACATGCGCCTGTGCTGGCTTGTGCGGTGCGAACGTCCAGTAGCATCTGGTTCAGCTGGAATTCCGCTGCAGGCCAGGGTTTGCGGTTGAAGCCCGATTCAGTGGCACCCCGGTTCGCTGACCACATACCCTTTCCTTTCCTTGCCCGGGTTTTTGCCGCCAGCGTTTAGTCTGGCGACACAAAATGCCATAATGCCGCCCGGATTAGACAAGCAGGTGACCCCGTGAGCGAACTCAAGAACGACCGCTTCCTCCGCGCGCTGAAACGCCAGCCCGTGGACAGGACCCCCGTGTGGATGATGCGCCAGGCCGGCCGCTACCTGCCCGAGTACCGGGCCACCCGGGAACAGGCCGGATCCTTTCTCGACCTGTGCAAGAACGCGGAACTCGCCTGCGAGGTGACCATGCAGCCGCTGCGCCGCTACCCGATGGACGCCGCGATCCTGTTTTCCGACATTCTCACGATTCCCGACGCGCTGGGCCTGGGGCTCTATTTCGAGACCGGCGAAGGCCCGCGCTTCCGCAAGACCGTGCGCAGCGAAGCCGACCTCGCCGGGCTCAACAGTATTCGCGCCGATGACGATCTCGACTACGTGATGAATGCGGTGCGCACCATTCGCGCCGAACTGAACGGCGCGGTACCGCTGATCGGCTTCTCCGGCAGCCCCTGGACCCTGGCGACCTACATGGTCGAAGGCGGCTCCTCCAAGGACTTTGCCCAGGTCAAGGGCATGGCCTATGACAAGCCAGAGCTGATGCACAACCTGCTGACCCTGCTGGCGGATGCGGTGGCCGATTACCTGGCGGCCCAGGTGCGCGCCGGCGCCCAGGCCCTGCAGATCTTTGATACCTGGGGCGGCAGCCTTTCCGCCGGGGGGTACAAGGAGTACTCACTGAAGTACATGCAGCGCATCGTCACCCGCCTGCAGGCCGATGAAACGACACGCGACGTGCCGGTGATAGTGTTCACCAAGGGCGGTGGCCAATGGCTGGGCGCCATCGCCGAGTGCGGCGCCGCAGGTGTCGGCATCGACTGGACCACGGATATCGGGCTGGCCCGCCAGTTGGTTGGCGACCGGGTGGCGTTGCAGGGCAACATGGACCCGGCAATGCTGTTTGCTTCTCCCGCGCGGATTCGCGAGGAAGTCGCGACGATTCTTGCGGCTTACGGTCACGGTACCGGCCATGTCTTCAATCTCGGCCACGGCATCACCCCGGGGGTGAATCCCGACCATGTGACTGCGTTTGTGGATGCGGTGGTGGAGTTGTCGCCCCAGTATCATGTAGCGGGCTGATTTCTCGAGGACTGTTGTCTGGTATGAGCACGGAATCCGCACACACAGGCGCATGTCCCGTGCTTACTCGAAGGCGTTTTGACTCGACGCACGGGACATGCGCCTGTGTGTGCTGACTTGGGAGCCAAGCCAGATACGATGCTGAAATTGCCTGGATCTGGCCGTGAGCGAGAGATTGAACCTGCAAGGACTCCCACGCTGAGTTAAAGCGCTCTCGAGCCGTGGGAGTCCTTGCAGGTTCAAGCTCGGATTCGAGCCACCACCCTGTTCATTGGTCGAATATGGTCGAGCTTCTGGCTCAACGATGCTAACGATCAGTTCTGTCCTTCCACCCGCCGGGCTTTCTCGCCCGAATCGCAGCAGAAATCGTGGTCCATATCCAGGGCCGGGGACTGCGAGGCAGGACGGCCGACGATCTTGGCCGGGACGCCCGCAACCGTTGTATGCGGCGGAACCTCCTCCAGCACCACGCTGCCCGCACCCACCTTGGCGCCCTCGCCAACGCGGATATTGCCGAGGATTTTCGCGCCCGCGCTGATCAGTACGCCGTCGCCGATCTTGGGGTGGCGGTCGCCGGTTTCCTTGCCGGTGCCGCCGAGGGTGACCGATTGCAGGATGGAGACATTGTTGCCGACCACGGCGGTCTCGCCGACCACCAGGCCGGTAGCGTGATCCAGCATGATACCGCGGCCCATGCGGGCGGCGGGGTGAATATCCACACCGAACTGCACCGAGACGCGGTTCTGGAAAAACAGGCCCATCGATTCGCGGCCGTGGGTCCACAGCCAGTGGGCGATGCGGTGGCTCTGCAGGGCGTGGAAACCCTTGAAGTAAAGGAAAGGGATGTAGAGTTCGTGGCAGGCGGAGTCGCGCTCCTCGACCGCGAGCAGGTCGGCGCGCACCGCCTCACGAATGCCGGCGTCGTCTTCCAGCGCCTGCAGCATGACTTCGCGCAGCAGCAGTGAAGTGACGGTGGGGCTGTCGAGCTGGCTGGCCAGGTGGAAGCTCAGCGCGCACTCCAGGGTCTTGTGGTTGAGGATCGTAGCGTGCAGGAAGCTCGCCAGGATCGGTTCTTCCTGGGCGTGCCGTTCGGTTTCCGCGCGGATGCGTTCCCACACCGGATCGGGTTGCTTGCTAGACATTTCGGTACCTCGCTTCAGAGCGTGGACTGTAGCTCATTCGGTGGCATTCGTCACGGTGGTACCGCTCCGGTAGCGCCACAGCGGGTGGCCGCTGCGCTGGTATTTCTGTTCGAACAGGGTCAAGCCCTCGGGGTGCAGCAGCTGCGCGACCTGGCCCCTGCGTCCGGCCAGCAGCATCGCCAGGCCGAATTCCTCGACATAGATCTGCCAGTTGGAGCGGAGCTCGATCCGCCCGCCCAGTGCAGGCAGCAGGACAAAGGCAGGGTGGCCGTGAATCCGCCGCTGCAGGTGGGCGGACTTGGGCCAGGGATTGGGGTAGAGCAGGTAGTGAAAATCCACCGGCCAGTGCTGCTCGAGGACCAGTTGCCAGATATCCTCGCACTGGGCCCGCAGCAGGAGGTAGTCCCCCGCGTTATCCGGCAGGTGTCGCGACAGCCGGTCTGCGGATTGGTCGATGCCGACGATGCGGTGGTCCGGATGGCGGGCTGCCAGCAGGGCGGTGCTGCGCCCGGTGCCACAGAAGGAATCCAGCACCAGGCGCTTGGGGTCGTCCTGCTGCAGCGCAGCGAGTGCCGCGAAGGCTTCCCGGTTGTGCGCGGCCAGTGGTTTGCGCCAGTTGTGGCCGAGGTGGCGCTGCACCACGGCGGGCAGCTTCGGGTGCAGCCATGCCTGGTTGCTGGTGACAGGTCGGGAGTCGGTTTGCAATTCCGCGCGCCTTCGGTAACGTTGGGCGGTCGCGCGACGGCCGCCTGGCTGCTCGCGCCGCGATATATTAAACGGCCGCAGGGCCGCATGCTAATGGAACTGGAATTCGATGCGAGAGGATCTGCGCCCCTACTGGGTAAAAAAAGCCTACCTGCGTTTTCGCGACTGGTATACCGGTTATTTCCTGGTCCCGGAGTGCGAGTCGCTGGGCCCCCACGCCACAGTCATGAAACCCTGGTTCGTGCGTATCTCAGGGCCGAATATCCGTATTGGCCGCAACCTGACGGCGATCGGGGAGCGCAACAGCCCGGTGGAAATAGGCGTCTGGGGGCGCGAACCGGGGCAGGGGCGGGTGGAGATCGGCGATTGCGTGCTGCTGAGCCCGGGCAGCCGGATCAGCGCCTGCGATGAGATCGTGATTGGCGATGGCACCATGTTTGCCCACGGCGTCTACGTCACCGACAGCGACTGGCATACCCTCTACGATCGCACCCGGCGGGATGAACGCGTGCTGCCGGTACATATAGGCCGCAATGTCTGGCTGGGGGACCACGCGACAGTACTGAAGGGCGTCACTATCGGCGAGAACTCGGTGGTGGCGGCGCGCGCGGTGGTTACCCGCGACGTGCCGCCGAATGTCGTGGTGGCCGGCAACCCGGCAAAGGTGGTGAAGTCGCTGGATCCGGAGCAGGGCTTTACCACCCGCATGGATTACTTCGCCGATCCCGAAGGGCTGGCGCGCTTCTTCGACCAGGTCGATCGGGATGTCCTGGCGGGGAACAGCCTGTGGCGCTGGCTGCTGTCGCTGGTCTACCCGGCGGGTGTCCGGCGCTGACCCCTATTCCGGGTAGAGCGTCCGCACCCCCTCCTCTGTGCCCAGTAGCAGGACGTCCGCCGGGCGCAGCGCAAACAGGCCGTTGGTGACGACGCCGGTAATGCCGTTGATCTTTTCCTCGGTGGCCAGCGCCTGCGGGATCGGGTAGTTGTAGATGTCGAGGATGATATTGCCGTTGTCGGTAACGAAACCCTCGCGGTACACCGGGTCGCCGCCCAGCTTGACCAGTTCGCGGGCGACGTGGCCGCGGGCCATCGGAATCACCTCCACCGGCAGGGGAAACGCGCCGAGGGTGTTTACCAGTTTCGATTCATCGGCAATACAGATGAATTTGTCGGCGACAGCCGCGACAATTTTTTCCCGTGTCAGCGCACCGCCGCCGCCCTTGATCAGCTGCAGCGCACGGTTACTTTCGTCGGCCCCGTCGATATAAAAATCCACGCGGTCCACGGCGTTGAGGTCGAGTACCGGGATGCCGTGACCTTTCAGGCGCTCCGCCGAGGCCTCGGAACTGGCTACCGTGGCGCCGATCATGCCCTTGATATCCGCCAGGCAGTCGATAAAGCGGTTGGCGGTGGAGCCGGTGCCGATGCCCAGCACGGTGTCGTTCTCGAGGTGCGGCCGTATATAAGCCAGTGCTGCTTCGGCAACGGCCTGTTTCAGTTCGTCCTGGGTCATGGGCGTGGTCTCGGCGGGAGTCAGGGGGCGCCATTATAGCCGGGCCGGGCAAGTGCCCGCGAGCTGGAATCTGGGGGACAGACGGGACTGGCGTAGTGGTGCTCCGAATACGCACCCACAGGCGAATGCCCCCGGCGGCTCGAGGGCGCTTTTTACTCACCGCCGGGGGCATTCGCCTGTGAGCGCTCGTCCCGGTGGTAACTTCGAACGCGCTGCACGTATTCAAGTCTTGCTCGTGGCGAGAGCCTCACCGCCAGACCCCCGCCACGGTGAGTAAAAAGCGCTCTCGAGCCGTGGCGGGGGTCTGGCGGTGAGGCTCGGATTCAGTGCGCCGGTTGCCGCCGTATCGTAATTCGCTCCCAAGCCCAGACTCCTGGAAGGATAACCCCCGTTGGGGCTGGTATTCTCGCGCTCGTGCTTTAAGATTGCCGCTTTGTTGCCCACTGGTGGTGGAAATGCCTCAGTCCTATATAAAACGCATCCTCGATGCCCGGGTCTACGATGTCGCCAGGGAAACCCCGGTGGATCGCGCCGAGCTGATGTCCCGGCGACTCGGGAACAACGTCTGGTTCAAGCGCGAAGACCTGCAGCCGGTGTTCTCCTTCAAGTTGCGCGGCGCCTATAACAAGATGCAGCAGCTCAGCGAAGCGGAGCGGCAGTGTGGCGTGGTAGCGGCCTCCGCGGGCAACCATGCCCAGGGCCTGGCGATGGCCGCCAGCCGCATGGGGGTAAAAGCCACCATCGTGATGCCACGCACTACACCCATTATCAAGGTCGACGCGGTGCGCAATCGCGGCGCCAAGGTGGTGCTGCACGGCGACTCCTTCGAGGAAGCCGCGGACAAGGCCCAGGAACTGGTCGACACGCAGGGGCTGGTGTATGTCCACCCCTTCGATGATCCCGATGTGATTGCCGGGCAGGGTACCGTTGCCATGGAGATTGTGCGGCAACTGCAAAAACCCCTGGACGCCATTTTTGTGCCGGTGGGCGGCGGTGGCCTGCTCGCCGGTGTCGCCGCCTACATCCGCTATGTCTGGCCCGAGACCCGCATTGTCGGCGTGGAGCCGGAGGACGCCGCCTGCCTGAAGCTGGCCATGGAGCGCCAGCGCCGCGACAAGCTGCCGGAAGTGGGTATTTTCGCGGAGGGGTGCGCAGTCGCCCAGATCGGCAAAGAGCCGTTCCGGGTTATTCGCGAGACGGTGGATGAAGTCATCACTGCCAGCACCGACGAGATGTGCGCGGCGATCAAGGATATCTTCGAGGACACCCGCAGCATCGCCGAACCAGCCGGGGCCCTGGCGCTGGCCGGGCTGAAGACCTACGTGGAGCGCGAGGGGGTCAGCGGCCAGGACCTGCTGGCCATCGTCAGTGGTGCCAATACCAACTTTGACCGCCTGCGCTATATCTCGGAGCGCACGGAAATCGGCGAGCAGCGCGAGGCCGTGCTCTCGGTAACCATTCCGGAAAAACGCGGCAGTTTTCGCAGTTTCTGCGGCGCCCTGGGACGCCGCAACATCACCGAATTCAACTACCGCTATGCGGACCCGGGGTCGGCACAGGTGTTTGTGGGGCTGTCCGTGGTTCCCGGCGGCAAGGACCTCGCCGGCCTGCTCGAGCACCTTGCCGAAAAAGGCTATGAGGCGGTCAACCTGTCCGACAACGAGGTGGCCAAGCTGCACGTGCGCTACATGGTGGGCGGGCATGCGCCGACCAGCCTGGAGCACGAACGGGTCTATCGCGTCGAGTTTCCTGAACGCCCGGGAACCCTGGCGAAGTTTCTCGCAGGTCTCGGCCAGCGCTGGAATATTTCCATGTTCCACTACCGCAATCACGGTTCCGCCTTTGGCCGGATCCTGATCGGGGTGCAGGTCGCTCCGGCGGAGCGGCGGGAGTTCGAAGCGGTGCTGGATACCATTGGCTATCGCAACTGGGACGAGTCCGATAATCTTGCTTACCAGCTGTATCTCGGGCGTCGCGTGGACTGATGTCCGCTGCGACGTCCAGGTGAAAAAATATTCCCGAAAAAAAATCGACTTTTTCACTATGAAGTCTGGACAGCGTAATTACTTGTGAAATAATGCCAAAAGTTGCCGCTTGGTCATTTTCCTGGCACAACTCAAAAAACGCTGAACAGCGCCAGCTTAAATGGCTGAAATAATAGCGGTGAAGGCATCTCACAGAAGTGCCAAACCTTTGGACGTGATAGAGAGAGTGTAATCCAGCGTGGACCGTAAACCCGACTTGATGCTTGTATTGATGGCGGTATTTGGCTTTGGGCTGGTTATCAGCCTGATGCTCCCCATGGCTGCCAACGAGACTGTTGCCGCTCCGGCATCCGAACTGCAGGCAGGCGTCATCATCGAAGAGTAAGCGGGTGCGGCTGCGCGCCGCTACCCGCAGTCTACCTCCTGCAATTATGCAGGGCAGTTTCTGTCGCGATAAAATCCATCACAACATCCCACGGTTCCCGCGGTAATAACGCTACTTCCTGGCAGGCGTAGCCGAGCCCGATTTTCAGGGTGGACGAACCCGCCAGGCTGCGGTCGTAAAAACCACCCCCCATTCCCAAGCGGCCTCCGTGCCGGTCCCAGCCGACCAGTGGCAGCAGGATGACCTCGACGTCACCGGCGGGGATACGCGGCCGGTTCGGCAGCGGTTCCGGTATGCCGAATCGATTGGTAAGCAGCGAATCTCCGGGACTCCAGGGGGCGAAGCTAAGGTGGTTGTCCGCTTCAATGACCGGCAGGTAGACCTGCTTGCCAGCGTCGGCCAGTTGCCCGAGCAGCGGTGCGGGATCGATTTCCGCGTCCGCCGCAATGTACCCGGCAAAACTCTGGTAGGCGCTCCAGTCGGGAATGCTGCAGGCGTGGGCAGGCAGATTGGCCGCCGCGACACCGCGCTGCTCGGGCGTCAGCGCCCGGCGCCGCTGGCGCAGTTCGTTGCGCAGGCGAAGTTTGTCGGTGTTTTCAGGCATGCAGTGAATCGCGAATCACGGGCCTGGAAACGGCCGGCGCGGGGAGCAGAGTCCTGGCGTGGGTCATGGCAGGCATCGCAATCGGAAGTTCCACAGGAGTGTTTTCGCCCCGGGTTTACTGCTGAGTTGTTTGGTAAGAGATTCCCGGCGTACCGCTGGCAGCGCTGCCCTTGAACCCGACGGTTCAAGGAGGGGGCACCTGCACTGTTTCAGGCTTTCCGGTCATTGGCCGGACCTGCACACCAACAGCGGCGAGACACCCCCGGTATTACATTTATCGGCTCGAGGACTGTCTGCCTGGCGCATACGCCAGGGATCCGGGAAGCAGTATAGCGCAAGCGCAAGAGCCCTTCGCCCTTGATTTTTCCGCGAGAATTGGGTTCAGCCGATTTCCAGTTGCCGCAGCTGGTACAGCGCATCGTCCAGTTTGCGGTTGAGTTTTTCCATTTCGCCGCTGTCTGGCGGGGCCTGGGCGGCGGCGCTCTGGTCCGAGGCCTGCAGTAACTCGTAGCTGATGTTGAGTGCCGCCATGACGGCAATGCGCTCGAGGCCGATCACCTTGCCGGAATCGCGGATGCTGCGCATCTGCTTGTCGAGGTATTTGGCGGACACGATCAGTTCGGCCTCCTGCTCTTCGGGGCAGGCGACCTGGTATTCCTTGTCCAGGATCTTGACCGTGACGGTATTGGTCGGGGGCACGGGGATTACTCCATGGTGCGCAGGCGGGTGATCATGGCCTCTACCTTGGAACGGGCCATTTCGTTTTTGTCGATTAACTCCTGGCGTTCCTGTTGCCAGCTGGCAACCTGGGCCTTGAGCGACTTGTTTTCCCTGTTCAGCAACTGGCACAGGCTGATCAATTCGTCGATCTTCTGCTCCAGCGCCTTTACTTGCTTGTCGGCCATCGGGTTGTACTGGTCTTAGCTTGACAGGAGTTTTACTATAAGGGCGCTATCAGGCAAGGTCAACGAAACAAAATCAATGAAAATCAACAGCCTGCCGGGTTTTTCTGCAACAGGGCCAAAACAGGTACCGGCGCGTTCCAACGCACGCCGCACGAGCGATGATTGAACTGACAGATTACTCCGAAACCCCCTTTGACTTCGACGAGGTCGCCGGCTACCTGCTGGAGCAGGGAATCGATGCCAGCCCATCGGGAATCCACGGCTGCCTCTGCGGCCTGCTGGCGGCGGGCGCGCCGGCGGAACCGGAGGCCGGCCTGGCCCTGCTGGGCCAGGCCATGTCCTTCGATCTCTACGGCGAACTGGCCGGCCTGGTGATGGGGCTGTACGAGGTCTCCTCGGCGGCGCTGGAGGACGAGGAATTCGACTTTCATCCCCTGCTGCCCGACGACGAGGCTGAAATCGGCGAGCGCACGGGGGCGCTGGCGGACTGGGTTCGCGGCTTCATCAACGGTTTCGCCCAGGTCAACCAGGCCGAGCTGCGCAAGGACAGCGGCGAGATCCTGGGCGACTTCGCGGCTATCGCCGAGGCCTGTGTCGGCGAGGCTGACGACGACGATGAGGCGGAGGACAGTTACCACGAACTGGTGGAATACCTGCGCTTCGGCGCCCTCAATATCTACATGGACAGTCGCGTTTCGGCCCCGGCCAGCAACGGCAAGCCCTCCCTGCACTGATGGCCACCCTGCGCATCGAGTCCACTCCCCCCGCGGGGAGCAAGCTGCGGATTTCCGCCAGTGAATTCACCCGTCGCCGCCGGCGCCTGATGGACATGATGGAACCCAACAGTATTGCCATCGTTCCCTCGGCCCGGGAAACGCAGCGCTCCCGCGATACCGAGCACCCCTTCCGCCAGGACAGTGATTTCTACTACCTGTGCGGTTTTGTCGAACCCGAGTCGGTGCTGGTGCTGGTGCCGGGCCGCGACCACGGGGAGTTCGTGATGTTCTGCCGCGAGCGCGACCCGGCACAGGAGTTGTGGCACGGGCGGCGCGCCGGTCCCGAGGGGGCCTGCGAGCATTTCGGTGCTGACGATGCCTTCCCGGTCAGCGATATCGACGAGATTCTTCCCGGCCTGATCGAGGGCAGGGAGCGGGTCTACTACTCCATGGGCCGCAGCGCCGGTTTTGACCGCCGCATCATGGACTGGGTAAACAGCATTCGCAGCAAGGAGTCCAGCGGCGCCGTGCCGCCGGGCGAATTTACCGACCTCGACCACATGTTGCACGACATGCGCCTGATCAAGAGCGCCGCCGAACTGCGCCTGATGCGCCGGGCCGGCGAGATTACCGCCGCCGCCCATCGCCGGGTCATGCAGGCCTGCGAGCCGGGTCTGCCCGAATACCAGCTGGAGGGCGAGATGCACTACCAGTTCACCCGTGGCGGCGCGCGCTTTCCCGCCTACCAGAGCATCGTCGGCGGCGGTCGCAATGCCTGCACCCTGCACTACGTGGAGAACCGCGACCGGCTGCGCGATGGCGACCTGGTGCTGATCGACGCCGGCTGTGAATTCGAGTACTACGCCGCGGACGTCACCCGCACCTTCCCGGTGAACGGGCGCTTCAGCCCGGAACAGCGACAGCTCTACGACCTGGTGCTGGCCGCCCACCAGGCCGCCTGTGCCGAGATCCGTCCCGGGAACCACTGGAACCAGCCACACGACGCCAGCGTGCGGGTGCTGACCGAGGGGCTGTGTGCACTGGGCCTGCTCGAAGGCGATCCAGAAGCCGCGATCGAGTCCGGGGCCTACCGGGAATTCTACATGCACCGGGTCGGGCACTGGCTGGGCCTCGACGTGCACGACGTGGGTGATTACCGGGTCGGTGGGGAATGGCGGATGCTGGAACCGGGGATGGTATTGACGGTTGAACCGGGCATATACGTGGCGGCGGACAACACGTCGGTAGCGCGCAAGTGGCGCGGCATCGGCATCCGCATCGAGGATGACGTGGTGGTGACTCCCGGTGGTTACGAACTGCTTACCGAAGGGGCGCCGCGTCGGCCGGATGATATTGAAACCCTGATGGCCGGCGGATGAGCGAGATGCGCGATATCGTCATCGCCGGCGGGGGCATGGTGGGTATCAGCCTGGCGCTGCGGCTAGCCCGGCAATTGCCGGGTGAGCGACGCATCACCCTGGTTGAGGGTTTTCCCCTGCCCACGGACAGCGCGCAACAGTCGGCCTATCACCCCTCTTTCGATGCCCGGTCGACGGCACTGAGCTACTCCAGCCAGTCCATCTTTGTGGCACTGGGGCTCTGGGACGCTATCGCCCGGCATGCCTGCCCGATCGA
Source organism: Haliea sp. E17 (assembly GCF_048323675.1). NCBI lineage: Bacteria > Pseudomonadati > Pseudomonadota > Gammaproteobacteria > Cellvibrionales > Halieaceae > Haliea > Haliea sp. E17. The sequence goes on from NZ_JBLWFK010000005.1 coordinate 396,126, forward strand.
AACCATCCACGTGTCCAATCGCGGCCGCTTCGGCAGTGCCCTGCTGCGCGCTGCGGATTACGGCTGGCCGGCGCTCGGCTATGTGGTTGAAAATCCCTGGCTGGGGCGCTGCCTGGCGTCCGCCCTGCGCGCCAGCGAAGTGGAAATCCTGAGCCCGGCTACCGTGGAAACCGCGCGCGTGATCCCGGCGGGGCAAAAACTCGCGCTTTCGGGCGAAGGGCCGGAGTCCCTGGAGACCCGTTTGCTGGTCGTCGCCGATGGTGCGGGCTCCGGCCTGCGTCAGCGGCTCGGTTTCAGTGCGCATGAGAAGAGTTACGGCCAGCAGGCGCTGGTGGGGAACGTGGCCCATGCCCAGCCGCACGGCGGCCGGGCCTTCGAGCGCTTCACCGCCAATGGCCCGCTGGCCCTGTTGCCGCTGCCCGGTGTCAGCGGCGCGCCGCACCGCAGTGCGCTGGTCTGGACGGTGGACCCCGAACGCGGCAGCCGGCTGCGCGACTGTGCGCAGGCGGAATTCCTGGGCGAGTTGCAGGAGGCCTTCGGTTACCGCCTCGGCCGCCTGCAGCAGGTCGGCGAGCGGGCGCACTACCCCCTGTCACTGGTGCAGTCGGCGGAGCAGGTACGCAGCGGTGTGGTGGTCATGGGCAATGCCGCCCATGCGCTGCACCCGGTGGCCGGACAGGGCTTCAACCTGGCCCTGCGGGCGGTGGCGGTCCTGGCGGATACACTCGCCGAAGCGCTGGAGCAGGGCGAGTCCTGCGGTGACCTGGCGGTCCTGGAGCGCTACGAGCGACGCCAGCGCGGTGACCAGCGGCGCACCATCGCCTTCAGCGACAGCCTGCCGGGCCTGTTCAGCCACCCCGGCCCCCTGCTCGGGTTGACCCGCGACCTGTCCCTCGCCGGCCTGGATATCCTGCCGGCACTGAAGCGCGAATTCGTGCGCCACACCGCCGGTGTGGCGGCGCTGGGAGAATAATATGCCCGCTACTTCCCGCTATGACGCGGTGGTCATCGGTGCCGGTATCGCCGGCAGTGCCCTCGCCATTGCCCTGGCCCGGGGCGGTCTGGAGGTGGCGCTGGTGGAGGCCCGCCCCCTGCAGCGCATCGACCTGCCCGTGGAACTGGAGCTGGGCGCGTTCGACCAGCGGGTCAGTGCGCTGACCCCGGCATCGGTGCGCCTGCTGGAGGAACTGGGGGCGTGGCCGCTGGTGGAGGCCTATCGCCACTGCGCCTACCGCCACATGGCCGTGTGGGATGCCGAGGGCACTGGCCGGATCGAGTTTGACTGTGCAGAACTGCAGGCGCCGGTGTTGGGGCATATCGTCGAGAATCGCGTCGTCGTGGACAGCCTGCTGGCGGTGCTCGATGCGTCCCCGGCCATCCGCCAGTTGAGCACCAGCCGGCTGCAAGCCTGTGAGCGGCAGGCCGACGGCGACATGCTGCTGAGCCTCGACAGCGGGGACCAGCTGCGCACTTCACTGCTTGTCGGCGCCGACGGTGCGCTTTCCCGGGTGCGCGAGCTCTGCGCCTTCAGCACCCGCGAGTGGGACTACGGCCACGCCGCCATCGTCGCCACCATCCAGACCGAGCGACCCCATGCGGATACCGCCTGGCAGCGTTTCCTGCCCAGCGGACCGCTGGCCTTCCTGCCCCTGCCGGGCACCCGGGAGACCCATTTCAGTTCGATCGTGTGGTCGCTGGATTCCCCCCTGGCGGAACCGCTGGTGGGCTGCAGCGATGCCGACTTCTGCGCCGAACTGACCCGTGCCTCCGAGGCCTGCCTCGGCCAGGTGCTGGCGGTGGGGCCGCGCGCCAGCTTCCCCCTGCGCCAGCGCCACGCCCGGGACTATATCCAGCCCGGTGTCGCCCTGGTGGGCGATGCTGCGCATACCATTCACCCGCTGGCTGGCCAGGGCATCAATCTCGGCCTGGCGGATGTGGCGGCCCTGGCCGGCGAGGTCCGCAGCGCCGCAGCCCGGGGCCTGTCGCCCGGACAGCTCGAGGTGCTGGCCCGCTACCAGCGCCAGCGCAAGGGCGAGAACCTGCTGATGATGGGGGCCATGGAAGGCTTCAAGCGCCTGTTCGAGCAGCAATCCCTGCCGCTGCGCTGGCTGCGCAACGCCGGCATGCGCGGCGTGGGTGGCGTAGCTCCGCTGAAGCGCCAGTTGATGCGCCACGCCATGGGTATCAGCTGAGTCCGCGCGCCGTATTGTTTTTCATCTATCGACAGTTAGAATGACCCGGTCAACCGCACCCGCCCCGGATTCCGGGCATTGCCGCCAGAGGACAGCAAATGAGCCAGACGCCCAGTGAACTGAAATACGCCAGGAGCCACGAATGGGCCCGCCTCGAAGAGGATGGCACAGTAACTGTCGGCATTACCGACCACGCCCAGGACGCGCTGGGCGACGTGGTCTTTGTCGAGCTGCCCGAGATCGGCAATACCCTGTCCGCTGGCGACGAGGCCGGAGTGGTGGAATCGGTCAAGGCCGCGTCGGATATCTACGCACCGGTGAGCGGTGAAGTAATCGCCGTCAACGAAGCACTTGAAGACGAACCGGAGACGGTCAACGCCGATCCCTACAACGATGGCTGGTTTTTCAAGCTGCAGCCCAGTGATACCACTGAGCTGGACGAACTGCTGAGCGCGGACGAATACAATGAAGCCTGCGACGAGGACGACTAGTCCTCCTCGCTTTTCCACTCGTACCGCGAATTTCACGGGAAAACAATGACTGCTATCGCCGAACTGTTCCTGCGTCCGGGGGCTGACCGGCGCCTGCGCGGCGGCCACCTGTGGATCTACTCCAACGAGATCGACAGCGCCAGGAGCCCGCTCGCCGGGTTCGCGCCGGGGGACGCGGTCGACGTCCGCAATGCCCAGGGGGACTCTCTCGGCAGTGCCTATATGGACCCGCACTCCCTGATTTGCGCGCGGCTCTACGCCCCCGGGGAGTTTCGCCTCCTCGATGCGAGCCTGTGCCGGGAGCGGCTTGCCACCGCCCTCGCCGGGCGGGAACTGGCCTTCCCCGGGCCCTGGTACCGGCTGGTCTACGGCGACAGCGACGGCCTGCCGGGTATGGTTGTCGACCGTTTTGGCGATTATCTCGTCGTGCAGCTCAACAACGCCGGCGCGGAACACTACCGGCAGGCCCTGGTGGAGGCGCTGGTAGAGCTGGTGCAGCCGGCGGGAATCCTGCTGCGCAGTGACAGCCGCGAGCGCCGCGATAGCGGCCTGGCCGGCGGCGCCGAGGTGATCTTCGGCGAGGTGCCAGAAGCGGTGGAACTGGAGGAGAACGGCGTCCGCTTCCTCGCCCCGGTACACCAGGGCCAGAAGACCGGCTGGTTTTACGATCATCGCATGGGGCGCGCACGCCTGGCGCCCTGGGTGGCGGGGAAGGCCGTGCTCGATGTTTACAGCTACATCGGCGGCTGGGGTATCCAGGCCGCGGCGTTCGGCGCCAGCAGTGTCTGTGCGGTGGACAGCTCCGCCGCGGCGCTGGAGGGGGTCATGGCTAACGCCGCGCTCAACGGGCTGGCACAGGTTGTGGAAGTCCGCCGCGGCACCGCCACCGATACCCTGCAGGCGATGCGCGCCGAGGGCCGGCGTTTCGACGTGGTGATACTCGACCCGCCGGCCTTTATCCAGCGGCGCAAGGATCTCAAGAAAGGCCAGGCCGCCTACCGGAAACTGTTCGAACTGGGGCTGCACCTGTTACAGCCCAATGGCCTGCTGGTCGCCGGCTCCTGCTCCATGCACCTGAGCAGGCCGGACATGCTCGTTCTGCTGCAGCAGGCCGGTGTGCGCGCCGGTTGCCGGCTGCAGGTGGTCGAGCAGGGCTGCCAGGGCCCCGACCACCCCATCCATCCGGCCATCCCGGAGACGGAATACCTCAAGAGCATCTTTGCACGGCGCATTTCCGGGTAAAAAAGTCCGGAAATCGACCAGTGGATTGGGCAAACTGTGAAAAATTGCCTAATATTTAACCAAAGGCTCGGCGAAGTTGAGCGATACTAAACGGCTCAACCCATAAAAACGTGGCGTGCAGCAACGCAAGTGCGTGACGCCAGAGGTAGCCAGATGCGACCCGCAAAAACGGCCGCCACCACCTGCGAGGTGAGTGAGATGGCTGTAGTAGATACGTTCACCAAGCTGATTTTTGATCAGGGCTCCGAGTATTCGTCGGAAGAACGGGCGATCATTGAGACGCTGCGCCTGGTGGATGACAACCTCCTGCCGGACTCTCCCCAGGAAATGGGCGCCTACCTGCGCGCGCTGGGGGTACAGGAAATGATCGAGCTGGTGAGCCAGGTGGTCGCGCGCCTGGGGCGTGAGGCCGCGGTGGGCGAACTCAAGTCCGCCGGCGAGACTTACCCGCGCGGCTCACAACGCCTCCACTGAGTACCGCCGCGACTTACCCGGCTTCCCCGCTTTCCTCTCCCTCTTCCGCCGCCGGCTTTTTCGCCTTGGGCGGCTTCAGGCCGCAACCCGCTTGCAAGGCGAAGTTTGCCTGGTAGGTGTTTTCCCGATCGAGGCCCTCGAAGGCCAGGTCGACCACCTGGTCGAGCTGGAAGCGGCGGGTGGTGCTGGTCAGGCTCGCCGTCCACTTGTCGTAACTGAATTTTTCCGGGTCCTTGCGCAGGTCCACGAATCCTTCCAGGCCGGTTTCCTCGAGGCGGACATTGAAGCCGCTGCTGGTAACGTGGCTGACCCGGCCCCGGAACACCGCGTTGTCGCCTGCCGCCAGGCGTTCGAGGTAGCGTCCGGCCAGCCAGCGTTCAGCTTCCTGGGTGGCGGAGCGCGCGTTGCCGATACGTTCTTTCAGCTGTTCCAGCGACGCGTTCCCGGTACCGCTCGCGGGCTCGCCGCGTAGCAGGCGCTTGAGCTGCAGGTGTACCAGGAAGTCCAGGCTCTTGCGCAGGGGCGAGGTGCAATTGGTATAGCAGGGTAGCGCCATGCCCATGTGCGGGCCCGGGGCGTCGGAAATTTCCGCGCGGGTGAGCAGGCGGTTGACCATGCCGCGCAGGGGCAGGTCGTGCTCGGGCGCCGCGAGGCCGCGCATGATGTCGCCGTAACCCTCGACCTCGGCGGGGTCCTTTTCCAGCAGCGCGGGGGCGTGCAGTTCCAGGAAGTGCTGCAGCTCTTCCTTGCGATCTGCGCGGAAGCCGGCGTGGACCACATAGGGCCCGGTGGCCTCGCGCTGGCGGAGAAAGCTCGCCGCGCAGCGGTTGGTGGCGATCATGCACTCTTCCACCAGTTTCTGGGACTGCAGCTTTTCGTAGGGTTCGATGTTCTCGATACGCTTGTTGTCGTCGAGCAGCCAGCGGTACTCGCGCCGGTCCTCCATCACCAGGTGGTGATTCTCGCGATTTGCGCGCAGGGCGCGGTACACCTGGTACAGGGCCTCCAGTGGGGAGGCGTGCATCATCAGTTCGTCAGCCTGCCCGCTGAGGTAGCGGTCCACCGCGAAGTAGGACAGCTTGGCGCGGGAGCGGATAGTGGCCTCGCAGAATTCGAAATCACCCAGAGAGCCGTCATCCTTGACCGAGATCCGGCACACCAGGGCCGGGCGGTCGACGCCCTCGGACAGGGCGCAGGTCTCCTGGGACAGTTCCTCCGGCAGCATCGGCAGGATGTCGCCGTGGAAATACACGGTGGCGCCCCGCGCGGTCACGTCCTCGAACAGGCTCGAGTCGGGGGTGATATAGGCGGTGGGATCGGCAATGGCGACAAACAGCGTCCAGCCGTCCTCGGCGACCTGCGCGTACAGGGCGTCGTCGATGTCCTGGGTCTTGGCCGCGTCGATGGAAATGAATTCCAGGTCGGTGAGATCCTGGCGGCGTTCGTCGGCCAACGGCTGGCACTCGGCCAGGCGCTTTTCCAGGTCCTTGCGGCTGGCGCTGCTCCACTCGGCGGGAAGGCGGTATTTCGCCATGCAGTAAGCATTTTCGATTCCGGGCGTATCGTCACTGCCGATAACGCTGAGGATCTTCGCCTGCGGCTTGCCGTCGCGAATCGGGTGGCGCAGGATGCCGGCGCGCACGTAATCGCCTTCCTTTACGCCGTTGCGGGCGTGGGGCGGAATAAACAGCCAGCGGCGCAACTGGGGCAGGTCGGGTTCGACAAACAGGGCCTTGCCCTTGCGCACACAGCGCCCGGTAAAGTCAGCCAGCGGGCTGTCCACCAGCTTTTCGATGTCGGCAATGACCCGGTTGTCCTTGGCCGGCCGAATGCAGACCTTGACCCGGTCATCGGGGAAAGCCTTGAGCATTTCGTCCGGGGGGATGAAGATTTCCCGTCCGTCGTCCAGGACGGCGAAGCCGTAGCGTGCCTGAGTGCCCTTGATGACGGCCTCGGTGCGCTCTTTTTCCGCCTCCATCTGGGACTTGAGGCCCTTCAGCTGCGCGAGGGAGTCCTGATTGAGCATGAAATGAAGTTATTACTGTGACAAATTTGAGCCCGCTATCCTAGCCTATATTGCGGGCCCTGTCAGTGAGCGGCGCACGTTAGCGGCAATGCTGCCCATGAATGGCCGCCGGCATTGACAGCGCCCCGAGGCGGCTTTAATAATGAAGCCGTAGATGCGCTCTGGAACACGTCGGGTAAATGATTTGAAAGAGCTATTGGCGCAGGCCCCTGTATGACGAAAAGGCCGCAGGCGTCACCTCAAAAGTGCACATGCGCTGCCGCTGAGCCTCCACCGCTCTGCCCCCTCGCACGGTCCAGACACCCCCTGAATTCCCTTCCCAAGCCATACCCACACCTGGCCGGACACAGAAGCCGGCCCCAAGCAAGGAGTTTCCAGTTCCACTGCCACCGGGAGTGGGGACGGGGCCGCTTTGCCCCGCGCCTTCCGGCATTCACCTTCGAGACCAAAAAAGTGATACCTGTGAGGAATACCCTATGGATTCAGGCTCGGCCCTGCGCATCGAAAAATCCGCAACCCTGAAAACCGTGGTCCGGAAAACCTACGTTCTGGACACCAACGTACTGCTTCACGACCCGATGGCGGTCACTGCATTCAAGCAACACCATGTCGTCATTCCCATGACGGTGCTCGAGGAACTGGACCACATCAAGGACCGGCGCGACAAGACCGTCAGCCGGGAGGCCCGTATCGCCATCCAGATGATCGATAAAGTGGTCGATGCCGCCACCCCGCAGCAGATTCAGGAGGGGGTCGAGGTGCCGGGGTCGGACCTGGAAGGGCTGGGGATGGGGACCCTGGCGATATTCCCGGACCAGTTGCTGGGGGATAACTCCGACGTGCCCTTCCTCGATGGCACCACGGACCAGGCCAATGACAACCGCATCATCAATGTGGCGCTGCGCCTGCAGGCGGAGAACCCGAACAGCTTCATCTGCCTGGTGACCAAGGACATCAACATGCGGATCAAGGCCAAGGGGTCCGGCCTGGTGCATGTCGAGGACTATCGCCGCGACCGGGTGCTGGACGATATCGACCTGCTGGCCAAGGGCTATGAGCATATCGAGGGGGATTTCTGGTCGACCATCGACGAGGTGGATACCCTGCGCGAGGGCGATTGCACCCTGCACCGGGTACCGCGCAGCTCACTGCCCAATGCCTATCCCAACCAGTTCCTGCACGACGACCAGGATTTCATGGCCTTCGTGAAACGGGTCGATGCGGACTATGTGTACCTGCGTTGCGACAGCCGCGACAGCCTGATGAACCGCCGTTTCTGGGGCCTGGCGCCGCGCAACCTGGAGCAGGCCATGGCGATGGCCCTGCTGGACGACGAGGATGTCGACATGACCGTCCTCACCGGCCCCGCCGGCTCGGGCAAGACCCTGCTGGCGCTGGCCTACGGCCTGCATGCGATCCTCGAGCAGAAGAAGTACTCAAAGCTGATCGTGGCGCGCTCCACGCCGCCCATCGCCGAGGATATCGGCTTCCTGCCGGGTACCGAGGAGGAGAAAATGGCGCCCTGGCTGGCGGCTTTCGACGACAACCTGGAGATCCTCCACGGAACCGACGAGTCCTGCCACGGCAGTATCGACTACGTGAAAGAGCGCGCCAACATCCAGTTCAAGTCGCTGAACTTCATGCGCGGCCGTTCGTTCAACAACGCCTATATCATCATCGACGAGAGCCAGGGCCTCACCCAGTTCCAGCTCAAGTCGGTCATCAGCCGGGTCGGGGCGGATTCCAAGATCGTGGTGCTGGGCAACCTCGCCCAGATCGACAACAAGTACATCAGCCCGCTGACCTCGGGCCTGACCTACCTGGTGGAGAAGAGCAAGAACTACACCCACGCCGGCATCATGCACGTGAACGGCATCGTGCGCTCGCGGCTGGCGGCCTTCGCGGAGGAGAACCTCTAGTCCTTCCGCTGTTTCGACCTGTCCCGGGATTTCTGGTGCAGGTCGATTTCCAGGCGCGCGGCAAAGCTCCAGGCCCCCGCGCGCTCCTCATCCGGCTGGCGCTGGCGGTAGTTCCAGGCCGGTTCCAGGGTCAGGTAGAGAAAGTCCCGGTAGACACGGCGGCGCCACTGTAAACCGAGACGGTAGTTCTTTACCCGCTGGTCGGGCTGCGTGATGCCGTTGATCGACGCGTAATAGTTGATCGCCACCGGGCGTTTCGCCTCCGGGTTCCATACCTGGCGCAGTGACAGCCGGGTGCGCCATTCCACGCCGTCGGTTTCCTCGCCATACATCACCCTGTTCGACCAGCGCAGCAGTTTGGTGTCGCTGAGGCTTTGGTTGAGGTCCACCAGGCCGGTGGTAAACAGGTTCTCATCCCGGTCGTATTCCAGGCGCTGGATCCAGCGGTAACTGGTGTCTTCGGTGACCGGGCCCTGGTTGCGGAAGCGCAGCCCCGGCCTCACATCGCCCCCGCCCCAGGCGAGGGTAGCGTCGAAACGCGAATTGCCGCCGTGGTCGATCTGCCACTGCAGGCCGAAGCTGTCGTCCCCGCCCTCGCCGTCGATGGAATCGTCGTCGTCATCCCCGGCGAACACCACCGCCAGCCGCCGGGAGAGTTTCGGCAGCTCGACCTTGCCCCGCAGGCGAACCTTGGTGTCGTTGCCGTCGTCCTCATCCCACTTGTCGATCAACTGCAGGCGCAGGTAGGACTCGGCGCGTTCCACGTCAAAGTTGGGATCGCCGAAGAATCCGTCCAGCCACTCGGTGAGCGCCTGGGTGCGGTTGGACATGGCTTCCTGGCTATTGTCCAGCCAGGAATCGTCGCCCGCATCCGCGCTTGTGGTCCCCGGCGCCTGCTCTTCCGCGACAGCCCAGGGCGGCGCGAGCAGGAGGACCAGAAAAGGCAGGGTTCGCAAATTCATTGGTCAGAAGCATTCCCTTGGGCGCAGCACTCAGTAAACTACATCCCCATGAATACACTATTTATCCTTATACAGCACATTTTGCCACAACACCTCCTGTCCCGGCTCACCGGCTGGCTTGCGGAGCTCGAACATCCGCGGGGGCTCGTCGAGTGGTTTATCGGCTGGTTTGTGGGGCATTACCGGGTCGATATGGACCAGGCTGTCGAGCCCGATCACCGCCGCTATGCGAATTTCAATGCGTTCTTTACCCGGGCCCTGCGCGAGGGTGCGCGGCCGATCGACGACGCTCCCCTGGTCAGCCCGGCGGACGGTGCGGTGAGCCAGAGCGGAGAAATCCTCAACGGGCGCATGCTGCAGGCCAAGGGCCACTATTTCAGTGCCATCGAGTTGCTCGGCGGTGACCCGGAGCGCGCGGCGGACTTCGCCGATGGCAGTTTCGCCACCATCTACCTCTCGCCGCGGGATTACCACCGGGTGCACATGCCGGTGGACGGGGAACTGGTGGCCACGACCTATATCCCGGGGGACCTGTTCTCGGTCAATGGGGTTACCGCCGAGGGGGTGGACAACCTGTTCGCCCGCAACGAACGCCTGGTCTGCTATTTCGACACGCCGCTGGGGCCAATGGCGATGGTGCTGGTGGGGGCGATGATCGTCGCCGGCATCGAAACGGTCTGGGCGGGCCAGGTGGCGCCGCCGCCCACCGCGGTGCAGAGCGTGGATTACCGCAAACTGGCCGACGCCGTGCGCCTGGCCAAGGGCGAGGAAATGGGACGTTTCAAGCTGGGGTCCACGGTGATCCTGCTGTTCCCGAAGGGGGCGGTGGAGTTTGGCGAGGCCTGCGCGCCGGGGGCGGTTTTGCGGATGGGGCAGGCGCTGGTTTAGCTGCCAGGCGAGCGGCTTTTCTGAATTGGTGCACTGGTGTCGGTCCGGAAATTGGTCCAGCCCTCCCCGGGACCGCCAAAAAGCGCACATCAATGTGCAGGCTCGGCCTCGGATATCCATGTCCTCGGACGCCCCGGGGAGGGCTGGACCAATTTCCAGACCTCTCTCACTGCCACCTCCCGAGATTTGACTTCCTGAAAGTGGCGCTGAAATTGGATCGTCTTATAGAGTGAGGCATGGACGCGAGGGTATCCCCACGAAAATGTGTGAGGCCATGGATGGCGCTTTTGCGGTTTTCGGGGGGGATACCCTCGTGGCCGTGCCGGATTCGGTGCTCCAGGACCCGCAAAACCATAGTTCTGTAGCCAGCTCGGAATCGGGTAGCAACCCATCACATGGCGCTAACGCTCCTCCAGACTCGCCACCATGTGCCGGTAGCTGTCCAGCCGCGCCGGTGTGATCTCGCCGGATTCCGCCGCGGCCAGGATAGCGCAGCCCGGTTCCTGTTCGTGGCGGCAGTCGCGGAACTTGCAGCTGCCGGCCAGCGGGCGGAACTCGCGAAAGCCGGATTCAACCTCTTCCCGGGTCATGTGCCATAGGCCGAATTCGCGAATGCCGGGGGAGTCGATCAGGCGCCCGCCGCAGTCGAGCTGGAACAATTGCGCGGTGGTTGTCGTGTGGGTGCCTTTGAGTGACTGCGCCGACAGCTCCCCGACCCGCAGGTCCACATCGGGCAGCAGGGAGTTCACCAGGGAGGATTTGCCGACGCCCGACTGGCCGACAAAGACGCTGGTGCGTGAATGCAGTGTCGCTTCCAGTTCAGCCAGTCCCCCGGCCTTGGCCGAGGTGTGCAGGACCCGGTAGCCAAGCCGGGGGTAAATGGCCACCAGCGCCGCCAGCTTTGCCGCGAGTGCCGGGTCTGCGTCCAGCAGGTCCGCCTTGTTGACCACCAGCACCGGCTCGATGCCCACCCGCTCCGCGGCGACCAGGTAGCGGTCGATCAGGTTGGCGTGGGGTTCCGGGTGGGGTGCGATCACCACCAGGATCTGGTCGATATTGGCCGCCACGGCCTTCAGTTTGCCATAGGGGTCCGGGCGGGTGAGCTCGCTGCTGCGCTCCAGTTGCGCCACCACCACCCCGGTGGGTTCGCCGTCGCGCCAGACCACCCGGTCGCCGGTGACCAGGCCCTCGAGGTTGGCGCGCAGGTGGCAGCGACGGACCGCGCCACCAGGGGCGCCGATCTCCAACTGGGTGCCGTAGTGGGCGATAACCAGGCCCTCCTGCTCGGGCCCCAGCTCGCCGTTTTGCAGCGCGTCCGCGGCCTGCTCGTCGCGCCTGGCGGCGCGGCGGGCCCGCTCTTCCTGGATTTTCTCGACCCGCCAGGCCTGCTGCCGACTGAGTTTGCGTTTTGACATACCCTGCATTATTGGCGGGCGGCTTAGGCCTGTCGAGGCAATTTGTTACACTGCCCGCTAGCGCGTAATACAAGGCAAGCAAACATGCAGGATGCCAGCAACCTGATCTGGGTGGACATGGAAATGACCGGGCTGGACCCGGATCGCGAGTTCGTGATCGAAATCGCCACGATCGTCACCGACAGCAACCTCACCACGCTCGCCGAGGGGCCGGTTATCGCTATCCACCAGAGCGATGCCACTCTCGATGCCATGGACGAATGGAACACCACCCACCACAACAATTCCGGCCTGGTTGCCCGGGTCCGCGCCAGCGACTACGACGAGCGCCGCGCGGCCCGGGAAACGCAGGACTTCCTCGAGCAGTGGGTGCCAAAGGGCGCTTCACCGATGTGCGGCAACACGATCTGCCAGGACCGGCGCTTCATGTTCAGGCACATGCCGGAGCTCGAGGCGTTTTTCCACTACCGCAACCTGGATGTCAGCACGCTGAAGATCCTGATGCAGCGCTGGCGGCCGGAGCTGGATGCCGGGTTGAGCAAGAAGGGTTCACACCTGGCGCTGGAGGATATCCGCGAGTCGATCGAGGAATTGCGGTATTACCGGGACCATTTTCTGCGCATGCCCCAGGTTTGATTGGAGGCTTCGTTGCCGGCCTGAGCACGGGAAAAGGCCACCCGAAAAACGCAAAAGCGCCATCCCTGGCAGCTCGGCTTCCCGGAGCGCCGGCCGGGCCCTCCATGGCCTCAGACGTTTTCGTGTGACCTTTTCCCGTACTCAGTCCTCTCTAACTGCCACACTTTGTACTCAGTCACTCAGTCACTCAGTCACTCAGTCACTCAGTCACTCAGTCACTCAGTCACTCAGTCACTCAGTCACTCAATCACGTTTCACGTTATGGCGACGAGCGTGCTCGAAAGGTAGGGATGTAGCGCGAGATATGCCTTGGCGGGGCGTCCGAGGACATGGATCTCCGAGGCCGGGCCTGCACATGGATGTGCGCTTTTTGGCGGTCCCGACAAGGCATATCTCGCGCTGCGGCCCGGGATGTCCCTCCCGAAACCAAAAGCTGGATTGAACCCGGGAATCAGGAGGCGAGATTATCCAAGGCCCACTGAACATGCTCCCGTACCAGCTCAGAGGGATAGACCAGCCGGCTCTTGAGAGCAGCGATCGCCTCCGCAGAACAAGGCCCGTTCCCCAGCCCCACCGCCAGGTTCCGCAGCCAGCACTCGTAGCCAATCCGGCGGATCGCCGAGCCCTCCGTATTGCGCAGGAAGGTGTCCTCATCCCACAGGAACAGCTCGACCAGCGAACTGTCATCCAGGCCGTGGCGGGGCTGGAAGTCGGGCTCCCCGCTCGGCTGGGCGAACTTGTTCCAGGGGCACACCAGCTGGCAGTCGTCACAGCCGAACACACGGTTGCCCATCAGCGGGCGCAGTTGGGGGTCGATACTGCCGCGGTGCTCGATGGTCAGGTAGGAAATGCAGCGGCGGGCATCCAGCTGGAAGGGGCCGACAAAGGCATTGGTGGGGCAGATCTCCAGGCAGCGGGTGCAGGTGCCGCAGTGTTTGGTGTCCTGGGACGCAGTCGTCGTCAATGGGAGGTCCGTGTAGATTTCGCCGAGGAAGAACCAGGAGCCCGCCTCGCTGTTGATCAGCATGGTGTTCTTGGCGATCCAGCCCAGGCCGGATTGCTCGGCAATGGCGCGCTCGAGTACCGGCGCGCTGTCGACGAAGGCGCGGAAGCGGCCGCCTCCCGCTTCTTCCTCGATGCGGCGGGCCAGTTGCGCCAGGCGCTTGCGAACCAGCTTGTGGTAATCGCGACCCAGTGCGTAGCGGGAGATGTAGGCCGTCTCCGAAGAGGCCAGGACAGCAGCGGCGCTGTCGTCGACCAGGTAATCCATGCGCACCGAGATCACCCGGCAGGTTTCCGGCACCAGTTGCGCGGGCTGTGCGCGCATGTCGGCATGGCGTGCCATGTAGTCCATGCTGCCGTGGTAACCGGCGTCCAGCCATTTTTGCAGGTAGGCCGGGTGCTCGCCGAGGGCGATATCGGTGACCCCGAGCTGTTGGAAGCCCAGTTCCTGCGCCCAGCGGCGTAAATCTTCGAGCATTTGTACGGAATCAGCGGGTTGCATGGGGCCACGGATGGAGGACATGAGCGTATAATTTTGCCAGAACTGGCGGCCGGACACAGGCCGCGAATTACACGGGGATCAACAGGGTCGGCATGGATACCTCCGGACTCCAGGCAATATACACGGCGGAACAAACCCGGGCGCTGGATCGCGCGGCGATCAGCGATGGCCAGCTGCCGGGAATTACCCTGATGGGTCGCGCGGCCCACGCCGCTTTCGAGTGCCTGCTGGCGGCCTGGCCCAGTCCCGCGCGGCTGCAGGTGCTGTGTGGCACCGGCAATAATGGCGGTGACGGCTTCCTGCTCGCGGACATCGCCCACAAGCGCGGTATTCCCACTGTGGTGCTGCAGCTGGGCGATCCGCAGAAAATTGCCGGCGATGCCCTGCAGGCACGCCAGCAGGCCGAGTCCAACGGGGTAACCATCCAGAACTTTGCCGAGGCCGGGCTCTCACTCGACGGCGTCATTGTCGACGCCATGCTCGGCACCGGGCTCGGCGGTGAAGTGCGGCAGGAGTACCGTGAGGCCATCGCCGCGGTGAATGCCTCTGGCCTGCCGGTGCTGGCGGTGGATATTCCCTCCGGCCTTTGCTCGGACACCGGTGCGGTGCTCGGCGCGGCGGTGCGTGCGGACCGCACCATCACGTTCATTGGCCGCAAGCGCGGCCTTTATACCCTGGACGCGGCGGGCTGCACCGGCGAGTTGCACTTTGCCGATCTCGGCGTGCCCGCCGAAGTCTACGGCCAGGTTCCCGCCGACGGATATTTGCTGAACCTGGCCGCCGCCAGGCGGCTGTTGCCCCCGCGCCCGGCCACTGCCCACAAGGGCAACTGTGGCACGGTACTGGTGATCGGCGGCGATCACGGCATGGCAGGGGCGGCTGCGCTGGCCGGCGAGGCGGCCCTGCGCTGCGGCGCCGGGCTAGTGAAAGTCGCTACCCGCGCTGCGCACGTGGCGCCACTGGTGGCGCGCACACCGGAATTGATGCCGCGGGGCGTGGAGTCCGGAGACGAACTGGAAGGACTGTTGCAATCCGCGGATGTGCTGGTGGCAGGCCCCGGGCTCGGCCAATCGGACTGGTCGGCGTTCCTGTTGCGGGCGGCGGCCGCCAGTGGCAAGCCCGTGGTGCTGGATGCCGATGGCCTCAATATGCTGGCGGCCGGAAAGGTTCGCTTCGACGGCGAGGTCGTGTATACCCCTCACCCGGGTGAGGCGGCGCGCCTGTTGGGCGTTACTACCGCGGCTGTCCAGGCAGACCGCTTTGCCGCGGTGCGGCAGCTGCAGGATAAACTGGGCGGAGTCGCCGTACTCAAGGGCAATGGCAGCCTGATCGCGGGGCGCGATGCGCTGCTGCTGAGCACCTACGGCAATCCGGGCATGGCGAGCGGCGGTATGGGCGACGTGTTGAGCGGCGTCATCGGGGCGCTTCTCGCCCAGGGGCTGCCGCCGCTGGAAAGCGCGGCGCTGGGCGTCTGTTTCCACGGTGCCGCGGCGGACGCCGCTGCGCAGTCGGGCATGCGTGGTCTGCTGGCTTCGGACCTGATGCCCTGCCTGCGGGAGATCCTGGGATGAGCCGGACCCTGCAGCTGGACCTGCCCGACGAAACGGCGATGGTCGCTTGCGGCGGACAGATCGCCGCCGCGCTGGCGCCAGGTTCCGTGGTGTTCCTGGAGGGTGACCTCGGTATGGGAAAAACCACCCTGAGTCGCGGTATCTTGCGCGGGTTCGGGCACGCTGGCGCAGTGAAAAGCCCCACCTACACCCTGGTCGAGCCCTACGAGTTGCCGGGCCAGAATGTCTATCACTTCGACCTCTACCGCCTCGGCGATCCGGAGGAGCTGGAATTTATGGGTATCCGCGACTATTTCAGCGCGGACGCCATCTGCCTGGTGGAGTGGCCGGAGCGCGGTATGGGGGTTTTGCCCCCTGCCGATATAGTGATTAATATAGAACGTAGAGGCGCGGGCCGGGCTTTGCAACTGGCCGGACAGAGCGCACAGGGTGACGAGATACTGGCCCGTCTGGAGTTGTCTTGAAGGCGGCAGTAACCAACGCGGGGCGCGAAAGAAAAATGGTCAGGGCGTGGCTCGGGGCAATTTTCGGAATACTGGCGGCATCCGCCGCACAGTCAGCCGACGTGCGCGATGTGCGTTTGTGGCGTGCGCCGGACCACACCCGTATCGTCCTCGATCTCAGCGCGCCCGCTGAGCACAAGCTCTTCGTGCTGGAGAATCCCACCCGCATTGTCCTCGATGTCGAGGACGCGCAGATGGCGACGGCCTTTCCCTCCCTCAAGATCGATAATACCCCGATAAAGAGCATTCGCTCGGGGGTGCGCGAGGGCGATGACCTGCGCATCGTCTTCGACATGGGCGCAGCGGTCAGTCCCCGCAGCTTCGCCCTCAAGGCCAACGAGCAGGCGGGGGATCGCCTGGTGGTCGATCTCTATGACCAGGGCGCGCCATCCGGCGGTGCTGCCGAAAGCGTGGCCGCGCTGCCCGAGGTGAAAAAGCGCGCGGGCGATGGCGGCAAGCGCGACATCATTATTGCGATCGACGCCGGCCACGGCGGCGAGGACCCGGGCGCGATCGGTCCCAGCCGCAAGCGCGAAAAGGACGTGGTACTGGCGATCTCCAAAGAGCTGCAGAGCCTGTTCGCAGCGGAGCCCGGCTTCACACCCACCCTGATCCGCAGCGGCGATTACTATGTCAGCCTGGCGGGACGCCGCGAGCTCGCGCGCAAGCGCCAGGCCGATCTGTTCGTATCGATCCACGCAGACGCCTTTACCAGCCCCAAGGCCTATGGCGCCTCGGTATACGCACTGTCGTTGAGCGGCGCGACCAGTACCACCGCTCGCTACCTCGCCCAGCGCGAAAACGCCTCTGACCTGGTGGGCGGGGTAAACCTCGGCGATCACGACGATGTGCTGGCGGGTGTACTGGCGGACCTGTCGATGACTTCTACCCTCGACA
Source organism: Haliea sp. E17 (assembly GCF_048323675.1). NCBI lineage: Bacteria > Pseudomonadati > Pseudomonadota > Gammaproteobacteria > Cellvibrionales > Halieaceae > Haliea > Haliea sp. E17. The sequence goes on from NZ_JBLWFK010000005.1 coordinate 412,846, forward strand.
CCAGCCTGCAGGTGGGCAGTTATGTGCTGCGCAACATGGGTGGACTGGCCCGGCTGCACAAGCGCAATGTCGAACAGGCGGGCTTTGCGGTGCTGAAATCGCCGGACATCCCCTCGATCCTGGTGGAAACCGGTTTTATCTCCAACCCGGACGAGTCCCGCAAGCTGGCGACCAGTAATTACCAGAAGCAGATGGCGCGGGCCATTTATTCCGGTATCCACAGCTGGTTCACCGCTCACCCGCCCTCGGGTACCCTGGTGGCCTGGAACAAGGCGCAGGGTGGAACCGAGTACATTATCGCCCGGGGTGATACACTCTCCGACATCGCCCAGCGGTTCAACGTATCGCTGAACTCGCTGATGAACGTCAATGGTATCGACGGCTCGAGGATCATCGTCGGCCAGAAGCTGACCATCCCGGCGAGCTAGATCCGCCGCCGGGGCCAGACGCAGCATTTTCCCAAACACTGTACCGGCCTGGAACCGCAATGCCCGTAATCCATCGACTTTCCCCGCGACTGGCCAACCAGATTGCCGCCGGCGAGGTTGTCGAGCGTCCGGCCTCCGTGGTCAAGGAAGTGCTGGAAAACAGCCTGGACGCCGGTGCCAGCCGCATCGATATCGAGGTGGAGGCGGGCGGCAGCCGGCTGATCCGCATCCGCGACAACGGCTGCGGCCTCGCCCCGGATGACCTGCCACTGGCGCTGGCCCGCCACGCCACCAGTAAAATCAGTTCACTCGACGACCTGGAGGCCGTCGGCAGCCTTGGTTTTCGCGGCGAAGCGCTGGCCAGTATCGGCTCGGTATCCCGGCTCACCCTCACCAGCAACCCCTCCGAGACCGGTAGCGAGGGCCAGTCGGCGGCCTCCGAGGGGCGCGACATGGAGGTAGTGCTGCGCCCGGCGCCGCACCCGCGGGGAACCACGGTGGAAGTGCGCGACCTGTTCTTCAACACCCCGGCCCGGCGCAAGTTCCTGCGCACCGAGAAAACCGAGTTCAACCACCTCGAAGAGGTGGTAAAGCGGCTCGCCCTGTCGCGCTTCGACGTGGCCTTCAGCCTGCGCCACAACGGCCGCGGGGTTCACGACTTCCGCGCCGGCGAAAGCGACGCGGAAAAGCGCCGCCGGGTGGCGGCGGTCTGCGGGCCCGCGTTCATGGAGCAGGCCATCGAGGTGGAAAACCAGGCCGGCGGCTATCGCCTGAGCGGTTGGGTCGGGCTGCCAACCTTTTCCCGCAGCCAGGCGGACCTGCAGTATTTCTATGTCAACGGCCGCATTATTCGCGACCGCCTGATCGCCCACGCCATCAAGCAGGCCTACCGGGATGTGCTCTACCACGGCCGCCATCCCGCCTTTGTCCTCTACCTGGAGCTGGACCCGGCGCTGGTCGATGTCAACGTGCACCCGACCAAGCACGAAGTGCGTTTTCGCGATGGCCGCTCGGTGCACAATTTTATTTTTTCCAGCCTGCACCGCTGTCTCGCTGAGGTGCGCCCTGCCGATCACGTGGCCGCGGAACTGGCTGCGGGCGAAGTGATCGATACCGCCACCGGCGAGATACGCAGCCAGACCGGGCTGGCGTTGCCGGTCGATGATCGCCCGCGCGATGGCGTGCCCTATCTGGCGGCCCAAGGGGTGCTGGCCGAGGCCGGGGCAGCTTATCGCGGTGGACAATCCGCGGCCTGGTCGCCGGGAGCGGCTGCCCGCACGGGGGGTGACTGGTCCGCGCGTCCCTCCCAGGTGGCGCCACAGCTCGGCGCTTACCGCCAGTTGTACGGCGCACCCGCCGGTGGGGAAGCAGGCGCGGTCGCCGAACAGGACATCCCCCCGTTGGGCTACGCGCTGGCCCAGCTCAAGGGTATCTACATCCTGGCCGAGAACGCGGCTGGGCTGGTGCTGGTGGACATGCACGCGGCCCACGAGCGCATCACCTACGAGCGCCTCAAGCGCGCCCGCGACAGCGACGGCATTCGCAGCCAGCCGCTGCTGGTGCCGCGACCGCTGGCGGTCAGCCAGCGCGAGGTCGCCATCGCCGTGGAATATGCGCAGTTGTTTACCGGCCTCGGCCTGCGGGTGGAAGCGGCGGGGGAGGAGTCCCTGCTGATACGCGAGGTGCCGGTGAGCCTGCGCGACGCCGATGTGGAGCAGCTGTTGCGCGACGTGCTGGCGGACCTTATCGAATACGGCAGCTCCGAACGCATCGAAGCCCACATGGACGAGCTGCTGTCCACCATGGCCTGTCACGGCTCGGTGCGCGCCGGCCGGCGGCTGACCGTGCCGGAAATGAACGCCCTGCTGCGCGACATGGAAGAGACCGAGCGCGCCGGCCAGTGCAACCACGGCCGCCCGACCTGGACGCAGCTGTCGCTGGGCGAGCTGGACAAGCTCTTCCTGCGCGGCCGCTGACGCTGTTGTGAGCGACAGCCGCCCGCGCCTGGTCTGCCTGCTGGGCCCGACCGCCTCCGGCAAGACAGACCTGGCCATTGCCCTGGCCCAGTCCATGGACTGCGAGCTGGTCAGCGTCGATTCCGCACTGGTCTACCGGGGGCTGGATATCGGCAGCGCGAAGCCCGTCTATCCGCATCACCTGGTGGATATCTGCGATCCCGCCGAGGCCTATTCGGCGGCCCGTTTCGCCGCGGACGCCGCGCGGGTCTGCGCGGATATCGTCGCCCGTGGCCGGACTCCCCTGCTGGTGGGCGGCACCATGCTCTACTTCCGCGCTTTCCTCGAGGGACTGGCTCCCATGCCCGACGCGGACCCCGCGATTCGGGCGCAAATCGAGGCGCTGGCGGCCGAGCGCGGCTGGCCCGCGGTGCACGCGGAGCTGGCGCAGGTCGATCCCGAATCGGCCGCCCGCATCCACCCCAACCATTCGCAGCGCCTGTCCCGCGCGCTGGAGGTGTTCCACGCCAGTGGCCGGCCGTTGTCCGCATGGCACGCGGAGTCGGGAGGCGCGCCCGCGGATGCCTACGACGTCCGGCAAATTGCCCTGTGTCCGCTGGAACGGGCGGAGTTACACCGCCGTATCGCCCTGCGTTTCGACAGCATGTTGCGCGAGGGTTTTCTCGAGGAAGTCCGCGGCCTGCACGCCAGGGGCGACCTGCACACCGGACTGCCGGCGATTCGCGCCGTGGGCTACCGCCAGATGTGGCAGTACCTGGAGGGCGAGTGCTCGCTGGAGGAGGCGGTCGAGCGGGGCATCGCCGCCACCCGCCAGCTGGCCAAGCGACAGCTGACCTGGTTGCGTAAATGGCCCGATCTGGCGTGGATTTTTACTGATCCTGCCGGGAACATCGCCCCGGGTGGCCTGTCAGAGTATTACCCCGGCTTGCTGGGCGGCCCCCCGGTTGCGCTGGCACGGAATTTTTTACGTTAGTGATGTGCGCCACTGGCTAACGAATGCACTATAATGTGTGCAGGAGTCACAGGGGCCTACAGACAATATCGCCGCCAGCCATAGCGCTCGGTACGGCACTGGGGTGATTCCGGTGGCTTCCGCTGGAGAAGTCCAAACTTCAATTTTTTTCGGCTCGAGTTGAGCCTGTTAGGAGAGAGAGCTATGTCAAAAGGGCATACCTTACAAGACCCTTACCTGAACCTTCTGCGTAAGGAACGCGTCCCGGTCTCGATTTACCTGGTCAACGGCATCAAGCTGCAGGGCCAGATCGAGTCTTTCGATCAGTTTGTCGTACTGCTCAAGAACACGGTCAGCCAGATGGTGTACAAGCACGCCATCTCGACTGTCGTCCCGAGCCGGGTAGTGCGGCTGCCGATGCAGCAGCCCCCGGAAGAGGGTAGTGGCAGCTAGGAATCCACCTTGCGGCAGCCTTGGCTGCCGCCTGCTCACCATCAGAGGCCATCTTGTTTTTTGATCGACCCGAATCCGGGGAACGGGCTGTGCTCGTTCATCTCAACCTCGATAGTGAAGCGGAACGGGAAGACCCGAGGGAATTCGAGGAGCTGGTGCTTTCCGCCGGCGGGGACCCTGTTGCCTACATAATGGGGTCGCGCGTCGCGCCGGACCCGCGCACGTTTGTCGGTTCCGGCAAGCTGTTGGAAATACTCGAGGAAGTCCGCCTGCACGAGGCCGAGGTGGTGATTTTCAACCACTCCCTCTCCCCCAGCCAGGAGCGCAACCTCGAGCGGGAATTCAAATGCCGGGTGCTGGACCGCACCGGGCTGATCCTCGACATCTTCGCCCAGCGCGCCCGCACCCACGAGGGCAAGCTGCAGGTCGAGCTCGCCCAGTTGCAGCACATGAGCACCCGCCTGGTCCGCGGCTGGACCCACCTCGAGCGCCAGAAGGGCGGTATCGGCCTGCGCGGCCCCGGTGAAACCCAGCTCGAAACCGACCGCCGGCTGCTGCGCCAACGCATCAAGTCGATTACCGCACGACTGGAAAAAGTCCGCCGCCAGCGCGACCAGGGCCGCCGCTCACGCCAGCGCCAGGAAATACCCACTGTGTCACTGGTCGGCTATACCAACGCCGGCAAATCCACCCTGTTCAACCGCCTGACCTCCGCTGAGGTCTACGCCGCCGACCAGCTGTTCGCGACCCTCGACCCGACCCTGCGCCGGCTGGAGCTCGACAACGTCGGCCCGGTGGTACTGGCGGACACCGTGGGCTTTATCGCCCACCTGCCGCACAAGCTGGTCGAGGCCTTCAAGGCAACCCTCGAGGAAACCCTCAACGCCGACCTGCTGCTGCACGTCATCGACGCCGCCAGCGGCGAGCGCGAGGACAACATCTACCAGGTGCGCGAAGTGCTGGAAGAGATCGGCGCCAGCGACATCCCGCGCCTCGAGGTCTACAACAAGCTCGACCTGCTCGAAATGGAGCCGCGTATCGATCGCGACCCCGAGGGCCGCCCCGAGCGGGTCTGGCTGAGCGCCGTCACCGGCGCGGGCATCGACCTGCTGCTGCAGGCGGTGAGCGAGACCGTGGGCGAGGACATGGTCAACGAGGAGCTGGAACTGAAGCCGGACCAGGGTGGCCTGCGCGCCGCGCTGTATCGCATGGGTGCCGTGGAGGCGGAGGATTATTCCGCGGACGGTGTAGCTCACCTGCAGGTGCGCCTGCCGCGCGCGGAGTGGAATCGGTTGATGAAGAAGGGCCCCGAGCCGCTGTTTTGACCGCTGGCCGCGTTTGCAACCAATAAGGAACGTTATTCGGTGCACAGAAGGTAGGGCGAGTGAAGGTTTTTCCCTGTGAAACCGTGAGGCGACAGGACGTCGCCGATCGAGCCTGCACACGGATGTGCGCTTTTGGGCGTGTTTCACAGGGAAAAACCTTCAATCGACCGTGACAGGCGGCGCTGAGCCACAAGCCGGATCGAAATGCGCATCAGGTATAACCCGCCGGCACCAGATTTGTTAGACTTCCCCAGACTTTTTAACAGGAGCTGAATATGGCCTGGAATGAACCGGGTGGCGGAAACAATAAAGGTCCCCGCGACCCCTGGGGTGGCGGCGATCAGGGTCCGCCCGATCTCGACGAGGCGCTGAAAAAGCTGCAGGAAAAATTCGGCGGCCTGTTCGGCGGCGGTTCCGGCAGATCCGGCGGCAGCAGTGGTGGCGGTAGCGGCATTTCTGCCAGCCTGCTCGGCCTGGTAGCCGTGGTAGTGGTCGGTATCTGGTTTTTCATGGGGCTGTACCAGATCGACGAGCAGGAGCGCGCGGTAGTGCTGCGCTTCGGCAAGTACGTGGACACCGTGGGTCCCGGCCTGCACTGGAATCCGCCGATGATCGACGAGGTCATCAAGGACAACATCACCAAGGTGCGCCAGGCCACGCTGGACGAGATCATGCTCACCAAGGACGAGAACATCGTCGAGGTGAAAATGTCCCTGCAGTACGTGATCGACGACCTGACCAAGTTCGTGCTGAAAGTACGCGACCCGGAAATCTCGCTGCAGCATGCCGCCCAGAGCGCCCTGCGCCACGTGGTCGGCGACACCCGCATGGACATGGTGCTGACCGAGGGCCGCGCGCAAATAGCCGCGGACGTGCGCACCCGCCTGCAGGAATACCTCAACATGTACGAGACGGGCATCCTGATCAGCAAGATCAACATCGACGAATCCAAGCCGCCGCGCCAGGTGCAGGCCGCCTTCGACGACGTGATCAAGGCCCGCGAGGACGAGGAGCGGGTGAAAAACGAGGCCCAGGCCTATGCCAATGGGGTGATCCCCGAGGCCCGCGGTTCGGCCCAGCGCCAGATCGAGGACGCCAGCGCCTACAAGGAGCAGGTGGTGGCCAACGCCCAGGGTGAGGCGGAGCGCTTCACCAAGCTGCTGACGGAATACCGCAAGGCCCCGGAAGTGACCCGCCAGCGCCTCTATATCGACGCGGTGCAGGAGGTATACGGCAACACCAGCAAGGTGCTGGTGGATGTAGAGGGTGGCAATAACATGATGTACCTGCCGCTGGACAAGCTGGCACCGGGCCAGACCAGCAGCGCGCCGCGGCGTATGACCCTGGACAGCAATACCCTGCGGCAGATTACCGACGCGGTAACCGACCAGCTGCGGCGCGACGCTGCGGTCTCCACTTCATCCAGCCGGGGAGGTCGCTAAGATGTCCAGTCGTAATATGGTGGTCGTGATCCTCGCGGTCGTCCTGCTGTGGATTCTCAGCAACAGCCTGTTTGTGATGCGCGAGACCGAGCGCGGCGTGATGCTGAAATTCGGTGAGGTGGTCAATCCCGATCTGCAGCCCGGCCTCGGGTGGAAGATTCCCTTCGTCAACAGCGTGCGCAAGTTCGACGGCCGGGTGCTCACGGTGGATTCCCAGCCCGAGCGCTTCTTCACACAGGAGAAAAAGGCCCTCATCGTCGATTCCTACGCCAAGTTCCGGGTGTCGGATACCGCCAAGTTCTACACCGCCACCAACGGCGAGGTGGTGCGGGCGATGCAGCTGCTGTCCCAGCGCATTAACGATGGCCTGCGCAACCAGGTGGCCAAGCGCACCATCCAGGAAGTGGTCTCCGGCGAGCGCGACCAGCTGATGATCGACCTGCAGGAGTCGCTCAACGACGTGGCCCGCTCCGAACTCGGCGTCGAACTGGTCGACGTGCGGGTCAAGCGTATCGACCTGCCCGCGGATGTCTCCGAGTCGGTCTACCGCCGGATGAACGCCGAGCGGGAAAAAGAGGCCCGTGAGCATCGCTCACAGGGCCAGGAACTGGCCGAGGGTATCCGCGCTGCGGCCGACCGCGAGGTCACGGTGATCAAGGCGAACGCCTACCGCGACGCGGAGCAGATTCGCGGTGAAGGTGACGCCGAGGCCACCCGGATCTACGCCGAGGCCTTCAACCAGGATCCGGAGTTCTATGCGTTTACCCGCAGCCTGCAGGCCTACCGGGATTCCTTCCAGGGCGATGGCAATATCCTGCTGCTGGAGCCGGACGACGAGTTCTTCCGCTACCTGAAGGATTCGCGCGGCGGGAAGTAGCGCATAAGCGGCGCCGAATGGGCTCAGGGCCCTTTTCCGGGCAGGGCAAGTGCCCTGCCCGGAAAAGGGCCCTGAGCCCGGTACGGAGCGCCCAACAAATTTACAGGTACTATCCGCGGCGGTTGTGGTAGCATCCCGCAACCGTGGGATTCGTCGTTTGCGCTGCAGGCGATGCGCCCGCGGTTTTTTGTGTCCGGCCGATTACTGAGGGTCAATGGACTTCTGGCAAGTACTCCCCGTAGCGCTGGCACTGGTACTGATTATCGAAGGGTTGATGCCCTTCCTGAGTCCTCGCCGCTGGCGTGAGCTGGTGGCGAAAGTGGCGACTCTGGATGATCGCGTAATTCGCAACATCGGCCTGCTGAGCATGCTCGGCGGCCTGGCGATGTTGTATTGGGTACATTAAGGGTGACTGATGACATCAGTTGATCGTTGGCAACTGCCGGACGGTATCGAAGAGGTACTTCCCGAACAGGCGGCGCAGGTTGAGCTGCTGCGCCGGCGCCTGCTCGACCAGTTCCGCGCCTGGGGCTACGAGCTGGTGATTCCACCGCTGGTGGAGTTTACCGACTCACTGCTGATCGGCCTCGGCCAGGACCTGGACCTGCGCACCTTCAAGCTGACCGACCAGATTTCCGGCCGCTCCATGGGCGTGCGCGCCGACATCACCCCGCAGGTGGCGCGTATCGACGCCCACAGCCTCGGCCGGGAGGGCGTTTGCCGGCTCTGCTACGCCGGCTCGATCCTGCACACCCGCTCAAACTCCCTGATGGCCTCCCGCTCGCCCATCCAGCTGGGGGCCGAATTGTTTGGCGATGACAGCCTCGCATCGGATGTCGAGGTCATCCGCCTCATGCTGGCGACGCTGGCGCTCGCCGGTGTCGAAAACTACACCCTGGATCTCGGCCACGTGGGCGTCTATCGCGCCGTGCTCGACGCTGCGGGTCTCGACAGCGAGCTCGAAGCCCGGGTCTTTGACTGCCTGCAGCGCAAGTCCCTGCCCGACCTGCACAACGTGCTGGCAGGCGTCGCCCCCGAACCCGCTGAGCTGATCCTCGGGCTGCTCAACCTGCACGGCGATGACGATGTCCTGTCCCGGGCCCGGGCCCTGTTTGAGCGCCGTGCGCCGGCCGCGCTGGCCGCGGTGGAAGCCCTGCAGTCGGTGGCGCAGAGCCTGCGCCAGTTGCAGCCGGAACTGCCGATTTACTATGACCTGGCGGAATTGCGCGGCTACCACTACCACACCGGGCTGGTGTTTGCCGCCTATGTCAGCGGCCACGGCAAGGCGCTGGCCAACGGCGGGCGTTACAACGGCGTCGGCGAAGTATTCGGCCGGGCGCGCCCCGCCACCGGATTCAACACTGACCTGAAGGCGCTGATGAGCCTCACCGCCGATCCGGCGCCCCGGCCGTCCGCCATCGCGGTGCCGGACAGCGCTGACCCCGCACTGGCAGCGGCGGTACAGCAACTGCGGGCACAAGGTGAAATCGTCATACACCGCCTGCCCTCGGGCAGCGACCCGCGCTGCAGCCGGGAGCTGGTCGAGGTGGACGGCGACTGGCGGGTGCAGCCACTGGCATAGTGGCCTGCCCCGTCGACGGGAAGAATTTGGATTAACCTCGCGCGAGCTCCGCTCCGCGAATTGACAGCGGTACCCTGAGCGAACCCTCACGCCGGGTTCAGTGAAGACAAGGCACGAGCAAAGCACATGAGCAAGAATGTAGTCGTCCTCGGCACCCAGTGGGGTGATGAAGGCAAGGGCAAGATCGTAGACCTCCTGACCGACCAGGCCAACGCCGTGGTGCGGTTCCAGGGCGGTCACAACGCCGGTCACACGCTGGTCATCGGCGGTGAGAAAACCGTCCTGCACCTGATCCCCTCCGGTATCCTGCGCGAAAACGTCCAGTGCCTGATCGGCAACGGCGTGGTGCTGGCGCCCGATGCCCTGCTCAAGGAAATGAAGGAGCTGGAAGACCGGGGCGTACCGGTGCGCGAGCGTCTGAAAATTTCCGCTTCCTGTCCCCTCATCCTGCCCTACCACGTGGCGCTGGACCAGGCGCGCGAGGCGCGCAAGGGCAATGACAAGATCGGCACCACCGGCCGCGGTATCGGCCCGGCCTATGAGGACAAGGTCGCCCGCCGCGGACTGCGCCTGGGCGACCTCAAGGACGAGCACCGCTTTGCGCGCAAGCTCAAGGAAGTGATGGAATACCACAACTTCGCCCTGGAGCATTTCTACCGCACCGAGCCGCTGGATTACCAGCAGGTCCTCGAGGAAACCCTCGAGATGGCCCCGCAGTTGTTGCCGATGATGGCCGATGTGACCGCGCTGCTGCACGAGTACCGCAAGACCAACGCGAAAATCATGTTCGAAGGCGCCCAGGGATCGCTGCTGGATATCGACCACGGCACCTATCCCTTCGTCACCAGCTCCAACACCACCGCCGGCGGTACCGCCACCGGCTCGGGTTTCGGTCCGCTCTATCTGGATTACGTGCTGGGTATTACCAAGGCCTACACCACCCGGGTCGGCTCCGGCCCCTTCCCCACCGAACTGTTCGACGAGACCGGCGCGCACCTGGCGAAAAAAGGCCACGAATTCGGCGCCACCACCGGCCGCCCGCGTCGCTGTGGCTGGTTCGACGCGGTTGCCCTGCGCAACGCGGTGAACATCAACTCGGTGAGCGGCCTGTGCCTGACCAAGCTGGACGTGCTCGACGGCCTGGAATCCATCCAGATCTGTGTCGGCTATGCCGACGAGAACGGCAACCCCCGCCCCAACCCGGTGGACTCCGATGACTACGAGGGCCTGTACCCGGTCTACGAAGTGGTTGCCGGCTGGAGCGAGTCCACCATCGGTGCGAAAAGCCTCGAGGAACTGCCGCAGGCGGCCCTCGACTATATCGCGCGGATCGAGGAAGTGGTTGGCGCCAGCATAGATATCATCTCCACCGGCCCGGACCGGGAGGAGACGATCGTGTTGCGGCATCCTTTCGGGGGCTGAAACGCCCCCTCGGCCAGCAGTTCCGCCCGCGTGGCGGAGCTTCCCGCTGGCCTGGGCCTGCGGAAAAATTTCCACGAATCATCTGTGCTAAAGTGCCGCCAGTGGGGCTGTACGGGGGCGGCCACGAATTTGGCGTGGTGGGAGTGACGTGGCTGGAATCTTTGGGATATACCGGGGCAGCGGGCAGCCCGTCCTGCCGGAAGAACTTGAGCCGATGGCCCGTGAACTCGCGCATCGTGGTCCGGACGGCGTGGGTTTTTCCGCCAGCGGCTCGCTCGGGCTCGGTCACTGTGCACTCCATGCGACCGCCGAGTCAAAGTTCGACCAGCTGCCTCACCAGTGCCCCGATTCCGGCTTGAGCATCACCGCAGACGCCCGCCTCGACAACCGCGACAGCCTGATCTCCGAGCTGCGTCTCACCCCGGACGATCCGTCACGGCTTGCCGACAGCCGGATTATCCTTGCCGCCTATCGCCGCTGGGGCGCGTCCTGCGTGGACCACCTGCTAGGTGATTTTGCCTTTGTTATTTGCGATCAACCGCGCAATACACTGTTCTGCGCGCGTGATCACATGGGTTGCAAGCCATTCTATTACAGCAAGGCAAATGGCACGTTCGTCTTTGCCTCCTCCGCGCTGGGCGTCATTCGCGGTCCGGGGGTGCCCGCAGAGGTCTCGCCCGGTCGGGTAGCGGACTACCTCGTGGAGTACCTGGAAGGCCTGGACCGTACAGCCACGTTTTTTGCCGCGGTTTCCCGCCTGCCCGCCGGTTGTACCATGACGGTAAACGCGGGTGAATTCCGGGTTGCACAATACTGGACGCCAGGGGCCGACCATCCACTGCACCTCGGCTCCGACGAAGCGTACGTCGATGCGCTTGAAGAGCTGTTCCGCGATGCCGTCAGGGTACGCCTGCGCGGATTACACCAGCCCGCTTCAATGCTCAGTGGCGGCCTGGATTCTTCCACCGTCGTTGGTGTTGCGAGCAATCTGTTGGGGGCTGGCACGGCGGCAAGGCCGATCCTGACGCTGTCGGCGACGCGTCCGGGTGATCTGGCTTGCCTCGAGACCCGGTACTCGAAACAGGTGGTCAACAGTGTCGGTGCGCAGCCGGTTTACCTGACGCCGGATGCGGTAGGCAGTTACGCGGCAGAGCTCGAACAGTGGTGTGCGCGGTGTGAGGATCCGTTCGATCTGATGATGATCGTGCCGGCGTTGACTGCCCTGGCTGCGCGCGAACAGGGCGCCCGTTATCTGCTCGACGGCGTCGATGGCGATATCGTCGCGGGGCTCCCTGTCAATCCACTGCCCTTCCTGCTGCGCCAACGCGAATTGGGGCACTTCCTCGGCGAGCTCCGGCGTCTGGGTGAAAGTGGCGATGGCATCCCCTGGCGCCGTGCCTTCAGGTCGGTGTTGGCCGCCTGCCAGCCGCGATGGGCCCGGCGCCGGCGAGAGTTCGGGCGGACGTCGGCGCGGATGCATGCGCTCCTGAGTGAGGCGGGGCTCGATCCCGCATTCGCGCGTGCCGTGCGGCTGGACGAACGCTTTGCCCTGGATGCGCGCAACAATCACTTTAGCCTGGGCGATTCCCTTATGGCCGTTCACGCGAACATTCTCGGAACTGCCTTCCTGAGTGCCGGTATCGAACGCTACGAGCGCAGCGCTGCGGCAATGGGGCTCGAAGCGCGGCATCCGTTTCTCGACAAACGCATCGTGGAATTTTTCCTGAATCTGCCCCACGACCAGAAAGTCCGTGGAGGCGTGTCCAAGTTTCTGCTGAGGCAGCTGGCAGCGCGCTACCTGCCTGAACCGGTGGCGCAGAGGGTGGAAAGGCAGCATGTAGGTATGCTCTACCATGGCTGGTTCCGGGAGTTGCAACAGCAGTTTTGCCCGCCGGGCACCACCGCTGAGCTGGCTGAACAATTGTCCGCGTGGCTGCCACCGCAGTATGCATTGAAGCTGGCGGCCGGTGAAAATGACCAGAATTCGCGGCGGCAGCGAGTGGCATTGTTGGTCAATTGGCTGCAAAATAACCTTTCTTTAACATGAATCAGGGCCTTGGGGGCTTATTGACAATGGCAGGCGTTACCAAACCACCTCGGAACCAGGCGCGGCGCGCGTATCAGCCCCCGTCACTTAAGCGCTTTGATACCATCAGTGGCCTGACCCAGCAGACGAGCGGGGTAACCAAGGCCGTGATTAAAAGCGAAAACCCCGGCCACCCCGACGGTCTCCGCACGTAGGGACTGATGCCGTTTGCAGCGCCATCTCCACTATTTTTATGGCGTACCCTGTGATGTCGATTTCACCCTTGCGGTGCCTGCACCGGGGGTGCCTGAACCACCCGCTTGCGCCTCGCCAGCGGACGTTGTAACCCTCAGTCGCAGTGCATGCGCTATCCCTGAATCACCGCTGGAAGCCGAGCGTTTCGCCGTGGTCGAGCATGGCCGCGAGGTCTGGTTTTCCAGTGACATCGATCATTGGGGCGTACCCAGGACGGGCCAGCGCTACCGCTTTAGTGTAGCGGGTGTCGCCAGTTTTGAATGGGAGGGCCAGGGCAGCGAGATTTTCTACTCGCCCCACGGTGAGGAAAATCCCGGGCCGCTCGGTTTCTGGTTCATCCACATTTTCCTGCCCTTGTACCTCGCGCTGGTGCGCGGCTACCATTTTTTTCATGCCGGGGCGGTGCGGATCGACGGCGCAGCCGTGCTATTTTTTGCCCCTTCGATGGGTGGAAAGTCCACGCTCGCCGCCGGTTTTCTCGAGCGCGGGCACAAGTTGCTGTCCGATGACAAGGTAGCCGTGGTGCAGACCGGTCAGGGGTTTTATGCCTTCCCCTCACACCCGCACCACCGGCCCTACCGGCGCAATGAAGATCTCGGTATACCGATCCCCCGGTTCTGCACAGCCGCCGAGCCGATCGCCGCTGTCTATATTCTCGAGCGGGGCTCACCTGACGGGCCAGTGACGTTTTCCGCGCTCTCGGGTTTTCGCAAATTCGAGGAGTTATTGCCGAGTTATCTGTTCAACTTTGCAGGTCTGCTGCAGACGCGAACCGCCTATCTAGCCAGGCTGGTCGATGCCCTCCCGGTCTATCAACTCCGGCGTCCGTGGAGTCTGGCGCGTACGGACGAAGTCTGCACAGAAATTTGTCACCACCTGCGCTCCCTGGCACCTGCCCCGGCTTGAATCCAATGCCTTATGGCCCGCCAATTTCCACCACCCGGTCCGCCAGCGCCAGGCTCGCCGGCCGGTGGGTAATCAGGATCACCGTCCGGGTCTGCAACAGCTCCCGGCTTTCTGCGATAAACGCCTCTTCGCCCGCCGGGTCGAACATCGCGGTGGCTTCGTCCAGCACCAGGATCGGCGGGTCCTTGAGCAGGGTGCGGGCCAGCGCCAGTCGCTGCCGCTGGCCGCCGGAGAGTCGGACGCCCTGGTCGCCAATCACGCTGGCGTAGCCCTCGGGCAGGGCGCTGATGAAAGCGTGCGCGTGCGCCGCGCGGGCGGCAGCTTCGATAGCGGCAAAGTCTGTCGCCGGGCTGCCGTAGGCGATGTTCTCCGCCACGCTGCCATTCAGCAGCAGGACGTGCTGGGCGACCAGGCCGATCTGCGAGCGCAGGCTGTCCAGGGTTACTTCCCGCAGGTCGACGCCGTCGATCAGTACCCGGCCGGACTGTGGATCGGCGAAGCGCATCAGCAGGTGGGCGAGGGTGGATTTGCCCGCGCCGTTGCGCCCGGTGATCGCCACGGTTTCACCGGCCCGGATCTCGAGGGAAAAATCCTGCAACACCGGAGCGCGCCCCGGGTAGGCGAATGTCACGCCGTCGAAGCGCACATGGCCCTTTACCGGTCGCAGTTCACGCTCTCCCACATCCGCCGGCTCGGGTTGCTCCGCCAGGAACTCCAAAATGCGTTCGGCGCTGCCGCGGGTGCGTTGCACCTGGCCGTAGACATTGGCGAGGGTCTGCAGGGGCGCAATCAGCAACATCGCATACAGCAGCAGGCTCACCAGTTCCGAGGCCTGCAGCCGGCCGGCATCGATATGGGCAGTGCCCAGCCACAGCAGGCCAATCAGGCCCAGCCCGCCGAGGCATCTGATCGTCGGACCCAGGGCGGCACCCAGCCGCAATTGCTGCAGGCTGACGCCGAGCAGGGTCTGGTTCGCGGTGTCGAAACGCGCCTGCTCGTGGGCTTCCCGGGTGAAGGCCTTGATCGCCGGCAGCATGCCCAGGTTCTCCTCCACCACCGAGACCATGGCGCTGTTGGCCTGCACCCAGTCGCGGGACAGCGGCCGCAGGCGGCGGCCGATCATTTTCATCGCCAGTACGTAGGCCGGCGAGAGGCAGACCGCAAGCAGGGCGATGGTCGCGTCCAGCCATAGCATCAGCAGGAACGCGCCGCCGAAGGTGGCGAGTGCGGGCAGCAACTGCACCAGGGTCTGGGTGACAAACGAGGCAATGATGGCGGCGTCGCTGCTCAACAGGGTAAGCGTCTCCCCCGCCCGGCGTTGCTGGTGATAGCCCAGCGGCAGGGACTGCAGGTGCTGGTAGAGGCGGGCACGCAAGGCGGCGGTGATCTGTTCGCCGGTGCTGCCGATGTGGTAGCTGCTGAAGAAGCTGACCACGCTGCCCGCGGCAATGATACTCACCCAGATAGCCAGCAAAGCCTGCGGCGCCAGCCCCGAAGCGCTTTCACCGACGACGCTGGCGACGAGCAACCCGGCCAGCCACGGGTTGGCGAGGGCGAGCAGGCTGCCGCCCAGCAGCAGCGCCACCATCAATCCCAGGGCGCGGCGGTGGGGGGTAATAAAGGGGAGAAAATCTCGAAAGCGCACAGCGGTTCAGTGTGGGGGCAGGCCGGTCATCAGTTATTCTGCTGATCCTAAATTATAGGCCTGACCCCATCTAGCCCTTTTTGCTAGAGTTTCGACCAGGTCAATTATCGTGTCGTGGTGGCGGTTGTGGGTTCACCCCTGAAAAAATTCCTGGCGCTGGACTGGCGCAGCCAGCTGCTCGCCGGCAGGATCTGGGCAATGCTCGGGTATTACCGGGCGGCCATCCTGCTCAGCAGTTTCCAGCGGCTTTCCAGGCAAATGCAGCACGCCCGGGAAGAGCCGCCCCGCGTCCGCTGCAACGCAATGCAACTCGCGCGGGCCGGGCACCTCGGCTACCTGGTGGCCGCCACCGCCCGCACTACCCCCTGGCAGAGCAACTGTCTCGTCCAGGTGCTGGTGTTGCAGCAGCTGCTGCAGCGCGAGCAGATTGGAGGCCGCCTGTACCTGGGCGCCTGCCGGGATGCAACCAGTGGTGAGATGCTGGCCCATGCCTGGCTGCGCTGCGGTGACACCGTCGTCAACGGTGGCGGCGCCCACGAACGTTTCGCGGTGCTTTCCACCTACTGTTGGGGGGAGGGCGATGCCTGAACTGATTGTCTACAGTACGTCAGTACTGTTTTTCGCCCCCTCCCACTCCATCACCGGCCCATTGGAGTTGCCCCATGCGCCTGACCCGCTTCGCCATCCTTTTGAGCCTCGCTTGCGCCGCATTTGTCTGGGCGCGCTTTGATATCGAGGACGGCTACGATGCCTTTGCGCGCGGCGACGTCAACGGCGCCGTGGCGATCTGGAGGGAGCTGGCCGAAGCGGGCGACACGACCGCCCAGTTCAACCTCGGCCAGCTGTACCGCGCCGGGCAGGGCGTGCCGCAGGACGACCGCGAGGCCTATCGCTGGTACCTGATGGCAGCGCAGGCCGGCATGGTCAGCGCGCAGCACAACCTGGTCCTGATGTACGAGGAGGGGCGGATTTCGCGGCGGGATATCGCGCCGCTGCTCGGCACCAGCAATCTGTTGTTGCCGCAGTTCGACCCGAATCACTACCTGGTGCAGGTGCTCACCAGTTCCGACCGCGGCGCGCTGGATGCCTATATCCAGCGTTACCTCGAAGCGTTGGCGGAACCGCTGGTGATCCAGCTGGAGGTTGACGGCAAGCGTTGGTACGCGCTGATGCTTGGCCCGTTTGCAACCGGTGCGGAGGCGCAGGCGGCGCTTGCCGCACTGCCGGCGGAGGTGCGTGCCCTGGGCGGCTGGGTGCGCAAGGTGGGCACGGTGAAGGCGTTGTCGGTTGAATCGGCAGAAACGGCGGGGCCGGGGCGGTAAATCGCACTGTGTTGCGCCCGGCCTGGCATCCTGCCCGGCCCGGGAAAGCCCGGAGGAATTGTGCCGGAGGTCGCGTTTCTCGCGAAAAGGCTGGTTTTCCGCCAGCGTAGTCGGCAAAATTAACGTACTTGCTTTTGTATTGGGCCAACCAGGGAGACAGGTAATGATGAAAGCCCTGCAACATATTCTGCTCGCCAGCATGCTGGCCTGTACCAGCCTCGCCGCCACTGCACAGGGAGAGGACGCCGCCGCCGCGGTCGCCGCCGGCCTGCAGCAGGGCAGCAGTTTCAGCGATATCATCCGCAGCCTGGTGGGCGAGCCCCACGACCTCACGCTGGCGGAAGCCACGGTCGCCGCCATGAATGCGGGCGGCGCTGCCAACAGCGTCGACTTCGTCAATGCCGGTGTGGCCCTGGCGGGTAACCTGCCGCAGGCGCAGGAAGTGGTGAACGCCGTACGCGCCGCTGCTGGCGAAACCGCCCCGGAAGCCCTGGCGGCCACCGCCGCACTGCAGGCCTATGTCCGCGTGATGCCCCAGCCGGAGGTGTATGAAGACAACTACTCGGCGACCGGCGGTGCCGTGTTGCAGGGCGGGGCCACGGGCGGAGGCGTCAGCACGGCGTTCTGATACCGTGGCAGTCCAATGGAGGCAGCCCCCGGCTGCCTTTTTTATTGCCTGTTGAACCTGCTGTGAAACTGCGACCCGAATCCCTGCTGTTTGCCGGCTACTGCGCGCTTCTGGTCTGGGCGCCGCTGCCGTTTGCCTCCTACCGGCCCTGGGCCGCCGCCTTGCTGACGCTGCTTGCGGGCCTGCTGTTCGCCGGCTGGCTGCTGCTCTATTGCGCCGGCGGTGCGCGCGTCAACCCGGGGGTCTGGCGCTACGCCCGCCTGCCGCTCGCCCTGTTGCTGCTGGTCCAGGCCTGGGTGCTATTGCAGACCGTGCCCCTGCCCCGCGCCCTGGTGCAGTGGCTCTCGCCGCAAGCCTACGCCTGGCACATCCGTGAGGGCTGGCTGACCCTGTCACTGGACCCTTCCGCCACCCGCGCCTACCTGCTGCGCGGCCTGACTTTCACCGTGTGCTTTTTCCTTACCCTGGCGCTGGTGAACTCCCGCGAACGGCTGAAGTTGCTGCTACAGGTGCTGGTATTCAGCGGAACCTTCCAGGCGGCCTACGGCACCCTGATGGTGCTCAGCGGCCTGGAACTGGGCTTTTTCGTCGAGAAATACACCGGCAAGGGTGTGGCCACGGGTACTTTCGTCAACCGCAATCACCTCGCGGGCTACCTGGTAATGTGCCTGGCCGCGGGTATCGGGCTGCTGCTCTCACAGCTTGCCACCACCGCGGCGCAGGGCTGGCGGGAGCGCCTGCAGCGCTGGCTCGCGCTGCTGTTGAGCGCCAAGATTCGCTTGCGTATCTACCTTGCGGTGATGGTGATCGGCCTGGTGCTGACGCGGGCGCGCATGGGAAATGTGGCCTTCTTTACCGCACTGGGGGTGGCTGGGGCCGTCGCGCTGTACGCCGGCGGGCGTTTTTCCTGGCGGGTGGTGGCCTTCCTCGGCAGCCTGTTGCTGGTGGACCTGCTCATCCTCGGGCAGTGGTTCGGCCTGGACCGGCTGGTGGAGCGCCTGGAGCAAACCAGCCCGGACAGCGAGGCGCGGGTTTTTTCCAGCGCCTATACCTTCGACTATATCCAGGCCTTTCCGCTCACCGGCTCCGGCGGTGGCTCTTTCTACGGGATCTTCCCCAATTTCCAGCACCCTTCACTGGAAGGATTCTACGTGCACGCTCACAACGATTACCTGGAGTTTGCCGCAGAACTGGGTGTTCCGGCGACGCTGGTGCTGGCGCTGGTCGTCCTGCTGGCCCTGCACAGCGCGTGGCGGGTGCAGTGCCGGAGCGGCGCGCCGCTCGAGCGCGGGGCGGCTTTTGCCGTGACCATGACGGTCTGTTGGGCCGCCCTGCACTCGCTCTCCGACTTCAACCTGCAGATTCCCGCCAACGCGCTGACCTTCGTGAGCATACTGGCGACGGCCTTTGCCTGCCGCGCGCTACCGGGCCGCGATTGCGCGCCCGGGCGGTGAATTCCGCGATTCCTCGCAAAAATGCCACACTAACGCCCTCTTTTGTGAGAAGTTTCAACGTTTTGCACTAGGAATTGCAGCGGTTTTCCCTATAATCGAATAAGCAATCCGTCGTTTTATATTACAAAACTGTTTCAACAGGACTTTCCCATGCAAAGGAATGCCGAGCGTTATTCGTTCCTGGCTTGTGTAGCCATGCAAAGTCTTACAATCGCCTCCGAGGTGAACGCGGTGGAGCCTGCCAACATGGCGGTCGGCCCGGTGTACCTGACGCCAACCGTAGAAACCAGCCTCGGCTATGTCGACAACTTGTTCCGCTCGTCCGATGACGAGAAGAGCACTGGCGTGAGTGAAATCAAGCCCAAACTACAGGCCTGGCTGCAAAACGGCCTGAATACCTACTCGCTCACAGTTGGCCTGGCGGATTACCGCTACTTCGACAGCAGCGCCGACGACTTTACCGACCTCACGCTCAACCTGGATCTTCACCACGAGTTCAACGCGCGCAACGTGGCTAATGTGTTCGGTGAATACAGCAAGGGGCACGAGGAGCGTGGTACCGGCCTGGCGGAAACAGGTATTTCGCAGCAGCTGATTTTCGACAAACCGGTGAAACTCGACCGCACCATCCTGGGCGGCGACTACACCTACGGCAGCCAGTTATCCAGTGGCCGCCTGAAACTGGCGGCAAAGGCTACCGACCACGACTACCAGAACTTCGAGCAGTACACCCAGTTCCGCAGCCGCGATCTCTACGACTACGCGGGCACGTTCTTCTGGAAGGTCGCGCCGAAGACCGACCTGCTGCTGGAGGCCCGCTACGCCGACGTGCAGTACAAGAAGGACAACCCGCTGGACCGGTTTGGCAGCCTGGACAGCGAGGAGTACAACTACTTCATTGGTGCCGAGTGGGCGGCAACCGCGAAAACCTCCGGCAGCATCCGCCTGGGTATGTTCGACCGCCAGTACGACTCCGACGCCCGCCAGAACGACGACGGCTTCTCCTGGGAGGCGGACATCACCTGGCAGCCGCGCAGCTACTCCTCGTTCAACTTCGAAACCCGGCGTTTCACCCAGGAGACCAACGGCCAGGGCAATGCCGTAGACACCAAGGATGCCAGGCTCTCCTGGAACCACGGCTGGAACAGCCGCACCCAGACCGACCTCAGCTTCGGTGGTGGGGTGGAGGACTATACCGGCTCCGCGCGCAAGGACGATGTCTATACCCTGGATGCGCAGCTCAGCTACGCCCTGCAGCGCTGGGTCGACCTGGGGCTGGGCTACCGCTGGGAGGACCGCGACTCCTCCAACCCATTCTTCGACTACACCCGCAACTACATTTTCCTGGAAGCCGGGTTCAGCCTGTAATGGCGGCCCGCCTGGCACTGGCCGCACCGCTGTTGATTATTGCCCTGGCGGCCTGCTGGCAGGCAACTTCCCTGCTGCGGCAGGATTTCAGCTACGCCGCCGCCATGACCGAGGTCGGCTTCTGGGGGCGGGCCGATTACCGGCCGGCCCCGGCGGCCATCGAGCGCACCGGGCGCGGTATCGCAGCCCTGTTACAGCAGGCCCCGGCCAACCCCGAATACCATGCCCTGCAGGCCAGGTACCTGGCCTGGCGGGGCTACTGGGCGCAGGATGCCGAGGTGCGGCTGCGCCTGGACGCGCGCGCGCTGCAAGCCCAGTACCGCGCCCAGCAACTGCGCCCCGCCCACCGACAGGGTTGGCAAAAGGTGTTAGAGTATGCCTCGCACACCCTGGATGGCGCCGCCGCCATGGCCGAAGCGTCAAGGCGTATCGCGGTGTTGCAGCCCGCGGCCTGATCCGCGCCGACGTGCATTTTTAACGATTGAGGCTCCCGTTTCATGTCCAGGCGTTTCACGCTGTTTCTGTTCTTCCTGTGCACACTTTGTGTTGGGCGCGCTGCACTCGCCGAAACGGCGGGGGGCTACAGCCTGAATGCCGGCGACTCAATCAGTATTCACGTTTACGGCGAGCCCGACCTGAGCTTCGACCGCATGCTGATCGGCCAGAACGGCCGCATCTCCTTTCCCTTCCTCGGGGAGCTAGTGGTGGCCGGCAAAACCGCCGCGCAACTGCAGCAAATGCTGGTCGATGGCCTGCGGCCGAATTACCTGGTGGACCCCCGGGTATCGGTAGCCATCGTCAAGTACCGCCCGTTTTTCGTCAACGGCGAAGTGAAATCCCCCGGCGGTGTCGACTTCCAGCCCGGACTGACCCTGCGCAAGGCGGTCTCCCTGGCCGGCGGCTTTACCGAGCGGGCCAACAAGAAGCAGATGCTGCTGATCTCGGGTACGGACCCGGAGCTGAAGGAGCAGGAAGTCGGCCTTGATTACAATATACAGCCGGGCGATATCATTACCGTGCAGGATACTTTCTTCTAGATGAACCAGATGTCTCCCGTGCCCCCACAGACGCAAGCACCCCTCCTGCAGCCCGCAGCGGACGACGATTTCATCGACCTGGGCCGGTTGTTCCGCGCCGTGCTGCGCTACAAGTGGGGCATTCTCGGCCTGGCCTTTGCCATCACCCTGCTTACCGGGTTGGCGGTGTTTTCCATGCAGCCGGTGTACCGGGCCACCGCCTCCATCGAGCTGGAAAGCGCGCAGGCCAACGTGGTGGGTGTGGAAGACGTGTACGGCCTGGACACCGGCAACTACAACTACACGCAAACCCAGTACGAGATCCTGAAAAGCCGCAGCCTCGCGGAGCGGGTGGTGCGCCGGCTGCGCCTGCACGAGCACCCGGTGTTCCTGCCGGAAGACGGTGAAGAGGAGGACGGCGGTTTCAGCCTGGAGAGCCTGCTGCCGGCCAGCAAGCGGGAGCCCCCGCCGCAACTCAGTGCAGAAGAGCGCGAGGAGCAGGCTATCCAGGCCGTGACCAGCGCCGTTGCCGGTGGCCTTTCGGTGGCGCCGGTGCAGTACAGCTATATCGTGTACCTCAGTTATGAATCCACCGACCGCAAGCTGGCGGCGGCCGTGGTGAACGCCATTGCCGAGGAATTTATCGCCAGTAACCTGGAGAACCGCCTGACCGGCACCCTGCAGGCCACCGACTGGCTGGACACCCGGATGGCGGACCTGAAGCAGAAGCTGGAGGAGAGCGAGAGCGCGCTGCAGGAATTCCGCGAGCGGGAGGGGCTGGTGAGCGTGGAGGGGCGGACCAGCCTGGGCAACAGCGAGTTGGCCATTCTCTCCCAGCGGCTGGAGGAGGCGCGGCGCCAGCGCATCGAGGCGCAGGCCATTCGCGAGGAAGTGCAGGGCATGGGCGACGCCAGCACCGACGAGCTGCTGACCATTCCCGCGGTGCTGAACCACAGCCTGATTGCCGACATCAAGCGCGAGCAGGCCGGCGCCGAACGCCGGGTGGCGGAGCTGGCCAAGCGCTACGGCCCCATGCACCCGAAGATGATTGCCGGCGAGGCAGAGCTGGAGGAGGCGAACGCCAACCTGGCGCGGGAGGTGCGCAAGGTGGTGTCCGGCATCAGTCGCGAGTACGACCTGGCCCTGCGCAACGAGCGCCAACTGGAACAGACCTGGGAAGCGAGCAAGAGCGAACTGCAGGACTTCAACCGGGTTGAGTTCCGCCTGCAGGAGCTGCAGCGGGAGGTAGACACCAACC
Organism: Haliea sp. E17; assembly: GCF_048323675.1. NCBI lineage: Bacteria > Pseudomonadati > Pseudomonadota > Gammaproteobacteria > Cellvibrionales > Halieaceae > Haliea > Haliea sp. E17. The sequence goes on from NZ_JBLWFK010000005.1 coordinate 435,181, forward strand.
GGCAGCTGTACGACATCTTCTTTACCCGCATCAAGAGCGTGAGCGAAACCGGCGGTTTCGAGAAGCCCCATGCGCGCATACTCGACCGCGCCATGGTGCCCGGCTGGCCGGTGAAACCGAACAAGAAAATGAGCGTGATGCTGGCCTTGATTCTCGGCCTGATGCTGGGCTGCGGTATCGCCATATTGCTGGATATCCTGGACAACACGGTGAAAACGCCGGACGACGTGGTGGACAGGCTGGGCGTGCCGCTGCTGGGTACCCTGCCGAAACTGAAGACCGACAGGGACGGCAACTTCCCCCAGTTCTGGCAGAAGCCCCAGGGCCAGTACGCGGAGGCCATTCGCACCATCCGCACCGGGGTGGTGCTCTCGGGCCTGGACGAGCCGGCGAAGGTCATCCTGGTGACCTCGACCGTGCCCGGCGAGGGCAAGTCCACCACCGCGCTCAACCTCGCATCCGCCCTGGGCCAGATGGAAAAGACCCTGGTGATCGGCGCCGACCTGCGCCGCCCCAGCCTGGCCAAACGCTGCGACCTTCCCGCCAACCATCCCGGGCTCAGCCACTTCGTTTCCGGCACGGTGGACCTGAAACAGTGCATCAAGAAGGTGGGCGCCATGCAGCTTTTCGTGATGCCGGCGGGGATTATTCCGCCCAACCCGCTGGAGATGGTGAGCTCGCGCCGCTTCGCCGAGGCCATCGATTTCCTGCGCGGCCAGTTCGAGCGCATCGTGATCGATTCCGCCCCGGTACAGGCGGTGAGCGACGCGCTGGTGCTGGCCAGCTACGCAGATTCCGTGGTGTACGTGGTGAAGGCGGACAGCACCCCCGCCACCGCCGCACAGAAGGCCATTGCCAGCATCGTGGCCAGCAACGAGCCGCTGACCGGCGTGGTGCTGAACCAGTTCGACATGAGGAAGGCCAGCAGGTATTCCTACGGCGGCAAGTACTACCAGTACCAGGAGTATTACCAGAGCAAGGAGGAGCCCGCGTAGCCCTGGCAGGCACATACCGATAACTACCCGCATGCCCGTGCCCGCAAGCACGGGCCCAGGCAACGCAGCGTGACCCGCGTATGATAGACCTGCACACCCACCTGCTACCCGGCATCGACGACGGGCCGGATACCCTGGCGCAGAGCCTGGCGCTGTGCCGCATTGCCGTGGCGGCGGGCACCACCCACGCGGTGGCCACGCCGCACATTCACCCCGAGCGCTGGAACAACACCCGCGAGATTATCCGGCGCGCCTGCGGCGAATTGCGGGCGCAGCTGGTGCAGCAGGGCATCCCCCTGCAACTGGGCTTTGCCGCCGAGGTGCGCCTTTCGGAGCAGATCATCGAGCAGCTGATGCGGGACGAAATACCCTTCTACGGCGAGGTGGACGGCTTTCGCATCATGCTGCTGGAATTCCCCCACGGGCACATTATCCCGGGCTCCGACAAGCTGGTGCGCTGGCTGCTGGCGCGCAACATCCGGCCCCTGATTGCGCACCCGGAGCGCAACAAGCAGGTAATGCGCGACCCCGATTCCCTGCTACCCTTCCTTGAGGCCGGCTGCTGGCTGCAGGTGACCGCGGGCTCGGTGATCGGCAGCTTCGGCGAGCGGGCCGAGGCGGTGGCGCACCAGTTACTGGCAGAGGGCAAGGTGGCCGTGGTAGCCAGCGACGGCCACAACGATGGCCCCCGGCAACCGGCGCTGCGCCTTGCCTTCGACGCCATCTGTTTGCGCTATAGTGAAGAGACTGCACGCAGCCTGATGTGGCACACCCCCGCCGCCATCACCGCGGGACAGTTCGCCGCCATGGAGGACACGACACAATGAAGCAATGGTATGCCGTGCAGACCAAACCCCGGCAGGAACACGTGGCCCGGGAAAACCTGCAGCGCCAGGATTACACCACCTACCTGCCCATGATTCGCCAGCGCAAACAGCGGCGGCAACGCTGGACCCAGGTTTCCGAGCCGCTGTTTCCGCGCTACCTGTTTATCCATGCCGACGCCGGGCAGCAGAGCCTGGCCCCCGTTCGTTCCACCCTGGGCGTTATCGCGCTGGTGCGCTTCGGCCAGCTCCTGCGGCCAGTGCCGGACGCGGTGATTCACTACCTGCGCCAGGCGGAAAATGCGGAGGCGGGCGAACGCGTGGACGACAGTTGGCCGCATCGCCCCGGTGACCCGGTGCAGGTACTGGCGGGTGCCTTCGCCGGCCTTACCGGGATTTTCCAGCACCCCGTTGGCGAGGAACGAGCAATTCTTTTGCTCGAACTGCTCGGCCGCCAAACCCCAATAGCTATCGAACTGGACGCGCTGGGCGCTACCTGAAAGAGGTAAGCAGGGCACTCCTGCCCCGCCAAGTTGCACTCAATTCACTCTTCGTTCTTCACATTGTCACAAAGCTGTGTTCAACTGTTGAACAAATCATAATAAACAACCCATTCCCGGCCATGCCCATACCAGACGGGTAGGGCGGTAGCGTGTCCAAAATGCTAACTGAAGAAGCCCACTACAAATTATTGCGCCTGCTGGAAGCCAATCCGAGTGCAACCCAGCGTGAGATCGCGAAAGAGCTGGGTGTGAGTCTGGGCAAGGTGAACTATTGCCTGCAGGCCCTGGTGGAGAAGGGGCACGTGAAGGCCAAGAATTTCAAGAACTCGCAGAACAAGGCTGCCTATCTTTACCTTTTGACTCCGAGAGGCGTGCGGGCAAAAGCCGGTATTACAGCCGCATACCTGCAACGGAAACTTGATGAGTATGAGGCATTGCGCGGGGAGATCGAGGAATTGAAAGCGGAAATGGCGAGTGATACATGATCGATAGGGAGTGGATCTTCCATCCAGACCGGAATGTATTAAGACTTGGGATTTAGCAGCAAACTGCCGTCCCTGAAGTTGGGAGTTCTTTTCGACGAAAGTTGCGGGTTTGAACTAATGCCACACACGCACAAACCAACAAGCAAGAGTCAGCATTTTTTTGGCAGATAAGAAAAACTTTGTTATCAAGCGTTCAAATCAAGAATTTGGATGCTTATTATCGAGATCATGGGTAATTGATTAAAATAAGAAAATCTGTGGCTCGCGAGTTCGGGAAAACGTTTTTTCGTTCCCGCGAAGGCGGATATCGAGAGAAGGTAGCACTGCCTACCATCTAACTGAAGAGATGCAGTCATCTGTCTCGAAATGACTCAACATTTAATGCCCTTATATTCAACTTATTAACAAACTAATGGAAACCACCGTCAAACCGCACTACTCACCACCCCTGGAAAGGGTCGCAGTGTACCCAAACAATAAACAAATAAAGCGCTCCATAAGTCCCAGCTTCTACTAATCCAAATCGACGAGGGCGCCCAGCGAGAAAGAGCCTATGAACTCAGCATCAGCCTGGAGAAGTTTAGCTATGACCTGGGGCCTTTGGTAGGGAAGAGTCACATCAAGGTCAACAACTCTAAGAGCTCTCCCTGCGAGGTAGCTTGCTCATATTTGTTGATCCCTAAAGGCATCAAAGCCAAGAAGCACTACCGCCAGATAGCTGTAGTGAAAGATGCATGAAGTTGAAAGTTTGCAAAACGAACTCGATGAAATAAAAGGCCGACCTTTTGTGATATGCACTAATCCGCGTTTCTCAAGCGATTTTTTCTGAGTTTTATCGCTATAAAAGGTCTGAAAAAATTGTTCCTGAATTCCTTTGGTTTGACTTCAAATGGGGCGTGGTCTTGAGGAAAGCTTTCGTAATAGCGAACCAGTGACCATTTCGCTCAGACAACCTCTTTTGGAGCATGTCCCCTGTATTTTTAACAATGGAACAAACTAAACTTTCGGTAAAATTCTAAATGGGTGATAGTTCACGCATTTTTAGACAAACTACAATTGCGAATCTATTGATTTCAATATTCACTGCGGTAGTTAGCATTGTTTTGTCGAGATGGTTGGGTCCTGCAGGCAGAGGCGACTACGTTTCGCTATTTGCTGTCTACAGTTTGGTCGTGAATTTTTCGCTATGGGGTTTGCCCGTTTACTTAGCAAAAATTTCGTCGAAGGAGCAAGAGCTAGCATCAAAGAATTCAAACAACATAAGCGAAAAGGGACTACCAATTATTGGGTTGTGTCTCATCGGCGGGCTATTGTCCGGAGGTATCTTTGTGCTGTTAGACGGCATCGGATATCAAATGTTCGCTGACGAAAAGTATATTCTAATTGGTATTTTATTCGTCACTACAAATATTGGAACCGTTCTCTTTTTGTCGATCTACCTCGGGCACAAAAAATGGATTGAATACAACCTGTTTAGGGTCGTCTTTTTTCCTGCGTACATGATTGGATTGGCCTGGATTCATTTTTATTCAGGAATTGAAGTGTTAGAAGCATTTATCTGCATGATTGGTGTAAATTTATCACTTATTCTTTTTCAGACACTGAGCTGCATAAGAAGGAAGCAAAATTATCTCCGCTTGGATTTTGGATATGTAGCAAAATTGTACCGAAATTCGACCCCGTACGCTCTAAACTCGATACTTGCCGTCGCGTTTATACAAAGTGATTACCTTGTTGGAGGATATGCAGTAAGCAATGAAGAGCTAGGGGTTTGGGCGGCTGGGAAAACGCTAGCTGCCCTAGTATTTCCGATAACCCATGCAATCAATACTCTTACATTTGCCCACTATATTCGTGACGCGAGTTCGATAAAGCATGAAAAATTCTATTCTTCTGTAAGACTAACGCTTTTGATTTCTGGGTTCCTATTCGTTGTATTGTGGGCTTGTAGTGAATTTATTATAGGTATATTTTTCGGACCAAAATTTTTTTCGTCCCTTACAGCTGTTGCTATGATCCTGGTCGCTTCTTTCGCGATGATTACTGCCGACGTGGTAGAAGAGCGGCTAAAGGGTGAGGGTAATCTTCAACCTACAATTCTAGCTAGGCTTATGGCGTTACTATCGATGATATTTTTGTCCCTCATGATGAGCCCCCATTACGGGTTTGTTGGCTTTGGACTAGCATATTTATTTGCTCATCTATTTCGCTGTGTGGTGCTGCTCGTAACTGTGCTAAAGGGAGATGGTCTAACTGTCACAAAAATTATTCCGTCAAAGGAAGATATCTCATTGGTATTGAGCCTACTTACGAAATCAGGAAGACAATGACTATAACGAACCTACTTCTTTGAGGCCTATGTAATGGTCTCTGATCAAAAAGTTTTTGTGAATTTAGACTATAGCCCCGAGATTGCTAGTAGACTTCTAGATAGTAAAAGTGACCGGGCTCCAAAGTGGTTTGTCTCGCCGTTAGAGTTTGCAGGATACGAAGTTTGCTATTGCCGCAATCCAAGCATCGAGGTGATCAAGTCTTTTCTTCGAGGTGTGAGACCTCGTTTGCTTTGTTTCAATCCGTCTCTGGCATTTCTCGTTGTGGCATTATTGCCACTTCCGATGGAATTGTATTCTCTATATCAGTGGCGGCCATTTTCCCGTTTAGGTTTCCTTAAACGGAGTGCTGTAAATATCATTTTGTCTAGATCTAAAAAAATAGCCGTTTATGAGCCAGTCGCCGCTAGATATCTGCGCCGACTATTCCCTCGTAAAGAAATATCGCAGATTGGCCTATTCACAGATACTGATTACTTTCGCGCTCGAGAGGTATCAGATGAAGATCTAGAAAAGTACTTATTTGTTCCTGGCGACCATTTGCGTAACGAAGAATTGTTAGGCGAGATTGCCATAATGACGAGAATGAAGATTCTTAGAGTGACGAGAAACAAGCATGTTTATAGAGAGATCAAAAGACTCAACGCAGCTAGCATTGAAGTAAAATTCAATGTTAGTTATGAAGAACTTCGTAGACTTTATCAAGACGCTACATATGTACTTATACTGTCTGATAGTAGCGAAATTCCAACTGGGATTACTACATTGTTTGAGGCGCTAGCATGCAATAAACATGTCATTATCAATGGTGGAAAAAGCTGTTCGATGTTTGGCAATAGTGGCTGTGAGCCGATTTTAAAATTACCAAAAAGGTATTCAGCAAATGAGGTTTTTGAAGCCGTTTCTTTACTCAATCGGTCGATTCAGCCTTGCAAGAGCTATTCGAACTCTTCAGGAAGAGCATATGTAGAAAAAGAATGCTCAATAACAGCAGTTTCTGAGGACTGGAAAAGACTCTTTAACGAAAAGCATTGATAATGATAATAGTTTTCTGGGTAATCATTATTCTACTATTGTCATATTCTGCATCGCAGAAGAATGGCTTTTATCATACCCCCTTTTTTATGTGCGCGATTGTTGCCCTATATATTGGCCCACAACTAACTGCCTTCAATTCAGCAGAATCATTCCAATACTATGATGAGATTGCCACGTATATTATTCTGACTATTGCAAGTCTACTATTTGCCTACATGGGCTTTTACTATAGAAAAAAAGTTGCTGCTCCAAAAAAAAATAGTCTTTCCTCGAGTTCATTAAGTCACTCCCATATGGCCCTTTGCGGCATCGTTCTCACTGCAATTTCCGCATTCTCTCTTTGGAAACTATCCTCGCTAAGCGGAGGTTTTTCGAACTTCCTTCTAACACGAGGGGCAGACCTAACTTGGGAAGGGCTCGCGGTACAGTATGTTTTTTTTGTTCAATTTGTCTACCTGGCGGTTCCACTTCTTCTTGTTTCGTGGAGTAGAACCGGTCGTCGTTGGTATTTGATTTTTTCCATGATTTCGATGGTGATACCTGTAATCTATGTTGTCCTATTCAATAGGAGATTAGTGTTTTTCATACTTGCTTGTACCGTTTACATGTTTCTCTTTTTTGAGAAAAATGTGAGATTTAGTCGCGCTTGGATGATTTTCTTTTCTCTGGTAGCCCTATTAGTCATAAATTCTTTTCCCCAGTTTCGATCCATTGATTTAAAAGAACTTTTTGACAGCGGGAATACACCGAAAGCGTCGATGGTTCAGGTGAGCAGTGGTTATTATGGTGAAACGAAAAATGGAGTGTTGATGGTTGGCGCTGCTAAGGATAATCATGAACTTGGTCTGGGTGCCGGATTCTTAAAGACTCTGATTAGAGACTACGTTCCCAGTTCCGTACTTGGAAGAGAGTTCAAGAAGGACTTATTGGGCCAGCCAATACCGTGGAATATAGTGCATTGGAAATATGGATATTTGATTCCTTCGAATGAGTTTATTACCGGGGTGTCGTGGCTTTTCTTGGAGTTCGGCTATTTGGGAGTTGTTTTCTGGTTCTTCTTGGGGAGATATATGGCAGTGCTGTGGAATCGGGCCTGTGGCAGTCGAAATGAAAAGTCTGTGATTTTGTACATAGTACTCACAGTACCAGCGATGATTGCGGTGGCGTATACACCTGGAAATGCTCTTTCAATGATATTGAGGTCCTACATTATTTTGTTTTTGGTCCTGTATTTTTCCCAGCATGGCCGCGACAAACGTACAAATTTGGATATAAGAGCCTAATAAATTTGCGATTAGTGCTGGCGAAAAACGTGAAGAACATGAAAAACATGAAAAAGTTGAAATATGATGGAATTGATCTTCTGCAGGCGGCTCACCGAGCGGTTGCGCTAGTCAGGGGTATTATCTGGAGTGCCTACGCTAAGGTTTTACTTAAGAACTTCAGGTGTGGATCGAGTATGAGTTGCTTTGGTTGGCCTAAGCTGCATTATAGGAATGGATCAATTTCACTCGGTAGCTTTTGTCACTTTGGATCAGGTGTTCTTAAAGCTGGGCCGAATGGTAGCTTAATTGTCGGGGATAGGGTTATGCTGAACAGCGGCTTCGTAATTACTAGTGATGAAATGGTAACAATTGGAAATGATGTAATGATTGGTGAGTATGTGAGTATTAGAGACTCAGATCACACATACTCAGATATAGAGATTCCAATGAATCAACAAGGCATTACTACATCACCAGTTAAGATTGAGGATGACGTTTGGGTTGGTAGAGGTGCGGCAATACTGAAAGGAGTTACTGTCGGAAGAGGTGCAATTGTGGCTGCGAATTCACTAGTAAATAAAAATGTAGAGCCGTTCTCAATAGTAGGAGGGGTTCCCGCAAAACAGATATCTTCGAGGGTGTTAACAAAGGAAATATCCGCTTGAAGTTTTATCTAAACTAGCTCAGTGAATTCATCACAAGATTATCAACGCTATGCAAACAGCAGCTACCGTTAAGATAAATTACTTCTTCCGTAGATTTCGGGCATTTCTTGGAAAGGGCTGGGTAGTACATAAGCGAGAGATTGTAGTTTCAAATGTCGATGAGCGTTCACCTTCGCCAATATTTATAATTGGTACACATAGATCTGGTACGAGTTTACTTAGAAGAATAATTGACTCTCACCCAGCAATTGCTTGCCCCCCAGAAAGTTTTTTCATGTCACATTACTTTTCTCTGATTAGCGACGATGAGGCGAGTATAGGTTTTGATAATCTTTCGATCAGCCATGATTCTGTACGACAGGTATTGGCTTCACAGTCTTCATATTTCCACGAAGCATATAGAAAAGCCAAAGGTAAGAGTCGATGGGCAGACAAGACGCCTCAGTATTTTGAATACTTGAATGAGATAGATCAACTTTTTGCACCTGATGTCGTTTTCGTAAATATAATTCGTAATCCGCTAGATGTCGCCTATTCCATCTGGTCGAGGAAGTGGGATGTTGTGAGAAAAGATGGAGATTACCTGGATAACGTGTGTAAATACGTGGCGAGAGCTGGTCTCAAACAGCTAGCTTTTTTTGATCAAACCTCAAGCCGATACGTGAAGCTTAGATACGAAGATCTAGTAGAAAATACTAGAGTAGAGTTAGAAAGAGTTATCGAAGTTATCGGCGAGCCGTGGTGCGATGAGATCATGAATTTTTCAAGGATTCCGCATGATTTTGGCACTGAGGATCCGATCGTCCGTGGTACTAAAAGAATTCAAGGAAGTACTGGTAACTGGCGCGCATGGAAACAGTCTCAATTGAATTGTGCAGTCAAAAATCTAAAAGATTTGATGATTGCGACAGGTTACGCTATTCCAGAATGACGGCGATCTGAAGAGTACATCTGTGGTGGGTGAACTTACTCATGGCGTTGAGATTCGCGATCCTAGTCGTATCGCAGTTATAGTGGATAGGATATCCCCATATCATGCGGCGCGTATTGACGCGTTGGCTAGAGTGATGGATACAATTTTGATTGAGATTGTATCCATGGATGAAGTCTATTCTTGGGAGAAAGTCGTTACAAATGACTCGGGTTTTGAAACCGTCACTCTGTACGAGCAAAGAATGGATAAGAGTGCGTTAGGTGATCTAGAGATACGCTTAACCGAGGCATTAGAAAAAAGAGAATTGCACGCGGTTGCGATTCCGGGGTGGTCAGAGCGTTATTCGATATGCGCTCTGCTCTGGTGTAAAAAAAATAGCGTTCCAGCCATTTTAATGTCCGATAGTACTGAACTGGATGAGAGACGAAGGTGGTACAAGGAATGGATTAAGTCTTTAATACTCAACTATTTTGATGCCGCATTTGTCGCTGGAAGTTCGCAAAGACGTTATTTGGAGAAATTAGGGTTTTCCGAGAATCGTATTACCGAGGGATACGATGTTGTCGACAATATGCATTTCTCTATATCTCGGGAGTTTCACCAAGGCTTGGTACCTGCCTTAGGAAACAAGAAGTACTTTTTAGCCGTCTCAAGATTTGTGCCCAAGAAGAACATTACCACTTTAATACGTGCCTATAGTATCTATGCCCGGGATATGGATGAGTCATTGGTCTGGCCGCTGGTACTGGTTGGTGACGGGGAGCTTCGGCCAACTATTGAGAAGCTTTTGTTAGATTTAGGGATAGAGGATCTGGTATATCTGCCTGGATTTATACAATACGGAGAGTTGCCTAGCTATTACTCCAATGCAGGGACCTTTGTCCATGCAAGTATTTCAGATCAATGGGGTCTGGCTGTGAATGAGGCTATGGCTTCTGGGCTGCCGATTTTGGTTTCTGAGCGCTGTGGTTGTGCAACTGATTTGGTTGAGGATGGGAGAAATGGCTTCAAGTTTGATCCTTTCGATGAGAATGAACTGGCTAGCCAAATGTTGCACGTTACATCTATGAATGATCAAAGCCGTGACGCTTTAGGGGGCGCTAGCAAAGATATTATCGACAGATGGACCCCAGAAAAATTTGCCGATGGACTTCGGCAGGCAGTGGATATTGCTACAGTAGCACCAGGGCGGAGACTACATTTGATTGATCAACTATTGCTTCGTTTAGTTTCTTTGCGATGAAAGTTGGGTTATTAACTGCGTCTTCTTCAAGGCAGGCTGGTGGATTATTTTGGGCAGTGCCGTCATTAGCTAGGCATCTACAGGATGCGGGGTGCCAAGTGCGGGTTTTTTCTGGGCGCGATTGTTACTCAGAAAAAGACCTCTATAAGTGGGCAGGGATTCCACTAAATGTTTTAGATGCCGTCGGGCCTCGTTCCTTCGGATATCTGCCTGGTCTCAAAGAAAGATTGGCTTCAGAATCTCTAGATATTCTGCATACACATGGGATATGGATGTATCCGTCGATGGCTACTTTTCGGTGGGGGAAGCATTCAAGAAAACCGTGGGTGATTTCACCACATGGTATGCTCGATCCTTGGGCAGTCAATAATGCTCGCTGGAAGAAACGTGTGGCTGAGTTTATTTATGAAACTCGTCACCTGAAAGGGGCTTCGTGTCTGCACGCGCTTTGTAATGCCGAGGCCGACGCTATGCGTGCTTATGGATTGAAAAATCCAATTGCCGTGATTCCCAATGGTGTAGAATTGCCTAAAGATTTCGGCGATATTCCTGAGCCGGAATGGGCAAAAACTCTACCCAAAGACACAAATGTACTTTTGTTTTTAGGCCGTCTCCACCCGAAAAAAGGACTATCCAATCTTTTGCACGCGTGGTCACTGGCAAAACCCGTTTCGAAAGGGCAGTGGATTCTAGCGATTGCTGGCTGGGACCAGAACGAACATCTCTCAGAGTTAGTATCCATGACTTCTCTGCTTGGATTGGAGCATAGCGTACGTTTTGTGGGGCCGCAGTTCGGAATTGATAAATCTGCAAGTCTACTAAGGGCGAATGCTTTTGTACTTCCATCGTTCAGCGAAGGATTGCCTATCGCTGTTCTTGAGGCTTGGGCTCACGGGTTACCTGTATTGATGACGCCACAATGCAATCTCCCGGAAGGTGTATCTGCGGGAGCAGCATTGTCAATGGAGCCAAATGTGGATGCAATTCAAGAAGCACTGTGTTTGCTATTTGATATGAGTCATAAGGAGCGTGAGAGGATGGGTGCGTTTGGCCGCAGTCTCGTTGAGAAGCGTTTTACTTGGAGCTCTGTCGCCACAAGAATGTCTGCGGTTTACGAGTGGGTGTTGGATGGCGGCTCTATGCATGATTGCTTGAGACTGCAATGAAACGGCTCGAGCCAGCAAAAATTACAAACAAGAATCGTATTGCTCGCGTTTTGTGGGGAGTTACTTGGGCTTTGCTTTACCGTCCATCACCAAAAGTTTTACACGGTTGGAGGAGTTTCCTGCTCAGGTTGTTCGGCGCAGATATCGGACGTAAAGTCCACCCATACCCATCATCCAAAGTATGGGCGCCATGGAACCTACGAATGGGAGACTACAGTTGTTTGGCGGATGGTGTAAATTGCTACTGTGTAGCGCAAGTTACGATCAGTGCCCATACGACAATAAGTCAATTCAGCTACTTGTGTACTGCCAGCCACGACTACAGTAGGTCGGCTATGCCGCTAGTCGTAGCTCCTATCCACATCGGCGAACGGGCTTGGGTCACGGCAGATGTTTTTGTCGGGCCAGGAGTTACTATTGGAGACGGAGCCGTGATCACAGCGCGTTCAAGTGTTTTTACGGACATTGATCCATGGGTCGTCGCTAGTGGTAATCCAGCAGTGCCTATTAAGCCACGTAAACTCCTCGAAACGATCTCCATAGATGCAGTGGTTCCCGCACCTTGAAAGTTGTCGCAATAATCCTCACGTTTAATGAAGAGAAGCATCTTGAACGTTGTATTAAAAGCGTACAAGAAATAGTAGATGGGATCCTGGTTCTGGACTGTTATTCCGCGGATAAGACTGTGGATGTAGCCATCAAGTTAGGCGCTAGTGTTCTCCAAAAGGATTGGGTTAATTATTCGACCCAATTTAACTATGCACTTTCTCAGCTCGACGATGATATTGATTGGGTGCTGCGCATTGATGCAGATGAATATTTGACATCGGACTTGATCAGCGAAATCAAATCAAAGCTGGCGGGCTTGCCCCGAGATATAGCTGGAGTCTATTTGCCGCGTCGAATGACTTTCATGGGGTGTATGATCCGCCATGGAGGCGTATTCCCTGTGCAGGTGCTGCGCCTGTTCCGTCAAGGTGCGGGCAAATGTGAAAACCGTTGGATGGATGAGCATATAAAGATTACCGGGAAGACTGTGAAATTCGAAAACGAGTTGATTGATGACAACCTAAACTCTCTGACTTGGTGGATCGACAAGCACAATAATTACGCCAGTCGGGAAGTGGTCGATCTGCTTAATCTCGAATACAGCTTCATTCCTCATGATACGGTTGCAAGTCTTTCCAGCGGCTCGCAGGCTTCAGTTAAGCGTTGGATCAAGGAAAATGTCTATGCTCGCCTGCCAGGCGGATTCAGAGCTTTCGCTTACTTTTTCTATCGCTATTTTCTACGTCTGGGCTTTCTCGATGGCCGGGAGGGCACTGCTTTCCATGTGTTACAGGGCTTCTGGTATCGCTATCTGGTAGACGTAAAGTTGTATCAAGTCCAACAATACATTAGGAAAAACAACTGTGACCCCCAATCCGCCATTCAAAATGTGTTGGGTATTACGCTAGATTCAGATTGAGTAGTTTCCAGAAGGCTGCTCGATTCAAACCAGCTTAATTTTGGAACTAATAGCATCGTGTCGATACAGAAAACATTGGAGTTCGTCCTCCAACATCCTTTGAACAGTGACAGGAGAGCGGCATCGATTATTGACTTCCTGAAATGGCAACTTGGTAGTCGATTGTTGCCTGGAGACAAGGTTTTCGATTGGGTCGCCGGCGCCAGATTCTACGTGCGTAGGGGTGAAACCGGACTCACGGGCAATATATACACCGGTCTGCATGAGTTCGCGGACATGGCGTATCTGTTGCACGTTTTGCGTAAGGAGGACATTTTTGTCGATGTAGGTGCAAACGTGGGGTCATATTCACTTCTGGCTGGGGCAGTGATTGGTGCCCGAGGCTTCGCCTTTGAGCCGGTGCCTACAACGCATAGAAGGCTTGTGGAAAATCTGCGCCTTAACCATATCGAAACTCGCGTGAATCACCCTTGTCTCGGAATGAGCGATAACCCGGGAAAGCTGTTATTTACGTCAGATCAGGATACGGTGAATCATGCGCTGACGGAGCATGAGAAAGAAGTTAACGTTATAGAGGTGAAGGTTAGTACGCTCGACGATATTTTAACTGGGGAGGACCCCAGCTTCGTGAAGATTGACGTGGAGGGTTTTGAGATGTCTGTGTTGCGGGGCGCAACGCAGCTTCTTGCCAGGCCATCTTTGCATTCAGTAATCATGGAACTCAATGGTAGCGGGCAACGATATGGCGTCGATGAATCTGAAATCCTTGAAATGATGCTCGATAACGGTTTCCGAACGTACGAATACAGCCCATTTGAACGCTTATTGGTCGACCTCAATGGAAAGAATTTGGATTCCGGTAACACTCTTTTCATTAGGAATAAGGATTTTGTTGAAGAAAGAATTCGAACAGCCAATCATCTGACGATCAACGGGCGTACGTTTTAAGCGGGTTTCACCGTGCGTTAATCTTCTCATGGCCTAACCTAACCACTGCCCCACCTTTCCCAGCGGCTTCGCCAACAGCGTCCAGGGTTTGGGTTTTATTTCGTTCACCGCCCAGGCCTTCCGGTCACTGCGATTCGCCCTGACCCGGTTCTTGAAACTCGCATTACTCATTCCCGCCGTTCGCATGTGCACCAGAACTCTTGGTACGTAAGCGGCGGTCGTGTCGTGCTTTAGTAACATCCTCAACATCAGTTCGTAGTCCGCTGCCGAGCCGAGGTCCAGGCGGTATCCACCGTGGCGCTTGTAAAGCTCGCGTCGCAAAAAGAACGTGGGGTGTGGCGGCATCCAGCCGTTGTAGAACTTCTTAGGTTGATACTCGCCAGAGCGCCAGTTACGCACCACTTTTTCAGGATTTTCCCTGTCGACGTAATAGAGGTCGCCATAGCTGGCGCTGACCTCAGGTTTCTCGAAAGCCTTTTCTACCAGTTCCAGAGCATCGTCGGTGGGATAAAAATCATCGGAATTGAGCACGCCGACAATCTCGCCCTCGGCCAGTGCGATGCCCTTGTTGATGGCGTCGTACATCCCCCGGTCTGGTTCGCTGATAAACGTCGACCCTTCAGCCCTTTCTCTTTCGATAACGTCCTGGGTGCCATCGGTGGAACCGCCATCCACGATGATGTGCTGGCACTTCACCGTCTGCCGATTGATGGAGCGAATGCAGTCGGCTACGGTGCCTGCATTGTTCCAGACAGGGGTAATGAGTGTGATGGACATGCTGGATTTGTGGTCGACTGAGTGAGTGTGAAATCGAAAAAGTCCTAGTCATGATAATACGAATTATCGTGGCTGTGTGCTTCCAGTTAGCGAAATTTTACGTTCCCGCTGTCTGAGTTGGGCTTCAATTTCCCCAACCTCTTCCTCACCCCGCCACCGGCATTCCCGTGCCACCTGAGTCGCCCGCAGTGCGTCGCGCAGTGAATCGTGTGCCGCCAGGGTGAAGCCAAGCTGCACCCGCATTGGGGTATCTAGCCAGCGGCTGGTCCGGTTGCTGTCCAGCCAGTTCTCCAGGTAGCCCCTGCGTATCTTCCCTGGTCGCAGTGCCTCTTCGGCGTTGAGGGTGGTTTCAATTGCCGTGCATTGCCTGAACCATTTCAGGCTCAGCCAGCCGGCGGTTTTCAGGCCGCTCTCTGCAAGCCATCGTGTCACCTCGCGCCAATCAGGTCCTTTGGTATGCAGTAAACAGGCGATATCCAGTTGCCGCACCAGGCTGGCCTGCGGTGTCGTCAGGTACTTGGTGAACACGGAATGTACCAGCAGCAGGAACAGGGTGACCTCGTCGCTCGGGCCCCAATAGTCGCCATAGTCTCGCCGCGAGGCGAGAAAGCGCCCTGCCATGGGAATACGCGTGCGGCCCGGGCGCAGGATGTCCCAGTGCAGGTCGATGCTGGTATGGCCGCGGGTAAGACTGCATTCGTGGCTGATGTTCTCCGGCAGGGCATGCAGGTCGAAGCCTTCGGTTATGAAGGCATGAATAGCGTCGGTTCGCGCCTCCCGGGGCACAAGCACGTCGATATCCACGGCGGGCCGCAGGGCCGGCTCGGGAAAGTAGCGCTCGCGGGTGTGGGCGCCCTTGAACACCAGGTGGGGAATGTTGCTGTTGTCGAGAACGCGGCGTAGTGCTTTCAGTGCGTGGCTTTGCGCCAGGTATTGGCCGGTCGCCTGCAGCCGTGCCTGGTGCAGGTCGGCGTAAAGCTGTTGGGAAAATTGGTCGGTGAGCCCGTGTTCGTGCAGCCGGGCGGCCCAGAAGGGCGCCAGGCCCTGTGCCTGCAGGAAGTGCCCGAACTTTGCCTCGCCCAGCGCAAGTGCCTGTTCCGTGGCCAGTTGCAGCGCCGCTTTGCCCGCACCCGGAAGCAACGGCGCCAGCGCCACGCGGTGCATCTCGTAGTCGTAGTGGCCGCCGATAGTCATCTGTTGTCGTGTGCGGAACAGGGGCGGCGCGGGACTGGTGTTGGTGTCTTCATGGGGTGTATTTAAAGGCAAATGCCGGACGAAGGGAAAGGCACTGTGTGGGCATCTATCCTCCGCGAATGAAGAATCATGCCGGCGTGACGCCATCTATCGCGTAATTTTTGCGCTTGAATGGGCGGCACCAAATTGGATGGTGCTCGCCACCGGGTGCGCCGTGCTGCGACATTTCCGGAAAAATCGCAGCGATTTTTCGTTTTCAGCGCACTGGTCTGAACAAATCCGCCGGTGAGTGCACTGCGATGGCTCGTCTTGAAACCGGATAAAAAAATATCTGGTGATTTGTTGATTTTCGGCTAGCTTTTTAAAGATATGTTGGTTCGCCGGGATTCCGCAATCCGGCTGTTGGTGGGCACTTTCGGGGTGCTCGTGTTGTGCCAACAGCTGCTCTGGGGTGGGCTGCGCCTCGCTGCCGAATGGCAGGCGCTTCCCGCCTCTGCGCGTATGGACTGGTGGAGCGAGTGGGAAGTCGAACCCTCCGAGGCCGAATGGCAGCGGGAGTACCGGCGTTTGCAGGCTGCGCTGCGGCTGATGCCGGATGATCCGGCGCTGCAGGCGGAGCTGGGCGACCTGTACACCTGGCGCCTCGGCATGGAAGGGCTCAGCAACGACCAGACCTTCGAGGCCATGGATGCCGGGGCACAGGCCTACATGGCCTCCCTGTCGCAGCGGCCGACCTGGGTGGGGGACTGGGACGACCTGGCATTGATTCTCTACAACCAGCGGCTCTATGCGGACGCGGACTACCAGCTGGCCTTGCGGCAGATGGCCCGCCTGGGGAGCCGCCGCGGCGACATGATGGATTTATTGGCGGAGTTGAGTGCCAGCTCCTGGCAGGCGCTCGACACCGAAACCCGGACCATGGTGGTTGGTGCCACCGATGTACTGCGCACGTTCGACGTGCGGGAAGGACTCACGGTTGCCGATATCAGCAGGTAGTTCAGCAGGTAGTAATGTACGGGGAATGATCATCGGCAGGTAACTGGACAAGTAGCACTGGCAGGGAGGCTGTATCCCATGAAACTGTACTCCACAACACGCATTCTGCTTGCGGCGGCGCTGGCGCTGCCATTGGGTGCGACGGCATCGGACGAGTTCGCCGGCCCTGGCCTGGCAGGGCCGGGCCACTACGCCGGCCTGGAGGCGAACCCCCTGGGTGATGCCACGCGCCACTACTCACGCAGGGAAGACTGGGAAGAGGCGCAACAGGCGGGCGACGGTTCCAAGAAGAAAAAGAAAAAGAAAAAGAAAAAAAAGAAGCCCAGCCCTTCCTGACGGACTGAACCGTGTCTTCGCGGTCTTGCGATAGCGAGCGGGTCCTGTTCTATGCGTTCCTGGGCCTGCTGGTGTGGTTGCCGCTACCCTGGGGCAGCAACCGGCCCTGGTCGTGGTCCCTGATGGAAATCTGCACCGCCCTGCTTACTCTCGGTGTGCTCGCACTGTTCGTCGCCGGCCGCCTGAAGCCCTCCGCCGCCTTCCGCGCCGCCTGGCCGGTGCTGGTTTGCCTGGCGCTGGTGTGTCTGTGGATTCGCCTGCAGGCCGTGGCATTGCCGCCGGCAGTGCTCGCGAACCTGTCGCCGGGGGCGTCCGGGATCAATGGTGTGGGTCCTGGGCCGGGCAGTATTTCCCTGGAGCGTTTTGCCACCCGGGTGGATCTCGGTCTCACCCTCGCCTACCTGCAGCTGTTCGGCCTTACCCTGTTGCTGGTCACGTCGCGGGAGCGGGTCAAGGCGCTGCTCGCGGTGCTGGTGCTCGGCGGCGTTTTCCAGGCCGCCTACGGCACCTTTCTCACGCTGTCGGGCTTCCAGTTCGACTACGTGTTGTTGAAAGAGGTCAACACCGGCGCGGCGACGGGCACCTATATCAACCGCAACCACCTCGCCGGCTACCTGGAAATGACCCTGGCGCTCGGCATCGGGATGATGGTCGGCACCCTGCAGGAGAACAACCGCCGGGCGAGTAGCTGGCGGCAGGCGCTGCGCCGGGGGCTCAGGTTGCTGCTCAGCGAAAAGGTGCGCCTGCGGGTCTACCTCACGGTGATGGTTATCGGCCTGGTGATGACGCGCTCGCGCATGGGTAACTCGGCCTTTTTCATCAGCCTCACCCTGGCCGTCGTCTACTGGGTGATCGCCAGCGGGCGGCTGTCGCGGGGTACGCTGCTGCTGTTCGCCAGCCTGCTGGTGGTGGATATCTGGGTCGTGGGCAACTTCTTCGGCATTCACCGGGTGGTGGAGCGCCTGGAGGCCACCTCGCTGGCATCGGAGCAGCGCGACGAGGTGGCCTTCGACACGCTGGCGGCGATTGCCGACTACCCGCTGACCGGTACCGGCGCGGGGAGTTTCTATGCCATCTTTCCCCTGTACCAGCGCGGCGAGGTGGAGCCCTACTACGATCACGCGCACAACGATTACGCGGAGTTCGCCGTGGAGCTGGGCCTGCCGGCCACGGCCCTGCTGGGTGTGGCGGCGGCCGCCTCGCTGTGGGCGGCGTTGGCGGCCACCCGGCGCCGCCGGGACCGCCTGTTGCGCGGGCTCGGCCTGGGCGCCTCCATGGGCATGGTGTCCCTGCTGATTCACTCGGTGGTGGATTTCAACCTGCAAATTCCCGCCAACGCGGCCCTGTTCGTGGTGCTGATGGCGCTGGGCTGGGTCAGCCTGCATCTCGGGCGCGGCCATCCAGCGAGATCGCCAGCGCCCGCCCGGGAGGCAGCAGCCCTGGTCTAAGTAGCGAGTACGGCGGGCGAGTTCACGGTGTTACACCTGCTGTTTGCGCACGGACCAGATAAAGCTGTCGTACCAGAAGTGCATGATCGACACGGTCAGGGTGAGCGCCCACAGCGCGGTGATGCTGGTGTCCGAGAGCTCTGCCCACAAGCCGTAGCCGAAGGTGGCTCCCAGGAACAGGGCCAGGGCCAGGTATTTGCCGTTGGGCAGCGAGCCCACCCGGAACAGCCGTACCAGGTTGCCCTGCTCCCGGGCCCAGACGATGCCGAAATACTGCAGGGCGTGGAAGAAGTTCATGATGAAGAAGGCTTCCCCCCAGGTGTTGAAGCCCCAGGTGAGGATAGAGACCGCGCCAGTGCTGGCCAGCAGGTAGACCTTGAGCGGCGAAACCCGGTAGCCCTGCCGGGACAGCCGCCACTGGGCGTGCAGGTAGTAGAGCAGGAAGGCGCAGCCGAGGGCGATCACCGCCCAGGCATAGTATTGCTGGTGCCCTTCCATGTAGGCGGGTATCCGGGTGAAAAAGGTGGCGCCCACTTCCTCGAACTCTGCGAAATCCTCGAAGTGGTCGATCATGGTCACCCCCGCGAGGATGGGCCCGGCGTACAGCAGCAGGTTGAGCCAGTAGTCCAGTTGGCGGCCCGCCGCGGGGTCGTTGCCCCACTTGTTGTCGTAGATGCGCGCGAAGCCGAAGGTCTGCAGCGCGGAATGGTACACGTCCCAGAAAGTGGCCAGCACGGAAACGCAGATCAGCGCCCAGTTGGAACTCAGCATGGCCAGGTAGAGCAGGAGCGGCACCAGCACGAAGCGGCGTGGAAAGCTGCGGAAGATGGCCGGATTGCCGTGGCTGCGGAAAAACACGGCCACCAGGTGGGCGTGGATGAACACGCCGATCAGCAGCCCGCTGGGGCTGAAATCGTAACCCGCCAGCTCGAACCCGGCGTCACTGAACCAGGTGCCGGTAATGACAAAACCCAGTCCCAGCGCCGCCACCGGCGGCAGCAGGAAGAGCAGCCAGTCGTAGGCGGGATTGACGATGTAGGCGCTGCGGGGAAGGGCCGATGCTGCGGCGCCTGTGGCAGCGGTGTCCATTCAGGCCGGGTGGTTGTGCTCGCTGCGCCGCGCCTTCATCCATTCCGCGATCCGCTGTGAACGCACCACGAACAGGCAGTGCAGGATGAACAGCAGGAAGTAGCAGGCGAGGCTGATCCAGGCCGGCACGGCCTCCAGCAGCACGCCGGTAAGCGCGCAGCCCCAGCCGTGGACGCACAATAAAGCCAGGGTCTGGCGGGCGTTTAAGCCCATGCCCATCAGGCAGTAGTGGATGTGGTCGCGGTCGGCGTCCATCAGGCTGCGGCCGGCGCGCAGGCGGCGAATCATGGTGCCCAGCATGTCCATCAGGGGCACGGTCACCAGCCACAGGGCGGTCACCGGTTGAATCAGGGGATTGCTCCCCTGGGAAAAGTACACCAGCGTCGCGGTAACGCACACACCCAGGGTGATACTGCCGGCGTCGCCGAGAAAGACCTTGGGCAACCAGCGATTGTTGGGGCCGAGGTTGAACAGCAGGAACACACCCAGCGGCACCAGCAGGATCAGCAGGTGATCGGTGCCCGGGTGGCCTGCGTTCAGCGCCAGTATGTAGAGAACCAACAGCGGCAGCGCAATCAGCGAGGCGGCGAGGCCATCGATGCCGTCGATCATGTTGTAGGCATTGGTCAGGCCGGCAACCGCCAGTGCGGTCAGCGGTATGCTCAGCCACAACAGGGGGATGTCGCCGTGGCCAAGCAGGTTGCCCACGTTGTGGATGGCGACCCCGCCCACCGTGGCCAGCTGGATGCCGGCGCCGAATTCCAGCACCAGGCGCAGGCCGGCGTGAACGTGGCCCATGTCGTCGTACACCGCCAGTGCGAAAAGCGGGGCGATGATGGTCAGTACGCCGACGTTAAAC
Source organism: Haliea sp. E17 (assembly GCF_048323675.1). Classification (NCBI taxonomy): domain Bacteria; kingdom Pseudomonadati; phylum Pseudomonadota; class Gammaproteobacteria; order Cellvibrionales; family Halieaceae; genus Haliea; species Haliea sp. E17. Next base: position 455,744 of record NZ_JBLWFK010000005.1, read on the forward strand.
TGGTTGAAGCCCAGCAGGAAGTTACCCACGAGGATGCTCAGGACGATGGCGATACCGCCGGTCAGGGGTACGCTCCCCAAGTGGCGTTTGCGGTGGTCCGGGTGGTCGACCAGGCCCGCGCGCCGGCCCACGATCGCGCAGAGCAGGGCGATGGGGTAGGCGAAAAACGCCAGCGAGAGTATCAGTTGCATGTCGGGTCCTTCCGGGCCGGAAATCCATATTGTTGCGCAATTAACGATGCTTCGGGTTACAAAAGCATGACAATGCGAGGCAGCTCACAAACCGGATTCTTTGATACGGAAGGCGAAAGGCACAACTGGGCAGGAGTGTTGGCTTGTTTTTACAGTGGGCTGCTTGCAGCCACCGCTGCCACATGGGTTGTTTACTTTCCTGCTTAAAAAAGATTCTAGCAAAAAAAATGCGGTCGGCAAGATTTTCCGGGCAATCCATTGGCCCGGCGCTCTGTGAATTTACTCCAATCCGCACTGGCCCCGGACCTTGCCGCGATATAAAGTCAATGCGTGTCCTGGCGGGGCAGTCCAGCGCCAGGTGCAGGGGGCCGGGAGTGTGGATAAAGGGAATTTTCGATGACGCAACAGGGTTTCCGCATTCTCGGGGCGTTGAGCCCCCTGTTCGTTCTGGCAATCCTCGCCATCCCCGGTGCTTATGTCGAAGCCCTTGTTGACTGGTTGAACAGGTTTCTCTCACTCAACATTCAGGGCCCTTCCCTTGCTGTCGGCTGGCAGGACAAACTGGTACACGCGATGTTGTTTTTTGCCATGGCTTACTGCGTCGTGCGGGCCAACTACTTTCCCGATTACTCCCTGCTGTGGCTGTTGCCGCCACTGTTGGCCTATGCGGCGTTTACCGAGGGCGTGCAGTATTTCGTACCCCGCCGGGTGCCCAGTACGCTGGATTTTCTGGCGGATGCGGCGGGGGTTTGCGCCGGGATGGCATGCGCGTGCTGGTGGGCCGGCAGCGGAATCAACAGGCCCGTTAGTGAACCAGGCACAAATTATTTGCGGTAATACGCCCTGTACCAATCGATAAAACGGGATACGCCCTCGGTGATCGGCGTCGCCGGCCGGTAACCCACCGCCGCCTCCAGCGCTGCGATATCGGCATAGGTGGCCGGTACGTCGCCGGGTTGCATCGGCAGCAGTTCTTTCTCCGCGCGCATGCCCAGGGCATCCTCGATGGCGGCAATGAAATCGAGCAGCTTTACCGGCTGGTTATTGCCGATATTGAAGAGGCGGTAGGGCGCGCTGCTGGTGCCCGGGTCCGGGACGGCGGCGTCCCAGTCCGTATTCTGCCGGGCTGGCCTGTCCAGCACCCGGACCACGCCTTCCACGATGTCGTCGATATAGGTGAAGTCCCGCTGCATCTCGCCGTGGTTGAACACCTTGATCGGTTGTCCTTCCAGAATGGCCCGGGTGAACAGGAAGAGTGCCATGTCCGGCCTTCCCCACGGCCCGTAAACCGTGAAAAATCGCAGGCCGGTCGTCGGCAGGCGGAAGAGGTGCGAATAGGTATGGGCCATCAGTTCGTTGGCCTTCTTGCTGGCGGCATACAGGGATACCGGGTGATCCACGTTGTCGTGGACTGAAAACGGCATGCTGGTGTTCATGCCGTAGACCGAACTGCTGCTGGCGTAGACCAGGTGGCCGGTGCCCTGGTGGCGACAGCATTCGAGGATATTGGTGAAGCCGACGATATTGCTGTCGATATAGGCGTGGGGGTTTTCCAGCGAGTAGCGCACCCCGGCCTGGGCGGCGAGGTTGATGACGCCGTCGAAGTGCTGCCCGGCGAACAGCTCTTCCAGGCGGGGGCGGTCCTCCAGCGAACAGCGCACGAAGCTGAAGCCGGGCGTGCCCTGCAGTTGCGCGAGGCGCGCTTCTTTCAGGTTGACGTCGTAGTAGTCGTTGAGATTGTCGAGGCCCACCACCTCGTCGCCCCGCGCCAGCAGCGCGCGGCAAACGTGGAAGCCGATAAAGCCGGCGGCGCCGGTAACCAGTACTTGCATGGGGAACTCCTTATCCCGGTTACAGGCGCAGGTCGCTGTCCTCGACCGGGAGAACCTGTTTCAAATCATAGAGTACATGCGATTCGCGCCCAAGCGCGCGAATGCCCTGTGCGCCCAGCGCGCAGAATTCCCGGTGCGCGACTGCAATGATGATACCGTCGTAACTGGCCGGGTTGGGCGACGCGAGTAACTCGATCCGGTACAGGCTGGCAGCTTCGGCCCGGTCGACCCAGGGGTCGTACACGTCCACGTGGATGCCGTATTCCTGCAGCTCGCGAACGATATCAGTGACCCGGGTGTTGCGCAGGTCAGGGCAATTCTCCTTGAATGTCAGGCCCATTAACAGCACCCGGGCTCCCTGGACCTTGATACCGCGTTTCAGCAGCGCCTTGATGAACTGCGCGACCACATACTCGCCCATCTGGTCGTTGATACGGCGGCCGGCGAGCACCATTTCCGGGTGGTAGCCCGCGGCCTGGGCCCGGTGGGTCAGGTAGTAGGGGTCGACGCCAATGCAGTGTCCACCGACCAGTCCCGGTTTGAAGGGCAGGAAGTTCCACTTGGTCGCCGCGGCGGCAAGCACGTGCGAGGTCTCGATGCCGAGGCGGTTGAAGATCATCGCCAACTCGTTCATCAGGGCGATGTTTACATCGCGCTGGGTGTTTTCGATGACCTTGGCGGCCTCGGCGACCTTGATGCTCTGTGCCTGGTGGGTCCCCGCCTCGATGATCCGTGAGTAGAGCCGATTGATAAAATCTGCCGCTGCCGGTGTAGAGCCCGCAGTGACCTTGGTGATGGTATGCAGGCGGTGTTGCTTGTCGCCCGGGTTGATGCGTTCGGGACTGTAACCAACAAAGAAGTCGCGGTTGCAGACCAGCCCGGATTTACCTTCCAGGATGGGCACGCAGAATTCTTCGGTTGCGCCGGGGTAGACGGTCGATTCAAAAATCACCACATCCCCCGGTTTCAGCAGGCCGCCGGCCAGTTCGCTGGCACTGGCGAGGGGGCGCAGGTCCGGCTGCTTGTGGCCGTCAATCGGTGTGGGCACGGTTACCACGTAGACATTGGCAGAGGCGATATCCGCGATGTCGCTGGTGAAGTGGAGCGCAGTCGTCGCCGCCAGGGCGTCGCTGTCCACTTCGCGGGTGCGGTCATGGGCTTCACGCAATTCGGCAATCCGCTGTGGATCGATATCGTAACCGCTGGTGCGGTAATGCTTGCCGAACGCGACAGCCAGCGGCAGGCCGACATAGCCGAGCCCGATTACGGCGATCTTCGGATTTTCAGTCACAGGCCTTTCCCATCTCGCAAGCCGTAAGTTATGCCCTTGTTATAGCGGCAGTTTTTCGTATCCACATTGCCCTAAAAAAAGGCTGAAATACAGTCCGGGTTGGGGAAAAGTCAGGTTCCCGGGATGCGGTGCGCGCATTGCGGGGCGTTCTTCCGGGCACTCCCGTTCGCAGCCTCAATCGGGTTCCCGCGGCGCTGGCCCGGCGCCGGCTGAATCCCCTTGCCGGGCGAAAGCGTTTACACTGGTGCCCTCGGAAATATCTGCGAACACACTCAGGGAAAGACACCATGTCGCATACAGTTCTTGTCACCGGTGGCGCTGGCTATATTGGTAGCCATGCCTGTATAGCACTGCAGGAAGCGGGCTATGACACGGTGGTTCTCGACAATTTCTGTAACAGCAGCGCGGTGGCCATCCGCCGGGTCGAAGGTATCTGTGGGGCGACTATCCCGCTGATCGAAGGTGATATTCGCGAGGCCGTAGTGCTCGATCGCCTGTTTGGCGAGTACGCGATCGACGCTGTCATGCACTTTGCCGGGCTCAAGGCGGTGGGAGAGTCGGTCGAGTTGCCGCTGAGCTACTACGACAACAATGTGCATGGCAGCCTGGTGCTGCTCGAGGCCATGCAGCGAGCCGGGGTGAAGCGCCTGCTGTTTTCCTCCTCGGCGACCGTCTACGGCGATCCCGCGTCGGTACCCATCCGCGAGGATTTCCCCACCGGTGCCACCAACCCCTACGGCCGTTCCAAGCTGATGGTGGAGGAAATCCTCGCTGACTGGCAGCACGCCCAGCCCGACTGGAGTATCGGCAGGTTGCGTTACTTCAATCCGGTGGGCGCACATCCCAGCGGGCGTATTGGCGAGGACCCGCAGGGCCCGCCCAACAACCTGATGCCCTTTATCGCCCAGGTGGCGGTCGGGCGGCGGGAGAAGCTTGCCGTATTCGGCAGCGACTACCCGACACCCGACGGGACCGGCGTCCGCGACTACATCCACGTCATGGACCTGGTGGAAGGGCATGTGGCCGCGCTCGACCACCTGCTGCGCAACACCGGCCTGTTGACCGTGAACCTGGGTACCGGCCAGGGCGCGTCGGTGCTGGAACTGGTGCGCGCCTTCGAGCGGGCATCGGGGCGGGCGATACCCTATGAAATCGTCGGTCGCCGCGCCGGCGACATTGCCGCCTGTTGGGCCGACCCGGCCATGGCAATTGACCTGCTGGGCTGGCGCGCGACCCGCAGCGTCGAGGAAATGTGTGCCGATACCTGGCGCTGGCAGGAGGCCAATCCGGATGGTTACAGCTGAGTCCGCGGTGGGCCGGCGGCACCGCGGACTCAGCTGTGACCGGCCGGTGACGCCCGGTGCCTGATTTCGGTTTCGCACTGACCAAGCTCCTGTCTCTACTGGTCTACCCTGTAAGTCAGTGTTTACTCTTGTTGATCCTGGGGATGCTCCTCTGGCGTTGGCGAAGGTTCGCCCTGGCCTGCTGCATCCTCGCCACGTCCTGGCTTTACCTGTGCTCCACGGCCTGGTTTGCGGACTGGGTCATGGGCACCCTCGAGATGCAGTTCCCGCCGCAAGCCCTGTCGGTTATTCCACCGGCGGACGCCATCGTGGTGCTGGGTGGCGCGACCCGTGGATATACCCACATGGCCAGTCACGCCGACCTCAATGCACAGGCGGACCGGCTGGTCCAGGCCGCCCTGCTCTACCGGGCGGGCAAGGCACCGCTGGTCCTGTTTTCCGGCGGCTCGGGCACTGGTGGTCCCCCTGAAGCGGAGCAGATGGTGGGCTACCTGGAGCTGATGGGCATTCCGCGCAAGGCCATTTTGCTCGAGCGCGGCAGTACGGATACCCGCGAGAACGCGTTGAATTCCGCGCGACTCCTCAGGCTGAAAGGCCTGCAGTCGATATTGCTGGTGACCTCGGGCTTCCACATGCCGCGCGCCCAGGCGCTATTCGCCCGCCAGGGCTTGCTGGTGATCCCCGCGCCCACCGATTTCCAGCGTCCGGTCGGCCCGCCCGCTGTGCCGCGATGGCTGCCCATGGTTGATGACCTGCAGCGCACGACCTGGGCGCTCAGGGAATATGTCGGGCTGATCTGGTACCGTTTGCAGGGCTGGCTGTAAAAAACTCTCGACATTTTTCTGTGACCCGCTTCAATAATTCGTTATGGCGACGGCTTGGTGGGGTAGCCGGGGTCCTATACTGCACCTCCAAGGCACCAGTACGGGATTATATGACCCGGTCGACAATAACAGGCCCAATGGCAATCCTGCTGGCGATTCTCGTCAGCAGCCTGCTATTGCCCGCGGCCGGGGGTGCACACGCCGGTACAGCCGCCGCGGATGTGCTCGAAGTCAATGCCAGTGACCTGCACGGGGGGCTCGAACTGCGCGCCCAGTGGCACTTCCAGCCGGGAGACGATAGCGGGTGGGCGGCGCCGGGTTACGACGACAGCAACTGGCAGCGACTGAGCCTGCCACACCGCTGGGAGCGCGGCGGTTACCCGGAAACCGGGCAGATGGCCTGGTACCGCTTGACCCTGCAATTTCCTCTCGAAGTGATGGCCAGCGACAATTTGCGCGGCCAACTCGCCATCTCCATCGGCAAGGTAATGAATGCCTATGAACTTTACGCCGGGGGGCGTCGGCTCGGCGGGGTCGGCCGCATGCCGCCGTTCGCGCAGGGCATCTACGACCAGCAGCAGTTCTATGTCATCCCGGAAGCCCAGATCAGTGCCGAGGGCCGCTTGGTCCTGGCCCTGCGGGTCTGGGGTGGGGAAGACGCCGCCGTGGCCGCCTGGGGTGGCGGGCCCTATGCGGGAAGCTTCCTGGTCGGGGATTACCGCTCCCTGATCCTGAGAGGCGTGGTCGGCGGGCTGCCCGGCCTGCTTTTCTGCGCCCTGAGCCTGGCCTTTGGCGCCCACCACCTGCTGCTCTACCTGCGCAATCGCAGCCTGCGCGCCTACCTCTGGTTCAGCCTGCTGGCCGTGGACATGGCGATCTACGGCCTGATGCTGAGCCAGTGGAAATATCTGCTGCCCTTTGAGTTCCTGACCCTGAAAAAGACGGAATTCGTTAGCTTGTACATCTTTCCGGCCCTGGCCTCGCAGTTGTTGCTGACCCTGATCGACCGCCATGTGGCGTGGCCCTTGCGGGTTTACCAGTTCGGCTACCTGGTGGCGGGCGCGCTGGTGATACTGGTGCCCGGCGCGTGGATACTCTACGCCAGCCTGCCGCTGTGGCAGTTGAGCGTGGTACCGATTTTCGTATTCCTGCCCCTGGCACTGTGGCGGGAGGCCCGCCGGGGCAACCGGGAGGCGCGAACCATCCTGCCGGCGGTGGCATTGTTCCTTGCCACCTGCATCTACGACCTGTTGATCGAAGTGCTCCACCTGGAGGGTATCCGCCTGATGCCACTGGGTTTCCTCGCCATGCTCATGGGCATGTCGTTCTCCCTGGTCAACCGCTTCACCTGCATGTTCAACGAATTGGAACAGGAGGTGGCGCAGCGTACCGCCGAACTCATCGACGCCAACATGCAACTGGTCGAGGCGGCCCGGATAGACCCCCTGACCGGCATGCTCAATCGCCGGGGATTCACCGAGGAAGCCGAGGCTGAGATGTCGCGGATGGCGCGCTCCGGCGAGCGCTTCTCGATCATCCTGGCCGATGTCGACTACTTCAAACGCTTCAACGATGAATACGGCCATATCTGTGGCGACAATGTCCTGCGCCGGATGTCCGAAATCCTCTATCAGCGCACCCGCGACATCGACCAGATCGCCCGCTGGGGCGGCGAGGAATTTATCATGCTGCTGCCCGAAACCGACACCGAGGGCGCAGTGGTGCTGGCGGAAAAGTTGCGCCATGCGGTGGAAAACGCGGAATTCGATTTCGGTGGCGAGCGCATGCGGATTACCATGACCTTCGGCGTCTCCGCTTTTCGCACTGGTGACACCCTCGACAGCTGCATTGCCCGCGCCGATACCGCGATGTACCACGGCAAGAAGAATGGCCGCAACCGGGTGATGATCGGCAAGAGTTCCAGCCTCAGCGTCGTCAGTTGACCTCGCCCCACAGCCGCTGCTCCTTGTACTCGGTATAGCTCATCCCCGTCCACCGGCGGAAGGCGCGGTAAAAACTGTTTACTTCCAGGTACCCGAGTTGTGCGGCGAGGCACTTGCCGGGCAGCCAGCGCTCGCGCAACTGTTGCTCGCAGCGGTACTGGCGCGCCCGGTCCAGCAGGAACTGGTAACTGGTGTGATCCGCCCGCAGGCGCCGCCGCAGGGTGGTGGCGCTGATGCCCAGGTCCTCCGCAACGCTATCGGCCCGGATCCTGGCGAGATCGCCTTCGAGCAGGATGCGCAGCACCTGGTCGGTGGTGCGGTAAGGCCGGTAGCGGCCTGCAGGTGAGTGTTGCGGGTGAGCTTTTCCTCCCCCGTGTTCGAGGTGCAGTGAACTATCCATAAACCATAACTTCCTTGTTGTGGTTGACTGGTGGTGACCGCGCCGGGCGGTAGGTTCAGTCTAGCAAAGGTGGCGCTGGGGGCGCAGGGCTGGCCTGCTTTGATGGAATTGGCCGGGTATGGCTGCCAATACTCCTGCCTTGCTACAGCAGGTCCGGCGCCGGGCAGTCCATTACTGCGGCAATGGCGGCGAGGATCTCGCGTTCCGCGGGATTCAATTCCCCGTCCTCGCTGGCGGCGGCCACCATGGCCTTGAGCAGGCGCGGCTTGAGCAGGGGGTAGAGGCGGGCCAGTTCATGTACCGATTCGCTGAAACCGGCCACCGTACATTCTTCCCGTGGCAGCAGGGCAATGCCCGGCAGTTCGAGTTCCTCCCGACCTGCGGCAAAGGAATCCGCGGTTTCGCCGCTGCCCTCGTGGGCGAGGATGGAGAGCACCACCTGCGCTTGTTGGCTGACCTGGCCCATGCGGCGGTAGCGGGGCGAGCTGGGGCGGACCTGGGTGAACTCCGGGTCGAGGTAATGGCGCAGCAGCTGGTAGAGGCACCACTCGAACAGTTCGGTTTTGGCGTCGGCCTTGATCAGGCCCAGCAGCACGCGCTTCAGCGCAGCGTACTGGCCGGGTGAAATGGCCTTTAATGTAGGCAGGCACAGCTCGACCAGGGGCAGGCGCCGTGGCGCGCCGAGGGCGGCGATCGCGGGGTAGAGGGTGTGGGCTAGTTCCGCCAGGCCGCGCGGGCCCTGCTCCGTCACGATGGCCATTTGCGCCTGGTAGACTTCCGGCCGCGCGTGCAACAGCAGGGCGCAGACGATGGCCTGTGCGCCGAGGGGTTCATGGCTGTGGCGAACCAGTGCCAGTGGAATATCCGCGGCCGCGGCGGTCCGGGCTTCGTAGTCCGCCGCCTCGGCGACGAACTCGGCATCGGCGTTGTCGCCGGTGCTCTCCGCAGTGGCGGCGGCAGTCATGGCCGCGGCGACGATGGCCGCGCGGTCCAGCCCCGGTGTGGCGGTCTGCGTCGCGTCGATGGTGGGGTTGGGGTAGTGGCGCGGTTTGCGCTTGATGTACTCGCCGTTCCAGTCGGGTTCGAGGCGCTGGATGCGGGTATCCAGCGGCGGGTGGGTGGCGAATCCCTGCCACAGCGGGTGGATCACCTGGCCGAAAAATATATGCGACATTTCGCTGGCGCGTGCCGCATGCACCAGAGTGCCGGGCACGTAGCCGCCGATGACCTTGAGGGCGTCGGCGATCCCCTCTCGGTCGCGGGTGAACTGCACCGCGCTGGCATCGGCCAGGTATTCCCGCTGGCGGCTGATCGCCGCGCGCAGGAAGTCGGCAATCAGGCCGCCGAGCCAGCCGAGGGCGCACAGCGCCAGGCCCAGTATCGGCAGCGCGGCGCCGCCCTTGTCGCGGCTGCTGCGGGCGCGACCGCTGCTGCGCAACAGCAGATAGCCCACGTCGCCGACAAAGGTGATGCCCTTGAGCAGCGCCGCCAGGCGAATGTTGAGGCGCATGTCGCCGTTGAGGATATGGCTGAATTCGTGGCCGATTACGCCCTGCAGTTCGGCGCGCTTGAAATGGTCGATGGCGCCCCGGGTCACGGCGATGATGGCATCGGCGGGCACTATGCCCGCGGCGAAGGCATTGATGCCGCGCTCGTCCTCCAGCACATACACCGCGGGCACCGGCATGTTCGCCGCCAGTGCGATTTCCTCCACCACGTTGAGGCAGCGACGCTCCGCCGGGTCGGCAGTCTGCGGCAGGATGCGCTGCCCGCCCATGGCCTCGGCCACGACCTTGCCGCCACTGGAGAGCTGGATCCAGCGGAACAGCACCACCAGCGCCACCGCCCCGGTGATGGCGAGGCCGATAACCCCGGAGCGCTCCCAGCTGAAATAGGCCAGGAAGCCGGTCATGCCCTCGCGATGGCCGGCGTAGAGGTTGTAGTCCCTGCCGACAAACAGGAACGCGGCCACGGCGAGGTTGGTCAGCACGACCAGGATAAAAACCGCCAGAGAAAAGAACACCACCAGCAGGCGGGTGTTGCGGCGGGCGTTGTCCTGGTGGGCGAAAAAGTCCATGGCTGGCGGATAGCCTCAGGGAGCCGGCTGGCTGGGGGTGGTCGGGCCGCGGGTGACTGGTAAAGCCGCTGCCCGGGTGCCTGAAGTTTCGACGGCGCTACAGGGCGCGTCCGTTGAAGCTCCGGGCTCCGGGCATACCGGCTGCGGGCGTACCGGTGCGGCAGCAGTCAGCAGCGGCAGTCGGCTCAGCTGAACTGCACCTTGGGCGCGGCCTGGATTTGCGGCGAGTCGTCGAACTCCAGTAACTGCGCATCGTCCGGGTGGCCGAACTTCGGCGCGAAGAACACCGGCGGGAAGCTCTGGCGGTAGGTGTTGTAGGCCATTACCGCGTCGTTGTAGCCCTGGCGGGCGAAGGCGATACGGTTTTCCGTGGTGGTCAGTTCCTCGGAGAGCTGCTGCATGTTCTCGCTGGCCTTGAGGTCCGGATAGGCTTCAACGGTCACGTTGAGTTTCCCCAGCGCCCCCTGTAGCGCCGATTCCGCGCTGGACAGCTTGCTGATGTCCGCCGCGGCGAGGTCGGTGCCCTTGAGTGCCTGCAGCGCGGCCGCGGCCTCGTTGCGCGCCGCTACCACGGCTTCGAGGGTTTCCCGTTCGTGCTGCAGGTAGCCCTTTGCAGTTTCCACCAGGTTGGGAATCAGGTCGTAGCGGCGCTTCAACTGCACCTCGATCTGGGCGAAGGCGTTTTTAAAGCGGTTCTTCAGGGTAACCAGTTTGTTGTAGATGCTGATGACGTAGATCACCAGCGCCACGATCAGCAGCAAGAGCACGGTACCTGACATGGAAGCCCCCCGGGCGATAATTTGTTGATGGGTTTCAATGTTAGCACGGCCAGATGTTATCGCAGCAAGGCGATCAGCCGGAGGCCTGGAGTAATCCGCTCGCCATCAGTTCATTGAGCAGCCGTTCTACATCCTCGCGCAGCCGGGTTTCCTCTACGTCGTATTCGTCAAGCAGCACTGGAATCATGGCGGGCCATTCGGCGTGTTCGTCAATCAGCTGCCATATTCGGGCGCCAACTTCATCGAGGCCAAAATACTGCTCGCTGGCCAGGTCGAGCAGCACCATTTCGCCGGAGACTTCCTGGAAAATGACCTGTGGAGAGCGGGCCAGGCGGAAAGGGACTGCCACTGGCGATTTCCTCTCGGGTTATAAGTTGGCTTTATAGTATCCTTGCTATCCGCAGTCCGCCGCAACCAGTTGGGCGAGAGTCTAAAGTACCAGCTTTCCCGGAGCTCCCGAGTGCAACACAATCAGCCTATACACGTGGGCATTGCAATCCTGCTCGCGATGACAATGGCCATTGGCCCCTTTGCGCTGGATACTTTCCTGCCCGCCTTTCCTGCCATGGCGGTCAGTCTCGGCACCTCGGTTCACCATATCTCGCTGAGTATCTCGGTGTATGTATTCAGTCTCGCGTTCGGGCAGCTGGTGGCGGGGCCGCTGGCGGACCGGTTTGGTCGCGCCGTCGTGATGCTTTCCGGTCTGGGCATTTTCGCCGTTGCGAGCTTGTTGATCACCTGGGCTCAGAATCTGGAAGAACTGTTGGGCTTGCGCGTGCTGCAGGCCTTCGGTGGTGGCTGGGCGACGGTGTGCGTGCCGGCGATAGTCCGCGACCGCCTGAGTGGCAACGAAGCGGCGCGCTTTTTCAGCCTGATAGGCCTGATCATGATCCTTGCACCGGCTGTCGCGCCCTCACTGGGCAGTGCCGTGCTTCTGGTCTGGGGTTGGCGGGTGATTTTCCTGTTACTCGGGCTCTATGCGGTGGCTGTCGCCCTGCTGCTGTACTTCACGGTTTTTCGTCACCACCGGCGCAGCCCGCCTGCGGATACCGGGTTGAGTGCCTGGCAGCGCTACCGCGCGGTGTTCGCCACCCGCGAGGCGCTGCCCTACATGGTGCTGCAGACCCTCTGTTTCGCCGCGATGCTGCTGTTTATCACCCACGCTTCCTTCATCTACCAGCAGTACTACAGCGCCGGACCCCAGTTCTTCGCGCTCCTGTTTGGCGCCAACATTGTGGTCATGGTATTCGCCAACCTCAGCAACCGCCGGTTGCTCAGGTACTTCCCGCCCCAGCAGATCCTGCGCTGGGCGCTGAGTATCCAGGGCGTCGGGGTATTGCTGCTGGTATTGGTCAGCCTGTTTCAGCCCCGCTTGTGGCTGTTCGTGCCGGCGATGATGATTACCGTTGGCGCCATGGGCGCAATTACGCCCAACACCCAGGCCTGTTTCATGGACCACTTCGGCCGCAATGGCGGCACAGCGGCGGCCCTGATGGGCGCGACCCAGTTCTCGATCGCCGGGCTGATTTCCGCCGGTTCGGCGCTGTTGCCCGAGTCTGTGTCGGCCATCGTGCTGGCGCAGGCTGCCTGCGTCATCCCCTGTCTTGCCCTGGTCTGGCTGCGGCGCCGGGCAGGCTGAGTTCACTTCCACGGCTGATTCAGGTCCGTCGCGGGACACCTCGCGGCACAGCACAGGCGCACCTGTAGTGCTAGACTGGGCGCCAAACCAGGTGAAGCGAACGTCTATGCCGGATCCAGTCAAACTTACCGAGTTCAGTCACGGCGCGGGCTGTGGTTGCAAGATTGCCCCGCGGGTACTCGATACCATTCTCGCCGGGGCCGGCGCCAGCCTCCCGGACCCTGCGTTGCTGGTGGGCAACAGTACCCGCGACGACGCTGCCGCCTACGATCTCGGCAACGGCGAAGTCATTCTTAGTACCACCGACTTCTTCATGCCCATTGCTGATGACCCCTTCGATTTCGGCCGCATCGCCGCCGCCAACGCGATCAGCGATATCTATGCGATGGGCGGGCAGCCGATGATGGCCATCGCCATTCTCGGCTGGCCGGTCAACCAGCTGTCCGCGGAAGTGGCCGGGCAGGTAGTCGCCGGCGGGCGGGCCGTATGCAGTGAAGCAGGTATCGCCCTTGCCGGTGGCCACAGTATCGATTCGCCGGAACCCATATTTGGTCTCGCGGTCACCGGCCGGGTGCGCCGGGAGCACCTGCGCCGCAATGCCACCGCGCAGGCCGGGGACCGGCTCTACCTGACCAAGCCGCTCGGTGTGGGAATTCTCACCACCGCGCAGAAGCAGAAATTGCTGCGCCCGGAGCACGAACACCTGGCCCGCGACTGGATGTGCCGGCTGAACAGTGTGGGCGCGCGGCTGGCGCCGGTTTCCGGCGTAACCGCGATGACCGATGTGACCGGCTTTGGCTTGCTGGGCCACCTGCTGGAACTGTGTGAAGGTTCCGGGCTGGGGGCGCGACTGGACTACCCGGCGATTCCGCTGATCGGCCCGGTGCGCGATTACCTCGAGCGCGGGGCGATCCCCGGCGGCACCAGCCGCAACTTTGCCAGTTACGGTGAGCGCGTCGCACCGCTCACCGAGGAGCAGCGGCACCTGCTGTGCGACCCCCAGACCAGCGGCGGACTGCTGGTCGCGGTGCGGCCCGAGGCCTGTGATGTGGTGGAATCGATACTGCTCGAAGCGGACATTCCCGTCGCGTGCATTGGCGAAATGCAGCCGGGTGACAACCCGCTGCGGGTGGAGGTTGTCGGGTGAACGATACGGCGAACTACGCAGCGCTGTTTCTCAACGACGTGCCGCTGATGGATACCCGCGCGCCGGTGGAGTTCGCCCGGGGTAGCATGCCCGGGGCGATCAACCTGCCCCTGATGAGTGACGAGGAACGCGCCGCGGTGGGTACCTGTTACAAGGAGCGGGGCCAGGCAGCGGCGATCGAGCTCGGCCACAAACTGGTGCGCAATGAGGTTAAATACCAGCGCGTGCGCGGGTGGCTGGAATTCGCCCGGGCCAACCCCGGTGGCTACCTCTACTGTTTTCGCGGCGGCCTGCGCTCGCAGATCTGCCAGCAGTGGATGCACGATGCAGGCTGCGAATTTCCACGGGTGCTGGGTGGCTACAAGGCCATGCGCCATTTCCTGCTGGAAACGCTGGAGGAACAGTGCGGCTGGCGTCAGCTGGTCGTGGTGGCGGGGCATACCGGCGCCGCGAAAACCGAATTGCTGCAGCAACTGCCCAACAGCATCGATCTCGAGGGTCTGGCCCACCACCGCGGCAGTGCCTTCGGCAAACGCCCCGGTGGCCAGCCGACGCAGATCGATTTTGAAAACAGCATCGCGGTGGGCCTGTTGAAGCAGGCGCACCGCGCCAGCAGTGGGCTGACCGTGGTGGAAGACGAGAGCCACCTGATCGGCCGGCTGGCATTGCCCGAGGCCCTGCGCAGGGCCATGGATACGGCACCGGTGGTGCGGGTCGAGAGTTCGCTGGAGCAGCGGGTGGAGCACACGTACGAAAACTATATCCTGGATGCCCTGCGCGAGCGCCAGGCGGAATACGGCGAGCACGACGGATTTGCGGCCTTCGCAAACCACCTGCGCGAATCGCTCTACAATATCCGGCGCCGGCTGGGCGGCGCACGCTATGCCGAATTGTCCACCGTTATGGAGTCCGCCATCGAGGCCCATGGGCGCGGCAACGCCGAGGCCCACCTGGGCTGGATAGAAACCCTGCTGCAGCACTATTACGACCCGATGTACGAATACCAGATCAGTAGTAAAAAGGCGCGCGTGATCTTCTCCGGCCCGCCGCGGGACGTGCGTGAATACCTGCTGCGCTGTGGCGACGTCGGGCTCGCAAGCTGAAAAGCGGGATTAGCCCGGCCGCTGTGCCTGGACGCCATCGGCACCTTATTGCAATGATATCCGGACGGCCGAGCGAGCCCGGTCCGGGGAAACAGGGGGTTAACAATTGAAAAAACTTCTCGGCGCGTTGTGCCTGGTCCTGTTCGCCGCGCCCTCGCTGGCGGCTACGTTTACCTTCACTGCGATCCCCGACGAGGACGAGTCCCGGCTGGTTGAGCGTTTCGACAAGGTTGCCCGCTACCTGCAGCAGCGCCTGGGGGTGGAGGTGATGTACGTTCCGGTCAAATCCTATCCGGCGGCGATCACCGCCTTCCGCCTTAACCAGGTGCAGCTGGCCTGGTTCGGCGGGCTTTCCGGGGTCCAGGCGCGGCAACTGGTGCCGGGAGCCCAGGCGATCGCCCAGGGCCATGAGGACCAGTATTTCAAAAGTTACTTCATCGCCCATCACAGCACCGGCCTGCAATCCTCGCCGCAGCTCACCGACGCGATTCAGGGAATGAGCTTCACCTTTGGCGCCAAGGGCTCTACCTCCGGCCGCCTGATGCCGGAGTACTTCCTGCGCAAGCGTTTCGACAAGTCCCCGGAGGCGCTGTTTTCCCGCGTCGGTTTTTCCGGCGATCACAGCATGACCATCGCCCAGGTACAGGCGGGTGTCTACCAGGTGGGCGTGGTCAACTACCTGGTCTGGCAGAATGAAGTCGCCGCCGGCAAGGTGGACCCGGAGAAGGTTGCGGTAATCTGGGAAACCCCCAACTACCCGGATTACCAGTGGACCCTGCGCGGCGATGTCGACGCCACCTTTGGCGCGGGTTTTGCCGACAAGGTGCGCGCCGCGCTGCTGGAACTGGATGATCCCGAGTTGCTTGCCGCCTTTCCCCGCGAGTCTTTTGTGCCGGCCTCGAATGCTGACTACGCGCCGATTGAAGATGTCGCCAGGACCCTCGACCTGTTGCAATGAATGCGCTGGTTGAGCTGCGTGGCTACACCCTGGAACGCAATGGTGCGGTAATCCTGCGCAATATCGACCTGGTCATCCAGCCGGGCGAGCGGGTGGCGCTGGTGGGGCCCAGTGGCGCGGGCAAGTCATCGCTGCTGCTCGCGCTTTACGAATTACTGCGCGACCAGGCGGCGCTCTGCCCCCAGCAGCTGGGGCTGGTCGATGCGCTGTCCGCCTACCACAATATTTACATGGCGCGGCTGGAACGGCACTCGCTGCTCGCCAACCTGTGCAACCTGCTGTATCCCCTGCCCGGGCCCCGGCGCGAGGTCGGTCAACTGGCGAAGGCCTTTGCCATCGAGCCGCTGTTGCGCCGACGGGTAGTGTCGCTGTCGGGGGGGGAGCGCCAGCGGGTAGCGCTGGCGCGAGCCTGCTACCGCGGCCTGCCGGTATTTCTCGGGGATGAGCCCGTATCCAGCGTCGACCCGGACCAGGGCGGCCGCCTGCTGGCACAGGTGTGCGAGCGTCACGCCACGGTGGTCGCTGCCCTGCACAGCCCGGAACAGGCCCTGCAGAATTTTCAGCGGGTGATCGGCCTGCAGGGTGGTGCCGTCGCCTTTGACTGTCCCGCGCAGTCCATGAGCCAGCAGGCGCTGATCGATTTCTACCGTGACCCCTGAGTTCCCCGCACGCCTGCGCCGCTGGCGCCGGGAGCGGCCGGAGCTCTTCATCACCGGCGTATTCCTGCTGCTGGCTGTAGCCTCCCTCGCGCTGCTTGACCTGCAGGTACACGCCGTTGAACCCTGGCAGGAGCTCGCGCGCATCGGGCGCGGCCTGCTGACACCGCGCTGGGAGGACTGGCCGGTGCTGGGCAGGGCGCTGCTGAATACCGTGGCCTTCGCCCTGTGTGCGGTGACCATTGCCGTCGTTACCGGGGGCGTGCTTTCCCTGTTTTACCGCCTGGCGCCGGTGCGCGTGGCCTGTGCCGCCGTGCGGGCGGTGCACGAGGTTTTCTGGGGTCTGCTCCTGATGCAGTTCCTGGGGCTCTCCGCCCTGACCGGGGTGCTTGCCATCGCCATCCCCTACAGTGCGATTTTCGCCCGGGTGTTCGCCGATATTTACGCCGAGCAGTCGCCGCTGCCGCAGCAGGTGCTGGCCCGGCATCGTGTGGGAGTAAGTCGCTGGTGCTACACCGTACTGGCCCAGGGCTGGTGGTCGCTGTGCAGTTACGTGCGCTATCGCTTCGAATGCGCCCTGCGCGCCAGCGCGATCCTCGGCTTTATCGGCCTGCCGACCCTGGGTTTTCATTTCGAAACGGCGCTCAAACAGGGCAGTTACAGCGAGGCGGCCTGCCTGCTGTGGATTTTCTACCTGCTGATCGCCGGCCTGCGCTGGTGGCTGCAGTGGCGCCTGTTGCCGGTCTATTGTGTCGTCGCCTTCCTGGTATTGCCGGATTCGATGCCGGTAAGCGGAAGCTTCCTGTGGGAATTTCTCAGCCGGGATATCTGGCCTGCCGCCCTGCGCGAGGGGAATCTCACCGCGGCGCTGCGCTGGTACGGCACAGAGCTCTGGAGCGAGGCCCTGCCCGCGGCCCTGCAGACCGTGGCCCTGTCGCTGGTGGCGCTGGTGGCCAGCGGCCTGTTGGTTCTGCTGCTGTTCCCGCTGGCAGCGCGGCCCTGCGCCGGGCGCCTCGCGCCCGGCGGCCACGCCTTGCTGGTCTTCCTGCGCGCCACCCCGGAGCTGATGCTGGCCTTCGTGTTCCTGTTGTTGTTCGGCCCCTCGGCGCTGCCGGCGATCATCGCCCTGGCCCTGCACAATGGCGGGCTGATCGCCTACCTCGCTGCCCGCGAGGCGGACCGCCTGCCCCTGCGTCCGGATGCCGCCGGCGGTGCCAATCTCTGGGCTTACGAAATGGTACCGCGACTCTACCCCCGGATCAGCGCCCTGCTGCTCTACCGCTGGGAGGTCATTTTGCGCGAGAGCGCCATTCTCGGCATACTCGGGGTAACGACGCTGGGCTTCTATGTGGATTCCGCCTTCGCCGAATTCCGCATGGACCGGGCGCTGCTCCTGCTGCTGGTCACCGCCGGGCTGAATATCGCGGTGGATGCCCTGAGCCAGCGGATCAACCGCACACTGCGCCACGAGTCTGCGCAGAGTATCCCGGTGCGCTAGGCTGCGCGGCATTGACAGCCCGTTTGCTGCGGTGACAATAGCCAGTGACAGAGTCAGGTGTTAGATAACACATGTCCCAGCGGATGATTTACCAGACCGAGGAAACCCGGGCCCACATTCTCGCGGTGGCGGAACGCCTGTTCCTCGAGCGCGGATTTTTCGACACCCAGATGAAGGATGTCGCCGAAGCGGTGGGCATGAGCCGCAATACCCTGTACCGCTACTACCGCGACAAGACCGACCTCGGCGTCGCCATCCTCGAGTCGGTGCTGGCCGAGGTGGTGGGTGATTTTCTCGCCGCCCTGCAGGAGTCGGAACAAAAGCCCTGGCCCGACCGGCGCGCACAACTCGTGGCGGTATTACGGGCAGTGGTCATCGAGCAAAAACACGAGACCCAGCTGCGCTATATCGCCGAGTTCGACGCCTTTTTCTCCGGTAACCGGATTCCGGACAACTTTGCCAACCTGCAGGACCAGACACCCTGGGAACCGGTGATCGCGGCCTTCTCCGCACTGATCGAGGCAGGTATCGAGGAGGGTTCCATCCGCGATGACCTGCCTCCGGATGTGCTGCTGCAACTGCTCTTTCTGACCACCAAATCGGTCCAGACCGAATTGACCCTGCGCCGCCCGGCGCTCCGCCTCTGGGACCCAAGGATGCTGCCGGGGCTTATCGACCTGCTCGCACAGGGGCTGAAACCGCCCGCTTGAACCCGCTTCGCCCGGCACCCAGCCTCTCCCCGATTGCGGCATGACATTGAGGTCGCCCGCTTGACAGCGGCGTTTTCCTGCGCATAATTGCACCAAATATAACACGCGTAACATAACACGAGGTGCGGAAGTGGGAGCCGCCAGTTTCCCCTGGGCTTGCCCACCGCCACTGCACGCTGACACCACAATAATTATTCAAGGAGGCCATCGATGCCCGTAATTGATCATTCACCCGCCCCCCGATTCCCTGCCACGGCTGTGTCCGCGCTGGCCATCGCGGTGGCGCTGGCAGGTGCCGCGCCGGCCCAGGCCCAAAGCGGCGCCCTGGCCCTGGAAGAGGTCGTGGTGACGGCGCAGAAACGCGAGCAGAACCTGCAGGATGTGCCGGTGTCGGTGTCGGCGATCAGTGCAGCCATGATCGAACAGGCCGGCATACAGACCACCGAGGACATGACCCGGGTGGCGCCGTCGCTGACCTTCACCGGCAACGTGGACAAGCAGGGCCAGTCATTCAGCCTGCGCGGTATCGGCACCAACACCTTCGGCATCAACATCGAGCAGAGCGTGGCGTTCATCGTCGACGATGTCGCCGCTGTCCAGCAGGGGGAGTCCATTGCCAATCTCTCCGACATCGCGCGCATTGAGATCCTGCGTGGCCCGCAGAGCACCCTGTTTGGCAAGAGCGCCTCGGCCGGTGCGATCGTCGTCAGCACCAGGAATCCCGCGGAAGAGTTCGAGGGGAGCATCGGCGGCACCTCGACCAGCGACGATGAATACCGGTTGCACAGCATGGTTTCCGGGCCGCTCGGCGACAACCTCGGCTACCGCCTGAACGCCTACTGGAATGACTGGGACGGCAACATCGACAACCTGAGCACCGGTGACACCCTGAACGGCGCGGAGTCCTGGGGCCTGCGCGGCAAGCTGCGCTGGTTCGTCACCGACAACATCGAGGCCCTGTTGACCGCCTATTACAACAAGGAGGAGGGGTCCTGCTGCGCCATGACCCAGCAGGTCAGCTCCCCCGACGCCCGCCTTTTTGGCGCCATTCCCCTGAACCGGGAGGGCGTCACCCCGGGCAAGGACAACGACCGGGTTCGCTACGACCTGCCGCTGGAGGCCGATACCGAATCCGCGGGCGGCAATCTGCACCTGGAAGCCGAGCTGGGCGAGTTTTCGCTGGTGTCCATCACTGCCTACAACAGTTGGGACTACAGCCGGGTGACCGATGTCGACGGGACCGATGTGGACCTGGCTGCCCTGGTGACCGCCGGTCAGGAGCACGGCGGCATGTACGAAAGCCCGGAGATCGACAGCGAATTCTTCTCCCAGGAGTTCCGCCTGGTTTCGCCCGACTACGACAACTACGATTACCTGCTCGGCCTGTACTACGCCGACGCGACGACCGAACGCTACGGAGAGCGCAACATCGATCCCGACCTGCCGATCATCCAGGCGAATGATTACGCTGAGGCTGGTACCGAGACAGCTGCGCTGTTCGGCCAGTTCAACTGGCGCTTCAGCGAGAGCACCGGGGTTTCTGCAGGTTTGCGCTTCAATCACGAGAAGATCAGTGCAGACTACGTCGACTTTCTTAACAACGGGGCGCGAATCAGCAGCAGTGACAGTGACGACGCGGTGGTCGGCCGGCTGGCCCTGCAGCACTTCCTGGCCGACGACGTGATGCTGTTCGCCAGTTTCGCCACCGGGTACAAGGGGCAGGCCTATGACCTCTCCGATTTCAACCAGTACAAGGCCGATCACCCGGTGCAGCCGGAGACCTCGGATGCCTTTGAGCTGGGGATCAAGAGCAAGCTGTGGAACCAGCGCCTGCTGGTGAACGCGACGGCGTTCTACAGTATCTATGATGACTTCCAGGCGCAGTCGACTACCTTCGACGAAACCGGCCTGCTGACCGTTAATGTGGTCAATGTGGGCAAGCTGGAAACCTCCGGCGTGGAACTGGAATCGACGCTCCTGCTGAGCGAGAACCTCAGCCTTAGCGCAAATGCCGCGTACATGGACGCGCAGGTGAACGACTACACCGGTGCCAGCTGCTGGCCGGGGCAGACCGAGGCGCAGGGCTGCATTGGCGGAAACTTCCAGAATATCGACGGCGGGAAACTGCCCTCGGCACCGGACTGGAAATACAACCTGATGCTCGACTACCAACTGCCGCTGCCAGCCCTGCCTTTCGATGCCTTTGCCGGCATCAACTACCGCTGGCAGGACGATGTCACCTTCGACATCAACCAGGACCCGAACATGTTCCAGGGCGCCTACGGCATCGCTGATTTTCGCATGGGCATTACCGACAAGCATGATCGTTACCAGGTGACTGCTTTCATCAAGAACGTGCTCGACAAGGCCTACACATCGGGTATGCGCAACCCGTCGCCGCTCTATGGCGGTGCCGATGTGTTTGCGCAGACCCGGCCGCGCGATGTCGAGCGCTACTTTGGCATCAATGCGGAATACCGTTTCTGACCGAATACGCGAGGAATTGCACAATGACAGAAGGAACTTCCACGGGGACCTCACTGAATCGTTGGCGCAGCAGTGCCCTGTGCATTGTGCTGGCGTTGGCGGGAGGAATGGCCGCCGCCACTCCGGCGCCGGAGGCCACTGCCCAGCGGGTGGCGAGCCACTACAGCCTCGAGGACACGATGTTCAGCAAGCCCTTTATCGACATCGACGAGTGGCGTGACACCCCGGTGCGCCACCGCTATGTGCACGGCGGCTTTGCGGACACGGATACCCGCTTCTCCTTCTACCTGCCGCCAAAGGAAAAGTACGAGGGGCGCTTCTTCCAGTACATCACCCCGGTGCCCGAAAGCGAAAACCTGTCGCAGGGCAAGAGCGGGGAAGAGGACAAGATCGGCTTTGCCGTCGACAGCGGCGCCTATTTTGTCGAGACCAACGGCGGCGGCAAATTCGGTGCGGCGACACCGGGCCAGAGCATTGACCCGACTATCGGCGCATTCCGCGCCAACGCCGCCGCGGCACAGTACTCCCGGGCCGTGGCGCTGGAGATGTATGGCGGCAAACGGCCCTACGGCTACGCCTTCGGCGGCAGTGGCGGCGCCTTCCGCACGATTGGCGGGATGGAAAACACCGAGGGGGTCTGGGATGGCGCCGTGCCCTATGTGGCCGGTTCGCCGATGTCGATTCCCAATGTATTTACCGTGCGCACCTACGCGATGCGCGTCCTCGCCGACAAACTGCCCGCTATTGCCGACGCGGTGGATGTCGGCAGCGGCAAAGACCCGTTCACCGATATCGGCCTGAACGCGGAAGAGCGCGACGCGCTTCAGGAGGCCACCCGGCTGGGCTTCCCGCTGCGTGGCTGGCACGCCTGGGATCACCTCGGCCTGCATGCCTTCTCGCTGTTGTTCCCGGCGGTGGTGGCGGTGGATACCCCCTATTTCAGCGACTTCTGGGCCAAGCCTGGCTATGAAGGCTACCAGCCCACGGCCTCGCTGAAGCGGGCGCAACTCGACTTTACGGTGGCCATCGACAAGCTGGTCGGCGTGGACGAGGCGCGAGCCATGGGGCTGGAGGTCGGCCACCTGCCGGGACAGCGCCACGGCCTCGCCGACGACGCCTGGAAGGCGATGCAGGGCAAGCACCAGGCGGCGCTGCCGGTGGCGCTGAAGATCGCCGCGGTGCCCGCGCAGAATACCCTCGGTGCCGACCTGTCGGTGGCCTCCGGCGATGCGGCGGGTACCCCCCTGCCGCTGGTGCGCCTGGAAGGCGATATCGTGTTGCTGGCGCCTGGGGCCGAGGAGGCCCTGGCGAAACTGAAGGTGGGCGACAAGTTGCACTTCGACAATCGCAACTTCCTTGCCGTGCAGACCTACCATCGCCACCAGGTGCCGGGGCCGGAATACGCTGTCTGGGACCAGTTCCGCGACGCCCAGGACAAGCCCATCTACCCCCAGCGGCCGATGCTGCTCGGCCCGATGTTCGCGCAGGGCGCCTCCGGCACACTGCAAAGCGGCGACTTCAAGGGCAAGATGATCCTGCTGGAAAACCTCTACGACACCGAGGCCTTCCCCTGGCAGGCGGACTGGTACCGGGCGCGGGTGCAGGAGCACCTCGGCGAGGCCATGGACGACAACTTCCGCCTGTGGTTCAACGACCACAGCAATCACCACGACGCCACCGAGCAGCGCGATCCGCTGCACACCGTCAGTTACCTCGGGGTGCTGCAGCAGGCGCTGCGGGATGTGAGCGCCTGGGTGGAGGCGGGCGTCGAGCCGCCCGCGAATACTCGCTACGAGGTTGTTGACGGGCAGGTCGAAGTTCCCGAAGATGCCGCCCTGCGCGGCGGCATCCAGCCCACCATCGCATTGACGGCAAACGGCAGCAGCCGCGCCGAAGTGGCGGCGGGCGAAGCGGTGGACCTGGTGGCCAGCGTAGCGGTGCCCGCGGGCACCGGCAGTATTGTCGCGGCGCAGTGGGACCTCGACGGGCAGGGAACCTTTCCCGTAGCGGGCCAGATCGAGCGCGCTGCCGATGGCCAGGTAACGGTGCGCCTGGAGCACGCCTATAGCCAGCCGGGGACCTGGTTCCCGACCCTGCGGGTGGCGTCGCAGCGCGAGGGCGACGCCGGAACCGCCTTTGCCCGTATCCAGAACCTGGGGCGGGTGCGGGTGGTGGTGCGCTGACTCGCCGCGCACCAATTTTCCAATCTTGAACAGACGGAAGCCCGCGTGACCCAAAGTACTAGCGAAAACCTGGGATTGATCGTCGCCATCAGCGTGGTGGCGACGATCGGCGGCTTCCTCTTCGGCTTCGACAGCGGGGTGATCAACGGGACCGTCCAGGGCCTGCAGGTAGCCTTCGATTCAGACAGTGTCGGCACCGGCTTCAATGTCGCCTCCATGTTGCTCGGCTGTGCGCTGGGTGCATTTTTCGCGGCGCGGCTGGCGGACCGTTTCGGCCGCCGCAGCCTGTTGATCGTCGCCGCCGGGTTTTTCCTGCTCAGTGCCTGGGGCTCGGGTATCGCCGGCAGTTCAGTCGAATTCGTGTGTTACCGGGTACTCGGTGGCCTCGCGGTGGGCGCCGCCAGCGTGCTGGCGCCGGCCTACATCAGCGAGATCGCGCCGGCGCGGATGCGCGGGGCGCTCGCCTCCATCCAGCAGATCGCCATCATCGTCGGCCTGTTTGCCGCCTTTGTCAGCAACTACCTGATCGCCGCTTACGCCGGCTCCTCGCTGGCCCCGCTCTGGTGGGGTTACGAGGCCTGGCGCTGGATGTTCTGGATGGAACTGGCCCCCGCCGGCCTGTTCCTGCTCGGCCTGCTGTTCATACCAGAGAGCCCCCGCTACCTCGTATTGAGCGGCGCCAGTGAGCGCGCCAACAGGGTGCTGACCCGCCTGTTCGGGGCGCAGGCGGCCGCCGGGAAAGTCGCAGAGGTCGAAGCATCATTGGCCGCGCATAGCGATCAGCCGCGGCTGGCTGACCTGCTTGTGCCCGGTACCCGCCGGCTGCGCAAGTTGGTCTGGGTCGGCCTGGGGCTGGCTGTGTTCCAGCAACTGGTGGGCATCAATGTGGTGTTCTACTACGGCGCGGTACTCTGGCAGTCCGTGGGTTTTTCCGAGGCCGATGCGCTGCTGATCAACGTGATTACCGGTGGCACGGGCATTATCGCCTGCCTGGTCACCCTGACGCTGATCGATCGCTGGGGGCGGCGCAACTTCCTGCTGCTGGGCTCGCTGGGCATGAGCGTGGCACTGGTGGTGATGGTCGCCTGCTTCGCCAGCGCCTCGCTGGATGCGCAGGGCGTGCTGCGGATGGCCGGCAGCACCGGGCGTATCGCCCTGGTCGCGGCCATCGGCTACGCCTTCCTGTTCAACATGACCTGGGGCCCGGTGATGTGGGTGATGCTGGGGGAGATGTTCCCCAACCAGCTGCGCGGCTCCGGGCTGGCGGTGAGCGGCCTGGCCCAGTGGCTGGCGAATTTCGCCATCGTGATGACATTTCCCCTGCTGCTGGCCGGCATCGGGTTGGCCGGTGCTTACACCATTTACGCGGCGTTTGCGCTGCTCTCGGTGGTCTTTGTGTCGTTCATGGTGCACGAGACCCGCGGGATGGAGCTGGAGGACATGCGGGCTTAGGTTCCTGGCGCGCCCTGTTGCAGTAAACCGTCGCGGGGGCCATTATGGCCTCTCCAAAGTTGTAGATGTAAACATGGAGTGGCGCCATGACTGCTTCCCCCCACCCCTTCGACCAGGCCATCCGCCTGCAATCCACCGCCGACGGGCGCTGCAGCGGACAGTCCCATCCCGCCTACGCCAATCTCGTCGGCCCCTTCGGCGGGGTGACCGCGGCGACCCTGCTGAACGCGGCCATGGGCCACCCCGACGTGCTGGGTGAGCCGGTAGCGCTGACGGTGAACTACGCCGCCCCCATCGCCGACGAGCCCTTCGACATCCGGGCTCGCGCGGTCCGCACCAACCGCTCCACCCAGCACTGGATCGTGGAGATGCAGCAGGACGGCGACGCCGTCGCGACGGCCACAGCGGTGTTCGCCAGGCGACGCGAGACCTGGTCGGCGCTGGAGATTGCCCCGCCACCGGTACCGCCGGCCAGCGAGGTGCCGGTGTTTGCAATCCCGCCCTACCTGCCCAGGTGGCTGCAGAACTATGAAATGCGGCTGGTGCACGGGGATGTCGATTTCAGCAGCGCGCAGGAAACGGATGATTCCGTGACCACCCTGTGGATGCGCGACCACCCGCCGCGCCCGCTCGACCACCTCTCTCTCGCGGCGCTGAGCGACGCCTTCCTGCCGCGGATCTTTGTCCGCCGCCAGCGCTTCGTACCTATCGGTACGGTGACCCTGACCACCTACTTCCACGCCGACAGCGCGCTGTTGGCAGCCCAGGGCGAAGCGCCGTTACTGGCGACCGCGCGGGCCTCGCGCTTTCGCGACGGTTATTTCGACCAGACCGCGGAGCTGTGGGGTAGCGACGGCGAGTTGCTGGCAACGACGCACCAGTTGGTGTACTACCGGGAATAGAGCGAGCCGGGGTGGTGCCCTGCTGCCCTCTTAGCAGGTTAAACAAAGGGTAATTTGTTGCTGCCCGGCGCGCTGGGTATGCTGGTCTACGTCGCTTCAAGGAAAACTATAATGCAAAAGTTGCGCGTTATTCAGTGGACCACCGGCAAGGTGGGCAAACTCGCCCTGCGCGGGATACTCGACGACCCACGGCTGGAACTGGCGGGGGTGTACGCCTGGTCTGAAGACAAGGCCGGTCTCGATGCCGGCGAGCTATGTGGTCGCCCCGCCTGCGGCGTCCAGGCTACCAATGACATTGATGCCCTGCTTGCGCTGGGTGCCGATACCGTTCTCTATACCCCCTTCATGGTCGACCTCGACCATGTCATCCGCCTGCTGGAAGGCGGCGCCGATGTCATCAGTACCAACCTTTTCCTCAATGTCGGCGGAATCCAGGGCGAGGTGCAGCAAAGGCTCGCCGCGGCCTGCGACAAGGGGGGTAGTTCCCTGTTTATCTCCGGCGTTAATCCCGGCTGGATCAATTCCACTGCCGCGGCGCTCACCGCGGTATGTCGGGATGTGAGATGCGTGACCATTGCAGAGTCGGCCGATTGTTCCGTGTATGAATCCGCGGAGACCTGGCAGGCCATGGGTATGGGTTTTCCGGAAGCTACAGAGGAAGTCATGGCGACCGTTCGCGCCTGGCTGATGTCGTTCTACGACTCAACCCAGCGGCTGGCGGCAGCCCTCGACTATACCCTTGACGATATGGAATTTTCCGCCGAGTTCGCCACCGCGGCGGAAACCGTCGATCTTGGCTGGTTCCGCATGGAGCAGGGTACCAACGCAGCCATTCGCGCCGGCTGGGACGGCAAGGTGGCAGGGCGCACCGTGGTGTCCAACCGGATCACCTGGTACCTCACCGATAAACTGAACGAGGGCTGGGAGTTCAGTGACGATCACTACCACCTGGTCGTTGACGGCGAGCCAGGAGTGGATACCCGCATACGCTTCGTACCCCCGGAGCACTGGAGCAACCACGACTGGGATACCATGACGGCGATGCCGGCGGTGAACGCGGTGCTGGATGTGAAGGCCGGTCCGGTAGGCATCCTCACGCTCAAGGAGGTTGGCCTGGTGAGTGCCCCGGCGGGACTCTGGAACTAGATTCACTTTCCTGGCGCCAGAAAAGCAAAAGGCCAGTCATATGACTGGCCTTTCCAGATATGGTGCCCAGGAGAGGACTTGAACCTCCACGCCCTTTCGAGCACTAGCACCTGAAGCTAGCGTGTCTACCAATTTCACCACCTGGGCATTCAGCGGGTGTGCAGACGCAACCCGTTGAGGGCGCGCACTTTATTATTACCGCGCGGACTTGTCAATCCTCAAGTATACTGCCGCAGGAAGATTTTTTTCCCATTTCAGAAAATTCATGACTACAAGGCACTCTATGGCCAAAAAAGGCAATCTTGCCGATCCTCACGCAGAGCGTGAGGCCGCCAAATACGACAATCCCATCCCCAGCCGAGAACTGATTCTCGAGGTCCTGACGCAGGCCAAACGGCCCCTCAGCCACAGCAAGTTGTGCAAGAAGCTCGACCTGGCGTCCGAGGAGCAGCAGGACGCCCTGCGCAAGCGCCTGCGCGCCATGGAGCGCGACGGCCAGCTGATGTACGACCGTGGCGGTTCCTACGCGCTGGTGGACAAGCTCAACCTGCTGCACTGCAAGGTGCAGGGGCACCGCGACGGTTACGGTTTCGCCATACCGCTGCAGGGCGGTGACGACGTCTACCTTAACGCCCGGCAGATGCACTTCGTCTTCGACGGCGACGAGGTGCTGGTGCAGGTCACCGGCGAAGATCGCCGCGGGCGCCTCGAAGGCAAGGTGATCGAAGTGCTGGCGCGGGGTATCAGCAGTATCGTGGGGCGCTACCAGGAGGAGAGCGGCATCGGCTTCGTGATCCCCGACAGCGGGCGCCTCACCCAGCAGGTCCTGATTCCGCCCAACGCCCGGGGCGGCGCAAAGAATGGCCAGATCGTCACTGCGGAAATCACCGACTACCCCACGCGCACGCTCGGGGCGAAGGCCCGCATCACCGAAGTGCTCGGCGACCACCTCGACCCGGGCATGGAAATCGATATCGCGATCCGCTCCCACGGCATTCCCCATGAATGGCCCGCGGCGGTGCAGGCCGAGGCCGCGGGGCTGGAGGACGAGCCGCTGGAGGCGGACAAGGAAAACCGGGTCGACCTGCGCGAGTTGCCCTTCGTCACCATCGACGGTGAGGACGCCCGGGATTTCGACGACGCGGTCTATTGCGAGAAGAGCCGCGGCGGCTGGCGCCTTTATGTGGCGATTGCCGACGTCTCCCACTACGTGCGCCCGGGCATGGCCCTGGATATGGAGGCCGCGCTGCGCGGCAACTCGGTGTATTTCCCGGAACGCGTGGTGCCGATGCTGCCGGAAGCGCTCTCCAACGGCCTGTGCTCGCTGAAGCCGAAGGTCGATCGCCTGGCGATGGTCTGCGAGATGGAGATCAGCCGCGCCGGGCGCATGACTGCCTACAAGTTCTACGAGGCGGTGATTCACTCCGCCGCGCGGCTCACCTATACCCAGGTTGGCGCGGTGCTGGAGAAGGGTGGCAGCCACGAGGTACGCAAGTTTCTGGTGCCCCACCTCGAGCGTCTGCACGCGCTGTACAAAGTCCTGCGCGAAGCCCGTGACGTGCGCGGCGCCATCGACTTCGAAACCGTGGAAACCCGCATCATCTTTGATGAGAACCGCAAGATCGACAGTATCGTGCCGGTGCAGCGCAACGATGCTCACAAGCTGATCGAGGAGTGCATGCTGGCGGCCAACGTGGCCACCGCCGAATTCTTCGAGGCCAACGGCCTGCCCATTCTCTACCGCGTGCACGAGGGGCCAAACGAGGAAAAGCTCGAGGGCCTGCGCAAGTTCCTCGGCGAACTGGGCCTCGACCTCGGCGGCGGGGTCAAACCCTCGCCTCTGGATTACCAGCGCCTGCTGGGTCAGGTGGCGGAGCGCGAGGATGCGCACGTGATCCAGACCATGCTGCTGCGCTCGCTCAGCCAGGCGGTCTACCAGCCGGAAAACAAGGGGCACTTCGGCCTGCACTACGAGGCCTACGCCCACTTCACCTCACCCATTCGCCGCTACCCGGACCTGCTGGTGCACCGCGGCATCCGCCACCTGATCCGCTCCCGGCGCAAGGTGGAGGGCGTACAGCGTGTCCCGGGCGCGGGCACCATCCCGGTGAAACAGATCTTCCCCTACGATGAACACAGCATGGCGGTGGCGGGCGAGCAGTGTTCGATGACCGAGCGTCGCGCCGACGACGCCACCCGCGAGGTGGACGCCTGGCTCAAGTGCGAGTACCTGCAGGATCACGTCGGTGACGAGTTCGACGGGGTAATCAGCGCGGTGACCAGCTTCGGCCTGTTCGTGGAACTCAAGGACATCTATATCGAAGGGCTGGTGCACGTGACAGCCCTCCCCGGGGACTACTACAACTTCGACCACTCCAAGCAGCGCCTCACGGGCGAGCGCACCGGGCGCAGCTTCCAGCTCGGTGGCAGCGTGCGGGTGCAGGTGGCGCGGGTGGACCTGGACGACCGCAAGATAGACCTCGAACTGCTCGACGCCAAGCCGCCAAAGAAAAAGGACCGGCAACAGGACGGGGCGAAGGGCGGCAAGAAGAAAAAACCGAAGAATGAGAGCAAACAGCCGCGCAAATCCGGCCACCGGCGCCGCTACTGATGGAAGTCGTTTACGGAATCCACGCGGTGGACAGCCTGCTGCGCCACAACCCGAAGAGCATCCGTGTGCTGCGCGCGCAGCAGGGCCGCGAGGACAAGCGCCTCGCCGGCCTGCTGGAACTGGCGCGCCAGCAGGGTGTCCGGGTGGAGCGCGAGCCGCGCCGCGAGCTGGACCAGCGGGTCGACGGCCGTCACCAGGGCGTGGTGGCCGAGGTCGCAGCCAGCGATACCGGCGCGAGCGGCGACAACCTCTGGGACGAAGCCCGCCTGCTGCGCGAGCTGGACACCCTGGGCGCGCCCGCGCTGCTCCTGGTCCTGGACGGTGTCACTGACCCCCATAACCTCGGCGCCTGCCTGCGCAGCGCGGACGCCGCCGGGGCAACGGCAGTCATCGTGCCGAAGGACAAGGCCGCCGACCTCAATCCTACCTCACGCAAGGTCGCCTGCGGTGCCGCGGAGGTGGTGCCCTTCGTGCGGGTCACCAACCTGGCCCGCACCCTGGAGGCGCTCAAGGAGCGCGGCGTGTGGATTTACGGCACCGCCGGGGAAGCCGAGGAGCATATCTACGCCCGCGACCTGACCGGCTCCCTGGCCCTGGTGATGGGTGCCGAGGGGAAGGGCCTGCGGCGCCTGACCCGGGAGCACTGCGACTTCCTGATCAAGCTGCCGATGGCGGGCTCCGTGAGCAGCCTCAACGTCTCCGTGGCGACCGGGATCTGCCTCTTCGAGGTGGTGCGACAGCGCTGCGGCTAGGCCCCGGCGCTGTTGCGGGCCAGGCGCCGGTACAGGCCGAGACCGGCGAAGATCAGCAGGCCCATCAGCAGTACCAGGCCGTATTCCACCATGGGAATCCGCAGCACCACCAGGAAGCCCGTTCCCTCGCCGCGGAAAAGCAGCGCGACGGCGCCCAGGTAGAGCGCAGCCAACAGCAATAACCAGCGCCGTTGCAGTCCCAGGCCGTGCATCTGGGTGACCACGAACAGGGCGAGGAAACCGAAGAAAAACATCCGCCAGGTGCCTGCGGAGAGCGTCAGGTAGGCGACCATGGCGCCGTGCACGGCGACGAAGCATTCCAGGGTCACTGTCCACCAGCGGTTGCTGTGGTAGCGGGTGCGCGCCAGGGAGCCCTGGAACAGGATGAGGAAGGTGTAGAACAGGCCCAGCAGGTGGCCGGCGTTGTCCTCGATGGGGTGGAACCAGAAGGTGTAAATGATCGCCCAGGCGAAGTAGTAGCCGTGGTACTGGCGCAGGAAAGCGCCGGGGCGCTGCAGCCAGTTGAGGCGATGGCCGAAGAACATGCCGCGGCGCTGGTTCTCGAACAGCAGCACCATGACCAGCAGCAGGACCACCGAACCCTGGCTCGCCATTACCGATGTGTCCTGGGCCAGCCCGTCGTAGAATACCCGGGTTTGCAGCACGTGCAGCGCGATGAACAGGGCGTTGACGCCCAGCGCCACCCAGTTGAGCGGCTGCATGCCGCCGCCGGGCCCTGGCGGCTGGGCGCGGAAGCGCGCGATCAGCCACCAGATGGCCAACTGGTGGCCAAGGTACAGCAGCCACGCGCTGACCCTGCCGCCCAGCGTGGGCTCCGGCAATTTCCAGTAATACCAGTGGGTGCCCTGGTCCGGGAGGAACATGCCCGGGTGGCTGTAGGGGCCGAGGGCGATGATCAGGCCGATCAGGGTGAGGCAGGCGCCGATGCCCAGCAGGTGTACGCGATTCACAGGGGATTGACTCCGGCAATGGGTGTGGGAGTGCTGGCTGGCTGGACCTGCAATGACCACAGGCAGACCAGCGCGTTGAACAGGCCGAACAGGGCGAAGGGCGCCGAGGGCATGAAGGTGGCGAAGAGCCAGCCGCCGCCGGCGGTGCCCACCAGGATACCCAATGCCCCGGCGACACCGAAGAAACCGATCACCGTGCCGCGACGAGCGGCCGGGGCGCGCTCGCCCACCAGCGCCTGGCTGCTGACAAAAGCGCTGATCTCTGCAATTCCCATCACGAATAACAAGCCCATCATCCACGGTGCACTGGGATCATCTACGCACAGAATCGCCAGGTAGACCACCGCGGCCAGTCCGGAGGCGGCAGTCACCGCGCGTACCCGGCTGATGCGGTCGCTGAGGAAGCCCATCAGCAGCGCACCCAGCAGTGCGCCGCTGACCACCGCGAGCACCCGCGGCACGGCCAGTTCGTACATCGCCGCGCTGGGGCTGAGCCCGTGGTCGGCGACACCGACCTGGACCAGCCACAGGCTGACGAAGGCGCTGGTCACCGCGAGGTCACCGCGGGAGATAAAGGCCGCGCCATAGGCCAGTGCGACCCCCGGGTCGCGCGCCGCGGCCATGCCCTCGCGCAGCATCTGGCGCAGGGGAATGCGCAGGTTGTCGACCAGCGTTGCAGCGCGCGGCGCCAGTCCCCGCCAGGCGATCAGTGCACCGATGAGCCCGAGGCCGGCGGCGGTGTTGAAGGTCATCCTCTGGGCCTCGAGTTCGCTGGCGCCCGCGGCGACCAGTGCCTGGGGCAGGCTGGCCAGCGCCGGCGGTACAAAGGCGCCGAGGGTCGCCACCAGTCCCTGCAGGCCGTTGGCGCGGCCGCGGGTCCGGTCGCGGGTATAGTCGGCGATCACGGTTACCATCATGCCGATGATGGCGGCGCCGCCAACGGCGATCACGACGCGGTAGAGCAACAGCTCGGCGATGGCGTCCGCGCGCGGGTACAGGGCGAAGCCGGTAGCGGTTACCAGCATGCCGAAGATGTACACCGGCCGGCGGCCGTAGCGGTCCGCCAGCGCGCCGGCTGGGCCCATCAGCAGGATCATCACCACCTCCTGCAGCGCGCTGAGGTAGCCGGTGAGCGTCGCCTGTTCGACGGCGGGAATGCCTATCACCTGCAGCAGGGCCGGCTGCAGGATGGCCAGCGTACCGGCGTAACTGGAGGAAACCAGCGCCAGCAGCAGGTAGGCGAGCAGGTGGCGACGGCGGATGCCGTCGCTCAGGTCGATGCCGAGAAAGCGCAGGGTGGTGGGTCGGCTGGCGCTATCGCTGTCAGCACTGCGTGTCATGTCGATGGTGTCCGGCTGTGCCCTGCAGGCTTTATGGCATAGTATCCCCGTGAAGCGCAGGGACTTTGCGTAATGTCAATTCCTGGGCCGCTGGTCCGTGCTGTAATCCGCTGCGTATACAGGTGCAGTAATGCGACGAGCGTGGAGCAGGTAATACGATGTTGACGAATCTCTGGTACGTGGCCGAGTGGTCGAACAAGGTCACCACTAAACCGGTAAAAGTGAAATTGCTGGGCCAGAATTTCGTGCTGTTCCGCGACAGCAAGGGCAAGGTGAGCTGCCTGAGCGATATCTGCATCCACCGCGGCGCCTCGCTGGCCGGCGGCAAGACCACCAAGCGCGACTGCGTCGCCTGCCCCTACCACGGCTGGGAGTTCAATGGCGAAGGCAAGGTGGCCTTCATTCCCTCGCGCGGCGAGGGGGCGGACGTGCCCCAGCGCGCCCGCGTCGATGCCTACCCCACCGAGGAACGCTACGGCATGATCTGGGTCTTCCTCGGCGACCTGCCCGAGGAGGAGCGCTACCCGATCCCGCCCTTTCCGGAGTTCGAGGACCGCAAGAACTGGCGGCCGATCTACACCCAGTTCGACTGGACCGGCTCGGTGGACCGGGTGGTGGAAAACGGTATCGATATCGCCCACACCGCCTTCGTCCACCCGGGCTTCGGATACCCCGAGATGGCGGACAAGAACCACATCGCCAGTATCGAAGCCACCGAAAGCTCCGGTGCGTCATCCTGCGTGCTTTACCCGCCGCAGCTGGAAGGCAACCTCGGGTTGATGCGCTTCGCCCGCCGCGACAAGGCGGAGACTCACGTCCACCCCGGCTTTTACCTCTCCGGCCACTGCGTGCGCCTGCACATCCAGATCAACGCCTGGATGGAAACCATTATTTTCGACGCCAACACGCCGATCGACGAAAACCACACCCGTTCCTTCGTGGTGCAGCTGCGCAACTTCTTCAAGTGGGGCATTTTCGACAAGGGCTCGGTGAAGCGCACCCAGAAGGTGTTTGGCGAAGATGCGGCGATCGTCGAGGCCCTGTCCCCAAACTACCTGCCGGAAACCCTGCAAACCGAGGTCTCGGTGGAGCAGGACCGCTTCATGAACGCCTGGCGCCGGGTGCGCAAGGTGCATATCGACAAGGGCTGGAAGGTCGACAGCAAGGCCATGGAGCCCTTTGCGGGCGAGAAAGTGTTTACCATCCCGTCGCCGGCGCGGCGGACCAACCCCGAGATTCCCTGGGCCCTGGAGACGGTGCCGCTGGTACCGCCGGTGACCAATCCGCGCAGGGCGGCGGAACAGGAACAGGAACTGGAATCGCGCAGCGCCTGAGCGGCGCACCGCTGGCGGGGAGCTGAACGCTACTCCGCCAGCGCCATTTCCCGCAGCGCGTCGTGGTCGAGAATCTCCACCGTATGGGCGGAGAAGATATCGATCACCCCGTCGCGCTTGAGCTTGCTGAAGGCGCGGCTCACAGTCTCGATGGTGAGCCCGAGGTAGTCGGCGATATCCTGGCGGGTCATCACCAGTTCCACCATGCGGGTGCGCGCGTCCGGCTTGCGGCTGTGCAGTTGCTGGAGCAAAAAGCAGACCCGCTCGTGGGCCTTCTTCTGGCCGAGGGCAAAGACCTGGTCGAGGGCGTGGGCGAGAATATTGCCGCCGATGTCGCGCACGTTTTCCTTCAACTGGGGAATCTCCTCCTGCAGCGGCAGGAAGGAGCGCATCGGCAGTTCCCGGACCGTCGCCGGGGTCAGGGCCGATACCGAAAACTCGTAGTACTTGTACTGGGCGATGCCGATGAAGTTGCCGGGGTGGATGAAGGCCACCACCTGGCGGCGGCCCGTGGAGGAGTTGCGCTCCATCATCATCACCCCGTCCTCGACCATGTAGACCGAGCGCGCCTCGCTGTGCTGGTGCATCAGGAAGGATTCCGGCGCGATCTGGCGGCGGACGGTGCACTGGTTGAGTTTGGCGATTTCAGACTCGGACAGCCCGGTCAGCAGGGTAGTCAGTGGGGTGCTGGGGAATCTGGCTGCGCTACCGGGCACGCTGGCTCTCTCGTGGACTGTCCTGCAGCGATAGTAAACGCTCCCACCGGACGGTGCCAGCTGCCGGTGGGGGGTATTGCGCATTTCAGTCAATGTAGTGTGCGGAGAGAATGTGTTCGCCCGGTTCCCAGCGCAGCACCCCGAAAGTCGTGTAGCGCAGGCGCTGGGATTCGATGAACTGCCAGGCGCAGACGGTGGTGTAGTCCGCGTCGACCACGGTCTCCCGCGACCACAATTTGACCGCCTCGCCCAGCACGTGGCGCACCGAGTAGAGATAGCGGCCGTAGGACTTGCCGTTGCCGTGCAGGTCGGGGCCGTGGAACTGGTGGCCGCCGCCGTTGCGGGTGCGCAGGGCGGTCCACTTGCGGTTGATCACCCCGCTAATCTCGATGGTTTGCTCCGAGTGCAGCAGGTTGATCGGGCGGTGGTGCACGGTCACTGTGTTGGTGCCGATGAAATTCTGCTGGTCGTCGTAGACCTCGAATTCGCCGCGGAACACCCCCTCGTATTTCACCGGCAGGTTGAAGGGCCGCTTGGCCTCGACTTTCTCCCGCGCCAGGAAGTCCTCCACGTATTGTTGGGTGTCCGGGTTGCTGTCGTAGTCCTGGGTGACCACGTAGAGCCCGTTGAACACCCCGACCAGGGTGTCGCCTTCGAACAGCTGTGAGGAGTACACCTGCATGGCCAGCTCCGGCACCACGTGATTGACCGTGCGCAGCTGCACGTTCCAGCCCGGCGAGTAATAGTAGGAATCCACCAGCAAGCCGTAGGGCTTGCCGGAACCGTAAAAGTCGGGACCGGTGTAGATGCGGTCCTGGTCCGAGTCGATGACGCCGAACTCCATGCGCGCGCCGATCTCGAAGCGGTCCATCAGCGGGCCGGTGGCGTCGAACATCGTCTCCATCCAGAAGGTGGTGCGGCCGTCGTGGTATTCGCTGGCGCGCTTTACGCGGTTGTCGCCGACCCAGGTGCCGTCGTGCTCGAACAGTGAGGGGCAGCCGTGCCATTGGCCGTCGATCGACTGCTGCCAGTTACTGGGTTTCTTGTCCGCTGTCATGGAATGTCCTTTGCAGTTGGTCGTGAAATGTCGTTGCGCCCCGTCGCCGCGCTACTGCGGCAGCCAGGCCTGCGGGTTGCCGAGCTGGCGCGCCAGCGCCGCCAGCGCCCGGGCGTCCTGGCGGCAATAGCCGCGCAGGAAGCGGCTGATCGCTCCCAGCAGCTGGCGTCGCAGGTAGCGGGCGGGGCGGGAAATCGGGTAGTCGATAAAAGGGCGCCCGGTGCAGCCGTCCTCGGGGAAGGCCAGGGAAAAATGGTTGGCGCCGCGCAGGATGCCGAGGTAGCTGGCCGCCCGCTGCGCTGGCAGGGCCTCGTCGAAGCTGCGCCGCAGCATACCCGCGGCGTCCAGCGAGCCGGGCGCCAGCCCGTAGCGGTGCAGGCTCTCGGCGATGCAGCCGTCGCAGTCGCCGCCCAGCATCAGGGTCGGCACTTCCGCGGGCAGCGCGAACTGCGCGCCCTCGGCATAGCCGAGCGCGCTGGCGGCGCCGGCATGGGCGCCATAGGTAAAGGTGGCGCACAGCCCCGGCAGCCAGTCCCGGCGCGCGTTGAGCAGGGCGACGCTGCCCCCCGCCGAGTGGCCGCCGAGGACGATGCGTTCGAGGTCCAGCAGGCCTTCCAGCAATCCCGATCCATTGAGTGCAAGCAGCGCGTCGCGGATCGCGCCCAGCGCCGTGGCCGAGGGGCGGGAACCGTACTGGTCGGGCAGCAGGGCGGCGACATCCAGCCCCGGTGTCAGGCTGGTATAGCCGGGCATTTCCTCGCCGATCATGCAGGGCAGGACGCAGGCGAAACCCTGCGCCGCCAGCGCCTGGGCCAGCCAGGCGTAGGATTCCGGGCCGACGTTGATGCCCGGCAGCAGGATCACCACCGGGCAGGGTCCCCTGCCGTGATCCGCGGGCACGCAGCCGCTGTTGCGCTCCTCGGCCGTGTTGCCGAAGAGGGCGGGGTAGTAGACCTTGAGCTGGGCGCGGTCGTAGGGAGCGGGTTGCCCGGGCACGGCGACCGCCCGGTACAGCGCTCTTACCCGCCAGTTGCGCATGGTCAGTTGATACCGGGCCGCGGCAGGGTGCGGTTACCGCCCCACAGTGTTTCCACCATGGCGTTGGCGTTCTCCACGCCGAACATCTTGTCGGCGATGACATTGGCCGGGTCGCGCTCGCAGATCGTGCGGCGGATGGCCTCGTCGCGGGCCGCCAGTGCCGCCCGTTCCTCGACGGGGGTGGCCTCGGCGGCATCGACCCAGCCCAGCCAGCGCTCCAGGCGCTCCAGCGCGACATCGCGCAGCAGGGCGATGGTGTCGTCGGCCACCGGTGCGGTGTAGCACACAGCGGTGGGCGTCAGCGCGACCCGGGTATAGAGGTCCTGGCTGATAAAGGGGTTGAGGCGCTGGTCGGCCTGCAGGCGCAGGAACTCCTGGTTGACCTCGGTGTAGTAGCGGTCGAGGTAGTCGGGGTTGGTGGCGAGTTCGCAGCGCGGCAGGTAGTCCATGTAGACGAAGATGTCCGGCACCGTGCCCAGGGCGAAACCGAAGTGCGGCACGCGGGACTGCGGCCCCATGCTCAGGGTGATGTGCATGTTGGTGAAGGTGGATTCCGGCGAGCCGATGTAGGAGTGGATGTACCAGTCCACTTCGGGGCCGCTGAAGGCCTTGAGCGAGCCCTCGGATTCGCTGCCCAGTTCGCGGTAATCGGCGAAGCGCTCGCAGCAGGGATCGCGCTGCAGCTCGAAGCGCTGCTGGATGCGCTGGTCCATCTCGCCGAGGATCGCCCAGAGCTGCTCGAACACGCCGCGGTTGTCGACGTCAGGGGTTTGCTCCACGAGGTCGGCGATGGAGGTCAGGATGCGGTCGCTCATGCTTGCTCACTTCTCGGATAGGTTGGTGACGAGTAGTGATCATACGCCCGGCCCGGAGCGCCAGCTTGACAATAGTCAAACCTGCGGGCACCCCGCGGCGCTACCTTAGGTTGCAGTTGGCAGGAAGCCTCAGCCGGACCAGATGGTCGACTGGAAAGGGGTCTCGTGCACCGGCCCCTCGCTGCCGCGCGGGTCCAGCGGGTGGCGCCGCTCGCAACTCGGCCACAGCCGGGTGCCGCGGGCGGTGAGCGTGCGCACCGCCGCGCCGTGGCGGTAGAGCACCGTGTGGCGCACCCGCTCGCCCGGCGCGGTGAGCATGATGAAGTCCGGCTCCATGTAGGTGCTGGTGGCCGCGTCCAGTTGGCGGGCGTTGAAGGTCAGGATGCCCGGTCCGCCGGACATGCCGATGTTCTCGTAGGCGCCGGGGCCGAGGGAGTCGAATACCAGCACGCCGTCGCGCATGTAACCGCTGAAGGTTTTCACGCCGGCGGCGCGGCCGCGGATGTGCACGTTGGTGAGCTGCAGGCGCTCGCCGTCGAAGTCGAGGTAGACCAGGTTGTCGAAGGGCCCCGGGCCAGGGGTGCCCGCCCCGGCGGTCGAGTCGTCATCCAGCGGGCTGCCGTCGAGATTGAACAGCTCGATATGGTCGTGCCAGGTGCCGTGCATCTGTTGCAGGGTGTGGCCGACCGAGCCGACGGGGTGGCGGATTGCGGGTTTGTTGGTCGTGGGTCTCATGTGGTCCTCGTCAGGTCTGACGGCAGGGCTTTACTGCCGCCCGAAATTGTAGAGTGAAGGGTGTTTGATCACCCGGGGGAAAGGAATGAAAAACGTAGTAATCACCGGCAGCACCCGCGGTATTGGCCTCGGTCTCGCGCGCAGCTTCCTGGAACTGGGTTGCGCGGTAGTGATCGCCGGGCGCAGCGCGGAAGACGTCGCCATGCGGGTGGAAGCGCTGGGCGCCGAATTCGGCAGCGAGCGGGTCGCCGGGGCCGCTTGCGAAGTGACCTCCAGCGAGGACCTGCAGGGGCTGTGGCAGGCCGCCGTGGATGCCTTCGGCAGCGTGGATGTCTGGATCAACAACGCCGGAATCAGCGTGCCGCGCAAAGCCCTGTGGGAGCAGGCCCCGGAGGACCTCATGCGCCTGGTGGAGGTCAACCTCGGCGGTGTGCTGCTGGCCAGCCGGGTGGCGCTGGCGGGCATGCTGGCCCAGGGCCGGGGCCAGGTCTGGAACATGGAAGGCTTCGGCAGCGGCGGGCAGATGCAACCGGGTATGTGCGCCTACGGTGCGACCAAGCGGGCGGTGAGCTACATCAATGGCGCCCTGCAAAAAGAGGTGCGCGGCAGCGGGGTGCAGGTAAGCACCCTGAGCCCCGGAATCGTGGTGACCGACCTGCTGGTGGGCGACTATGACACCACCTCCCCCGAATGGGAAAAGAGCAAGCGTATATTCAACATTCTCGGCGACCGGGTGGAAACCGTGACGCCCTGGCTCGCCCGGCGGGTGCTGGACTCGCGCAAGAGCGGCGATAGCGTGGCCTGGCTCAGCGGCCGCAAGGCTTTCTGGCGCTTTCTCACCGCGGCCTTCAGCAAGCGCGACCTGTTCACCGACATGGCCTGATCAGGGACCGCTGGCTTCGGGCAGCGGGGCGTCGGGCTGCAGGCGCAGCAGCAGCGACCAGGCGCACACCAGGGCGGCGATCAGGCCGAAGAATACAAAGGGCCCGGCATACAGCCAGTGGTCGAAGAGGTAGCCGCCGACCACCGAGGCGATCAGGATGCCCACCGCCCCGGACAGCGTGAAGATACCCACCACCGAGCCGCGCAGGCGGTTGGGCGCCTGTTCGGCGATCAGTACCCCGCTGGTGATGATGCAGCCGACCTCCGCCATGCCGATCAGCACCAGGCAGATAATCGCCGGCAGCCCGAAGGGGCTGTCGACAAAGTAGGTCGCGCTGTAGCCCACGGCGCCGATGGCCAGGGTCAGGGCCAGCGCCGACACCCGGCGCAGGCGGTCGGAGAGCATGCCGAACACCGGTGCGCTGAGCAGCGAGGCGGAGTAGGAGATGGCCAGCAGGCCGCCGCCCTTGCTCACGGCTTCCGCGGAAGTCATGCCCAGCACCGTGGTGCCGTAGATCGAGGCCCACAGGGTGTAGAAGGTGCCCACCACGGCGAGGTTGCCGCGGGCCACGAAGGAGGCGGCGTAGGCCAGCGCGATCACCGGGCGGCGCGCCTCGCCCATGCCCTCGCGCAGTTGCTGCAGCAGGGGCGGACTGTCCTCGTGACGCTCGTCGACTCCGCGTTTCAGGCCGAAGAACATGGCGGCGGCGATGGCGATTACCACCACGGCCATGGTGGTGTAGGTCGCCCAGGCCGCCGCTTCCGCGTCCATGCCCTGGCCCTGGTACAGTGCAGGCAGGCGCAGCAGGAACAGGGCGGCGGTCATCGCCCCCAGGCCGTTCATCACGCCCAGCCAGCCGGTGGCCTTGCCGCGGCTGGAGTCGGTGACGTAGTCGGCCATCAGCGTGATCAGCATGGTGCTGATGGCGGCGATGCCCGCGGAATAGATGGCCCGCGCCAGCAGCAGGCCGTTAAGGTCGCGGGTCACGCCGTACATGAAGATGCCGGCGGCGATCAGTACAAAGCCCAGCACGGTCACCCAGCGGCGGCCGATGCGGTCGGAGAGGGAACCCCAGATGCCGACCGTGAGGATGATGACGATTTCGCCCCAGAAATTGAGATTGCCGCTGACTACCCCCTGGCGGCTGGTCTCCAGTTGCAGCACTTCGTTGAGCAGGAAGGGCTGGGTCTGTGGCACGAAGGTCGCGAGCATGATCGCCGCGTAGCACGACAGGTAAAAGGTGAGCATATGCCCTGTGGTGACGCCCGGGTTGAGGGCGATGCCGAGAAAGCGCGCTTGCGCGGAAGTAACTGACATGTAAGGTTTCCCTGTGATTTAGGGGTTGTACGCAGTGCGCGGCGAACTGGCCTTGTTTCCAGCCAGTCGCATCACAGCAGGTGCATCCCGAAGGCGGCGTTGAGGAACAGCCCGGCCCAGATACACCAGACCCAGGGCCGGCAGCGGCCGATGGTGCGGCGCAAGGTCGCGTTGGCCGCCTCGACATCCTTTCCCGCCAGCAAGTTGCCAAAGGCCGCGCCGAAAGGCCGCAGGTTGACGCGAATCATCAGGCCGCAGAAAACCATGGCCGCGAAAACAAGGATTTTCCAGCCCAGCCAGGCGCCGCTGGCCTGCAGCGCACCAACCAGAATCGCGCCGCCGACGGCGAACAGGGCCACGACCACGGTGATGCGGAACCAGAAATCCACCTCGGCAATGTATTTTGCCGCAGGCGTTCCCTCGCGCAGGTAAATCGTCAGCACCATGGCGAACCAGAGGATCACCGCCAGCCACAGGCCGAGCATGGCCGCGATGGGCAGTGCCAGCATGCCGGCACTGGTGGCCAGTTGCGCGCCGAGGGCGAGGATCAGCGGCATGGCCAGTTTCGGGCCCATGTCGCAGGCCAGCATGATGTGCAGCGCAGTGCCGCGCGCCTCGTTGCCGAGGTCCTCGCGCACCACCTGGCGGCTGGCGAGGTAGGTGCCGAGGTCGCCGCCCAGCCAGTAGACGAAGGCGATCAGGTGGGCGAATTTGAGCGCGAGGTAGATGCTCATGGCCGGTATCTCCATTGCGTTGCCGCTTGGCAAAAGTCAAAAAAACTGGCGGCGGGATTGATAGGATAGGGTGCTGTCGCCCTCGCCCGGGTGCTTTGACATTTATCACCTTTGGACATTCTTTATGACCGCCACCATCCGTGTAGCCGCCGCGCAGTTCCATGTCGGCAACGATGTCGCCGCCAATCTCGCCACCTGCCTGCGCATGCTCGACAGCGCCGCCGAATGCCGGCCGGACCTGATCCTGCTGCCCGAGTTCTGCAACCACCTGTCCTGGTATGACAGCGGCGAGCAGTGCTACGAGGTGGCGGTCGAACTGGACGGGCCCTTTCTCGCCGCAATCGCCGCGAAGGCGGCGGAGCTCGGTGTTTACGTGGCGATCAATTGCACGGTGCGCCGCCCGGGCGGCCTGACCACCGGTTCCAGCCTGCTCTACTCGCCGCAGGGTGAGTTGCTGGCGGACAACACCAAGCAGATCTACATCGGCCACGAGAACACTTTCCTGGAGAAGGCGCTGACGCCGGCGCCGGTAGTGGACACCCCGCTCGGTCGACTCGGTCTCTACGCCTGCATGGACGGCGTGATCAACGAACCGCCGCGGGCGCTGGCCCTCAACGGCGCACAGGTATTGCTCAACAGCTTCAATTCCTTCGCCACTGACGAAGGCAGCCTGCACGTGCCGGTGCGGGCAGCGGAGAACCGGGTGTTCGTGGTGGCGGCGAACAAGGTGGGGCCGCTGGTGCCGGAGGGCATGCTCGACGCGGTAAGTGCGGCCACCGGGATACCGCCACGTTTCCTCTGCGGCGCCGGCGAGAGCCAGATCGTGGCCCCGGACGGCGAGGTGCTGGCCATCGCGTCGATGGACCAGGAGGAAGTGATTTTCGCCGACATCCAGCCGGCGCTGGCGCTCGACAAGCGCCGTCCGGACGGCACCGACCTGTTCGCCAGCCGGCGTCCCGCGCTGTACCGGCCGATCACCGACGACCCCGCCGGCCAGCAACTGCCGACCATGGGTGGTGCGCAGCAACTGCAGGCTGCGCTGGTACAGTGGGGGGGCGAGGCGGACGCGGCGCAGCTGGGCGAGCAGGTCGCCGCGGCGGTGCGCGGCGGCGCAGCGCTGGTACTGCTGCCACCGCTGTTTGCTGCCGCGAGCGAGCCCGGCGCCGCGGCGGAACGTTGCGCCGCCCTGTTG
Source organism: Haliea sp. E17 (assembly GCF_048323675.1). Lineage (NCBI taxonomy): Bacteria > Pseudomonadati > Pseudomonadota > Gammaproteobacteria > Cellvibrionales > Halieaceae > Haliea > Haliea sp. E17. The sequence goes on from NZ_JBLWFK010000005.1 coordinate 497,761, forward strand.
CCGGTGATCAGCGCCGCGGCGGGCGAAGCGCATGTCGCCACCAGTGCAGTCCTGCCGGGCGAAACCGGACTGCAGCACTGTGCGGTGCTGCTCGATCGCCACGGCATCGCCCTGCGCCAGCCCCAGGTGCACCGCTCCGAGCGTTTCGCCTTCAGCGTACTGGCCGACACATTCAGCAGCCTGGAACTGCCCGGGGCGCGGGTCGCGGTGCTCACCAGCGACGACACGCTCTACCCGGAGACCTTCCGGCTGCTGGCCCTGCAGGGCGTCGAGGTGGCGCTGGTACCGCTGGCCCCGCTGGAGGCCTGGGAGCTGCGCACCGGGCTGGTGGAGCGCGCTGCGGAGAACCGCATCAACCTGCTGGCCTGCGTGGCTGACGCGCAGTTCGGGGAGAGTCTCGCCTGTGTGCTGCAAACCGACTTCACGGTGCTCACCGAATGGCAGGAGCGGCCCTTCGACGGCCTGCTCAGCCAGCCCGAACTGACCCGCTTCCCGGCCGGGGCCGGGGTATTTCCGGTGATCCTGCGGCCGGCCAACGCGGCGAACAAGGTGGTGTCCGAGAACACCGACCTGCTGGCGGACCGTCCCTGGCAGCCGTGTTCTGTGATAAGTGCGCCGTGATCAGTGCGTTGTAATTGGTGCCCCGCGACCGGATTGCAGCGCTTTGCTGTCTGTCAGTTTTGCGATTTATCAACACCCCGCGGCCTCCGGCCATGCACACTCAGGGCTGATTGATAGTAAATCCGGTCGCCGCCACTGCGGCGCCGGCAGCAACTGGAGCGCGATATGAGTGAGATTCAGCAATCCCTCCCGGAAGCACTTTTCCGGGGCACACTGGAGGCCATCGTGACGCGCTTTGGCCTGGTGGAGCAGGCGGGCGAAGACGGGGGACCCTGGATGACCCTGGCGAGCCAGTTGCCCATGGTACAGGGCAGCGTCGGCAACGTGCGCCTGTTCACCGGCGCGCCGCTGTTCCGCCTGGTCACCTGTTCGCTGACTGTGGCGCCGATGCAGCTGGACTCCCACATGCTGTTCGCCTTTACCCCCGGCAACTCGCCGCTGCCTCACTTCACCCTGGATTCGGTCAAGGCCGGCGAGCACTTCGCCTTTCACCTCGACCTGATTCCGCGACTCGACCTCGGGGCGAACCTCGCCTACATGGACAGCGTGTTCCAGCCGCTGACCGAAGTGTTCGAGGCCGCCCGCGACATCGAGGGCCTGTCCCGGGCGCACCTGTCGCCGCGGCAGCTCGCGGTGATGTCGCCGTGGATGCTCGCCCACCGCGCCGATGCGTCCGCCTTTCAGGCCATCGAGGGCACTGTGCAGGCCTACCGCGAGCACTGGTGCGGCCTGGTGGAAGCAGGCATTCCCGCCGAGGTGTGCGCTGGTGTCAGCGGCGAGGCGCTGCAGGCCCGCAACCTGGCCAACAAGGCCATGCTGTTCAGCCCGGAGATCGATCCGGTATGGCAGCGCATCGAAGGGCTGATCGGCGCCGAGGCAGTGGCTGCCCAGCGCGCCCTGTTGCTGGGGGACGACGAATGAGCATCGCGAATGACACACTGGCGCCGGTCCGGCTGACCGGTGAAGTGCTGGTCGAGAACATGACGGCCGCCGAACGCAGCCGCGCCGGGCGGGTGGAGTCGGTATTGCCGGCCCTGCGCGAACAGGCGGCCGCGGTGGATGCCGAAGGGGCCTTCCATCGCCCCCATGTGCAGACGCTGTCCGCAGCGGGCCTGCTCGGGCTGATCGTGCCGGAACAGTACGGCGGCCTCGGCGGCGGCCTGCGCGACCTGTGTGCGGCGACCTTTGCCCTCGCTACCGCTTGCCCGTCTACTGCGCTCACCTTCTTTTTCCACTGCAGTTCCGCCTCGCGCGGCCTGCTGGCCCTGGAGGCCATCGAGGCCGGCCTGATCAGTGCCGATGAAGAGCCCACGGTGCGCGCCTTCGCCGAGCAGGTCCTCAGCACCATGGGGCGCGGCCAGTGGCTGGCCAATTTCGCCAGCGAATCGGTGAAATCGGAAAAGGCCGCGGTCACCATCGGCACCCGCGCCCGCAAGGTCGAGGGCGGCTACCTGCTGAACGGGGTCAAGTCCTTCGGCTGCGCCACCGGCGTGGCGGACCGCTACCTGGTCACCGCGAGCCTGGAGGGCTACGACACCGCCGAGGGCCTGTGTACCTTTTTCGTCGAGCGCGACGCCGAAGGCGTCAGCGAACGGGCGAAGTGGGACGCCATCGGCATGCGCGGCACCGCCACCCACGGCATCGTGCTGGAGGAGGTGTTCGTCGCCGATGGCAACGCCATGGCGATCCCCGGCGTGTTTACCCGCTGCATGCAGATGAGCCGCGGCTCCTTTGTCGGCAACCAGGTGGCGGGGGTGGCCTGCTACCTCGGCGCGGCCTGGTCACTGTACCAGTACACCATCACCGACCTGCGTACCCGGCGCTTCGCCGACAGCGACAAGCCGGTGGGCACCGCGCCCTACCAGCAGGAGCTGATCGGCAGCATGCTCAACGACCTGGAAACCGCGCTGCTCTGGCTGCGCCGGCAGATCGACCTGGAAAGCATCGAGCCGCCATTGCTATCAAAACAGGAAGTCGTAAAGCGCTGGCGCCTGTGCAAGGGCACCGTGGCGGAGGCGGCCTTCCGGGTCGGCACCGCCTCGCTCAAGGCCTGCGGCACCGGCGGTACCGGCAACACCGGGGTGCCCGCCCGCGCCCTGCGCGACCTGGCCATGGGCCTGGTGCAGGCCTTCCCCGCAGAACGCGGCCGGCTGATGGCAGCGCAGATGGAAATCGAGGGCAGCGAACAGGCCTCCTTCGGCACCCGGGCGGGGTGAGCCCGATGTCCGGAACCGTGCAACAGTATCCGCTGTTGCTCGGCGGCCGCGCCAGCGCGCCGGCCGGCGGGCAGTATTTCGATGTCACCGCCCCCGCCGACGGCGCCCTGCTGGCCCGGGTGGGCCGTGCCGGCGCGGCGGATGTCGGGGCCGCCGTGGCGCTCGCGCGCGAGGGTTTCCGGCAGTGGTCCGCCCTCGCCCCGGCGGCGCGGGAGGCGGTATTGCTGCGCGCCGCGGACCTGGTCGCCAGCGAGGGCGAGGCGCGTTTCCTCGACACGCTGATCGATGAAAGCGGCAGCGTGATCAGCAAGGCGCGGGTGGAAATCCGCTACGCGGTGGACCTGCTGCGCACCGCCGCGGGGGAGGCGCGCCGCCTCTATGGCGACACCTTCCCCAACGACAATCCCGAGCGCCTGTCGCTGGTCCTGCGCGAGCCGCTGGGGGTGGTCGGGGTGATCTCCCCCTACAACGCGCCGCTGTCGCTGCTGGTGAAAATGAGCGCCTTCCCGCTCGCCGCCGGCAACGCCCTGGTGATCAAGCCCTCCGAAGAAACGCCGCTGACCGCCCTGGCCTTCGGCCAGTTGCTGCTCGATGCGGGCCTGCCCCCGGCGGCGATATCCATTGTCACCGGCTATGGCGCCGAGTGCGGCGCACCGCTGGTGGAGCATCCCGACCTCGATTGCATTGCCCTGACCGGCTCCACCGCGACCGGTATCGCCGTGGGCACCGCCGCCATGCGCAGGATGCGCCGCTGCCAGCTGGAGCTCGGCGGCAAGAGCGCGCTGCTGGTGCTGGCGGACGCGGACCCGGAGCGGGCCGCGGCCATCGCCGCGGACGGCATCTTCACCCACGCCGGGCAGATCTGCATGGCCAACTCCCGGGTGGTGGTGGAGGAAAGCCTGCTGGAGCCATTTTTGCAGGCCTTCGTGGCCCGGGCCGAGGCCCTGCACCTGGGTGACCTGCGCGACGAAAAGACCCGTTACGGGCCGCTGATCCATCGCGCCGCGCTGGACAAGGCTCTCGATCAGGTGCGCGCGGCGGTGGAAGGCGGCGCGCAGCTGCTGACCGGCGGCGCAGCGCTGCGCGGCCTGGTGATGCATCCCACGATCCTGCGCGAGCCGCCCCGGGACAGCGCCGTCTGGCGCGAGGAAACCTTCGCCCCGGTGGTGTCCGTGGTCGGCGCGGGCGATCTCGACGAGGCGATCGTGATCGCCAACGACAGCGACTACGGCCTCTCCGCGGCGGTGCTCACCAATGACCTGCAGCGCGGCCTGGCCGCCGCCCGCCGCCTGCGCAGCGGCAGCGTGCACATCGGCATGCACGCCTTCCAGAGCAACGCGATGGCGCCGATTGGCGGCGTCGGCTTGTCCGGCCTGGGGCGCAGTGGCGGCAAGTACAGCACCGAGGAATTTACCGAGCTGAAGTGGATCAGCGTGGAAGCGCCAGCCTATGAAAAACATTGAGGGCAGCATCGACCGGATGAAAACTCGCGAGCGCAGCCAGTACAGCGATGGCTACCTCGACAACTACGTCGGCCACCGGGCACGCATCGGGGTCATCCTGCCCTCGACCAATACCTCGGTCGAGTACGACTGCCAGCGCATCGTCCCGCGCGGGGTGAGCTGGCACTTCGGCCGCTTCCTGATCGAGCATGTCGACTTCCGCGACGACGCCAACTTCCTGCACTTCCTCGACCTGATGCGCCAGACCATCGGCGCGTCCATTGAAAGCATCCTCACCTGCCGCCCCGACCACGTCATGCTGGGCATGTCGGCGGAGACCTTCTGGGGCGGGATCAAGGGCAACGACGGCTTTGTCGATCGCATCCAGCAGTTGCTGGGGGAGGGCACTGGCCTGACTACTGGCGCCAACGCGGCGCAACGCGCGCTGGAGGTGCTCGGGGTGGCCGGCAACAGCGGCAAGACCATCTCGGTGATCACGCCCTACCAGCCGGTGGGCGACCGCAACGTGCGGCTGTTCTTCGAGGATGCCGGCTACCGGGTCAAGCATGTGCTCGGCCTGCGCTGCGCCAACGCCCACGATGCCATCGCCCTGCTGCCGGAGCAGCGGATCATGGAGGCTGTGCGCGAGGTGGACGGCGACGATGTCGACGCCATTGTGCAGGTGGGTACCAACCTCAGCACGCTGGGTATCTTCCCCACGCTGGAGAAGTGGCTGGCCAAGCCGCTGCTGCCGATCAACGTCGCCACCTGCTGGCACGCCCTGCGCAGCTGCGGTATCCGCGACCAGTTCGACCATCTGGGGAGACTTTTCGAGCAACACTGATGCAGGTGAATACCAGGGGACCGGCATGCTGATCATTTTTCTCGTTATTGTGCTGGACCTCGTGGGCTTCGGCATCATGGTGCCGATCCTCGCCTACTACGTGGTGCAGCTCGGCGGCGGACCCGAGTTGGCCACCCTGTGCATGTCGCTCTACTCCCTGGGGATGCTGGTAGCGACACCAGTGATGGGACGGCTGTCGGATATCCACGGCCGCAAGCCGGTGCTGGTACTGTCGATGGTCGGCGCCATCATCGGTTACCTCATGCTCGGCTTTGCCGAATCGATATGGGTGATCGCGCTGTCGCGGCTGCTGGCCGGATCGATGGCGGGGAACATCTCCGCGGCCCAGGCTTATATCGCCGATATCACCAGTCCCGCCGACCGGGCAAAAGGGATGGGCATGATCGGCGCCGCTTTCGGTATCGGTTTCATTCTCGGCCCCGCCCTCGGCAGCTGGCTGGCGGGGGATGACTTCGCCACCGCCAACCTGGTCACCCCGGCCCTGCTGTCTGCGGCGCTGGCGACCCTGGCCTTGCTGACGGTGATCTTCCGGCTGCCCGAGAGCCTCCACCCGACGCACCGGGCGGCCGCCCGGGAGGCGCCCCGGGTTGGCCGCATCCGCGCCCTGGGCATGCTCTGGTCGCGCAACCTGGTGCCGCAGTTTCTCATCGGCGTGCTCTTCTACAACCTCGGCGCGGGCCTGGTCGAGGCCATCTATCCCCTGTGGGTTCGCGATACCGGCATTGCCGCGGGGCCGCGGGACCTGACGCCGCTGCTGCTCGCCGGCGGGCTGGTGATGGCGGTGGTCCAGGGCGGGCTGATCGGGCCCCTGGCGCGCCGGTTTGGCGAGCGCTGCCTGTTCCAGTGGGGGGCGCTGCTGTTTACGCTGGCGATGCTGGCGACCATTGCCGCCGGGACGAAGAGTAACTACTACGCCGCGATGGCGGCGATTGCGCTGCAGTCCATCGCCTCCGCGCTGGTGCTCACTTCGATGCAGAGCCTGGTTTCACAACTGGCGGAGCCGCAGGAGCGCGGCATGCTGCTGGGGGTATATGCCTCGGCGGGCACACTGGGGCGGGCTGCCGGCACACTGTTGACCGGCCTGTTGTTCGCCCAATTGGGTATTCACAGTCCCTACTGGATCGCGGCGGGAGTCATGCTGCTGTTGCTGGTGATTGCCCGGGACGTAGCATCGCGGTCCCGGGCAGTTTGATGGCGCAGGTAATGTCCAGTGAACTCCCCCGATTATTCCCGCGCCGCGCGGCCGGTGCGCGGGTCGATGGGGGTCTTCCACAGTACCAGGAAGCAGAACACGTAGAGCAGCAGGACCGTCGCCATGGCGATCGGGTGCTTGTCCGCCCGCAGGTAGAATTCGTAGAGCAACTCGTAGAAGGCGAAGGTCTCCGGGATGAACCAGGCCACACCGACGGCACCGATGCCGTAGCGAATGGCGAGCCCCGCCTCACGCTGCTGGGTGCACTTGTACAGCAGGTAGAGCCCCCACAGGGAAACCAGCGCCGACAGGGTGTAGGTGACCGGGTGGTAGAGACCGAACAGGCGCGGGTCGATGATGGTGATCATCAGCACGTACATGAACCAGGTGACGAAGAAATATTCGAAGGCGGCCACCCGCGCCACGTTGGGCCGGTAGGCCTGGGTGGGCGGCCCGACGACTTCGCCGAGGCCGATGCGCCGGCGAATCCACACCAGCATGCGGCAGCGCACGTCCTTGTTGAGCATCAGGAAGAACAGGCTGGTCAGGCAGAACATACCGCTCATCTGCAGGAATATATGCTCGCCCAGCAGGCCCGCCATCATGTTGCCGTCCTCGGGCAGCGCCGGAGGAATCTGCGCGAGATGGGCCAGGACGGGATTGCCGGATTCGAACCAGGACATCCAGATCAGGACGCCGCCGAAATAGCCGAGCAGCGAGCCGCGCACCTCGTCGCGGCCCATCCCGCGAATCACCAGCCACACCCCGAAGGCGCCAATGACTCCGGGAACGATGTATTTCCAGGGCGCGGGCAGGACATAAATGGTGATTGCAGTGTAACTGTGCGCGAGCATTTTCTCGCACAGCATCATGGTGACGATGACCAGTCCGAGGACCGGGGCTCGCCGGAAGAAAGCCAGCGGCGCTGGCTGCGTCTGCGCAGCGGCGTCGGTAGGCGTGGTAGCAGGGGCTGTGGCCATGGGCGCTCCGTATTTCCTGTGTTTCAAAAGGCCAGACTACCGCAACAGCCGGGGTGCCGGTTTGACAAAGCGCAAGGTGCCTGATGTCGCCCTTCCTGCTTTTTTCCGCCCTGCACCTGGCCCTGTTCCTCGGTACCTTCAGTCGCTATTTCAGCGCGGCTGTTCCCCTGAATTTCCTGCGCCTGCTTTTGCTGTCACTGGCGGTCGACAACGCGGTGGTGGGCATCGGTGACGGCAATCTCGATGCGCAATGGTACGCGTGGTGTACGCGATTGCGCTACGCCCTGCACGCCCTGGTGTTGCCGGGGCTGGTGCCCTGGGGCCTGAGCCTGCTGCCGCGCCCGCTGCCCCGCTGGTTGTTGTGGGGGAGCGCAATGTTCGTGCTGGGCGCCATCGGCTACGGCGCGTGGCACGAGATCATGGCGTTGGAACTGGGGGCTTCGGTCCCGGGACAGCCGCCGCGACTGGTCAGTACCGCGCCCGGACCACCCCTGGCCACGGTGCTGGGGAATTTGCTGTTCCTGTGTCTGGCGGCCGTAATCTGGTATCGCAGCCGCTGGCCCTGGGCCTTTGCCGGCGGGCTGTTGATCCTGCTGGTGAACGGCGCCATGGCGGGACAGCCGCAGGCGCTGGTGGCCGGGGCACTGGCGGAACTGGTATTTATAGTCTCGCTGCTGGCGAGCGAATCAGGGCGGGCGCGCATCCTCGCGGCCGCCGTCAACGTGAGTAAGAAGGGGCAGGACAATGACTGACTGGAGGCGGATTCTCGGAATCTGTGTAGTGGCTGTGGGGGTAGCGCCGGCGGTTGCCGGCCCGCTGGAGTTGAGCGACGACAATGTTTGCGCCTGGGTGCTGCAGCAGGTGACCGGGAGCGAACTGGAGGCCGAAGTGGCAGTGGTGCGTACGTTCGAGGAATTCAAGGATGCCAAGGCCGAGGTAGCGCCGTTGCGGGTCAAGCAGTACCGCTCCCCGGAGCAGGGAATGGCGCAATCGGTGGCCTGCAAGCTCAGCAGCGTGGAAGGGCTCCGGGAAAAGGCCGGAGTCGCGGGGAACCTGCTGGGCGAGCAGCGCAGTTGCAAGTATGCCCACCAGCGCATGCTGGAGGTGGAGTACCAGCGCCTCGCTCCGGGCCGGCGCCAGCTGATGCCGGCGGACTTTACCCTGCTGGAGGACGAGACCACCTGGATGGGGCCCCTGTGGCTGTACCCGAACCCCTATCCGGCCCTGGTTCGCGGCGACAGTGGTGGCTGGCAGTTACAGGGGAAGGTGCTGGAGGTATCCAACGCCTGGTATGTACCCCTGCCGGCGTCGGTCAAGGGCGTGCATTACTGCACCGTGGTGGCTCCGGAATACCTGCGCAAGGTCCTCTCCGGGGATTGATTCGGCGGCGGGTGACAATTCGGTGAAAGCTTTGTAGCGGGATTTGATTTTTATCATGAGTGGCGTACCGGCGACCCGATATACATAGCCTCAAGCGAATAGTTATTCGCCACGCGCAGTTTTTACGCAAAACGCGACGAATTGGATCAGTGAAGGACAGCGAACCGCAAGCGCTCCGAACTTTCAGAATGATGGGAGAGAAAAAAATTCACCCCGTTCGCACTGAAACGTAACCGTCACCTATTAGGGGATATTGCATGTTCAAGAGAAATGCCATTGTCACGGCCATCATTATGGCAGCCTCCGCAGACAGTTTGATGGCACAAACCGAGGGGCGCCAGGTGCACGCTTTGCGTGGTGACGATTTCCTGGTTGAAGAAGTCCTGGTGACCGCCAGGAAGAAGGAGGAGAACCTGCAGTCGGTTCCCATCGGCATCGACGCCTTCACTGCGCACCAGATCGAGGAAAAGGCGATCAGCACGGTGGCCGATGTCGCCAAGTATTCCCCGAGCCTCACCTTCGAGCAGGGCGTGCTGCCCAACGACACCCGTCCCACGATTCGCGGCATGAATATCTCCCGGGGCCGTCCCAACGTGGCGATCCTGATCGACGGTGTAGACGTTTCCTCGGAAACCCTGACGGTGGCCGGAGGTGGCGCCTTCGTCAACATGGGCCTGATGGACCTCGAGCGGATCGAGGTGATCAAGGGGCCGCAGAGTGTGACCTTTGGTCGCTCCGCGTTCGCGGGTGCGGTGAACTATGTCACCAAGCGGCCCGATCCTTCCCAGGCGTTTACCAGCTACGCGGAAGGGGAGGTCAACGAACACGGCTACTGGAAAGGATCAGCCAACGCGACCTTCGCGATTATCCCCGATACCCTGGCTGCTGGGCTTACCCTGCTCACCAGCGACTTTGACGGTTACTACGACAACCCGAATACCGGCGGCGACCTCGGTGGGGTACAGCAGGATGGCGTGGCTTTCAGCCTGAACTTCACGCCGGAAGGGCCGTTTTCAGCCTACCTGCGCGGCGAGTATTCCGACGAGAAGTACACCCCGCGGGCGATCGCCGTGACCCAGTCCGTATCGAATATCAGTGCGGCAGGGGATTACTTCCTGGCCGGTACGATTGGCGAAGGGGCGCAGAACGTACCCATTCCGGGCGGTGCCTACGGCCTCCCCACGCCGACAGCGGAACAGTGCGCGAACGCGGTTCCCTTCGCCTATCTCTACGGCCAGAGTGCAGCCTGCGCCTCCATGCTGATCGGCAAGATCGATGCGCTCGGCGAGAAGGATATCGACCAGTCGCCGAATCCGCTGACCGGCAAGGACTTCGATGGCACTTCCGTCGAAAACCTGCGGGTGGCCCTGGAACTCGGCTGGGAAATGGAGTCGATGGATATTGTCTCTATCTCCAGTTTCACCGACAACGAGACCAGCGTCGAGGAGGATTTCGACCTCACCAACTTCGACCTGCAGTCCCTCGGCCCGGGCTCGGCGAACTTCGACCCCCAGTATGTCTACGCCAACCCCTTTGGGCCGGTTCCAGATTACACCCCGCTCAATAACGACCCGACTGCGGCCTATACCCAGTTCGGCGTCAATACCAACTCGGATACCTCATTTGAGTACCAGCAGTTTTCCCAGGAATTCCGCATCGTCGGCGACGTGGGCAAGCTGGACTGGATGGTCGACGGGCTCTACTGGCAGGAAGAAATGGACGCGGTGATGAACCAGATGTGGTGGGCGCGCGAGACCGTCGACGCCACCTACTGGAATTCGATTCTGTCGCGCTTTGCCGACCCGACCTGTGCGATCCCGGGCAAGGTCGATACCTGCATGTTCTTCACCGGCATCGAGACCGAGATGACACCGCTGCCAATCCCCATGTCGCGGGATACCACCCACTGGTCGGTGGCGGCCTCGTTCACTTACAGCCTTACCGACGCCCTGAGGCTGACGCTTGAAGGTCGCTATCTGGAGGAAACGCTGGAATACGAGAGCCTGCCGCTGGATACCTTCATGAACGGTTTCCTCAGGCTGCCCTACTTTGACCCGGTGACCTTCTCCACCACGCCGCAAATGCAGAAGCGTGAACTGAACTACGACGCCTTCGTGCCCCGGGTCAGCCTGGACTGGCAGATGACCGACGAGATGTTCATGTACGCCTCGATCGGCCAGGGCTTCAAGCCGGGTGGTATCGCGACTACCGATGGCAACGGCGACATTTCCACTGGCGAATACAAGCCCGAGGACCTGGTGGCCTACGAGATCGGCCTCAAGACCGACCTGCTGCAAAATCGCCTGCGCCTGAATGCGGCGCTGTTCTACAACGACTACACCGACCAGCAGGTGCCGTTCTTTATCACCAGCGCAACCGGCGTTTCCAACGTCTCGGTGACCAATGCCGGTGAGAGCGAGGTATTCGGTGGTGAAGTGGAGGTTGTCTATCGGCCGTCGATGAACTGGACCTTCCGGGTCTCCTACACTCACAACGAAACCGAATACAAGGATTTCAACCTCGGCGATGTGAGCCGGCCGGGCATCTACGACAAGATCCAGTCAGGCAATATTGAAGGGGATTTCAGTGGCAAGTCCTTCACCAATACGCCCGAGGACCTGGCGGTGATGTCTGTGCGCTATGACGGGGAGTTCGGCAACGGCTGGGGTTACTTTACCGAGTTGTTCGGCAGCTACGAATCCAAGGAGTACCTCGACGCGGGTAACCTCAGCTACCTGCCGGAAGTCTGGCTGGCTGACTTCAGCGCCGGGGTTTCCAGCGACAAGTGGCAGGTTACGGCCTATGTCGACAACCTGACCGATGAGGACCGGGCGCAGAGCGGGCTGGGCAACGTGAGCTACGGCTTCATGCCCACCGGCCAGGTGCCGCCGTTCTCCGCGAGCCAGATCCTGCGCGACCCGCGCACCGTGGGTATCCGGGCCCGCTACCGGTTCTGACCCGGTGTCGGCCATGAACATGATCAACCGCGCTTCGGCGCGGTTTTTTATCGCTGTCGGGGACGTATTGCCCTGCGAATCGAGCCACAGGAGACTACAACATTGAGCACAATCCGGGTTGCCGCACTGCAGTTTGCGACCGCAGCCACGGTGGAGGAAAACCTCCACACCTGCCTGCGGCTGATCGACCGGGCCGCGGAAGCGGAGGCGGCGCTGATGGTGCTGCCGGAATTCAGCAACCATCTTTCCTGGTACCGCGACGCGCACCACGCCTGGGCGGTCGCCGTAGAGGAGGGCGGGGAATTCCTCTCGGCCATTGCCGGTCGCGCCGCGCGCTACCGGGCGCACATCGTCGTCAATGTCTCCCTGCGCCGGGCGCGTGGAGGCATCACGGTGAGTTCCCTGCTGTACGGTCCCGAAGGGACCTGCCTGGCGGTAGCGGACAAGCAGACCCTGATGGGCCATGAAAATATCTGGTTCCAGCGCGCGCAGCAGCGCACCCCGGTGGTGCCGACCGCGCTGGGCCGGCTCGGCCTGTTCCCCTGCCGTGACGGCGTCACCTTCGAGACCGCGCGGATGCTGGCACTGGAAGGGGCGCAGATATTCTGCGACTCACTGCATTCCTTTGCCCTCGATGAAGCCACCCTGCACGTTCCGGCGCGGGCGCCGGAGAACCGTGTTTTCATGGTGGCGGCGAACAAGGTCGGGCCCCTGATTCCCGAACAGGACTTGCCGGGGGTCGCCGCACAAAGCGGGATTCCCGAGCGCTTCCTCTACGGTGCCGGCGGGAGCCAGATTGTGGCACCCGACGGCACGGTGCTGGCGCGGGCACCGGGAGAGGGCGAGGCGGTGGTCACCGCGGACATCGACCCCTCAGCGGCGGCCGACAAGCGCCGTGCGGACGGCACTGACCTGCTGGCCAGTCGGCGGCCCGGTCTGTACCGCGCCCTCGGCGCGGCACAGCCACGACTGGTGGCGAGCGATGCACCTGAGGCCCTGTCGGTGGCCTGCGTCGCGCCGCCTGCGCCGGGCGCAGCCGCGCGGGAACACCTGACACCGGGCACCCGACTGGCGGTTATCCCCGAATGCTGGGGTATGCCAGAGGACATCATGGCGGCGTTGAACAGCGGAACGCCGTATGACCGGGAGGCAGTGATTGCTGCTTCGTCTGAGCTGGTGGAGCGCCTGCGCCACTTCTGCCAGGAAAAGGGCGAACTGAAGATCGTCGCGTCGCTGCCCTGGCCCCTCGGCGAGGGCCTGTCGCTGACCGCGCTGCTGATCAGCGCACAGGGTGTCGAGGCCAGACAGCCGCAATTGCATCCGTCCCATGGCAGCCCCTGGTCCCGCCAGGGCGACGAATTACAGCTGGCGGACCTCGAGTGGGGACGCGTGGCGTTGCTCGTGGGCAATGACAGCCTGTACCCGGAGCTGGTGAAGATGGCGGCCCTCGACGGCGCCCATCTGCTGGCGGTGCCGCTGGGTGCCACCGAGCCCGCGGATACGCAGCTGGGCCTGCCCTCGCGGGCGGCGGAGAACCGGCTGTGTGTCGTGGCCAGTGGCCGCGAAGGTCACGGCGGGTTGATAGCCGGCCTGGAAGCGGAGTTCACTCTGATGGAACACTGGCCCACGCGGGTCTTTGACGGCAACATCAACACGCCGCTGCTCACCCGGCAGCGCGGGGAGGTTACCCAGGGGTGCCTCAACCTGCGGGCCGCCGCCAACAAGGTGATGTCGGCGCAGACCGATCTCCTGGCGGATCGCCCGTGGCGATTGTGTGCGCCGCTGTGGGAAGATCGGGGACAAGAGGAGATATGTGATGAGCTGTAACAAGCGATGGTGGAAGCTGGCGGCGCTCGGCCTGTTGGGAGTGGCTGCGCCGTTTTCCCTGAATGCTGCGGCGCAGGATGCGGCAACCCTGCGGGTCACGGTGGAAGGCCTGGGGCCGCAGAGCCCCAACGTCTATGTATCGGTCTACGCCGGCGACGACGACTGGCTGGGGGAAAGCCCGGTGGCGCGCGCGGAAATCGTCCCGGCCTCCGGCGAGCTGAGTGCCGAGATCAGCCTGCCGCTCGGGGAATACGCATTCAGCGCATTCCTCGATGTCAACCGCAACGGTGAGCTGGACAGCAACTTTATCGGCATTCCCAAAGAGCCGGTTGCGGTATCCAACAACGCCCGGCCGCGTTTCGGGCCGCCGAGCTATGAAGATGCCAGGTTCGAACTGGGTGCCGAAGGTGTGCTGCAGACCATCCAGCTGGTGGAACCCTAGCAGACAGGCGTCGCCAGCGCGTCAGCGCGCGCTGGAACCCCCGATCTGGTCCTGGGGTGACAGCCCGACCACCCGGGCGCCGGTGAAGAAGCGGATCGACTGCGCCGCACCTTCTTCGCCTAACCCGGAGAGTCCCCAGGCGCTCCGCGGTGCAGTACCGCTGAGGGCCAGTAGGCTGTAGCCGTTAATTTTCACACCGCCGCAGCGTATTTTCCGGCTGAAGGCGCGCGCCCGCCGCTCGTCGGCGCTGTAGACGTAAGCCGCGAGGCCAAATGCGGTGCCGTTGGCCAGAGCCAGCGCTTCCTCTTCGCTATCGAAACTGTGGATACAGGCCACGGGGCCAAAGTTTTCCTGCAGGCTCTGTTCGGGCGCGCAGTCATCCACCAGAGTGGGGGCGACGAAATAGCCGGGAAGATCGGGCAGTGGCGTGGGAGCAATCACCCGCCCGCCGAGGCTTTGCAGGCGCTCGATCTCGGTGAGAATGCCGCGGTACTGCTGCTCGTGGATCAGCGGCCCCATATCGCTGCCGGCATCCAGCGAATGGCCGAGCTTCAGTGCGGAGAGCAGTTCGCTCACGCGTTCCAGCAGCGGTGCCTTGATCGAGCGATGCACCAGCAGCCGGCCGAGTGCCCGGCACCACTGGGCGTTCATGTTGCTCAGGCCGTAGACCACGCCGCGGGCGGCGAGGTCGAGGTCGGCATCCTCAAACACGATCAGCGGGTTATTGCCGCCCAGTTCCAGCTGCAGCGGCTTGAAGTCTTCCGCCGTGGCGGCCGCGATGCTGCGGCCCCCGGCCACGCCGCCGGTAAAGGAAATGGCGCGGATGCGCGGGTCGCCGACCATCGCGGCGCCAACCTCACGGTCGCCGCACAGTAACTGGAAGGTGCCCCGCGGCAGGTCCACCTTGGCTATCGCCTCGGCCATCAGCAGGGTGGAGTGGGGCGCCCACTCGGAGGGCTTGATAATGCACGGTGCGCCCGCGGCGAGGGCGCTGGCGATCTTGTGTGAGCCGATGGCCGTCGGGCCGTTCCACGGCGAGATCAGCAGAGCCGGCCCCCAGGGGCTGCGAAAATAGTCGATGTCTCCCAGTTTTCCCGGGAGTATCTTGTGCAGTGCGCCGTTGCGCAGGTGGGCTGCAGCGCCGCGGAAAACCAGCGGGACCAGTGACGCCATCAGGCGGGTGACCTTGATAACGGCGCCGGTGGTCAGCGCATCGACCACTGCCATTTGCTCGGCGATCTCCGCAGTCGCCAGGTGATCGGCGATGGACTCCAGCAACTCGGCGCGCTGCGCCGGCGTGTGGGCCTCCCAGTCGCCCTCCTGGTATGCGCGCTGCGCCGCTGCCAGGGCAGACTCAATCTGCGCCGGACTGCTGCTGAGCTGTTGCTGCAGCTGCCGGAGGTCGTTGGGGTCTTGCAGCCAGCAGTTGTTGCTGAACTCGGGAGCGCTGCTCACACCGTCGATATGATTGCGCAGTGCGGGAAGACGCGGGGCCTGTAATTGTGTTTGGTTCATGGGGCAATTCTGCGCCAGCGCTTCCGAAGTGGTCTTGCGCTTTGTCAAATTTGGCCTTTGTCCCCGGAGTAAGATTTCGGGGTATCCTGCGCCTTCTACTATTTACGGAAAACAGTCCATGAAACTTCTGAATCTCAACCATTCGCCCTATGCCACCCGGATCCGCATGCAGATCCGCCACAAGGAACTTCCGGTGGAACTGGTGGCGCCCGACGTCCCGCTGCGCACGCCGGAGTTTCTGGCGCGCTATCCGCTGGGGAAAGTGCCGGTGCTGGTGCTGGACGACGGGCGCAGCGTCGGCGAGTCCGTGGCGATCATGCGCTACCTCGAAGCCGCCTTCCCCGAGCCCTCGCTGCTGCCCGCGAATCCCGAGCAGGTCGCCTTTGACTGCATGCTCGCCGGCTACGCCGACAGCCACCTGGCACCGGCCCTGTTTCCCCTGTTCGGCGCCATGCTCGGCCGCGGCTCGGTGGACACCGCCGCGCAACTCGCCGAAGTGGAGGGGCAGCTGAAGAAACTGGAGAACCTGCTGGCGCAGTGGCAGGTGGGTGACGCCCGGCTCACCGTCGGATCCATCTGCCTCTCCACCGTTATCGCCTTCACCCTGGAAATCTGCGGCCGCCTGGAACGCCCGGCGGTGCTCGAAGGGCTGCCCCACAGCGAGCGCTGGTGGCAGAGCCTGCAATCGATTCCGGTGGTGGAGATGACGCTGGATGAGATGTTCAGCGCGTTGCAGGCGTTCCTGCAAAAGTAGCGCCAGGGATGTGGAATGTAGCCACTTGGGAATAGAAGTTGTTCCGCCTCCGAATGAGGCGGTGGTACGGGAATCTCGTGCCTGAGGTAGAGGGTGAAGCAGGGCATACCCGCTGGAACCGTGAGGCGACATGGATGTCGCCGCCCGAGCCTGCACAGGGACGTGCGCTTTTTGGCGTGTTCCAGCGGGTATGCCCTGCTTCGCGCTCGGCGATCAGAGTCAGAGCACCGCTTTTATCGCGGACTGGCCCCCCCCCCGGGCCAGGGGGCTTCAGCCTGGTGACGAAGGGCAAATTTAATGACTTGCAGCAACTGATCAAACTACGTACAATCCGCGCCTCAAAATTTGCCCGGTGGTCTCTGGCCGCCGATTCTCCTTGCCACACCGCCCCGGAAGGGTGACGGGTGGCATTAACCCGTAAGGAGCTACTGATGCGACATTACGAAATCGTGTTCATGGTCCATCCGGACCAGTCCGAACAAGTGCCCGGCATGATCGAGCGCTACACCTCAACCATCACCAAGGACGGTGGCGCAGTACACCGCCTGGAAGACTGGGGGCGCCGCCAGCTGGCCTACCCCATCAACAAGGTGCACAAGGCCCACTACGTACTGATGAACGTCGAAGCTTCCAACGAAGCCATGGACGAACTCAGCACCACCTTCCGCTACAACGACGCCGTGATCCGTAACCTGGTGATCCGTCGCGACGACGCCGTGACTGACGAGTCCTTCATCATGAAGGCCGAGAAAGAGTCCCGCGAGCGCAAGAGCCGCAGCGACGAGCGTCGCGCAGCTGCCGAGAACGCCGACAACAACGATTCTGACGCACCGGCCGAGACCGCTGCGGAAGAAGGCGAAGAGTAAGGAGTAGAGTCATGGCCCGTTTTTTCCGTCGTCGCAAGTTCTGCCGTTTCTCCGCCGAAGGCGTCAAAGAGATCGATTACAAGGATCTCGAGACCCTGAAAGCCTACATCTCCGAAACTGGCAAGATTGTACCCAGCCGGATTACTGGCACCAAGGCCAAGTACCAGCGCCAGCTGGCTACCGCCGTGAAGCGCGCGCGCTTCCTGGCCCTGCTGCCCTACTCGGATTCACATCGCTAAAACAGCGTTGTATGCGCTTGGCCCCCGGCGAGGCCTGAGATGAAGGCACTGGCTGAGTTCGCCATGCGCGGCCGCTTCCAGGCCCTGGCACTGACTGTTGCCGGGGCAGGGAGCATACTTTTTTGCTGGCTCAGCGCCGCCATACTGGCGCTGGTCACCCTGCGCAAGGGCGTGGGAACAGGTGCCCAGCTGTTGTTCTGGGCGCTGCTGCCGTCCGGCGTACTGGTTTACACCGTCGGCGACAGCGGTCCGCTGATGCTGTTGGTAGGTACCGGGCTGATGGCCGCGGTGCTGCGGACCACGGTGAGCCTGTCGCTGGCTGTCCTGGCGAGTATTGCCGTGGGCGTGCTGGCGGGACTGGCGCTGATGTTGCTGGGCGGCCAGTACCTGGACCAGATGCAGGCTGTCTTCAACGAGTTTCTTGGCTCGCTGGAGCAGCAGCTGGCCCAGGGCGGTGCGGAACCCGTGGAGTTCGCCCGGCCCAGCGCCGTGCAGATAGCCGGCCTGATGGGCGCCGGGACCGCCATGCTGGCGACCCTGTGCCTGATGCTGGGCCGCTACTGGCAGGCGGCGCTGTACAACCCCGGTGGCTTCGGAACCGAGTTCCGCAGCCTGCGGTTTCCCCCGGCAGTAGCGGTCGCTACGGTAGCCGTGGCCCTGGTGCTCTCGAGCCTGGGGGTGGAGTACCGCACCTGGTCAGTGATAGTGCTGCTGCCCTTGAGTTTCGCCGGACTCGCGCTGGTTCATGCGCGAGTCAGGGTCAAGGGCCAGAGCTCGACCTGGCTCACGTTTTTTTACCTGGCCTGGCTGCTGCTGGACCCGGTGAAGCTGGTGGTGATGGTGCTCGCCATTGCCGACAGCTGGTTTGATTTTCGTCGTCGCTGGGCGGGCAAAGACCTGGCCAAGGGCGACGACTGACAGAATTTACAGGCTTTTAAAGAGTGGGAGTTCGCTCCCCGAAATGAGGAAAGAAAGATGGAAGTCATTCTGCTGGAGAACATCGGCAACCTGGGTTCGCTGGGCGACAAGGTTGAAGTGAAAGCCGGTTTCGGCCGCAATTTCCTGATCCCCCAGGGCAAGGCTGTACCCGCAACCGAAGCTGCGATCGCTGAATTCGAAGCACGTCGCGCCGACCTGGAAGCCGCTGCCGCAGCCGCACTGGCCGACGCCGAGAAGCGCGCCGAAGCCATCAACGCGCTGGCGCTGATCACCATCGCCGCCAACGCCGGCGAAGAAGGCAAGCTGTTCGGTTCCGTCGGTACCCGCGACATCGCCGAGGCGATCACCGCTGCTGGCTGCGAAGTCGAGAAATCCGAAGTTCGCCTGCCGGAAGGCGCGCTGCGCGAAACCGGCGAATTCGAGATCGACATCCAGGTACACGGCGAAGTCTTCGCCACCATCAACCTGGCGGTTGTTGCCGAATAAGTCCGCCGCCGGTGCGTAGCGCCGGCTCCGGATACTCTCCCGATGCACTGGCTACCCTGTAGCCAGTGCATTTTTATTGTCTGGGTATTTGCCCCGGGCCTGAAAGCGGCTGTTTGAATGGTGCTTTTATCAGCCGGAGACGCCCAGCGACTCGCGATGATAGAGTCGTGCCGCCAGCAGCCACAGCAGCAGGCCCAGTCCGAACCCGCAGGCCATGTATACGGCCCATTCCCCCGGCGCAATCGCCTCATTGCGGATCAGCTTGAGCAGCATCTGGTTCTGCGCCAGGAAAGGCACCGCGAACTGCCACAACTGGTTTTTCACCGGGTTCACCATCAGGATGATGGTGGGCACGATAGGCAGGAGCATCAACACGCTCAGGTAGCTCTGGGCCTCCTTGACCGAGCGCGCCCCGGCGGCAATGAGCGTCAGCAGGGTGGTGCCGATCAGGACCATCGGTAACAGCACCACCAGCAACTGGAACACCACCGGCAGTGAAACGTCGACCAGTTGCAGTGGCCCCGGCGCGAGTTGGAAGCTCAATTTGAAGGCCAGCACGATCAGCATCACACCCAGCATGCCGAACAGGCAGGCGGCGAGGATTTTGCCGCTCATGATGGTGGTGCGCGCGGCGGGGGTGGCCAGCAGCGGTTCCAGCGACTGCCGCTCGCGCTCCCCGGCGGTGACATCGATGACCAGGGCCGCGCTGCCGATGAAGCTGAACAGGATCAGCAGGTAGGGCAGGAAGGTCAGCAGCATGCCGCGGCGGGCTTCCGGCGTCGCGGCATCGCGCATCGCCACCGCCACTGGCTGCCCGCCCAGCGGGCTCGCTCCCCGCTGCAGCCCGCGCAGGGCGCCCATCGTGGCGCTGTACTCCGCGAGTACCTGGCGAACCCGCTTCAGTGGAATCTGGGCATCCTGCAGCGAACTGTCGTAGGTCAGCTCCACCGGCGCGGGCAGGCTGGCTCGCCAGCGCTCCGGGTAGCTCGGGTCGATCCGCAGGATGACCGGTGCATCCTGGTCGCGCACCGCCCGCACCGGGTCCTCGGGGGCTGCGCCGATACTGATATTGCGGCTTTCGAGAAAGGCGAGAAGATTGGGAGCCCCTGCGGCGCCGATAACCGGCAAGTCGAGGGTGGATTCGAGCTGGGTCCGGACCTTGTTCTCGACCAGTGCACCGGTGCCCAGGATGATACCGGGCATCAGCAGCGGGCCCAGCAGGAGGCCGAGCCCGACCGTCTTGCGATCGCGAAAGAGGTCGATCAGCTCCTTTCTGGCAACGGTCCAGGCAGCCCTCACGCCGCGTCTTCCTCAAGGCCGGCCAGTTGCACGAAGGCATCTTCCAGGTCCTCGCAGCCGGTCTGCGCACGCAGTTCATCGGGGGAACCGGTGGCCTGCACCTCGCCCCGGGCGATCACCACGATGCGGTCACACAGGGCTGCCACTTCCTGCATGATGTGGCTGGAAAAAACGATACAGCGTCCCTCGTCGCGCAGTCCGCGCAAAAAGCTGCGCAGCCGGCGGGTAGTCATGACGTCGAGCCCGTTGGTCGGCTCGTCCAGGATGACGTTGCGCGGATTGTGTACCAGGGCGCGGGCAATCGCGGTCTTGGTGCGCTGGCCCTGGGAGAAGCCCTCGGCCCGGCGGTCGAGGAATTCGTCCATGGCCAGGGTCTCGGACAGCACGCCGATACGGGCGTCGATGGTGGCTTCGTCCAGGCCGTGGAGGCGGCCGAAGTAGGCGATGTTTTCCCTTGCGCTCAGGCGCTTGTAGATGCCCCGGGCGTCCGGCAGCACACCGAGTTGTCGCCGCGCGCTGTCGGGGTGATGCTGCACATCCAGGCCGTCGACTTCGATGCGGCCCTGCTCGGGGGCCATCAGGGTGTACAGCATCCGCAGCGTGGTGGTCTTGCCGGCGCCGTTGGGGCCCAGCAGGCCGAGAATCTCGCCATCCTGCGCGGTAAAGCCCACGCCGCGCACTGCCTGTACGGTTCCAGTGCGGCTGCGGAACGATTTGTGCAGGTTCTCGATACGGATCATTTCAGGGCTCCCAACCGTAACGGCCTGCAAAAGGGGGTGGGGCGATGAGCTGTTCCAGGCAGCTGGCATCGAGGTCGCTGGTGCTCGCGTTTTCCAGGAACTGGGCCGCGAGGCGGGGCATGCAGCCCACCGCCAGGACGTTGTGTCCCTGGCCGGGCAGCACGAGGTGGCGCCCGTTGGGGAGTGCTTCGACCACCGCGTCGCCGTAGCGCGGCGGGGTAACCGGGTCGAACTCCCCGCTGATTGCCAGCACCGGCAGCTCGCCGTCCAGCGGCACGCGGAAGTGTTCCGGCCGCTTGCCCCGGGGCCATTCGGCGCACATGGCGCGTGTCTGGGCCACGAATCCAGGACCGAGCACCGTGCCTTCGTCATCGGGGTCTTCCCGGAGCTCGGCGGCATCCTCGCTGCAGGTCACGGAAAGACTCATCCCCATGGCGAGGCTCTCACCGAGTTCCCGCGCGAGCATGCGCGACTGGGCGAGCAGGCTCTCGTATTGCCCGGCGGCGGCCTCGTGCAGCAGCAGGGGCAGCGAGGCGGCCATGGCAGGCTGGTAGGCATAGAGGCGCAGCAACATGGCCAGGTGGTCGAATTGCGGGACCTCTTCACGCCACTCACCTGTCACCGGATCGCGAAAGCGAACCGGGGTCGGCACCCTGCTGTGCAGGTCCTCGCGCACCTGCGCCAGGTGCTGGCGCGGATCGCCCAGTGCCGCGGCGCAGGCGGGGTCCTGCCGGCAGCGTTCGAATTGCCTGTCCAGCACCCGCTCAAGATTGCCGGCGTGCTCCTGGCCCAGCACCAGCTGATTGGGCACCACGGAGTCCAGGATCAGGGCGCGGGTTTTGTCCGGGTAGGTGCCGGCGTATTGCTGGGCCACTCGTGTACCGTAGGAAACCCCCACCAGGTTGAGCTGCGCGACGCCCAGGACGGCCCGCACCCGTTCGAGGTCCCGAACGTGGTCGGTGGTCGTGTAAAAGCGCAGGTCGGCACGCTCGGACAGGGTGTCCCGGCATGCGATCGTCAGGCTGCGAATAGCCTCCAGTGTTTGCGGGCTGGACCCGGATAGCAGCATGTCGGTGTCATCGAGGTCGCAGTGCAGTGGGTTGGAAGCGCCGGTGCCGCGGGCGTCGAGCAGCAGCACATGGCGATTGCGCAGTACCTCGGCAAACGCGGCCTGCAGGTCGGGGTAGCTCTCCAGGGCAGACTGGCCCGGGCCACCGGCCAGCATGAAGACCGGGTCCGCCTCTGCCACGCCGGTGGCGGGCACCAGGGCCAGTGCCAGCTCCAGGTTGCGGGCATCGGGGGCGTCGGGGTTTTCCGCGACCTGAAGGTGGCCGCAGTGGGCCTCGACGGACTGGCCGCTGGCGCTGGTCAGGGCGCAGGGGCTGAAGGTCACCTCGCCATAGACCAGTTGGCCACTGGCATTGGCCTCCGGGCCTGGGGCGTGTTGCGCGCCCGTGTTGTCACAGCCGCTCAGTGCCAGCATAAGCGCCGGCACCAGCGCCCCCAGGCGGAATAGTACCGCTTCCAAGTCTCGTCCCCCCTGTCCTGGCATATCCTGTCAGCGGTCTGTCGTTGCCAGAAATTTCGATTGCGAATCACACTTATGCCACCATGGACACAGGCGCTTGGCAAGAGATCAAATTCAGTCGCGCCGGTTTAGCCGCGGGCAGATTCGACTTGCAATACCGCGCCGGTCCAGCAAATCACTTGGACTCGCGGGGGTAGTTCGGTACTCTGTCCTGCCCGATAAGACATCCTGTCCATGGCCGAACCCGACTACATCGACGACATCCCCGAGCAGCCTTGGCAGGGCGACAGGGACCTTGCGCGGATCAAGATGCAGCCCCACTCCGTGGAGGCCGAACAGTCCGTACTGGGCGGCCTGTTGCTGTCCTCGGACGGCTGGGATGTCGTGGCCGAGCAAGTCAGCGCCGAGGATTTCTATCGCCCCAACCACCGCCTGATCTTCCGCGAAATCGCCCGCCTCGCCAACGAGGCCGAGCCGGTGGACGTGATTACCGTCGCCGACAAACTCGAGGCCCGCGGCGAACTGGACGTGGCCGGCGGCCTGCCCTACCTGGCGGAACTGGCCCAGAACACGCCCAGCGCATCGAACATCCGCGCCTACGCCCAGGTGGTGCGCGAGCGCGCCGCGCTGCGCAAGCTGATCGAGGCGGCCCAGGAGATTGCCGAATCCGGCTTTAACCCCGACGGGCGCAACTCCACCGAGCTGATCGACGAGGCCGAGCGCCTGATCATGCAGATCTCCGAGCAGGGGCCGAAAAGCGGGGGGCCACAGGGCGTCAATCCCCTGCTGCGCAAGGCCCTGGACCGGATCGAGGAACTGTTCAATTCCGGTGGCGATATCACCGGCCTGACCACCGGCTTCGTCGACCTCGACGGGTCCACTTCCGGCCTGCAGCCCGCGGACCTGGTGATCGTCGCCGGCCGTCCCTCCATGGGCAAGACCAGTTTCGCCATGAACCTGGTGGAGAACGCCATCCTGGCCCAGGACAAGCCGGTGCTGGTGTTTTCCATGGAGATGCCCGCGGAGCAGCTGATTATCCGGATGCTGTCCTCGGTGGGCCGCATCGACCAGCGGCGTATCCGCAACGGCAAACTGGAGCAGGAGGACTGGCCCAAGCTCAGCGCGGCCATGAACAAGCTCAAGGACGCGCCGCTGTACATCGATGACACCCCGGCGCTGACCCCCACCGAACTGCGCAGCCGGGTGCGCAAGGTGGTGCGCGAGAACCGCGGCGAGATCGCCATGGTGATGATCGACTACCTGCAGCTGATGCAGGTGGCCGGCAGCTCCGAGGGCCGCACCGCGGAGATCTCCGAGATCTCCCGCAGCCTCAAGGCCATCGCCAAGGAATTCAGCGTACCGGTGGTGGCCCTGTCCCAGCTCAACCGCTCACTGGAGCAGCGCCCCAACAAGCGCCCGGTGAACTCGGACCTGCGGGAATCCGGCGCCATCGAGCAGGATGCGGACGTGATCATGTTTATCTACCGCGACGAGGTCTACCACGAGGACTCCCCGGACAAGGGCGTCGCGGAGATCATCATCGGCAAGCAGCGGAACGGCCCCATCGGCACCTGCAAACTGGCCTTCCGCGGCGAGTTCACTCGCTTCGAGAACCTGGCGCGGGGCGATTACCAGCACCAGTGACACCGGTTCCGCCAGTGCGGCGGTTTACCCGCTAAAGAAATTGCTTTTCAGAGCCCCGTATCCCTGCGCAGGGCGGCGAGGGCACTGTGCTGTTCATCCGGTGTCATCGGCGTGCCCGCCTGTTGCTCCAGTGCCTCGGGTGCCGGAACTGCCAGCTTTTCACCGCGCAGGACCGCATTGCACCAGTGCTGGTAGCGCTCGCGAAACACCGGCCAGGTGCGGTTTTCCGGTTCGCTCGACAGGAAGAACCAGTCGCTGTCCCGCCCCGCCAAATAGACCGCCGGGTGGCTCCAGGGCTGGGCGGATTTCGGCGAGGCCGCGTTGCAGGCCTCGAGGTAGGCGTCCCGCGGCGCCGGCAGGCCGAAGGCGCTGAGGCCGGCGGCGCAGCACTCGAGCATGCGGTTCAGGGTCGGCAGGTATTCGCTGTTCTCGATGGCGTGCTTGGCGCCGTGCAGGATCTGCTCCACCGGCAGGTCGGCGAGGGCGTCCAGCCACAGCTTCTTGATCTGGTTGAGCTGGGTCTGGTCCGGGTAGGCCGCATAGTACTGGTTGTGATAGTTGAGGCGAAACAGGGCGAACACCTGGTTGATCGCCTCGACGTGCCCCTCGGGCGGGGCGCTGGCCTTCTCAGTTGGCCCAGCTGGTGTCGCTGAGGTCGTCTTCGAGGCTGCGATCTCGCGTCCGACCTGTTGAATGAGATCCCTGCTGTCCGGCATTGCTATTTCCTGCTGTTTGCATCTGGTGGCGCTTGGCCCAGTGGAACTTGGCGTGCTGCAGGAACTTGCTGTTCCAGGAGGTGTGCACCTGCCCGCTGTCCTTCCAGTAGACGATGAATTCTGGCAGTAAAGACCGCGCGAAGTCGAGGTCGATGTGGGACATGTGCAGGATGTCGTAGACATCCCGGCTCGGTTGCCAGTGGTCGCTGATCGGCCGCGGCTCGCTGCCGTGCTCCACCGCCGCGGTATAGCGCGCCCACTGGATGCGGATGTGCTGGATGAATTTCGTATTCAGCTCTTTCGGCGCCGCGCCGCGCTCGCGCCAGTAGAGAATGAACTCCGGGATCGCTTCCTCGATGAATTCCCGGTCGATGCCGCCGCGCTGCATGATTTCCAGGGCGTCCGCGCTGGGACGCCACTGGTTGTCGAGCGGCGCGGGGTCGGTCACCTGGAAGCCGCCGCGCTCGTCCTGCTGCCGGCGCCGCCAGTTGTTGGTGACGTGCTGGCGAAACTTGTTCTCCCAGGCGTGGTGGCTCTCGCCGCGCTCGCGCCAGTAAAAGATGAAATCCTCCAGTTGGTCGAGGGCGAACTGCCGCGGTATGTTGTGGTTCAGGGCCAGCAGCTGCAGCAGGTCCTCGCTGGGTGCCCAGTTGGCCGGCAACAGCGCCGCACTGCGTCGCATCGGCGGCGCCTCGGGCGCCCTCTGCACCGCGCGGGCCGGCTGGCGCACCGGTTCATTGAGGGCGAACAGCAGGCGCTCGCTCGAATGCAGCGGCGGCGACTCGATCAGGATGACGCCCTGGTCGGCCAGCGAACGGCTGATCCGGTGCAGGTCCACGGCACTCCAGAAGGGCAGCGAGCCCAGCAGGTACTCCCGCGACACCGCCAGCCAGGCATGGTTGTCGCGAATCTGCGGCGGGTGGTGCTGGAACAGGCCGTGCAGGTGCTGCAGCAGGATGGCTTCCTCCAGCCCGATCGTCGCCGCCAGTCCGGGTGAAAAGACCAGTTGGCGTTCGGGGACGAGCGAGGATTCCATCGTTGCCTTTATCAGTTTTGGTGGGCGGTCTGATAGGATACCCAGCTGTGGCCAAGAACTACAGTGAATCTGGTGTTTGGTTGTTGTCTGGGTTTGCTCGGTGGACTGGGTGGCTTCGGTGGGTGGTTAGCCCGCCGAGCGCGATCCGGCACTTGCCCACTGGAACACGTCAAAAAGCGCACATCTGTGTGCAGACTCGGGTGGCGACATCCATGTCGCCACACGGTTCCAGTGGGCAAGTGCCGGCTCACACTCTACCTGCTGCGCACTGAACCGGATGAATCGCTATTCGACATTTGGATGCAGGTGAGTTTTAAAGACCTTGGCTCAGAGGTTCAGAGGCTCGAGAGTTTGAGGGTTCGTCGTGACCAGGTTGGCATTGCTACTGAGCGAGCATGTGGGGCGGATATCCCCTGCTGAAACCGTGAGGCGACAGGACGTCGCCAACCGAGCCTGCACATGGGTGTGCGCTGTTTGGCGTGTTTCAGCAGGGGATATCCGTCCCGCAGGCGTCAACCGAAGCCGCCACCCATTACAACGTGCCGCACCCTGAAGACCCAACGGATACGAAATGGCCAAACAGAAAACAGCGTACGTATGCACCGACTGCGGCTCCGACTACTCCAAGTGGCAGGGCCAGTGCGGTGACTGCGGCGCCTGGAACACCATCAGTGAGGTGCGCCTCGGCCCGGCCAGGAGCACCGGCAGGGTAGCTGGCAACCGCGCCGGATTCGCCGGCGCGCTGGCCGGCGCAAAAACCCTGGCAGAAATCGACGTCGAGGACCTGCCGCGTTTCAGCTCCGGTGCCGGGGAGTTCGACCGGGTGCTGGGCGGCGGACTGGTGCCCGGTTCCGCCGTGCTGGTGGGCGGGCATCCCGGCGCCGGCAAGAGCACGCTGCTGCTGCAGACCATGTGCCATCTCGCCGGCAGCATGGAAGCCCTGTATGTGACCGGGGAGGAATCCCTGCAGCAGGTGGCGATGCGCGCCCGGCGCCTGCAACTGCCGCTGGATCGCCTGCGGATGATGTCCGAGACCAGCGTCGAGACCATCGCCGCCGCCGCGGAGGAATTCAAGCCGCGGGTGCTGGTCGTGGACTCGATCCAGGTAGTGCACAGCGAGGACATCGCCTCGGCCCCCGGCAGCGTGTCCCAGGTGCGCGAATGCGCCGCCTACCTGACCCGCTTCGCCAAGCAAAGCGGCACCGTGCTGTTCCTGGTCGGCCACGTCACCAAGGACGGCTCGCTGGCCGGCCCCAAGGTGCTGGAGCACATGATCGACTGTTCCATCCTGCTGGAGGGCTCCCACGATTCCCGTTTCCGCACCCTGCGCGGGCAGAAGAACCGCTTCGGGGCGGTGAACGAACTGGGGGTGTTCGCCATGACCGAGCAGGGCCTGCGCGAGGTGAAGAACCCCTCGGCGATCTTCCTCGATCGCAGCCACGGCCCGGCGCCGGGAAGCGCGGTGATGGTGGTCTGGGAGGGTACCCGGCCGCTGCTGGTTGAGATCCAGGCGCTGGTGGACGACAGCCAGCTCGGCAACCCGCGCCGGGTGGCGGTGGGGCTGGAACAGAACCGGCTGGCGATGTTGCTGGCGGTCCTGCACCGCCACGGCGGCCTGCAGGTGGGCGACCAGGATGTGTTTGCCAACGTGGTCGGCGGGGTCAAGGTGCTCGAAACCAGTGCCGACCTCGCCCTGTTGCTGGCGATCGTCTCCAGCTACCGCGACCGCCTGCTGCCGCGGGATATGGTGGTGTTCGGCGAGGTGGGGCTGTCCGGCGAGATTCGCCCGGTGCCCTCGGGCCAGGAGCGTCTCTCCGAGGCCGCCAAGCACGGTTTCAAGCGGGCCATCGTGCCGAAGGCCAACGCGCCGAAAACCGCGCCGGCGGGTATGCAGGTAACGGCGGTGTCTACCCTGGCCGAGGCGCTCTCGGCGGTGGAGTGAATTCGGGCCCGGTTACACTTGCAAGTTCACCGGGCAGCGGCTTCACTGTGCTGATTGCAATAAGAACAATCCGGGCCGGTGTCCGGATTCCTGCTCTGGGCGGTGGGCGGCTGGTGGGCGAGAGCTGACCGCATGGCCCCAAACCAGAGCCGAGGTCAATTTGTCGTGGGGGCACACGAGATGCTGGATGCGCTGTGAAAGCCGGATTCAATGAGGCCGTCGGCGCGACCGACATCGGCCGTCGCAGCCACAACGAGGATTCCTGGCTGGTGCGCGCGGACCTCGGGCTGGTGCTGGTGGCGGATGGTGTCGGTGGCCACCTCGCCGGGGAGATCGCCAGCGCCATTACCTGTGAATCCATTGTCCGCGAAATCGAACTCGGCAAAAGCCTGGAAGACGCGGTACGTTGCGCCAACCGTGATGTCGTGGCGGCGGTGGCGGCGGGACGCGGCAACCACGGCATGGCATCGACCGTGGTGGCGGCGCGCTTGCAGGGTGCCGACTATGAGGTGGCCTGGGTTGGTGACAGTCGCGCCTACCTGTGGGACGGCCAGCTCAAGCTGCTGAGCCGCGACCACTCCCTGATGGCACTGATGCTGGAGCGCGGCGAGGCAACGCGGGAGGAGCTCCGCGACCACCCCCAGCGCAATGTAATCGTGCAGGCAATCGGCCTGCAGGCGGAGGACGACCTGAAAGTGGATATCAACCGCGGCAGCCTCTGTCGCGGCGAAATCCTGATGTTATGCAGTGACGGCCTGAGTGACGTCCTTGAAAACGATGACATCGCCCGGCTGCTCGGCGAAAAGGGGACCCTCCAGGAGCGCTGCCTGAAGCTTGTCAGTCGCTCCATCGAACAGGGCGGCAGTGACAATTCAACCGTGGTGCTGATGTCCGGTGTCGCCGAGGGCCCGGGGACGCTGGAGCCGACGCTGGAGTGGGTGTTTGATCCGGCGACGGGCCGCATAGAGTATCGCAACGAGGCGGCGCCGGCCGTGCCGCTGCGCGCCTCCCGGAATGCGCAGAACAAGCCCGGTACGCAACCGGGCGGCCAGGTGTCGCCCCACAGTACCCAGATGCTGTCGCGGGCCGCGCTGGAACAGGCGCTGGCAGAGGCCCAGGGTACCGGATCACGGGAGCTTGTGCGCGAAGCAGTCGCCGGCGGGAGAGGTCCGGGCCTGTGGATTGGCGGCGTGGTGGCCGTCCTGGCGCTGGCAGCCGTGCTGGCCTGGTATAGCGGCGGATTTGGCTAGTCAGCTGTCGATTGGCGGGCGCGGCCTGGCCTGGTCCCGGGCCTGCCCTTTGGCGGCGAGCGCGCCGCGATCAGGATTCGTCCAGCAGGCCCAGTTCCGCTTCCAGGGTAGCGATATCCATGTGCTGTTCCAGCAGGTTGCGCAAGGGCAGGATGTTTTCGCGGTCGACATGCTGGACGGAAAAGCCCAGGCGCTGCGCTTCCACATGCTGCAGATAGGCGTACAGCTCCAGTTCTTCCCCGCCCGGGAGCGTGATGATCAGCGTGAAGGGTTCGTTGTACTGGGCATCCCAGGTCGCCGGCTGGGTGGTGGACGCGCCACCGAGGGAGATATCGATCAGTTGCAGCTGCCAGGTGCTGCCGCCCTGGTGAACGGCGACGGGGAGTTCGAGTGCTACCCGGGTGAAATGGCGTTTCTCATTGCGGTTATCGGACATATCACTCGCCGCTGTTGCAGAAGTTTCCGTCACTATAGCGCCAGAATCGGTGCTGGCAAACACCCTGGCGCGCAGCTGCCGGCGCGGCCGCAGTTGCCGACCGGGAAATCAGCGTCTACCTTGATTGTCGACCCGACGGTTCAAGCCCGCCGCGGGACTACCCTGTCTTTGCTGCAAAGGATATTTCTATGAATAAGACCCTGACCCGCCTGCTGGGCGCCGCTGCCTGCGCGCTCGCCCTGTCCCTTGGCGTCTCGCAACCGGCCAATGCTGCGGTGACCAGCGGCCGCGCCGCCCTGGTGGAGGCGGAAGCGGTGGTCGACGCCATCGACCTCGACACTCGCCAGGTGACCCTGAAGTTCCCCGACGGGACCACCACCACGGTAACCGCGCCGGAGGTGGTGATCAAACTGGAGGATGTATCGATTGGCGACCGGCTGAAGGTGGCCTACATGACCGCGGTGGAAGGTGAGGTGCGCGAACCGACCGAAGAAGAGCTGGCCAATCCCTGGGTGGTCAGCGAGAAAGATGGCGCCGGCATGGTTGACGGCCAGCCGACCGCGGGCGTCGCCCGGGTCATCCGCGCGGTTTGCACTATCGAGGGCATGAACCGCCTGCTGCGCACCGTGACCGTGCTGGACCCCAAGGGGCGCGTGCATGTCATCGGCGATGTGGAGCCGGCCAAGATGGCAGGTGTAACCCTCGGCCAGACCGTCTTCATCGAATATCAGGAAGCGCTGGCGATGACCCTGGAGCCTGTGGGAAAGAGTAAGGCAGAATAACGCCCCGCCGGGGAGCGGGGTGGCGGGGCCGGATTGCCGGCCAGTCAGCCGCTTTCCCGGCCTCCCCGGGAGGGTTTGTCTCGCTGCGGAGCCGTTCCCGGCCCCGCCAGGGGAGCGTCGCGATCAGGTTTTCAGTTTGCGGTACTTCACCCGCTGGGGCTGGTCCGCTGCCGCGCCGAGGCGGGCCTTGCGGTCGTCCTCGTACTCCTGGAAGTTGCCCTCGTGGAATACCACGCTGCCGTCGTCCTCGTAGGCGAGGATGTGGGTGGCGATGCGGTCGAGGAACCAGCGGTCGTGCGAGATCACCAGCGCGCTGCCGGGGAAGGCCAGCAGGGCTTCTTCCAGCGCCCGCAGGGTTTCCACGTCGAGGTCGTTGGTCGGTTCGTCCAGCAGCAGCACGTTGCCGCCCTGCTTCAGCAGCTTGGCCAGGTGCAGGCGGTTGCGCTCGCCGCCGGACAGGTCCTTGACGAACTTCTGCTGGTCGCCGCCCTTGAAGTTGAAGCGGCCGCAGTAGGAGCGTGAGGGGACTTCATAGTTGCCGATGCGCATGATGTCGTGGCCGCCGGAGATTTCCTCCCACACGGTTTTCGAGCCGTCGAGGTCGTCGCGGCTCTGGTCCACGTAGGACAGCTGCACCGTCTCACCGATTTTGATCTCGCCGCCGTCGGGCTGCTCGACCCCCATCAGCAGCTTGAACAGGGTGGATTTACCCATGCCGTTGGCGCCGATGATGCCGACGATGCTGCCCTTGGGCACGGTGAAGCTGACGTTGTCGAACAGCAGCCGGTCGCCGAAGGTCTTCTTCAGGTTGCTCACTTCCACCACGTTGTCGCCGAGGCGCGGCCCCGGCGGGATGTAGATCTCGTTGGTCTCGTTGCGCTCCTGAAATTCCTGCGATTGCAGTTCCTCGAAGCGTTGCAGGCGCGCCTTGCTCTTGGCCTGGCGGCCCTTGGGGTTGGAGCGCACCCACTCCAGCTCGGCCTTGATGGCCTTCTGGTGGGAGGCCTCCTGGCGTTTCTCCTGCTCCAGGCGCTGCTCCTTGGCGTCCAGCCAGTCGGAGTAGTTGCCCTCGTAGGGGATGCCGCGGCCGCGGTCCAGCTCCAGGATCCAGCCGGCGGCGTTGTCGAGGAAGTAACGGTCGTGGGTGATGGCGACCACGGTGCCGGGGAAGTCGTGCAGGAAGCGCTCCAGCCAGCCCACCGATTCGGCGTCCAGGTGGTTGGTGGGCTCGTCCAGCAGCAGCATGTCCGGCGCCGAGAGCAGCAGGCGGCACAGCGCCACCCGGCGGCGCTCACCGCCGGAGAGCTTGGTCACATCCGCGTCCCAGGGCGGCAGGCGCAGGGCGTTGGCGGCGACTTCCAGCTTGGTCTCGATATTGTGGGCGTCGGTGGCCTGGATGATGTCCTCCAGTCGCGCCTGCTCCTTGGCCAGCGCGTCGAAGTCGGCGTCCGGCTCGGCGTAGTCGGCGTAGACCTTCTCCAGCCCCGCCAGCGCGTCGATGGCGTCCTGCAGTCCCTCTTCCACGTTGCCGCGCACGTCCTTGTCCGGGTTGAGCTGCGGCTCCTGCGGCAGGTAGCCGATCTTGATCCCGGGCTGCGGCCGTGCCTCGCCGAGGATGTCGGTATCGATGCCGGCCATGATCTTCAGCAGGGTGGATTTACCCGCGCCGTTGAGACCCAGCACGCCGATCTTGGCGCCGGGGAAGAAGGACAGGGAGATGTCCTCGAGGATCTTTTTCTTGGGCGGCACGACTTTGCCAACCCGGTTCATGGTGAAGACGTACTGGGCCATGGGGGTTCCGTGGGGGTGATTGCGATAACGCGCGAATTCTAGCAGCCGCGGGGGGTGGGCGCATCATTGGCCTCTATCACCATGCGACCCCGAAGCTCTCTCACCAGCGGGATTCGGGCTTACGGCGGAGCCACCTCCCTGAATTACGCTCAAAACGAGCACGCACCGGCGCATGTTCCGTGCGTCGAGTCAGTCGCTACCGCCATCCATGGCTCTCGCGACATACCGTACATCCTGTACATAAAACGCTTTCGAGTAAGCACGGGCCATGCGCCGGTGCGTGCGCTTACGAAGTACCACCCAATACTGCAGTAGCGAATCAAACGGATCAGCCCTGTGAACGCTGCCCGGTCACCTTCGCCTTGCCGAAGATCCCCATCTTCACCCTGCCGGAGATCGTGTCCCCCTCGACGACGAGATCGTACTTGAGGGTCAGCTTCATCGGCTTTTCCACCTTCAGGTCGAACTTCACCGAATTGCCTTCCACGGTGCCGCCGCTGAAGGGCTGCTGGCCCTCGGCGGCCTTGAGGTAGCCGCTGAGCGCGCTGCCGTCGGTTTCGAAGTGGCCGACCATCGGCTGCGGACCCACCGGGGAGGCCAGCACCATGTCCCAGTCACCGTCGACGACCACCGAGGCGCTGTCTGCGGCCTCAGGTTCCGGTTCGGGCGCGGCTGCAGGTGCGGGGTCCGCTACTACTGCGGCCGGGGCAGCAACGACCGGTGCCGGCGCCGCGTGGGCGGTGAGGTCCCGCCCCTCGATCACGCTGAGGATCTTCGGCGGGGTCAGCGGCAGGTCCACGGCGATCTCGCCGAAGGGGGAGATCGCGTCGGCAATGGCATTGACCAGGGTCGGGGTGCCGATAATCGCGCCGCCCTCGCCGACACCGCGCATGCCGCCCACCGATTGGGAGGGCGTGTTGCAGTGGACGAACTCGAACTCCGGCACGTCGGAAATCGCCGGCAGGTGGTAGTCCTTGTAGGTCGGGGTGACGATGTTGCCCTGGGTGTCGAAGTCGACTTTCTCCAGCAGCGCCATGCCGATGGCCTGGGCGAGGCCGCCGGAGACCTGGCCTTCCACCACCGCCGGGTTGATCGGGGTGCCGCAGTCCTCGGCGCTGATCCAGCGCAGGATACTGACGAAGCCGGTGTCCGGGTCCACTTCCACCACGCAGGCATTGGCGGCGCTGGCGAAGGTCATGGGCGGCGGCTGGTAGCGGTGCTGCACTTCCAGCCCGGACTCGAAGCCCGGCGGCAGGCGGTCCGGCTCGCCGTAGGCGATATTGGCCAGTTCGCCGAGGCTCATGCTCTGCTCGGAACCCGCGGCATACACCACGCCGCGTTCGATGCTGATGGTGTCCACCGCGGCGTCGAGCAGGTGGGCGGCAAGAGTTTTCACTTTCTCCGCCAGCATGTCCGAGGCGAGAATTGCGGCGCCGCCGGCGATGACGCCCTGGCGGCTGCCGGCGGCCCCCGGGGAGAAGCCGCCGCGGGAGCTGTCGCCCTCGTAGATGGCGACGTTCTCGTAGTCGACCCCCAGCCGGTCGGCGATGATCTGCGCCATGGTGGTGGCGGTGCCGTGGCCCTGGGAGTGGGTGCTGAGCGTGGCGGTCACCTGGCCGGTGGGTTCGATGCGCACCTGCGCCAGCTCCCCGGTCATGGTGGCGATAGCGCCCGCCGCGCCGGTCGGTTCGATATAGGCGGTGATGCCGAGGCCGAGGTAGCGGCCCTGTTCGCGGGCCTGGGCCTGTTCGCGGCGGAAGTCGTCGACATCGAAGTAATCGAGCAGCTTGTCCAGGCATTCCGCGGGGGTGACGTCCTCCAGCGGGATGCCCATGCAGGTGGTCAGCGGCTGGTCTTCCAGGCGCACCAGGTTGCGGCGGCGCAGCTCGACGGGGTCGATGCCCATCTTGCGCGCGGCGGCGTCGAGGGCGGTCTCGCGGACCAGGGATTCCATCGCCCAGGGGCCGCGGTAGGCGGCGTAGCCGACGGTGTTGCTGTACCAGCCGCGGGTGATGAAGCCGTACCGGGGCATTTTATAGGCGCCCCAGACAAACATGTGCACGGCGATATTGCACTCGGAAAGCTGGGGGAAGGCGCCGACATTGCAGCTGTAATCCCCGTAGGAGCCGAGCAGGCGGCCCTCGGCGTCGAAGCCGATGTCCAGGGTCATCTCCTGCTCCCGGGCCTGGTTGGCGCCGGTCAGGTTCTCGTAGCGGTCCTCGATCCATTTCACCGGGCGGCGCAGGGCCAGCGCGGCGAGGATCACCGAGACTTCTTCCTTCCACGGGTGGTTCTTCAGGCCAAAGCCGCCGCCGACGTCCTTGGCGATCACCCGCAC
Source organism: Haliea sp. E17 (assembly GCF_048323675.1). NCBI lineage: Bacteria > Pseudomonadati > Pseudomonadota > Gammaproteobacteria > Cellvibrionales > Halieaceae > Haliea > Haliea sp. E17. The sequence continues at coordinate 531,984 of NZ_JBLWFK010000005.1, forward strand.
GGCGGTCTGCGGCAGGCCGAGGGCCATGGAGACCCAGCGGGCGACCATGTGCGGACTCTGGCAGGTGATATAGAGCGTGAGCTCCTCGGCGCCCTCGGGACAGGCGACGACGCCGCGGGTTTCCATCGGCGACTGGGAGATGCGCTGGTGCACCACGCTATGCGAAATGTGGAAAGCCGCGTTTTCCAGTGCCGAAGCGAGTTCGTCCTCGATGTCCTCGTCGCCCATCTCGGCGTTGAGGTTGTCGTCCATGTCCGGGTGCACCGGCGCACCGCTGCGCGCGTCGGCGATGCTCACCACCGGGGTTTCCTCGGCGTACTCGACCTCCACCAGCGAGGCGGCATCCTCGGCGATGGCGCGGCTCTCGGCGATCACCAGGGCCACCGGCTCGCCGGCGTAGGCGACGCGGCCGTCCGCCAGTGGCGTGGTGCGCACGTCCTGTGGTGTCAGGTAAAAGCTGAGCATCCTGACATTGAAGCGCGCCAGGTCGTCCTGGGTGAGGACAGCGGCGACGCCGGGTACTTCCCGCGCGGTTTGCAGGTCCATCGCCACGATACGGCCGCGGGCCACCGGGCTGCGGGCGAAGGCGGCGTAGAGCATGCCGGGTACCGAGATGTCATCCACGTACTGGCCGTGGCCGGTGAGCAGGCGCGGGTCCTCCTTGCGGCGCACCCGCTGGCCGATGTAGCGCCCGGTGGTGATGCCGGGTTTGGCGTCCTTCTGCGCCGGCTGTTCCGCCTCGGGAATCTTTTCCAGTTCGTTAGCCGGAGGATTGCTCAGGTCGTTCATGCCTGTTCCTCCGTGGCGTCGTAGGCCAGCGCCCGCACCGCCTTGCGAATCCCCTGGTAGCCGGTGCAGCGGCAGATATTGCCGGACAGCGCCGCCACCATCTCCTCCTCGGTCGGCTTCTGTTCGCCGGCGGTTATTGCCGCCAGGGTCATCACGAAGCCCGGGGTGCAGAAGCCGCACTGCAGGCCGTGGGAGTCCATCAGCGCCTGCTGTACCGGGTGCAGGGTGCCGTCCGCCGCGGCGAGGCCTTCCACGGTGGTGACCTCGGCGCCGTCGGCCTGGACCGCCAGCATCAGGCAGCTGCGCACGGCGGTGCCGTCCACCATCACGGTGCAGGCGCCACAGACCCCGTGTTCACAGCCGAGGTGAACGCCGGTATAGCCCGCCTTGTCGCGCAGGAAGTCGGCCAGCGACATGCGGGCTTCGATGTTGCCGCGGTGCTGCTGGCCGTTGATGGTCAGTTCGATTTTATGCTCGCTCATGCGGCCTCCCGCTGTTGCAGGGTTTCGCGCAGGGCGCGGATCAGGATGCGTTTGCCGACGGTGCGGCGGTACTCGGCGGAGGCGTGGATGTCGTCGAAGGGGGCGGTGTCGCCCACGGCGGCCTCGGCCACTGCTTCGATATCCACTTCATCGAGGGTCTTGCCCAGGAGCAGTTCCTCGGCACTGCGCGCGTGGATCGGAGTCGGGCCCATCGCCAGCCAGGCCAGTCCGGCGCGGCTGATTTTGCCATTCTCCAGCGCCAGTGCGCCGACCACACCGGCAAGGGCAAAGTCGCCGGGGCGCTGGGCCAGCTCCCGGAACAGCGTCAGGTGCTGCGCGGGCCAGGCGGGGAAGCGGATTGCGGTGAGCAGCTCGTCGGGTTCCAGGGCTGTCATATAGGGGCCGATGTAAAACTCCCGTGCGGGCAGCTCGCGGCTGCCGCGCACCGAGCGCAGTTCCAGGGTGGCGTCCAGTGCCACCGCCGTCGCCGGCAGTTCGGCCGCCGGCTCGCCCAGGGATATGGAGCCGCCCACGGTGCCGCGGTTGCGGGTCTGGTAGTGGCCGACATGACTCACCGCCCGCACCATGGCGGGCAGTTCCTGTGCCAGCAGTTCGCTGCCCAGGACCTCGCACTGGCGGGTGATCGGGCCGACTTTTATGCAGTCGCCGCTGCGCTGGATACCCTTGAGCTCCCCGATATTGTTGATATCGACAAGAATGAAAGGCTGGCTCATGCGCAGGTTGAGCAGCGGCATCAGGGTCTGGCCACCGGCGAGAACGGTGGCGCCGCCGCCGGCTTCATCGAGCAGGCGGCAGGCTTCATCTATGGTGGTTGGCGCGTAATAGTCGAAGGGCGCAGGCTTCATGGTCAGTCTCCGCTGGTCAGCCGGCGCAGCAGGGCGGCATCCAGCACCATGGTCGGTTGGGCGGTGCGGCGGCCGTACTCGAAGGCGGCTGCGGCGACCACCAGCAACAGCAGGCCGATCGCCAGACCCGCCCAGGCGCTTTCCATGGAGCCGCCCTGGTGGCCGAAGAAAAAGCCGGTGGCGGCGGCGATGATGAGGGCCAGCACCCAGGCGACGGGCGAGCCGGCGGGGCGCGCAGCCGCAACAGCGGGGGCAGCCGCTGCAGCGGGTACCGCAGCCGGGGCGGCCACGGCGGGTTTGACGCCGCTGACGATTTCACCGAAGCGACTGAAGAACCTGCCGGCCAACTGCTTGGCGGTGGCATCGATGACCGGTCCGCCGAGCTGGGCCATGCGCCCGCCGACCTGGGTGTCCGCCTCGTACCTGACCAGCGTGGCGCCACTGTCTTCCTCGAGCCGCACCCGCACCAGGCCCTTTACGGAGCCTGCGATCCCGCCGTTGCCTTCGAGGTTCAGGGTGTAGCTGTCCGGCGCGTTGATGTCGGAGAGGGAGACCGCACCCTTGAAACGCGCGCCGATCGGCCCGACCTTGATTTCCACGATGGCGGAAAAGCGGTCCTCTGCTTCCTTGCTGAGTGTCTGGCAGCCGGGAATGCTGGCCTGCAGTACCGCGGGATCATTCAGCGCCTCCCAGACCTTCTGGCGGGGTGCTGCCACCCGCTGCTCGCCGAGCATCTGCATAGTTCGTCTCCGTTATCGCTTTCGTTTCAGTGCAAAGCCGGTAAGTCTATTGAAAGTAATTGCTGTCGCCAAGCTGACGTAAAATAAATTTGCCCTGGATTGCTTGCTGGCCAGGGGATGGCGCGGTCAATCCTGGTGCCTGCCGGGAGGCGTTCGCGCCGTGTTGGCGAACCGGGCCATCGAGCGGATAGCAGCGGGCAAAAGTCTGTGTATCAGGGGTGTAGCATTTCCTATAAAAGCCGATTAAGCTGTGCGGCCGCCTTCACCTCGTGATTGTGCAAAATTTAGTCAAACCGCCTCATATATGACCTATTGTATCGGTATCAAGCTGAAAGAAGGCCTGGTCTTCTGCTCCGACTCCCGCACCAATGCGGGCGCGGATCGCGTCAGCACCTATGGCAAATTACACCGCTTCTCCGAACCCGGTGACCGCCAACTCATGCTCATGACGGCAGGCAACCTGGCCACCAGCCAGGCGGTCGTGTCGCAGATCGAGCGCGACCTGCGCGAGGATGCGGAATTCAACGTCGCCAAGGCGCAGTATGTCTCCGACATCGCCGACTATATCGGCAAGCTGGGCCTGGCGGAGCAGCACAAGTACGCCAACGGTGGCCCTGGCGCGGGTTTCAACGCCGAGGCCACGTTTATCCTCGGCGGCCAGATCAAGGGCCAGCCCACCGAGCTGTACCTGGTCTACCCGGAAGGCAACCACATTACCGTGTCCGACCAGTATCCCTTCCTGCAGATCGGCGAAACCAAGTACGGCAAGCCGATCCTCGACCGGATCATCCGCCCGGACACCGATCACGAAACCGCCATGCGCTGTGCGCTGGTGTCCATGGATTCGACCATGCGCAGTAACGCCACCGTGGGGCCGCCTATCGAGCTGCTTTACTACCGGGCGGATACCCTGGCCGAGCCAGCCGAATACTGCAGGTTCGAGGAGAACGACGAGTACCTGGTCAACCTGCGGCGGTCCTGGGATGAAAACATCCGCAAGGCCTTCAACGACCTGCCCTCGCTGCAACAGGTATTCGACGCGGCCGCCGCCGAAGCCTGAAAAAAAAACGCCAGCGTGGCTGGCGTTTTCTCTCCGGGCGGGCATCCCCGCCAGCAAGTATTTCCTGCGCTCAGCCAGTTTCCACCAACTGGATGGCGATGCCCTCGTGACTGTCGTCGAGCCACACCTGGCAGGACAGGCGCGAGCTTGCCACCCGGTTATCCACGCCCTCGAGCAGGGCGTTCTCATCCTCCGACATCGGCGCCAGGCGGTCGAAGTCCGCCGGGTCGACATGCACGTGGCAGGTGGCGCAGCTCAGGCAGCCGCCGCACAGGGCGAGGAGTTCATCGCAGTTGGCGTCGCGAATGGCCTCCATCAGGGTACCCGTCGGGTCGACGTACAGTTCCCGGACCTGGCCGTCTGCCCGGGTCAATTTGACTGTTGGCATGGTTTGCCTCCGTAACAGCGTTCAGGCGCTGAGCTTGAGGTGCAGTTCGGAGAGGCCGCGAATGATAAAGCTGGCCTCGTAATCCACCTCGCGGTGCTGCTTGTCGCCGTGCCTTGCCTCGTCGAAGTCGATCAGCGAGGTGTTTCCCAGCAGGTGTTCGAGGATGATACGCACCTCCACCCGGGCCAGCGGCGCGCCGGCACAGACATGGGGGCCGCGGCTGAAGGCGAGGTGTTCGCGCAGCTTGGGACGATCCATATTGAATTCAGCGGGCGCCTCCCAGCGCTTTGCATCGCGATTGGCCGCGGCAATGGCCACCATGACCTTGGTGCCGGCGGGAATCTCCATCTCGCCGATGCGGGTGTCGCGCAGCGCAATGCGGGCGGTCATCTTGGTGGAACCCTCGATACGCAGCACCTCCTCGATGAAGTCGGGAATCCGCGACGGGTTGTCACGTAACTGGGCCTGCAACTCATGATCCTCCGCCAGGCGGCGCAGGGAGTTGCCGAGCAGCTTGGCGCTGGTGTCCTGGCCGGCGCCGAACAGGAAAATCGCCAGGCGGACGATTTCCAGCACGTCCGGCAGGGAGCCGTCGGGATAGGTGGCGGTGGACAGTTCGGTAAGAATGTCCTCCCGGGGGTTTTCCCGGCGGTCAGTGACATAGTTATAGAAATGGGCGCCCATGATGACCAGCGGGCTGTTTTCGTCCATGACCATGCCTTCGGTGGCCATGTCGCCGGGCGGGGGCGCGTTGTCGATCACTTCGCGGAAGAGTTCCCGGTCGTCCTCCGGCACCCCCAGCAGGTCGGCGATCACCAGGGTCACGAAGGGGGTGGCGACTTCGTTGATGAGTTCGCAGCCGCCCTTGGCCACCATTTCCTTCACCAGCCGTTCGGAATAGGCCTGGATGAATTCCTCGTTGGCTTTCAGCCGGGAGGGCGTGAACAGCCGGTTGAGGATGGAGCGGGAGTACTTGTGCTGCTGGCCGTCGTAGGCCACCAGCAAATCGCCGCCGACAAACTCATGGCGGTGGGCTTCGATCTGCTCGCGCAGATCGCCGCTGCCCGGCTCGAACGGCAGGGGCAGGGCCGGCCCCTGGGGCGCGATGGCGGAGGAAAAGTCCTCGGCATTGCGCAGGACTTCGACGGACTCCTCGAAACCGGTGACCATGATGACGTCGGGGCGCACGGTGGAGCGGTAGACGCCGCCGCGATCGCGCATGGACTCGAAGTACTCGTAAGGGTCCTTGAGGACGCTGAAATCGGTGAAGTAGTCCTTCTCGGCAGTGGCTTGCATGGCGATCTCCTGTTATCAGGCGAGAAGGGATCTCGCCGCAGTGTTATTTTCGGAACTAATGGTTCCATAAGTTCATGGCGAAAGAGTGCCAGTGTACTGACACCAAGTCAATTGCCGTGGGTCTCGCTTCTGCGCTTTTTGGCGTGTTCCAGCAGGCATCTGGGGGTTCACGCTCGGCGCTAGAACATCCATACCTGGCATTCAAACTGCACCACCCGGCGGCACGAGCTTTTGCATGTGTTTGGACCCAGTGAATAGTGGCGGTATTACTTAGAGTCTGGTTTCGGTACTATGAGTTCCAAAAATTAGGGAGAGGGCAGGCATGACGGCAAGAGCAGTGGTAAGCACGGGTGATCCGCGCATTGCCCGCACCCGGGAAGCCCTGCGGCTGGCAATGCTGGAGCTGCTGGAAAGGAAGCCGCTGGAGCAGGTCACCATCAGCGACATCGTCACCACTGCCGGCGTGGGCAAGACCACGTTCTTCCGCCATTTCAGTTCCAAGGAAGCCCTGCTCGACGCCATCGCGGCGGACCAGATCGAACGCCTGATCGGGCTGACCCTGCCGATATCGGAGGCATGTGACCACGGAGCGGCAGCCGTCGCCCTGTTTTCCTACGTGGACGCGCACCGGCCGCTGTGGTCGGCGCTGCTAACCGGCGGCGCGGCGGGTGCGGTTCGCGAGGCCTACCTGCAGCAGGCGCGGGCGATTGCGGCGGAAAAGGCCCGGCCCGGCGGCTGGTTGCCGGCGGATTGCGGGGTAGTGCTGGTAATCAGCGGCACCATCGAGTTGCTCACCTGGTGGCTGGCGCAGCCGGAGCCGCTGCCGGTCAAGCGGGTGGCGGGCATCTATGAAAAGGTGGTGGTAGCGCCGGTGCTGGAAGCGGGCAGCCGCTGAGGCTCAGTCCGGCAGCCGTTCAACATCCACGGCCACGGAAAGTTTCTGGTTGGCGCCGCCGCCGATGACCGAACCTTTCAGGGGGGTGACGTCCGAGTAATCCCGTCCCCAGGCGGTGGTGATGTGTTGTTCCTCCGCCATCTGGTCGTTGGTCGGGTCGAAGTCCGCCCAGCCCTCGGTGGGCGAGTACACGGCGAACCAGGCGTGGCTGGCGTCGGCGCCCTCGAGCCGCGGACTGCCCGGCGGCGGCAGGGTCTCCAGGTAGCCGCTGACATAGCGCGCCGGAAACCCGAGGGAGCGCAGGCAGCCGATGGCGAGGTGGGCGAAATCCTGGCAGACCCCCTTGCGCTGTTGCAGGACTGTCTCCAGCGGGGTGGTGACCTCGGTGGCGCGAGGATCAAATTCAAACTGGTCAAAGATCCGGCTGGTGAAGTTCCTGACGCAGGAAAAGTAGGGCAGGTCATCCCTGAAGCAGTCCCGGGCGTAATCGGCCAGCACCGCACTGCGGGTGATGCGCGGTGAATCCAGCAGGAACTCCCGTGCGGCGATGTTCTCCTCTGGCTGCAGGTTTCCCAGCAGCGCTTTTACCTCGGCACAACTTGCGCCAAAATCCAGTGCCAGGCTCTGCCGCTGGGCGAGAATTTCCACTTCGCTTTCGGCGGTAACTTCCAGCACCTGGTGGGGGATCTGCACGGAAAAGTGATAGCTGTGGTTGCCGAAGTAGTCGCTGCGCTCGGCACTGACCGCCGGCCCCGGATGCACCGAGATGCTCGCCCGAGTACAGCGCTGGAAATGGGTGTTGCGCGGCAGCAGGTGGGTCAGGCTATAACACTGGCTGACCTGCTGCGGGTAGTCGTAGCGCGTGCGGTGGCGGATACGGTACTTCACGGGTTGCCTCCGGACTGGCCGGAACCTTCGCCAGGGGTCATGGATTGCAGCGCCAGGGCGTGCTCGAAGTAGCGGTCGGTGATAATGGTGCCAATACGTGCCAGCAGCTGTTGCAGGCGGGCCAGCATCTGGTCGAGGTCGCCGCGCAGGTATTCGTTTTCCGCCGTCGCGGCAAGGGCGGGCAGGTTGGCCAGCACCAGCTTGGACCGCGCATCCAGGCACAGCTGTTGCTCCGTGCTGAGGCGTTCTCCGCTGGCACTGTCCGGCAGCGTGCCGAGGTGATGCTCCAGTTGGCTGAGCTGGAACAGCAGTGAGCGCGGGTTGGCGGGCTCCAGCAGCAGCAGGTCGAGCGCGTCGTCGACATTGACATTGCGCTGGTAGCGGCGGCGATAGGTCATCAGTGCCTCTGCGCTGATCAGTACGGCTTCCAGCAGCAGGGACTCGGCAGCCGGGTCGACCCGGGGCACCAGCAGGGAGCGAATCAGCGAAAGCGTCAACTGGCTGCGTTCGAGTCGGCGCCCCATGTCGAGGAAATGCCAGCCCAGCCCGCGCACCATGGATTCCTGTGACAGGCCGGAGAGGGCCAGCAGGATGGTAACCAGGTGGTCCAGGGCTTCCTCGGGTGCGCTACTGAAGTCGTGCTGCAGCTGGCGCGGCAGTGCGGCCATCGCGTCGCGCAGGTCGTTGAGAATGCGCTGGGTATCCGCCGACATGTAATCCTTGACCTGGTCCACCGCCTGCAGCAGGGCCTGCAGGGAGTGGGCGACACTGCCCGGCCGTCGGGCGTCGAGCACCACCGAGTGAAGTTCGGGCAGGGGGGCGTCCGGTTTCGCGTTTTTGCCGAGGAATCCCGGGTAGGTACCGGTAAGGTGGGTAACCGCCCGCAACAGCAGTGCCTGGCTGTCGGGATCGGCGTTCTGCTCGCTCTTCAGGATGGTGAACACGGTGCGCAACAGGCGCAGGGAGGCTTCCGCCCGCTCGGTGTAACGGCCGACCCAGAACAGGTTGTCGACCACGCGGCTGGGCAGTTCCATGCCGGCCCAGCCGGTGCTGGCCTCACCGAATTCCGCGAGCTCCGGTTCCGGGCGCTTCTCGGGTTCCGAGGCGAGTATCCAGGTGTCCTTGCTGATTGAGCCGAGGCGGTTGGATATCTCAAACGCCCCCTGTGGCATACCCACCCGGGTGAGGCCGCCGGGCATGACCACATAGGAAGATTCTCCCGCGACCGCGAAACTGCGCAAAACAAAGGGCAGTTCGTGTTGCTCGCCGTTGCTCCACACTGGCGAAGTCGAGGGGTCGAGGCGCTCCTGTGCAACGTAGGCGGCGGGGCGGGCGCGGACCCGTGAAATAAGGGTGTCGCGGTCGCTGGAGCTCAGCCCGCCGCCGTGGACGATATGTGAATCCAGCCCCCGGGAGGTGGTCTTGATCACCAGCGAGTCGAGGTTGTCGAGGGCGTAGGCCAGGTCGGAGGGGTCGCCGCACCACCAGGTCCGGGCGCCGGACAGGCTGAGTTCCCGGCCGAGAAAATGTTTGGCTACCGCCGGCAGGAAGCGCGCCAGGCCGCGGTTCTCCAGGATGCCGGAGCCCAGCGGGTTGGCGACCGCTACATTGCCCATGCGCACGCACTCGAGCAGGCCGGGGACGCCGAGCTGGGACTCGCTGAACAGCTCAACCGGGTCGCAGAACAAATCGTCCACCCGGCGCAGGATGACATCGATGCGCGAGAGACCATCGAGGGTTTTCAGCCAGACATAACCGTCGCGCACTGTAAGGTCGCGGCCCTGTACCAGGGGATAGCCGAGGTAGTTGGCCAGGAACACGTGCTCGAAATAGGTCTCGTTGTAGGCGCCCGGCGTGAGTACCGCCACCCTGGCTACCTCGCCATTGGGATTGAGCTGGTTGAGCTTTTGCCGCAACTGGTTGAAGTACAGCGACAGCCGGTGTACGTGGCTGTCGCGGAACAGGCTGGGGAAAACCCGGCTCATGGCCTGGCGGTTGACCAGCGAATAGCCGGTGCCGCTGGGCGTCTGGGTGCGGTCGGACATCACCCGCAGTTCGCCGTCCGGTGTGCGCACGAGGTCGGTGGCATAGAGGATGAGCTGTTGCTCGCCGGGCAGGGCCAGGCCCTGGCATTCGCGCAGGAAGGCATTGCTGCCGAAGATCAGTTCGGGCGGAATGACCCCGTGTTTCAGCAGGTTGCGGGGCCCGTAGATGTCGCGCAGGATCAGGTCGAGCAACTCCGCCCGTTCACGCACGCCGCTTTCAATCCGGTTCCACTCCTCACTGGTGAGCACCAGGGGGATGGGGTCCAGCCCCCAGGGGCGGGCGACCAGGCCGGGGCTGTAGTCGTTGTAGGTCGCACCGTTGTCGCGCAGGATGCGCTCGATACTCTGCCGGCGCAGGGTGAATTCTTCCGGGCCGAGCGCCTCGAGGCTGTTCAGCAGGTACTGCCAGTGCGGGCGAATCTCGCCCGCGCCGCTGTAGGCTTCCTGGAAAGCCTGTGGCGACGTTGCGGGGGAGGATGCCTGGTTCTGTTGCTGTGAGCCCATTACTGCCTGTGGTTACGACGTGCGGCCTTTTATTATTGCCGAAATGCCCGGGATGGGCCATTTCGGCAATGCGTTGTTTTCCGCGCGGTGCTTAGCTGTCAGCGAGCCGCCTCAGTATCGTTCCGGCGGGCGCCGCAGGTCCAGTGTGTGCGGGTATTCTCCTGGCGGTTCTTCCGGGGGTGGTGCCATCGGCCGCGGCGGCTCGTGGTTGGGGAAGAATTCGCGGATGCTGTCGAAGTCCCCCAGTGGTGGAATCACGTTCGGGGTATGGCCGAAATCCCAGAAGCGATTGACCCGCCGGGATTCCGCCTCGAAAGCATTTACCGGGAAGTTGTCGTAGCTGCGCCCGCCCGGGTGGGTGACGTGGTAGGTACAGCCGCCGATGGAGCGCCCGTTCCAGGTGTCGATCAGGTCGAAGACCAGCGGTGCGTGGATGCCGATACGCGGGTGCAGCGCTGAGGGGGGCTGCCAGGCCCGGTAGCGCACCGCGGCCACGTACTCGCCGTGGGTCTCGGTGGCGCGCAGGGGTACCCGGCGGCCGTTGCAGGCCAGCACGTAGCGCCCCGGGGTCAGCCCGCTCAGGCGCACCTGCAGGCGTTCCACCGACGAATCCACGTAGCGCGAGGTGCCGAAGCTCGACACTTCCTCGCCCAGCACGTGCCAGGGCTCGATGGCCCAGCGCAGTTCGAGGTTGATGTCGCCGAGGTTCATGTTGCCGTAGTGGGGGAAGCGGAACTCCTCGAAGGCCGCCAGCCACTCCAGCTGGAAAGGGAAACCGTGTGCATTGAGGTCTTCCACCACTTCCTTGATATCCGACCAGACGTAGTGCGGCATCATGAAACGGTCGTGCAGCAGGGTGCCCCAGCGCACGAGTTTCTGCTGGTAGGGCGCCTTCCAGAAACGCGCCACCAGGCAGCGCAGCAGCAGCACCTGCACCAGTGCCATGTGGGCGTGGGGCGGCATCTCGAAGCCGCGGAATTCCAGCAGGCCGAGGCGACCGGTGGCAGAGCCGGGTGCGTAGAGCTTGTCGATGCAGAATTCCGAGCGGTGGGTGTTGCCGGTGATGTCGATCAGCAGGTTGCGCATCACCCGGTCGACGACCCACGGCTGGGTGCTCTCTCCCGCGGGAATCTGGCTGAAAGCGATCTCCAACTCGTAGAGCATTTCATCGCGGCCCTCGTCCACCCGCGGCGCCTGGCTGGTGGGGCCGAGGAACAGGCCGGAAAACAGGTACGACAGGCCGGGGTGGTGCTGCCAGTAGGTGACCAGGCTTTGCAGCAGGTCCGGCCGGCGCAGCAGCGGGCTGTCCTCGGGGCTGGCGCCGCCGAGGGTGACATGGTTGCCGCCGCCGGTGCCGGAGTGGCGGCCGTCGAGCATGAATTTCTCGGTGCCCAGGCGCGACTGGCGGGCCTCCTCGTAGAGCACGGTGGTGTTGTCCACCAGCTCGGCCCAGCTCTTCGACGGGTGGATGTTCACCTCGATCACGCCGGGGTCCGGGGTCACCAGCAGGCGCTGCAGGCGCGGGTCCCGGGGCGGTTCGTAGCCCTCGATCAGCAGCGGCAGTTTGAGTTCCCGGGCGGTGGCCTCCAGCGCCTGCACCAGGTCGACGTAGTGCTCCAGGTACTGCAGCGGCGGCAGGAAGACATGCAGCTTGCCGTCACGGGGCTCGACGCAGAGCACGGTACGCACCACGTAACCGGGATCATCGGGCGCTGGCTGTTGCGCCGGCGTTGTCTGCGGCTGCACGGTCTGCCCCGGCGGTGCGGGCATGCTCTCCTGCGCCAGGGTGCCGCGCGGCTCGAAGGGGTCGCGATCGGGCTTGCGCAAATCCGCGGGATCGTCGGGGTAGAGCAGGCTGTCCAGCGGCAGGCGCAGGCCCATGGGCGAGTCGCCGGGGATCAGGTTGACCCGCCCGGCGCGCAGCTGCCAGGGACCGCTGCGCCAGGGCCCGTTGAAATGGCGCTCCAGCGGGACCAGGTAGCCGGTGGGCGTGTTGAGGCCGCGGCCGAGCAGCTTCGCCAGCCGGCGCCGCTCGATATCGTCCTTGAGGTCGGCCTTGGTCGGGTCGAGGTTGTCCGGGAAGCTCTCCTCTTTCCACATGTAATACAGGGCGTCCTCGTAGGCGGGCACGATGTGCTCGCCGCTCAGGCCCAGGGCGGACGTCAGCCGCTGGATAAAGGCTTCGCTGTCATCGAGGGTGTGCCCGTATTCGCCGTCGACCCGGGCCAGCAGCGACGGGTCCTGCCACAGCAGTTCGCCATCGGTGCGCCAGAAACAGCCCAGCGCCCAGCGCGGGGTCGGTTCGCCCGGATACCACTTGCCCTGGCCGTAATGCAGCAGGCCACCGGGGGCGAAGCGGTCGCGCAGGCGGATCAGCAGGTCCTTGGCCAGCTTGAGCTTGTGTGAGCCCAGGGCGGCGATATTCCACTGGGCCGAGTCCATGTCGTCAATCGAGACGAAGGTCGGTTCGCCGCCCATGGTCAGGCGTACGTCGCCAGCGCTGAGTTCGGCGTCCACCGCCTCGCCCAGTGCCTGGATCGCGATCCACTCCGCCTCGGTGTAGGGCTTGGTGACCCGCGGGTCCTCATGGATACGCTCGACCACGTTGGTGTAGCTGAACTCCACCTCGCACTTGTCGGTGGCGCCGGTGATCGGCGCGGCGGAAATCGGACTGGGGGTACAGGCCAGCGGTATGTGGCTCTCGCCGGCGAACAGGCCGGAGGTGGGGTCCAGTCCGACCCAGCCGGCGCCGGGCAGGAAGACCTCGCACCAGGCGTGCAGGTCGGTGAAGTCCGCCTCGGGACCGGAGGGGCCCTCCAGGGATTTCTGGTCCGGGGCCAGCTGCACCAGGTAGCCGGAGCAGAAACGCGCAGCCAGGCCGAGGTGGCGCAGGATCTGCACCAACAGCCAGCCGGAGTCGCGGCAGGAACCGCGGGCCAGGCCCAGGGTCTCCTCGCAGGTCTGCACCCCTGGTTCCATGCGCACGTTGTACTCGATGTCCTGTTCCAGGCGCTGGTTGATCGCGACCAGGAAGTCGATGATCGGCAATTTGTCGCGTTTGACGGAGGACAACCACTTTTTCAACAGCGGCCCATCGTCGGTGATCTCGAGGTAGGGGCCGAGTTCCTTGAGCAGCACCGCGTCGTACTCGAAGGGATAGTGCTCCGCGTATTCCTCGACAAAGAAGTCAAAGGGGTTGACCACGGTCATGTCCGTGATCAGTTCGACCTCCACGGACAGGTGATCCACCTTCTCTGGGAATACCAGCCGCGCGAGGAAATTGCCGAAGGGGTCCTGCTGCCAGTTGATGAAGTGGTTCTCCGGCTGGATTTTCAGCGAGTAACTGTAAATCCGGTTGCGGCAGTGGGGTGCCGGACGCAAACGCAGGACGTGCGGCGCCATCCCCACGTGACGGTCAAACCGGTAGTAGGTGTTGTGCCGGACGGCAACGCGGATGGCCATATACAACTACCCCTGTGGCGGCGGGAACCAGGTCTCGCAAATAGAATCGGAAAGTGTATTCAAGTTAAGTTGCAGTCGGTCGATGAACTGGTGCAGCTTTTCCGGCTGTGTTTCATCGGCATTGAAACGGGTGAGCTTGCGCCGCGAGCTCTCGAGTACCCGCAGTGCCTCCTTGTTGTTATGCAAGGGGGTGAGTTCCTTGCGAATGCCGTCCAGGCAGAACTTCACCGAGCGCGGCAGGGAGGCTTCACAGAACATGAAGTCTACCACGGCGTCTGCCTCGATCAGCGGCCCGATGGTCCGCCGGTAGGTACCCATGGCCGACAAGGAGCGCAGCAGGCTGGCCCAGACCAGCGGGGTAACCGGCGACTTGGCGTTCTCTTCACCGAGCAGGGCGCCGGCGCCAACATCGATCACCCGGGTGGTCATGTCGGCCCGTTCCAGCAGGTGCCCGAGCTTGATGAAGCGGTAGGCGTGGTCGCGGCACAGGGTGGAAATGATCAGCCCGTTGATCATCTGGCAGCGGGTGTAGACCTGTTCGAGGAAGGCGTGCCGGTTGCGTCGGCCGATCGAGCTTTCCGAGGTCTCGCGGGAATAGTGGTAGAGCTCGTTGACGTGCTCCCAGGCCTCTTCCGGCAGGACGTCGCGGGTGGTGCGCACGTTCTCCCGGGCCGCCACGATAGAGTGGTGGATACTGCTTGAATTGTCCGGGTCGGCGATCAGGAAACGCAGCACGTTTTGCTCGGAGTAGACGCGGAAGCGGCTGGTGTACATGGGTGCGGCGTCGAGAATGTTGACCAGGATGTCCCAGCCGGGCTCCGAGCCCTCGGGAATGTCCATCACCAGGTGGGTGTAGGCCTGGGTGAGGCGCGCGGTATCCTCGGCGCGCTCCAGGTAGCGGGCCATCCAGAACAGGCGTTCCGCGACGCGGGAGAGCATGGTCATGATTTGCCCTCCACGATCCAGGTATCTTTACTGCCACCGCCCTGTGAGGAGTTCACTACAAGTGAACCTTTTACCAGCGCCACCCGGGTCAGGCCGCCGGGGGTCACCCAGGTGTCCTTGCTGCTGAGGATGAAGGGGCGCAGGTCCAGGTGGCGCGGCTGCACCTGATCGTCGAGGTAGGTCGGCGCGGTGGACAGGGCCAGGGTCGGCTGGGCGATGTAGTTGCGGGGATTTTCCTCGATCAGCTTGGCGAACTTGGCCCGGGTGGCCTTGGTTGCGCGGGGCCCCACCATCAGGCCGTAGCCGCCGGATTCGTTGGCGGGCTTGACCACCAGCTTGTCGAGGTTGGCGAGTACGTAATCGCGCTCCTTTTCAACCATGCACAGGTAGGTCTTGACCGAGGCCAGCTTGGGTTCTTCCTTCAGGTAGTAGCGGATCATGTCCGGTACGAAGGCGTAGACCACCTTGTCGTCCGCCACGCCCGATCCGGGTGCATTGGCGATGGCCACGTTGCCCTTTTTCCATGCTCGCATGATGCCGGGCACGCCGAGGATGGAATCCTTGCGGAAGGCCTCCGGGTCGATGAAGTCGTCGTCGATGCGCCGGTAGACCACGTCCACCCGCTCCGGGCCATCCACGGTGCGCATGTAGAGGCAGTCGTCCTCATCCACGAACAGGTCACCGCCCTCCACCAGCTCCGCGCCCATACCGCGGGCCAGGAAGGAGTGCTCGAAGTAGGCGGAGTTATAGATGCCGGGCGTCAGGACCGCCACGCAGGGGCGCTTGCGCTCCCGCGGCGACAGGGCGGCCAGGGTTGCGTACAGCCGCGCCGGGTAATCGTCCACCGGGCGGATGCTGTAGTTCTCGAACAGTTCCGGCAGGGCGCGCTTGGTGACCTCGCGGTTCTCCAGCATGTAGGAGACGCCGGAGGGCACCCGCAGGTTGTCCTCCAGCACGTAGAACTTGCCGTCCTTGTCGCGCACCAGATCGGTGCCGCAAATATGTGCCCATGCGCCATAACGGGGCGATATGCCGGCGCATTGGGGCTTGTAGTTGCTCGAATCCAGCACAATATCCGCCGGGACGATGCCGTCCTTGAGGATTTTCTGCTTGTTATAGATGTCGTTGATAAAGGCGTTCAGGGCGCGGGTGCGCTGCGCCAGCCCCTCGCTGACCTTGTCCCACTCCCTGCCCGGAATCACCCGGGGAATGATATCGAAGGGCCAGGCCCGGTCGATATTCTTGCCTTCGGAGTAGATGGTAAAGGAGATGCCCATCTCCTTGATCGCCAGCTCTGCCGCGGCCCTGCGGGCCGCCATCTCGTCAGTGGACAGGTTTTGCAGCAGGTTGACCGCCCGCCGCGCCGCCACCCGGGGCTTGCCGGGAGAGGAGATCAATTCGTCGTAGAAGGGGCCGCTGTCGTAGGACTTCCAGCTTTGTTCCATGGGGTTCCTTAATGTACAGCCGGGGTTGCGAACCGTTGCAGCCGGCAGGACATACCGCTAGCAAACAACGCGCCACTGTTGATGGTATAGCCCAAATACGGTGCAGCGTCTATGGGTCGGAGGGCATACCGGGGTGCTTTTTCCGCGTTCTTGCGGAATCTCCCGTAACGAAGTGGCGGAGCAGGGCGGACGGCACAGGGGGAGGACTGGATGCCACACCCGGCGCCGCGAAAATGTCCGAGGCCATGGAGGGCCGAGGCCAAGCTGGCAGGACGCCGCTTTTGCGGTTTTCGGGGCGCCGGGTGTGGTGTCCAGGCCGGTAGCGGGGGCACCCCTCGGATAGATAAGTTACTGGTAGTCTGGCTGTGACGGAGGTAGGACCGCCGGGCGCGAGACGGAACCTGCCTGCGGAAACACGCCAAAAAGCGCACGTCCGTTTGCAGACTCGGGCGGCGACGTCCTGTCGCCGCACGGTTTCCGCCCCGCACCCTACCCCCGCAGCAAGATTCAGAGCCGGTAGTCAGATGGCCATATTGCAGCTTTAGCCGGAGGTGCTTTTTCTGTAAAATCCGCCGCTTTCCAAACGGGGCCCCAGGGCCCGCACTGCCGGGAGTTCACCATGTTCGACAAAAGCATGACCATCCAGGGTTTCGATGACGAGATCTTCGCCGCGATCGGCGAGGAAGAGCGCCGCCAGGAGGAGCACATCGAACTGATCGCCTCCGAGAACTATTGCAGCCCCCGGGTCATGCAGGCGCAGGGCACCGCGCTGACCAACAAGTATGCGGAAGGCTACCCGGGCAAGCGTTACTACGGCGGCTGTGAATACGTCGACAAGGCCGAGGAACTGGCCATCGAGCGCGCCAAGGCCCTGTTCGGCGCCGCTTACGCCAATGTCCAGCCGCACTCCGGCTCCCAGGCCAACAGTGCGGTCTACCTGGCCCTGCTGCAGCCCGGTGACACCGTGCTGGGCATGAGCCTGGACGCCGGTGGCCACCTGACCCACGGCGCCAAGCCGAACTTCTCCGGCAAGGTCTACAACTCCGTGCAGTACGGCCTGAACGCGGAAACCGGCGAGATCGACTACGCCCAGGTGGAAGCCCTGGCCCTGGAGCACAAGCCGAAGATGATCGTCGCCGGCTTCTCCGCCTATTCCGGCATTGTCGACTGGGCCCGCTTCCGCGAAATCGCGGACATGGTCGGCGCCTACCTCATGGTCGACATGGCCCATGTCGCAGGCCTGGTCGCTGCAGGTGTCTACCCCAACCCGGTACCCTTCGCGGACGTAGTGACCTCCACCACCCACAAGACCCTGCGCGGCCCCCGCGGCGGCATCATCCTCGCCCGTGCCAACGAGGAGCTGGAGAAGAAATTCAACTCCGCTGTATTCCCCGGCGGGCAGGGCGGCCCGCTGATGCACGTGATTGCGGCCAAGGCGGTATCCTTCAAGGAAGCCGCGGAACCGGAATTCGTCGAGTACCAGAAGCAGGTGGTAAAGAACGCCAAGGTGATGGCTGCTACCTTCATCGAGCGCGGCATCAAGATCGTCTCCGGCGGCACCGAGAACCACCTGATGCTGGTGGACCTGATCGGCAAGCCCTACACCGGCAAGGACGCGGACGCCGCCCTCGGCGACGCCTACATCACGGTCAACAAGAACGCGGTCCCCAACGACCCGCGCTCGCCCTTCGTCACTTCCGGCCTGCGCGTCGGCACCCCGGCCATTACCACCCGCGGTTTTGGCGAAGCCGAAACCATCGAGCTGACCCACTGGATGTGTGACGTGCTGGAATCGCTGGAAAACGGCAATGCCGAGCAGGTGATTCCTGCGGTGAAGGCTAAAGTGCTGGATATCTGCAAGCGCTTCCCGGTTTACGCCTGATCGCTGCCTCCGGGTGAAGTAAAAAAGGCCGCTGACGCGGCCTTTTTTGTGGCCGGGGTTTCGCTCCCCGGTAACCGCCTGCACGCGCTTGCTGCCGGGTGCCCCTGTGCGTGCATTTCGGGCGTCTGCCGATGTGTGGAAAAGGCTGATCAAATGTCCGCCTGTGTTCGGGAATTGTGTTAAAGTTCAGCCACTTAACTATAGGGGTTGGCCATGCACTGCCCATTTTGTGCCGCCGAGGATACCAAGGTGATCGACTCGCGGCTGGTTGCCGAGGGCGACCAGGTTCGCCGCCGCCGCGAGTGCCTGAGTTGCAGCGAGCGATTCACCACCTACGAAGTCGCCGAACTGGTGATGCCGCGGATCATCAAACAGAACGGCAACCGCGAGCCTTTCAACGAGGACAAGCTGCGGGCGGGCTTCCAGCGCGCGCTGGAAAAGCGGCCGGTCTCGGTGGAGGCCATCGAAGCGGTAATCCAGCAGATCAAGCACGTCCTGCGCGCCATGGGCGAGCGGGAAGTCGGCTCCCGGGTACTCGGTGAACTGGTGATGGAGAACCTCAAGAAGCTGGACAAGGTGGCCTACGTCCGCTTCGCCTCGGTGTACAAGAACTTCGAGGATGTGGATGAATTCCGTCGCGCGATTGAGTCGCTGGAAGAAGAACCCCGCGTCGAGAGTTGAGCGTGGCGGCGGAATTTGACACCCGGATGATGGCCCGCGCGCTGCAACTGGCGCGTCGCGGGCGCTACTCGGCCAAGCCCAACCCCCATGTCGGCTGTGTGCTGGTGCGCGATGGCGAGGTGATCGGCGAGGGCTATACCCAGCCCGCTGGCGGTAACCACGCGGAAATCGAGGCGCTGAACGCTGCCGGCGATGCCGCTGGCGCCACCGCTTATGTCACCCTCGAGCCCTGCTCCCACCACGGCCGGACCGGTCCCTGCGCCGACGCCCTGATCGGCGCCGGCATCCGTCGCGTGATTGCCGCGACCGAAGATCCCAACCCGCAGGTGGCGGGGGATGGCCTGCGCCGCCTGGCGGCGGCGGGGATAAGCGTGCACAGCGGGCTGATGGCGGAGGAGGCGCGGGCCGAGATTGCCGGCTTCATTGCCCGCATGCAGCGCGGCCGCGGCCGGGTGCGGGTGAAACTGGCCTCCTCCCTGGACGGGCGCACGGCGATGGCCTCCGGCGAGAGTCAGTGGATTACCGGTTCGGCCGCGCGCCGCGACGTGCAGCGGCTGCGGGCCGCCAGCAGCGCCGTGGTCACCGGCATCGGCACCGTGCTGGCCGATGATTGCTCGCTGACGGTGCGCGCCGATGAACTGGGTTTGACCCCGGCGGAGTCGCGGCTGGCTGCACAGCACCAGCCCCTGCGGGTGGTGCTGGATTCGCGCCTGCAGGTGCCGCCGACGGCAAAGGTCCTGGACGGCGCCGCGCCCACCCTGGTGTGCCACGCAGAGGAAGCATCGGTACCCGCTGCCCTGCGGGACGCCGGCGCCCGGTTGTTGCCGCTGCCACGGGGCGATCAGGGCCTCGACCTGGCGGCCCTGATGGATGCACTGGCGGCGCGGCATTGCAACGAAATTCTGGTAGAATGCGGCCCCCGTCTGGCCGGTGCCCTACTGCAGGCGGGCCTGCTCGATGAGCTGATCGTCTATATGGCGCCCGTCCTGATGGGCAGCCGTGCGCTGCCGCTGCTGGATTTGCCTATTTCGGCGATGGCGGACAAGGTGCCGCTGCGCATCGAGGACCTGCGACGGCTCGGGCAGGACTGGCGTATTACTGCGGTGCCTGTACGTTCTTAATGGGGTCAGAGCCCTTTTTTGCTGGCAAAAAAGGGCTCTGACCCCATTAAGGTGCAAGGCAAAAAAGGGCTCTGACCCCATTAAAGCGGAAATCATTATGTTCACAGGAATAGTCCAGGCCATCGGCGAGGTAGCGGCCCTGCAGCCCTCGGGCGGTGACCTGCGCCTGCGCATCCGCACCGGCAAGCTGGACCTCGGCGATGTCGCCCTCGGTGACAGCATCTGCACCAACGGCGTCTGCCTGACCGTGACCGAACTGCCCGGGGACGGCTACTGGGCTGATGTGTCGGTGGAAACGCTGAATTTCACCACGTTGGGCGCGCTGGGCCTGGGCTCGCCGGTCAACCTGGAAAAGTCCCTGACCCCCGCCAGCCGCCTCGGCGGGCACATCGTGTCCGGGCACGTCGACGGCGTGGGTGAAGTGGTCAGCCTGCACAAGGACGCCCGCTCCATCCGCTTCGTGCTGCGCGCGCCGGATGCGCTGGCGCGCTATATCGCGCACAAGGGCAGCATAACCGTGGACGGCACCAGCCTGACGGTCAACGCGGTCAACGGCGCAGAGTTCGACCTCAACATCATCCCCCAGACCATGGAGGAGACCGTGTTCAGCGAGTACCGCCCCGGCACCCGCGTGAACCTGGAGGTTGACCTGATCGCCCGCTACCTGGAGCGCCTGATGCTGGGCGACGCCGCGGCGCAGCCCGGTTCGCAGGGGCTTTCACTCGACACGCTCGCCGAGAACGGTTTTCTCGGCGGTGGCAAATTCAAGTAAGAGCCGGCTCCGCCCGCGGGCGGACCGGGACCAGGGTAAGCATATGCAAGTCAACACCGTCGATGAACTGATTTCCGACCTGCGCCAGGGGCGCATGGTGGTGCTGGTCGACGACCATACCGAAGATCTCAACCAGGGCGTGGTGATGGTGGCCGCCGAGCACTGCGATGCCGGCCACGTCAATTTCATGGCGCGCAAGGCCCGCGGCCTGGTCTGTCTGACCCTCACCGAGGAGCGCTGCCGGCAACTCGACCTGCCTCCGATGGTGGACGTGGCGATGGGCGAGAAGTCCAATTTCACCCTGTCCATCGAAGCGGCAGAGGGCATCGATACCGGGATCTCCGCGGCGGACCGCGCGCTCACCGTGCAGGCGGCGGTGGCCCCCCACGCGGTACCGGCGGACATCGTCCAGCCCGGCCACATATTCCCGCTGGCCTGCGTCCCCGGCGGTGTGCTGACCCGCGCCGGCCACACCGAGGCGGCAACCGATTACGCCCGCCTGGCCGGGCTGCTGCCGGCGGCGGTGATCGCGGATATCCTGACCCCCGAAGGCACCCTGGCCGAGGGCCAGTCGCTGGCGGACTTCGCCGCGGAGCACAGCCTGAAGATCGGCACCATCGCGGACCTCATTCACTTCCGCATGGTCAATGAGCGCACTATCGAGCGGGTCCGGGAGGGAGAGATCAACACCGCGTTCGGCCCCTTCCAGATGACCGCCTACCGCGACGCCAACGAAAAGGGCGTGCACATCGCGCTGAGCCGCGGCAGCATCAGCGCGGAGGAACCCACCCTGGTGCGGGTGCACGTGCAGTCCACACTGCGCGACCTGTGCCTGACCGAAGTGGCGGGGCGCGAGAGCTGGAACCTGAGCCGCTGCCTGCAGGCGGTGGCCGAGGCGGAGCGTGGCGTGATCGTCCTGCTGGCCCGGGACGAGAGCGACGAGCGCCTGCTGGGCAGTATCGACATGGCGCTGGGAACGGCCGACGCCGCGACCCAGAGCTCCCCGGATATCTACACTTCGGTCGGCCTGGGTTCGCAGATCCTGCGCGACCTCGGGGTGGGAAAAATCCATTTGATGGGTGCGCCCATCAAGTACAATGCCATCTCCGGCTTCGGGCTGGAGGTGCTGGAATTCGTCAACGCGTAGTACGGGGAGGGGGTCAGAGCCCTTTTTTGCTTGCAAAAAAGGGCTCTGACCCCCGTAGACCACCCCATTTAGGAGAAAGGAATGACCGACATTAAAACCATCGAAGGTGATTTCACCGGCACGAAAGGCAAGTACACCATCGTTGTCGGCCGCTGGAACAGCTTCGTCGTCGAGCACCTGCTGGAAGGGGCCATCGACTGCCTGCGCCGCCACGGCGTGAGCAAGAGCCAGCTCACGATCGTGCGCGCCCCCGGCGCCTTCGAGATTCCGCTGGTGTGCAAGAAAGTCGCCCAGCAGGGCGAGGCCGACGCCATTATCGCCCTCGGCGCGGTGATTCGCGGCGGCACCCCGCACTTCGAGTACGTGGCGGGTGAGTGCACCAAGGGCCTGTCTTCCGTGAGCATGGAATACGGTATCCCGGTGGCCTTCGGGGTTCTCACCGTGGACACCATCGAACAGGCGGTTGAGCGTTCCGGCACCAAGGCGGGTAACAAGGGCGAGGAAGCCGCCATGTCCGCGCTGGAAATGGTCAGCCTGCTGGAAAAACTGGCGTAAGCGGCGTTCCCATGGCAAAAACTGCACCCAACAACTTCGCCGCGGAGCGCCGCAAGGCCCGTCACTATGCGATGCAGGCCCTGTACCAGTGG
The DNA here is from genome assembly GCF_048323675.1 of Haliea sp. E17. NCBI lineage: Bacteria > Pseudomonadati > Pseudomonadota > Gammaproteobacteria > Cellvibrionales > Halieaceae > Haliea > Haliea sp. E17. Next base: position 554,039 of record NZ_JBLWFK010000005.1, read on the forward strand.
TACATGGCCGAGGCGCCGCTGAACAATATCGAGGCCGAGTTCCGCTCCGATTATGACTTCGCCAATGTCGACCTCGACTATTTCCAGGCCCTGCTGCACGGCGTGCCCACCCAGGTCGACGAACTCGAAGCCCTGTTCGAACCCCTGCTGGACCGCAAGCTCAGCGACCTCGACCCGATCGAGCGCACCCTGCTGCGCATGGGTACCTTCGAACTGAAGGAGCGCATCGATGTGCCCTACAAGGTGGTAATCAACGAGGCGGTGGCACTGGCCAGGAAGTTTGGTGCGACCGATGGCCACAAGTACATCAACGGCGTGCTGGACAAGGCCGCACGGCAGCTGCGCGCGCTGGAAGTGGGGGCCGAACCCGGCTGACCCGGACCCATGTCCCTCGGTGAATTCGACCTCATCTACCGCTACTTCTCCGCCCTCGGCCGCGGTCCGGGGGTAGACCTCTCTGTTGGCGACGACTGCGCCATCCTGCGCCTGGAACCCGGCGAACGCCTGGCGACCTCGGTGGATACGATGGTCGAGGGCGTGCACTTTCCCGACGACATGTTCCCCGAGGACCTCGCCTTCCGGGCGGTGTCCGCCGCGGCGTCCGACCTCGCCGCCATGGGCGCGCGCCCCCTCGGGATGACCATCGCCCTGACCCTGCCGGAAGCTGACGAACTGTTCCTGCACTCCTTCAGCGAGGGCGTCGCCCAGGCTGTAAGTGAATACCAACTACCGCTGGTGGGCGGTGATACCACGAAGGGGCCGCTTGCCATCTGTGTGCAGGTGCTGGGGGCGCTACCGCTGGAGCAGGCCCTGCTGCGCGAGGGCGCCCGGGTTGGCGACCGGCTGTGTGTCTCCGGCCCGCTGGGCGACGCCGCCGCCGCGCTGCATATAATGGAGGGCGAATGGCGGCCCGACCCCGCCATCGCCGAGGATATCCTGGAGCGCTACAACCGCCCCCGGGCGCGTCTGGCGCTCGGCCGGGAGCTGCTGGGCAGGGCCTCGGCTTGCATCGATATCTCCGATGGCCTGCTGGCGGATGCGGGGCATATTGCCGCCGCCAGCGGTGTGGGGCTGCGCATCGACCCGCAGGCCGTGCCGTTGTCCAATGCATTGCGCCAGCACCCGGATCAGCAACAGGCCCTGCGCTGGGCGCTGACTGGCGGGGATGACTACGAGCTCTGCTTTGCCTTGCCGTCCGCTGAAACCCTGCCCGAGGGTTGCTTCCAGGTGGGTGAAGTGGTCAGCGGCAGCGGTGTGGAAACCGGGCTGGATGCGGTATTCGCGCGTGGCTACGAGCATTTCTGAGCGACTGATATGACTCGACAACCCACCCCGTTCACATCCCCGGTCCAGTTCCTGGCTTTCGGCTTCGGCAGCGGGCTCAGTCCGAAGGCGCCCGGCACTGCTGGCACGGTCGCCGCGTTGCCCCTGTACTGGTTGCTCGCCAAGTTGGGCCTGCCCGGCTACACGGTGGCTGTACTGGTGGCGTTGCTGGCGGGTGTCTGGATATGCCAGCGCGCCAGCGATGAGCTCGGTGTGCACGACCACGGCGGCATTGTCTGGGATGAGTTTGTCGGGCTCTGGATCGCCCTCTGGGGACTGCCCGTGGCCTGGCCCTGGGTGCTTGCCGGTTTCGTGCTGTTCCGCCTGTTTGATATCGTCAAGCCGTGGCCCATCGGTTACCTTGATAGACGTGTGCACGGAGGGTTGGGAATTATGCTGGATGATGTCGTTGCAGGCGTATTTGCCGGAATTTGCCTGCACGCCGCACACTGGTGGTTGCTGTGATGCGGCGCCAGCTGGCACGTTTCGGCCGCCTGGTGAGTGCGATGGCGTTGTCGATGCTGGCGGCCCAGGCCCTCGCCGCGCCACGAATTACGGTTGAAGGCCTGATGCCCGGCGCCGCTGTCATCATGATTGACGGCCAGCGCAAGATGCTCAAGGAGGGCGACAGCTTCGGCGGGGTCAAGCTGATCTCCGCCCGATCGCAGATCGCCACCCTGGAAGTGGATGGCCAGCGGCAGGTGCTCGGCTTGTCCAGCCGTGTGGTGTCCAACTACGTCGAAGCCGAAACGCTGAGCGTGGATATCCCGCGCAACGCGCGACTGCAATACCACACCACGGCCCAGATCAACGGCCGGCAAATTCCCGTGCTGGTGGATACCGGCGCCAACCTGGTGGCGATGAACAAGGGCCACGCCAAACGCCTCGGCATCAACCTGAAAGACGCCATACCGCAAAAGGTGGAGACCGCCTCCGGGGTTGCGGATGCCTGGCGAGTCAATCTGCGGGCAGTGAATATTGGCGGTATTGTCGTCAATAATGTCGAGGCGGCGGTTCTCGCGGGCAGTTTTCCCACCGATATCCTCCTTGGTATGACTTACCTGCGGCATGTAAAAATCGAGGAAAATCAAGGGATTATGACGCTTTCGCAGCAGCGCTAAGGGGGCAGGTTTGCTCCAGGAAAGCGATGCATTGCGGCGAAGCTGGTTGCCCAAGCGGTGGGGCGGGCTTCAGGGTACGAGGAAATCCCGGATGGTGGGCAGGACGATTGCTGCGGTGAGGACGGCAAAGATCCAGTTGTGCATGCGCAACTGGGCGCGTAACTCGGCAAAATGGGTGTCCTGCCTGGCTTCGAGTTTGGCAAGCTGCATATCCAGGTAATCCCGGGTTACCAGCTCGCCGGTGATGTATGCGAATGCCTTACCCATCAGTTCCGCGTGAACCTCTGCCTGCTGCTCCGGTACGCCCGCTGCCTTGAGGCTGCGTGCGTGATGCAGCGTATCGAATGCGTACTCAGCCATGATACTCCCCTTTCACCTTTGGGCAAGATAGTGGCGAAGTGGTCAATTTGGAACGTCAGAACCGACCGTTCCTGCCCAATCCTGGTTGCCATCTCCACCCTTTTTGTCACCCGGTTTGGCCTGGCTGGACGCTTCGTTTCCCCGGCTCGCCCCAGGCGCGTATAAGCTGTTAGAATACGCGCCCCCTGTACGGATGAACTTCCATTGACGGTACGCTACGTAGAATCTTCACGACTTCCCACTGCCTGGGGTGATTTCGTGATGCACGGCTTTGAGGACGCCGAGGCCAACAAGGAGCACGTGGTCCTGACCATGGGCGATGTCGGCAATGGCGAGCCCGTGCTGGCGCGCATCCACTCCGAGTGCCTGACCGGCGACGCCCTGTTCAGCATGCGCTGCGACTGCGGCAACCAGTTGCAGGCCGCCATGGAAGCCATATCAAAGGAAGGCCGCGGCGCCATCTTCTACCTGCGCCAGGAAGGCCGCGGCATTGGCCTGCTCAACAAGATTCGCGCCTACAAACTGCAGGACGCCGGCGCGGATACCGTGGAAGCCAACGAACAGCTGGGTTTCGGCGCCGATATGCGCGATTACAGCATCCTCAAGCCGATGATCGAGCACCTGGGTACCCACCGGCTGCGGATCATGACCAATAACCCGCGCAAAGTGCAGGCGCTAAAGGAATTGGGAGTGGATGTGGTGGAGCGGATTCCGTTGCATACCCACAGCAATCCGCACAATGAGAAGTATTTGCAGACCAAGGGTGCCAAGTTGGGGCATTTGTTCGAGTAACAAATACCCGGAAGCCGCCCTCTAAGGCTAAGAGCGTGGTCCAGTGTTGATTATCCTGGTGCCGGGCCTAAGCGATAAAGCCGATAGCGGATCGCACTTTGCGGGAGTGCCAGTAAGCTAGCGATCCCGCTCCACGATATAGCGCGCCAACTCCCGCAAGTGGTCCGCGGAATCCCCGAAACCTTCCAGCGCCGCCAGCGCCTGTTCGAGCAGGTTCCGGGCCTCCGCCTTGGCCCCTTCCAGTCCCAACAACCTCACATAGGTGGGCTTGTTGGCCTCGTGGTCCTTGCCGGCAGTCTTGCCGAGGGTGGCCGAATCCCCTTCCACATCGAGAATGTCGTCGACCACCTGGAAGGCCAGGCCAATGTGCCGGCCATAGCTGTCCAGTGCCGCGAGTTGCTCCTCCGAGGCGTTGGCGGCAATGCCTCCCAGCGCCAGGGAGGCGCGAATCAGGGCCCCGGTTTTCATCTCGTGCATGGCCTTGAGGTCCTCGAGGCTCATGTCCGAGTTGGTCGCCTGGATATCGATATACTGCCCGCCGACCATGCCCGCAAAACCCGAAGCCTCCGCTAACACCTTGATCATACGGACTTTTTGTTCGGCAGAGAGGTCCGGCGCATCGGCGATCAACTCGAAGGCCCGGGCCTGCAGACCGTCGCCGACGAGGATGGCGGTGGCTTCGTCGAAGGCCTTGTGGAGGGAGGGACGGCCCCTGCGCATGTCGTCGTCGTCCATGGCGGGGAGGTCGTCGTGGATTAGGGAGTAGGTGTGGATAAGCTCGAGAGCCGCGGCGGGCTGCGATACGCTGGCGGCATTGTCCGACACCGCCGCAGCGGCAGTGATCGCCAGTACCGGCCTTATCCGCTTACCGGTGTCACCCAGGGCGAATGCGCAAATGTCTTCCAAGGCATTCGGGTATGCGGGGCCGACCTCCAGGTGGCTGGCGACCCGGCGCCGGCATTCCTGCAGAAATGTAGCGAGAGCGTCGTTCATGCTCAGCTGGCGCTATCATCGGTTGTGCCGGTTTCGGTCAGCATCTGTACCCGTTGCTCGGCCTTCGCCAGGTCTTCCTGGGCGGCCCTTATCAGTTTTATCCCCTCTTCGAAACTGACCAGGGACTCTTCCAGCGACTGGTCCTGGGACTCCAGCCCGGCAACCAGTTTCTCGATTTGCTGGATCTTGGCGGCGAGACTGTCTGCTGGAGTTTTCATGCGGATGACCCTGGATATGGCGGTGGCAGTTCAGTGGACGGCAAGTATACCAGCGCCCGGATGAACGTGCCCGATATGGGGTTTGCGCAATCGCGAATACCGGTATTCTCGCCTTTCCAGTAGATTTTCTGCCGTACATGTGTTGTGAGCTGTTATCATCCCGGCAGTCTGAGACCATTTCCATAAAGCAAGAATCGTCTATGAAGGCAGTAATCCTGGCGGGGGGGCTGGGCACTCGATTGAGTGAGGAAACGCACCTCCGGCCAAAGCCCATGATCGAGATCGGCGGCAAGCCGATTCTCTGGCACATCATGAAAATGTACTCGGCCCACGGCGTAAACGACTTCGTGGTCTGTTGCGGGTACAAGGGCTATGTCATCAAGGAGTACTTCGCCAACTATTTCCTGCACATGTCCGATGTCACGTTCGACATGGTCAACAATGAGATGCAGGTGCACCAGCAGAATGTCGAGCCCTGGCGCGTCACGCTGGTGGATACCGGCGAGGACACCCTGACCGGCGGGCGCCTGAAGCGCGTCCAGCAGTACATCCTCGACGAGGAAGCGTTTTGCTTCACCTATGGAGACGGCGTCAGCGACGTCGACATAGGCGCACTGCTGAAATTTCACGCGGACCACGGCCGGCTTGCGTCGGTGACTGCAGTGTCCCCCCCGGGGCGGTATGGGGCCCTGGAATTGGACGGCGACACAGTGGCCGGCTTTACCGAAAAACCCAGGGGGGATGGCGGCCTCATCAACGGCGGCTTTTTTGTGCTCTCCCCGAAGTGCCTCGACTTTATAGACGGCGACAAGTCCAGCTGGGAAGGGCAGCCCCTGCGGGAACTCTCCTCCAATGGCCAATTGATGGCCTACGAGCACCGCGGCTTCTGGCAGCCAATGGACACACTGCGGGATAAAAATATGCTGGAGGATCTCTGGCTCTCCAATAAAGCGCCGTGGAAGACCTGGTGAGTATCCCCGATCCCGTGTTCTGGCGGGACAAGCGCGTCCTGCTGACAGGACACACGGGTTTCAAGGGTTCCTGGCTGACGTTGTGGCTCAGTGAATTGGGAGCAAAAGTCAGCGGAATAAGCCTCGCACCGGTTGGCGAGCCAAACCTGTTCTCCCTGGCACAGCTTGAGAGCGCCTGTACCAGCCATATCGCAGACATTCGCGATTCGCATCGATTGCAAGAGCTCGCAGCCGCCTGCCAGCCCGAGATAGTCATCCACATGGCGGCCCAGCCACTGGTGCGGGCCAGCTACGAACTTGCCGCAGAAACCTTCGCCGTCAACGTGATGGGCACAGTAAACCTGCTGGAAAGCCTCAAGCCATTGGATAGTTTGAGATCGGTAGTCATTGTGACTACCGACAAGGTCTATCGAAACCTGTCTGCAGCGCAGCCGTTTCGGGAGGACGACCCGCTGGGTGGCCATGACCCTTACAGTGCCAGCAAGGCAGCATGCGAACTGGTGGCCGCGAGCTATCGGGATTCCTTTTTCCGGAAGAGAGGAGTTGACGTCGTAACCGCCAGGGCGGGGAATGTCATCGGCGGTGGCGATTGGGCCGAGGACAGGCTGGTACCGGACATGGTTCGCGCCTGGCAGGCTGGACAGGCCCTGTCGATACGATACCCCCGGGCAGTGCGACCCTGGCAGCACGTTCTCGAGCCCTTGTCAGCATACCTGCGACTGGCTGAAGCGACGTGGCAGGGAGCGGCGCAACACCATGCCTACAATTTTGGCCCGGAAACTGCGTCGGCAGTCAGTGTTTCCGAGTTTGTTGAAATGGGTCGCGGCCTGTGGCCGGGAGCGGAGGCAGTCTACAGCGCCGGAGAGGATAAGCTGGCTGAGGCATCCTGGCTGCAGCTGGACAGCTCCAGGGCGGCGCAGGACCTGGGTGTCACGCCTGCCTGGTCACTGCCCCAGGCGCTGGAAAAGACGCTCTCCTGGTACAGGAAGCAGCACGACGGTTTGCAGGCGCGCGAGTTGTGCATGCACGATATCCACTCCTACACGATGCAAGCATGAGTCGTTTCGTTTCAAGGGAACTGCCGCTGAGTGGGCTGATGGAGCTCACCCGGCAAAAAATAGGTGATGAGCGGGGGTATTTGCAAAGGGTGTTCTGTTCGGATGAGCTGGCAGGCTTCGGCTGGCCCGGGCCGGTCGCCCAGGTGAACCATACCTATACCGCGAGGCTCGGCACCGTGCGTGGAATGCATTTCCAGCGAGAGCCGTATGCAGACGCCAAACTCGTCAGTGTACTGCGTGGCCAGGTGTGGGATGTCGCAGTGGATTTGCGGCAGGACTCCGCTACCTACCTTGACTGGTATGGTGTGCTGCTCTGCGCCGAGCGAAACAATGCCCTTCTGCTCCCGGCTGGTTTCGCCCACGGTTTCCAGACACTGACAGACGATGTCGAGTTGATCTACTGTCACTCGAAAGCCTACGCCCCGGAATTCGAGGACGGACTGAACCCCCTCGACAGGCGGCTATCAATAAACTGGCCGGTCGACATCACCGTGATGTCAGAGCGCGACTCCAGCCACCCGGAAATCGGCGCGCCCGCAGAAGGTGATAATTCATGAAGTGCCGGGCCTGTTCAGCCGAATTGACACTCAAGTTTCTCGATCTCGGGTTTGCGCCTCCATCCAATGCCTACCTGTCTGCAAGCGACCTGAATCGCCCGGAGAAATACTACCCGCTCAGGGTCTGGACGTGTACGCACTGCTGGCTGGTGCAGACCGAGGATTACGCTGATGCAGAGGAGCTGTTCAGCAGTGACTACGCCTACTTTTCCAGCACTTCCTCGACCTGGCTGGAGCATGCCCAGCGCTATTGCCGGCAGATCATTCCCGCGCTGGGACTGACCTCCGACAGTTTTGTCGTCGAGGTGGCGTCGAACGACGGTTATCTTCTCAGGAACATGGTGGCGGCGGGGATTCCATGTCTTGGCATTGAACCGACGCAGAGTACTGCAGAAGCCGCGCAGGCCCTGGGCATCCCCGTATTACGGGAGTTTTTCGGTGAGAGACTTGCCGCAAGACTGAGGGAAGAGGGCAGGGCTGCGGACCTGGTCATTGCAAACAATGTCCTGGCGCACGTACCTGATATCGTGGATTTCTGTCGCGGGCTGAAGGTTGTGCTGGCCGCCGAGGGCTGCGTAACGATCGAGTTCCCGCATTTGTCCAACCTGATCGAGCATACCCAGTTCGATACCGTCTACCATGAGCATTTCTCCTATCTCTCGCTGACTGCCGTCTCCCGGATATTTGCAGGGGTCGGCTTGCGCATCTACGACGTCGAGCAGGTGAGCTCCCACGGTGGGAGCCTTCGCGTCTTTGCCTGTCACCAGGAGAGCTCGCGCCGGCAAGAGGCTGCTGTAGCTTCCCTGCTGGCTGCCGAGACCGCTGCCGGGTTGGAAGAGGAGGCAACATACCGGTCATTCCAGCCTCGCGTCGATCGTATCAAGAACTCGCTGCTGGAGTTTCTCATCCGGTCCGCACGCGAAGGGAAAAAAGTCGCCGCCTATGGTGCCGCCGCCAAGGGTAATACCTTGCTGAACTATGCCGGGGTGAGGCCCGATCTGCTCGAGTTTGTATGTGATGCCGCCCCGCCCAAACAGGGGAAATTCCTTCCCGGCAGCCACATTCCCATTTTTCCACCGGATAAACTGCTGCAGGAGAAGCCCGACTACGTGATGGTCATGCCCTGGAACATCTCCGACGAAATCGTGCAGCAGAACGCTGGCCTGGTTGAGCAGGACGTGCAGTTTTTCACGGCTGTGCCGGAGTTGAAGTTCCTGTGAACGGTCCGGTTCTGCTGACTGGCGCGACGGGATTTGTCGGCCGACAACTCTATCGTCTGGCACTTCAGCGGAACATGGAGGTCAGGCTGGTCCTGCGCAGGAATGACGGACCTGGGGCGGATGTTGTCGGAGACGCTGCGGTATCGGTAGTGTACACCGACGACCTGTTCCAGGAATCCGGGCAGTGGTGGCGGGAAGCCTGTGACGGGGTGGATACTGTCATACACCCGGCCTGGTTTGCCGCGCCGGGTGAATACCTCCATTCGCCCCTGAATGTCGAATGCCTCGAGGGAACACTGCGATTCGCAAAAGGTGCCCAGGCGGCGGGAGTCCGCCGGTTCGTCGGTATCGGCTCCTGCCTAGAGTACGATGTCTCTTGCGGTGAACTGGGCAGTGATACGCCGCTGCTTCCCGCGAGCGTGTACGCCGGTTGCAAGGCAGCGACCTATCTGGCTCTGTCGACATTTTTCGACCAGATGGGCGTGGAGTTCCTCTGGTGCAGGCTGTTTTACCTCTATGGTGAAGGCGAGGATGAGCGCCGTCTGGTTCCCTATTTACGCAAGCAGTTTTCCCTAGGCAAGTCGGCAGTGATCCGCAATTCCGGACTGGTAAGAGACTATCTGGACGTGGCTGTTGCAGGGGAAATGATCATGGATGCCGCCGATAGTGATTTGACTGGTGCGATCAATGTCTGCTCGGGAAAGGCTACCTCAATCGGGGAGCTGGCTGAATCCATCGCCAGCGAATATCAATGCCGTGAACTGCTGCAATTTGCCCCGCCATTGCCCGACTCCGTAGAGCCTCCAGTCATCGTAGGGAAGAGATAGGATAATCTGCATGGGCACGCGTGCTTACAGGGAAGTGTACAGGGAGGAGTCCTTGCCGCTGTTCCAAAATCGTGTCTATGCATCCCCCGAGGATGCGGTCTCATGTCCTAGGGGGGATGTGGTTCTAGTTGAGTGCCAGGAGACCGGGCTGGTTTTCAACGCCGCTTTTCAGCCCGAGGCGATGGTCTATGACGCGGAGTACCAGAACGAGCAGGCGCTGAGTCCTGCGTTTCGCGCTCACCTGGAATTCGTGAAAGATCTTACCAAGCGGAAGATGGGGAAGAGCAGCCTGGTCGAGATCGGCTGCGGGAAAGCCTATTTCTTGGAAATGCTCCAGCAGGTCGGGTTTGGGGTGCGGGGATATGATCCGACGTACGAGGGCGATAATCCGCTTGTCAGCAAGCGAAATTTCACTGCAGCGGACGGCGCCGGTGCCTCCGGGTTCATCCTGCGGCATGTACTCGAACACATTGCATCTCCCTATCAATTCCTGCGCGAGTTGAGGGATTCCGTCAGTAAGCCAACGCGTATCTATATCGAAGTGCCGTGTTTCGACTGGATCATTCGCCACGGGGCCTGGTTCGATATTTTCTACGAGCACGTCAACTACTTTCGCCTGTCGGATTTTCATCGCATGTTTGGCACGGTAATCGATTCCGGCGTGAGCTTCGGTGGCCAGTACCTTTATGTCGTCGCCGACCTGACATCGTTGCGGCCACCGGTCTTCGATGTCGCCGATTCGGTCGAGATTCCAGCTTCGTTTTCCAGTTGGAAGAGTCGCCCGGAATTTGATGCGAGCGGGTCGGCTATCGTCTGGGGCGGTTCCTCCAAGGGGGTAATATTCTCTCTGCTGATGCAGCGACTGGGTAGAAAAATCCAGTTTGTGGTCGACATAAATCCTGAAAAGCAGGGAAAATATCTGCCGGCATCGGGCCTTCCCGTGGTGTCGCCGGAGACGATGTTGATGTCAGTTGAAAAGGGTTCGACGGTGTTTGTCATGAACACCAACTACCTTGAAGAGATTAAAATGATGTCATCCGGGGCCTTTCGGTACGTGGGAGTGGACTGCGGATAATTCAGTTCTGATCGGCGATCCGGCCAGACTAATCAGGAGAAACCAGTGATCGAGCCAGAAGCCCTGGAAAGTATGGTAAAGGACCAGTTGCTGGCAGTTGAGGCGAGCAGGCTGTTCAATCATCTGTCCAGTTACAAGTACTCATATCACTTCACCAGCCTGGGCCGACCGATAATCCAGTTCCCGCAGGACATGGTCGCCATGCAGGAAATCATCTGGGAAGTGCGGCCGGACCTGATCATCGAGACGGGGATCGCTCACGGTGGCTCGCTGGTGATGAACGCGTCGATGCTGGCGCTGCTCGACCTGTGTGATGCACTGGAAGAAGGCCGGGTGCTCGACCCGGCAAACTCGGGGCGAAAAGTCCTTGGGATCGATATCGATATACGCTCCCATAACAGGACGGCTATCGAAAGCCACCCGATGTCCTCGCGTATCGAGATGATCGAGGGGTCGAGTATCGATGAAGCGGTGGCGGTGAAGGTGCGGGAGTTTGCTGCGCCGTACAAGCGAATCCTGGTTTGCCTGGACTCCAATCACACCCACGAGCATGTCGCGGCGGAGTTGGAAATCTACTCTCCCCTGACCACGGTGGGAAGTTACTGTGTCGTTTTTGATACGGTTGTCGAGGACATGCCCAAGTCGCTGTTTCCCGACCGTCCGTGGGGGCCCGGTGATAACCCGAAGACAGCGGTTTACGAATTCCTCGAAAATAATACTGATTTTGAAATCGACAAGACCATTCACCAGAAACTGATGCTGAGCGTGGCGCCTGACGGCTACCTGAAGCGAGTGCGGTAGTACGCATCGCTCCGGGAAAATCCCGCGCGATGCGAGGAAGCCCTGTGATGCCTGTCAGCTGTCATCATGGTTGCTACAGCCCGTATGAAGACAAATGCTGAAACATAACCTGACAGCCAACTTCATCGGGCGCGGATGGTCCATCCTGATGGGTATCGCGTTCGTACCCATCTACATCAAGTACCTGGGAATCGAGTCGTACGGGCTTATCGGCCTGTATGCGGTTCTGCAGGCCTGGCTGGCTCTGCTGGACCTCGGGATATCGCCGACGATGATCCGGGAAATGGGCCGACTGAAGGGCGGCGGTATTGCCGGTAGCTACATAAGGGACTTGCTGCGCAGTTTCGAGGCCATCGTCCTGCTGATCGCGGTGCTCATCTCCACGGCGATATTTTGTGTGTCGGACTGGCTGGCCATCGATTGGGTGACGACCGTCGAGCTGGAGCAGGATGTCGTCGCCCAGTCTTTTGCGATCATGGGATGTATCACATCCCTGCAGTTCATCAATGCGTTTTATCGCGGTTGCCTGACGGGAATGCAGCGACAGGTCTTGTTGAACACCGTGGACATCGTGTCGTCCACGCTTCGCGGTGTTGGCTCGGTTTGTGTGCTGGTATTCCTGTCGCCGACGCTGCATGCATTTTTTATATGGCAGGCGTTGGTCGTGCTCGCCAACCTGTTGGTCATGTCGCGCCTGACCTATGCAAATTTGCCGCAGGCGGAGCGGGCCGGACGATTCTCCCTCGAAGCGCTGCACAGCGTCAGGAAATACGCGGCCGGTATGTTCGGTATTACTTTCCTGAGTCTCCTGCTGACCCAGATGGACAAGCTGATTCTTTCCAAAATGCTTCCCCTTTCCGAATACGGTTATTACACGCTGGCGTTTATCGTCGCCAGCGGTCTCCGGTCATTCGTGTCGCCGATTGCAAACGCGTGGTACCCAAGGCTGGTCGAGTTGTACCAGGCTGAAAATTCAGAGGGATTCGTACGCGCATACCACGAAGGCGCCCAACTGGTCAGCGTACTGGTTGGAAGCTTCGGGCTGGTTATGGTGATCTGTGCAAGGCCGATACTCGAGCTCTGGACACAGGATGACGTGCTGACCGAGCGCTCTTACCTACTGGTATGCCTGCTGGTCATCGGGAATGTCCTGAACGGGCTGATGACCATTCCCTATTACGCCCAACTGGCCTACGGCTGGACCGGATATGCGTTGCGAGTCAACTTGGTGTCTGTGCTTGTGCTGGTTCCTGCGCTTGTCCTGGTTGTTCCCCATTTCGGTGCGAGCGGGGCGGCCAGTATCTGGATCTTGCTGAACACGGGCTACCTGCTGGTTTCGGTGCAATACATGTATGCGAGGATGCTGAAGGCCGAGAGATGGACATGGTACCGGGATGACATCCTGCGGCCGCTACTGCCCGGGGCCCTGGCCGCCCTAGTCTTGTATTTCTGGTTTCCCGCGGGCGACTCGATGTGGTGGGAGATAGCGTACATCGTTACTGCGATCGTAGTGGTGACCACGGCTAGTCTTTCCGGGGCCACGCGAATCCGCGCACGCGTCTTAGCGGCGATCAGGTCCGGCGGATGAGCGGCGAAGGGGCCAGTGCAATGCCGTTAGTCACGGTAGCAATACCCGTCTTCAACGAGCAGGAGTTTTTGCGCGAGGCCCTGGGCTCCCTGCTGGCACAACGCCTGTCAGACCTGCAAATCATGGTCTGCGACAACTGCTCGACCGACCAGACGTACAGTATCGCCCAGGAGTGCCAGGCCAGGGACGCGCGGGTGAAGGTGATACGGCACGCACAAAACATCGGTGCCGTAGAGAACTTCAAATTTTGTCTGGGCATGATCGAGACGAAGTATTTTGTCTGGATGGGTGGGCACGACGTTTTTTCCGAGGATTACCTGGCAGCGGCAGTCGACTGCCTGGAGCGAAATCCCGCTGCAGTAATGGCCTATCCGCGCGATGCGGTATTTATCGGCAGGGATGGCGAAGTTATTGGCCGCGATGCATGTTCCGCCATCGACTCGGCCGGTGTGGCGTCTCCCGTGGAGCGCCTGGCGATTGTCGTGCGCGGCCTGAAATATTGCACGAATATCCATGGCGTCTTCCGAACCCCCATCGCCAGGCGCCTTCCCTTCGAGAGGGTCATAGGCCCGGACAACCTCCAACTGGCCGCAACAGCGCTGTACGGGGAGATCCGTGCGCTCGATATCGTGGGCATATACCGCAGGGAAGCCAGGTGGGAGTCCAGTGAGGAGATTCATAACCGTCGGGTCGAGGGCGGAATCTACAACGAGGCGTGGTACGACCCGCTGTTGCTGCTGATATGGAAGCACATAGCGCTCGTGCTCAGGTCCGAAGAATTGAAGTTATCGGACAAACTCAGGTTCTGCCTGTTGGCGCCGCGGCTGTTCCGCTGGTATCGACCGATGAAAAGGACCTTGCGTTCAGCGGTTAAGCGGCTGGGTGGTCGGCGATAGCGGCTGGGGTTTCGCGCCCGGCCCGCAAACCGGGCCAACCGGCTTTCTACTGTCGGAGTTTATTCAGGCCGGGAGTATTCGCCGCGCCATCCTTACAAGGTTGGACCTCGCGGCAATGAAGTCCCCTCGCGCCGCGAGTTGGCAGATTACTGCGAATACCTGTCCCTCGGACAGGCACCCATACGCCTGCAACTGGGCCTTCAGCCTCAGGCCCTGGGTTTTTGTCAGCTCCCCGGATGCGAGAATAATCTCATAGGCCCTTTCGATCGCCCCGGCTTTGCTGGTGGAGATGCGTTCCGACTCGTGGCTTGTGTCTATGATGTAGCTCTCGTTGTCCAGTGACGCCACGTTTCCCTTTTTCAGCAATCGCAGGAACAATTCCAGATCCTGCCATGCGGGCATTTTTTCGTCGAACAGCCCGGCGTCGAGTAAATCCGCCTTCCGGCAAAATACCTGCGAGCCGATAAAGTTCCTGATAAACAGCATATCCCGGGTAATGGTCGGGCCGGAGTCGATCCTGATGAACCTTGTCTCTGACACTTTTTGCAGCCTGCTGGTAGTCAGGCCGACGATGCCAGTGCTAAGGAGATGGCGGTTTTTAACAAAATCCTCGATTCGGCACTTGGTGAAATAGTCGTCGTCATCCAGCCCTGTTATGTACTGGCCTGAAGCGGCCCGGATCGCACGGTTCCTGCAGGCCGGAGCCCCGCTGCTGGTCTCGTTGCGCAGAAGATTTATCCTATCGTCGCTTTGCGAGAGACACTCCAACACCGCTTGTGTATTATCGGTCGAGCCGTCGTTTACTACAAAGATTTCCAGGTTTTGGTATGTTTGATCCAGTACGGACAGCACCGCTCTGCGCGCAAGCTCGGCCCGGTTTCGGGTGGGAATGTATATGCTCACCTTTGGAGAGTCTTCTTCCACTGTCGTTGCTCCGACTGTATTCCGGGCGCAGATAATCCAGTCGCCAGTGTATTCCTTGCCGATCGAATTGGAATAGCAGAGTGAACTTTGTCGAGAAAAATGAGGAGCCCCGGGAGCAGGAACTGATCAGCGTGGTGCTCGCGGCCTATAACTGCGAAAGCTATGTGGGCGAAGCGATCGATTCGATACTCGGCCAAAGCTATTCCAGCATAGAGCTCCTGGTTGCCGACGATGCGTCGACAGATAGAACCCGGGCCGTCATCGACGCCTATTCCGATCCCAGGATTCGTCGCTGCCACAACGACCAGAACCTGGGGTATTTGCGGACGGCCAACAAGCTCATGGCTCAGGCGACAGGCGACTTTATCTGCTTCCAGGATGCGGACGACTGGTCCTCCGCGGACCGGCTCGAAGCGCAGTTGGCTTTTATTCGGGAGCACCACCTCGATGCCTGTGGCACCGGCATCAGCTTTGTCGACCCGGAAGGTAATGTCCAGGAAGAAAAAATCTATCCACGGGACCAGGCGGTAATACTCGAAAACGAGCTGCGGATTGACCAGAGTATTTCCTACGGCAGTATCATGTTCTCCCGGGCTGTATACGAGGCTGTCGGCGGTTACCGTGAGTTTTTTGCATTCGGTGTAGAAGACTACGACTGGGGTATGAGGGTGATCCAGAAGTTCAGGTTCATGAACCTCCAGAAAATCTGCTACTTCTATCGGTATTTGCCTGGTTCCATAACGTCGTCCGTCAACATACTCAAACAAAAGTCAAGCTTGCGCCTGGCCAACGAGTTGGCGAAGGAGAGATCAGGCGGGAACCTGGATCAGCTGGAATTGGGCATGTCGGACAGCGTCAAAAAGCGATGGGACGACATATTCGCTGAATTAAATCGACATCCGTTGGCAGAAGACATCAACAGGATAAATCGGCTGCTGCGTCGCCACGCAAGGAAAGAGGGCATCGACGTTTGCCTCCAGGCCATGAAAAAGGATGTGGGCTTTTCCCCGAAGTTGACGATCGTCGCTTTGACCCTCTTGAAGTTGACAATTGGCATGAAAAACTACGAGCGCATCAAGTGGAAATAGTCCAGCGAACCAAAGAGCTCATTGGGTTTCTGCTGAGTGTTGTGGGCGAGGGCACTTCACGGTGAGTGGGTTTGGCAGCATGGCCAGAGAATTGTATGGTCGCGTTCTGGCAGCGATTTTCCTGCCGTTCCTCATTATGTCACGGCAACGCAGGGGGGGAGCAGCCTGCTGGTTGATAGGTGAAAACCAGGGCGAATGCCTCGATGACAATGGCTATGCATTTTATCGCTACTGCCGAGACCGCCACCCGGAAGAGCCGGTCTATTTCCTGGTGAAGCGCTCCTCGGCGAACTTCGAGCGGCTATTCCGCGACGACCCCAACGCCGTGCTGTATGGTTCCTGGCGGCATATGCGTCTGTTTTTACAGGCCAGCCTCATGTTCTATACCCATACTTACCGTGACCTGATGTATCGCAGGTTTTTTGAGATTTACGGCCGGCGGCGGGGCCTGGTGTATCTGCACCACGGGACTCTCGCCTTCAAGAAGTTCGATGCCTTTTATCAGCGTAACAGGAATATCATGCGCCTGTTTACTGTGGGCAGTGAGCTTGAGCGGCGGATGCTCGTCGAGCAGGCCGGTGTGGACGAATTCCGCGTCAGGGTTACCGGTTACGCCCGTACAGACTTGCTGAAGTTGAAGGCGACAAATACTGCGCGGCAGATTTTGTTCGTCCCCACACACAGGCGACACCTTGCCGGTAGTGAGCTCCGTGAATTTCGCGCCGAGCTGCAGTCCCTGCTCGATGACCCGGATCTGCTCTGCCTGCTGGAAAAGCACGATGTGGTGCTGAAGGTGTATCTGCATGCCCACTCGCAAAAAGTGATGGCGCTTCCCCGGTCGCCAGCCGCGAAGATCCATGTTGTAAAGCAAGGGGAGGAGAGCCTCAGGGACCTTATCTGTGAGAGCATGCTCATGGTGACCGACTATTCGAGTGTGTGCTGGGACTTTATGTCCCTGGGCAAACCAGTCCTGTTCTACCGGTTCGACCTTGCGAGCTATCAATCCGCCCGTGATGCTTATATCGATTTACGCGATTCCACTTATGGTGAGATTGCCTACGAGCGCGGTGAACTTCTCCGTCTTATCGAAGGGCGGCTGGAGTCGGGCGTTCAGGGAGTGCAACTGCCGGCCACGGCTATACCGCGATCTTCAACCGAACGGTTCGGGAACTGCGCGCGAATTTACAAGCTGGCAAGGGAGCTTCACGAATGTCCTGTTTGATTCTGCTAGCTGCAGTGTCCACCGACGGGGAGGTGCGTGGTGAAGACCGCTAGGGTCCTCTGGCTGTGCAAGGCACGTTACATGAATCATGATGTGATTCAGGATCGCTATGCGCGGCTATTTGAGCTTCCCCAGGGCCTCTCCGTCCGCTGTGAGACACATGGACTTTGCCTGGATTATCGCCTGACCAGTCCGGCGCCCACGCCGGCGGATCTCGCCGGCCACTGGCGGCGTATCAATATTCCGCGAACACTTTTCTTCGGCTGGTTGGTTCAGGCTATTGTGCTCCTCCGGAGACTTCGGCCGGAGGTTCTTGTCGCCAGTTCCGATTGTCTTTGCGTAGTTCTGGGTTATGGTTTCTCGCGGCTGGTGGGGGCTCGCTTTTTCGCCGACCTTTACGATGAGTACGATACCTTTGGGCTGTCGAAGATACCGGGGCTACGCAGCCTGTACCGCAGGGCACTGGTACGGGCCGACGGTCTGGTCGCGGTGAGTGAAACCCTGGGGGAAGACCTGCGCCAGCAGTACCCGGGCAAGCCTGTGATGGTGCTCGAAAGCACCATAGACGCCGCTCTCTTCTACCCGCGAGACAAGGCCGCCAGCAGGCACGAGTTGGGGCTGGACAAATTCCAGGGCAAGAAGCTGGTGGGTGCGTGTGGCGGCCTCAACCAATTTCACGGTGCGGATATCGTCTTTGAGGCATTTCGCCAGATAACGAGAGATGACCCCGGAATTGTCTGCGTAGTCGCGGGAAAGCTTTACGACGACTGCCCCCTGCCGGAGAGTGAAAATATCATCTATCTCGGCATGCTACCCCACACGCAGATGCCGAGCTTTTACAGTGCGATGGACGTGGTCGTTGTGCCGCTTTCAAACACCCGCTTCGGGTATTACGCCTTCCCGCAGAAGGCCTATGAGGTGCTGGCCTGCCGTGCTCCGGCAGCCGCTGCGGATGTGGGGGCCCTGGGAAAGCTGTTCGAGGCCGTACCGCGGATCAAATACGACCCCGAATCATCCAGCGACCTGGCACGTGTGATCGTGGCCCAGGCAGATGAACACGTTTTGCTCGAAGTCGACATTCCGACCTGGGCGGACCAGGCGGTGCGCCTGGGCGCTTTCATCGGGATTCAGGCATCGGCAGATCGTGGTGAGGCGTATTCGTCAAATACCGCCTGAAAACGCGCGCTGACCACTCGCCAATCGAAATCCTGCTGGACGGTTTTCCGGCCTTCCTGGCCCAGGGCAAGGCACGTGTCGGCGTCGGCCAGCAGCGAGTTGATCGCCAGGGCCAACGATTGTGGGTCACGTTGCGGCACCAGCCGGCCATTGCAGCCGTCCTCGATGAGGTCGCGCGCCCCCGGGTAATCGGACACGATCGTCGTGCACTCGCAGGCCATCACTTCCATGACCGCGACCGGTGCGCCCTCCTGGTCTCCATTGTCCGTAACCACTGACGGAACTACCGCGATACGGGCTTCTTGCAGCTTTGCCGGTATGGCGGTGTTTGGGATCGATCCCAGGAAATGCACTGTTGCCTGAAGGCCAAGCCGGTGCACCAACTGCTCGAGCTCCCCGCGCAAAGGGCCATCGCCAATAATGTCGAGTCTGGCATCGGAGTGTTGTTGCCGCACCGCGGGCATGGCCTGCAAGAGGTACTCGACACCTTTCTTGTCCACCAGTCGCCCGACGAAAATCAAACCCTCCCGCCGTGCGCCCCTGGGTGGGGGCACGAAGGTGTTCTGCGCATCAACCCCCATAGGAATGACACTGACCTTGCCCGCAGGCACGCCAAGCCCAATAGCCTTGTCACGCATTGCGCTACTCACCACGGTCAGGTGCTGCGCATGCCGCACAATCAAGTGCTTCAGGCGGGAAAACACCGGCCCTTTCAGCGCAAACAGGTCGCCGCCGTGGGAGGTAACCACCAGCGGCGTTTTTCTGCGAACCAATGCGCGTGCCAGCAAGGCAACGAATGCCTGGGGAATCACCCAGTGGGCATGAATCACATCATAGTCATTCCGCCGCAGCAGCCTGCACACCAACCAGAGCTGGCTGGCCAGGAAAAAGGGAATCAGCAGGGCAAGTAAAGGTTGCCGGCGAAGGTTGGGCAAAATGCCACCTTCATAAGCCAGCCGCTCCCATTGCTGCGGGAAATAACGGTAGCGATACACCTCCAGGGGGCCCATCTGCTCGCGGACTTTGGCCCCGGCAAAATGGGGCGTGACGACGTCGATGGTGTTGTTTTCCGCCAGGTAGTTGCACAGGTTCTGGACGAAGGCCGGCTCGGTATCGTCCGGCCAGCGGGGGAACGTGGAAGTGAGTACCAGCAGGCGCATTCCGGAAACGCCTAGCGCCCGGCCAGTGTGGCGTGGGCAATAATGCCGTCTCCCCAGTCCCTGCTGTAGAAACTGCGCTGCAGGGACTTGAAGGGCAGGAAGGGCGCCTCTCCGCTCGCGCGTATCAGCTTGCGTGCTGTGCTCCCGCGGGAATAGCTGCTGCGCTGGCTGCGTTCGGCGGCGCTCTCCTCGTTCGAGGCGGCTTCATTACGGACGATCCGGTCGCCGAGCTTGCGGGTCATTTCGGTGATGGGGAAGCCGTAATTGATCATCTGGATATCGGTAAAGCCGGTGCTCTCCAGCAGGCGCCTGAGCTGTTGGCGCTCGTAGCGCCGCAGGTGCCCGACGACGGTGTCCGAGGGGCCGAACTTGCGTTGGTGGGCGGGTACTGAAAGCAGGATCTTGCCGCCGGGGCGCAGGTATTGCGCCCACTGCTGCAGTGCCGCCCGATCGTCTTCAATATGTTCGAGAACCTCGAAAGTAAGCAGGTAGTCGAACGTTGTAGTGCCAAGTTCTTGAAGGGAATCAAGAACCTGGATGCGCTCCGGGTAGCTGGCAAGGTTGCGCCTGATGCCCTCGCGGGCGGTCTGGCTGAGTTCGTAGCAGGCCCCGTGGTAACCCCGCTCGAGGAATTTCCGGGTCATGTAACCGGTGCCGGCGCCGGTTTCCAGAAAGGAGCCCGGTTGCCAGGCGGCGACAACATCGTCTATGGCGCTTTCCCGCAGTATGAGCTTGGGTTGTCTTGCCATTACCGCGTTGGTCCCCTGTTTGATTCTTATAGTTGTGTTAACGATGTGGTGTTTCGTAGGTTGCCACTTTTATTGGCTGAACCGTTGAGGTATCTGCTGGTCTTGGGGCGATCCGGCGGTTGACGGCAGCAATGATGCCATCGGTATCCAGGCCGGCTTCTGTCAGCAGTCCGCTGTGGGATCCGTGTTCGATAAACGCATCGGGTATGCCGAGGTTGATGATCGCGGGGGCCTGGTGGGAGGCGCCTTCGGCATTCGACAGGGGGTACTCATGATTCAGCAGCTCGTTGATGGCTGATCCCGCACCGCCGGCGACGACGTTTTCCTCCACCGTCACCAGCAGCTCATGATTCGCCGCTGCCTCCAGCACCGCCGCTTCATCCAGCGGCTTGACCCAGCGCATGTCCAGCAACGTTGCCCCCAACTGCTCCGCCGCTTCCCGCGCCGCGGGCAGCAGGGCGCCGAAGTTGAGGATGGCAACCCGGGAACCTTTCAGTTCCGTAACCGCCTTGCCGATTTCCAGCGCGGTCATGGCCTGCGCGATTTCGGCTCCCGGCCCGGTGCCCCGCGGGTAGCGCACTGCGGCCGGCCCGGGATGCTGGTACGCGGTATACAGCAATTGCCGGCACTCATTCTCATCCGAGGGCGCCGCAATCACCATATTCGGAATACAGCGCAGGTAACTGAGGTCAAAGGCCCCGTGGTGGGTCGGCCCGTCCTCGCCGACCAGCCCCGCGCGGTCGATGCCGAAGGTGACATCGAGGTTCTGCAGGGCGACGTCGTGGATCAACTGGTCGTAGCCGCGCTGCAGGAAGGTCGAGTAGATGGCCACGACCGGCTTGAGGCCGTCACAGGCCATGCCGGCGGCCAGGGTTACCGCGTGCTGCTCGGCGATGGCTACATCGTAGTAGCGCTCGGGGTAGCGGGCGGCGAAATCCACCATGCCGGAGCCTTCGCACATGGCGGGGGTGATGCCCACCAGCTTGTCGTCCTGCGCGGCCATGTCGCACAGCCACTGGCCGAACACGTCCTGGTACTTGGGGCCTTTCCTTTTCGGCTGTGCCGGCTGCGGCTTGCGCGGCGTGGCCTCGAGCTTGTTGATGGCGTGGTAGCCCACCGGGTCGTCCTCGGCGGGGCCGAAACCCTTGCCCTTGACGGTGCGGATGTGCAGGAACTGGGGGCCTTCAAGGTCCTTCATATTGTTCAGGGTGCGCACCAGCAGCGGCAGGTCGTGGCCGTCCAGCGGGCCTATATAATGGAAGCCCAGCTCCTCGAACAGGGTGCCGGGGGCGACCATGCCCTTCATGTGTTCTTCGGTGCGCTTGGCCCACTCCCAGAGGAAGCTGAAATGCTCGAGGAAGCGCTTGGAGCGCTCGCGCATGCCGAGGTAGGTCTTGGTGGCCCAGATTTTCGCGAAATAGGTGGCGAGTCCGCCGGTGTTGTGGCCGATGGACATCTGGTTGTCGTTGAGGATCACCAGCATGTCGGGGCGCTCGTGGCCGGCGTGGGCCAGGGCCTCGAAGGCCATGCCGCCGGTGATGGCGCCGTCGCCGATCACGGCGACGACCTTGCGGTCGATGCCCTGCTGGCGGGCGGCCAGCGCCATGCCCATGGCCGCGGAAATACTGGTCGACGAGTGGCCGACGCCAAAGGTGTCGTACTCGCTCTCTGCGCGCTTGGGAAAGCCCGCCAGCCCGCCGGCCTGGCGGATGCTGTGCATCTGCCGCATGCGGCCGGTGAGTATCTTGTGCGGATAGGTCTGGTGGCCCACGTCCCACACCAGCCGGTCATCCGGGGTGTTGAAGACGTGGTGCAGGGCCACGGTGAGTTCCACCACGCCGAGCCCGGCGCCGAAATGCCCGCCGGACTGGCCCACACTGTAGAGCAGGTATTCCCGCAACTCCTGCGCCAGCTGCTGCAGCTGGCGCGAGTCGAGGTCCGCCATGGCGGCGCCCTGGTCGATGGCATCGAGCAGGGGCGTGTGGGGGGCGGCGATGGGCAATTCGGAGATCATGGGCGCATTCTACCCCTAAATGGGGGCGAGTTGGCCTGCCTCAGGGGCCGGTTTTTGGTGGATTTTGCGCTTCGAGGGCGGTTTTGAGCAGCATGGACAGGCGCAGGTAGCCGTGTTCGTTCAGGTTGACCCCGTCGAAGCGGAAATAGGTGGGGTCCGGTTTGCCATCGACAGCGCTGAGCAGGGGGTTGGCGTCGAGTATTGATACCCCTGGCTGGTCTGCGGCCCAGTCGCTCAGCAGGCGGGTCGTTTCCGCGACCTTGGCACGGTCCTCGGGGTGCAGGGGGGTCTGCAAGGGGGCGAAGACGTAGAAGTGCCCTTCCGGGCGAAGTTTCTGGTCGGTTTCCGCCAGTTGCCGGATGCCGTTGAACAGTTCGTCTGCGGCCTTGGCATCGCGAATGTGAAACTCGCTGTCGCCGGGCAGGAACACCAGGGTTTGCGGGCGGTAATAGCCCACCAGTCGCGGGTAGTAATAAAGGATGTCGTCCACGGTGGCATTGCCCAGCCCGCGCATCAAGACCGGCTGGGGAGCCAGCACATTGTCCAGCCCCTCCCAGAGTTTCACCCGGTGGCCGCCGATGATTTCCACCGGCCCATTCGGCAGCGGGGTGCCTTCGTCCTGGCGCTGGTAGGCCGCCATCTCGTCGGCCCAGGCCTCGGGGGAGGCGTTCAGGGAGGCGAGCGTGTCCTGCGACACCAGGTAAACGAGGTGCACGATGGGGACGAACAGCAGCACCAGGCAGATGGCGCGCAGGTGGGTCCATGCAATCATGAAAAGGGCTCCCTTGTGTCCCCAGTTTGGCCCTGTTCCACAAAAACAACCATCTACCGGGGTCCGGGTTGTGAATCGTGTCGCAAGAATCACATCCTGATCGGGCGATTTTGCCAGGCGGGTGTAGCATTCGGGAATGATCTACCAACGCCACATACCGCGGGAGGAGCTGTTCTCCGCCCAGTTGGAGATGCTCATGCAGAATGGGCAGCTGCCGACGGTAGCTGCGCACCTGATCGGGGTGGGCGCGGCAATGGTCATGTTCTGGCCATTCATGGAGACCAGCACCGTCCTGCTCTCCGCCGGCGCCTTCCTGGTGTTGTTGCTGCTGCGTTCGCTGCATATGAGCCGGGCCCTGGCCAGCCGCGCCTATCGGGATCACCCCGGGTGGGTCTACTGCTGGTTGCTGCTGGGGTCCGCGGCCACCGGGCTGGCCTGGGCGGGGGTGTATATTCTCGCGGCACACCACGTGCCCATCACCATGCAGTACACCTTCCTGTTGATGATTCTGATGATCACCGCGGTCTCGGTAGGGTTTTCGGTGATCATCCGCGAGTATTTCATCGTGTTCCTGTTCACCGCGGTCTGGCCGATCGCCTGGTGGAGTCTGTACCGCTTCTGGGAGCAGCCCTACAACCTGGTGATCGGCCTCAGCCTGCTGGCCTTTTGCGCCCTGCTGGTGGTGATCTGCAACCGGGCCTACAGCTTCTTCTGCAACATGATCTCCCTGGGCTGGGAGCGGGAAAGCATGTCCCGCGAGCTGGGCCAGCTAACCACTTCCCTGCGCGATCGCAACCGCCAGCTGCGCTCGGCCCGGGCCCAGCTCACCGACCTCGCCAATATCGACGAGCTGACCGGGCTGGCCAACCGCCGGCGGGTCAACGTGGCCCTGCAGGAGGAGCTGGAGCGGGCCTGCGAGAGCCGCTCCAACCTGTCCCTGATCATGCTCGACGTGGATTTCTTCAAGCCCTACAACGACACCTACGGCCACCCGGCGGGCGATCAGGTGCTGAAGCAGCTGGCGGAGATCATGCTCGGGGTGACCGGGCGTGCAGGCGAGCTGGTAGCCCGCTACGGTGGCGAGGAATTCATCCTGCTGCTGCCGGGGGCCTCCTCGGAAGCCGCGCTGCGTACGGCGGAGCGCCTGCGCCTGCTGGTGGAGGCCGCGGCCATCCCCCACGGGGCCGGTGGTGCGGGCCAGCGGATTACCGTCAGCCAGGGGGTGGTGACAGTCCTGCCGGAGGACCACACCCGCATGGAACACCTGCTCACGCAGGCCGATGAGGCGCTCTACAGCGCCAAGCAGCGGGGCCGCAACCAGGTGATTGCGGCGGCCTGATTGCCGCCCCGCGGCGAATCAGTCCTGGCCGTCGGTCTTGAAGCGGTGTATCTGCCGCCGCTGCTTTTTGGTGGGACGCCCGACGGGCCGGTCGATCATCCCCCCCGCGGCCTTGCGGGCCGCCGCTGCGGTTTCGCGTTTTTCGGTGCTTTCGTCGGTCTCCCGGTACAGGGCCTTGGCTTCCGGGGCGCCGCGGCGCTGGTCGGAGAGCGCCGTCACCACCACAGTTTTTTCGTCCCAGCCCTGGCGGACCTGCAGGGTGTCGCCAACGCTGATTTCCCGGGATACCTTCACCCGCTGGCCGGCAAGGTGGACCTTGCCGCCCTCGATGGCCGCCTTGGCGAGGCTGCGGGTCTTGAAGAAGCGCGCGGCCCACAGCCACTTGTCGAGGCGCAGCTTGTCGCCCTGGAATTCGCTCATGGCTTTCTCAGGTCGCTCATGGCTTTCTCGGGACGCTCAAGGCTGTGGCTCCCCGGGCATGATCTCGTCGAAGTGGTGGATGCCCGGGAAGCGGGTGTCGATGCGCTTCTGCCGCTGGCTGTCCGGTTGCAGCAGGGTCAGCAGGTGGGCGATGCCGTAATCCCGGGCCGAATCGAGCACGCGTTCGGTGTCGTCGATCAGCAGGGTGCGCGCCGGGTTGAAGGGGTGCAAGTCCTGCAGGCGATGCCAGAAGGCCTGCTGTTCCTTGGGCGCGTCCAGTTCATGGGAGACCACGACCCGGTCGAACCAGCCGGTGATGTCGATGTGTCCCATCTTGATATCCAAGGTCTTGCGGTGGGCGTTGGTCACCATGACCACGTCCCGGTGCGAGGCGTGCAGGCGCTGCAGAAATTCCTCGGCAAAGGGTCGCATGCTGACCATGTGGCGCATCTCGTGGGTCAGCGCGGGAATATCCAGCTGCAGGCGATCAGACCAGTAATCGAGGGAGTACCAGTCCAGTGTACCCTGTTCGATATTGAAGGCGGTTTCCAGGCGCGCAGTCGATTCGGCCTCGTCCAGGCCGTGAGTCTCGGTGTAGACACGGGGGACGTGCTGCACCCAGAAATAGTTGTCGAAGTGCAGGTCGAGCAGGGTGCCGTCCATGTCCAGCAGCACGGTGTCTATGCTGTTCCAGTCGATCATTGGGCGGTTGGGCTTTGGCTGTGGTTACGTGGGCGCAATTATACCGGAGCCGGCCGCGTTTGCGTGGCCCCGGCGCATATATAGCGGCTTGCTATATAAAACATGCCGCAGAGACGTCTCTGTCAGCAGCGGGCGCTTGTGCGGGTAATTGAAACAGGTATAGAGTTGCACTTCGATCTTACGTTGCCCCGGGAGCGCATGACGCGCGCATGACAGATCTGAGAGAGCCCTTCGCAGGAGAGCAGGAAGCCGCCAACGAGGTGATGACCCCTGCCATGCGCCTGTTGGAATTGCAGGGCAAGCACCGCGCGCTGGACGCCCGCATCCACGAGATGTACGAGTACCCCTACCAGAACCAGATCCTGCTGCAGCGACTGAAAAAAGAAAAATTGCGCCTGAAAGACGCCATAGAGCGCCTGAAGGACGAGATGATCCCCGACCTGAACGCCTGACCTCACCGTAACAAGGAGGTATCCGATGCCCCGTTTCCTGGCTCCCGTATTCGGCTTGCTCGCCTGCTTCGCCCTTTCCCCCGTGTTCGCCCAGGTGGTGGAGCGGGCTCCGCGAGTGGAGGTGGTGCCGATCAAGGGGCCGCTGTTCGAGCTGCGCGGCAAGGGCGGGAATGTGGTCGCATCGATCGGCGAGGATGGGGTCCTGTTGATCGATTCCGATTACGCAGAATACGCCGCCGCTCACGAGGCGGCCCTGTCGGCCCTGCAGATCACTCCCGGGGCGCCGCGCTACCTGTTCAACACCCACTGGCACTTCGATCACGTCGGCGGCAACCTGTTCTGGGGCGAGAAGGGTACCCTGATCGCCGCCCAGGAGAACGTCTACCAGCGCATGAGCACCCGGCAGGAAATGAAGATATTCGACCGGGTGGTCGAGCCGGCACCCGCCGCGGCGCTGCCGGTGATCACCTACAGCGACGAGATGATCATCACGTTCAACGACGACCGCATCCGCGCCCGGCATTTCCCCCACGGCCATACCGATGGCGACAGCATCATCTTCTTCACCGCCCAGAATGTGGTGCACATGGGTGACCACCTGTTCCGGGACGCCTTTCCCTTTGTCGATATCGGTTCCGGCGGCAACGCCATCAGCCTGATCGAGAACCTGGTCGCGGTGCGGGACATGATCAACGACGACACTGTGCTGGTCCCGGGGCACGGCGCCGGCTTCCTCGACAAGGCGGAGCTCACCGCCTATATCAAGGTGCTCGAGGACACCGCCAGGATCGTCCAGGCCGCACTCGCGCAGGGCAAGAGCGTGGAGGACATTACCGCTGCCGGCCTTGGCGACCAGTATGCCAGCTATGGCCAGGGCTTTATCAGTGAGGCCGCCTGGATCAGCTTCGTCGCCGGGAGCCTCTAGCCCGGCGCGGATACTGGCGTGAAGCTGGTCGAATACGCCATTCCCTTCTTTATCCTCGCCATCCTCGTCGAGCTGGCCTACGGCATCCTGCGCGGGCGCAATACCTACCGGGTCAACGATGCGGTGAGCAGCCTGTCGCTCGGGGTGCTGAGCCAGGCACAGCGCTTTGTCACCCTCGGGTTGGGTGGCTACGTCTACTACCTCGTCACGGCGTACTTTTCCCTGCCACTGATGGATGCCGGGCACTGGTGGACCTGGTTGCTGGCCATGCTCCTCTACGACCTGTGCTATTACTGGTCGCACCGCCTCGGCCATGAGCGCAGTATCTTCTGGGCGGCCCATGTGGCTCACCACCAGAGCGAGGATTACAACCTCTCCACTGCCCTGCGCCAGACCAGCACCGGCTTCCTGCTGGGCTGGCTTTTCTATATTCCCATGTACCTGCTGGGCATTCCCGCGGAGGTCGTGGTGACGGTCGGCGCGATCAATCTCATCTACCAGTTCTGGGTACATACCCGGCATATCCCCAAGCTGGGCTGGCTGGAATGGTTGCTGGTCACGCCGTCCAACCACCGGGTGCACCACGCCCAGAACGATATCTACATGGACCGCAACTACGGCGGCATGTTGATCGTCTGGGACCGGCTGTTCGGGACTTTCCAGGAGGAGTTGGAGGCAGAGCCGCCGGTCTACGGCATTCGCGGTCCGCTGCGCAGCTTCAACCCGGCTCGCGCCCTCACCCACATCTACCTGGACATGCTCCACGACAGCCGGCGCACCGCGCTGTGGCGCGACAAGTTGCGGGTCTGGGTCGCCCGGACCGGCTGGCGGCCGGCGGACGTGGCGCGCAGTGATCCGCGGCCGAAGCCGGCGCTGGCGGAATTCCGGCGCTATGACCCGCAGGTCGGACCCTGGGTGAACGCCTATGCCCTGGCCCAGCTGGTGGCGGTGATCCTGTTGCTCGGCGCCCTGCTGCTGCTCGCACCGGCTTACCTCGCGGGCCTGGCCGGCTGGGCGGTGTTGCTGGCGACAACCGTTACCACGGCGCTGTGGCTGGACCGGCGACCGGTACGCGAGGTGCTCGGCTGGGAGCTTGCGCGCCTGCTGGCGGTCGCCGTCCTGCTGGGGCTGCTGGCGGCCGATGGGGCGGGCGCCCCGGTAATCGCGGCGGGGCTAGCCTACCTGGCTGTCACCTTCGGCCTGTTGCTCCCGGTTGCCCGCAGTGCTGCTGAGGTAGTGCAGGCGCCAGACCACGGTGGCGCAGAGGGTGGCAATGGTGCTGTCGCCGAGTAGGGCGAGCAGGTCGGCGACGGGCAACTGGTCGGCCGTGTGCTCGGGGCGCAGGGCAAAGAAAATAACCGGCGCCGCGATGCCGACATAGAGGGTAAAGCGGTCCTTGCCAAACAGGCCGAGCGCTATCAGCAGGTAAACCCAGCCCTGTGAGAGCAGCCATATCGCCGTCGCATCCAGCGGGCGCAGCCACAGCGACGCCACCATCGCGGCGCCCAGGCCGGTGGCGGCGAAGGCCGCCAGGGTACGCAGGGTGGAAGGGCTGAGTTGCGACACCTGCGGGCGCCGGGCGCTCAGATACGCATGGCGCGGGATACGCGGGAGGCGCTGGGCCGGCCCAGTACCGCGGAGATATTGCGCCCGGCGGCGATCAGCTTCGGCAGGTCGATGCCGGTGTAGATGCCGAGCCCGTTGAGCATGTAGACCACGTCCTCGGTGGCGACGTTGCCGGTGGCGCCCTCCGCGTAGGGGCAGCCGCCGAGGCCGGCGACTGACGCATCCACGGTGGCGATGCCGTGCTGCAGGGCCACCAGGATATTGGCCAGGGCCTGGCCGTAGGTGTCGTGGCAGTGCACCGCGAGTCTCTCTGCTGGATACTCCGCCAGCAACACGCCCAGCAGGGTGGCCATGCTGCCCGCGGTACCGGTGCCGATGGTGTCGCCGAGGGAGACCTCGTAGCAGCCCATAGCGAACAGGGCGCGGGTCACTTCCAGGACCGCCTGCGGGCTGATATCGCCCTCGTAGGGGCAGCCGAGCACGCAGGAGATGTAGCCGCGCACCGGGATGCCGCGGGCCTGCGCGGCCTCCATGACCGGCTCGAAGCGCGCGAGGCTCTCGGCGATACTGCAGTTGATGTTCTTCTGTGAGAAGGATTCGGAGGCGGCGGCGAAGATAGCCACTTCGTCGGCGCCCACAGCCATCGCCCGCTCGAAGCCCTTCAGGTTAGGGGTGAGCGCTGCGTAGCGCACGCCCGGCGCGCGCTTGACCTGCTCGAAAATCGCCTCGCTGTCTGCCATCTGCGGCACCCACTTGGGGTTGACGAAACTGCCGGCTTCGAGCACCCCGAGGCCGGCCTCGGCCAGTTCGTCGAGCAGGCGCAGCTTGGCGTCCAGGGGGATGGTGCCGGGCTCGTTCTGCAGGCCGTCGCGGGGACCGACTTCGATAATCGTGACTCGTTGGGGCAGGGACATCGTTGACTCCGGTGTTCAGGTAGAGTGTACAGCCAATACGCTTCAGGACGAGTGCTTGAACAGTTCGCGGCCGATCAGCATCCGGCGAATTTCCGAAGTGCCGGCGCCGATCTCGTAGAGCTTGGCGTCGCGCAGCAGGCGTCCGGCATTGGACTCGTTAGTGTAACCGAAACCGCCCAGCGCCTGTATTGCCTGCAGCGCACACTGGGTGGCCTTCTCCGCGGTATAGAGGATGACCGCAGCGCAATCCTGGCGGGTTTCCTCGCCGCGGTCGCAGGCGCCGGCCACCGCGTAGAGGTAGGCGCGGCAGGCGTTGAGGTCGGCGTAC
Source organism: Haliea sp. E17 (assembly GCF_048323675.1). Classification (NCBI taxonomy): domain Bacteria; kingdom Pseudomonadati; phylum Pseudomonadota; class Gammaproteobacteria; order Cellvibrionales; family Halieaceae; genus Haliea; species Haliea sp. E17. The sequence continues at coordinate 583,590 of NZ_JBLWFK010000005.1, forward strand.
ATGTCCGCCAGCTTGCCCTGCATCAGCTGGAATTCGCCGATCGCCTTGCCGAACTGCCTGCGGTCATGCAGGTAGGGAAGCACCTCGTCGATGCAGGCCTGCATGATCCCCACGGGACCCGCCGAGAGCACCGTACGCTCGTAGTCGAGCCCGGACATCAGGATGCCCACGCCGTCGCCCTCGTTCTTCAGGATGTTTGCCGCCGGCACCGCGCAGTCCTCGAATACCAGTTCACAGGTGTTGGAGCCGCGCATGCCGAGCTTGTCCAGCTTGGGCGAGCGGGAAAAGCCTGGCAGGTCGCGCTCGACGATAAAGGCGGATATGCCCCGGGAACCGGCCGCGGGGTCGGTTTTCGCGTAGACGATGTAGACATCGGCGTCCGGGCCATTGGTAATCCACATCTTGGTGCCGTTGAAGATGTAGTGGTCGCCATCCCGGCGTGCCTGCAGTTGCATGCTCACGACGTCGGAGCCGGCATTGGCCTCGCTCATGGCGAGGGCGCCGACGTGTTCGCCGCTGCACAGCTTTGGCAGGTACCGCTGCTTCTGCGCTTCAGTGCCGTGCTTGCGCAACTGGTTGAGGCAGAGGTTGGACATGGCCCCGTAGGACAGGCCGATTGATCCCGAAGCGCGGCTGATTTCCTCCATCACCACGGCGTGGGCGAGGTAGCCCATGCCGGAACCGCCGTACTCCTCCTCGACGGTAATGCCCAGCAGGCCCATATCGCCGAAAGTGCGCCACAGGTCGGCGGGAAACTGGTTGTCGCGATCGATCTGCGCGGCGCGGGGAGCGATTTCCTTCTGGCACATCTGCAGCACCGCAGTGCGCAGCATGTCGATGTCTTCGCCGAGACCGAAATTCAATGTGGGATAGGTGCTGGCCATGGCGGTGTCCCCCCGTTCGAGGTGCACGAAAAGTGCGGGGCAGTATAAATAAACGACGGTGCGGGCGTAAATTCATCGATTCCGGGGGCTGCGCCGGTGTTGCTGCCTGCAGGCGGCGGCTGGGTGTGCTCCCACGGGGCTCGCGGGCTTGCTATGATGGGTTGGTTTTTCATCGCGCAGTGCATTACATGACCGACAATCGGGTGATTTCCCTGCTCGCCAGCGGCGAATTTGTTTCCGGGCAGAGCATCGCTGACGCCCTCGGTGTCAGCCGGACCGCCGTCTGGAAGCAGCTCAACAAGCTCGCTGAAATCGGGGTCGAGCTGGAATCCGTCAAGGGCCGGGGCTACCGCATTCCCGGGGGCATCGAGTTGCTCGAGGAATCGATGGTGCGCGCGGCGATGACCCAGGCTTCGCTGGCGTTGCTGCAGCGCCTCGACCTGCGTGAGACAGTCGCCTCGACCAACAGCGAGGCGTTGTCCGCCGCTGCGGGTGCGGGTTATGTGTGCAGCGCGGAGCAGCAAAGTGCCGGGCGCGGTCGCCGCGGGCGCAGCTGGGTCAGCCCTTACGCCCGCAACCTCTACCTGTCCGCAGTGTGGGAGTACGCCCAGGGCGCCGCGGCCCTGGAGGGCCTCAGCCTGGCGGTGGGCGTGGCGGTGGCCCGCGCGCTGGCCCGGGCGGGGGTTGAGGGCGTTCGCCTGAAGTGGCCCAACGACGTGCTGCACGAGGGTGCCAAGCTGGGGGGAATCCTGCTGGAGATGAGCGGTGACGCCGCTGGCCCCTGCCAGGTGGTGGTGGGTATCGGTCTCAACGTGGCTATGCCCGGCGGAGCCGCGCAGTCGATCGACCAGGACTGGACCGATGTGCAGCGTGCCGGCGGGCGGGTGGGGCGCAGTGCAATGCTGGGTTTGCTGCTGGATGAGTTGTTGCCGCTGCTGGCGACGTTCGAGCGCGAGGGGTTTTCCGGCTGGCGAGAGGAGTGGCAGGAGCTGGACGCCTACGCGGATATGCCGGTTGTCCTGAGCAGTGGGGAGAAACGTCTAGCGGGTATTGCCCGGGGGGTCAGCGAGCGGGGCGCCCTGTTGCTGGAATCCGTATCCGGCGGCGTGCAGCCGGTTTACGGTGGGGAGATCTCCCTGAGGCCAGCATCGTGAGCGGATGCCTGCAAATCGATCTCGGCAACAGCAGTGCCAAGTGGCGGCTGGTACAGGGTGAAAGTGTTCTCGCTCGGGGCAAATTCAACCCCGCAGAGGCCAGCGCGCTCGAGGGCATTCCGGAAACGCCGCAACAGGTCTGGATATCCAGTGTGGCCTCGGCCGGTGTGGAGAACGCACTCGCCGCTATGCTGATGTCCCGCTGGAATCTGGAGGCCTGGTTTGCGCGTACCACCGCGCAGTGCGCGGACCTGGTAAACAGCTACAGCGACCCCTCGCGTATGGGGGTGGATCGCTGGCTGGCGATGCTCGGCGCCCGCGCCCACAGCAAGGCCCGCCTGTGCGTGGTGGATTCCGGCTCCGCGACCACCATCGACATTGTGGGGGAAGATGGCATCCATGAGGGGGGCTATATCATTCCCGGCGCCGGCCTTATGGAGCAGGCCCTGTTGCGCGACACCGACCGCGTGCGCTTCGACGAGGCCGCTGAGTACGCGCTGGACCCCGGTCGCTCGACGGCGGAGGCCGTGCGCAACGGTATCGCCCTGGCCCAGGCCGGGGCGGTCAGAATGGCGCTGGAGGCGGCAGCGGAGCCCGAGCCCCAACTTTTTTACTGTGGGGGTGGCGGTGAGCTGTTGCACGGACTGGTGGGGCGCAGCGGCAAACTGGTGCCCGACCTTGTTTTCGAGGGGCTGGCGATCATGGCCGCCGAGTGCGGGTCCTGAACTGCCGGGCGGGCCGACTTTCTGTTGCATCGCTTTAGGGTATTGCATAGAATCGCGGCCCTCGACCCGGTCCGGCTGCCCCTGTGGCCGTAAATCCGGGATGGGAAAGCATCAGGCTGGCGTAGCTCAGTAGGTAGAGCAGCTGATTTGTAATCAGCCGGTCGGGGGTTCGATTCCTCTCGCCAGCTCCAATTTTTGGTGCTTCAGGCAGGAAAAAACTGGGGTCAGGTACGGGTTTTCGGCGGCGAAAATTCGAATCTGACCCCTGTTTCGTTGGGTGTTGTGGCAGGTGGGTTGGTCTCGCCTGCAAAAAACTCTCCAAGTCGATACTTTTCACGCCGATAAGTTGTTGACAAGGATGTGGGGCATCCGGACAATATGCCGCCTTTCGGAGGGGTTCCCGAGTGGCCAAAGGGATCAGACTGTAAATCTGACGCGAGAGCTTCGGTGGTTCGAATCCACCCCCCTCCACCATGTATTCGAAGCGAGGAAGTTGGTTTCCCGCTGAAGGTGGAAAGCAGTAAAAGGGTAGTTAAGCAGGGATAGCTGGGCTGTCCCGGGGCCGTTAAGGCGGTCCGAAGGTGTGCGACCGGACCGACTGGTGCCGCCTTCAAGTGACGAAGCGAGTCGCGGGCATAGTTCAGTGGTAGAACCTCAGCCTTCCAAGCTGATGATGCGGGTTCGATTCCCGCTGCCCGCTCCAGGGTTGGAAAGTTAAAGCTCATATAGCTCAGTCGGTAGAGCACTTCCTTGGTAAGGAAGAGGTCACCGGTTCAAATCCGGTTATGAGCTCCATTCCACCTGGTTTTTGCAAGTTCGGTTTTTGAGGCGGTACAAGCAAGGCTGACGCCAGTGTTAAGGAGACTGTCGTAATGGGTAAAGCAACATTTGAACGTACTAAGCCGCACGTAAACGTGGGCACCATTGGCCACGTTGACCACGGCAAGACC